>JBFWYQ010000003.1:0-344255 GCA_050186235.1 Hyphomonadaceae bacterium
CAGTTATAGTTCCAGAAAACGCATAACCGTCAGCGTCGCTTGCCCCGGATCAAGTCCGGGGCCGCAGCACGCCGCCGCCTGCGTTTCCCTTCTCCAAAATCACAATGTCAAAGAGCGCCACCCAGAAAACCGCCCTCGAGGGGACACTTTCCTGAGCCCGCGCGCGCGGAGCCGAAGCCCGACACAAGCGGGCCGAAACCGTTCCAGGTCCCGGCGGAAGGCGCGGTTTCTATGCGCGCGCCTTTGGCCTGTCAACGACCTTTTCGCGCAAAAAACGCATTTCCCAGCGTTCCGAAAAACACCAAGAAAATCAGCTTGATTTTCGCGCGCCCGAAGCCCTGCGCTGTCCGCGCGAAACGTTCGGGAGCCGCAACGAATTAACCTATCGATTCGCCTCTGAGGCTTCAAGCCAAATGAGGAGCGCCGATAGCTGCCCTAAATGGGACCCACACCTCTGAATTCAAGGTGAAAATCACAGCTATTGCGCGGCGATATAGGCTTGCATTGCCGCACTTTCAGCTTCGGCGACGGCAATCCGGTGCTTCACCAAGTCGCCGATAGAGACGATCCCGATCAGACGCACCTCTTCCAGCACCGGCAGATGGCGCACGCGCCGGTCCGTCATCCGGGCCAGACAATCATCGATGGTCTCATCGAGATGTGCGGTAATCACCTCACGCGACATCGCGCTAGCGACGTCGTCCTGCAGCGCCCTGGCGCCGCGCATCCCGATTTCACGCACCAGATCACGCTCCGAAAACACGCCGATGATCGCGCCATCCGCATCAATCACGACGAGCGCGCCGACTCGCTTTTCATTGAGTTCTCGAGCCGCGTCTTCGAGCGTCGCGCTGGCGGCGAGCGTATGCACCACCGCGCCCTTATCCCGGATCACATGCGCGATCAGCATGGGCTTACTCCTGGACACACCAGATAGGGCAAACTAGCGCCCTGGGTGCGCGCGCTTCAAGCGCGAACACCCGTCCCGATCTTCGCCAGCACCCTCTCAGCCAGCGCAGCGCCACGGATCGGCGCGCCCGGCTATATCCGCATCGGTCAGCTGCACAGAATCGCCGATCAGCCGGCGCAACTCCACCGTGGTCGGCCGCACGTCGTCTTCGCCGATATTCCCCACCACATAAAGAAAAACGCGGTCGTACGGACGCCAGATGTACTGCGCCAGAAACACCCCGTCTGAGCCGCCGTGCGCTTGTTTGAACGGCGCGCCGTTCGGCGTCGTGCGGAACGCCCAGCCATAGCCATACGACACAAGCGTACCGCGCCCCGCTTCAAGGTTACCGCCAGGCTCAACAATCGGATGCAAGATCAATTCACGCAACGCCGGATCCATCGGCGCGCGGCACGTCAGCGCTTGATGCCAGCGATACATGGCGCGCGCCGACAATTGCATTCCGCCGTTGCCCTTCAGATTCCAGTAATCTCCGCCCATCGCCGCGATACGCTCGGAAATCGGCGCATTGCGCACGCCTTGCATATACCCAGCAGCCAGTCTGCGACGCTGATTGCGACCAAGTCCGTACCCGTCTTCCCCGATTCCAGCCGGCGCAAGCAATCGAGCGGCGACGTACTCCTCCAACGACTCGCCCGACACCCGTTCAACGATCGCGCCGAGGACGCTGTAGCCCACGTTCGAATAGGCTGCGCCTTCGCTATCGGCGAGTTGCTGATCCAGCGGCAGCGCCATGCACACGCTCCTAACTTCCGCTGCGGATCGCGCATCGAAATCGTCGCCGCAATATTCGCGCATGCCCGAGCGATGCGAGAGCAATTGGCGCAATGTCACCGAAGCGCCGGGTTCCGCAGCACCAGGCAAATAGTGGCCTGCGGTCTGGTCGACATCGACCAAACCCCGGCGCACCAGATCGGCGATTGCCGCGCCCGTAAACGGCTTGGTAATCGAACCGATCTGCGCGACCGTGTCGATCGTGAACGGCTGGCGCGCTTCGCGGTCGGCCCAACCATAACCGCCGGCGAAAACGATTGCGCCGTCGATCTCTATGATCGCGGCGCCGCTAAAGCCGGCAGCAGCCGCCGTCCGAAGGATTTCATGGGCCCGCTCGCCGACATCACCACGAACCGTCTCCACCGACCTCGGCAGATCAATCGACAAGGCGGTCATAGTTGTAGGCGCAGCGCAGCCAACGAGCCCCAGCGCCGCGAAAAACGCCAACATGTTCATTCGTCGCCTCCCGAGTGGCGAGCGGCAAAAGTGCGAAGGCTTTGTTGCAGCTGTGTTTCAGCGGTCGCAGACACCGGCTGGTAAATCCACACGCAACCGAATACAGGACGGGCCATGGCCGCCTATAAGGACCGTGTACAACAGGATCTCGATCGCTGGATCGGCGCGGGCCTCGTCGACGCCGACAAGCGCGCTGCGATCCTGGCGACGATCCCCGAAACACGGCGCATGGATGCCGCAACAGCGCTTGCCTGGGTGGGCGGGGTTCTGCTCGGCATCGCCATCATCGCTTTCGTCGCCGCCAATTGGGACATCACGCCGAAGCTCGTGCGCTTCGCGGTGCTGCTGATCGCGTTCTTGAGCCTTGCCGGCGGCGCAGCCTGGGCCTCGCGTCAGGAGCGGCCGACGCTCGCCAACATTCTGCTCACGATTGCAGTGCTGGTGTTCGCCGCCTCGATCGGTCTCACCGGCCAGATTTTCGACATCGCCGGCGATCCGCGCAGCGCCGCCTACGGAGCAGGCGTTGCGGGATTTGCCCTCGCCGCAGCCGGGCGCTCCGCAGGCGCAGCGCTGGTCGGCCTCATCTTCATTGCGCTCGGCGATTTCACCGACCGCCAATGGTTCGCCGGCGTCGACTCGGAAGCGCCGTGGATGCTGATCGCCGCGCCGCTCAGCGCTTACCTTGCGCTGCGTTGGAGTTCGGCGGCGCTCGCGCACGCCTCGGCATTGGCGATCCTCTACTGCTTCGCCTGGTTTGCGGCCAAGACCGAAGCCGAAGCCGGTGTCTTCCTCTTCCTCGCCATCGCGCTTGGCGCCATGGCGTCGGGTGCGCGCTGGCTGCGCGGTCAAGAGCGCGCCTTCGCCGGCGTGTTCTACGGCTGGTTCACGGCAGGCGCCCTCATCTTCTTCGCCATCGCCGGCTATCTGCCTTGGTTCGGCGACCAGGCCGGCGGCGGCGGCGTCGCCCATCGCATCGTCTGGCTTGCCGCCTCCGGCGGCGTCATCGCGCTTGGCCGCTTCGACCGCCAGGCTCTCGTGACTGCGATAGGCGTGTTAAGCATCATCGTCGCCATCTGCGCGCTGCTGACCGATCTCGGACTCGACCTGCTCGCCGCCGCCGGCGTCTTCCTGGTGTGCGCCATCGTCGCGCTGATCGCTGGGCTCGCGCTGCGCAACAGAAAGAGCGTCGGATGAAAGTCGCAGCGCCGATTCGCGTTCTCGCTGTCGCCAGCCTCTGCGCCGCCGCGCTGATTGGCCTCGTTATCTACGAAGGCTTGGTGCGCGAGGGCGGCCAGGAGATCACCCTTCCGATGGAGGCGGTCGATCCGCGCTCCATCCTCTCCGGCCACTACGTTGCGCTTAACTTTACCGATCGCCTCGAACCGGATGAGGTTTGCCCCGAAGCCGGCGACTGGGAATGGGTCGCGCTACGGCGTGAAGGTGAGATCTACGTCGCTGCTGGTGGGGCGTTGTCGCGCGAAGAAGCGCAGCGCATCGGCTCGCTGCCAGTAAAAGGCAATTTCACCTGCTCGCCGCCCACGCCGCCACAAGATGGCGTCGAGGCCATGCCCGGATGGTTGACGCTCGATCTCGGCGTCGACCGCTTCCACATCAACCAATCCAACGCCGAGCGAATCGAGCGCGTGCTTCGCGAACAGGTCCCCGGTGAAGAAACCCGCGCTTTTGCAATCCTGTCCGTCGGCCGGGATGGCCGCGCCCGCTTGCGCGCGCTAATGATCGACGGCGAACGCTTCGACCTCAGTTGGCTCTAGCCCCACGGGCCGCGTGCGCGCGGCTGCAGCAGCGCATAAGCAAAGCCGCCGCCTATGAAGCCTCCGAGGTGGCTTTCCCACGCAATTCGAAGCATGCCCGCCTCGGACGCAATCCCCATCAAGATGACATTAAGCAGCACCAGCGCTCCCAGCGACCCGCGCAGGCGAGGGTCCGCGAGCGCGTCGCGCCAGGTTCGACGAGTGGCGAAGAAGAACGCCGTGAACATGCCGCAGACCCCGCCTGACGCGCCCACGGCGATATTCTGCTCATTCCAGTTGAACGCGAGAAACAGCGCCGCACCGCCAAGCACGGCGGCGATGTAAACGAGCAGATAGCGCGCCGCTCCCAACCGCAGCGCAACCAGGCGTGACGTTCCAAACAGAAAGAATGCGTTCAAGCCCAAATGCAGCCAGCCAAGATGCAGCCACGCATGTCCCAGCAGGGCCGCCGGCGCGCCCCACCAGTGCTCGAACCGATACTGTTTCTCTGCGTGAAAGCGTTCCGGGATTAACCCAAACGTGTACTCGGCGAAACGCTGCCCGTCCGCCGGCGCTGCGAGATAGGCGGCGTAAGCAGCCACGAGCGAGCCGGTTAACAGCCACACGACCGGTGGCGTCGGCGGTCTATCGCGCTCCTCCAAGTCGGCCTCCTCGCGCCGTTCCGGCACGTTCGATCTCCTATCGCTCGCTCGGTTCATCACGCCAGCGGCGATTTCGCGTCAGAAGAACTCGCGTGACCATGGCACGCCCGTTGCTTTCTCGCTTCGCAAACGAATTTAGCGGAGCACATCGCGTGCGCACGTTCATTATTATCGGCGCTCTCGCCTTCGCCAGCGCAGCTCACGCTGACCCGATTCCTAACGGCGCCGGCGATTTCTCCGGCGGGTTCGGCATGGGCTGGGAGAGCTTCGACACTCCGATCAACCCCTCGACCCGCGACGAGAACGGCAATCGGGTCATCGTCAACGGCCGCATGCAGATCGAAGGCACGCTGACCGGCGGGCTTCAGGATTCCTTTGCCACCGGCATCGGCTCATCGAGCGCGATCGGCAACCAACTCAACGTGATCACCCAGGGCAACTACAACACGGTGATCGTGGACTCGACCCAGATCAACAACGGCGACATCACCGCCGTCGTCGGAGACGAATAATGCGCGCGCTCAAGACCCTCGCCATACTCGCGGCCACGACCGCTCTCACCGCGTGCGTGACGCCCCACTCCGGCAATGACGGCATGTATGCGTTGCCCATCGGCGACGCGCCGGTCACCGCCAACCCGACCGCCTACACCCCGGCGCTCGATTGCCTGAACGCCTATGGCCGCGCCAACCGCGTCGACGCCCCGCGTATCGCCGTCGGCCGCATCCTCGATTACACCGGCTCGGTTTCGGAAGAAGGCGGCCGCCGCATCACGCAAGGCGCTTCGCTGATGGCGATGTCGGCGTTCAACAAGGCCGGCGCGCGCCTCGTCGAGCGCTTCGACACGTCCGTGACCGAACTCGAACTTCGCTACGCCAACAATCGCCTCATCGGTCAGGAAGGCAACGAGAACGTCCGCCGCATCTATGCCGGACAAATGCCGGGCTCGGACTTCTATTTCGTCGGCGGCATCACTGAACTCAATTATAACATCCGCTCGATGGGCGTCGACGCCCAGGGCGGCCACACCGATGCGCGCGACGGCGTCGGCAACCTGGGCGCGCGTCTCTACGTGATGAACATCGCCCTCGACTTCCGCCTGATCGACACGCGCACGCTCGAGGTCGTGGACGTCATCTCCTATCAGAAACAGATCATCGGCCGCGAACTGCGCGCGGGCGTGTTCTCCTTCTTCGACGACACCATCGTCGATATCGCCGCCGGCGAACGCGCGCTCGAGCCGGTTCAGCTCGCGGTCCGCGCGGGCGTGGAACGCGCCGTCGTCGAAGTGATGAGCCGGTTCTACAATGTCGCCGACAGTTCCGTCTGCGCCGACGCCATCCAGGCCGAAGGCGACCCGATGGGTCCGGGCGGCACGCAAACGGCCGAAGTCGCGCCGCAAAGCGCCATCACCACCGCGATCGAACAGCAGCGCGCCAGTCCCGATGCCTGGAACGTGCGCCGCGACGAAAACTTCACCGGCTTGCGCGGCCGCTCGTAAGCGCGCCGCCAACGGAGCCCGCTCATGCGCACCGTCACTACCCTGTTCATCACTACGGCGCTTGCAAGCGCCCCGGGCGCCTACGCGCAGTCGAACAACCAGTACAATGGCGACGACGCGATCGCCGTTACCGAGGTCGAAGCCGGCTGGACGCATGATGCAGGCGCCACGGCTGTCGCGAGCGGCAATGTCGTCAACACTACACAGCGGGACAACGACACCGAGCTCACCAGCACCCAGCATATGGACGGCGATACCAGCGCGACGGCAGACGCCACGGTGTGGACCGCCACCGGCAACGTAGCGATCACGACCGCCGCTGTCGGCAATGGCGGCGCCGCCGAGATCGAAAACGGCTCAAGCGACATCGAGGCTGAACAGCTCGCGCACGGCGACGCCAATGCTGCCACCAACTTCACCGGCGCTTACGCCGCCACCACCGGTCTTTCCGCAACCGCAAGCGGCAACACGGCCGCGGTTTCGGCGCAGAACGCCGAGTTGCGGCTGCTGATGGATCAGGAAAGCACGGGGTCGGTCAGCGCCGACATCTCCGGTGACATGGGCGTTGTCGCCGACCAGGCCGTTTCGGGCGCCATCGCCAGCGCGAATAATCTCACAGTGGGCGGCGAAACGGCGACTGTGCTCAACGCCACACGGCAAAACGCGACGGGCGCCAGCGTCGACGCACGCTCGGACATCTATGTCGGCGAAGCGGGCGACGTCTCCGGCAACGCCACCGCCAACGCCAATTCGGTGACCATCGACAACCAATGGGGTTACGTGAACGCCGCCATCGAACAGAACGCGACATCGGACGTCTCGGCCGCGTCTTATGTCACGCTCTCCGGCGAATTCACCGGCTTTGCCGCCGCCGGCGCCTATGGCGTCGGCAACCAGACGATGGCGTCCAACGTCGGCTCTGACATGGTGCTCGATGTCACCCAATCGAACACCGGCGATGTCTCTGCCGACGCCGCCTTGGTCGCTGGCGATGGCGGCATGGCGCTCGCGTCGTCTGCGGCCTACGGCAACAGCATCACCGGCGGCCTCTGCAATGACTGCGACTTGAGCGGCGCCGGCGGCCCGACGCTCACCGCGTCGAGCAATCAGAGCAATGCTGGCGATGTCTATTCGTCGTCCGTGATCCGCTCGACCGGCGCGGTCACCGTCGGCGCCACGTCAACGGCCATCGGCAACACCGCGACCTACCAAGTGCGCCCGCCCGGCGGCTGAGGCGTCACGCTTCACTCCGTCTCGATCCGCTGGTTCATTACTTCGGCCGGCGTCACCCCTTCGCAACACGGACCGCCGACTGGCCGCGCGGGAACGCCCGCCACCGTGCAGCGCGGCGCAACGTCTTCGAGCACCACCGAGCCCGCCGCAATGCGCGCATCCTCACCGACCTCGATGTTGCCGAGCACTTTCGCGCCGGCGCCGATCATGACTCCGCGGCGAATTTTCGGATGGCGATCGCCGCCCTCCTTGCCGGTGCCGCCCAGTGTCACCGAGTGGAGCATCGAAACATCGTCTTCCACCACGGCGGTCTCACCGATGACGATGCCGTGGGCGTGATCGATGAATACGCCGGCGCCGATCCTCGCCGCCGGATGGATGTCCACAGCGAACAATTCGGAGACGCGGCTCTGTAGATGATACGCAAGTATTTCGCGTTCCTGCCGCCAGAGCCAATTGGCGATGCGATAGGATTGCAGCCCGCCATAGCCCTTGAAGTAGAGGAAAGGCTGCAGATAGTTCCTGCAGGCCGGATCGCGCTCGCGCACGACGCGCATGTCGCGCGTCGCCTGCGCAGCCAGCTGCGGCTCCGACGCGTAGGCTTCGCGGATCACTTCGCGCAGCTGCAGCGCCGGCAAGTCGCCATGCCCGAGCTTCTGCGCCAGATGATAGGAAAGCGCGTCCTCGATGCGGTCGTGATGCAGGATCGAGGCATGCAGATAGGACGCGAGCAGCGGTTCTTCCGCCGCCGCTTGCGCTGCTTCCACACGCAATTGCGACCAGACGCCGCCGGATTGCTCGAACACGCGTGGCTCGGCCATGTCGCTACGCTCCCTGCCGGAGCATCGCCGCCGCCAGCGGCGCCGGCAATTGCCCCGTCACCGCCATGTGGTGGGCGCGCAGCACCCCGGCAACGGTCAACACGTCGCGAATGCGGCCATCGGCAACCCGCGCCAACACCTCCATGAAATGCGCGCGGCGGTGTTTGAGCACTTCTGTGGCCTCGGGTGCGGCGGCGCCGGCCGCCAGGTCGGTGGCGATGAACAGCACGGCTTTCTCGTCGGTCAGCGAATTGGAGAGATCCATCTCCAAAACTTTGATCAAAGACCCCGCCGTCAGTCCGGTCTCTTCGGCGAGTTCGCGCACGGCGCACAGGCGCGCATCCTCGCCGGGCTCGGCGCCGCCTTCTGGCATTTCCCACGAATAGCGCCCCAGCGGAAACCGCCACTGTCCCACCAGATGCACGCTCCCGTCCGTCTCGATCGGAAGCACGCCGACAGCGAGGCGGCGAACGCGGATAACACCGTATTCGCCCGGACTGCCGTCGGGCCGGACCACGTCGTGCGCGTCAACGCGGAACCAATCGTTCTCGAACGCGCGCGTCACACTCTTGACGATCCAAGGATCGCCGTCTTCTTCCCAGGCGTTGCTCATCCTAGATGTCTAGCCTCGCGCCACCGCCCGCGCCACGGAGACGAAATGCCCCTGCCGCTATCCGCCATCCCGGCCTCGCCGCAAGACAGCGAACCCGCAAACGCCGCGATGGAAAGCGTCGAGACGTTGGCGCTGCTGGCGCGGCGGCGGTCGAGCAAGTTGATGCAGCTCGCGGAGCCTGCGCCGAGCGATGCTGAGATCGATGCACTGATCCGACTCGCAGGCCGCGTGCCCGATCACGGCAAACTCGGGCCATGGCGCTTCGTAGTGATCGGCGGAGAAGCACGCGATCGCGCCGGCGCCTCTATCGCTAATGTCATTCGCAACGACGACGGCGTTGATGAAGCCCGCATCGAGTTCGTGCGCGGCTGGTTCAAACGCGCGCCGGTCTGCGTGATGGTGGTGTCGTCGCCCAAAGCAAATCCCAAAGTGCCGGAGTGGGAACAACAGCTCTCAGCCGGCGCTGCCTGCTTCAGCCTGCTCATCGGCGCGCACGCGCTTGGTTATGCCGGCTGCTGGCTGACCGAATGGCCCGCCTTCGACGCGCGCGCACGCAAAGCGCTCGGCTTGAGCGATGAAGAACGCATTGCAGGCTTCGTTTATCTGGGCACGCCGGCGCAAGGCGTGGCTGAGCGCGTCCGCGCCGACGTGAGTTCGCGAATCTCGCGCTTCTAGTTGGAGACGGACGTCTGCGCGGGAATGCGAGCGTCCGTCTGGGCGACGCTGGGTTCGCCGGCCAAGTCCACCCAGCTCTGCGCAGTCTCGCTCCAGCGCCGCTCGTCCCCGATCGGCAACACGTATTGCCCCGGATGCCGGCCGACGGCGCGCTCGAGTCTGCTCAAAATCGCATCCATCACGCGCGCGTCGGCGCCCGTGTCGGCCTTATCGGCGGGCGGAATCGGGTCCCCCCACTCCACGATGACGCGGCGATCGCCCCCTAAGATCGAAACACACGGGACGATCGGCCGCTGACTCATGCGCGATAGCCACGCCGTCCCGAGCGCCACGTTGCGAGCAGCGTGGCCCGCGAAGGGGCGTTCGTATCCGCCGGACTTGTCCTTTGACCACAGTCCGTCCGAAGCAATCAGCAGCGCGCCGCCCGGCCGCTTGAGGTGCTTCAGGAAATGCACCACCACGCCCGGCGCGCCGACTTCGGCGATTTCGACATCGCCCTGGCGAACATGCCTGATGCCGTTCATCATCTCCGTCATCTGCTGACACAGTCGCAGCCCGCGCGGGTCCGACGGCTTGCGATCGACAGAAGCAATCACCGTGATGAGCTTCTTGGGAATGATGCTCGGCACATAGAGGCTGCTCATAGCCTCACGCGAAAAGTGTCCGGTGGCGACGATAAACGATTGATCAGAATCCAAGAGTGCGGCGGGAACGTTGCGCTGTTCTATGCACCACGAAGCAGGCTCGTCGCGTCCTTCGACGATTTGCGTTGCGGCGACGTAGTCGCGAAATGGGCGTCTCAACCATTCGAGCGCCAGCGCGTTGGCGTCAGCGGACGGGAACGCAGTTCGCATCTCGCGCCTGACGCGCCCGCCCAGCGGCGAAACGTGAAAGACGTAGCCGGCAGAGTCCGCCAGGCCCATGGCCCAGGCGCGCGGCAGGTATTTTGCGACCGGGCGCAGGATGCTGAACGCCAGCACGCGAAGGACGTCGCCCACTTGACCGTCCAGCATCGCTCACAAACTCCCGCCGGATCAGCTTTTTGGCCGGATCGGAACGGCCCGAGCCATGCGGAAGCAACAACCGCGCCATCAGAGGCCGCCTCTTAACCAAAGTTGGGCCGACAACTCGGCAAATCCCTTGCATATGCCTCACGACGCCCCGACACATCGCGCGTCGGGCTTGGGAGTGGGCAGTGGCGCTCAAACGGATCGCATTCGGCGTCGCGACCCTTTCGGCCGCCCGGATGTTCCAGCTCGCCTCGAGCTTTGTCGCCATCCCAATCCTGGCGCGTCTGCTCACGCCGACTGATTTCGGCTTGGCCGCGCTCGCATTGTCGATGGTCATGTTCTTCACCATGATCGGCGACGCCGGTCTCGGGCGATCGCTGGTGCGCATAGACGACAAGGACAGCGAAGCCTGGTCGACGGCGTTTTGGGCGTCGAACCTGCTGATGCTCGCGCTCGCAGCCCTTGTGTTCCTGCTCTCGTGGCCATCGGCAGCGTTCTTCGACCAGCCTGGCCTTGCGCCGATCATGATGACGCTGGCGCTTGCGCCGCTGTTGCTGGGCATCGTCGAAATCCCCGCGGCGTCACTCCTCCAGAAGGAGAAGTTTCAATGGCTCGCGGCCGCCGAGTTTGCGGCGGCGCTGGCGGGCATCGCTGTCGCCCTGGCAGTGGCGTTCCAGGGCGGCGGCGCTTGGGCGCTGGTTTGGCAACACCTCACCCAGCGCATCGTGAAGGCCATCGTCGTCCTGTTCGCGAGCCGTTTCCGCGTGCGGTTCGTGTTCAACTCCAGCCGCCTCGTCGAACATTTCGGCTTCATGCGCGACACGGCGGCTTGGTCGATGGTGATGTTCGTCGGGCGCCAAGCCGACACGCTCATTGTCGGCAAGTTCCTGGGCGCCGCCACGTTGGGCCTCTACAACATCGCGGTTCGGATCATGCAGCTGCCGGTCAATATTCTCGGCGGCTCGCTGCACAGCGCCATCTACCCTCGTCTCGTCAGCGTGCGCGATAACAAGGAGGCGCTGCGCGAGATCATCCTGTTCGCCACTATGGCGCAGGCGGTCTTCGTATTTCCGCCTATTGCGGCCGTCGCTGGCGCAAGCGACGCGTTCTTCACGCTGCTGTTGTCCGAGCGGTGGCGCGCGTCGGGCGAGATTTTCACGCTGCTTGCAGGAACGGCGGCGCTGCAAACGGTCGTCGCCATCAACGGCTCGCTGCTTCAGGCCGTTGGAAAAACCGGCGCACGGCTCAGGCTCACGGTCGAGTACGCTGTACTCTGGACGATCTCCGCGCTGGTGGCGGCGCAATTCAGCATCGAGGCCGTCGCGCTCGGGTGCACTTTGGTCACCGTTCTCTACACACCGCGTCTGCTGCAACTCTATTTGCGGCCGATCGACCAGCCGATCATGGACTTCATCCGCGTGCTGGCGGCGCCGGCGCTTGTCGCGCTTGCCATCTTCACAGCGCACCGCGCGCTGGTCGCGGCGTTCGAGATCGGGCACTGGACTCAGATCGGTCTCGCCGTTCTGGAAACGCTGATCGGGTACGCGCTGCTCGTTGGTCTCGGCCGTCGCGACATGCTCGTTCGTCTGCAGAACGTCCGCGCCATTATGTCGCCCGCGACGCCGCCCGATGCGATTGCGGCGAAATAGCTATCCGCGTGAGCGATACGCCGGCACGCCTTGGTCGGGCAGCCATAAGTCCGCTGGCGGCTCGCCAGTTTGCCAGAACACGTCGATCGGCATGCCGCCGCGTGCGTTCCAATAGCCACCGATGCGCAACCATTGCGGTGCGATGGCCTCGACCACCCGCTTGGCGACCTGAATGGTGCAGTCTTCATGGAAAGCGCCGTGATTGCGGAAGCTCTGCAGGAACAGCTTCAGACTCTTGGACTCCACAATCCAATCCGCCGGCGCATAGTCGAGCACCAAGGTTCCAAAGTCAGGCTGTCCAGTCACCGGGCAGATCGAGGTGAATTCGGGCGCGGTGAAGCGCACGAGATAGAGTGTGCCCGGCTGCGGGTTGGCCGCGCGTTCGAGCTTGGCCTGGTCGGGGCCGGCCGGGATCGGCGTGGCGGCGCCCAGCTGCGTCAAGCCTTTGGTGTCCGTTGTCATGAGCGCACACTTGAAGAGCCCGGCAGCCGCTGGCAAGTCGCTGGATCGGCAACGGAGGCTTCCATGCGCGATTTCGAGAACAAGGTCGTCCTCGTCACGGGCGCTTCCACCGGGCTAGGCGCCGCGATCGCGGTGGGCGCGGCCGCGCGCGGCGCCAAGGCGGTGATCATCAATTACGCGCGCAGCCAAGCGGAAGCCGAAGCGACGGCGGAAGCCGTCCGCGCCGCCGGCGCCGAGCCGGTTCTGGCGCAAGGCGACGTCGCCGACGACGCCGCCTGCCGCGCCATCGCCGAGAAGGCGCGCCCCTACGGTCGCATCGACGCGCTCGCCAACAATGCCGGCGTCACCAAATTCGCGCCCGCGCACGGCGATCTCGACGCGCTCTCGCGCGAGGACTTCGAGCGCATCTTCGCGGTCAACGTCATTGCGCCGTTTCAGATGTTGCGCGCAGCGCGCCCGTTGCTGGAGGCGGCCGATCGCGCCAGCGTGTTAATGGTTTCATCGATAGCCGGGGTCACCGGCATAGGATCGTCCGTCGCCTATGCTTCCTCCAAAGGCGCACTCAATACGATGACGCTCTCGCTCGCGCGCGTGCTCGGGCCGAAGATCCGCATCAACGCGCTATGCCCTGGGTTCATAGACACGCCCTGGCATGAAAAAGGAGTGGGCGCGGAGGCGGCTGCGCGGGTGCGCGAAGGCACGATCCGAATGACGCCGCTGCACGCCGCATCGACTCCCGAAGACGTTGCAGATGCAGGGCTTTTCTTCCTCTCCGACGCCTCGCGACATGTCACCGGCGAAACATTGCTGGTCGATGCGGGTCTGCATCTGGGCTTTGCGTCGCTGTCGCAGCGCTGATGCAACAGTGCGCAAACTTGCGGCGCGCTGCACTCGCTGCGCCCAATAATTGAGCGCAAGCTCATCGCGTGGCGCTGCTGCAACGATAACGCTTTTTCACAACACCGAGTCCGCAGAGGCTGCGCCTGCTTAACCAATCGTTCACGTTAACACGTGAGCCTCGCCGATGCGCGGCGAGAACCGCGGGGAAAGAGGATGCTCGATATGAAGAAACTCATTAGCCTCGCCGTTCTGGCGACGGCTACCGGCGTCGGTGCGGCTCACGCCGAAGGCACGGTTTCAGCCAATATTGCATTGACCAGCGATTACGTTTTCCGCGGCATCTCGCTTTCGGACAACGGCCCGGCGGTTCAAGGCGGCTTCGATTACGAGTCGGACCTTTGGTACGCTGGCGTTTGGGCGTCGAACGTCACGGAAGGCATCGAGATGGATGTCTATGCCGGCTTCACCCCGACGACCGGCCCGGTCGACTGGGACCTGGGCGCGATCGGCTACTTCTATCCGGGTGCGGACGATGACGGCGCCGAGTTCGACTATTACGAACTGAAAGTCGGCGCGAGCCACGACGTCACCGATCAGTTCACCGCAGGCGCCGAAATCTACTACTCGCCTGAAAACTTTGCCGAGACGGGTGACGCGCTCTATTGGGAAATCAACGGCACGTATCAGATCAATGATGCCTTCGCCGTCGACGCCCATTACGGCAATCAGAATATCGAAGAACCGGCTGGCCCGGGCACCGAGGACGACTACAACACCTGGAATATCGGCGCGACGCACGCGTTCCACGGTTTCGAGATCGACCTGCGTTATCACGACACCGACATCGACGCAGGCAGCGACATCGAGGCCTACACCTACGGCGAGTCGAGCTACGACTCCGCGTTCGTGATCACCATTGGCCGCCAGCTGTAATCACGGTCAACAGCAACCGGAACGGCCGCTTCCGAGGAAGCGGCCGTTTTGTTTGGCGCAACCTACGGCCATTTCGGCGCGCGGCTGACCATACCCGGCGTTTTGCGTCCGAGCACGCCGCCAATGAATTGCGCAGCCTCGACCGCACGATCGAGATCGACGCCGGTGTCGAAGCCCATGCGCGTCAACATATAGAGCAGATCTTCGGTCGGGACGTTGCCGGCCGCGCCGGGCGCAAACGGGCAACCGCCGATGCCGCCGAGCGAGCCGTCCAGCACGCGCACGCCTTCCTCCACTGCGGCTGCGGCATTCGCGAGCGCGGTGTTGCGCGTGTTGTGGAAGTGCGCGCGCAATTGAATGGCCGGCGGAATCCCCGATTTCACGGCGCGGAAGCGCTCATGCACATCGCTTGGGGCGCCGACGCCGATTGTGTCGGCCAAAGCCAGTTCGAAAATATCCTCGGCAACGCAGCGCTCGGCGACCTCGACGACGCGGGCCACAGGCACTTCGCCGTCGAACGGACACCCGAACGCTGTCGAGACGGTCGCCGACAGCCGCGCCCCGCCCGCCTTCGCGGCCGCGGCGACCTCCGGCCACACGCGAAACGTCTCTTCCACCGTGCCGCCATTGTTGCGAATGGAGAAGCCGTCCGAGGCGCAGAAAACGTAATTGATCTCCTTCGCGCCAGCCGCCAACGCGCGTTCGACGCCGCGCAAATTGAGCGCGAGCGCGATGAAGGTGGCGTCGCAGCGCGCAGGCAAGCCGGCGAACACGGCGTCGCCGTCGGCCATTTGCGGCACCTTCTTCGGATTGACGAAACTGCCCGCTTCCAAGCGGCGAAAACCGGCGGCGAGAATATGATCGATCAGGGCGAGCTTGTTTTCGGTCGAAACGATATCGGGCTCGTTCTGCAGCCCGTCGCGCGGGCTGACCTCGACCAGGTCAAGCTTCTCCTTGGTCACGTTTTTCTCCGAACGCAGGCAGCGCCCAGCCATAATGTATGGCGCCCGCGCGCAATCCAAAACCCGCGAGTGCCCCTGCAACGCCGGCCCAGAGCGGTGGGATGCTCAGAGCCGTGAGCCCGACAAACCCCGCCGCCGACAGAAGCGCCGCCGAAACAGTGATCTCGCGCTTCAACAACGCGGATGGCTGCACCGCCAAGACGTCGCGGATGACGCCGCCGAAGCAGGCCGTGAGCACGCCCATCGCCACCGAGACGAAGGGACCGACGCCGAGCGACAGCGCCTTTGCGGCGCCGATCACCGCGTAGACGGCAAGACCAATCGCATCGAGCCAGATCAGCGTCTTTGCCCTCGCGAGATATGGCGACAGGAACCAGACCGCGAGCGCCGCGGCGAGACCAATGCCGAGATATGTTGCGTCGCCGATCCAAAACACAGGCGCGCCAATCAGCAGATCGCGGAGCGTGCCCCCGCCCACGCCTGTCACCACGGCGAAGAACCAGAAGGTGATGATGTCATGCCGGTCGCGCGCCGCGGCGAGAGCGCCCGTCAGCGCAAACACGGTGACGCCCGCGTAATCCAGCGCCGGCGGCAACACGGGAAGCAGCTGGGGAGAAATCACAGGCGATCCCTACGTGGCCCGACCGGCTTGCTACAACGAATTGCCTCTAACGTGACTCGCCGGAGGGCACGCATGTTCTTTGCGGAATCGCTTGGCCCCGCCCTCACCGCCTCGAGCGCCGCGGCGCTGGCGAATTTCGTGAAGGACCGGCTCGCGCACAGAAGCGTTTCCGCTACGGAGCTGCGCGCCACTGTCGCCGAATTCTTGCGCATCACTAACAATTCGACCTCGCCCGACGCGGTGATCAAATTCCTTGCCGACCGCGGCGTAGCGATCCCCGAAGGCGCAAACTACAAAGTTGCGGCGTAAGAAGTATCGGTTATCGGGGATCGGCTATCGGGGATCGATCATTAGCACAGCGATGACGCGGTCCCGAAGACCGATAACCGATCCCCGATAACCGACCCTGCGACTTGAATCGCCGCGGACGCCGCCGATAGTAGCGGCATGAAAGCCCAAGCCATGACGGCGTTCGGCGCGCCGCTTTCGCCGATGGAGCTGACGCCTCAAACACCCGCCGCCGGCGAAGCTCTGGTGCGCGTGACGCGCGCCGGGCTCTGTCACTCCGATCTCCACATCCACGACGGCTATTTCGATTTCGGCGACGTCCGCCAGCCGGTGACGATCACCATGCCGGCGGTGCTCGGCCACGAGATCGAAGGTGAAGTCGCAGAACTCGGCGACGGCGTCGGCGGCCCGCCGGTCGGAGAGCGCGTCGCCGTCTATCCCTGGCTCGGCTGCAACGCCTGCGACACCTGCCGCGCCGGCGACCAACAGCTTTGCATCGTGCTGCCGCGCCGCGCGCTTGGCGTCGCCCAATGGGGAGGCATGGCGGAGTACGTGCATGTGCCGTTCGCCGATGCGCTGATTCCGATCGGCGATCTGGCGCCTGGCCTGGGCGCGCTCGCCATGTGCTCGGGGCTCACCGCCTATTCCGCGCTGAAGAAGATCAGCGCAGCGCCGCCGGAACAGCCGGTGCTCATACTCGGCATGGGCGGCGTTGGACTGATGGCGATGGCGCTGGCGAAAAGCGTGCTCCCGAACCCGATCGTCGCCGTCGACATCGACGCTGCGAAACGCGATGCAGCGCTGCGCTACGGCGCCGTCGATGCGATCGAACCGTCGCCCGAAGCCTGGAAGGAAATCGTTGCGCGCCGTGGACCCGCAGCGGCCGCGATCGATTTCGTCGGCGCGCCCGCGACGTTCGCATTCGGCACGGCTGCGCTGCGGCGCGGCGGCAAATACATCATCGTCGGCCTCTTCGGCGGCAAGGCTTCACTACCGCTCGCCTCGCTGCCGCTCCGCCCGATTTCCATAATCGGCTCGTATGTCGGGCGCTTGGACGAAGCGCGCGAACTGATCACGCTGATGCGCGCCGACGCGATTCAGGCGCCGCCCATGCACGAACGTCCACTTAACGAAGCCAATGCCGCGATCGACGATCTCCGCGCCGGCAAGGTGGTGGGGCGCGTGGTGCTGAGGCCATAACATAGTCGCGCCAGTCATCCGAGACTGCGCGCGGAGCCTGCCAATGGCGTGAGCCATCCGAAGCTCGCGGATGAGATCAACGGCTGTCCTCCGCCAAGGCTGTCGACGACGTCTTGCGCTCCGCTTCGCGAGCTTGCGATGGTGCGAGCGGCGGGAGTTGAACCCGCACCGCCTTTCGGCGAACGGATTTTAAGTCCGCTGCGTCTACCAGTTTCGCCACGCTCGCATGCAAACGCGAGATAAGGGGCTTTGCCCTGCTGGCGCAAGGCGCTCCGGTTTGCCGCCGCCGCGCCGAGCCGGTAAGACACGCCCCGTGACCGGCCATCCCCTGGACAATCCGATCTGGAATGCGCTCACTTCGCGTCAGGCTTCGTTCGGCGAAGGCGGTCCGGTCGCGAAGCGCTTCCTCGCCGACGTGAGCCCCTTCGCTGCGGCGGCTGATGCTTCACCCGGCGCAGTCGCCGCACTCGGCGCTCTCACGCCAGAAGCCGGCGACGATATTTCATTATTGCAGGTTGCGCCGCCTTCGCCGCCAGCCGGCGTGACGCTCATCATGAGCGCGCTCGGGCTTCAGATGGTCGCGCGCGGCATCACCAAAAGCACGCCCGAGTTTCCGATCGAAGCGTTGAGCGACGCCGATGCGCCCGAGATGCTGGCGCTGGCGACGCTCACGCGCCCCGGCCCGTTCCGCGCGCGCACGCATGCGCTCGGCCGCTTCGTGGGCATCCGCGACAACGGCGCGCTCATCGCCATGGCTGGCGAGCGTCTGCAAACCGAGGAGTTCATCGAGATCAGCGCCGTGTGCACACACCCAGACTATCGCGGCCGCGGCTATGGCGCAGCGCTCATGCGCACGGTCGGCGCCCGCATCGTCGCCGATGGCGCGACGCCCTTCCTGCACACCTACGCCGACAACACCGCTGCAATCGGCCTCTACAGTAGCTTGGGCTTCAAGCCGCGCTGCGAAGTGATCCACGCCGTGTGGGCGCGCGCCTGACTCAGGCCGGACGACGCGCCGGCAATCAAACTTGCTAGCTCGGATCGACTACTTCTTCAGGCTCGGCGCCACGCGCGCGAACGAGGTCGATCAGGTCGCTCGCCGCTTTGTCCAGGGCTGCGGGATCAGCCGAACGCGCCACGAGATGGGCGCCGTAGCCTTCTGGAGTGAACCATGGATACGAGCCGAAGCTGACACTCCCATTTGTCGCGTTCTCCAACGCTTCAAGGCCCGCGGCGATCTCGCCTTCGGCGATGCCCTTGGCGCGGATGGTGCGTGAACGCACGACGGCGCCGCCTTCGATGCGGTGGCCGACGTCTTCAAGCATGCCGCGCATGATCGAGGGCACGCCGGCGAGCACGAACACGTTGCCGAGCTGGAAGCCGGGCGCCTTCGACACGGGATTGGCAATCAAGGATGCGCCGTCCGGAATTCTCGCCATGCGCAGGCGGGATTCGTTGAGCGTCGTCCGGCCCTTGTAGTGCGCTTCGAGGATCGCGCGCGCGTCGTCGCGCACGCCGATGCCGACGCCGAACGCGGCGGCGATTGCGTCTGCGGTCTTGTCGTCGTGCGTCGGGCCGATGCCGCCGGTGGTGAAGACGTAGTCATAGGCGCGCCGCAGTGCGTTCACTGCGGCGGCGATCTCGTCGGGCGCATCCGCCACCACGCGCGCCTCCGTGACCTGCACGCCGAGCGGGGTGAGGAATTTAGCGATGGCTTGCAGATTGATGTCTTGCGTTCGGCCGGAGAGCAGTTCGTCGCCGATCAGCAAAACAGCGGCTTTGACTTGGCGCTGCGTCATGGGGACATGATAGCACAGAGCGCGCGGAGAGTGTGATGAGCGAAGACCATGCCGGTCAGCTGACGGAACGCCAGAAAGGCTTTCTGCCCGACCACCTTGGCCTCGAATGGCTTGAGGCGAGACCCGGTTTCGTCAAAGGCCGCTTCGAGGTGAAAACATATCACCTCGCCCCCAACACGTTCCTGCATGCCGCGAGCGTCATCGCGCTCGCCGACAGCGCCTGCGGCTATGGCTGCGTCATCTCGCGGCCCGAAGGCGCGATGAATTTCACGACAATCGAGCTCAAGTCGAACTTCCTCGGCACGTCGCGCCAAGGCGGCGTCGGCGTCGAGGCAAGCCTGGTTCATGGCGGACGCACGACGCAGGTGTGGGATGCGGTGGTGAAGGACGAAGCGAGCGGCAAGACGCTCGCGCTCTTCCGCTGCACGCAAATGCTCATCTATCCGAAGTGAGCGGATCGCGAATGGCAAATAGAGGCAACAGAAAGGGCGCTGGCCCTTCAGCCGCGCCCCTATTGCTACTCGCCATTCGCTATTCGCTGGCGAGCTTTCGCTGCCTACTTGATCTTACCTTCGACGAACTCGACGTGCTTCTTCGCGATCGGGTCGTACTTCTTGAACTTGAGCTTCTCGGTCTTCGTACGCGGGTTCTTTTTCGTCACATAGAAGTAGCCCGTGTCGGCCGTCGAGTTCAGACGGATCTTGATGACGGTCGGCTTAGCCATGGGTCGGGCCCGGATTACTCAGAGGTTTGAAGAAGCGCGCGAAAATAGGGACGGCCGCCCCAAAGTCAACTCGTGAGCCGCTCCAGGGTGTGCGACCCGCGGCTCCAGCGCAGGAAGGGAGGCTGGACGGCCTGGCCGGCGAGCCTTGCCTCGACCTCCTTGAGCACGAACCTGGTGATCGAGGGGAGGTCGAGGGACTTGGCCTCGTTGAGGCTAAACCACCGAACATGCAGCAATTCTTCGCCCTGAATCGGGTCATGGTGGGCCAGGACGGCGTCGGCGTCGGCCATGAAAAAGCGGGCGTCGAAGCGGCGTGGGCGGTAGGGGGGCGTGATGGCGCGGGCGATGAAACTGAGCTTGTCCAGCTCCGGCCCGGACGGACCGCCAACCCGCAACCCCGCCTCCTCCAGCGTCTCCCGCACCGCGGCCAGGGCGAACGCGCGCGGCGGCCGGCGGCTTATCGTTCCCCTCTTGAGCAGGGCTTCGGTCTCGGCGGTAAGTTCGCTCGCCGCCTTGGCGCGGGCGTCGCCCGGATCGACCCGGCCGCCTGGAAACACCCATTTGTCGGGCATGAAGACGTGGCCCGCGGAGCGCTGACCCATCATCACTTCGCGCCCGCCCCGCACCAGAATGAGCGTCGCCGCGTCGCGCGGACGCGCAGCCTTCGGCTTTATGCCATCGGGCGCGTCGAACGGCTTTTCGTCGGCGTTGAGCTTGAACTCGTTGGCGCTCATGCGCCCCTCCTAGCACGGCGAACCGGTGCGCTTGGAACCGGAACCGCACGCGCCTATCGTCGCGCGCGGAAAATGGGAGAGGCAAGATGGCGCGACGTAAACCCGGCGAAGGCCAAACCGCCCTGATCACCGGCGCGTCGGCCGGCATTGGCGTCGATCTCGCGGAATGCTTTGCCCGCGACGGCTATGATCTGATCCTCGCCGCTCGCAGCGAAGGCGCGCTGAAGGATGTCGCTGATCGGCTCTCTGCCGCGCATGGCGTCAAGGCCCACACGATCGCGCAGGATCTGGGCGCCTTCGGCGGCGGCTCGGCGGTGGCCGCCAAGATCGCCGAACGCGGGCTCAACGTCGATGTCGTCGTCAACAATGCCGGCTACGGCCACGCCGGGGCGCTGACCTCCTCCGATCTGCAAACCCAGCTCGGCATGATCGACCTCAACGTGCGCGCGCTGGTCGAACTCACCTATCTCTATTGGGACCGCATGATCGCCAACCGACGCGGTGGCGTGCTCAACGTCGCGTCGACCGCGGCGTTTCAGCCTGGCCCCTTGATGGCGAACTATTACGCCTCGAAGGCCTACGTGCTCTCGTTCTCCGAGGCGATGTGGGAGGAGGCGCGCGGCACCGGCGTGAATGTGAGCTGTCTCTGCCCCGGCCCGACGGTTTCGAAGTTCCGCGAACGCGCCGGCACCGGACGGACGCGGCTCGCGCGCGCGAGCAAAGCTGTGCCGTCTGCACCGGTGGCGCGCGCAGGCTACGAAGCCTGGAAGCGCAACCGCCCGGTGATCGTCACCGGCGCACGCAACGCTTTTCAAGCCAACATCGTAAAATACATACCGCGCGAAACGCTGCTAAAAATGGTGCGCAACATCCAGTCGCCAGCGACCTGATGCGTGCCGTGGCCTTCGCACTCCTTGCTGTCACGGCGTGCGCTGGCGCGCCGGTCGCACCTTCCGCGACCGAACGCGATCCGCCGGTCTTTGTCGAAGCACTCACCGATGCGCTGACGGCGACGGGTGACGATCCTGGCGGCGGACGCGCGCAGGTTCTCTCCCTTGTGGGCCGCGAGGACCTCTTCACGGATCGCGACCGCACCGCGTGCGCGCCGCTGTTGCGAGACGGCGTGGCCGTCGATCCAGTGGACGAAATAGCACGCCTGGCCTCTGGCCGGCGCGTCGTCATCATTAACGAAGCGCATGATCACCCACAGCATCGCGCATTCATCGCCGAAGTCGCTTCCGCCCTTCGCCGCGACGGGTTCGCCATCTACGCCGCTGAAACGTTTGCGCCTTCAATTCGCGAGCAGCGCGGATGGCTCGGCGTGCGCGACGGCTACTACACAAACGAGCCAGCGTATGCCGCTCTCGTGCGCCGCATCCGCGCCGAAGGGTTCGCCCTCTTTGATTACGAACACCTCGCGGATGAGGACAGAGCGCCGCCCGTCGACGGCGATTGGGCGCCACGCATCGCCCGTCGCGAGGCGGGCCAGGCCGCGAACCTGCAAGCCATCCTGAATGCGCATCCGAACGACCGCGTGCTCGTACATGTCGGCCACGGCCATCTGCAGGAATTGCCGGATGACAACGGCAACCTCTTCATGGCCGCGCGTCTCAAGCAAGCGACGGGCATCGATCCGCTCACCATCGATCTGACACGCTACGAGGCGGCCACTGACGAGTTCGTCTTCTGTGATCCAGCACAAGCATCCGGGCTCAGAGTCGATTTCCGCATCGGCACGCCGCGGGGCAGGTTTGCGAATGGCCGCCCTGCTTGGCGCCAAAGGGCGGGGCAAAAGCCCGTCTATCTCCCGGCCATGGCCAATCCGGACCTGCCGACCATCTGGGAAGCGCGCAATACTAACGATCCAGACGACGCCGCAGCGATCGACCGCATCCTGCTCCGAAGCGGCGAAACTCTGCCGTTCCTATTGCCGCCCGGACGCTATCGTGCGGAGAGCTGGTCGGTCGAACACGGCTGGTCAACGTCGTCGATAGAATTCCAAGTCGAGTAACTCTCAAGGATTCGATCCGACATGAAGATTTCTCCCCGAGCCGCAGCCAATTGGCAGCGCATCTATGCAATGAGCTTCGCGGCCCTCTATCCGCAATACGTGAAGAAAGCGGAGAGCAAGGAGCGCACGAAAGCCGAGGTTGATCAGATCATTTGCTGGCTGACAGGCTATCGCCAGGCGACGCTGGAAGCACACTTGAAAAAGCAGACCACCGTCGAGGATTTTTTCACGCAAGCGCCCAAGCCCAACGAGGCACGCTCGCTAATTAAGGGCGTCGTCTGCGGCGTTCGTGTCGAGGACATCGAAGAAACTCTCATGCGAGAAATTCGCTACTTGGACAAACTGATCGACGAACTGGCGAAGGGGCGGCCGATGGAGAAGGTCCTACGCAAGTAACAAGCAAGCCTCACCCTTTCGCGTAAGCCAACGCCAGCAACCGCTTCACTTCCCCATCCACGTCCTTCGGCCCATTCAACACCAGGATCGCCGTGTGCTTCTCGGCCCAAGGTCTGCTCTTCATCGGCGTGAGCCGCCTGCTCGCGGTTAGCGGCAAAGGCAGACCAAGCTCAGCCCTACCGCCGCGCACAGGCACGATGCCAGCGAACTGAATCTTGCGGGAAAACGATACGAACGTCTTGCGCGGACCGATCACGGCGTCCGGAAACGCCCTGCGCACGAGCTTCGCCACCGCGTCATAGATCGCCCGCCCTTGCCGCTCCTTCCAGAGCTGATCGAGCAGCGCGTCCGGATCGTCCCAGCTTGGCCCGCCGGGAAACGCAACAGAGAGGATGTGGGCGATGCGATTGACGCCCAGGCCGTATTTCTGGCGCAGCCATTTGGCGCGCTTGCCCGGCGTCGTCTCCGGGCAGGTCTTGGCGATTTTCACCCATTCGGCGATGGTTCTGCCGGTATCTCGTTCCAGACTCGCTTCGACGCTGGCGAACCATTTCTGCTGGCGCTCGGTCAGGACCGACTTGGCCGTCTTTCCACAAATCCGCGCCATCGCTACACCTCCGCCCAGGAGCGCCGCCCATGAGCCTGCACGGAACCTACGACAACAACAATCTCTTCGCGAAGATTTTGCGCGGCGATGTTCCGGCGGTGAAGGTGTTCGAGGACGACGAGGTGCTCGCCTTCATGGACATCTATCCGCAAACCCGCGGCCACCTGCTCATCGTGCCGAAGAATGTTAGAGCGCGTAACTTTCTCGAACTGGCGCCGGAGCGGGTCGCGCCGCTGATGGAGCGCGTTCATCGGCTGGCCATCGCCACCGAGAGGGCGCTCAAACCCGATGGCCTCACGGTGGTGCAGTTCAACGGCGAGCCTGCGGGGCAAACCATCTTTCACCTGCACTTCCACATCATTCCGCGCTACAAAGGCAAGGCGCTCGCCGGCCACGGCCACAGCAATCAAGCCGATATCGCGGAGCTGCAGAAGCTCGCGAGCGAGATCGCCGCAGCGCTCTAACTCTCACAGAGTCCCGGCGCGACCTCCGGCGCTGCGCGCGTATCGGCGTATTTCTTTTCGACAATGAGATAGCGCGTGGTTTCAGCACCGATATTGAGCGCTTCATGGCGAACCTCCACGTCGCTCGAGAACGCCGCACCAGCGCGCACGGGGCGTTCTTGGACGCCGTCCGCCGTCGTGATCCGCATCGTGCTTTCGCCTTCGAGCACATAACCGAAATGCGGCGGGTGGTAATGCATCTCATGACCGACGCCCGGCGGGAACGTACAGCGCAACACGCGGATCTGCGCGTCTTCCGATAACAGCTCGCAGGTCCGTTCGCCTCGCCAGCCCGCGCACAGCGCCATCGGCAAAGGCGCCAGTTGCGCCGAGGCGCTCACGCATGCGCACGCCAGCACCGCGCAGAGCAAGACCGTGGCTTTAATACCAGGCATTGGGGCGCACTTCCTTGTTGGCGTAATTCTCGAGGTAGCCGCACTTCGAGCAACGCCAAGTCTCGATTTCCATCACCTTCCTGCCGCCGAGTTTGACGCCGTACCAGATGCTACGCTCCGGCTCGCCCTCAACCCAGCTGCCGGCCGCCCGGCTGCCATACGTATGATCGAGCATGAACCCCCGCTTCATCGACGATTGGCATTTCGGACATGACGGCATGCGCTGCACCTCCTCACTATTCAATGACCCGGCTTACTGCAGGGCTTGCCCGGCGCCCGGCGCCGATGCATGGAATCCTTATGGCGACGGGGAAGAAAGCGGGGCAAAGCGTGACACCGGATGGACGGTCGGTGAATCCGCTGATCGACGGGGTGCGCATGCACCAGCCGGTTACGCATCAGGACGACCGCGGGACCCTGTGCGAAATCTACAACCAGCGCTGGCGTTTCGACGACTTTCCGCTTGTGCATGCCTATCTGGTGACGGTGCGTCCCGGCAAAGTCAAAGGCTGGGCCGTGCACGAGCATCATGTCGATCGGTATTTCTTCGTCAGCGGATCGCTCAAGCTCGTACTGTTCGATGATCGCGCCGGCTCACCGACGCACAGGATGATCAACGAACTCTATTTAAGCGACTACAACCGTGCGCTGGTGTTGGTGCCGCCGGGCGTTTTTCACGCGGTTGAGAACGTGGGCGCCGTCGATGGGCTTATGTTCAATATTCCGAGTGAACCCTACAATTACGAAGATCCCGACAAGCACACCTTGCCGCTCGAAAACGATCACATTCCCTACAGTTTCAGTCCGCGCAGGGGCGGGTGATGCCGGCCGCGCCGCCGCTGACGATCGTGACGACGACGTACAATTGGCCAGGGGCGCTCAAGCTCGCCATGCAAAGCGCGTTGTCGCAGAGCTTCGCCGACTTCGAGTATCTCATCATCGGCGATTGCTGCACGGATGAAACCGAGGACGTCGTCCACAGTTTCGACGACCCGCGTATCGTCTGGCGCAACTTGCCGGAAAACACCGGCAACCAGTCCGGCGCCAACAAGGTCGCGCTCGAATTGGCGCGCGGCGATGCGATCGCCTACCTCAACCACGACGATCTCTGGTTTCCCGATCACGTCGAAACGCTTTACGCGCCCCTCACCGGCGGTGGCCTCGATATCGTCTCTAGCCTTTGCATAGAAATCGGCCCGCCCGGTTCGGTGTTTCGCCATGTCCTAGGCATGCCATGGCATACGAGCGCCGGTGAGGTTTACTACAACCCCATGACGACGACGGTCATGCACACGGCAAAAGCGGCGCGCGAAGCCGGCGGTTGGCTCGACTGGCGCGAAATCAACGAAGTCCCGACCCACGCTTTCTTCAACAGCGTGCGCCGCCTTCGCGAAAAGTGCGCCGTCATCGCGCATGTGACAGCGCTCAAATTCCATTCCGGAAGCCGGCCCAATTGCTACAAGAAGAAGACCGCCGGAGAGCAGAGCCGCTTCGCGCAGCTCATGCGCACCGACTCCGACTTCCGCTACAAGGCGGCGATGTGGTCGCTAGCGTGCGTGACCACCGGCGAACGTCACCCCACAATGACGCATCCGCAGGTCACCGGGAGCGATCCGCCCGGCGCGCAGATCGAGCAATGGCGCCGCATCCGCGGGCTCCATGCGATGATCGATCTCGGTGCGAACGAACCGGATCCGCCGCCGGAGAGCCTAGTCGCGGCGCCGTCATCGACGGATCCAGAACGCGCGCACCCGGTGGTGGATGTCGCTTATCCGCTCTCGCTGCGAAAACAGCCGCGCTAGGCTTTTTCGGGCCGCTTGCCGAAGCTCAGCAGACCACGCGATTCTTGCGTATAGCTGAACTTGAGCTTTTCGGAATCGTGCGGATCGATATCGATCTTGACGATGCCGCCGTCCTTCAGCTTGCCGAACAGCAGTTCGTCCGCCATCGGCTTCTTCACCTGCTCGTTGATCAGACGAGACAGCGGCCGCGCGCCGAAGCTTTCGTCATAGCCGCGCGTCGCCAGCCAGTCGGCCGCCTTGTCGGTGATCTCGATCTGGACGTTGCGCTCGGCGAGCTGGCCTTCGAGCTGAATGATGAACTTCTGCACGACATTGCGCACCACTTCCGGCGGCAGGCCGTTGAAGTTGATGGTGGCGTCGAGGCGGTTGCGGAACTCAGGCGTGAAGAGGTTTTTGATCGCCTCGTCGTTCATGTGATCCTTCTTGCCCGCGCCGAAGCCGATGCCTTGCTTGGCCGCATCCGCGGCGCCGGCATTGGTGGTCATGATCAGGATGACGTTCCTGAAATCGACCTTCTTGCCGTTCGCATCGGTGAGCGAGCCGTGATCCATGACCTGCAACAGGATGTTGAACAGGTCGGGGTGGGCTTTTTCGATTTCGTCGAGCAGCAGCACCGAATGCGGGTGCTGATCGACGCCGTCGGTGAGGAGGCCGCCCTGATCGTAGCCGACATAACCAGGAGGCGCGCCGATGAGGCGGCTTACGGTGTGGCGCTCCATGTATTCCGACATGTCGAAGCGCAGCAGTTCGATGCCCATGATGTTGGCGAGCGAACGCGCGACTTCGGTCTTGCCGACGCCGGTGGGCCCCGCGAACAGATAGCAGCCGATCGGCTTTTGCGGTTCGCGCAAGCCGGCCCGCGCCATCTTGATGGCGGCGGCGAGCTGATCGATCGCATTGTCCTGACCGAAGACGACGCGCTTCAAGTCAGCCGGAAGCGAGGCCAGCATTTCGCTGTCGTTCTTCGACACCGACTTGGGCGGAATCCGCGCCATCCGCGACACCACCTCTTCCACCTCCGCCACGTCGATGACGTTCTTGCGCTCTTTGGGCGCCAGCAACATCATGGATGCGCCGGATTCGTCGATGACATCGATCGCTTTGTCCGGCAGCTTGCGGTCGCCCATGTGGCGCGAGGACAATTCGACGGCGGCTTTGATCGCGTCGTCGGTGTACTTCACTTTGTGATAGTCCTCGAAATAGGGCTTCAGCCCCATGAGGATCTTGATCGAGTCCGGGATCGACGGTTCGTTCACGTCGATCTTCTGGAAGCGTCGCGCCAGCGCGCGGTCTTTCTCGAAATGCTGGCGATATTCCTTGTAGGTGGTCGAACCCATGCAGCGCAGCTGGCCCGATTGCAGCGCCGGCTTCAGCAGGTTCGAGGCGTCCATGGCGCCGCCGCTGGTGGCGCCCGCGCCGATCACGGTGTGAATCTCGTCGATGAAAAGGATCGCCTTCGGATGATTTTCCAATTCCTTCATCACGCTCTTCAAACGCTCTTCGAAGTCGCCGCGATAGCGCGTGCCGGCCAAGAGCGAGCCCATGTCGAGCGAGAAGATGGTCGCGTCAGCCAGAACTTCCGGCACCTGCTTTTCGTTGATCTTGCGCGCCAGGCCCTCGGCGATCGCCGTCTTGCCGACGCCGGGATCGCCCACGAGCAGCGGGTTGTTCTTCTGACGGCGGCAGAGAATCTGGATCGCGCGCAGCACTTCGCCTTCGCGGCCGATAAGCGGATCGATCTTGCCTTCCTTCGCCTTCTTGTTGAGGTTCACGCAATAGGCGGCGAGCGCTTCGCTGCCCTGCTTCACCACACGATCTTCTTCCGTCTCGCCCGCGCCGCGAACTGGGCGCGGCGCCGCGGCGCCGGCGCGCTTGGGCATGCCGTGGGCGATGAAGTTCACCGCGTCGTAGCGCGTCATGTCCTGCTCTTGCAGGAAATAGGCGGCGTGGCTTTCGCGCTCGCTGAACAGAGCGACGAGCACATTGGCGCCGGTGACTTCGCGGCCGCCGCTTGAATCGACATGCAGCATCGCCCGCTGCAGCACGCGCTGGAAACCCGCGGTCGGGCGCGGCTCCTCATGATCGCGGTTCTGGACGCGCAACGCATCGAGTTCGTTTTCGAGATAGGCGTCGAGGTTCTGACGCAGCTTTTCGAGATCGACCTTGCAGGCATGCATCACGCCGGCGGCGTCATCGTCGTCGACGAGCGACATAAGCAAGTGCTCGAGAGTCACGTATTCGTGGCTGTGATCGGTCGCCAAAGAGAGCGCCCGCCGCAGCGTGTGTTCGAGCGTCCGGGAGAATGTCGCCATTCGACGTTATTCCTTTTCCATCGTGCATTGCAGCGGATGTTCGTGCCGCCGCGCGAGATCCAAGACTTGGGCGACCTTGGTTTCGGCCACCTCGTAAGTAAAAACACCGCACACGCCCACGCCGTTCTGATGGACGTGTAACATTATCGTGGTCGCCTCCTCGCGGCTCTTCTGAAAGAAGCGCTCGAGCACGTAGACGACGAATTCCATCGGCGTGTAATCGTCGTTCAGCAGCAATACGCGGTAGAGCGATGGCTTTTTTGTGCGGGTGACGGTCTGAGTTCCAGCGCGGCCTTCGGCCCCGCCGTCCTCTTCGTTGTCATCCCAATAGCCGCCGCTCATCGAGGCCAATCGCTCAAGCCGAATCCGACTCAATCACCGGTGAGCCTTCGCTCACATGCTGAACAATTTATGGACTGGCGGGCGCGATGGAAGGCCTTGCGCAGCCGTGGGGTACAGCCCAAGGGGGCGGACAAAAGAAACGGGCCCGGCTCGCATGAGCCAGGCCCGTCCCTGTTCAGCCCCTCGGAAGCACCTGCTCCCGAAGTCTATTCCTCAGCGGCCGGCGGTCTGGATCAGCTGGCCGACGGCGTTCACGCGCTCGTTGATCGGCTGCAGCGTTTCCTTGGCGAGACCTTGGACGAGTTCAGAAACCTGCGTGACTTCCGCGACATAGGCTTCGAAGGCGCCCTTCGCGTACTCGTTTTGCTTCTCGACGAACTCTTGCACCGACTTCGAGGTCAGGAGCGACTTGGTCGCCGCGACGTGCTTCTCGAGCGCTTCCTTTTGGAAGGCGATGGTCCGGGCTGAGAGGGCTTCAAAGCCCTTTTGAGCGGCGGTCGCCGAGGCAACCCAAGCTTCGACATTTTGCTTGCCGAAAGCGGAGGCTTCCGACAAAGCGGCGATGCCGCGGTCGAAGTTTTCGCGGACGGCTTCGGTCGAGCCGGCGGTAAGAGTCTCAAACGCCTCGGTAGCCGTCTTGGCGGCGCGGGGGGCGGTCTTCGCAGTGGCCATAATGATCTCCGTTTCAGTCGAAAGGGCCGCTGCGGGCCCCGGATTGTTCCTTGAATCACCCCGGGAAGGGTGAACCTGACACCTATATGTTATGCTGCACCTGCGAAGTCAACAGAAATTTGTGCACTGCAACATAGCGCGCTTGACCCTCGTTTTCGCAGCCTTGACGGGTTTCGTTCATCGGGCGTTAACCACGTTTTCCACACCCTCAACGTGTAGGACTGACTCGGCATCGCCCGTACGGAGAGGTTAACCCCGATCTGCAACTGCGCCTTAACGGGGTCTAATGAATCTGTAAGCTGCACGGCACGCGATTTGCCTGAAATAGTCCGTACTTGTGCGGGATTGAACGCAATGACGTCAGCGGGATTTGGGACAATGCGGATGGCTATGGGCGCCCTCGCGGCGCTCTTTGCGTTGGGGGCGGCGGCGCCGGCTATGGCGCAGGATCGTTATGCCGCCATCGTCATGGATGCGCGCACCAATGAGGTGCTGCTCGAGGATCAGGCCGACGAGGCCCGTTTCCCAGCGTCCCTGACCAAGATGATGACGCTCTATATGATCTTCGAAGCGCTTGAGCGCGGCGACCTGACCATGGACACGCGTCTGACCGCCTCGCGCAACGCCTCGCGCCAGCCGCCATCGCGCTTGGGCCTTGCCTGCTCGCGCCGGCGCGGCTGCGACTCCATCACGGTTGAACAAGCGATCCGGGCGCTGGTGGTCCAGTCCGCCAACGACGTCGCCACCATGGTCGGCGAACGGCTTGGCGGCACGGAAGCGCGCTTCGCGGCAAACATGACGGCGCGGGCCCGTGATTTGGGCCTGACCAACACCCGCTTCGCCAATGCGAGCGGCCTGCCGGACACCCGCCACCGCACCACGGCGCGCGACATGGCGATGCTGGCCCAAGCCCTTTGGCGCGATTTTCCTGAGCATTATCACTACTTCCAGACACCGAGCTTTTCTTGGCGGCGCGCCTCCGGCCGCAACCACAACCGCCTTCTCGGCCAAGTCGAAGGCGTCGATGGCATCAAGACCGGCTACACCCGCGCCTCCGGCTTCAACCTCGCGACCATGGCCGAGCGCGGCGGGAACCGCGTGATCGTGGTTGTCCTCGGCGGCGAGACCGCCGCCGCCCGCGACGCTCAGGTCGCCTACCTCGTGGAAGGCGCCTACCAGGAATACGCCCGCCGCACCGACCCGAATTCGGCGACGTTCGCCTCGATGCCGAGCCGGCGCCTCGACGTACAGCTCGCCCCCGGCACGCTTCAAGCCAGCGCGCCGGCGGCGCGCCCGCTCGCGCCCTCGCCCTACCAGACCTACCAAGGCATGGTCATCGAGACGCTGTCGCCGGTGCGGTTGCCGGTGCCGGAGCCGCTGGGTCAGGGCGACGAAGACAATTCCACCGAAGAGATGGAATAAGCGCCTCAGCGCTTCTTCCTCAGCAGACGATCCCGCGCGGCCGTGAGCCGCGCGGCTTCGTTATGAGAGCCGCCGCGATCAGGATGAGCTCGGGCCATCTTGGTCCGGTAGGCGCGACGGATCTCATCAGCCGTGGCAATCGGACCGACGCCGAGCAGTCGGCGCGCTGCAGAATCTTCCGGAGTGTCTTGCGGCGGCATCGGCGGTGACGGACGCAGCATGGCTTCGACTTGCGGCCACAGCGTCCACAACAACGCCGCCAAGCTAGCGAGCGCGAGGGCCGGCCAGACTGCGCCTCTGGTCAAGGAGAAAATTGCTGCACCTGCTAACAATAGAACCGGCCAACGCCGAAGCAGAACTAGGCGATAGGCCCCGCCCAGCCGGGTGAAAAACAAAAGGACGAAGATCGCCCCTAGGACCAATAGCGCCGGTAACACGTCACCTCCGCGGCCCGTGCGATGCCTGGCCGACGCTCCGCCTAGCATGGCGCAGCTCAGAATTTCAGCGGTTCCCCTTCGAGCCCGGGGAGCTTCAAAGTGATGAAGAGATCGCGGAGTTCCTGCCGGGCCGCCACATGCCCCATGCGCATCTCGACCGGCACGCCGTCGCCATCCAGGTCGAGCAGCGTCAGGCCCTGTGGAAACAACTCCCGATAGATGACGCGCTCCGACAGGCCCGGCGCGAGGCGAAAGCCGATCCGGCTCGACAGCGTCGTCAGCGCCTGGCCGACCTTCTGCTTGTTCTTCGCTTCGATCTTCGAGGTTGCGATCCGGTTGCGCAACACCACCCAATCGATCGGCGTCCGAACGGCCATCGCCTTCTTCTTCCGGCTCTCCCAGACCATCTCGCTGTAGATCGACGGCCGCACGACCTCGGCGCAGGCTTCGTCGATGTCGCCCAAGAGATCGAAGTCCACGAAGCTGTCGTTCAAAGGCGTGATCAGGGTGTCGGCCCAGGCATGCGCCATGCGCGCCAGGAATGAATCGCCGCCGGGGCTATCGATGACGATGAAATCGCAGGTCTCGGCGAGGCGCTTCAAAGCGGCGCGGAACGCGGCGTCTTCCTCAGCTTCGGCGGCGTCGAGCGAACGCTGAGGGCTTTCCTGCAGTTCGAAAATCTGCGGCGACGGCAGCTGCGCGCCGCGTCCGGCGATCCAACGGGCGCGGTTTTCGATATAGCGCGTGAGCGAACGCTGGCGAACATCGAGATCAAGAACGCCGGTGCGACGGCCCATCCGCATCAGCGCAACGATCACGTGCATGGCGACGGTGGACTTGCCGGCGCCGCCCTTCTGATTGCCGACCACGATGACATGGGTCCGGCGCTGCGCATTTTCGGGCTCGTGGGCGTAGGCGAGACTCATCTGCGCGCCCCGCCCGGCTTGGCGGGCGCGGTGGTCTTGCATCCAGCCGCTTCGCCGACACACATGGTTGAAAGCTCGTTGATCGAGGTTAAGGCGCGCTTAAGCGGCTTGACGCCAAGGCGGCCGCGATGGATGCGAAACGAATGGCCAATTCCGCCTTGCCCGTGGTCCGCGAGGTCGCCGCGCTGCGTGCAGAGGTTAACGCCTGGCGCGAGAAAGGCCTGCGTGTCGGGCTGGTGCCGACCATGGGCGCATTGCACGAGGGGCACCTTTCGCTGGTGCGCATCGCCAAGGAACAGTGCGACCGCGCGGTCGCCACGCTCTTTGTCAATCCGCGGCAGTTCGCACCGCACGAGGATTTCGAGCGCTACCCGCGCGACGAGGCCGGCGACTCCCTGATGCTCGCTGGCGCGGGCTGCGATCTGCTATACGCGCCTGACAGAAGCGTCATGTATCCGGAGGGCTTCGCCACCAACGTTATCGTCAGCGATGTCTCGACCCCGCTCGAGGGCGAGTTCAGGCCGCACTTTTTCGGCGGCGTCGCGACCGTGGTCGCCAAGCTGCTGCTGCAGGCGCTGCCAGATGCGGCGTTCTTCGGGGAGAAGGACTATCAGCAGCTTCAGGTGATCAAGCGCATGGCGCGCGATCTCGATATCCCGGTCGACGTCGTGGGCTGCCCTACTATACGCGAGAGCGACGGTCTCGCGATGTCGTCGCGCAACGCGTACCTGACTGCGGACGAGCGGCGCATCGCGGCGCGGCTCAACCAAGTCATGCATGACGCGATCAAGGCGGCGCGTCATGGCGATACGCTCGCAACGGTTGAGGCCGAGGCCGCCCGTCATCTCGTGGCTGCGGGCTTCACCGGCGTCGATTATGTTGCGATCCGGGACGCTGACACGCTGGCGCCGATCGTGGAATTGGCGCGGCCGGCGCGCATACTGGCCGCGGCTTGGCTAGGCAAGACGCGGCTCATCGACAACATGGCGGTTTGAGACAAGCGCCGGCGCCCGCGGCGAAGCAAGCTTCGCGCGGCGCAGAGGTCTTTGTGGCTTCGTGCGTTCTTGGTGGTCTTTGCGGTTTCCCTTTCACCACTAAGGCACAAAGGGGCGTGACAGGATCGCGGGCGCTTAGGAGCTGTCGGCGAAAAATATTCCCGGCGCCGCAAGCGTGGACAGCGGCGCCGACGGCGCTGGTTTCGCTCGTATAGGCCAGAGTCGCGTGAGGCCGCGACGCATCTGGCGCACATAACGTCGCGCCCAGACATCAAGACGACGCAGGGCATCGGTCAGAATGGTGATGCGCGTCGTGAAGTCCCGGTGCTTCAGCGCGCGCCGCAAGCGCGATCCGATGATCGAGCGGCAGATGTGACGAGGCTGGCGCGCGCGTCCGCGGCATCGCGCCAGAAACGGATTGGCGCGACGGCGCTTATGAGCGAGCTCGCCGGCGCGAACGAGGATGAGCAAAGCGACCTTGCGGGCCAGACGATCGAGCGAGATCAGACCATAACGCTGACGCATGTGGCGCCGGCTCGGCGCGCGGTCGGCGACAAACACCCAAGCGAGCCACGCCAACATAGCGAGCGTCCAGGCGATGAGCCTGGCGCGGCGATGTTGGCTGAGGTGGCGTTTGGGAATGTGCATTGTCGGCGACCAGTATAAGGGCGTCGCGAGCCCGTCCGATTGTTGTTGGGACGCTCGTTTGTTTTCAACGCATTGCGGCCAAAACAGCATGGATAGGCACGCTGCCTATCCCCCAAACTCTGCGCCAGCGCGACGCTACTGGCGCGGGAAGAGCGCGCATCAGGCGTATTCCGAGGCCTCAGGCGTGCAAAAATTCCCCGCCTGAGCGTTTGCAACGGCAGCGCGGTGCAGCCCAGTTAATCCTAACCCTCTGGCGCATCCGGGAGTACGATGCGTTTTGGAGGGAGCACGCATCATGGTCCGCAAGAGCACCTGGGCGTCAGCGGTCAGTGCGATGGCGATCGCCGTTGCCTTGTCGCTCGCGCCGAACAGCGGGTGGGCGCAAGACCCAACGGCTGAAGAGGAAGAAGAAATCGTCGTCACCGCGACGCACCGCGAACAATCCATTCAAGACGTGCCGTTCTCGGTGAACGCGCAGACGCAGGAAGACATCGAGCGCACAGGCGCCACATCGATCGAAGACGTGAGCCGCAGCGTCGCCGGCATGTCGGTGCAGAATCTCGGCCCCGGCCAAAGTCAGGTCTCTCTGCGCGGCGTTTCCGCCGGTCAGATCGTGCGCGACCAGCCGGGCGTGAAGGAGCAAGTCGGCGTCTATCTCGACGACTCGGTGATCTCTCTCTCTCTGTTTACGCCTGATCTCGACCTTTACGATCTGAGCCGCGTCGAAACGTTGCGCGGACCGCAAGGCACGCTGTTCGGCTCCGGCAATGTCGGCGGCACCATCCGCTACATCACCAACGAGCCTGATCTCGCTGTGCACGAAGGTTCGCTCGAAGCCAGCCTCAACACGATCGAAGACGGCGGCCAAGGCGGCCACGTCAAAGGCATGATCAACATGCCGCTGGTGCCCGGCACGCTGGCGCTGCGCGCAGTCGGCTATCACACCGAATACGGCGGCTTCATCGACGCGCTGCGTGAAGGCGGCGGGGTCACCGAGGACGTGAACGACGGCACCCGTTCGGGCCTGCGTCTGGCATTGACCATGCAGCCGACGCCAAACCTCACAATCACGCCGCGCGTGCTCTACCAGCACGTCGAGGTCAACGGCTTCAACCGGCAAGAGGAGTTCAACCTCTTCGCCAACCCGTTCACGACGACGCGTCCGCCGGTGACGTTCGACGAGCGGCAGCAATTCCTGCTGCTCGACGAAGAGTTCAGCGACGAGATGTTCCTTGCCGACGTGAAGGTCGATTACGAGTTTCCGGGCGCGGTGTTCACCTCGGTCACCAGCTTCATTCAGCGCAACATTCTGGCCAGCCGTGACGCCAGCGCGCTGACAGGCAGCGTTTCCGTCGATCTGGGCTTCCCGGACGCGGCGGTGCTGCTGCCGTCGAACTTGCGCGACACCACTGACCTGGAGCAGTTCACGCAAGAAGTGCGGCTCGCCTCAGACACCGACAGTCCTTTCCAGTGGCTGATCGGCGCCTTCTACTCCAACGTCGATCGCTTCTACAGGCAACGTCTGCCGACGCCCGGCTATGACGCGTTCGTCGATGCGCCGGCGCCCGGCGGTTTCGGCCCCGGCACGTCCGCGGCGGTCGCCAACGGCTTCCCGTCGGATTCGCCGTACAATTCCGATCTGCCGTATGACATACGGCAGTGGGCCGTGTTCGGCGAAGGCAGCTACGATCTCACCGAGCGGCTGACGATCACCGCCGGCGCGCGCTATTACCAGTTCGACGAGAAACGCGACTTCATTTCCGGCGGCCTGTTTTCGAACGGCGACAATCGTCACGACGAAACATCCTCGAACGGCGTCACGCCTCGGGTGATCGCGAGCTACGAGGTTACGCCGGAAATCGCGTTGAACGTGCAGGCAAGCCAAGGCTTCCGGCTCGGCGGCGTCAACGACCCGCTGAACCTGCCGCTCTGCACGCCGGCGGACGCGGCAATCTTCGGTGGCTTCCAGACCTATGACGATGAAACGTCATGGAACTACGAAGCTGGCGTCAAGGTTACGCGCGCGAGCTACTTCTTCAACGCGGCGGCGTACTACAATGAGATCACCGATCTGCAGGTCACGCTCGATGCGGGGTCCTGCTCGTCGCGGATCTCGTTCAACGTGCCTGAGGCCCATGCGGCCGGCGTCGAAGTCGAATTCGGCTGGGAGCCGATCGACGGCCTCGAATTGACGTTTGCCGGCGGCTGGACCGAAGCGGAGTTCGACTCCACCGTGACTACCGGCGCGGGCGCCGTCATCGGCGGCATCCAAGACGGCAACCGCCTTGCTTCAGTGCCTGAATATCAGGCTGCGCTGACGGCGGCCTATTACTGGCCGATCGCCTTCGGCGACTCCATGGAAGCGTTCGTCGCGGGTTCGGTGCAGCACGTCGGCAGCCGCTTCACCCAGCCGAGCGATCAAGTGCCTGGCGCGGGCAATTTCGCCTCCGGCCTCGCCTTCGGCGGCGCACCGGGTACGGACATCACCGCACTCGATCTCGAACTGGAGCCGTACACGATCGTCAATCTGAATGCGGGCATTCAGAACGACGAGTGGGGCATCACGGTGTTTGCCAACAACGTCACCGACGAAAACGCCAACCTCGCCTTCGACCGCGAGCGCGGCGGCCGCGCCCGGCTGGCCTTCCATACGAACCAGCCGCGCACGATCGGCGTCACGCTGCGGCGGGCTTTCTAAGTACCGAAAGCAGTTTGTCTCAAGGGCCGCGGTTCACGCCGCGGCCTTTTTCTTTGGGCCGCCTCCGCCTAGGCTCCGCGCATGAGCTGGGACGAAGACATAGAAGAGCTGCGGCGGCGCGAGGCGCTGGCCGAGAAGATGGGCGGAGAAGAGCGCGTTGCGCGGCAGAAGGCCTCCGGCAAACTAACGGCGCGCGAGCGTGTGACGGCGCTGCTCGATCCGGGCTCGTTCCACGAGACCGGCAAGATTGCAGGCCGCGCAGAGTACGGCGCGGACAATGAACTTGCTGCGTTCCGGCCGACGCCGTTCGTGGTGGGCCGCGGCGCGATCGAAGGGCGCCCGGTCTGCGTGCAGGCGGACGACTTCTCCGTGCGCGGCGGGGCGGCGGATGCGGGCATCTGGCAGAAACTCGTGTTCGCCGAGCAGATGGCCAACGAATATCGCATGCCGCTCGTGCGCATGATCGACGGCACCGGCGGCGGCGGCTCGGTGAAGATGCTCGAGCGCGACCCGCGCACCTACATTCCGCAGACGCCGGGCTGGGAATGGGTGGTGGCGAACATGGCAACCGTGCCGGTGGTGGCGCTGGCGCTGGGGCCGTGCGCGGGACTGGGCGCAGGGCGTGTGGCGGCGAGCCATTACAGCGTGATGGTTCAGGGTTTGAGCCAAGTGTTCGTTGCCGGCCCTCCGGTAGCGAAGGCGATCGGCGAGGACGTCGACAAGGAGAGTCTCGGCGGCGCCGACATCAATGGCAAGAACGGCGTCGTCGACGACATCGTCGCCAGCGAGACGGAGGCGTTCGCAGCGGCGCGGAAGTTCTTGTCCTATCTGCCGGCTTCGATCCATGAACTGCCGGCGCGCGCCGAGAACGCCGATCCGGCGGACCGGCGCGATGCGACGCTGATCGATATCGTCCCGCGCGACCGGCGCGTGCCGTACAAGATGCGGCGCATCGTCGAAGCGTGCGTGGATGCAGGGACGTTCTTCGAGACGGGGCGTCAGTGGGGACGCGGGCTCATCACCGGCTTTGCGCGCATCGACGGTTATAGTGTCGCTGTGCTGGCGGGCGATCCGATGTTCATGGGCGGAGCGTGGACCGCGGATGTTTGCCGCAAGCTGATCAAGCACGTCGATCTGGCGCAGACGTTTCATCTGCCCGTGGTGCATTTCGTCGATTGCCCGGGCTTTGCCGTCGGCGTGAAGCATGAGCGTGCAGGCGTGGTGAAACTCGGCGTGCAGGCGATGGCGGCGGTGTATCAGGCGCGCGTGCCATGGTGCTCAATCGTGGTGCGCCAGGCCTTCGGGCTTGCAGGCTCGGCGATGATGAACCCGACGCGGACGAAACTGCGTTATTGCTGGCCCAGTGGCGACTGGGGATCGCTGCCGCTCGAAGGCGGCATCGAGGCGGCGTTCAAGGCGGAGCTGGAAGCTCACCCCGAGCCGGAGCAGCGGCTGGCGGAAATCCGCGCCTGGGCCGAAGCGCTGCGGTCGCCGTTCAGGACGGCAGAGGCGTTCTACGCCGAGGAGATCATCGATCCGCGCGATACGCGGCCGCTGCTGTGCGAATGGGCGAACCTGGCGCAGCGTATGGCGGACACAGGGCCGAGCAGTTTCGGCATGCGGCCGTAACATGGGGGCGCTATAACGCCGGCGTCGATGGGGGCCACAAGTGTCCGAGGCGCGCAAACTTGCGACGATCATGGCGCTCGACATCGTCGGTTATTCACATGCTGCGGAATTGGACGATTCATCCGCGGCGGACTCGGTTCGCAGACTTCGCCAGTTCATCGCCGAGGCGCTTGGCCCGCGCGAAGGTCGCCTCTTCAGCAGCGCTGGCGACGGCTTCATGCTCGAGTTCTCGACTGCGTCCGATGCTCTCGAAGCCGCGATCGACCTTACGCGCCTGTGCGGCTCGGCGACGCCGCCCTTGCCCGTTCGAATCGGAATTCACCTTGGCGAAGTCATCGTCGAGCATGACGGCGATCTCCTCGGTCACGGCGTCAACATCGCCGCCCGGCTGCAGCAATCGGCCAAGCCGCGCCAGACAATCGTCTCCGAAGAGGTGCGCAGATCGGTGCGCGGAGCGCTCGCCCGACAGCTGAGGTCGCTTGGACCCTTGCGCCTCAACAAGATGGACGAGACCATCGATGTCTTCGTGTTCGATCCGTCCTTCGCGCCGGGACGCCGCCTTGCGCTGGCGCGACTGCAGCGGCGGACGTGGCTCATCGGCGGCGCTGCCTTGCTGGCGGGGATGGTAGCGTTGTTGGCGTTGGTCAACTGGCCACGCCCTGCATCGACATCGCCCGCGGCAGTATTCACTTTCTCGGCGCCCGGCGACGCTTCCGCGCTTGCAGATGGCATCGCGACTGAAGTCGTGACGACAATGAGCGGCTTAGGGCTGCAACCTATCTCACGAGGCGAGCTCGAGTCGAAAACGGGAGCTTCCCATCTCGAGCGCGCAGCGAGGCTCGGAGCTTCCTACGCCGTCGATGGCGATATCGTGCGCGAAGGAAACACTGTCCGGGTGACGGCACGCATCGATGATGTGCAATCGCGCCAGACGCTGTGGTCGCAATCCTATGAACGCGAGGCAGAGCGCGCTGGCGAGCTGCGGCTCCAGACAGCTGCGGCGATCGTCATCGTCTTGCGCTGCGCTTCGGACGCGCGTTCGGAACGGCGACGCTGGGCCCTGGACCTGCTCAACGCCTTGCTGCGCACGTGCGAGTTGGCGCACACGCGCGGAGAAGAGGCGCAATTGCTGAACCTGGCGCAGCGCGTCGCCCAAAACGAGCCGCGCTCCAGTTTGGCGCAAGCGCAGCTCGCCGTCGCGCGGGTGCGAGCCAGCGCTTGGGCCACTGACGCCATGGAGGCGCAGCTTCTCGACGAGGCGATCCAAGCAGCCGACATCGCGCTACGGCTCAATCCGCGCAATGGAAGAGCCGCTGCGGCGAAGGCCTTCGCTCAAGGCGCAAGGCAGAGCTGGCGCGAATACGAACAGACACTGCTCGACCTGCTGCGGGACGTACCGGGCGAAGGGTGGCTTAACCATCAATATGCGCAGCTGCTTCGGGAGACGGGCAGAAACGAGGAAGCGCTGGAATACTATCGTCGAGCGCGCGCCGACAGCCCGCTCGAGCCGATACGCCTCGGACATTTCGCGTGGGCGCTCGCGCTCAATGGCCGCGATGCGGAAGCGCAGGAGCTGCTGTTGTCAGCTGCAGTGCGCTGGCCCGGGGTCAGCGATATCTGGTGGGCGCGGTTTCGCACGGCGTTCTGGTTCGGGCGCCGCGACGAGGCGTTGCGGCTGTTGTCGGAGGCGCCGCCCGAAAGCGCCAGCACCGCGTCATGCTGGAGGCGCACTGCCGCCGGTTTGGCAAGCTCGGCGATAGCGCTCCGGCGCGAAGTTGCAGCGGAGGCTGCATCGTGTCTCGAACCCACTCACGCGATTCCGGTCATGTCCGCGCTCGGCGACATCGACGGCGCCTTCGAGCTCGCCGAAACCAAACTTCGCAACAGCGCCTTTCGTCCGTTCCTGGGTGAGTTCTTCGTGCCCGAGACCGCGCGCATGCGCAGCGACCCCCGGTTCATGCCGCTCATGCAAAGGGCGGGCATTGTCGAATATTGGCAGACGTCCGATCACTGGCCGGATTTCTGCGCGGAGCCGGGCCTTCCCTATGATTGTCATGAAGAGGCGATCCGCCTGACGAGCGCCGATCCCGTTCGATAACGGCGCAAACCGAAAGGGCCGCCGGCGTTTCGCCAGCGGCCCTTCCGTTTCGTCCTTCGCTCTACGCTTACGGCGTCGGCGCCGGGGTCGTTGTCGCCGGCGGCGTTGTCGTGGTCGCGGGCGCTTCGGCGGGCGCGTTGGCCGGGACTGCGGCGGCCTCGACCGGCGCCTGGATCCGCGTCAGCGCGCTGATGTCGCCTTGTGCAACGTAGAAGATCTCGCGATTGCGCGAACCGCCCGCTTGGGTCGGATCGTCGTGATAGACTTCGTACGTCACCCAGTCGTCTTCGCGCGTGCTCGGATCGTCGAGGCGAGCCGCGCCGAGCAGCGCATCCATCGGATCATAGACCTGCTCGTACACGTCTTCTTCCGATCCGGTGTAGACGACGCGCAGCGCTTGGCCGCCCGGCGTCTGACCGGTCTGAATGAGCGTGCCCAGCACCGAGCCCGGCGCGCGGCCGGTGAACGGATAGCCGATCTGGAAGCAATATTGGTTTTCGACCACGCGTGGCTCGACCGCCATCAGCGGACCGGCTTGCTGCAGACCACGCGAGCGCATCAGCGGCTCGATCGCCGTCTTGGCATCGGCGATCAACGTCGTGATCGTGTCCGGTTCGTTCGGCACGCAGCTTTGCGCATAGAAGAAGGGTCGCGCCGTGATGTCGACGACGCTGTATTGCAGGCCCTCGAAACTGGCGTCCGGCAAAGCATTGAGGTCGGTTTGCACCGCGGTCGCGGCGTTGGCGATGAGCGGCGCGACGGCGCCGCCGGTGATCACTTGAAAGCGATCCAGCGGATTGGCGCCCAGATTCTGTTCCAGCTTGAACTCGACGCGCGATCCGTCTTCGGAGGGGGTCACGCGATAGCTCACGCGGCCGGTGGCGCCGTCGGCGTAAGTGACCGGTGCGGTGACGGTGTCGCCCTCGACCGTGGCAGGTTCGGCGACAGTCACGCCTTCGACCACCGTGGCGCCGACAGGCGTCGAAGCCAGGCGCGCCAGCACGGTCGGCGCGGGCGCTGCGATTTCGAGCGTTTGGCTGCGGCTCGCGGTTTTCGGTCCCAGGAAGTAGCCGAGCGCGCCCAGTCCGAGCACGATCACGACCACGATTAGAAGTATGCGTCCCACGGCGCCCATACGCCTGCCCTCCTTCGGCTTCTGCCCCCTCGGCGGCGTTTTCCCTACCAAATCGGAAACCCTGACCAAACCGAAAATGTGGGAACCAGGGTTGCAACAGGCCTCCGGAGAGCTTTTCCGCTGCGGCGCCACATGCTCTAAGCGTGTGATTTAAAGGAAGGAACGCCGAGCTATGAGCAAGGGCGTCACATACGCCAGCTATCTGCGGTTGCCGGAGCTTCTGGCCGCCCAACGGCCGCAAACCACCCAACACGACGAACTGCTGTTCGTGATCCTGCACCAGACCATGGAGCTCTGGATGAAGCAGGCGATCCACGAAATCGGCGCGGCCCAGGCAGAGGTTCGCACCGGCAATCTAGTGCCGGCCTACAAACATTTGGCGCGCGTATCGCGCATCCAGGCGGTGATGACGCAGACCTGGGACATCCTCGCGACGATGACGCCGGCGGATTATCTCAACTTCCGCTCGCTGCTCGGCACCAGCTCGGGGTTTCAATCGGCGCAATTCCGCGTGCTTGAGTACAAGCTTGGGATAAAGGACGCGAGCTTCCTCAAATTCCACGACGAAGGCGGCGCCGATCGCGCGATGATGGAGGAAGCGCTCAAGTCGCCTAGCCTCTACGACGACACGTTGCGCCAACTCGCGGCGGGATTTGATATTCCAAAGTCCGCCTACGAACGCCCGCCGGGCGCGCCGTACGAGCCGAGCGAAGCGGTCGAGAACGCGTGGCTCACTGTTTATCGCGACACGGCGCAGTACTGGGCGCTCTATCAGCTGGCCGAGAAACTAATCGATCTCGACGACGCGTTCCTCACCTGGCGGCACAAGCACGTGCTGACGGTGGAACGTATTATCGGCAGGAAGCGCGGCACCGGCGGCACCGAAGGCGTCGGATATTTGCAGCAAACGCTGACACGGCGCGCGTTCCCCGAGATCTGGTCCCTCAGGACTAAACTATGAAGAGCTACAAGCACCTCTTTTCGCGCGCCCTCGCCGCATCGCCGGGGCGCATTCATTTTGCAGCGCACTCACATCATCTTTGGCCGGATGCTTCGTACGAGGGCCATCTGCTCGCTTGGGAGGATGCAGCCGTTCTCGCCGACCGCAAGTGGGAGAAGGTGTTCGGCGAGGTGATTCCGGAAGCGCAGCGCCATGTAGCCGAGGAGCTGAAGCTGCCGGACGCGACGACGCTCGCCTTCTCGGCCAATACGCATGAATTCCTGACGCGCGTGTTCGTCAGCAAGTGGGAAGGCAAGCCGATCGACGTGCTGACCACCGACGGCGAGTTCCACTCCTTCCGCCGCCAGGGCGCGCGCTGGGAGGAGCGCGGACTGATGAAGCGCCGCATCGTGCCGTGCGAGCCCTTCGCTACATTCACCGAGCGCTATCTCGCCGCCATGCGCGAGCAGCCGGCTGACATCGCGTTTCTGAGCCACGTCATGTTCCGCACCGGGCTGCGGTTCGACGGAGCGGAAGAACTGGCCAGCTATGCGTCGCCGGAAGGCGCATGGGTGGTGCTCGATCTCTATCACTCGTTCATGGCGATGCCGTGCGATTTCTCAAAGATCGCCGATCGCGTGTTTTTGCTCGGGGGCGGTTACAAGTACGCGATGGCGGGGGAGAACGCCGCCTATCTGCATGCCCCTACCGGCTACAACCCGCGCCCGCTGCACACCGGCTGGTTCGCGGACTTCGGCGCCATGGAGGGCAAACAAGGCGAAGTCGGTTACGGCAAAGACGGCTCGCGCTTTTTGGGCGCGACCTACGATCCGACTGGGCTTTATCGCTTCAACGCGGTGCGGCGCGCGCTGGCGCGCGAGGGCTTGGATACGGCGGCGATCAGCGCGCGGTGCGAAACGCTGCGCGCACAGCTCGTGACAGCCATCGAGGCTGGCGAAGCCGGCGCTGCGCTGCGCGATGCGGAATTGCTGAAGCCAAACACGCAAGGCCCACAGGCGCGCTTCATCTCGTTGCGCCATCCAAAGGCGGTCGAGTGGAAGTCAACACTGATGGCCAACAACATCATCACCGACGCGCGCGACGACATCCTGCGCATCGGCGCCGCGCTCTATCACGATGAAGCGGATGTCGGCGCGTTCTGCGCTGGAGTGGCAAAGGTGCTGGGATAAACCCCTCTCCCCTTGAGGGGAGAAAGCGTGGAGGATTGTAACAGTCCCTCACCCGGCCGCTTCGCGGCCACCCTCTCCCCTCAAGGAGAGAGGGTTTGTCACCACGCCCCCAATTCCACCAGCTGACGCCGCAGGTGATCCGGCAGATCGGCGCCGCCTTGGGCTTTGCTGAGATCGGCCGGGGCGTCTTTGGTTTCGAGATAGCGCCAGCCTTGGAAGGCGCGGCGCGGTTGCGGGACGGTGCGATGGAGGTGCGCGTCGAGATAGAGGCCGCAGCGTTGGCCGTGATCGTCGGTGACGTCGTCGATGGCGACGATGCGCTGGCGCACGCTGATGACGCCCTTGATCACCCAATAGAGCGAACCGCCGGCGAGCACGTCCTCGACGCGCTTCGGCCACATGCGCGTGCCGCAGACCGGCGCGATGTGCGAACGCTTCTCTTTCTTGGCGCGCTTGATCTGCCCGATCTGCCACTCGGCCAAATCCTCAACGCTATCGGCGCCGACGCATAGTTTGACGATGTGGATGGTCATTCGGGAACCGATGGATGATTCGGTGCATCAGGGTAGCCGCACCACCCACAGTGACAAACACCTTTGGCGGCCTTACTCCAAGTCCCACCAAGAGAATAAAAACCACACACACTTTCCGCGTTGCCGTGTACGGGTCGCGGCGCCTTATTCAGTCGCCCCAACGTGCCGGTGACCCAAGAAGGATTCCAGAATTGATACAAATGGTAGCCACAACGTTCGCAGCTTCGCCATATGTACAGCGTCGTCACCGACAACATATGCAAGCCGAGTAGCGCCACGAAGATTTGCGCAAATGCGGAACCAAGAAGGCTGGCGCTTTGCAGCGCAAGCATCGACACGAGCACCAACCAGCCGATCAAAATCGCAATCCAACTTACCAGCGTCAGCCAGCAAAGACCGCGCGTGATAACGTGAACAATAGCACGATTTAGCATCCCCTAGTTGCCCTCGGGATCGTCGCTTACCGCGCGCGTTCCTCGCATCAGGGCGGCGACTTCGTGCGCCATAGATTCATCGCTCGCTGCCATACCATGTGCGACGCCGTGGAAATCCGCCTCGCTCTTGTTCTGCGAGAGTTTGCGTTTGGCTTCGATGCGGTCGGCGATGAGCGTGACGCTGACGAAACCGCGCAGCAGCGCGTCGATGTAGGCGCGGGGCGCATCACCGATGGTCCACGGTTCGGCGCGGCCCTCTTCGTGCAGTGCGGAAAGATCGCGCACGACGGATTCGAGGCGCGCGGGATCGTCGAACCATTCGACGCGGCCGGTGATGTGGACGGCTTCGTAGTTCCAGGTCGGCACGGTCTTGCCGTGCTCGGCTTTCGAGGGATACCAGGCCGGCGTCACGTAGGCTTCCGCGCCGCCCAGCACGATGAGGCCCTTGCCCGGCCCCTGCCTCCATTGCGGATTGGCGCGGGCGATGTGGCCGGTGGCGATGCGGCGCGAAGAGTCCCACAGGATCGGCATGTGCGTGGCGACCGGCGCGCCGTCAGCATCGATGGTAATCAGCACGCCCGCCCAACGGCGCGCAAGACGCTCAATCAGGCCGTCCACGTCATCGGTGGCGAAGTGAGTTGGAACGTACATTTCACTCCGCCGCCACAGCGGCGGGTGGTTGCTGCTGCGCCGCCCAAGCCGCCTTGATCGAGGCGCTGGTTTTGCGTGAACCGTCCGGGCTCCAGCCCGGCGGGCCCATGACGTAGCCCCAAACCTCGCGCAGCGATTTCGCGTGCGTCACGTCGCGCCAGATGCCCAGCCATTCGTGGAAGGCGACACGGAACGGGTTGAAGGTGCCGAGCTGGCTGATGATGCCGTAACGCGGTTTCTCTTTGTCGTCCTCCGGCACGAATGTGCCGAACAGGCGATCCCAGATGATCAGCACGCCGGCATAGTTGGCGTCGAGATATTTGGCGTTGGTGGCGTGATGGACGCGGTGGTGCGAGGGCGTGTTCATCACCCATTCGAGCGGACCCATCCGTCCTATCGTTTCGGTGTGAATCCAGAATTGGTAGACGAGGCTGATCGAGGAGAACATCAGCACCATCAGCGGCGGGAAGCCGATAAAGACCAACGGCAGCCAGAAGATGAAGCTGAGCCCGAGCGTCCCGGTCCAGGTCTGTCTGAGCGCCGTCGTCAGATTGTAGTGCTGCGAGGAATGATGCACGACGTGGCTGGCCCAGAACCAGCGGCGTTCGTGGGCGATGCGGTGGAACCAATAGTACGCCATGTCTTCGGCGAAGAAGCAGGCGACCATCACCGGCCAGGTCCAACCGAGATTGAACAGGCGGAATTCGTAGACCCAGAAATACGCTGCGACAGCGAGGCCGCCGAAGGCGATGGCGAAAACGCGATTGCCGAAACCCATGGACAGGCTCGCGGCGCTGTCGCGGATTTCGTAACGGCCCTTCTTGGTGAAGCGCACCACGATCATCTCGATGATGATCAGGATGACAAAGCCCGGCACCGCGTAGAGCACGATGTCGGGGATGTCGAAGGGCGCTTCGGGAACCGTCACGGCTTGGCGTCTCCGGTGGCGAGGGCGTTGAGCCAAGGCGGCTCGCCGTCGACGCGCATCCTTAGCGGCGGGAAGCCGGTGTCGGCAAACGTCGCGTCGAGACGCCCCTGTTTCAAGCCCAGCCGCACCGACTTCGCGGCTGCGAACCGGGCGCTGACGTCGGCGCCCATGACGCGCGCCACCATGATCCGCCCGTCCGAAAGCCGCGCTAAAGCGGAGCGCCCGTTCTGCGCGACGATGGCGTTCTCGATGCGGGCGCCTTCTGCTTCGGCAAGGCGCGCAAGCTCTGCCTCGTCGATCCGCGCGGACAGGCGGAAACCGAGCACCGCCGCCACGCCCAGCATGACGAGGATCACCGTCGCCGAGCCCGCCAGCTCGATCGCTTCCGCCAAGCCGAACGGGTTCTCGAACTGCATCAGCCGGCGAGCCCCAGGATGATGACCAGAGAAAAGAAGATGGAGGCGACGATCACGGCGAAGATGAGCATGAAAAAAGTGCGCCAAAGCGCGGAGAACCAGCCGAGCGCGTAAGCGCCGCCGAGATGAAAGTACATGTGCACCGGCAACCCCAGCAGCAGCCAGCCAGCCGCCCATCTGACCCAGGGTAGCTGGCCGAGCAGGACAACCATCGAGAACAGGATCGCCGCGAACGCGAGCGCGTAGAGCGCATAAGCGATGTGATCGTAGAGCGTGACGCCGCGCTTCCACAGAAACAGCAAGGCGATGAACGGCAGCGACAGCGGCGCCAGCAGGAACGAGAATTTCGAGGCGGCGTCCTGGATCTGGTAGAGGGCAAGGTCAGGATTGCGGAGCGTGCGGAGCGCTCGCGCGTTGAGCGCTTCGTTGCCCATGTTCACCTTGACGTCGCCGCGGTCGATGCCTTCGCGCAGTTCATCCTGCCAGGTAGAGTTTTCCGGCACGGGTTCGCCGGCAACCGAGACGCTTACGTTCGGGGCGTTTTCCGCGCTTTGAGCGGGTGGAGCGTCGCCGTTGCTCTCGGCTGTGTCGGCTTGCTGTTGTTGGGCAGCCCGCTCGCGTTCGCGCGCGAGCTGGCGCTCGGCACGCGCCACCTGCGCTTCGGCCCTGCTGACTGCTTCTTCGGCGAGTCTCTCTTCCAAACCCGGAGGATCCTCAGGGTCGGGATTGGTGCGCGCCTGTTCGAGTTCGGCGCGCGCTTGCGCCAATTCTGTTCGCGCCTCCGCTAGATCGGCGCCGCCGCCCCCTCGCATCTGGCCGAAGTCCGAGGGCGTCTCGATCGTCGAGAACGCAAAGAACATCAGGAAAATCGCGAACAGGAACATGGTCAGCGGCGAGAGGTAGCGCGCGCGTTTGCCGTAGACGTAATTGCGCGTCAGCGTGCCCGGCCGGAAGACGACCATCGGCAGCGTGCGCCAGGTCTTAGTGTCGAGATGCCAGAGGCCGTGCAGGAATTCGCCGATGACGTGGGTGAGCTTGCGGTTGGCGGCGGTGTGCTGGCCGCAGTTCGAGCAATAGCGGCCGGTGATGGGCGTGCCACAGTTCGGGCAGCCGCCCTCGCCGGGCTGGCCGCCCTCGCGGCCCTCGATCGCCGCGCCGACCGCACCCGCCGTCGCCAGCGCGCCGGCAGCTTCCAACTCCCCACTCATGCTTCAGAGTCTTCCGCGCTGGGGCGGCGGGATCAAGCCCGCGCGTCCCGCCGCGAGGGGCCTTCGGCGCCTGTTTCGCCGTCGAGGCGGGGCAGGAAGCCCAATTCACCGCGCGCCACCGCCGCCGGCTCTCGCCGCGGCGCGGCGGCCGGCGCGCACTTCTTCGCGTCGCAGGTCAACGCCTCCAGGCCCTCCTGCTCCACCGCGAGCGCAGCCAGGGCTTCGGCTTCCTCGATGGTGCGCGCCCATACATAGACAGCCACAACGGCGGTATCGAAGCGCCGCGGCCAGTTCTTGGAGCGCCGGTCGAGGCGGGCTTCCACTACCACGCGCCAAAACGGCATGTGCGGGCGCACAAGCTTGATGCGATAGAGGTAGGCCCAAATCCGGCTCAAGCCGCGCTTCAGCTTCACGAATTCCACTCCGGCTTGCGCTTCTCGAGGAACGCGGCGAGCCCTTCACGACCTTCCGACGATGCCCGCCGTTTGGCAATGCGGCGAGCAGTTTCCTTCATCACGTGTTCGTCGATCACGTGATGCGGGATCATGTGCTGGGGAACCAAAGTACGCGGTCTGGCGACATCGTCGACCAAAAAACGCACGAGCGCCTTGGCGTCTGTCACCGCGCCGGGCGCTGCGGCCATGGCCAATCCTGACAAATGTTCCATCATCGCGGTCAACCCCGCTTCGTCCTCGACCGTGTATTGCACGAGGCCGATCTTCTCGGCGTAATCGCCATCGAAGCCCTCGCCGGTCGCGAACAACGCCTTCGCCCAACGCGGTCCGATCGCTTGCACAACATAGGGCGAGATGGTGGCCGGGGTGAGGCCCAAGCGGACCTCGCTGAAGCGGAACTTCGTGTCCTTGATGGCGATGGCGACGTCGCAGGCGGCGACTATGCCTGCGCCGCCGCCCATGGCGGCGCCGTGAACCAGCGCGACCGTGAGTTGCGGCAGATCGTGCAAGTGCTTCAGCATACGCGCGAGCGCGAGCGCGTCGGTCTCGTTGTCTTCTTCGGTGCGCTCGCCGCCGCGCTTCATCCAGTCGATGTCGGCGCCGGCGCAGAAGGTTTCGCCTGCGCCGCGGATGAACACGGCGCGGACATGATCGGCGCCTTTCAAGGTTTCGAAATGCTCGCTCAGCGCCGCGATCATGATTTCGTCGAACGCGTTGCGCTTGTCGGGCCGATTCAGCGTGATTACGGCGACGCCTTCGGCGGAAACGTCCAGCAAGGCGGGCTCTGGCTCTAGACTCATGCGGCGGCTCCCAGGACGCGGATCAGCGCTTCAGAACGCTCCTCTTCCGGCGTTTCGAACAGGTTGAGCGTCTGCACGCCGGCGAAGAAATATTCGAAATCTTCCGGCGGCTCGGCCTGTTCGATGTACACCGGAACGAGCCTCTTCTTGTAGCGGTCGGCCAGGTAGATTTCGCGCTTGACGTGATCGCTTTCGAAGGCGGCCTTCGAACACATTACGACGACGCCGCCCGCTGCTTTGATTGCGCGTACGATTTCGCCCGCCCAGCCATCGCCGGCGCTGACGCCCTGCTGATCCAGCCAGAATTTGCGCCCGGCGCGCTTGGCCGCCTCCACCAGCGGCAGCACGGTCATGTCATTGGCGCGGGCGTAAGACACAAAGACCGCGTCGGGCGCGGGCGGGGTCACGCGCGAGCGGCGGGGGCGAGGCACGTCGCGGCGAAGCTCCGTGGTCTCCTTCTTGCCGCCGAACAGCGCGGCGATGATGAAGCCCATCGCCGCGATGAAGACCAGAATTGCTATGGCGAACAAGGCCGGCGCTACGCCTGCCGGAACGCCAAAGCGTAGTCCGAACGCATTGATTCCAGCGATCAGCTCCGGCCAGCCGCCGGGCGTGGGGCCGATGCGATTGGCGAGCCAGATCGACGCCGTCGCGGCGATCGCGACGAGGCCGGGCGCCATGAGCAACAAGGCGATGAGCACGCCGAGCAATGCACCGCCACCCTTGCGCGCTGGCTGATGCGGCGGTCGCGCCGGCGCCGGTTCGTGATAGCTCCCGTCATCGCCATCGTGCGCGGGAGCCTGAGGCGCGCGCGCAATGGCGAGCACGGCGTCGGCGGTTTCGTTCCACTTGAATTCGCGCGCGGCCTCGAAGGTCGCGTCGATGGCGGGTAAATCCCGCAGGCCGACCGGCGCGATGCCGTGATCGAGCTTGACGACCACCAGCCGCCCCTGCGCCCAGGCGTCGAGTGCGCGTTGCTCCAAACGCAGACGCGCCGTGGCAAACGTCAGCGCGCTCGAGACCAACAGAACAAACGCGTCGCCGGAGCCCACCGGTTTCAGCGCGGTTTGACCGTCGTCAAGCTCGGCGAATTGTCCGCGCCGTTCGATCACCTTTTCCAATGCTTCGGCAGTGTGACGGTCGGCTGGCGCGTGCGCGAGAAATACGGTCATGGGCCGTCTTTAGGGCCCGGCCACGCCCGTCGCAAACCGGGTGCGGCAGGTGACCCACACCTGTTCTCATTGCGCCTTAACGAACGGCCCCTATCCTTGACTTTTCAGATCCAAGCCCATGAAGCCCAGCCTCGCCGAAGCCACCACCCTGAAGGACATCCCGCCCGACGTGCTGGGCGCGCTCGATGCAGTTTCGGAGTGGTTCTCGGTCCCCGCCGGTTGGCCGCTGTTGAGCGCCGGGGAGCCGCCCGATGGCGTTTATTTCCTGGCCTCGGGCTCGCTGGCTGCGTTCAGACCGACCGACCGCGGCGGCCACCAATTGCTCGGCTACATCCGCCCCGGCGAACCTGTCGGCGAAATGGCGATGATCGCACGCGAGCCGCATTCGGGCAGCGTGTTTGCGATGCGCGACAGCGAGGTGCTGAAGCTGCCGCCGGCGGCGTTCGATCTGCTCGTGCACGCCTATCCGGCGATGATGGAGCACATCGCGCGCATCATGCTGTCGCGGGCGCGCGCCACCGGCAAGTCGAGCCCGCGCGCGGACCCAAAAGTCTACGCGATGATCGCGACGTCGCCGACGATCGATATCGAACTGCGCGCACGCACGCTGCAGGCGGCGTTGAAGCGTCTGGGCGCCCGCGCCGTAGTCATCACCGAAACGGACGTGCTGTCGATTTCGAGCGAAGGCATGAACAGCGCCTGGTTCGACGCGCTGGAGCAGAAGAACGACGCGGTCTTCCTGGTCTCTCCGATCGCCGACACGCGCTGGTTCCGCACCTGTATCCGCCAAGCCGACAGGATCTGGTTCTTCGCTCGCGCCGACGCCCGCCCCTCACTGCCGTTGTTGCCGCCGGAAGAGCCGTCCCCGGCTCGGCAATTCCGTCTGGTGGATGTCGTGCTGTTGCATCACGGCATGGACCGCAAGGCCGCCACGACCAACGAATGGCGCATTGCTTGCGATGCGGCGCGGCTGTTTCACTGGCGCGGTCTGGAGGACGCCGACGCGGCCCGCCTCGCGCGCGTAATCGCGCGCCGTTCGATCGGGCTTGTGCTTTCAGGCGGCGGGGCGCGCGCCTATGCGCACATCGGTGTCGTCCGCGCGCTGCGGGAAGCTGGTCTGCCGTTCGATGTCATCGGCGGCACATCGATGGGCGCGGTCGTGGCGGCGTGCGTCGCCATGGGCTGGGGCAACGAAGAGATCGAACAGCGCATTTCCAAAGCGTTCGTCGAAACCAATCCGCTCGGCGACTACATCCTGCCGGTCGTCGGCCTTGTGCGCGGACGGCGCGTCGATGACCGACTGCAGGAAAATTTCGGCGAGACGCTGATCGAAGACCTGGAAGTGCCGTTCTTCGCCGTCTCCACCAATCTCGTCGCCGGCGACCTGCGCGTGCATCGCGGCGGACTGCTGCGCCGGGCGCTGCGGGCCTCGATTGCGCTGCCGGGCATTCTGCCGCCGGTGGTCGATGGCGATCATTCGCTGCTGGTCGACGGCGCGGTGCTGCGCAACTTTCCAGTCGATACGATGCGCGACTTTCATCGCGGCCCGATCATTGGCGTCGATGTGGCGCGTCGCGATGGGATCGACATCGAAGATTTCCGCGATCCGCCGGGCTTCTTCGGCTGGATCGCCGCCCATGGCTGGCAATCGGCGCCGCCGATCGCGTCACTGCTCATGCGCGCCGCAACACTCACGGTCGATCCGTGGGAGGGGCGCTCCGGCGCCGATCTGCTGATTGCCCCGGAAATGGCAGACATCGACATGCGGGACTGGAAGCGGTTCGATGACGCCATCACAGAGGGCTACGAGGCCGCCGTCGCGGCGTTGCAGCGTCCGCACGGCTTGTTCCATCAGCCGGAGACCGATGTGATCGGCTCGCTGGCGGGATGGTCATCGCTGGAAACGGCGGATTAGGCTGGCGCGAACGCGCCGCATGAGTATGGTCCGCGCGGATTTCAGGGGCCTTCCATGCGCATTCTCCTGGCTGCGGCCGCGCTCGCGTTGAGCGCATGCGGACAAACGGACACGACAGCGCCGAATGCATCCGCATGCGCGCGTTCGGCGACGCATGAAGTGACGTGGAGCAGCGCAACGCCGGACACGATCACTACGCAGTCAGGGGGCCCGAGCTGCGCCCAAGCCGTGGTGACCTTCGTCGTACGCAACGCGGACGGCGATCCGCTCTGGGCGTTTGCCTCGACCTATTACGATCTCACCATGGGCGGCGTGCCGCCGGGGGGCGCAACACCGGTTTCGAACGAGCAAATGGACGAATTCCTGCGGGGCTGGGCGGATGTTACGGAGCAGCGGACCGGAGATCTCCCAGAATGGCGCGAAGGCTTCGACTCGCTCTCCGCGAGCGCGCAGACCTTCTCTTACGACACGCCTTTCGACCGCGAGACCTACGAAATGCTGCGCGCGCGCAACCTCCAGATGATCTGCTACGCAGCGGCGGTGGAAGGATCGCAGTGCCTGATTGTCGATCCCGCCTCGCATGCGCCGATCATGATGGTGGCGTACGGCCCGTGATGCGCATCGTTCTGTTGAGCCTGATCGCGCTCGCTGGCGCGTGCTCGCGGGAGCCGAGGCCCTGCAACTTCATGGAAACGCGGCCGATCGCCTTTACCTCGGCGGAGGCGCGAGATCGCATCATCGTCCGCAGCTTCGGCGCATCCTGCGACAAGGCGATTGGTGTCTATGAGATCACCGATGCGGAAGACCATCCGGTCTGGGCGTGGGCTTCGCCTTTGCAGCGACAGTTCGGCGACGTGTTCGCCGCCAACGAACCAGAGCACATGCAGGCGTTCTTGGAGCTATGGGCGCAACCCATCATCGCCACGACGCAAACGGCGCCGGCGTGGAGCGCGCTGGTTCCGGGGCAGACCACGCTGGACGAACTCACATATTCGGACATCCGGGCGCGCGATCTGCCGATGTTGTGCCACTTTTCTGGAACAGCACGGCAGACATGCGTGTTTTGGGAGCCAGTCGCCGGCGGCGCCGGGCTGCTTTACGAACGCGATGTCGAGGAGAGCTTGGAATGAAGCAGGCGAGCGTTCTTGTCGTTGCTTTGATTTTGATGGCGTGCTCGCCGTCCCCGCCCCCCGCCACGACCGAAATTCCGCCCGCGAGCGAGACAGCGCGTTCCGGCTGCGACGCAACGGCTTCGCGCGATTGGTCGGCCGTTGGCAGCCAGTATTACGTGGTCGAAGCTGAAGCTCACGGCGCGACGTGCGGCGAGGCCGTCGCCACGCTTCGCATCGAATCGACGGAAGGTCAGGTGCTCTACACGCGCGATCATCCGACGCGCGACGTTCCGCTCGCCTTCAACCCCAACAGCGATCAAACCGGACTGCGCACGGAAATCGACGCTTGGACGCAGAACACGTCGCAAACCGGGCGCACGGACGAACTGCCGGCCTGGCCTGCAGGCGCGGATCGTCCGCCGGGCTTTCAGCCGGCGGTGGCACGCAACGTCTACGAACAAGCGCGCGGCAACCAGGGCGCCCTCTTCTGTTATCCCGATGGCGGCGAAAGCAATGCATGCGTCGCCGTCGCCGGCGCGACGGCGACGTACCTGGGTTCGCTGACGCCCGAGCGTCCCTAGGGCGCGCGGCCTTCGTTCGAATCGGCGATGATGAGCGTGATGGCGCGGTCGGCGCTGATATGCGCTGCGCAGCGCACGCGATCGACTTGCTCGCCAACGCCGCCGCCGACCTCCCACGCCCAATATTCGCATTCGGCTTCAGCCCAACTCGCCCAGGCTGCGTTCGCCGCGTCCAAGCGCGCCGCGTCACGATAGGACGCGCTTACAGCAAGGCGCGTCGCGGCGACGGCCATCATCTCGCGCCATCCGCTCGCTTCGCTATCCCAGCAGAGCACGTGCGCCATCGTCACGCCGCCCTCTGCCTCGATGCAGGCCTGCGCTGCAACACCCTTGCATTGTTCGAGCGCCGCGCGATCGGCGCCCGCGGATGCGACGCACGCCGTGAGGCGTTCGGCACTGGCTTGAACGACGTCGCTGTCGGCATGCGCTTGTAGCGAGGCGCACGCAATCAGGGCCAGCGCGCACGCAATATACAGCTGCCGCAATTTCGCCTCCTATCGCCATTCTGCCACGGCGCTTCGCCTGCTGCATCACGTATTAGCCAAAGCGCTTGCGGGCGGCGCGCCATCTCCTATCTTGGAGGTCCTCCGGCGACGTCCGCCGGTTTGCTAAGAAAGGAGGTGATCCATGTCTCATTGTCACTCTGTAGGGGCATTGTCGCAGGCGTGGACCACCTCGGGTGGGATCAGCGCTTAACGCTCTGCCCCGCACGGGACAGACAATGGAAGGGCCGCGCCGGTTTCCGGTGCGGCCCTTCGGCTGTTCTGCGACTGACGCGCAGGAGAGTCGGATGGCTATCTGCGCTGTTTCGCAGCGCGTTTCTTCGCGGCCTGCTTCGTCGCGGTTTTTCGCTTGGCGGTATTTTTCGCGCGAGTCCTGGCGGCTTTCTTCGCCGCTCTCTTGCGCGCAGCTTTCTTCGCCGGGATCGGGCTGTCAGGCGTGTAGTCGGGTTTGCCTTTGCGCTTGGTAGACGCGAACTCGTCGAGCTGTTTTTCGCTCATTGAATCGTACATCTGGCGCGAGGCGCCCTTGAGCGCGGAGCGCTTGGTTTCGCCGCGCTTGGCCGAGAGCGCGGCGCCGGCGGCTTTTTGCTGGGCTTTGGATTTGGCGGGCATTGGCTGAACTCCTCATCGGAGTAATGCGCCTATGCTTTGCTGCGTTCCAAGAAAATGAGGGCGGGATCGCTCCCGCCCTCAAAGGCTCACCAGCAAAACAATGAGATCAGGCTTCGACCGGGATCTGCTTGACGCGCGGCGCGCGCCAGAGGCCGAGCGCGGACATCAGCACGGCGGCGACCCCAGGCACGCCAAGCGCGCCGGCGCCGGCCAACTCAGGAACGCCCGCCGCGTCGGTTGTCAGCAGCGACACGGCGATGACGATGAGACCGAGGCCGAACAGCATCAGTGCAGCGAGGCCGAAGCTTTCGTACGAGGGCAGTTTGAAGCTCGCGCGCTTGCGCAGCTTGTGCAGGCGCGCATCGGCGCCCTTCGGTAGCGGCTTGGACGCGGCGAACCAGGCCTTTCTTTCTGGCTTGGCTTCGCTGCGCCGCGGGGCGATGCGGGGCTCGAAGTCGAAACGCGCCACCGGCTTGGCGTGGGCGGTGGTAATCTCGGCCTCCTCCTGCGTGGCGTCGTCCGCGACCACCTGCGTCAGCAACAGGGCTTCGGTTGCGGGTTCGCTCTTCAGAATTTCGCTCAGGCGTTCGGTTGGTTCGGGCTTCGGCGCGCGCGGCGCGATCGAACCGACTTCCGGCACGGGCGTATAGACGACCGGCGCGCCGAGGATCGATGCGGCGTGATCGAGTTGCGGGCGTACGAACACGGACGGCGCGGCGGCCTGTGGCAGCTCGCGGAGGAAAAGCGCCTTTTCCGCCGTGCGACGGCGCACGAGCGCGTCGACGATAACCAGTTCGCCCGAAACCTCGCTCTTGCGCCAGGCGTCCATGGCGCAGGCAGCGGAGACATAATCGCCGGCGTTGACGCGGCGCAGGACCTGACTCTTGCCGAACGCTTCGGCGCCGACCGAGAACGCAAACGACACCAGCGCGTCGAACTGGGTTTGCGTCAGCGGTTCGGTGACGAGCGTGTTCACCAGGTTTTCGAACGGCGCGAGATCGAGCGCGAGGGTTTGGGCGGCTTCGTTCTCGTTAACCGCAGCGCCGGGTTCGGTGAGGCGAACGTGGCTGTAGCCAACAACCCAGCCGCCGGTCGGCAGCTGTTTCGGTTCGGCCTGAAAGCCTTCCAACTCCTGAATGAGAGCGAGGCCAGTGGCGGAAATGGCGTTGGTCATGGTCGTTGCCTTCGAATTCTTCGTGGCCCCGTCCCGTTTCGGTGCTGGCGCGACGGCGGCTTTCGCTTTTCAGGCAAGTCGGGCGCCACGCACGCGCGTCAAAGGTGAATTGGCGTTAGCGATGAACAACGTGCTGCGGGGGGCCTGCATGCGATCGCTCATGCGCGTCTGAAAACGCGCGGCGCTGTCGCGTCACCCCAGCAGGATAATCGTGGCCAAGCCGAGAAAGGCCAGGAAGCCGACGATGTCGGTGACGAAAGTGACGAATACCGACGATGACACGGCTGGGTCGGCGCCAAAGCGGCGCAATGTCAGCGGCACGAGGATGCCGGCAAGTCCGGCACAGGCGAAGTTAATCAGGATCGCCGAGGCGATCGCCGCGGCCAGCAGCGGACTGTTGAACCAAAGCGCCACCACTGCCGCCAGCACCAGCGCGAAAATGAGGCCGTTCGACATCGCCGTCATCGCCTCACGCAAGATGTAGCGCGGCGCATTCGACTCGGTCAGATCGCGCGAGGCGATGGCGCGCACCGCCACCGCGAGCGCCTGCGTGCCGGCGTTGCCGCCCATCGAGGCGACGATCGGCATCAGCACCGCGAGCGCGACCAACTGATCGATAGAGCCTTCGAACTTGGAGATCACCCACGACGCGATGACAGCAGTGCCGAGATTAACCAGAAGCCACGGCGCTCGCGCGCGCACGGACTTAAAGACAGAGTCGGTCTGCGCGGCCTCGCTGACGCCGGCAAGCTTGAGCAAGTCCTCCTCGCTCTCTTCGCTGATAACGTCGACGATGTCGTCGACGGTGACCATGCCGGTGATCCGCCCGGCTTCGTCGACGACTGGCGCAGAGGCCATGTGATACTTCTGGAAGGTCTGAGCCACCTCTTCCTGATCCATTTCCGGGCGGATCAGGATAAGCGGGCTGCGCATGATCTCGATCAGCGGCGTTTCGCGGCGCGCGCGGATAAGGCTCGATACGCGCACGGCCCCGATCGGACGCATGGCGGCGTCGACGACGTAGATTTCGAAGAACTCGTCGGGCAGTTCGGCGGAATCCTCGCGCATGCGGTCGATGACGTCGCCGACGGTCGCCCCCTCCGGCGCGGCGACGTATTCGCGCTGCATGAGACGGCCGGCCGTCTCTTCCTCGAACGAGAGGGCTTCTTCGACGGCGAGACGGGTGTCTTCGTCGGCGGCGGCAAGAACGCGGCCGAGCTGCTTCTCGTCGATGTCGGCGGCGACCGCGGCGGCGTCGTCGGTGTCGAGCTGGCCGAGCGCGCGGCCGACATAATCAGCCGGGAGCTCGGGCAGTATCTCTTCGCGGCGCTCCCAGGAAAGTTCGGCCAGGAAGTCCGGCGGCAGATAGCGGCCGACCATCTTGGCGATGGTGCGCGCGGTCTCGAGCGGCACGTGCTCGATGACGTCGGCAATGTCGGCGGGATCGAGATTGGCGAGCGCGCGCCGCAGCGCCGGGCCGTCATGGTCGCCGGCAGCGCCGACAATGGTGGCGATGAAGTGGGCGTCTTCGGAAGGCGCGTGGCGCTCGACCGCCGCCGGTTCGGTTTCGGTGTTCATCGGCGGGCCGCTTCGACTCGTGGATGGAATGGATTCGTACCGCTCCAAACGCCGCGTAGCGCGCCACGTCAAGCCCTTTCAGGACTCTTCCGGCTGGAGCAACGAGGCAAGTCATTGGTCAAGGCGCCCGTGTGCGGCGGAACTTGATCCGGTATGGGATAAGCACGACGCCAGCCAGCACCGAGACGAGGGTGAGCGCTGTGACGATCACGATGAGGGGATGGTTGAAGTCTTCGTGGTTCTGCCAGTCCATGATGTGCAGGGCCCAGAGCGTGTCGTAGAGCCGCCAAAGGTCGGAGCGCCGCGCCGTGACAACGCCGGTGTTCTCGGCGACATAAACAGCAAGCCCGCCTTCGGCGAACTGGACTCGATAGGCCGGCAGCACGCCGCGGTATTCCGCGCTCGCTTGGGTGACACGGGTGACATGCGTGGGCGCAGAAGCAAGCGTCACATGCGTGCGCGCAATCGCGCTCGCTTGCTCCGGCGTCAGTGGCGAGAGCCGTTCGAGGGTGGCGGCGTCAAAGAGGACGGGCGGCGCGCCATCCGCAAACTCCGCGAGCAGCACTTGGCGGTCCGGCCGCCGCTCAATCGTGATCTTTACGGGCGGCTGACCATCGACGCCACGAATATCGCTGAGCGGCGGGAGCGCGGCGGCGTCGATCGCTTGCGGCGCGCTTGCGCGGATCAGGTGCTCACTGCGAATTTCCTGGATCGGGAAGATGGTGAAGAAGAACCCGCTAACCACCCAAAACAGAATCTGCACGCCGATCAACAACGCCAGCCACTTGTGCACAAACGACGACACGCGCGCTAAGTTCATGACGCCCCTCCCCCCGGCTGTGCGCCTCACTGCACGGTGAAGCGGATGATGCCGTTCATCTGATGGCCGTCGCCGGACGCGGTCCAGCGTGCTTCATAAGCCCCTGGCGCCAAGCCGGTGGGAAGCGCGATAGTGTAGCGCGCGGACGCGGCGCCTGCCGGACGGAAGGCGGTGTTTACGGGACCCGAGGGACCGGCAACGGTCACGTTCTGCAGCGCCACCGGATGCGCAAACATGAGCGCAACCGCGCGAGGCGCTTCCGCCAGTACGGCGCCATCGCTGGGCGTCGAGGCGCTCAGCATGGTAGGCGCGGCCTCCTGGGCGGCGTGATCGCTCCGGCCGTGACCGCCATGGTTGTGATCGGCGACAGCTACACTGGGCGCGAGCGCCAGCGCCACGGCGATAGTTAGATTTCTCATGCTCGCTCCACTCTTATTCTAATTTTGACGGCGAAAGACCTGCACCAATTCCTCGATCACCCGGTCCTGCTCGCCAGGCTCGCGTGAAGTCATCGCCCTATGCACGCAGTGCTGCAGATGCTGTCGAAGAAGGTCAGATTCTACGCGCGCCAAGGCGGCGCGGACCGCTTCGATCTGGGTGACCACATCGATGCAATAGCGATCCTCTTCGATCATCTTCTGGACGCCGCGCACCTGCCCTTCGATGCGCTTCAAGGCGGCGCCGGTTTTCTTTGCGACAATCTGATCCATTTGGATACCCGTGCAGGGTAGTTGACGATGATACCCCCCATAGGTATATGGAGTTCACACAAAAACGCAAGTCGAACGCGATGCACGCCGCTGAACAGAAGAACTGCTCGCATCACGATCACAAGCCGGCGCAGGGAGCGCAGCGGGCGCAGATCGCCGCACCGGGCGTCAAGTGGACCTGCCCCATGCATCCGCAAATCGTGCGCGATGCGCCTGGTTCATGCCCGATCTGCGGCATGGCGCTCGAGCCGATGACGCCCAGTGAGGCGGACGGACCGAATCCCGAACTTGTCGACATGACTCGCCGCTTCTGGATCGGGCTCGCGCTGACGCTGCCGATCCTCGCCCTGGAAATGGGCGCGCACCTGTTCGGCTTCGCCGATCTCATGCCGAAGCAGACAAACAACTGGATCCAATTTGCGCTGGCTGCGCCGGTTGTGCTGTGGGGCGGTTGGCCATTCTTCGAGCGAGGGTGGCGCTCGGTGATCAACCGCAGCCTCAATATGTTCACGCTGATCGCCATGGGCGTGGGCGTGGCGTTCCTTTACAGCGCCGTGGCGGTCCTCGCGCCAAGTCTGTTTCCCGCCGGCTTCCGCAGCGAAGGCGGCGCCGTTCCCGTTTACTTCGAGGCGGCGGCGGTGATCACCGTGCTGGTGCTGCTCGGGCAAGTGCTCGAGTTGCGTGCGCGCGAAAACACGTCCGGCGCGATCCGTGCGCTGCTCGATCTGGCGCCCAAGACGGCTCGGCGCATTCGCGACGACGGTTCGGACGAAGACGTCCATGTGGGCCATATTCATGTGGGAGACCGGCTGCGCGTGCGCCCGGGCGAGAAGATTCCGGTAGACGGCGTCATTCTCGACGGGCGCGTGGCGATCGATGAATCGCTTGTCACCGGGGAGTCGATGCCGGTGACCAAGGAACCCGGCGGCAAGGTCGTGGCCGGCGCTCTCAACACCACCGGTTCATTCGTCATGCGCGCCGAAAAAATCGGCGCCGACACGCTACTGGCGCAGATCGTCGCCATGGTGGCGCAGGCACAGCGCTCGCGTGCGCCGATCCAGCGGCTGGCGGATCAGGTGTCGGGCTGGTTCGTGCCAGCGGTGATCGCCATCGCCGCAATTGCTTTCGTGACGTGGGCGCTTGTGGGACCGGAGCCGCGCCTTTCGCATGCGCTGCTTGCGGCCGTCTCGGTGCTGATCATAGCCTGCCCCTGCGCCCTCGGCCTGGCGACGCCTATGTCGATCATGGTCGGTGTCGGTCGCGGCGCGCGCGCCGGCGTGCTGATCAAGAACGCCGAAGCGCTCGAACGCTTCGAGAAGATCGACACATTGGTGATCGACAAGACCGGCACGCTGACCGAGGGCAAACCCGCGGTGGTAGCGATTTCGCCAACTGCCGGTGTGGCGGCAGACAATTTACTACGCTTGACGGCGAGTCTCGAACGCAGCAGCGAGCATCCGCTCGCGGATGCGATCGTGCGCGCCGCGAAGGAGCAAGACCTGCCCTTCTCAGACGCGATCGACTTCGACTCGCCGGTCGGCAAGGGCGTGCTCGGCAGCGTGGAAGGCAAGCGCATTGTCGCCGGACGGGCCAGCTTCGTTCGCGAACACGGTGCTAACCTCTCGGGGCTCGAAGCGGAAGCAGAACGTCTGCGCGGCGAAGGCGCCACCGCAATCTTCGTTGCGATCGACGGCGCCGCCGCCGGCGTCATCGCCATCGCCGATCCGATCAAGGCGACTTCGGCCGAGGCGGTGCGGGCGTTGAAGGCGAACGGCGTACGCTTGGTAATGATGACAGGGGACAATCGCACCACAGCGCTCGCCGTGGCGCGCAAGCTCGGCATCGAAGAGGTAGAGGCGGACGTACTGCCGCAAGACAAGGCGGCCGTCGTCGAGAAATTTCGCAGGCAGGGCCGCGCGGTGGCGATGGCGGGCGACGGGGTCAACGATGCGCCGGCGCTGGCCGCCGCCGATGTCGGCGTCGCCATGGGCGCGGGCGCCGACGTCGCGATCGAGAGCGCGGGCGTTACTCTCCTGCGCGGCGATTTGATGGGGCTCGTGCGTGCGCGCCGGCTATCTCAGGCGGTGATGCGCAACATCCGTCAGAATCTGTTCTTTGCATTCGTTTACAATGCCGCGGGCGTCCCAATCGCCGCCGGGGTCCTATACCCGGCCTTCGGCTGGCTGCTTTCCCCGGCGATCGCCGCCGCGGCGATGGCGCTGTCGTCGGTCAGCGTCGTCGCCAACGCGTTGCGGCTCAGGGCAACGCCTCTTCAACACATCTGATTTAGCAGGGGAGCAGAATGATCCGCAGTCTCACACTCGTGACCGCAGCCGCTTTGGCGGTTAGCGCGCCCGCTCTGGCTCAACATCAGCACGACCCGGCTCAGCATCCGCCGGAACAGGCTGAACCGTTAGAGGGTCACGAAGAGCATCAGCCGGCGCAGCCGCAACAGACGCCGTCGTCGCCGGAACATGAGCACGAAGAGGCAGCGCCAGCGCATCATGAACACGGCCAGATGACTCATGGCGGTTCTATGGATGCTCATCGGCACGCGGCGATGATGGCCAACATGCGCGGGCTTTATGGACCCTATCCGATGGGGCGCGACGCGTCGGGCACATCGTGGCAGCCGGACGTTTCAAGCCACGGCGGCGTGCATCGCCATGCCGGCGATTGGATGCTCATGGGCCACGCCATGCTCAACGGGGTCTACGCTTGGTCCGACAGTCCGCGCGGCGACGAAAAGGCGTTCCTTGCCGGCATGATCATGGGCTCGGCGCGGCGCGACATCGGAGAGCGCGGCACGCTGAACCTGCGCGCCATGCTTTCACCCGATCCCTTCATGGGCGCGGACGGCTATCCGCTCCTGTTCGCCGCCGGCGAAAGCGCGGACGGCGTCACGGGTCTGGTGGACCGCCAGCATCCGCACGACCTGTTCATGGAACTCGCGGCGTCGTACACGCACCGGATCGGTGAGAACTCCGCGGTGTTCTTGTACGGCGGATTGCCGGGCGAGCCGGCGTTCGGGCCGCCGGCGTTCATGCACAGGATGAGCGCGATGGATTCCCCAGAGGCGCCGATCACGCACCATTGGTTCGACTCTACGCACATCACGTTCGGAGTGATCACGGCCGGTATGACACATCGCAACTGGAAACTCGAAGGCTCGCGCTTCCGCGGCCGCGAGCCGGACGAGGAGCGTTACGATATCGAGAGCGGCGAACTCGATTCAACGTCGCTGCGGGTGAGTTGGAATCCGAGCGAGAACTGGTCGCTGCAAGCCTCCTGGGCGGATATTGCGTCACCCGAGGCGCTGGAGCCGGATGAGGACGAAGAGCGCTGGTCGGTGAGCGGCATTTACACGCGGCCCGTGGGTGTCGATGCATTCTATTCGGTAACGGTGGCGTTCGCGAACAAGGAACGGAGCGACGGCGTCTCGCTCGATGCGTGGCTTGCGGAAGCGGCCTGGCATCCGAACGATCGCTGGACGTGGTTCGCGCGCGGCGAGGCAATCGAAACGGATGAGCTGGAACCGCCGGGCCACGGGCCGATCCGAGACGTGGCGCGCCTCAGCGTGGGCGCGATCCGCGATTGGCGCATCAACGAGAACGCGGTGTTCGGCGTAGGCGCGCTGGTGCAACAGCACCTCGCTCCAGATGAACTCGAAGGCGCCTATGACGGCGATCCGGTCGGCGCGATGGGGTTTGTCCGACTGAAGATCGGTTAGGGCTGTAGGATCGCGTGTCCGTGGATCGTTCTTGAAGAGCGAAATAGGAGACGATCCATGAAAGTCACTGCATCCGTTTGGGTTGGACGCGTCATGAGCGGGCTGTTCGCCCTTTTCATTCTGGGCGCATCGGCGGCGCCCAAACTGATGGGCATGCCGATCACGGACGAAATCATGACCGAGCTCGGCTGGCCGCGGGGTTATGTGCTGCCGATCGGCATCCTCGAAGTGACACTGGTGTTGCTTTACCTTTACCCGCGGACCAGCTTGTTCGGTGCAGTGCTGTTCATGGGACTGCTCGGCGGCGCCATGGCAACGCAGATTCGCGCCGAGAGCCCGCTGTTCAGCCACCAGTTGTTCAGCCTCTATCTCGGGCTCTTCATGTGGGGCGGCCTGTGGCTGCGCGATCCTAAGCTCCGCGAGCTGTTTCCGTGGCGGCGCAGCAGCTGAGTCTGGAGTATCGCGGCGCGCGCCCGTAACGTCCGATTCCGATGAGCAACACAATCGATATTTGGACCGACGGCGCCTGCAGCGGCAATCCGGGCCCGGGCGGCTGGGGCGCGATCCTGCACTATGGAGGGGTGGAGAAGGAAATTTCCGGCGCCGAGCCGGCGACGACCAATAACCGCATGGAGCTGATGGCGGCGATCCGGGCGTTGGAAGCGCTGAAGCGACCGAGCAAGGTTCGTCTACACACCGATTCCAAATACGTCATGGATGGACTGACGAAGTGGATTCACGGCTGGAAGAAGAACGGCTGGAAGACGGCGGACAAAAAGCCAGTGAAGAATGACGATCTTTGGAAGCGGCTCGACGAAGCCAACGCGCGCCATGAGGTGAGCTGGAAGTGGGTCAAAGGTCACGCCGACAATGTCATGAACAACCGCGCCGATGAGTTGGCGCGGGCGGCGATTCAGACGTTGCGCGACTAACTCCGCGGGATTGCTTCTCGGGCGATCTCGGCGCAACCTCGCCCGCATGCGTAGTCTCGTGCTCGCCGCCGCTCTGTTATTCGCGCCTCATTCACAAGCGCAGTCCATCAACGATCTTGCTTGGCTCAAAGGCTGCTGGCGCACCGAGGCGTCGCGTGACGCCACCGAGACGTCGGTAGTCACTGAGGTTTGGGTGGCGCCGCCAACGAACGCGATGTTCGGTTATGCTTACACAATACGCGACGGCGAGAATCGCAGCTGGGAGCAAATGCGCATCGAAATGATCGAAGGCTGGCCCCATTTCGTTGCGTTGTTGCCGGGTCAAAACCCCGTGCAGTTCCGCCTGCACGATCCTGCTGATCTGATCCACCTAGATTCTGAGCCCGAAGACTTCGCCGTTTTCGAGAACGCCGCACACGACTATCCACAACGCATCATCTATAGCCGCGAGGGACGCCGGCTGACGGCGACGATCTCGCTCGCCGATGGCGGCAATCCCTTTGTGTACGCTTATCGGCGCGTGGGCTGTCCGGCGAGCGTCAGGCCATGACGACGCGCCGCCACGTCCTCGAATGGCTGGCCGCGGCGCCGATGCTGGCCGCCTGCGGCGGCGGCGCCCTTCCCGATCCCATCGCGGCGTGGCGCGATCCGGGCGCGGGCGAAACCGATCTGCGGCGCTTTGCGCTGGCGCACGCAATCCTTGCGCCCAATCCGCACAATACTCAGCCGTGGCTCGTCGAGTTGGACGACGCGGACGGGATGACGCTTTATTGCGACCTCGACCGGCGCTTGCCGTTCACCGATCCGTTGGACAGGCAAATCACTATTGGCTGCGGCTGCTTCATAGAACTCTACCGTATCGCTTCGGCCCAACGCGGATATGCGCCGGCGATAGAAGATTTTCCCGAAGGCGAGCCGGCGCCGCGGCTCGATGCGCGCCCGGTGGCGCGCGTGCGCATCGGAGCGCGTACCGGAGATCCCTATCCGGACCCATCGGCGGCTGCGATCCTGGACCGGCGCACCAACAGGAAGCCCTTCGATGCGCGCGTGCCGGACACGCAGCTGCTCGAGGAGTTGGCCAATGTCGTCGGCGGCATGGGCGAGGACTATGCAGGCGGCGTCTATTGGACGACCGAGCCGGCGCGCGTGGCGCAGACGCGCGATCTCGTCTGGCGCGCTTGGGACCGCGAACTGCGGACACAAGGCGCAGCGGCGGAGACGTTCGAATGGTTGCGGTTCGGGCGCGAAGAGATTGCGCGCCACGGCGACGGGTTGGCGATCGACGCGCCGGGCGTCGGCATTTTCCGGATGCTGGGTCAACTCGATCGCGAGGAGCTGGTCGATCCGGAGTCGCAAGCCAACAAGACCGCGGCGCGCGATTGGCGCGAGCTGGCGATGACGGCGCCGGCGTTCCTTTGGCTGACGTCGATCGGCGATACGCCGGGCGCGCGGGTAGGCGCTGGACGCGCCTATGCGCGAATTGCACTCGCAGCAACGGAAATGGGACTGGCCATCCACCCTTGGAGTCAGGCGCTGCAAGAGTATGAGGAAATGTCCGATCTCTACGTCGAAATGCGCACCTTGCTCGCGCCGCCTGAAGGCGAGACCGCGCAAATGCTGGTGCGGATTGGTTATGGCGAAACGATGCCGCCTTCACCGCGGCGCGGCGTCGAGCCCCTGCTCAGGCCGCGCGCACTTTGAGCGTCGCACCGTCAACGGCGTCGATCACGACGGTTTGGCCGGGTTGAAGCGATTCATCGCTGGTGGCGCGCCAGACCGTATCGGCCACCTTCACCGAGCCTGCGCCATTCGCGAACACGGTGATGACGCCGCGGGTGCCGATCAGCGCGCGCGAACGCTCATTGAGGCCGGTCGCCGCGCCCTCTTCGCGCCAGCGCTGTACGATCGGACGTCCGAACGCAGTCAGAACGATGACGAGCAAGGCGAACACCGCCATGTCGGCGATCCAGTTGGTCGCGCCGGTGAGCGACACGAGCGCGGTCAGAAACGCGGCGACGGCGGGCCAAAGCAGATACGTCGTGCCCGACGCCATTTCGGCGATGAGCAGGATTAAGCCCAACACCAGCCAATGCTGCGGGCCAAGGCTCGTCAGGAAGGCGATCAGGTTGTCCATAGTTGGAATGTAACGATCCGTCGGCGGCGGTTCCAGAGCGAATGGCGAATGGCGAGTAGGGATTGGAAATCATGGCGCTCCCCGTGCGCTGCCGTCCCTATTCGCTACTCGCTACTCTCCATTCGCTCACCGCGGCGCTGGCGTGGGCGCACGCGGAGCCGACCATGGCGCGCCGCCCGCGCCGCCTTCAGCCTGCGCATTGAGCGCGCGCAGGCCTTCGACCAGGCCGGCGATGCCCGAGAGATCGGCCGGGATGATGACAGTGCGCTGCTGGTTCGAGGTGGCGAGCTGGCCGAACGCTTCGACGTACTTCAAGCCAAGGAAGTAACGGATCGCGTTGACGTCGCCTTTGCCGATGGCCTGGCTCACCATGTCGGTCGCCTTTGCTTCGGCTTCGGCTTCGCGTTCGCGGGCTTCGGCGTCGCGGAAGGCAGCTTCGCGCCGGCCTTCGGCTTCGAGGATCGCCGATTGCTTGGCGCCTTCGGCGCGGAGAATGGCGGCTTGCTTGTCGCCCTCGGCTTCGAGGATTTGCGCGCGGCGTTCCCGTTCCGCCTTCATCTGGCGCGCCATCGCTTGCGTCAGATCGGCCGGCGGCGACAGGTCCTTGATTTCGACGCGCATCACCTTGGTGCCCCACGCGTGCGTGGCGGCGTCGATCACGGTCAGGAGGCGCGCGTTGATGGAATCACGCTGCGAAAGCACCTCGTCGAGATCCATCGAGCCGACCACCGTACGAATGTTGGTCAAGCAGAGATTCAAGATGGCGAGGCGATAATTTTCGACCTCGTACGCCGCCTTCGCCGCGTCCATGACTTGGATGAAGACCACGGCGTCCACGGAGACGATGGCGTTGTCCTTGGTGATGACTTCCTGGCGCGGCACATCGAGCACCGCCTCCATCATCGACATGCGGCGGCCGACGCGATCGATGAACGGGATCAGGAACGCGATGCCGGGGCGCAGCGTCCGGGTGAAGCGGCCGAAGCGTTCGACTGTGAACTGGAAGCCCTGCGGGACAACCTTGATCGCGCTGAACGCCAGCACGAGCGCCATGATGACGAAAGCGAGGACGACAAAATCCACTGCACTACTCCCGCCGCTTCTGCGGCCCCGTCTGCGTTCTCGCGCGGGCTGTCGCGCGTTAAGATCAGCCTAACTGGCTCAGCAGGTGCTCCGCGCTGGAAACCTTGTATTCACCAGCTTCTTCAACGTGGAGCTGAGATACCACCCCATCCTTGACAAGCATTGAATAGCGCTTGGATCGCGCGCCCATGCCGAACTTCGAGAAATCTGCGTCGAGGCCGACGGCCTTCGCGAACTCGCCGGAGCCGTCGGAAAGCATGAGAATATCGTCAACGCAGTTCTGATCCTTCGCCCATGCGCCCATGACGAAGTGATCGTTTACGGCTGTGCAAGCAATGGTATCGACGCCCTTGGCTTTGAGATCGCCGGCGTGATCGCGAAAGCTCGGCAAGTGGCGCGCGGAACAAGTCGGCGTGAACGCGCCGGGCACGGCGAAAAGCGCCACGGTCTTGCCGGCGAACACGTCCGCTGTCCGCATTTGTTTCATGCCCTCGCTGGTGGGCACGTTGAATTGAACGTCCGGCAAACGCTCACCGACTTTGATCATCGCAAATCTCCCTCGAATTGGGCTCTATGTAGGCGACGCCCGCCCCATATGCGAGCGCCCTCTTGCGCGGAAACGCCAAGCGCGGGACGATTGATCCCATGAGCGACACTCTGACAGGCAAGCTGTTGGTGGCGATGCCGGGGATCGGCGACCCACGCTTCGACAAGACAGTCATCATCATGTGCGCGCACGACGCCGACCACGCGATGGGCGTCGTCATCAACAAGCCGAAGGACGATCTGACGCTGAGCGAAGTGCTTGGACACCTGGGGCTCGAGGCGGGCGAAGGGGTCTCGGCGCGAACGGTGCTCGATGGCGGGCCGGTTCGGCCGGATCGCGGCTACGTGCTACACTCAGAAGATTTCGCCGCCGGCGAAGCGACGCAAGCCATTGGGCCGGGCGTTCGGTTGACGGCGACGCGCGATGTGCTGGAAGCAGTCGCCGGCGATCGCGCGCCGGCGAGCTTCGTGCTGGCGCTCGGCTGCGCCGGGTGGAGCGGCGGGCAGCTGGAGAACGAGCTGAAGCACAATGCATGGCTGGTGGTCGATTTCGACAACGCCATCGTCTTCGACGAAACGCACGAAGACAAATGGGAGCGCGCGATCAAGTCCCTGGGCTTCGATCCCTCGCAGCTGAGCGAGACAGCCGGGCGCGCGTAGCGGCGCATACGCAATTTTGCACATAGAGCAGCGATTTGTTTTTCGCCGGCCTTGCCGAGCGGGGCGCATGCACCCATGTCGCCTTCCCCGCGCGCCTCTGCGCGGCTTTGTACAAAAGGACATGCATGAGCAAATCCCCGCTTTTCTCCTATATTCTGCTTGACCGTTCCGGATCGATGGAGGGTTGCCGCGACACGACAATCGACGCGTTCAACGAATACGTGATGGGGCTGCGACGCTCCGACGAAGTTGACGCGAGAGTCACGCTCACGATTTTCGACTCTGCCAGCATCGACACGCTACAGCAGGCGGAGCCGGCGAAGAGCTTCATGGAGCTGAGCCGGCAAAACTACGTGCCGCGCGCCAGCACGCCGCTGCTCGACGCCATCGGACATGCCGTAGGCGAAATCGACAAGGTCGAATTGCGGGCGGGCGAGAAAGTCGGGCTTGTCATCCTCACCGATGGCTTCGAGAACGCCAGCAAGGAGCACACCAAGGACACGATCCGCAAAATGCTGACCGATCGCCAAGACAACAAGGGCTGGTTGGTGACTTTCCTCGGCGCCGATATCGACGCCTTCGCGGAAGCCGGCGCCATCGGCATCAAGAGCGGCAACTACCTTGCGCTAAAGAAAGGCAAGCTGCGCGAATCGATGGGCTACACGGCCGCGTCGCAAGCACGGTACGCCAGCTCCGGCGACCTCGATCTGGCGCGGTTCCTGGATGACGAGCGTAAAGACGCCAACGAAGACCCGAAAGCGTGACCGCTCAGCGCGGCGCTCCTTGCGAGCGCCGCGCCACTTCGGGGTCAAGCTCACTTTCGGACGACGCGTTCAGCTGAGGCAGGGTGTTTGACGAGCATGGCGGCCGGCCTGATCGGACGCCGTTCGAGGTTGCCGCCGCAATTGGAACACCGGCCCCGCAACTCGCCGTCCCCACACGCTGCACAGAAAGTGCACTCGAACGAGCATATCCGAGCCTCGCGTTCCGGCGGCAGATCGCAGTCGCAGCATTCGCAGTTGGGACGCAACGCCAGCATCAGGCCCTTCCGGTCATTTTTTCGATCGCATCGCGCCTTTGCTGGGCGAAGGCGGCGAAGAGCTGCTTAACTGCTGCGACGGTTCTTTCCTCAGCCACTTCCGGACGGCCAGAATTGAATGGCGGCGCCGGCGCGTATTCGATGGCGAGCTGAATCATCTTCGCGACATCGTCGCCGGCGAGCTCTGCGGCGATGGTGAGCGCGATGTCGATCCCGGCCGTGACGCCGCCGCCGGTGATGACATTGCCGTCGCGCACGACGCGCGCGTCGTCGGCGATGGCGCCGAATGCGGGCAGCAATTCGCGGTAGGCCCAATGGCTGCCGGCGCGCTTGCCCATGATCAGGCCGGCCGCGCCGAGAATGAGCGAACCAGTGCAGACCGACGTCAGATACTTCGCGTTCTCTCCAAGGCGTTTCACTTCGGCCATGAAGTCAGGATCGAGCATCGCCTGAGTCTGGCCCGGCCCACCGGGGATCATGATCATGTCGGCGCGATCGATGTCGGAGAGCTTGGCCAGGTTTGCGAAGGTGAGGCCCATCTCGGTGGGCAGCACGCCCCCGTCCTTCGACGCAATGATCGTCTCTGTGTTCGGCACGCGCGCGAGCACTTCGTAGGGGCCGGTGAAATCGAGTTGGGTCAGCCGCGGATACAGGATGAAGACGATGCGGAAGGGTTGGGCCATGGGTGGGCGCCTCCATTGACAGCGCCATCATGGCGCCGGAGGGTCTTGGCCGAAATGTCAAAGACCCCTCGTTTTCCGCCAACGCCACGAACGGTGCTGCTGGTGCTGTTTCCCGGCTTCCAGATCGTCGACGCGGCAGGACCGATCGGCGCGTTCGAGATTGCATCGCGGTTTTCAGCAGGCGCCTACGAGGCTCGCCCGGTTGCGACGCGGGCTGGCCTCGTACCCTCCTCGGCCGGCGTGCCGATGCCGGCGGAAAGACTGAGCGCTCGTGCGAAGGCGGACACGATCATCGTGGTCGGCGGCAACGGCACAGCCGATGCGATGCGTGATGCCGCCCTGGTGCGCGCAATCAGACAAGCGCCGGCGCGCGCGCGGCGCATCGCTAGCGTGTGTTCAGGCGCGTTTCTGCTGGCGCAAGCGGGGCTGCTCGACGGCAAGCGCGCAACGACGCATTGGCGGCGCGCAACGCAATTAGCGCAGATGTTTCCAAGCGTGCGCGTCGATGCCGACTGCATACACATCAAGGACGGGTCGGTGTGGACGTCAGCTGGCGTCACCGCCGGCATAGATCTGGCGCTGGCCATGATCGCGGAGGATCTTGGTGAGGACATCGCCGCGAAGGTCGCGCGAGAGATGGTGGTCTACGCCAAGCGGCCCGGCGGCCAGGCGCAACATTCGGCCCTGCTCGAGCTCGATGCGGGCACAGTGCGGTTCGCTGAACTCAATGTCTGGATACGCGAACACTTGGCCGAGGACTTGTCTGTCGAACGGCTTGCTTCGCAGGCAGCGATGAGCCCGCGCAACTTCGCGCGCACCTACGCTGCGGAGACTGGCGTGACGCCGGCGAAGGCGGTGGAGCGGCTGCGCGCTGAGACGGCGCGGGCCCTGCTGGCGCAAGGCGGGGCGATTCAAAGCGTCGCACGCCGCACCGGCTTTGGCGATCCCGAGCGCATGCGCCGCGCCTTCGTGCGTCTCTACGGCGCCCCGCCTGCGGCGATGCGTAGAACGTTGCGCCGCGCTTGACGCGCCGCGCGTTCCGGCGGACGACGCTGGCCATGGCTGAACCACAGAAATCGATTTTCGTCACCGGCGCGGGCTCCGGCATCGGGCGCGCTACCGCCCAACTTTTCGCCGAACGCGGCTGGTTCGTGAGCTTGTTCGACGTGAACCCTAAGGGACTCGAGGAAACAGCCGCGATGCTGCCCGAGGGCCAGCGCATCTCGATGGTGTTCGACGTGCGCGACCGCGGCGGCTGGAACCGCGCCGTCGAAGCATTCGGCCAGGCGACCAACCGGCGCATGCATGTGCTGTTCAACAATGCCGGGGTCGGCAAAGGCGGGCCGATCGACGAAATGCTCGAAGACGACATTGATCTCGTGCTCGATGTGAATCTCAAGGGCGTAATCAACGGCGTGAACGCGGCGCTGCCCCTGCTGCGCGAAACGCCTGGCGCGCGCATCGTCAACACGGCGTCAGTTGCAGGCGTGTTCGGCGCCCCCAATCTCGCGGTCTATTGCGCGACCAAGTTCGGCGTGCGCGGATTGACCGAGGCGCTCGATGTCGAATTCTCGCGCTATGGCGTGCGTGTGGTGAGCCTGATGCCGTGGTTCATCGACACCGCGATTCTCGATGGGCTCCCGAGCGGCGCCAATGACGGTTCGAACCGCCGCATCCGCGACAGGCTTATGGAAAACAAGACGCCGATCTATCCGGTGCGGATGGCGGCGGAGCGTGCGTGGGATGCGGCGCACGGCAGCGACATTCACTACATGGTCGGAAGAGAAGCAGAACGCGCGCGCTTCTTCGCGCGGTTCTTCCCCGGCGCGATGCGTAATCAGATCAAGAAGCAGTTCAGCACCGAGAGCTGAACTCAGGTCGCGACTTCGCCTTCGGCGGCGTCGCTTTGCTCGCCCGCGTCAGCCGGCGCCGTCACCGCCGGCGTTTCTTCCGTGATCGCGTTCTCGACGCCTTCGAGCGCGGCATCGTCGGCCTCCGGAATCAGCTCTTCCGCCGCCGAACCACGGCGCCCGCCCAGCGCGCCACGGCGGCGCGCCAAAGCTTCCTGGTAGTAGGCGCGTTCGGAGCGGTTCGGGAAACGATAGAAAACGTGGCTTTCGATCGAGGTGGTCTCGACCAGGCCGGAATTCCAGACCGGATTGACGGCGTGGGTGTGATAGTGCGTCGCCCCCTGCGTAATCGGGCGGGTGTAGCCCAGCATCACCGCGGTGGCGACGCGTTGAGCGCGCTCCCAGGCGCGGCCGCGCGGGCGCTGGTTCAGCGACCCGTCACAGGTGAAGGTGAACTGGCAGCCGGTCGAGCGGTGGGAGCCCTGGTAAACCACCCCGCAAACCGACGCCGGGTAATAGCCCGATCGGACGCGGTTCATGATGACTTCCGCCACGGCGATCTGGCCGCGTTGGCTCTCACCGCGGGCCTCGAAGTAAATCGCCTGGCTGAGACACGCGTGCTGGCGCGGATCGACCTGGGGCTCAACGGGAACGGTCGGCTCGATTGCCGTGGACTGGCTCGACGGTCCGCGGAGCACGGCTTGCACCATCATAGCGCGCGCGTCGGGGCTCTCGAACAGCGTAGCCGTGCCGCGGGCGCGAAGGCCGTCATTGGTGCGGAACGAGGTCAGCTGCACGTCGGCGGCCAGGACATCTTGCTCGAACTGCTGTTGGAAAGCGGCCGAGGTCGTCGCCCACTCCGCGGTGTCGCGCTGCTCGGCGGCGCGGTGCGCAATCACAGGCATCGCAACAGCAGCTGCTGCGAGGCACATGATCGTCGCCGCACCCTGGCGCACCGCCAGAGGGTTCCGTTCGATCTCAACCATAACTTGGGTCCGAATCTCGCCCGCAAGAATAGCCAGTCGACGCCAGAACAACCTTAATTGCATTAAGCCCCGCTTAATTGCGTGCAGTTTTGGGACAGATGAGCCCCAAATATTCCGCAGCAGCCGCAACCGTTTCGCTTCGCTAATAATTTGCCCTGAGGCTCGTGGGGGATACAGGTTCCGCGCGCGAGGAGCGATTGACTTTTTGTTCATAGTCTCGCCTCGCGGCTTATCTCGATGATTTCTGTCCGCGGGTGAAACCATTGGGTCACGCCCGGAAAGCCGAAACCGCTCAAAGTCTTGCGAGTGCCGTGCCAGTTCACCAACCAGGCGAGTTGGTCCGCGTCCGCCGGATGCGGATGGCAGGCATGCCTCCCCTAACGGAAGCTCGAGTTGTTCGGGATCAGCGTTGGGCGCCGAGTGCTGCCTGGGCTGCGGCCAGTCGCGCGATCGGGACGCGATAGGGTGAGCAAGAGACGTAATCGAGCCCGGCGCGCTCGAAGAACGCCACCGAGGCGGGATCGCCTCCATGTTCTCCGCAAATGCCAAGCTTCAGCCCCTCCCGGGCGGCTCGTCCCCGCTCGCATGCGAGCCTCACGAGCTCCCCAACGCCCTCGGCGTCGATGGAGACGAACGGGTCAACCGGTAACACTTGCCGCTCGACATACGTTCCCAAGAATTTGCCGGCATCGTCGCGAGACACGCCCAAAGTGGCTTGGGTCAGGTCGTTTGTGCCGAACGAGAAGAACTCGGCGGCTTCGGCGATCTCGCCAGCCTTGAGCGCGGCGCGCGGCAGTTCGATCATCGTGCCGACCATGTAATCAACCTTACGTCCGCGTTTGCCAAACACCTCGGCGGCGATCGCATCCACGCGCGCCTTCAGTGTCTCGAACTCCTTCTTGGTGATCACGAACGGGATCATAATTTCGGGAATGGGCGCGGCGCCCTGCCCGGCGACATCGCACGCCGCTTCGAACACGGCGCGCGCCTGCATGTCATAGATCTCAGGGTAAACGATCGCGAGCCGGCAGCCGCGGAAGCCGAGCATGGGATTGCTCTCGGCCAGCGCCTTCACGCGCGCACTAAGCCAATCGGGCGTGACGCCGAGCGTCGGCGCGACTTCGGCGATGTCGTCCTCGGTGTGCGGCAGGAACTCGTGCAATGGCGGATCGAGGAAGCGGATGGTGACGGGACGGCCGGCCATGGATTTGAAGATGCCGACGAAATCCTGCCGCTGATGCGGGAAAAGTTCGTTGAGGGCTTTGACGCGCGCCTCTTGCGTCTCGGCGACAATCATCTTGCGCACCGAGGCGATGCGCTGGGCGTCGAAGAACATGTGCTCGGTGCGGCAGAGCCCTATGCCTTCGGCGCCGAACTTGACCGCGACGTCGGCGTCCTTCGGGCCGTCGGCGTTCGCGCGCACTTTGAGACGGCGCGCTGCATCGGCCCATTCCATCACTGTGGCGAAGTCGCCGGTGAGTTCAGGCTCGACCATTTGGGCTTCGCCGAACAACACTTCGCCGGAGGAACCGTCGACGGTGATGGTCTCGCCGGCCTTGATCACGCGCCCGGCCGCGGTGAACTCGCCGGCCTTGGCGTTGATGCGGATATCGCCGGCGCCGGACACACACGGCCGGCCCATGCCGCGCGCGACGACGGCGGCGTGGCTGGTCATGCCGCCGCGCGCGGTGACGATGGCTTGCGAAGCGTGCATGCCGTGAATGTCTTCGGGGCTGGTCTCTTCACGGACGAGAATGACTTTCTTCTGTTCGCCTGCGAGCTTCTCCGCTTCATCGGGATCGAACACGACAATGCCGACTGCCGCGCCGGGCGAAGCCGGCAGGCCTTTGCAGATGATGTCGCGGCGATAGCCCTCGGCGATGGTGGGATGCAGCAATTGATCGAGCGCTGCGGCGTCGATGCGCAGGACAGCTTCGTCTTTGCCGATGAGCCCTTCCCCGACCATGTCGACGGCGATTTTCAGCGCCGCTTTGGCCGTGCGTTTGCCGTTGCGGGTCTGCAGCATGTAGAGCCGGCCCCGCTCGACCGTGAACTCCAAATCCTGCATGTCGCGATAGTGCGCTTCGAGCTTCTTGTAGGTGCGCTCCAGCTCAGCGAACACTTGCGGCATCGCCTCTTCGAGCGACTGACCCGTCTCTTTCATTTCTTCCCGCGCGGCTTTGGTCAGCGCTTTCGGCGTGCGGATGCCGGCGACGACGTCTTCGCCTTGGGCGTTGATCAAGAATTCGCCGTAGAACTTCTTCTCGCCGGTCGAGGGATCGCGCGTGAACGCAACGCCGGTGGCCGAGGTGTCGCCCATATTGCCGAACACCATCGCCTGCACGTTGACGGCCGTGCCCCAGCTTTCGGGAATGTTGTTGTGCTTTCTGTAGAAGATCGCGCGATCGTTCATCCAGCTTGCGAACACCGCGCCGATCGCGCCCCACAACTGATCCTTGGGATCGGACGGGAACGGTTTGCCGAGCTGACGCTCAACGGCGCGCTTATACTCGGCGACGACGGCCTTCCAATCCTCCGCCGTCATTTGGGTGTCTGACGTGTATTCCTGCAAATCCTTTTGGGAGCCTAGGATTTCTTCGAACTCGCCGTGCTCCAGTTCGAGCACGACGTCGGAATACATCTGAATGAAGCGGCGGTAGCTGTCATAGGCAAAGCGCGCGTCACCGGAGAGTTTTGCGAGGCCCTCGACGGTCTCGTCGTTGAGTCCGAGATTTAACACCGTGTCCATCATGCCCGGCATGGAGGCGCGTGAGCCCGAGCGCACGGAGACGAGCAGCGGATTGGCGGGATCGCCGAAGCTCTTGCCGGTTTTCTTTTCGAGCGCGGCGAGTGCTGCGTCGACTTGCGTCGAGAGTTCCGCCGGATACTCGCGGTCGTTCTCGTAGAATTCGGTGCAAACTTCAGTGGTGATGGTAAAGCCTGGCGGCACCGGCAGCCCCAGCTTCGACATTTCAGCGAGATTGGCGCCCTTGCCGCCGAGCAGCGCCTTCATCGACGCATCGCCCGCGCTTTCCCCGCCGCCGAAATTGTAGACGTAGTGCTTCATTACTCTCTCTCGTCCCCCGCCCCCTCGCGGGGCGGGGGTAGGGGGAGGGGGGCGTCCAAGCAAGCACTCACCTGCCCGATCACCCAATCGGGGCGGCCATCAAGATCAGCATTTGTGAGGCCCCCACCCCCTGCCCCCGCCCCGCAAGGGGGCGGGGGTGTATCGCGTCGATCGTTCATCCTTCGATCTTCGAAAAATCCGCCACCTGAGAAAGCGCCTCACGTAACCGCGAGAGCAGCAAAAGTCTATTGCGGCGGAGGTTCGCATCGTCCGCGTTGACGAGCACCTGCTCGAAGAACGCATCGACCGGCGCGCGCAGGCCGGCGAGCGCCTTCATCGCGGCGGCGAACTCCTCTTTCTCCACCGCCGCGCGCGCGGCGGGCAGCGCTTTTTCGAGCGAGTTGTACAGCGCCTTTTCGGCGGGTTCCGCGAGCAGCTTGGGATCGACTTGGCCTGCGGCCTCCTCAGCGCTCCACTTCGCCTTCTTCTCTTCCGCCGCCAGAATATTAGCTGCGCGCTTGTAGCCCGCGAGCAGGTTCGCGCCATCTTCCGTTTTCAGGAACGCATCGAGCGCTTCGACGCGCGCGACGATGCGGACGAGATCGTCGTCCCCGAGTGCGAACACGGCGTCGACAAGATCGTGCCGTTTGCCTTGGTCGCGGAGTTGAACTTTGAGGCGGTCGGCTAGGAAGGCGAGCACCTCGCCATGGATGCGCTTGTTCTTCTCAACTGAACTTCGAATTTGTCCGAGCGGAATCTTGCGCTCAAGCTCTTGGAACACGTCATCGGGATACAACCGAGAGATAAATACGATCAGCTTGATCCCCAACGGCAAGTGAAGACCGTTCTGCCTAACAATGCTAATCCAACCAAGTGCTGCGCGACGCAGAGCAAAGGGATCACTTGATCCCGTTGGCTTTTCATCAATGGCCCAGAACCCGACAAGCGTATCCAGCTTATCCGCGAGCGCTAGCGTCACGGCGACGGGATCGGTTGGCACGCGATCGTTCGGACCGAGCGGGCGGTAGTGATCTTCGATGGCGGCGGCGACGCTCTCTTCTCCCCCGCCCCCTTGCGGGGCGGGGGCAGAGGGTGGGAGGCGATCAGGATGAGACGCAGTGTCGACACGCGCGCTTTGTCCTGCACGCCCCCCCTCACCCTGCCCTCTCCCCCGCAAGGGGGGAGAGGGTTGGAGCGCGTAGAGCTGTCGTCCCACTTGCCCTTGCAGCTCCGGAAACTCGCCGACCGTTTCGGTGACGAGGTCCATCTTGCAGAGCAGCGCTGCGCGATCGACCAGCGCTTTGTCGGCGCCGGTGACGGCGCAGAGTTCGGCGGCGAGCGCGCGCACGCGCTCGACCTTGTCCCAGACGCTGCCGAGCTTCTGGTGGAAGACGACCTGTTTCAGCTTGTCGCGGCGCGCGTCGGTGTAGAGCGGCGTTTTGCGATCGGCATCCCAGAAGAAGCGCGCGTCGTTGAGGCGCGCGGAAAGCACGCGGGCGTTGCCGGCGGCGATCGCCTTGCCGCCGTCCTTCGCTTCGATGTTCGCCACTACGATGAAGTGCGGCGCTAGCTTGCTGCTCTTGAGATCGCGCACGGCGAAGTATTTCTGGTGCGTGCGCATCGAGAGCCGGATCACTTCGCCCGGCAGATCCAGAAACGCCGGATCCATGTCGCCCAAAAGCACGACCGGCCATTCGACGAGGCCCGCCACTTCTTCCAAGAGCCCGATGTCCTCGACTAGCTCCAGGCGCTTCGCGGCGCAGAGCTTCCTGGCTTGCTCGAGAATGATCTGCTTGCGCTCGTCGCGCTCGATCAGAACTTTGGCGCCGCGCAGCTTAGAAGCATGATCGGCCGCGCTCGTCACCGGCATCGCTTCCGGCGCATGGAAGCGATGGCCCCAGGTGACGGCTTGGGAGCCCACGCCTTCGATTTCGATCTTCACCGGCTTGCCGTCGAACACGCAGCAGATGTTGTGCAGCGGGCGCACCCAGGTGAGATCGCTCGATTGCGAGCGCATCGATTTCGGCCACGGAAACGCGCGGATGATTTCAGGCGTGATCTCGCGCACGATCTCCGGCGTGGCGCGGCCGGCGCGTTCGATCTTGGCGACGTAAAACGCGCCTTTCTTCTCTTCGACGATCTGCGCTTCGCCGATCGACTTCAGGCCGGCGCTTTTCAGGAAGCCTTGAATCGCCTGATCCGGCGCGCCCACGCGCGGACCCTTCTTTTCCTCGTTCACATCGGCCGCTTTCGCCGGCAGATCGTCGATGAAGAGCCCGAGCCGGCGCAGGCCGGAGAAAGTCTTGATCGCCTTCGCATCGATCCCCGCGCCCTTCAGCTTCTCGCCAAAAGCCCGCGCCAAATCCTCCTCCGCGCGCTTTTGCATGCGTGCGGGAATTTCTTCGGAGAAGAGTTCGAGGAGGAGCTGGGGCATGGCTTATTCGTCCCCCGCCCCCTTGCGGGGCGGGGTTAGGGGTGGGGGGCGATCCGACGCGCCGGTGTTCAAAGCTTCGCGAACCTGCGCCAGCACCCAAGCGGGGCGAGCCCAGACATCATCGTTTTCGAAACGCAGCAGCCGGAAACCATTGGCGATGGCGCGAATGGTTTTGGCCTTGTCGTTCAGTTGCACTTCGGGCAAGCGATGGATCGAACCGTCGAGTTCGATCAGGACGCGCGCAGAATACCAGCCGAAGTCGAAGACGTAGTCATCGACGGCAACCTGTTTGCGGAAGTGTGCGCCTTCGATGGTGCGCAACAGTTTCTGAAGCTCCTTTTCGGCAGACGTCAGATCCTTGCGCAGCCTTTGTGCACGCAGTTTGGTGCGCGCGCGATCCTTTTGGCGCGTTATTTCGTTGGGATCGGGCGACCAGCCATGGCCGAGCTTCGCGCTTAGTCCTTTAGGCGCCGGGGCGTCGGCGCGCCCCCCACCCCCTGCCCCCGCCCCGCAAGGGGGCGGGGGTGGAGTCCGCGCTTCATCCCGCGGCGTCATTGTTGTGACTCCGCCCACTGCTGCGCACACCCTTTCGCCAGATCGCGTACGCGGGCGATGAAGCTTTGGCGTTCGGTGGGCGATACAACCCCGCGGGCGTCGAGCAAATTGAACAGATGCGAGGCTTTCAGCGTGTAGTCGAACGCCGGCAGCACGGCGCCGGCTTCGAGCAGGCGCTTCGCCGTCGCCTCCGCATCGGCAAACCAGCGCAGATTCTGCTCCGCATCGCTGAGTTCGAAATTGAAGCGCGATTGCTGCTTTTCGTTTTCCAGGAAAACGTCGCCGTAGCTCAGCGGATACGGCGACTCCGGATCGTTGAACGGCAGATCGAACACGCGGTCGACGCCGAACACGTACATGGCCAGCCGCTCGAGCCCATAGGTGAGTTCGCCGCTCACCGGGCGCACGTCCAGACCGCCGACTTGCTGGAAGTAAGTGTATTGCGACACTTCCATGCCGTCGCACCAGACTTCCCAGCCAAGCCCCCAGGCGCCGACGGTCGGGTTCTCCCAATCGTCTTCGACGAAACGGATATCGTGCAGGAGCGGATCGATGCCGATGGCGGCGAGTGAGTTGAGATAGAGCTGCTGCAGATCCGGCGGGTTCGGCTTCAGGATCACCTGGAATTGGTAATAGTGCTGCAGCCGGTTCGGGTTTTCGCCGTAGCGCCCATCCTTCGGGCGACGCGAGGGCTGCACGTAGGCCGCCCGCCAGGGTTTCGGCCCGAGCGCGCGCAATGTCGTCGCCGGATGCAAGGTGCCTGCGCCGACTTGTTCGTCGTACGGCTGCAGAATGGCGCAGCCCTGCTCGGCCCAGTAATTTTGGAGCGTCAGGATCACGTCCTGGAAGCAGCGGGGCGCCCTTAAAGCCATGGAGCGGACGCCTAAAGGCGCCCGCCCCTGCGATCAAGCGGCGTCGACCGGATGTGACGGACCAATTCCCCGGCGGGCGATCTGGGCGGTGCGCCGGCTGATCGAGGGCTCAGCGATTGCGCAGCCAGAACACACTCCACCACACTACGTAGCCGATCAGCGGCGGCGCCAGCGCGACGAGAATGCCGGTGAAGAAACCGGTCTCGATCGTGGCTTCCCCCCAGAGTCGTTCGCTCAATCCCGCTAAGCCGCCATCCCAGAAGCCAAACGGAACGGCGATGAGGCCCAGGATCGGCAGCGTATAGAGCCCCAGCGACCCGCCCCAGAACCAGGCCACGTAATGCGCGCGCTGAGCGAGCTCATCGAGGCCTATAAAGGCCGCGACGCAAAACCACATGGCGAGCAGGGCGGCGGGCAAGGCGATGAGAGCAGCGATCTCGCCGATCACGTGAACCATCATGGCGGCAATCACGAAGAGGACCATCGAAGCGCCGCCAATGAGATAGCGGCGCCACGTCTTGCGAACGCTCGGCGCGACAGGATTTGATATCGACATCGTGCCCTCCTATTCCGCCGCCTGCGCAGCTTGGTCGTCGCTGAAGATTTGTTCGATCGGGAGCGCGAACACTTTGGCGATCTTGAACGCGAGCGGCAGCGAGGGATCGTACTTGCCGGTCTCGATCGCGTTCACGCTCTGGCGCGAGACGTCGAGCTTGTCGGCGAGATCGGCCTGGCTCCAATTGCGCTCGGCGCGCAGCACTTTGAGGCGGTTCTTCACTTGTAGCGCCGCGAGACGATGATGTGCGCCACGCCCCAGACGCCGCAAAACGCCGGAAAGATCCAGATCAGAGGGACGTGCGGGAAGTCGGCCCACTCCTCGAGGAAGCCGTAGGCGAAGCTGCCGAACACGATGACGGCGCTCGCGACGAGCAGGGCTTCGCTTTGAATCCGGCGCTGGAATTCGTCCATCGAACGCGTGAACTCGATGTAGGCGCGCAGCATCATGAGCGCCGGCGCCACCGGCAGCAGCGAGAGCACGACCACGAGCCATTGCGGCAAATCGAGATTACGGATCACCAGCGCCGCGCCGAACACGAACGCTACGTAGAACGCGCCCGTCACGGCCACGGCGCGCCGGTAGCGCCGGCTGGCTTCCTTGGTTGAAAATTCTTCGCAAGTCATGGCGTTTGCGTCCTCAGAACGCGAGCACGATGCGCGCCGGGTGGTCCGACACGCTCAGTTCGACAGCAAGCGGCGAGAGGCTGAGGCTCGCTTGCCAGGCCGAACCGGGCGGGAATTGCATGGCGACGACGACCGCCACTATCACTGCCGTCAGCGCTCCAAGCGTCCATTTCCGCGCCATTTGACCCTCCATCAAGCGAGCTTGTCTGCTTGCTAAGCTTCCTTGACACATACGCGACAGATAGTCAAGCGCCCTTGTCAAAAAGTGCGGTAACCACGACAGCGACGTCCGTTTGCGCCACGCAACGAATCCGGCCCATGCTGAGCCGATGGCGATTTGCGGGATCGATGAGGCGGGACGCGGGCCGTTGGCCGGACCGGTGGTGGCGGCGGCGGTGATCCTGCCGCCCAAGGGCCGGCCGAAGGGGCTCGACGATTCCAAACAACTTGCGCCCGAAGCGCGCGAAGAGATGGCGCTGAAAATCCGCGCCGTCGGCATCGTCGGCGTCGGCGTCGCGAGCGTCGAGGAGATCGACACGATCAACATCCTGCGCGCCTCGCACCTGGCGATGCGGCGCGCCTTCGACGCGCTCCCTGAAAAGCCAATCGCGGCCCTGGTCGATGGCAACATGGCCCCTGACCTGCCGTGCCCTGTCGAATGGGTGATCGACGGCGACGTGATCGTGCCTTTGGTCTCAGCCGCATCGATCATCGCCAAAGTCGAACGCGACCGGATCATGAACGAACTCTGCGCGCTCTATCCCGGCTACGCCTTCTCCAAGCACAAAGGCTACGCGACGCCCGAGCACCAGGAAGCGTTGGCGCGGCTTGGGCCTTGCGCCATCCATCGCCGTAGCTTCAAGCCGGTGCAGATTGCCGCCGAACTCCGGCTCGCGAGCTGACGCTGCGGTTTACAGACTGCGCGCGGCGTCTATGGTCCGGCCATGACGAGTGGGGACGCGGCGGCTCGATCGCCCGACAATGACATTTCGGCGATTCATGTCTGGATCGCGTGCGGGCTTCTGCTGGCGATTCTCGTCGCCATCGGCCTGATCGATCCGGGCATATTGCAGGGACCGCCCACGCAACAGGGCCGCAACCACGAGCTCGGCCTGCTCGAAACGCTGCAGAACATCTTCTTGGCCGCCGCTCTCGTGATCACGCTCGCGGCCTTACCAAGAGCGAACTCCAGCTTGCTGCGCGCGTGGCTTATCGTCATCGCGCTGGGCACATTCTGGCTGCTCGGCGAAGAGGCGAGCTGGGGCCAGCACTACTTCAACTGGGAGACCGGCGGCTGGTTTGCCGCCAACAACGACCAGGGCGAAACCAACATCCACAACACCGAAGGCGGCTGGTTCGATCAGAAGCCGTGCGCGCTGCTGCTGTTCGGCATGATCCTCGGGACGATCGTACATCCGCTGGTGAAATACTTCCGCAAGGGGCGCGGGCTGTTCGACAATCCGTGGTGGCTCGCGCCGACTATGGCAAGCTTGCCGCCGGTGGTGTTTTCGCAGATCGGCGCACTCCCCGAGCGGATCGACGATCTCGGCCTCGCGCCTTCCTCCGCGCAGGAATTCTTCGGTTATCGTTCGAGCGAGATGGAGGAGGTGTTTCTCTATATCTTCTTCATCACCTACACGCTTTCGCTCGGACGGCGGCTGAAGCAGCTGAAATAAACATGGTTAACGGCGCGGGACTCTTGATTCGCGCCAAGCGTCAAGCGAGGATTCCGCCGCTCGGCTCGCCTCTTTGAGCGCGTCCGCGCTCGGGGGACCAATGGCGCGCCACTTCAAGGACCGGATCATCGAAGGCGACTGCATCGAAGAGATGCGAAAAGTCGCCGCCGCCAGCGTCGATCTCGTCTTCGCCGATCCGCCCTATTTCATGCAGCTCGGCGGCGCGCTGACGCGGCCGGACCAATCAAACGTCGATGGCGTCGACGACGAGTGGGACAAGTTCGAGGATTTTGCTGCTTACGACGCGTTCACGCGCGAATGGCTGGCCGAAACGCGCCGCGTGCTGAAGCCGAACGGCGCGATCTGGGTGATCGGCTCCTATCATAACGTCTTTCGGTTGGGCGCCGCGCTCCAAGACTTGGGCTTCTGGATTTTGAACGACATCGTCTGGCGCAAGACCAATCCGATGCCGAACTTCAAAGGCACGCGCTTCACCAATGCGCACGAGACTTTGATCTGGGCCGCGCGCTCGAAGGATGCGAAATACACCTTCCACTATGACGCGCTGAAAATGCTCAACGATGAACTGCAGATGCGCTCGGATTGGACGCTGCCGATCTGCACGGGCCAGGAGCGGTTGAAGAACCGAGAAGGCCGGAAACTCCACTCGACGCAAAAGCCCGAAGCGCTGCTGCATCGGGTCGTGCTCGCCACCACCAAGCCTGGCGAAGTGATCCTGGATCCGTTCTTCGGCACCGGCACGACGGGGGCCGCCGCCAAGCGGCTCGGCCGGCATTACATCGGCATCGAACGCGACGCCGAATACGCCGAGGCCGCGCGTGCCAGGTTGAAGAAAATTAAACCGGTCTCGATCGAGGATTTGGCGGTGACCAAGTCCAAGAAAGAGGAGCCGCGCGTGCCGTTCGGACAAGTGATCGAAGCGGGTATGATCCATCCCGGCGCTTGGCTCATCGCGCCCAACGGCAAACGCGCGCGCGTGCGCGCCGACGGTTCGCTGGCGCTCGGCGACGCGACGGGCTCCATCCACCGTATCGGCGCCCTCGCCTCCAACGCGCCCGCCTGCAACGGCTGGACCTTCTGGGCGCTTGAAACGAAGCACGGTCCGAAGCCGATCGATCTGTTCCGCCGCGAGATCCGCCGGCAAATAGGCGATGGCTGTTTAGGGCAGTAAGGCAATAGGGCAGTAGGGCAATAAGGACTTGCGCGCGTCCGCTGCCCTATTGCCCTACTGCCCTACTGCCCTACTCTCCGCGCCATGGCCGACAAGCAGGAACTCCTGAACGTCGAGGCGGCGCTGGCGAAGGCAGAGCTGATGGCGGCGCTTTCGGAGGCGACGCGAACGCGCCTAGCCAAGCAGGGCGTCCCATGCACCGTCGAGTCCGGCAAGCTCCTTTTCGCCAAGGGCGACAAGGGCGACGCACTCTACGTGCTGCTCGAAGGCGAAGTCGAAGTCCGCTCCTCCACCGAGGCCGGGAAGGACGTGCGCATGGCCTCGCTTCGCCCGCCTGCGCTCATCGGCGAAATGGCGGTGCTCGATGGCGGCGTGCGCTCGGCCGACATTTGCGCCATCCGCAAGTCGCGGTTCCTGCGCATCCACCGCGACCATGCGCTTGCGGCGTTGGAATCGGAGCCGAAAGCTCTGTTGAAGCTGCTGGCCGAAATGAGCCGCCGGCTTCGTCACGCCGACGCGGCAATAGAAGATGCGCACACGCTTGATCTCGGCGGGCGTCTGGCCCAACGGCTGATCGAGGAAGCAGGCGACGGCGCAGCCGTGACACTGACGCAAACCGAAATCGCGCGGCGCATCGGCGCCAGCCGCGAAAAAGTGAACCGCAAGCTTCACGAATGGGCTGACGAAGGCTGGATCAGCATGGGTCGCGCCGGGATCAAATTGCTCGCTCGCGACAAGCTCAGCGCGCTGATCCAGGAAGCGCGGGCCAACTAAGGTCTCGATTGACTTACGCGCGGCACTACGGCGAGCATTCGCGCATGCTCTCGCGCCGCGCCGTCGTAGGAACTTCAGCTGCCGCCCTCCTTGCAGCCTGCGGAGAACCGACGCCGACCGGGCGCGGTCTCGCGATTGAACTCCTCAACGTCTCCTACGATCCAACGCGCGAATTCTATGCGGAGATCAATCCGGCGTTTGCGCGCCAATGGACCAGCGATCCCGCCCATGGCCAGATCACCATCAACATGTCGCACGGCGGCTCCGGCGCGCAGGCGCGCGCTGTGATGGAAGGTCTCGCGGCGCAGGTGGTCACGCTCGCGGTGCCCTACGACATCGACCTCATCGCCGAACGCGGCCTCATTGCCCGCACCTGGCAAGCGCGTCTGCCCAACAACAGCGCGCCATACACCTCGATCATCGTGTTCGTCGTGCGCCGCGGCAATCCGAAGGCGGTTCGCGACTGGGGCGATCTGGTGCGCGGTGACGTCACCATCGTCACGCCCGATCCCAAAACATCCGGCGGCGCGCGCTGGACCTATCTCGCCGCATGGGCTTACGCCCAACGCCGTTCCAGCGAACAGCCGCGCGACTTCCTGCGACGCCTCTACGCCAACACGCCAACCCTCGACGCGGGCGCCCGCGCATCGACCGATCGCTTCGTCGCCGGCGAAGGCGATGTGCTTCTCGCGTGGGAGAACGAGGCGCATATCCTCACTGAGCGCGGCGGCTACGAGATCGTCACGCCTTCGCTCAGCATTCGCGCCGAGCCTGCCGTCGCTCGCGTCGACGCCAATACGAGGGAGCCCGCAGTGCAGGCCGCAGCCGATGCGTATCTCGATTTCCTCTACACGCTCGAAGCGCAGGAGATCGCCGCGCGGCACTATTACCGCCCATTCGACGCGGGCGTGCTGCAACGCAACGCAAACCGCTTTCCGATCGTGCCGCTGCTGACGGTGGCGGACGAGTTCCTCAGCTGGCCGGACGCGCATCGCGTTCATTTCGCCGACGGCGGCGTGTTCGATCAGATCCGGCCCGCGCGCTAGTTCGCGCGCGACACTAGCGCGCTTGCCCCTCCCCCGCGTTGGCCTTACGGCGCGGCGACAGATTGGGGGCAACACATGATCGAACGGCGCACGTTTCTGGCGGCAACCCTTGCCGCCCCTGCTCTTTCCGCTTGTGCGACCACGGGGGGCGACAACCGCGCCTCGATGCCGGAACTGCCGCACGATCCGCATTCGTACGCCAAGCCGGACGAAGCGCGCGTGCTGCATGTTTCGCTGGACGTCCGCGCCGATTTCGAGCGCAAGGTGATCGCGGGCGTATGCACGCTCACCATCGCCGCGCGAGACGATGCGCGTGAGATCGTCCTCGACACGCGCGGGCTCGCCATCGGCTCGGTCAGCGGCGGCGGGCGAGAGCTGCCATTCACGATTGGCGAAAGCACGGAAGACCTCGGCGCGCCGCTGACGATCGAACTCCACGGTGCGCGCGAAATCACCATCGCCTACGAAAGCGCGCATAACGCCGATGCGCTGCAATGGCTGACGCCGGCGCAGACGGCCAGCGGCAAGCCATTCCTGTTCAGCCAAGGCCAAGCGATCCTCACCCGCACCTGGGCGCCAACGCAGGACAGTCCCGGCATCCGCCAGACCTACGATGTGCGCGTCGTCGTGCCGGAAGGCCTGAAGGCGGTGATGAGCGCCGAGATGCTGACGCCGGACGGCGAGCCGGCTGAAGGCGGGCGCGCGTTCCGCTTCCGCATGCGCAATCCGGTGCCGATCTATCTGATGTCGATCGGCGTCGGCGACCTTCAATTCGGTTCGGTCGGCCCGCGCACCGGCGTGTGGGCCGAGCCCAGCGTGCTCGAACGCGGCCTGTACGAATGCGCCGACATGGAGGCGATGGTGCGCACGGCGGAAGCACTCTACGGCCCCTATCGCTGGGGCCGCTATGACGTCCTGATCCTGCCGCCATCCTTCCCGTATGGCGGCATGGAGAACCCACGTCTCACCTTCCTCACGCCGACCTTCCTCGCCGGCGACCGCTCGCTCGTCTCCCTGATCGCGCACGAGCTGGCGCATTCGTGGTCGGGCAATCTGGTGACGAACGCTGTGTGGGCCGATAGCTGGCTCAACGAAGGCTTCACCACTTACTTCGAAGGCCGCATCACCGAAGCGCTTTACGGCGCCGAGCGCGCCAACATGAACAATGTGCTCGCGTGGGCGGATATCCAGACGGCGGTCCGCGAAGCGCCAGGCGATGCGCAGCGTTTGCACTTGGTTGGTGAGCGCAATGCGGAAGAGAACAATTCGGCCATCGTCTATGAAAAGGGCGCGCTGTTTCTGCGCACGGTCGAGCGCATTGTGGGGCGCCAGCGCTTCGACCGCTATCTGCGCTCGTACTTCGACCGCTACGCCTTCCAGCCCATGACGACGCAGAAATTCCTCGCCGACTTCCGAGAGCACGTGGTGATGGGAGACGCGGCGCTTGAGCAGCAACTGCAGCTCGATGCGTGGGCATATGAGCCGGGCCTGCCGCCAAACGCGCAAGAGCCGCATGCGGCGACGTTCGATCAAGTCGATGCGGCAGTCGCGGCATTCGGCGCGAACGAAACGCTCAGCGCCGAACAATGGCAGGGCTGGGGCACGTTCGAGCGCCAACGCTTCCTGCAGACACTGCCGCGCGAGCTTTCTACTGCGCAGCTCAATGCGCTGGAGCAAGCGTTCAATCTGAACGAGACCGGCAATTACGAAGTGGCGTTCAACTGGCTCGAACTCGTCGTCGCCAATCGCTACGAGCCGGGCGTCGCCTCGCTCGAGCGCTTCCTGACGAGCCAAGGCCGCGGCAAGTTCATCCGCCCGCTCTATCGCGCGCTATGGGCGGAAGAAGCATGGGGCCGCGAGCTGGCGCGCCGCATCTATGCGCGAGCCCGGCCGGGGTATCACAACCTGGTTTCGGCGGCGGTGGACCGCATTCTCGCGGGCGCGTGAAAGTTGGAGAGCGGCGCTCCGCGCCGCATGCGCGGCAGGAGCCGCGCGCTCCCGTCCTGCAACCATCCGTGACCGTGGTCACGGCTACATCCTGAACGCGCACCTACCTTCTTCTTATCGAACACGGGGAGAGTTGGTCGTGACGCACTGGACACACCGCATAGCAGCACTGGCATTGGCAGCCGCCCTCCTCCTTCCTGGCGCGCTTGTCACCTTGAACCAGGCCGCACAGATCGTCGCCTAAGAGCCCGAAAGCGGCGATCACTCAAGCAAGGACGCGGAGCCGCTCCCCTCCGCGTCCTTCGCTTTTTCGGGACGCCAGGGCGTCAGGCGCGGAAACCAGCGCGGCACGTTGGCGAAATAGGCGGCGTAGGTCTCGGGAAATTCGTGCTTCAGCCGCGGCTCTTCGTAATAGATCACGAACAGCAGAAACGCGAACCAGACGGTGATGCCGTAGGCGATGAGATCTGCCGACGCGAACACCAGCGCCTGTCCGAAGATGAGACCGGTGACGGCCACGTACATCGGATTGCGCACCCGCGCATAGGCGCCGCTGACGACGAGTTCCTTGGTCGGCGCCACCGGCGCAGGGGTGCCGCCGCCTTTCACTGCGAAGCGCGTGAAGCATTCGATCAGCAGCGCCAGCGACAACGCAATGATGACGCCGCCCGCCATCGAGACGCCGGTGCTGGCGCCATCTCCGAGACGCCAATGGGTGATCAGCCAGGGAATGAGCCCCGCGATCGTCCCCGGCGCGAGGATGAAGAAGGCGGCCGATCCGATCAGCGCCTCGGTGCGGTTCATCTCGCTCACGTTTTTGCCGACGCGGAGGCTGCGTCACGGCGCGCCATGCTCTCTGCCGGCCACTCGGCTTTCATGTCGTAGAAAATCTCGAACGCGCGCGCGCCGTCGGGAATGCGCACCCAAGGGACTTTGCTTCGCGTAAAGATGTGTGCGTCGGGCTCAATCGCGTGCGGCGTGTCGAGTGTGGCGACGCGGACGAAGCGCAAATAGGGCCGTCTTCCGTAATCGCTCCACAGCGCCACTTCGCACTTGGGGCAACGATAGATGTCATGCCCGCGCCCGCTCGGGCTCGGCATTTCGACCTTGTGTGGTTCGCCGGCGAGCATCTCGATGCGCGCGGTCTCGATGAGCGCGTTGATGGCGAATGCCGAGCCGGTCTGTTTCTGGCAATCGAGGCAATGGCAGCAATGCGTGAACATCGGTCGCGACGCGAGCCGATAGCGCACCGCCCCGCACGAGCATCCGCCTTCGAAGGTTTCGCTCATTCGCGTCTCCCTTTCGGACCGCGCGTCTTCAAGCGCGCATGCGGGCCTGATGGCCCGCGTTCCAAGGCCGCCTTCTTGAACACGGTCGGCAAGGCGCTGGCATCGCCCCACCAGCCGTCGCTCGGCGGCGCGGTGTGGGCGCTGTATACATCCAGCTTCAATGCGAAATGCGTGAAAACGTGATCAACGGCGCCGATCTTTTTCCACGCGCCCGCAACCGGCGCATGTTTCAGCGCTTGCGCGCGCGTCCACTTCTTGTCGCGCCATTCGGTCGTCGGCAGCCCCGCCATGCCGCCGAGCAGACCCTTGTCGGGGCGGCGCACGAGCCATAATTCGGCGTCGCGCTCGATGCGGAAGGCTGCGCCATAACGGCGCGGGCGCTCCGCTTTCGCGGCGCGGCGCGGATAGGTATCGGGCGCGCCGGTCGCTCGCGCCGCACACACGTCCGCCCACGGACACGCATCACACTTGGGTGATCGCGGCGTGCAGACTTTGGCGCCAAGATCCATCAGCGCCTGCGCCCAATCCCCGGGCCGATCAGCTGTCACGAGGCCGGCAGCAAGCGCCCGCAACTCAGTCTTCGCATCCGGCAGCGGCGTTTCCACGGCATGCAGCCGCGCCATCACCCGCTCGACATTGCCGTCGACGACGTTGGTTGTCTCATCGAACGCGATCGCGGCGATCGCGGCGGCCGTGTAAGGGCCCACGCCAGGCAGTTCGCGCCAGCCGGCTTCGGAGAGCGGCACGCCGTTCTTAGCCATCTGCTGGGCCGCTGCGTGCAAGTTGCGCGCGCGGGAGTAATAGCCAAGCCCCGCCCATGCCCCGAGTACGTCCTCCCGAGGGGCGGCGGCCAGCGTCTCGACCGTCGGCCAGCGTTCTAGGAATCGTGCGAAGTACGGAGCGACGGCGGCCACCGTGGTCTGCTGCAGCATGATCTCCGAGAGCCAAACCCGGTAAGGCTCGGGTCGCCCGCAGCGCTGCCGCCAGGGTAGATCGCGGCCGCGAAAATCGTACCATTTTAGCAATGATTTCCGCAGGTTATCCCGAGAAACCGGCGGCCTATCCCCGGGCCTAGGTCGTTTTTGAGCGAGCACGGGCATGGGACGTCTTTACCCTTTGTTCATGGGATTACGATTCGCTCAAGGGTCCATGTCGCTGCGCGACCGCTTCCGCCCGGCCGAAGAGGCTTTTCTAGCGCCCGCCGCTGCGCCCTGCGAGGCGGAGGCGTCGCAGGCGCTGTCGGCGCGCCGCGGTCGCATGAGCGCGGCGCCGCCGCCCAGCGCCAACAGGGCGCTGGCGGCAGTGCTCAAGCCGCTGCTCAAGGACTCTGGGCTCGGCCTCGCCGAATTGCGCCGCCGCTGGCATGAGATCGCGGGAGAGGCGTTTTCGCGCGCCACTCCAGTCAAATTGGCTAGCGGCACGCTTACACTTCATGTTCCCAGCGCACTGGCGCCCTTTCTCCAACAGCAAACCCCGCTCCTGCTCGAGCGGCTCCGAGTGGCCGGCGCCAAGGTGAAAACCATCCGTGTGGACCACTGCGCCCCGGCGCGTCCGATACGCGAGACCCCGAACGTCCGCCCGCTGCAAAAGCCGCTATCGGCGGCCGAGGAGGCCGCTCTGGCGCAAACGGTTGACCGCGCTTGCGACCCTGGTTTGAGATCGGCCCTGTTGCGTTTGGGACGCGCTGTGAAGCAGGGCTAGAGGTTTCCTAAGCCCCGGAAAGACTCTATGCCTCCCGCCCGATCTGGAGGTTTCCCGCATGCTCGTGATTGGACGACGGAACTTGCTGCTCGGCGCGAGCGCGCTCGCCGCGTTGGGCGCTGCCGGCTGCAATGGTTCGAGCCAGGGTTCGGGGCTCACGCCCGACGATATGGCGCTCGGCAATCCCGATTCCGGCGTGACGCTGATCGAGTACGGCTCAACCATGTGCAGCCATTGCCGCGAATTCGAGGAAGCGGTGTGGGATCAGCTCAAGGCCAATTACATCGATACAGGCCGCATCCACTTCGTCTTCCGCGAGGTGCTGGCGCCGGTCGATCCCCAGCGCGTGATTCCCACTATCGCACTCGCTGAATACCAGGTCGCGCGCTGCGGCAACGCTACGCCCGAACAATACTTCAGCCGCCTCGGCGTCATGTTCGACCAGCAGCCGGCGATGTTCCAGGCCGGCTCCCGCGATGCGATCGAAGCCAAGCTGGTTGAGATTGGCGGCGCGGCGGGGCTTTCGCGAGACACCGTGCTTGCGTGCATCGCCGACCGGGAAGGCCAGGCGCGCATGGAACGGCTTGGCGAAGTCGCCGGCCGGGACAACGTCACCGGCACGCCAACGTTCTTCCTCAACGGCGAGAACATTCCGTCCGACAGATTCTCGAGCAACGGCGCCGAGTTCGATTACGCCAAGGTCGCTGAAATCCTGGATGCGGCCATCGCTGCGCGCGGCAACCGCAGCTGATAGGGAGAGGCGCGGCTTTTCGTGCACATTACCGAGCTGCGCCTCCTTGGCTTCAAGAGCTTTGTCGATCCCGCGCGCGCCCCGATCGAGCAAGGGCTGACGGGCGTCGTCGGCCCAAACGGCTGCGGCAAGTCCAATCTGCTCGAAGCGGTGCGCTGGGTGATGGGCGCGACCAGCGCCAAGTCCATGCGCGCCGCCGACATGGACGATGTGATTTTTTCCGGCAGCGCGGGACGGCCCGCGCGCGAGCACGCGGAAGTCACGCTCGTGCTGACCGGCGCACGTGGCCGCGCGCCGGCGCCGTTCCAGAACGAAGACGTGCTCGAAGTGTCGCGCCGCATCCGCCGCGGTTTGGGTTCGACCTATCGTCTCAACGGAAAGGAAGTGCGCGCCAAGGACGTGCAGCTCTTGTTCGCCGACGCGGCGACGGGCGCCAACTCACCTGCCCTCGTGCGCCAAGGCCAGATCAGCGAACTGATCGCCGCCAAGCCGCAGAACCGGCGCCGCATTCTCGAAGATGCCGCCGGCATCGCCGGTCTACACGCGCGCCGGCACGACGCCGATCTCAAACTGAAAGCTGCAGAGACCAATTTGACGCGGCTCGACGAAGTGCTGGCCGAGATCGAGGGCCAGGCCGCGAGCTTGAAAAAGCAGGCGCGCCAGGCCGAACGCTATCGCGGGCTCGCACAGACACTGCGCGAGACCGAAGCGCTGCTGCTGCATCGCCGCTGGACCGAAGCGCGCGAGCGCGAGGCAGAAGCGCAAACGCATCTGCGCGAAGCCGAACGCGCTGTGGCGCACGCCGCGAGCGAAGCCAGCGCCGCCGAACGCGCCGCTGAAGAAGCGCGCGAGGCGCTGACGCCGTTACGCGAGCAGGAGATGATCGCCGCCGCCGTATTGCGCCGCCTCGAAGGCGTGCGCGTTGGCCTCGAACGCGATCTCGCCGAGGCGCAAGGCGTGATCGAACGCTGCGATCAGGACGCCCAGCGCGCGCGCGACGAGAGCGGACGCCTCGATGCGTTGAAAGAGGACGCGGAGGCCGCTCTCGCCCGCTTGCAGGCAGAAGCAAGCGCGCTCGGTCCGAGCGATGCCGACAAATCCAAAGCAGCCTTGAAGGCTGCACAGGAGGCCGAAGCGGCGGCCGCCGCGAAGCGCGCGAGCGCCGAAGCTGATCTTGAAGCGCTGGCTGCCGCCGCCGCTGCAGCCAAGGCGCGCACGCAAGCATTGACCGACGCCGCCGAAGGCGCGCGCGAACGCCTCGTCCGGTTGCAGGAACGTAAGACCGCGCTCGACGAGCAGATCAAGTCGCTCCCGGTGACGGGAGACGCAGCAACGCACGCAACGCAAGCCAAGGCCCGAGCCGACGCGGCGCACGAAGCCAGTTCAAGACTGCGCGCCGCCCTCGGCGAAACGGAAGCCGTATTGAAGCGCGCGGAAGCCGCTGACGAAGCCGCATGGGCGCCGCATCGCGCCGCGGAAAAGGCATTGCAGGAGCTGGCCGCCGAAGTGCGTGCGCTCGACAAGCTCGCGCCTCCCAACGCTGCCAAATTCCCGCCGGTGCTCGCTTCGATCGATGTCGAGCCGGGCTATGAACGTGCGTTCGCCGCTGCGTTGGGCGACGACATCGACGCTTCGACGCACGCCGAAGCGCCTGCGCGGTGGTCCGGCGCAGAGGCGCCGCATGCGAACCTGCCGGCGGCGGCGCAATCGCTGATCCGCTTTGTCAAAGCGCCGGCGCAGCTCGCGGCGCGGCTTGCGCTGACGGGCGTCGTCGACGCCAAGGACGGCGCGGCGCTGGCGAAGCACTTGCCGCCCGGCGCGCGCCTCGTCTCGCGCAATGGCGACCTCTGGCGCTGGGATGGCTTCGTCCGTCGCGCCGATGCGCCACAGCCGGCGGCAGTCCGCCTGGAGCACAAGAACCGCCTTGCCGCAGCGCGCCAAGAACTCGCAGCAGCCGAGCAACACGCGGGGAGAGCCAAAGCCGCGTGGGAAGCGGCTAAGGCCGAGCGGCAAGCGCTCGACGCCAAGGCTCGCACGCTGCGCGCCGAGGCGCCGAAGCTCGCAGCTGCGGAAGCGCAGGCTGTGCGCGAAGCAGAGCGGCTTGAAGCTGAGCGTGCACGGGCGGCGGAGCGCCTAGCGGATCTCAATGCGCAGGTTGAGGCGCTTACGGCGGAGATCGCGGAAGCGAGCGCCGAGGCAGACGTAGCCCAAGGCGCGACCGGCGAAACACCGGCTGGCGTGAACGACGCCGCAATCGATGCGGCGCGAACCGCGGTCGACGCGGCGCGCCTGGCCGCGGCGGAAGCCGCGGCGGCGACGCAAAGCATCTTGCGCGATAAGGCGCAGCGCGACGCGCGGCGCAAAGCCATCGACGCCGAGGCCCTGCAATGGCGCGCGCGCATCGATAGTGCGGCCGCAAGACTCAGCGCCCTCTCAACCGAACTCGACCAGATCGAAGAGCGCCGCAATGCGGCGAAGGCGGCGCCTGCAATCGCGCGCGGCCGACTCGATACCCTGATGGATGAAGCCGGCGCCGCCGAGCAGCGGCGCGTGGAAGCGAGCGATCGCGTCGCCGAAGCCGAGACCGCCGCGCGCATCGCCGGCGAGCGGGCGCGCTCGCTGGAGCAGGCGCATGCGGACGCGCGCGAGCGGCGCGCCAGCGCCCACGCGCACGCCGAAGCCAATGCGGCGCGGGTATCCGACATCGCCACAGCGGCGCATGAACAGGCCGGCGTCGCACCCGAGAAGCTCGCCGATCTCGCCGGCAATCTGCTGAACGGCGCTTTGGGCGCAGCGCCGATTACGGATGTCGAGCGTCGTCTCGAACGGTTGAAAGCCGAGCGCGATGCCGCCGGCCCCGTAAATCTGCGCGCGCACGAGGAGCTGCAGGAAGCGCAGGAACGCATCGACACGCTGACGCGCGAAAAAGAAGATGTGGCGCAAGCGGTGGCGAAGCTGCGCCGCGCCATCACCACGCTGAACAATGAGGGCCGGACCCGGCTGCTGCGCGCGTTCGAGGAAGTGGACGCTCACTTCGCGCAGCTGTTCGCGACTTTGTTCGAGGGCGGGCGCGCCAATCTTCGGCTCACCGAAAGCGACGATCCGCTCGAAGCGGGCCTTGAGATTTTCGCCGAGCCGCCGGGCAAGCGCCTCACCAATCTCTCGCTGCTCTCCGGCGGCGAACAGGCGTTGACGGCGACGGCGCTCATCTTCGCCGTCTTCCTCGCCAACCCAGCACCCCTCTGCGTGCTGGACGAAGTCGACGCGCCGCTTGACGACGCCAATGTCGATCGCTTCTGCCGCATGCTCGACGAAATGAAGCGGCTGACGACGACGCGATTCATCGTCATCACCCACAATCCGGTGACCATGTCGCGCATGGACCGGCTCTATGGCGTGACCATGCCCGAGCAAGGCGTGTCGCAGCTGGTCAGCGTCGATCTCGGCCGCGCTCAGGCGATGGCGGCGGAGTGAAAGGGCGTCCCGCGGCGTTGCGAAAACTGAACCTGACGCGTTGGGGCCAACTCATGACCGTGAAATCCACCCTCCTGCTGATTTCGGTGTTCTTCTCGGCATGCGCGGCGGCGCCAACGCAACGGCGTGAGACAGCCCCGCCGCTTGCATCCGAGGCGGAGATCGCCGCCGCCGAAGCGACGCCTCTCGTCAATGTCGACGCTGAATGGAATGCCGCCGTCGAGCCGTTCACCGTGATCGGAAATATCCACTATGTCGGCGTCGAGGGCGTCAGCGCCTTTCTAATCACGACGCCGGAAGGGCATTTCCTGCTCGACGGCGCCTTTGCGCAAAGCGCACCGCAGATCATCGCCAATATCAAGAGCCTCGGCTTCGACATCCATGACGTGCGCTATCTGCTGAACAGTCACGCGCATTACGATCACGCCGCAGGCCTCGCGCGGCTACAGCGCGCGAGCGGCGCGACGATGGTCGCGAGCGTGGCCGACCGCGCGTCGCTCGAGGCTGGGCGCTTTCCGTACGGCCCTTCCGCGGAGGAGACATTCCCGCCTGTGCGCGTGGACCGTGTGATCGGCGATGGCGAAAGGCTAACGCTCGGCGGGGTTGCGCTCACGGCCCACCTCACCCCCGGTCATACGCCGGGCTGCACCTCATGGAGCATGGCTGTCACCGGCGCTGACGACGCTGCGCACCGCGCCTTCTTCCATTGCAGCGCGACAGTCGCCGGCCAAAGCTTGGCGCCGCCCGGCTACCCCAACATCGTCGCCGACTTCGAGGCCACGTTCGCCCGCATCCGCCGGATTGAGGCTGACGTGCTGCTGACCAGCCATCCAAGTTTCATGGACATGGACGCGCGCCGCGCGCGTCAGATTGCTGGCGACGCCAACGCGTTCGTGGACGCCGCGGCGCTGGGCGCGCTCAACGATCGGCTGGAGACGGCGTTCAACGCCGAGCTTGAACGCCAGCGCGCGGCCGGCGAGACGCCGGCGGTCAAAGATTAGCGCGCGCGCGGTTTGCGTTTGGCCGGGGCGTCGTCGGTCTCGAACATCGGGTTGGGATCGAACTGCCCGGCGAAGGGCGCATCGTTCAGATAGTCCGGCAGCCGCGCGCTCATCGCCTTTTCGTTGGACACGGAAATGATCTGGCGGTCCTTGGCCATGTTGCGCAACACGTCTGCGTTGATGTCGCCGATCAGGTCGGAGCTTTCTTTCGCCATCAGATGATTGGCGACGCCGAAGAGCTGGAAGACCCCGGCATTGTTGAAGATCGTGCGCCAGTCTTTCGGATAAAGGCGCTGCAGCTGCGACAGATCCTGGAAGAACGGCCACACTTGTAGGCCGTAGCCGCGCAACAGCGTCATCGACTGACGCAGCGGGCCGAATTCGCCGAGCTGCGCGCACTCGTCCAGAAGAAAAAGCGTCGAGCGCTTCGGGCGGCGTTTGCGGCCCATCACCGTAAGCATCAGGGCGCCGACCCAGAGGCGCAGCAACGCGCCGTGGCTCTCGAGTTTGTCGGGCGGGATGACGATGTAGATCGTCATCGGATCGCCGCGACGCACCGCGTCGAGCGAGATGGTCGATTTCGACAGCGAACGCAGCGCCGAGTCGGAGTTCACGACTTTGAGGTAGCTCTGTGCGGTCGAGAGAATGCCGGAGCGCGTTTGCTCGGTGATCGGCAGGAAGCTTGAAATGTTTTGCTTCGAGAGCCGATTCAGGTTCTCGTGACCTTCGATCAGCGCCGCGAGATTGTAGACCGCGTCGTCGCTCATCAGGATTTCGCGCACCTTGCCGAAATGGCGCTCAGCCTTCGGCGAGGTCTCGGCCACGGCGGCGATGACACCGGCCATGAGCGAGCGGCCCCAATTGTCCCAGAAAGGCTCCTTGTGGAAGCCGACGTCGCCGGCAAGCAGCGAGGCCAGCATTTCGCTGTCGGCGTCGAGCAACGCGCCGGGGCGGTTAAAGAGATCGAACGGGTTCAGCGCATCGGTGCGCTTGGAGACGGCGCCGAACGGATCGAGCAACCGGACTTCCTGGCCCATCTCCTTCCGGCGGCGGGCGGTCACGTGCCAGGTCTCGCCCTTCGGGTCGATGACGATAACCGAGCCTTCGAAGCGCAACAGATTGGGAATGATCACGCCCCGGCCCTTGCCGGCGCCGGTTGGGGCGATGGTAACCAGATGCCGGTCTTCGCCGAACACGATCGGCACTTCGCCTTCGATGGCGGTCTCCGCCGCGCGAGGCGCGCCGAAGCCCATCGGGTCGCGCAGGCCGTCATCCGACTTCCAGCCGAGCAGCAAGTCCATGACTTCCGGGCGCAATCCCTGCCCCGAAGCCTCGACTGGCTTCTTCTTGGAGCGGGTCGTGCGCGGCCGGGTCATCGTCACCTCCTCACGGCCGCAGGCGACCGTGAATCAAACGTAAGCATCAATCAGGGCCGGACCTGCACGGGATTGGGGCGGCGTTCGCCTCATTGGTGAAGAACCGGGGACGGAAGCGTCCCCGCCCCGTCCTGACTACTCCACCTGGAAAATAATCCCGGCGCAACGGCTTGACGCCGCCAGGGGCAGAACTATCCGCAAAAGTTACTCACCGGCCCGGTGGAGCCGGTGAGTATTTGTTTTTGCTGAGGTTTCTGCACTACGCCTCGGCGGCGACGCCCTTTGCGTCCGCTTCTGGCTTGGGCGTCACGACCACGCCTTTGTGCGCTAGCTTGCGCAGCCAGATCGAGGCGACACCGAGCGTTACACCTATGATTATCGCGCCCCAGCCAATCTGTTGGAAGACCTGCACATAGGTCGCCAGTGCGGCAGCCGGATCAAGCACTTGCCCCCCCACGGTCTCGGCGGCGGTGAGCTTGGCAATCTGCGCGCCGAGCGCCTGCGCGGCCGAACTCGACAAGAACCATGTCGCCATGACCGTCGAGACAATGGCTGCCGGCGCGAGCTTGGTCATGGCCGATAGCCCAACGGGCGAGAGGCAAAGCTCGCCAGTGGTATGGAGGAGGTAGAGCAGCACCAAGAATAGGAGCGGCACCCGATAATTCGCGTCGGCGAATTGCGCGCCCCAGACGAGAACAAGGAAGCCTGCACCGACTTGGATCAGCCCGAGCGCAAACTTCGCTGCGTCATTGGGATCGGCTTTGCGCTTTTCCAGGAACGCCCAGATCGCCGCAAAGATCGGCGCGAAGATCAAGATGAAGCCTGCGTTGAAGCTTTGCGTCTGGCCGGCGGTCACGGAGAAGAAGCCGTCGTTAGGCAACTGCGTGTTGCGTTCGGCGAACTGGTTGAGCGCCGTGCCAGCGAGTTCGAACAACGTCCAAAATACAGTCGCCGCTGCGATCAAAATCAGCGCAAGGATAATCCGCTGCGCTTCGACAGCAGTGCAGCGCCTGATCATGTAGACGATGAAATAGAGGATCACCAGGATTGCAGCCCCCAGCAACGACCAGTTCACCACCGGTTCGCGTTGGACCAGCCACCACGCCAGCGCCACGCCGCCGAAACCCAACAGGTAGATGAGCCATTCGCGGTTGATGGGCCCAATGAAACCCTTGCGCAGCAACTCTGGATTGGGCGGCTGGCCGACATGGTCCGGCAATTGCGCCGGGCCAGGCAGGAAAAAGAGCAGCCGGCGGCGCGTAAACACGAGAAAGCCGAACAGCATGCCAATGCCGGCGAGTCCGAAGCCCGCCCACCAGCCATAAGTCGCGCCCAACCCTGCGCACAGAATCGAGGCCCAGAACGCGCCGAGATTGATGCCGAAATAATAGAGCGTGAAGCCGGAATCCCGGCGCGGGTCATCCTGGGTGTAAAGCTGGCCGACGATCGAGGAGATGTTCGCCTTCAGGAAGCCAACGCCCATGATGATAAGCGCGAGCGCCAAGTAGAAGATGTCGACATAGCTGATGCCGGTGCCAAAGAAAGACTGTGCGGCGTTTTCGATGCCCATCTCATAAGAGCCCGCTGGCAGAACCGACGGGAGCGACGCGCCGGCCGGCAATCCTGTGATGGCGATGCCGCCACCTTCGGCCGGCCCGTATTCATAGCGCTGGCCATCGACAACTAGCCAAGTCTGACGCTGGTTTTGCCGTCCCTCTGCATCGAACTGATAGGTCTCTCCCTGATAAGTGAGCGTCTGCACGGCAGGCGCCTGTTCCACCGCCATCATGAAGTGGCCGCCGACCAAGAGCAGGGCGCCGAAGGCGATAGCCTTTCGATTGCCCAGATACTTGTCGGCGAGGAAGCCGCCGATCAGCGGCATGAGGTAAACGAGTGACGTGTAGGCGCCGTACTGACCCTGCGCCCGCTCGTCGTTGAACAGGAAATGCTGGGTCATGTAGAAAATCAGGATCCCGCGCATGCCATAGTAGGAGAAGCGCTCCCACATTTCGGCAAAGAACAGGATGTGCAGGCCGCGCGGGTGCTGGCGCAGTTGCCAGAACACCGGAATGACGGTGATCGCGGTCACGATGATCCCGCCGGCGACGACGATATCCCACATGCGTTTCTCTCCCAGCGCGAGGGCGCGCCTCGTTATTGGGCGCTCGCGCGCCGCCGTCCCTTACCGGGGGGACACAAACCTTGCACTGACGCTTGCGTCAAGCGCGGTGCGCTGGGCGGAGGTCGGGGGCGAGCACCCACCAGAAGGTCTGGCCAGGGTTGGAATCGAGCCAGAAGCCCAAGCGGCGGAGGGTCCTAACCGAAGCAATGTTCCGCGCGTCGCAGCCGGCCAGAATGGTTTCGGCGCCGGCATCCTCGAATAGCCAGTCGATCACGGCATTTACCGCCTCGACGGCGTAGCCCTGCCTGCGCCGGCTCTTGGCGATGCCGTAGCCGATCTCGAATTCGCGTTCGGCGCGGGGCGAAGGCTCGAAGCGCACGTCGCCGATGACCACCCCCTCCTGGCGATGAATGGCGATGGCGCGGGTCGGCGCTGGCGCGGCGCCGGTGAGAGAAACCGAGCGCGCGACCAAGCCCAAGCTCGCCGCACACCAATCAGAGGGCGCGTCGGCGCCGATCACGTGGGCGAACGCCGCTTGCCCCGCACGCGCGGCGTCGGCCATCGCCGGCGTCACCGGCTCAAGCCGCAAGCGCGTCGTGTAAAGCGGGTGGTCGAGCACGTTCATGAACGCTCACCTTTGCCCGTCGCCGGCGGCGCCGCAAAGCAAAACGCGCAGCAGGGAAGGCTCACGCGGGGTTCGCCTCCGGCGGCGTTTCCGTTTGTGCCGGCGGCGACGGCGTTGCTGCGGGTGCGTTCGCCTGCGAGGCGTAGCCTTTCGCCCGGCCGTCCATCTCCTTTAGGAAACGCTTTTTGGCGGCGCGATAACGCATGCGTTCGGTTATCCGGTCCCACACCCGGCAAATCCACCAGAACACCGGGTAGGTGAGGAAGCCGAACATGAGCGCCAAGCCGAGAGACAGCATGCCGCCATAGCCGTTCCGCGTGACGAAGTTCGACACGAACCAGAACACGAGCGCGACGCCCAGCGCCAACACCGCAGCCTTCCAAAGCGGGCCGAAGAAAGCTTTTCGTCCGAGATACGCCGCCAAACCTGCTTCGAACTCGCCGCGCTCGCCGCTCGAGAGATTATAGAGCACGACATTGTACGCTTGCGGGTCGCCCTTGCCCTGCCCGCGCACGACGACAACACGCTGCGTTTCGCGCACGCCGAGTTCGGTGTCTTCGAAATCGTACTTCCGTTCCTTGCCATCTGTCTCGCGAAGGAAGAGACGCATGCGGTTGGTGATGTGACCGGGCTCGACATGGCGGCGGTCGGCCCCTTCGATCACGACAGTCTCCGAAGTGAGCTGCACCTCGATGACGTCGCCGGCGTTGATCAGAAGTTTGTCGGCCATGAGCCACCCTCCGCGCGGCCGAGACTTGAGCGCTTCGGGGCGGCCTGGGTCAAGAGCGGCGCTTGCATGAGGGAGCCGGGCGCGGCAGCTAGGACACGTCATGCCAGAGCCGCGCTTGTTGATCGATGAGCCCCTACGCGCCGGGTCGGAAATCGCGCTGACCGAGGCGCAGGCGCGCCATGTGGGAACGGTGCTCCGCCTCGATGTCGGTGATTTGCTACGGCCCTTCAACGCACGCGACGGCGAATGGCGCGCGCGCATCAGCGCAAAATCCAAGCGCGGCGCGAGCATCATGGTGGAGTCATTGCTTCGGGAGACGCGGGCTGCGCCGGACCTCGACTTGCTGTTCGCGCCGGTGAAGCGGCACGCAACCGATCTCATCGTCGAAAAGGCGACGGAGCTTGGCGTGCGCCGAATCCGGCCCGTCATCACGCAGCGGACGATCGCTGAAACCGTCCGTCTCGACCGTTTATTGAGCATCGCACGCGAAGCCACCGAACAGACCGAGCGCTTCGATGCACCCGAGATCATGGACGCGATGACGCTGGCGAAAACGCTGGACGGCTGGGACCATGCGCGGCCGCTGCTTTACGCCGATGAGAGCGGCGACGAAACGGAGCGGGCCTGGGGTGGTGACGCCGGACGCGCACGACCGATCCGAGGCGCGCTGCAATCTTGGACCGCCGGCGTCTCGCCGGCCAGCACCGAAGTTGCCGGCGGGGACGCCGGCGGTCCAAACAAACTTGCCCTCCTCATTGGCCCCGAGGGCGGTTTCACAAGCGAGGAGCGGCGCATGCTGCGCGGCTTGAGTTATGTCATTCCGGTTTCGCTCGGTCCGCGCATCCTGCGCGCGGAGACGGCGGTGATCGCTGCGTTGGGCGTGATCCAGTCCACCTGGGGCGATTGGCGCGAGGCGTGAGAGCTTGCGGATCGGCGCCGAAGGCTTACATGCCCGGCAAAGAGCCGGCCCGGGAGGAAACGCTTGGCTGCCACTAAAGACAAATCTCCCGTGCTGACGGGGTTCAACGATCTCGTCGCCCACTTGGCGAAAGGCTCGAAGCCCGATCGCAGCAAATGGCGCATCGGCACCGAGCATGAAAAGTTCGCCTTCTATCGCGATACGCTGGAGCCCGTGCCCTACGAAGGCGCGCGCGGCATCGGCGCCTTGCTGAATGGGCTAGCGGAGGCTTACGGCTGGGAGCGCGTCTACGAGGGCGAGAACGTCATCGCACTGAAACAGGAGAGCGCCTCGATCACGCTCGAACCTGGCGGGCAGTTCGAACTCTCCGGCGCGCCGCTCGAGCACCTGCATCAAACCTGCGCCGAAACCGGATCGCATTTGTCGCAACTGCGCGATGTCGCCGGCAAACTCGGCATCGCCTTCTTGGGCGTCGGCTTCTCCCCGCTCTGGTCGCTCGATGCCACGCCCATCATGCCGAAGGGCCGCTACCAGATCATGCGGAACTACATGGGCAAGGTCGGACGCCTCGGTCGGCAGATGATGTTCCGCTCGTGCACGGTGCAGACCAATCTCGATTTCGGCTCTGAGGCCGACATGGTGAAGAAGTTTCGCGTCTCGATCGCGCTGCAGCCGATCGCCACAGCGCTCTTCGCCGCCTCGCCGTTTGCGGAGGGGCGCCTCAACGGCTTCCTCTCCTATCGAGCCCATATCTGGTCTGACACCGATCCCGATCGCACCGGAATGCTGCCGTTCGTGTTCGATGACGGCATGGGCTTCGAGCGCTACGCGCAGTATGCGCTAGATGTGCCGATGTACTTCGTCTATCGCGACGGCAAATACATCGATGCGTCCGGCCAGAGCTTCCGTGCGTTCATGAACGGCAAGCTGCCGGCGCTGCCCGGCGAACGGCCGACCGACAAGGACTGGGAAGATCATCTCACGACGATCTTTCCCGAAGTGCGCTTGAAGACCTACCTCGAAATGCGCGGCGCCGATTCAGGCCCTTGGTCGCGTCTGTGCGCGCTGCCGGCGTTCTGGGCCGGCATCCTCTACGATGACGCCGCCCTTGAGGCAGCGTGGTCGCTGGTCAAGAGCTGGACTGCAGAAGATCGCGAGGCCTTGCGCCGCGCCGTCCCAGCGCTCGGCCTGCGTGCGCCCATCCGCGGCAACTCCGCACGCGACATCGCGCAAGCGGCGCTAGCGATCGCGCGGCAGGGCCTCAAATCCCGCGCCCGCGCCGACAGCGCCGGCCAGGACGAGACCCATTTCCTCGGTGAACTCGACGATATCGCCGCCTCCGGCGCAACCCCCGCTGAACGTCTGATCGAACGCTACCGCACCGAATGGGGCGGGGATGTGCGCCGCGTGTTCGAGGCGTGCGCGTATTAGCTCCGTCATCCTGGGGCTTGGCGGTAGCCAAGAACCCAGGACCCAGGGGCAACAACACAGATCTACGATCCCTTGGATTCTGGGTTCGTGCTTCGCACGTCCCGATGACGACCTAAGCTGCCTCCTCCGCCAACATCTCACCTCGGCTCATGGCATTGAGCTTCGCGTAAAACCCGCGCGCGCTGATAAGTTCGGTGTGCTTGCCTTGTTCGACGATGCGGCCCTGGTTGAACACCAGGATGCGATCGGCTTCGCGCACGGTGGAGAGACGGTGCGCGATGACGATGGTCGTGCGTCCCTGTTTCAGCTCGGCCATCGCCGCCTGCACGTCGCGCTCGGTCTCCACGTCGAGCGATGAGGTCGCTTCGTCGAGGATGAGGATCGGCGCGCCGGCAAGAAACGCGCGCGCCAGAGCCACGCGCTGGCGTTCGCCGCCCGATAGCTTCACGCCACGCTCGCCGACCTCGGTGTCATAGCCGAACGGCAGTTTCTCGATGAAATCATGCGCGCGCGCGCGTTTGGCGGCGGCGACGATCTCCTCGATTGATGCGTCCGGACGTGCGTAGCCGATGTTTTCGCGGAGCGACCGGTGAAACAGGGCCGGGTCCTGCGGCACCAGCGCAATGCTCTGCCGCAAGCTCGCCTGGGTCACCGCGCGCACGTCCTGGTCGTCGATGCGGATCGCGCCGGCATCGACGTCATAGAGGCGCTGCACCAGCTTCACGAATGTCGACTTGCCCGAGCCCGTCGGGCCCACGAGCGCCACCGTTTCGCCCGCGGCGATCTCGAGCGAGAAATCGCTGTAAAGCGCGTCAGCTGCATTCTTGTAGCCGAACGAAACCTTGTCGAACGCAATGCATCCGGCGCCGGGCGCAAATGCACGCGCATTGGGCGCATCGACGACCTCCGCCTTCTCGGCGGCGTAGGCGACGACATCCTCGATATCGGCGATGCCCTTTTGCAGATTCTGCACGTTCTCGCCGAGCGTGCGCAAATAGCTCGACACCAGCAGGAACGAGGTGATGGCGAACACCGCATCGCCCGCCGTCGCGAGCCCCTTGCTCCATTCGAGCAAGACCATGCCCAGCAGGCCCGCCTGCAGCACGAACAAGAGCATGTTCTGCAGCACCCAGGAATTGGTCCAGCGCACCCAGGTGCGGTTGGCCTCGACGCGCCACACCGCCACGACCGCGTCGAATCGCTTCTGCTCGCGCGCCTCGGCGCCGAACGCCTTCACCGTGGCGTTCGAACTCACCGCATCAGCAAGCGCGGCGCCGATGGCGGTGTCGGCCTTGATGTAGCGGCGCAAGGCGCCCGCCACGTAGAAGCGGCTCATCAGGTAGGCGCTCGCCAGGAACGCGGCGATCGACAGCCCCGTGAACAGGCCGATGAACGGCCATTGCATGGAGGTCAGCACGGTCACGCCGATCAGCACCGCTGCCGCGGGCAGCATGTACCAGATCATCGTATCCGAGATCGTGTCGTAGGCGTTCATCGCCCGCGAAACGCGTCTGACCGTCGCGCCGGCGAAATTGTCGGCGTGCCAATCGGCGGAGAAACGCTGCACGTCGCGAAAGCCTTCGCTGACGATGCGTTCCATGTTGTTGGAGGCGAACGGAATCCAGAAGCGGACTCCGGTATTGCGCGCCATGTAGAAGACGAACGCCAACAGCGCGACCACGCCGTAAGCCCACGTCGCGTCGCGGATCGCCGTGTCTGTCGGGCCCGCCGTCAAGCCCTCTACGAGGCGCGCCGAAGCGAACGGGATCGCGAGATCCGCCGCCACGCCTAGGCTGAAGAAGAACCCGAACAGCGTCAGTTTGCCGGGCTGGCTCGCCCAGTGCTTCCACATGAACGCGGCCACCTGCTGCAAGCTGGCTTTGCGCTGGCCGGGTTCTCTGTCGTCGTCAGAATCGTAATCGTCGCTCATGCGAGTACCGATGGATGTCGCGGGGCCGCCGGCGCGGCGCGGGCGAACTGGAAATGGGAACGATGTGCTGAAAGCGAAGCGCCAAAGCGCGAAATCACCCGCAACACGGCTCAGCGAACTGGTTTCCCGCTACCCAAGGCGGAGACCGCGCTCTGGGTATGGGATTGGAGGCGAAGCCTCGGGCTTCAGCGCTCCACGGCGACCGTTCGCGGCGCCGTATTTATTTGAGGCGGGTGTTCATTCAGCTTTCTCCGAAGGACGGCTCCCATACGCTTCTTGTCGCCTTGCGTAAAGGAAAAGCTGGTTGCATCACCGGATGGTGACGGAATTGAAACCCGCCGATGCGTTGAAGCAACATTGGACGGATGCGTTACCGCGCGCGTGGCGGCCGTACGCGCAGCTCTCGCGGCTCGATCGTCCGATCGGCTGGCAATTGCTGCTGTTGCCGTGCCTCATGGGGATCGCCGTTTCCCGCACCGGCTATGGGTTTTATTGGATCGATGTGGCGTTTGCGGTTGCGTTCCTGGTTGGCGCCATCGCCATGCGCGGCGCCGGGTGCACCTACAACGACATCCTCGACCGCGACATCGATGGGAAGGTCGAGCGCACGCGGCTGCGGCCGCTGCCATCGGGCGCGGTGTCGTTGAAAGCGGCGTGGGTGTGGCTGCTTGAGCAATGCTTCGTTGGCCTCTTGGTGTTGCTGACGCTGCCGCGGCTCGCGCAGATCACGGCGCTGATCGCGCTGCCGCTTGTGGCGCTTTATCCGCTGATGAAGCGCGTCACCTGGTGGCCGCAGGCATGGCTCGGCATCGTGTTTTCGTGGGGCGCGCTGGTCGGTGGGGCGGCGATAGCCGGATGGCGAAATGCAGCCACATTGGATGGCGTCGAAGGCGTGCCGTTCGAAGCCATTGCGCTCTACGCAGGCTGCATCGCCTGGACCATCGGCTACGACACGATCTATGCGTTGCAAGATCGCGAAGACGACGCACTGGTCGGCGTTCGTTCCACGGCGCGGTTGTTCGCGGGCAAATGGCGCATGTGGACGAGCGTGTTCTACGTGCTCGCGCTCGCGCTCTGGACCGTCGCGGGCGCTATTGCGGGCGCGGGACTGCTCGTCGCCGGCGCCTTGAGCCTTATCGGCGCAGCCATGATCTGGCCGATGCTGCAAGGCATCGACGATGCACGTCCGGAATCGGCGCTTGCGGCGTTCAAGTTCAATGCGATCATCGGCGCCAGCGTCTTGCTGGCATTCGCCCTTGAACCCATCTGGCGCACATTGAGGCCAGGACCGTAGAGATGGGCGAAGCCGAGCAGCACCTGAGCAGCGTCTGCAAACGCTTCGCCAAGGTCGTCGCCAATCACGAGCCCTACCCGACCAAATTCGCCAAGAGCAAAGATCCCTATCGCGCGCTCGTTCGCGCCGTCGTTTATCAGCAGCTCTCCGGCAAAGCCGCCGGCACCATACATGGGCGCATGATCGCACTTTGGCCGGAGAAGGATCATCCTGATCCGGAAGACTTGCTTGCGGCGACACCCGAAAGGCTGCGCGGCGCCGGGCTCTCGCGCCAGAAGATCGCGGCGCTGAAGGATGTGTCGCAAAAGCGCATTGAGGGAATCATTCCCGAAGCGCGCAAGCTTTCGCGGTTGAGCAACGAAGAGATCATCGAACGCCTCACGCAAGCCCGCGGCGTCGGGCAGTGGACGGTCGAAATGTATCTGATGTTCACGCTCGGGCGCCCCGACGTGCTGCCGATCGACGATCTCGGCGTGCGCAAAGGCGCAGAGAAACTCTACCGCCGCAAATTCACGCCGAAAGAACTCGGCAAATACGGCGAACGCTGGGCTCCCTATCGCAGCGCGGCGGCGTGGCATCTGTGGCGGCTTCTCGACACGCAGACGCCGGAGCAATCGAAAATCTAGCTCCCTGTCATCCTGGGTTCTTGGTTGCGCCAAGGATAACGGAGTCCTTCGGCGCTTCATCGCGCTCACGCATCCCATAGTCGCGCAGAACGTGAGCAACCCGCAGACGATAATCGCGAAAGACCTTGGCCCTCCCCGCCGCCTGTGCATCGCGATGCGCGTCCAAATTGCGCCATCTGGCGATGGCTTCCTCATCGCGCCAGAATGAGAGCGAGAGGACGCGGCTCTCATCGTTCAAGCTTTTAAAGCGCTCAATCGAAATGAAGCCATCGATCTCATCCAGCAGCGGCCGCAGCTCTCCGGCGATGCGAAAATAGGCGTCGCGATCGGCCGGCTCGACTTCGAAGATGACAGCGATCATCGCGAGCACAGTTTCAAGAAAGTGCGGTCTTCGCGGAGGATGAAGCGCTCTTTGCGCGCAAACTCGTAGTTCTCGCGCCCCGCGGGATCCGCCGCCAAACGAGCCCTGTACTCCTCGTAGGCCGCCAGGCTCTCAATGTTGTACAGCCCATAGGCGAGCGTCGCCGATCCCTCGTGCGGGGAGAAATAGCCAATCAGGTCCGCGCCGCAGCGGGTAATGGCTTCTCCCCAGACGCGCGCATAGCGCTCGAACTGCTTTTTCTTGAATGGATCGATTTCGTAACGAATACAGCATGTCAGCATGGGCGCGCTCCTTCACCGCCACACCTAGCGGATTGCGGGGCGGCCATGGTTCGATTATGATCGAACCATCCCCATGAGCACTCTATGAGAGACGGCCCCAACATCGCAGCCATCGCCGCCATGGTCGGCGATCCAGCCCGCGCCAACATGCTGACGGCGCTCTTGAACGGCGACGCCTTCACCGCGAGCGAGCTTTCGCTCGAGGCTGGGGTGACGAAACAGACAGCAAGCTCGCATCTATCGAAGCTGGTCGATGGCGGCCTCGTCGCCGTCGAGGCGCAAGGGCGCCATCGTTACTACCGCTTGGCCGACGCCGACGTCGCCGGCTTGCTGGAAACGCTGATGGGCGTCGCCGCGCGCGCCAAGGCGCTGCGCACGCGCCCTGGACCGAAGGAACCGGCGCTGCGGCGCGCACGCGTCTGCTACGATCACCTCGCCGGCGACATGGGCGTGGCGCTGTTCGACGCTTTCATCAAGAACAAGTGGATGCAACCTGGGCCCGAGAAAACCTTCGCGCTGACCAAGCTCGGCCGTGTCAAAGTGCAGACGTTCGGCGTCGATATCGAGGATCTCGAACAAGGCGCGCGCCCGCTGTGCCGCGCCTGCCTCGATTGGAGCGTGCGCCGCCACCACATCGCCGGCGCACTGGGCGCGGCCATTCTCGACGAAATCTTCGAGCGCCACTGGGCTGAGCAACGCCGCGGCAGCCGGGTGCTCGAATTTACCCGCGTCGGCGAAGCCGGGCTGAAACGGGTGTTTCAGATGGCTGAGCAGGCAAGCCAATAGTGGCGTGAAATCGCCCGCGCTTTGCGCTAGAACAGCGTCATGCCCGCCGTCGCCCGCATCGATCCTAAAGACGTGTTCACGTCCGAGGAATGGGCGCGCTTCTCCAAGCGCTCGTCCTGGATGGGCTTGGCCTGCGTCGCCGGCGCTTGGGGGCTGATCTTCGCGGCAGGCGCGATGTTTGTGCTCTGGCCGAACCCGGTGACTTATGTGTTGGCGGTGATGCTGGTCGGCGCGCGCCAGCTAGGGCTCGCCATTTTGATGCATGACGCGGCGCACGGCGCGCTGCACTCTGATGCGAAGGTCAACGAATGGGTCGGCGAGTGGCTCTGCGCGGCGCCGACGGGCGCGCGGCTCCAGGCCTATCGCGATTATCACTTGAAGCATCACAAATACACCGAACAGCCTGAAGACCCGGACCTGGTGCTCTCTGCGCCCTTCCCGATCACGCGCGCATCATTGTTCCGCAAAATCGTGCGCGACTTGACAGGCCAAACCTTCCTGAAGCAGCGGCGCATGCAATTGTTCGGCAATCTGCAGAAACGGCAGATCGTCAATCCAACGACGGCGCACTTTCTGATCTTCAATGCGCTGCTGCTCGCTGCGCTCACCGTCGCCGGATACTGGTGGACCTATTTCGCGCTTTGGATGGTACCGATGGCGACATGGCTGCCGCTGGTGACGCGCCTGCGCAACATCGCCGAGCACGCCTGCGTCAATACCCGCGAGGACCCCTTCACTCACGCGCGCACCACGCTCGCCAATGTGTCCGAGCGCCTGTTCATTGCGCCTTACTGGGTGCATTTCCATGGCGAGCACCACGTGTTCATGCACGTCCCCTGCTATCGTTTGCAAAGCCTGCACAACACGCTGATGGACAAGGGCTACTGGTCGCGCATGCACATTTCACCAGGCTACATCAGCGTGCTGGACGAGGCGTCGAGCAAGCAAGCCGCTGTCGCGGCTTGAGCGAACAGCGAATAGCGAGTAGCGAAGAGAACGCGGCGACGCGGGTCCGGCGCCTTCCCTTACTCGCTATTCGCTACTCACTATTTGCTTTCGATGATCTCCGACATTCCCGCATTCATTCGTGAGAACACGCGCGTGCTGGCGCCGAGCCATGTGCCGGAGCTGAAGCTCCATCTCGCCGACGACGCGGTGAGCTTGTGGGAGTTGACGGAAGAGCAACTGGGTGAACTTGGCCTGCCGCCGCCGTTCTGGGCGTTTGCGTGGGCGGGCGGGCAAGCTTTGGCGCGTTATGTGCTCGATCATCCTGCGAGCGTGCGTGGCAAGAGCGTATTGGATGTCGCGTCGGGCTCCGGTCTGGTTGCGATCGCTGCGATGAAAGCGGGCGCCAAATCGGCATTGGCGATCGACATCGATGCCTTCGCCTCGCACGCAGCGCAGCTCAACGCTGAACTGAATGGCGTCCGCGTGGAGACGAGCGACGCCGATCCCGTCGGGCGGCTTACGGATGCGGACGTCATCCTTGTCGGCGATCTCTTCTACGATCGCGATCTCGCCCCGCGCGTGCTGGCGTGGTTGATCGAGCAGCAGGCCGCTGGCAAGACCGTGCTGATCGGCGACCCCGGCCGCACTTATCTGCCTCGCGACAAACTTGAACAGATCGCCGCCTACGACATCCCGGTCACGCGGGCGCTGGAAGACGCCGAGGTCAAGCGCGCGGCGGTGTGGAAGTTGCTGTGATATGGAGCGCTGGCGCTTGTTCGACCCGCCTCGTGCTGGCGAGGACGCCGGCGCTCCATGTTATTCCATCGCGCACGCCATCTCGCGCGCATCGTCCGTGGTTGCGCGTGCACGCGCATCTTCGCAGATCGCGTCCCAAAGGCGTTGCACTTCGGCGCCGACAGCCTCCGTGCGCGATTGGATTTCTTCCAGCGTCGGCTCCGCCGTCGGCGGTTCGGCGATCCAGACTGGCTCGTAGGCCGGCGTGCAGGTGATCTCCGTAAAGAGACCCTTTGCGCAGATTTTCGAGCGCTCGATATTGTATTCCCACACGGTCTCGCGCAGCCGCCGGGCGAGATCGCGCGGGTCGGTGACTTCCGGCTCGGCGGAGCCTGAGCGGTTTTCGGTATGGCCGGTCACTTGGCTGAGCATCGCGCCGTAGCGGCCGATCTCGATGTTCAGCGTCGAGGGATCAGGACCTGCCGGACTGGTCGGCACGTCGGCTTGCTTCTCGCCCGTCTGCCCGCACGCGGCCAAAGCCAACGCCAATACGATCGCGCGAACCTTCATGAACGCCTCCTTGAGGCGCGACCTTAGCGGCGCGAGCGAGCGCAGTCGTTCTGTTTTTCGTAAGGTTTAGCCGCGCAAGCGCTTAATCGCGCAGCACCGGCGCGAGCGCGTTGTAGCCGGCGGCGAAATCATAATCGCCGTCTTCAGCTTTGCGGAACAAGGCTATCGCGGCGGCTGTCAGGCCCGTGCCTGCCGCCGCCGCGAACATCGCCCATGCGACGCCCCAGATGAAACCAGCGTCGATCAAAACCACCCAACCCTGCCTTCGAGGCATCTTTGTTGGGCAGATAATGCCTAGCCCGCATGAACACGCGGTTTCCGAAAGCAAAACAAAACGTTGAAATGCCGATTGCGTGCGGACTAGAGCAGAGCGCGAGGGAGACGATCGATGCAGCTGCTCGAAACCGCCGCGCTCTATGCAGGCGTCAACATCTTCATCCTGCTTGTGCTCGGCGTTCTAGTGATGCTCGGGCGGCGCCGGCACAAGATCGTGTTGGGCGACGCTGGCAACGAGGCGTTCACCCGCGCTGTTCGCGCCCACGCGAACGCGGCCGAATACATCCCGGCGGCGCTTGTCGGCATCACCTTGCTTGCGCTTTTCGACCCCGCGACGCCGGTGTGGCTGCTGCACGCCGCGGGACTTTCTTTGACCGCCGGAAGAATTTTGCACGGCTTCGGCTTGCACACTGGCGCGCTCAACGCGGGGCGAATGCTCGGCATGACGCTGACGTGGCTTTCCTATGTCCTCATTGGCGGGGGCCTCATCTATGCGGGTCTGAGCCAGCAGCTCTGAAGAACTTATTACCGCCATCGGCGATTGCCCCAACTCCCGGAGAAGCCCATGTTGCGGCCATGGCCTTCGATGCTGATTCACACGCCGCGCTCGCGGCCCTGATCGATTACGCGAAACAAGCCGGCGCCGACGCATCCGAAGCCTCCCTGGCGGTCCGCGAGAGCATTTCGGCCGAGGTGCGCATGGGCGACCTCGAAGGCATGGAGCGGGAGGAAGCCCGCTCGGTGGCGCTCAGGGCCTTCATCGGCAAACAGCAGGCCGCCGCCTCCTCCACCGACCTTTCGGCCAAGGGGCTGCGCGACCTGGCCGAGCGCACAGTGGCGATGGCCAAAGCCGCGCCGGAAGACAAGTTCGCCGGCCTCCTCGACCCCCGCTTCCACGCCAGGGGCCCCGCGCCCGATCTCGAACAGACCGACACGGCCCGGCCGACGCCAGAACAATTGCTCGACCTCGCCAAACGCTGCGAGGCGGCGTCGCTCGCCATTCCCGGGATCGCCAATTCCGGCGGCGGCGGCGCCTCCAGCGAACACTCGACCTTCGTGCACATGACCTCGACCGGCTTCGAAGGCTTCGAGAGCGGCACCTCCTACAGCCTCGGCACCCAGCCCGTCGCCGAGAAGGACGACGAAATGGAGCGCGACTATGAGTGGCGCACCAAACGCTTTTTCGCCGACCTGCCCTCGCCCGAAGAAATCGGCCGCATCGCCGGCGAACGCACCGCGCGCCGCATCGGCGCCAGGAAGATCGCCAGCCAGAAGGCGCCGGTGATTTTCGAGAACCGGCTTGCCGGCCGCATCATCTCGCCATTCTTCTCAGCGATCTCCGGATCGTCGGTGGCGCGCGGCGTCTCCTTCCTGAAGGACAAGATGGGCCAGCGCATTTTCGCCGAAGGCTTCCGTATCCACGAAGATCCGTTCGTGAAGCGGGGGCCGGGCAGCCGCTGGTTCGACGGCGAAGGCGGCGCGGTCGCGCCAGCGACGTTGATCGACGACGGCGTACTGACAATGTGGCTGCTCAACTCATCCGCTGCGCGCCAACTCAATCTGGAGCCCAACGGTCACGCCACCGCGGGCCACGGCGGCCCACCGGGCATCGGCACGGCCAACTTGTTCGTCAAGCCGGGCACGGAGGACTTGCCCACGCTGATGAAGAATGCCGGCAAAGGCCTCTTCGTCACCGACATGTTCTCGCCGTCGCTCAACATGAATACTGCGGATTGGTCCGTTGGTGTTGCGGGCTATTGGTTCGAGAACGGCGAGATCGCCCATCCCGTGAGCGAGATCACCGTTGCCGGCAATCTCTTGGACATCTTCAAACGCCTGCGCTGCGGCGCTGACGTGGACAATCGCGGCTCCCTCGAAATCCCCAGCCTGATCGTGGACGACCTTGCAATCGGCGGCGTCTGAACTCGACCTGCTAGAGGCGGCAGCCCGCGAAGCGGGAACGATGGCGCGCGAGCTTTCGCTGAAACCGTTGGAGATCGAATCCAAAGGCGAAGCCGGCCCGGTCACGAACGTCGACAAGGCGGTCGATGCGATGCTCGAGCTGAAGCTGCTCTCCAAGCGTCCCGACTACGGCTGGCTTTCGGAAGAGACGCCGGACAATCCAGATTACCGCATCGGCAAAGAGCGCACCTTCATGCTCGATCCGATCGACGGCACCGCTGCGCTGATCGGCAAGGTGCCGCAATGGACGGTGTGCATCGGGTTGGTGGAAGGCGATCGCGCCTTCGCCGGCGCTATCTACAATCCGATGACGGACGAGATGTTTTCCGGCGCCATCGGCCACGGCGCCTTCTTCAACGGCCGTCCGGTGAAAACGACCGAGATCGGACACCTCGAAGGCGCCCGAATGATCGGCCAGAAGAGCCGCTTCAGCGACAAACGCTGGCCTGCGCCTTGGCCGAAGATGGACATCATCGAGCGGCAATCGATCGCCTATCGCCTGGCCCTCACCGCCGCAGGCATGGGCGACGCCACCTTGCTGTTCGGCTGGAAGCACGATTGGGATATCGCCGCAGGCGCCGCCATCGTCGAAGCGGCGGGCGGCAGGGTCACCGACCTCTGGGGCGAAGCGCTCAAGTTCAACGGCGAAATACCGCGCGTGCCGGGCGTCGCCGCCGCTGGCGCGAACTTGCACCCTTTGCTAATCGAGCGCACGCAAACCATCCGCGACTTCCGCGAAACGACGTCAAACTGAAGGCCCATGAGCGAAGCGAACCGGCAACTCTTGCACCTCGTCATCGGCGGCGAGATGAAGGACTTGGATCGTCCTGAGTTCATCGATCTCGCCGCGGTGGATTTCGTCGGCGCCTATCCGAACTATCGCGCCGCCTACGACGCCTGGAAGGGTGCGGCCCAGCGCACGATCGACAACGCGCGCATGCGCTATTTCATTATCCACGCCCACCGCCTGCTCGATCCAGGGACCGATCCCGAAGGCGAAATGTGATCGCCGCATGAAAGCTGGCGCGATCCTTTCCCGGCTGTGGCGCCAGTACATCTTGCGCTACAAGGTCGATTTGATCGCGCTCACGCCCGTGCTGGCGCTGGTGGCGGCCACGGGCGTTTCCTACGCCTATATCCTCAAGTTCGCCACCGACAGCATCCAGGCCGACAATATGCAGGCCATCGCGCTCGTGCCTGTTGCTGTGATTGGCATGGTGCTGGTGCGCGCCGCGGCGATGTGGGGCCAGGCGATCATGACCCAGGGCCTCGCGCTCAAGATTCTGCGCGATCTGCAAAACGCGATGTTCGCCAAGCTCATGAGCGTCGATTTCGCCCGCTTTGCGCGCGAAGACGTTGGCCGCCTCGTCTCGCGCTTCACCAACGACATCGTCATCGTCGGCTATGCGCTGGTGCGCGCCGCACAGACCTCGATCCGCGACACGCTGACGTTGTTGGGCGCTGTCATCTCCATGTTCGTGCTCGACTGGGTTCTGGCCTCCGTCGTTATCGCGGTTTTCATGCTGGCGGCGCGCCCGCTTGCGGCGATCGCCAACCGCGCCCGCAAGCAGACCAGCATCGCGCAGGAGCAGATCGGCCACGTCACCGCCCTGCTCGGCGAAATCTTCGGCGCCGCGCGGTTCGTGAAGACCTACAGCCTCGAAACGCGCGAAACCGCGCGCGCGGGCAAGGCGTTCGAGGAGCAACGCCGGCTCAACATGAAGCTCGCGCACAACCGCGCGCGCAGCGAGCCGTTGCTGGAAATCCTTGGCGGGATTGCGCTGGGCGGCGTGCTCTACCTCGCCGGCGTCCGCATCGCCTCAGACCTCATGACGTTGGGCGATCTGCTCGGCATGATTGCCGCCGTCGGCATCGCGACGCCCGCGGCGCGGTCCATCAGCGGCTTCAACACCATGCTGAACGAGGCGCTCGCGGCGGTGGCGCGCATGTTCACGTTGATCGATGAGCCCGAGGCGATCACCGACAAGCCAGGGGCCAAACCCATCAAGCTCTCGGCTGGACGCATCGAGTTCGAGGATGTCGGCTTCACCTATGCCGAGACGCCGGCCATCGGGAATGTGACTTTCACCGTCGAGCCCGGCGAAACTGTTGCTCTCGTCGGCCCCTCGGGCGCCGGCAAATCCACGATCTTCAACCTGTTGCCGCGACTCTACGATGTGACCACCGGCGCCGTGCGCATCGACGGCCAGGACGTGCGCGACGTCACCGTCGTTTCCCTGCGCAACGCCATATCGCTGGTGGCGCAGGAATCTGCGCTCTTCAACGACACCATCCGCGCCAATATCGGCCTGGGCCGCGCCGGCGCCACACATGCGGAGATCGAAGAAGCCGCACGCAACGCCGCCGCGCACGACTTCATCATGGCCCTGCCGCAAGGCTACGACACCATGGCGGGCGAGCGTGGCGGCAATCTTTCCGGCGGCGAGCGCCAGCGCATTGCGCTCGCGCGCGCTTTTCTGCGCGACGCGCCGATCCTCCTGCTCGACGAAGCCACCAGCGCGCTCGACGCCGCCAGCGAAGCGCAAGTGCAGGATGCGCTCAAGCGGCTGTCGAGGGGCCGCACCGTGCTGGTGATCGCCCATCGCCTCGCCACAGTGCGCGACGCCGACCGCATCCTCGCGCTGGAAAACGGCCGCATCGTCGAAGTTGGAAGGCACGACGATCTCGTCGCCAAGGGCGGGCTTTATGCGCGGCTTTCGCGACTGCAATTCCAAAGCGCGGAACAAGCGGGCTGAGCGGCGTTTCCCGGAACAGATCGGCGGCGCGAGGGTTACGAAGCTCAAAGGGCGGGACGATCGATGAGGAGATTCGCATGCCCCGCTCGCTGCCTACCGTCATTGTTTCCGTCGCCGCGCTGCTCGCCTCCGCCGCAGCGGTTCCGGCATTCGCGCAACTGATCGAAGACCCGGAGTCGCGCGTCGTCGAATACAGCGAACTCGATCTCAATAGCGAAGCCGGCGCCGAGACGCTGATCCGCCGCATCGACAACGCGTCGGAGAGCGTCTGCGCGCGCAACGATGGCCGCCGCCCCGTGCGCCAGGCGGCCATGGACCGCGCTTGTCAATATGAAACCACCGAAGTCGCCGTGAACGACGTCAACCATCCGAACGTGTCAGCGCACTATTACGGCGGCACAGGCGTCATCGAGGATGATTCCGTCTATTATGACCCGCGCCTCGATCCGGACTCGCCGCAATACGATCCGCGCCTCGATCCGAACTCGGCATACTACGTGCCGCCGAAGTAAGAGCGATATTCACGGAAACGCAAAGGCGGCGGCTTGGGCCGCCGCTTTCATTCCCGGCGCAGGATCTTGTCGACCAGGATATTGGCCCACCATTCGCCCATGAAGGCGGCTTTGACGCGATCGGGATCGTAGTCCTCATCGACCCACTGCAGGAACGGCTTCCCGCTCTCCTTCGTCTCTTCGAGATAGGTGGCGAAGAAGAAATCGATCATGCCGGTCTTGCCCTGCTTCACGTGCAAGTATCTTAGCGAGAGCTGCTCGACCGCCTGTTCGATCGGCAGACCCATCTTGAAATGCTTGTAAAGCACTGCCGCCACGCCGGCGCGGTCTGCGCCCGATTTGCAGTGCATCAAGGCAGGGTACTGGATGGTCTCGAAAATCTGCTTGGCGCGATGGATGTGCTCCTTGCTCGGCGGCTCGCGCGAGCGCAGCCTGAGATCGATCAGGGCGATGCCGTGGCGTTCGCAAGCTTCCTTCTCCAGCAAGTAGTAGCCGGTATCGGCCTTGCCGCGTGCGTTGAGGACGGTCTTGATGCCAAAGCGCTCGGCATAGGTCGCGATCTGCGCCGGCGACGGCTGGTTCGAGCGCGCCATCACCCCGAGCTCGATCCAATGGAAGTTCTGGTAGAGGTTTCGCAAGAACCCGTGGTCGGCCCACACCAGGTCGCGCTCGGCCGCCCGGCGCCCTTCAGGCGTCGTAAGGTCGAAGGCGGGAAATTTGACCGGGGTAGACATGTGAGTTCTGTGCGCGGGCCGTCGCTGCTTCTGGCGTGATATGGGGGCCGCCCCCTATAAGGGTCCGGCCCGCGCTTCGGAAGCGGGCGGTCCAGCGGGCGCGCGGGTGAAACCTCTTCTCGGAAATCCTGTTTTTCAGTTCCTGCTAGGACGCCTCATTGGCAGCTATATGCTGTTCGTGGGGGTCACCACGCGCTGGACCAAAGTGAATCGAGCCGCCGTCGAGCCGTTCTGGAAGCCCGGCGGCGGAAAGCTCGTCGCTTGTATCTGGCACGGACGGTTTCCACTGATTCACAAGATGTGGACGTTCGGGCGTGGCGTTCCGAAGGCCAAGATGCTGATCTCGCAATCGCGCGAAGGCGGAATCGTCGCCCACACCTCGCGCACGGTCGGGGCCGAGGTGATCCGCGGCTCGGCTGGCAAGCCCGGCAAACAGAGCAAAGGCGGAGTCGAGGCGATGCGGCAAATGGCCCGCCACATCGAGGGCGGCGGCGCCATCGGCATGACCCCGGACGGACCGCGCGGACCGCGCATGCGCGCCAAGCGCGGGCCTGTGCTGCTCGCCAAGATCGCCGGCGCTCCGCTGATGCCGATCGCGTGGGCGACATCGCACAGGATCGTGTTCAAAGACAGTTGGGATCAGTTCGTACTGCCGCTGCCGTTCGGCAAGGGCGCGCTGGTTTGGGGCAACCCGATCGCGCCTCCTTCCGCCGAGGCCGACGACGCCGAAGTCGAAGCCGTGCGCCTCGCGCTCGAAGCGGAAATGAACCGTATCGCCGCGGACGCCGACCGCATAGCCGGCGTCACGCCGATCGAGCCCGCGCCGCCGCGCAACGAATTGATGATGGAAGCTGCTGAAACGGCGGCGCAGGCTACGTGAGCTTCTCACCTGTCCTTGCCTCTTACCGCGGCGCGGTCGCCATGTTTGGCGCGTTCGCGGGCGTCTATCTCGATGAACGCGCCAAACGCGGTAAAGAAGATGGGACGCGCCTCGGCGAACGGTTCGGCCGCTACACGCAGGAGCGACCGCCCGGCGCCCTTATGTGGCTGCACGCCGCAAGTGTCGGCGAAAGCGGCGTCGCGCTGGCGCTAATCGAGGCGCTGGCGGCGCGGCATGCGTCTCTCTCGTTCTTGCTAACGACCGGGACGCGCACGTCCGCCGATCTCGTCGCGCGGCGTTCGCCCGCGCGGACCACGCACGTCTATGCCCCCTTGGATCGCGTCGATTGCGTGCGCCGGTTTCTCGATTACTGGCGCCCGGACGCCGGTGTATTCGTCGAAAGCGAACTATGGCCCAACCTCATCCTCGAAGCCGAGGCGCGCGGGGCAAAGCTTGCGCTTGTGAACGCCCGCATGAGCCCGCGTTCACTGCGGCGCTGGACGCTCTGGCGCGCGGCGGGACGCAGGCTGCTCGGCGCCTTCACTTACGTTTCCGCAGCGGACGCGCGCACCAACGACGCGCTGGCAAACCTTCGTCCCGCGCCGATCGGCGAGCCCGGCAATTTGAAGCTCGCCGCGCCTGCCCCGCGCGTCGATGCGGCAGCGAAGGCCGCGTTGGAGGCGCAGATCGGCGCCCGCCCCGTCTGGCTCGCGGCTTCCACGCACGACGGCGAGGATGAGATAGTGCTTGAAGCGCACGATATTTTGCGTCGCTCTCACCCCGATGCGCTTCTGATCATCGCGCCCCGCCACCCCGAACGCGGTGAGAGCGTGTCTCTTCTCGCCGGCGGGGCGCCGATGCGCTCTCGCGGCGCGCCGCCTGCAGATGCGTCGTGCTATGTGGCGGACACGTTGGGCGAAATGGGCACGTTTTACGACCTCGCGCCCGTTTCGCTTGTCGCCGGAAGTCTGTTGCCGCACCTCAGAGGCCATAATCCGATCGAGCCCGCAAAACTCCACTCCGCGATAGTGAGCGGCCCGCACGTCGAGAGTTTTCAGGATGTCTTCCACGCGCTCTTCGCCACCGGCGGCGCAGCCAAGGCGCACAGCGCCGAGACGATCGCGGCCGAAGTGCTGCGCCTTTGGCGCAACGACGCGGCGCGGACGCGCCAAACCCAAGCCGCTGAGATCATCGCGGCCCAGGGCGCGGAAGCCTTCGAGCGCACGGTGAGCGCGCTGGCATTGCTCATTCAGCCCGCACCTACGCCGCAGAGCAAAGCCAATGCGTCCGCCTGAGTTTTGGAGCGCCAATCCGCAAGGGCGCGACGCGGCGTGGACCTTGCGCCTCCTGTTGACGCCGGTGGCGTGGGCGTATGCCGCCGTCGCCGAGCACCGCTTGCGCACAACGGTCTCTCGTCACGCACCTGTGCCGGTCATCTGCATCGGCAACCTCACTGTCGGCGGCGCGGGAAAAACGCCGATCACTCGCGCCGTCCGCGCCAAGCTCGGCCCGCACGCGCACACGCTTTCGCGTGGATATGGTGGACACGCAGTTGGCCCGTTGCGGGTCACGCCCGACATGGACGCGCACGAAGTCGGCGACGAACCGCTGCTGCACGCGCAGGACGGCCCCGCCTGGATCGCACGCGACCGCTATGCCGGGGCGATGGCGGCGGCGCAAGCGGGCGCCCATGTCATCGTAATGGACGATGGTTTCCAGAACCCGACGCTCGCCAAGGATCTCTCCATCGTCGCCGTCGATCCGGGCTATGGCGTTGGCAACGGCGAAGTGTTTCCCGCCGGCCCGCTGCGCGAGCGGCTCTCGGCTGGACTCGCCCGGGCGGACGCGATCGTCATGCTGGGCGATCTCACGGACGGCGCGTCCTGGCTCGATGCATTCACCAAGCCGGTGCTGTTCGCAAAGCTCGCGCCCTCGGCGCCGCCGCCGCAGGGTAAATTGCTGGCCTTCGCGGGGCTCGCACGGCCGGAAAAATTCTTCGACACGCTCGAAGCCGCTGGCGGCGAACTCGCTGACGCGGTGCCCTTCGCCGATCATCATCCTTACAGCGAAGACGATCTGCGCCTGCTCCTGCAAATGGCCGAAGAGCGCGACGGCGCGCAACTCATCACCACGGAGAAGGACGCCGCGCGTCTCTCGCCCGAATGGCGGGCGCGTGTGGCGGTGCTGCCGGTGGTCGCCAGGTTCGACGACGAAACGGCGCTCGACACCTTGCTCGCGCCCATCGTATCGCGGATGACGGCGGCGCATGGCGAAGCCTAAGCCGCTCAATCTCGGTTTCCAGGTCGAGGCGCTCGCATGGGGCGCCTATACTGGCGCGCTGAGCGCGCTGGGCCTCGAGCGCGCCTCGCGCTGGGGCGGCGCCATCGTGCCGGTGATCGCGCCAATCAACAGCGCGTGGAAAACCGCGATCCGCAATATCCGCATGTCGTTTCCGGACGAAAGCGACGCCTGGCATCGCGACGTGCGACGCGAATCCTTCGTCGAACTCGGCCGCATGAGCGGCGAGTTCCCCCACATGGGCAAATTCCTGGAGAAATATCACAACGGCGAGGTGCGCTTGGACGGCAAGGAGATTGTCGAAGCCACGCGCGGCAAGGGCGCCGTGTTCATCGGCGGCCATTTTTCGAACTGGGAAATCACCTCGCTTTGCCTGGCGCAAGTCGATCCGGATTCCCACTTCACCTATCGCCCGGCCAACAATCCTGTGATCGACAAATACATCGTCGAAACCCGCGCCGCGTTCGGGCTGACGTTACAGGCGGCCAAGGGCAAGGAAGGCGGCATGGGCCTCTTGAGATCGTTGAAGCGTGGCCGCAGCGTCGCACTGATGAACGACCAGAAGTACAATGCGGGGCTCGCCGTGCCGCTGTTCGGCTACGATTGCATGACAGCCGATGGACCGACGCGGCTTGCGCTGAAGTTCAACGTCCCGCTCATCCCCATCACCGGGCGGCGCATCGAGGGCACGAAATTCGTCGCCACCGCCTATCCAGCCATCGCGCTCGATTATTCGAAGCCCAACGACGAGCAGACCGTCCTCGACGGCGTCAAGCGCGTGAACGAATTCATGGAGGCGCGCATCCGAGAGGCGCCGGGACAATGGTTCTGGTCGCACCGGCGCTGGCCGAAAAGCGCATGGGTTGAAGCGGGTGTAATGTGAACCTTCTGCCCTATCACCGTTTCGAGATCACCTCGCCGATGAAACGTGCGGAGGCGCTGGCGGCGATCGCGTCGCGGATCGAAGAGCGCAAATGGCTCAGGTGGCGCTGGCCAAGCGTGGAAAACGATGAACGCTTCGACGGCGCCGTCACGGAAACGAGCTTCAGCGTCACGCGGATCATGGGCTATCGCAATTCCTTCGCCCCGGTGATCGAGGGGGAGGTGCACGAATCCGGACGCTTCTCCCGCATCGTCATCACCATGAAGCGGCACATCGTCGTGCTGCTGTTCCTGGTGGTGTTTGCCGGGATGATGCTGGCGGGCCTAGTCGCCTTGGAGCGTCCCCTGCCGGGTGTCCTCATGCTGCTTCTGCTTTACGCGATCGTCCTCGGCGCCTTCTGGTTCGAGGCCAACAAGCTCGAACAGACGCTGCGCAAGATCTTCCAGGCGATGTGAGCAGGCTTCCCGCCCAGCGGGGTTTCGCGAATGCGGCGGCGACGCTACAAGGCGGCGCGGGAGGATCGAGCTGATGTGGCGGGCAATCATCGCGGCGGTGCTGTTAGCCGGGTGCGCGACCATCGAAGATGTCGGCGAGCGCCTGGGCCTCAACGACGAGGACCGGCCGCCCGGACCCGAATCCGCGCTCGCCGCCATCATGAGCGCCGAACCGCGCGCCTGCCCGCCGGGCCGTACACTCGATGGCGCCAATCATGAAGCCTTCGGGCCTCAGCACGACGTGACCGGAGAAGACATCGCCCTCACACCGCTCGCCAGCGATCCTTCACGCGCGGTGCGGCTGCGGCGGCTCGTGATCGAACCTGGCGGCGTTATCGCCTGGCATTCTCACGATACAGTGCAAGGCATGGCGCTAGTCGTCTCCGGCGAAGCCACCGAGATCCGCAACACCTGTATGGACCCGATCCGCTATCGCGCCGGCGATGTGGCGCTCGAAGACATGAACACCGCGCATGGCTGGCGCAATGACGGCGACGTTCCCGCTGTCATCCTGACGGCGCACGTGGTGGAACGCTGAGCGCCGGCGCTCCTCATCAGTTCAGCAATTCGCGGCGCGCCCGCGCTAGACCCTCGATCGCTACGCTGGGGTCTAATTGCACTGCGTTGCGCCATTTCATGCGCCAACAGAGGTGCGGGCCGGTGGCGCGGCCGCTTGACCCGACTGCGCCGATCAGTTGGCCTTGTTCGACCGTATCGCCAGCGCGCACATCGAGGCGGCTCATGTGCAAATACATCGTGATCAGACCTTGGCCATGATCGATGAACACCAGGCCGCCTTCGAAATGCATGTCGGGTTCGGCTAATGTGACGATGCCGGCGGCCGGGGCGCGTATCGGCGTGCCCACGGGCGAAGCGATGTCGTAGCCAAAATGCGGATCGCGCGGTTCGCCGTTCAGAATACGCTGATTACCCCACGTGCCGGTGACGACCCCACCCTCAACAGGACGCACGAAACCGTCGAGGAAGCCTTCGATGTCAGCGAAGCTGTTCCAGCCCTGTTGCTTCACCTCGGCTTCCCGCCGTATTCGTTCGAGCACCGCGGGCTCGGTTGGCGTCACCGTTTGTGGTGGCAGACCGTCGACGCGCTGGATGTCGAACTGCCGTGGAGCGATGTCGTAGCGTTGCATCGCGGTTTCGCCGCCGGCGCGCGCCTGCACCTGCGCGCTCGCATCATGATCGCGGCCAAATCCGATCACGGCCCAGCCTGCACCATCGGCGGCGCCACGCTCGACGCCATCGACGACAATCGCTGCGCCTGGCACGGTCCGGCACAGCGCAATACCTCCCTGGGTAAAAGCGCCAGCGCAAGTGAGTGTGAGATGCGTGGGCGGCGGCGGGACGTTCGCGTCGTCCACCTCGACCGCCGCCGGCAAAGGCGCTTCCGGTTGCGCGGGAGATTCTGCGGCGACACAAGCGGTCAACAAAAAAATTCCGGCCCCCGCCCAAGCCTTCACGGCTTCTTCTCCCCGTGGACCTGGGTCCAGCGCGCAGTCGCTTCCTCCGGCCCGCGATAGGCCTCCTGCAAATCGACGTTCCAGTAGCGGAGTTGATCGAGTGGGATGCGTTCGCCGGTTACGGCGCAACGGACAAACAGCCCTTGCCGCAGAATGGTGATTTCGTTGTCGCCATAATGGACCTTAGCCTCAGGTCCGCCGGGATCGTGCTTGTTCATGCGAGTCTTTTAGACCTACCGGCGCCTCGCGCCAAACGCCTAGCGCGGGAAAAGAGAGCCCGGCGCGATGCGCCGGGCTTAGTGGCTCAAGGTCCAAGCGGATCAGTGCACAGCCCGATCGATACCGTCTTCCACCATACGCGCCCCGCGCTCAGCGAGTTCGGCGCCCGTCCTCGCCGCCTTGTCGGCGACACCACGCAAGTTCTCGCGTTCGGGACGGCTGAGCGGCGTCACCGCGCCGATCAGGGCGCCCAAGGCCAGGGCGATGGCGCCGGCAGCCAGCGGCGTTCCTTGATAGAAGTCCTCTGCGCTGTGGCGCGCGTCGGCGGCAGCATGGCCGAGCTTACGGGCCTGATCCTGCACGCCATGCCTGGCGTCGGCCAGAATGTGGCTCATGCGTTCGCGGGCGCCTTCCGCGTTTGCCTTGATGCCTTCGACCGTCTTCGAGACGCGCTGCTTGAACTCATGCACCGCCTCGCCGGCGCGCTGCTTCAGGTCCAGCGTCTTGGCGTAGGCTTGATGCACGCGGTTGTCATAATCGGCTTCGGACTCGCCCGGAATCCGCGCCGTGTTCCAGCGCGCCTCTTCGAGTGAGCGGTACTTGCGTTCATGATACCAGTCGTCGGCGTCAAGTTGATGTGCGCTGGAGCCGCCGCGGTTCAACAACAGCATCCCCACGCCGGCGGCGATAAGCAACGTCGGCAGCGGATTGTCCTTCACTTGGCGGCCAAGCTTGCCGGCGAAGTCGCCAGCCTGGCCCTGCACGAGACCCAACACTTCATCCACCATCTGCCCGGGCGAAAGCTTGTGGCCGAGAGCCTCCAGCGTATCGTTCAAGCGATGGCGGGACTGGTTGAGATCGGCTTCGATGCGATCGGTTTCCATGCTCATAGCGGTGTGTTCTCCTTGATAAGGCGGAGGTCGCGCGAAACTTGTTCCGCCGTGCGCGGCAGCGCGACGTGTTTGAGGGAACAGGCCTTCAAGCCCGATTTGATCAGGACATAAGAGACGACGCCGCCAATGGCGGCGCCGATCAGGGCTGCGGCCCACATCGGTATGACCTGGCCGAGCGCATAGGCGAGCGCGAACAGACCGAGCGTGACGGCAGCGCCCGCCAATGCGACGCCGAGCGCCGCACGGACAATGCCGCCGCCCATTTGGCCGATGTTCTCCATGGCTTCGGCGCGGGCCAAGCGGACCTCATTGCGCAGCAAATCCCCGGCCTGCGCAGCAAGATCCATTGTGAGTTCCGACAGAGTGCGTTCGGTTTGCATGACTCAGAGCCCCGGCATCGGCGAATACCCGTCGCTCTGCTCCTCAGCGCCGTCGGAAACGCGTTCGATCGCCGTCTTGCCGACGCGGGCAAGCGCGAAGCCCGCGATCATGCTTGCGCCGAGGAAGAGGGCCGGATTGCGGCGGGCAAAGCCATTGAGATCGTCCAGCGCGCGCGAGGGATCGCCGCCGTCGAGCGAGGTTGTAACCCGTTCGATGCCTTCGGCGGATTTGCGAAGCGCGGCGCCGATCCAGCGATTATCGTTTTCGACGTCGGCAGCCGCGCGGCGTAGCGCCGAGACGGCGCTATCGGCGGACGTTTTTACGTGCTCGGCGCCTTGCTCTACCGTCGAAGCGGCGGCTTCTTTCCCGCGCTCGATGACGGTTGACGCGGAGTCCTTGATGCGGCGTGCGGCATCGGCCGGCGTCGTGTCGGCGCCGGGCGTCCCAGTGGAATTGTCCATGGTGCTCTCCTTGCTGTGATGGAAAGCGAACGCGAATTTCTGTGCAGCTGTTCCGCGCCTTGGCGCCTGAACTCGCAGTAATCGTCGCAAGCGAATTAAGCAAAGTGCGTGCGGCATCGTGCGATGCCAGCGTCAGAAGAGATCGCCCTGATCGCCGCCGAATTTCGTTTTGGATTTTGCCTTCGCCGGCTCCGCTGCGACCGCCCGTTGCGGATCGACGATTGCGCGCTGCTTGTCGTCGGCGAAAGTGAGTTCGATCTCGTCTCCCGGCGAAAGATCCTTCGCCGCGCGCACGAGGCTGCCGTCCTCGCGGTGCACCATAACGAACCCACGCGCCAGCACGCTCTTGTGCGACAGCGATTCCAGCATCCGTGCGGCGCCGTCGAGATGTTTTTGTTGCGCGTCCAGGTTGCGCTTCATCGCCGGCGACATGCGCGCCGAGACGCGCGTCAGCAGATCGCGACGGCGACTGATGTCCTGGGCCAGCGCTTCCGGCCGTAAGCGCGCGGCGACGCGGTCGAGCTTCGATTGCGCCACGCGCGTGTTGGTCACCAGTGCTGCATTGAGCCGCTCCGCGGCGCGGTCGTAGCGTTGTTGCGGTATCTGGAAGAGCGTTTCGAGACGTGGGAGCTTGGCGGCTGCGGCGCGGAGTTCCGTGCGACGGCGCTCGAGGCCGCGCACGAGGCCGTTCTTCAACCGCCCCTCCGCCGAGGTGACGCGCTCGAACAGTTCCACGCGCACCGGCACGGCGCGCTCTGCAGCGGCGGTAGGCGTGGGCGCGCGGTGGTCGGAGGCGTAATCGATCAGCGTGGTATCGGTTTCGTGGCCGACGGCGCTGATGAGCGGAATGGCGCTCTCGGCGGCGGCGCGGACGACGATCTCCTCATTGAAGGCCCAGAGGTCTTCGATCGAACCGCCGCCCCGCGCGACAATGAGCACGTCGGGCCGATCGCGGCCCTCAAGTGCGTTGAAGCCTTTGATCGCTCGCGCGACCTGGCCCGCAGCCTCAGGCCCCTGCACCAGCACTGGCCAAACGATGACGCGGAGCGGAAAGCGTTCGCGCAAGCGGTGCAGAATATCGCGGATGACGGCGCCGGTTGGCGATGTGACCACGCCTATGGTGCGCGGCAGGTACGGGATCGGCTTTTTGCGCTCGCGCGCGAACAGGCCTTCGCCCTGCAGCTTTGCTTTCAGCTTTTCGAGCTGCGCCAGCAGCGCGCCGACGCCAGCCGGCGCCATGCGTTCGCATATCAGTTGGTATTGTGAACGGTTGGGAAACGTGGACAGCCGACCCTCGGCCACCACCTCCAAGCCTTCCTCCGGCTTGAAGCTCAGCATCTGCACATTCGAGCGCCACATCACCGTCGAGATGCAGGCGTCGGCGTCCTTGAGATCGACGTACATGTGGCCAGACTTGGCGATCATGACTCGGCCGAGTTCGCCGCGCACCCGGACGCGGTCGAAATTGCTCTCCATCGTCCGCTTTACCGCAGCCGCCAGTTCGCTAACCGAAAGCTCGGGCAGGTTCGAGTTTGCGGGGGCGGCCGCGGCGTCTGACATCAGTTTCATATAAGGCGACTCGCGCGCGCCTGCTCGCGGTGGTTTAACGGGTTCCGAGGCTGGGGAGCCGGGGGATCATGCATGGCGTTCGACGCCAACGACCTGTCGCCGCACGAACATTTCGTCGTCGAGCGCACGAACGCCGGGGAAATAGCCGATTTCAGCGCGATGGGCGGCCCGGGCGGCGCGAAGCCCAACGTCCGCGCGGGCTTCCTGCGCAAGCTTCTGCTTCGGCTCGATCCGAGCTGGACCATCCGCACGCCGGGGGTGCGCATCAGGGGCGCACGCATCGAGGGGGTGCTCGACCTTACCGATTGTTCAGGCGAAGGCCTGCCTGCGCTGTTGCTGACCGAATGCGAAATCCCCGAGCCGATCGATCTCAGCCACGCGCGGCTCGCCCGTCTTTCCTTTGCGGGCAGCCGGATGTCGCGCCTCGCCGCGATCGAGACCCAAGTCGATGGCGAGTTCAACCTGTGCAACGTGGCGCCCATTGAGGCGCACGGCCGTGAAATCCTGACCGCCAAGCTGCGCGGCATGCGCGTCGACGGCGATGTGCTTGCGCGTGATGCAAAGTTCGCTCGCGCGCTCGACAGCGACGACGATGCATTGATGCTGCAAGGCGCCGAGATCGCAGGCAACCTCCTGCTCGACGGCGCGTTCGAAGCGTTCGGCTGCCTTTGGCTGGCCAATGCCAAGATCGACGGCGGCTTCTCCTGCGAAGGCGCCACGTTGCTCAATCGCAGTGAAGACACGAGCGGCCAAGCCATCAACGCCGACGGGGCGCGGTTCGATACCGTCCTGATGCGCAAAGTGAAGGTCGAAGGCGAGGTACGCTTCAGCGGTGCGAGGGTCGCGCGCGACTTCGATATCAGTGAAGGCGCATCGTTCCGCAACGAGCTAGGCGCCGCTTTGGTGCTCTCGAACGCCGAGATCGGCGGCCAGGTGTTCGGCGACACCATGAAGATCGCGGGCCAACTCTGGTTGCAGAACGCCTCCATCGCCCGCAATCTCGACTTGCGCGGCGCCGAGATCGTCCATCGCACCTCGCTCAGCGGCAATACCTATGGCCGCGCCGTCGACGCGACCAGCATGAGCGTCGGCGGCGGCGCCATGCTTCAGGGCGCCAACATCAAGGGCGAGCTCTTCCTCGCCGATGCGCGCATCGACGGATATCTCGCTTTCGGCGGCGGGCGTTACATCCATCCAGGCAATTGGGCGATCCGCGCGCCGAACGCCCGTATAGGCAGCAACCTCACCTTCACGCTGCCTGAAAACGGCTTCGCGCCGCATGGACAAAAGACGGTGATTGAAGGCGGCTGCCGGCTGGACCGCGCGCGTGTCGGCGGAAGGCTCGGCTGGTCGGCGCTCGAGTTGCGCGGGCCCGGCCCTAACGGGGCCAAGGGCGCGGTGTTCTCCTTCAGCGACGCCGCGATCGATGGCGCGATCGAGGGGCGTGCACTGACCACACAACAAGACGCTTTCATCGACGCGGCAGGTGCGACCTGCGCGGCGCTGGACGACGACGTCAGAACCGGGTGGGGCGCAGAACATGCGCGCCTCGGTCTCGACGGCTTCAATTACGCTCGCATCGACAGCGACGGCGAACGTTGGCGCCAGCGGCTCAATTGGCTGAAACGCTCACGGCGGGACGGTGAGAGGTTTTCGCCCCAGCCCTTCACGCACGCTGCAAACACCTACGCGCGCATGGGCCGGCGCGAGGACGCGCGCCAGGTCCTGCTGGCGCAGCATGATCTTCGCACGCTCACCGGTTCATCGGGCCCATTCACCTGGGTGCTCTCTTCACTGTTCGGCTTGATCGCTGGCTATGGGTTGGCGCCCATTCGTATCGCGCGCGCACTGGTGTTGTTTTTGGTATTGGGCGTCGCAGGCGTGCTGGCGATGAACGCCCAGGGCGCGCTGGTCACGCCGCAAGGCCGCGCCTGCAACGGCGTGGTAGAGCCCGCGCTTTACGCCATCGATGTGGCGCTGCCGGTGATCGATCTCGGCCAGGAGAGCCGCTGCGCGCCCGGCCGCACCGCGCGCGCCGAACTCTCTCCAGGCATGGCGGTATCGGAGACGAGCGATTGGCGCATGTTTGAAGGCGTCGCCATGTGGCGCTGGGCGCACGCGCTCTACGCCATCCTCGGCGCAATCCTGACCGCGTTGGCGATCGTGACTTTCTCAGGCGTCATGAAGCCCAAGGACGAGTAGCCCCGGCGGCGCTCATCGTGCGCCTCGATCGCGAACTGGGATGCCTAGGCGGCAACAGCTTGAATTCGCGCTCCCATGCGAGCGGCGATTGCGTCAGCGACCCTCAGGCTGTTCGCAATGCACGTGAGCGCTGGGTTCACCGCGGCGCTCGACACAAAAACGCTCGTGTCGGCGACATAGAGGTTGTCTAGCTCATGCGCCTTGCAGGCGGGATCCACCACTGATGTCCGCGGGTCTACGCCCATTCGTAGTGTGCCGCATTGGTGCGCAGTGCCATAGATCGGCAGAATTGAATCCATCTGCTGACGGTTCGCCCTCAAGCAACGGCAGGTCCGCCCGGCCTTCTTCATCGCGGCGTGGAAGCGCCGGATCAGCCGGTCGTGCGCTTTGAGATTATTGTACCAGTAATCGAGCCTGATCCCGCCGTCCGCATCCAACCGCACGCGATTGCGCGCCTCTGGAAGATCCTCCGTCATGATCAGAAACGCCAGAATACGGTCGCCCATGAATTCGGCGAGTGCTTGAGGTATCATCCAGGAGCGCAGCGTTTGTGAGAGTTGCCCGCGAATTACATCGCCGGATAGATATTCAAGGCACTGGATGTGCCCCATCGGATAATCGAAACCGCCGTCGGGATCGCCCCAATAGAAATCGTTGATTGCCATAGTCTTGGGGAAGTTTGTGTCGATCTTGGGCCAGGCGAATGAGAGCGACGCCGACGCGGTGTGGAACATGTAGTTGCGACCAACTTGATCCGAACCGTTCGCCAGCCCCTTGCTGTGATCGTCATTCACGGAGCGCAGGAGCACGGCAGCCGAATTGATCGCGCCAGCGGCCAACACGACGATATCTCCACGCACGCGCTGTTGTCCCTGCGCGGTTTCATAGATGACGCCCGACACTGATTTGCCGCCCGGCGCAGTTTCGAGCCGCAGCACCTTGGCGCCCGCGATCAATTCGACATTGCCATGGCGCAGAGCGCGGTGCACCATCTTGCGGCCATCCGACTTGGCCTGGCGCAGGCATGGGAAGCCGCCACAGGTGCGGCAGCGCACGCAGGGGCTGTTGTGCACATCCATGTCGTCACGCTCTGTGGCGATCGGCATCTCGAACGGGCGCAGTCCTTGCAGCGTGAGCCGTCCTTTCAATGCGCGAATTTCGGGATCATGTGTCATGGGCGGGTGGGGATAAGGCGGGGCGCCGGCGTCGTCAGTAGGATCGCAGCCGCGCTTCCCATGCACATTCCAAAGCGTTTCCGCCTCGGTGTAGTAGCCGGCGAGATCCTCATAATCGATCGGCCAAGCTGGCGAGATCATGCCGCCATGATGCACGGTTTTCTCGAAGTCTCGCCGGCGGAAGCGATACAGCGCTGCTCCGTAAAAGATCGTATTGCCACCCACCCAATAGTGAATGTTGGGACGAAAGTAGCGACCCTTGCGATCGCGCCACAGCTCCTTGGCCTTGTAGCGATGCCGCAAGAAGACTTCGCGTGGCGACCAATTGTCAGGCTCAACCGGCAGGTGGTCGCCGCGTTCCAGAATGAGGATGGATTTGCCAGTTGGCGCCAGACGCTGCGCGACTGTGGCGCCGCCAGCGCCAGATCCGATGACCACGACATCGTAGTGTTTGTCCGCGCGCTCGGGCGCGTCCGCTTCACTCGCCAACATAATATTTCTCCGCCGCACTTCGCGTCAGCGCACGCATCACCGGCTCGGGCAGCGCACGCATCAGGCCAGCCGCCAGTTTTGGCGGCATGCCAGGAACTACGATCTCGTGACCCTTTTCGTTACGCACCCAGGCTTCCTTCGCGACCTCCTCCGGCGTTTGGGAAAAGCGCCGCGGCGCTTCGCCTTCTCTGGCGGGGATGCCGTTAGCTGTCTGGAATTCGGTGGCGACAAAGCCTGGCAACACGGCGGTTACGTGGACACCGCGCTCTCTGACTTCTGCGTTCAGCGATTGTGAGAACTTGAGCAGGAAGGATTTTCCCGCGGGATAGAGCGTGTTGCCTTTCCCGCCCGAAGAAAGCGCCGCGATGGAACTGATGTTGATGATGCGGCCCCAGCGTCGCGCCAGCATACTCGGCAGAAACGCGTGCGTCAGCGCCGCTGGCGCAGAAATCATAAGTTCAAGAAACGCGCGCTGCTCTTGCCACGTCGTCCCGGCATACCCTTTTGTGATCGTGACCCCGGCGCTGTTGATCAGCATGTCGGGCTGGCGACCGCGCGCATTGACCTGCGCCGCCAACCTCTCCGCCGCGCCATGTTGAGCGAGGTCGGCGGCGAACACATCTGCCTCAGCGCCTCGCGCAACCAATTCCTGGGCGAGCGCGTCTAATCTGTCTTGCCGGCGCGCAGCGAGGCCGACGTCCGCGCCGCGCGCCACAGCCAGCCGAGCCATTGCCGCACCGATACCTGAAGACGCGCCGGTAATCAGCGCGTATCGGCGGTCAGTCATGCGAAACTCCTTGCCGCACTGGTCGAATACGTTTGCGGACTGTGTGGTGTTACGGCGGTCCGGCTTGACCGGGCTTTCGCCACGTCGCAAGCCAATCTCCCATGAAGATTCTCGTCGTCGGTTCGGGCGGCCGTGAGCATGCTTTGGGCTGGAAGCTCAAGCAGAGTCCGCTCGTTTCGGAACTGATTTCCGCGCCGGGCAATCCAGGGCTCGCCGAGCTTGGCCGCACGGTGGCGATCAAGGCCGAAAGCGCGCAGGAGATCGCCGCGTTCGCGATGCGGGAGCAGGTCGGTCTGGTCGTCATTGGGCCGGAAGCGGCGGCTGCGGCGGGGCTGGCCGACGCGCTGCAACAGGTCGGCGTGCCCTGCTTTGGCCCGACGAAGGCAGCGGCCGAACTGGAAGCCTCCAAAGCGTTCATGAAGGAATTCTGCAAACGGCACGGGATTCCGACCGCCGGCTACAAAGTGTTCGAGGACGCCATCCACGCCAAAGCTTATCTCGGCGAGCGCGAGCCTCCCTTCGTGATCAAGGCCGATGGCTTGGCCGCCGGCAAAGGCGTGGTGATCGCCGAGACCCGCCGCGAAGCGGATGAGGCGATCGACCAGATTCTCTTCCTGCGCAAATTCGGCACGGCCGGCCAGCGCATCGTCATCGAAGATTTCCTGCCCGGTGAAGAAGCGAGCTTCTTTGCACTGTGCGACGGCGAGACCGCGATGCCGATGGCAGGCGCTCAGGATCACAAGCGCGCCTACGATCAGGACAAAGGCCCCAACACCGGCGGCATGGGGGCCTACTCGCCGGCGCCGATCTTCACCGACGCTGTGCGCGACCAGACCATGGAGCAGATCATCCTGCCGACCTTACGCGGGATGAAAGCCGAGGGGCGGCCCTTCACCGGCGTGCTATTTGCCGGGCTGATGATCACACCGGCGGGCCCAAAGCTGATCGAATTCAACGTCCGCTTCGGCGATCCGGAATGCCAAACGCTGATGCGGCGGCTGAAGAGCGACCTCGCGCCCGCGCTGCTGGCGGCGGCAAAGGGCGAACTCGCCGCGGCGCCCGCCCTCGATTGGGACCCGCGCCCGGCGGTGACGGTCGTGTATGCGGCGCAGGGCTATCCCGACGAGCCGTTAAAGGGCTCGGTCATTCGCGGCGTGCTCCAGGCCAACGCGGTGGAGGATGTCGTCGTCTTTCACGCCGGCACGCGCGTCGATTCCGACGGCCTGCTGCGCGCCGACGGCGGGCGCGTGCTCAACATCACCGCCGTCGGCGACACGCTGAAGGACGCCGTCGCGCGCGCCTATGACGCGGTCAACCGCATCGACTGGCCCGGCGGCTTCTGCCGCCGCGACATCGCCTGGCGGGCGCTGGGCTGATCGAGATCGTCACCCCGGGGCTCAGCGCACCTGAGAACCCGGGATCCCGGCTCGCGCTGCGCGCGTCCGGGATGACGATGCAAACGGCGTATGCAATGGATAGCGCATGACTGACACAACCGAAGACCCGCACGCGCAATTCAAGGGCGTGAAGCCAGTCGAAGAGCGGCATCGCCTCAATGAAGCCGCGCTCGATGCTTGGCTCAGCGCGAACGTCGAAGGTTATGCCGGGCCGCTCGCCGTCAATCAGTTCAAGGGCGGGCAATCGAACCCGACGTATCAACTCGTGACGCCGACGCGAAAGTACGTGCTGCGCAAGAAGCCCGGCGGAAAACTGCTGCCGTCCGCACACGCGGTCGATCGCGAGTTTCGGGTGATGTCGGCGCTGCATCCGACCGGCTTTCCGGTGGCGCGCCAGTACGCTCTCTGCACCGACGACAGCGTTCTCGGCGCCATGTTCTATGTCATGGAGATGGTTGAAGGCCGCGTATTGTGGAACGGCGCCCTGCCGGAGCTGGAAAAGAACGAGCGGCGCGCGCTCTATGAGGACAAGATCGCCACGCTGGCGAAGCTGCACAACACCGATTACCAAAAAATCGGCCTTGCCGATTACGGCAAGCCCGGAAACTATTTCGGCCGCCAGATCGACCGCTGGTCGAAGCAATACAAGCTGAGCGAAACCGAGACCATCGATGAGATGAACCGGCTCATCGACTGGCTGCCGCAGACCATTCCGCCGGGCGAACGCACCTCGATCGTCCATGGCGATTATCGCCTCGACAACATGGTGATCCACGCAAGCGAGCCGCGCGTGATCGCAGTGCTGGACTGGGAGCTGTCGACGCTCGGCGATCCGCTCGGCGATTTCACCTATTACCTGATGAATTGGGTGATGCCCCATGACGGCCGCTCGGGGCTCGGCGGTCTCGGTCTGGCGCCGCTCGGCATTCCCACGCTGGAAGAAACCGTGAAACTCTATTGCGCCCAGACCAACCGCGACGGCATTCCGGCGCTCGACTGGTATTTCTCCTACAACGCCTTCCGCCTCGCCTGCATTCTGCAAGGCATCGCCGGACGCGTGCGTGACGGCACGGCCGCAAGCGCCCATGCGACGCAGATGATCCAGCGCATCCGTCCGCTGGCCGCGGCGTCATTCCATTACGCGCAGAAGGCCGGGCTCAGCTGACCGTCGCAAAGCGAGGTGTAAGCAGTTGACGGCGCGCATGCACGCGCCATCAAGAGGCGTCTTTCGAGGGAGTCTCATGTTGCAGCGCGCAATGACGTTCATGGGAGCGGCCGCCGCTCTCGCTCTGTTTGCCGGTTCGAGTTTCGCGCAGGATCAGGAGCCGCGCGTCGCCAGCATCATTCATGCCGGGCGGCTGCTTGCCGACGCCTCGAACGGGCGCGTGCTAAGCGAGCAATCCATCCTTATCGGCGCCGACGGCAACATCATCGGCATCGAAGCTGGTTACGTCGAACGCCAAGGCGCGACGATCATCGACCAACGCAATCGCTTCGTCCTGCCTGGCCTGATTGACAGCCATGTCCATCTCACCAGCGAGCTCGGACCGAACCAGATCATCGAAGAAGTGACGCTGACAGCGTCAGACGCGGCGCTTCGCGGCGCTGAGCACGCGCGCATCACCTTGATGGCCGGCTTCACCACTGTCGCGGATTTGGGCGCCCCGAACGATTCCATCTTCGCGCTGCGCCGCGCCATCGCCGAGCGCCGCGTGCCGGGACCGCGCATCATAGCCTCCGGTTCGTCAATCACGCCGGACGGCGGACATGGCGACGCCAACGGATTTTCGCCCGATGTGGTCAACGTGCTGCGCAGTCCCTCGGCCTGTTCGGGCGCCGACGCCTGCCGCCGCGCCGTTCGCCGTCAGATCCAAGCCGGCGCCGACATCATCAAGATCACCGCCACCGGCGGCGTGCTCTCCAACACCGCAGCCGGCGTCGAGCAGCAGTTCAGCGACGAGGAATTGCGCGCCATCGTCGAAGCCGCTCACGCCATGGGCCGGCAGGTTACGGCGCACGCCCACGGCGCCGGCGGCATCAACGCAGCCCTACGCGCCGGCGTCGATTCGATCGAGCACGGTTCCTACACTGACCAGGAATCGCTTCGCCTCTTTCGCCGCGGCGGCGCCTATCTCGTGCCCACCATTCTGGCCGGCGTGACGGTCGAGGAAATGGCGGCGCAAGGCGGCGTGCTAACCCCGAACCAAGCCGCGAAAGCGCGCGAGGTCGGTACACGCATGCGCCAATCGATCCGCAACGCGCGCCGCGCGGGCGTGCGCGTCGCGTTCGGCACCGACACCGGCGTCTCGCGCCACGGCGGCAACGCGCGCGAATTCCAGTTCCTGGTTGAAGGCGGCTATACGCCGATGCAGGCGCTCGCGACCGCCACGGTCAACGCCGCCGACCATCTCCAGCTGGGCAGCGTGGCGGGGCGCATCGCGCCTGGCTATTCCGCCGACATTATCGCTGTCGATGGCGACCCCACGCAGGACATCGAGACTCTGATGGATGTGGATTTCGTCATGGCCCGCGGCACGGTGCACAAGGACGACTAGAGCAAACGCGATCCCTGCCATCCGGGGAGGGATGCAAGCAAGCGCGAATGGGGCTATGGGCCGCCCATGCTCCGCGTCATCGCCAAGGGCGGCTCCGAAGCCGCATGTGAAGATCCCGCCGCGCTCTGGTACGACCTAGAAGCGCCGGACGAAACGGAAGAACGCGAGGTCGAGGCTTCGCTCGGCATCGACGTGCCGACTCCGGCGGAGCGCTCCGCCTTCGAAGAATCGGCGCGCTATTATGAGGAGCGCGAGGCGCTGCATCTGACCGCGACTTTGCTCGGCCGCCGCGACGAAGGTCCGCTGGTTTCCGGCGCTGTGACGTTCATCCTGACAAAGGGCAAGCTCGTCACCGTGCGCCACGTTCGTCCCCGCGCTTTCGACATCGGCCACGGGCGCGCCTCGGCGCGGATCGGCTCGGCGCAGACCGGCGCCGAGGTGATGATGTCACTGATCGAGGGCGCGGCTGAGCGGCTGGCCGACTTGCTGGCGGAGGCGACGCGCGACGCCAACAAACTCTCGGCCGAGGTCTTCGACGAAAAGCGGACGCCCGATCTCCGCGCCGCACTGCGTGAACTGGGCCGCATCGGTGCGCTGGCGGCGATCTCGCATGAGTCGCTCGCCAGCATGCAGCGCCTATTGGTTTATGCGCGCTCGACCAAAGGCAAATACGGCCTCGACAACGCGCGTATCTCAGCGCTGGCGCGCGATGTCGGTGAGTTGGAACGCATTGCCGAGCAAATGCAGCCGCGGCTCTCCTATTTGCAAGACGCGCTGCTCGGCCTCATCAACGCGGCTCAGACCAATGTGCTGAAGGCGCTGTCGCTGGCGACAATCGCCTTCGTACCGCCGACGCTGATCGCCTCGATCTTTGGCATGAATTTCGAGGCGATGACGTGGTTCAAGGCGCCGTGGGGCCCATGGGTCGGCGTGGCGATGATGTTTGCGGCGCCCGCCGCGTTGTTCGCCATCGCCAAGTGGCGGCGCTGGTTCTGAACCGGAACTGCGCGTCACGCGCCAGCGTTCTTCCCGACGCCGGATAGACGCCATGAAAAAGCTCCTTATTTCGCATTTCGTTGCACTCGCGCCGCAGTTCATCACCGCGTGTGAAGCGCGGCCCCGCAGAAATCCGAGCCGTGGAGGCAGATCGAGATGAGAAACATGGTGCTCGCCGTAAGCCTGGCGTCGCTATTGTCGGCCTGCGGCACGCAATTAGGTGATCGCGCGGCCTCAGGCGCCGCCATTGGCGCCGGCGCGGGTGCAGTATTCGGCGGCGTCGGCGCCCTTCCAGGCGCAATTGTCGGCGCAGCGGCGGGGGCGCTCACCTCGCCCGACGACGTCAATCTCGGCGAACCCGTCTGGGATGAGGCGCCCGAAGGTGAAGAAAGCGACGAAGGCGCGCCTTAGTCACAGGTTGCGCGGCGCCTCCCATGCGACTAGAGCACCGCCCGGCGCCCGTCTGTGCTGCGGGAATGCCTGAGGAAAGACCATGGCTTCGCTGGAATTCACCCGTCGCTATGCGATGGCGCATCGCCTGTTGGCGACCAAGAGTCCCAAGTGCTCGATTCCGCACGGACACAACGAATTCGTCACCGTGCGCCTCGATCCGCTGGCGGCGTTCAGGTTTTCCGACACCAATTCCGATGCGCCGTTCGAGCGCGTGAAGCGGCGCTGGCATGCGTGGATCGACGAGTACGTCGATCATGCACTGCATCTCGGCGAACACGACCCCTTGATCGCCTATTTCCGCGAAAACGAACCGGCGCTGCTGAAGCAGATCATGACGTTTCAAGGCGACCCGACCACGGAAGCGCTGGCGGCATGCTTCTTCCTCAAGCTCTCGGCCTTCGTCGCCGACGATAAACTGCCCTTCTCCGTGCGCGAAGTCCGCATCGAGGAGACTCCGACCAACACCGTCATCGTTTCACGCGAGAGTTTCGATCCGGCCACATGCGGCCTGCGCGCGGCCGCCTGGCCCCGGCGCGCCGACATGAGCATCAACGATTTCTGATCAGAGCAAGAGCCACACCAGCCACGGCATGCCGATGGCGAAGGCCATCGCGGCTTCGACACCTGCGCTCAATCGGTTGAACTTGGTGTCGATCTTGTCGCGCCACATCGAAAAGAGCCGGCCTAGCGCCGAACCTGCCCAACCCGCAGCGATCACGGCGGCGGCGCCGGTCGCGAGCACGCCGATCACGTACTCACCGCCCAACAAATAGGAGGCGACGAACACCAGCGCGACCAAATGAAGAAACAGAAACACACCGCCATAAGTCGCGCGGAATTCGGCGAAGCCGCCGCCTTGTTCATCTTCCTTCAAGCGCACGAATCTCGCCGCCCAGTGCGGATCGATCAGCGCGCGCGCGCCCAGCGCCGCGCCAAAGATCAGCGCCAGCGCGCTTAACCCCCACGCAAAGACCATCAGCGCATGCCGGGCAGGCTCTCGCCTTGGCTCTTAGCGCGCTTGCCGGTCCAACCGTACTTCGCGAGCTCGTTCAGCGCGATCGAACGCGCATGCACCTCATCCGGCCCGTCGGCCAAGCGCAGGGTGCGGATTCCGGCGTAGGACTTGGCTAAACCGAAATCCTGACACACACCCGCTCCGCCATGGGCCTGGATCGCGTCATCGATGATCCGGAGCGCCATGCGCGGCGCGGCGAGCTTGATCATCGCGATCTCGTTCTTGGCGACCTTGTTGCCGGCGACGTCCATCATATAGGCGGCCTTCAGGCAGAGCAGCCGGTTCATCTCGATGTCCGCGCGCGCTTCGGCGATGCGCTGCTCCCAGACCGAGTGTTCGGCGATGGTCTTGCCGAACGCGACGCGCGTGGTGATGCGTTTGCAGAGCGCTTCTAGTGCGGCTTCCGCAGCCCCGATCGTGCGCATGCAATGGTGGATGCGCCCGGGACCCAGGCGCCCTTGCGCGATCTCGAAGCCGCGCCCCTCGCCGAGCAGCAGGTTCTCCGCCGGCACGCGTACGTTCTTCAGCTCAATTTCCATGTGACCGTGCGGGGCGTCATCATAGCCGAACACAGTGAGCGGACGCAGGATGTTCACGCCTTTCGCATCGAGCGGCATCAGAATCTGGCTTTGCTGTGAGTGCTTCGGGTTGTCCGGATTGGTCTTGCCCATCAGGATCGCAATCTTGCAGCGCGGGTCGCCGGCGCCGGACGACCACCACTTGCGCCCGTTGATCACGTAGTCATCGCCGTCGCGCTTGATCTCGCACTGGATATTGGTGGCGTCGGACGAGGCCACGCCCGGCTCCGTCATAAGAAACGCCGAGCGGATTTCGCCGTTCATCAGCGGCTTCAGCCATTGATCCTTCTGCGCGCGCGTCCCGTAGCGTTCGAGCACTTCCATGTTGCCGGTGTCCGGCGCTGAGCAATTGAACGCTTCGGACGCGAAACCCACACGCCCCATGATCTCCGCCAGCGGTGCGTATTCGAGATTGGTGAGCTGCTCGCCTTGGAAGTCGAACGTATCGTCCACTTTGGGATGACCGCTCGACGGGGGCATGAAGAAATTCCACAGCCCTTGCGCCTTCGCTTTCTTCTTCAGGTCCTCGACGACCTGGATGACTTTCCAGCGGCCGCCCTCCTTCTGCTCGGCCTCATAGGCGGGCACGGCGGGGACGATGTGGTCGTCCATGAACTTGCTAACGCGGCCGATCCATTCCTTGGTCTTTTCCGAGTGTTCGAAATTCATGGGCTTCCTCCCGCGCGTCTGGCGGCGTTTCAGCCGGCACGCTAAAGCCCGGGGCGGACGGGAGCAATGCGGACGATGGAGCTTGCCGCAAGGATATTGGAGCGCGGTCGCGTGCGGCTCGAGCCGTTCGAGGAACGCCACCGCGAGGGGTTGGCGGCGGTGGCCGATGCCGAACCGGAGCTCTTCCGGCACATCCCGTTTCCAGTGGCGAAGCAAGGCTACAGCGCCTGGTTCGATCTCTTGCGCGAAGACCAGGAGGCCGGTCGCTCCATTCCGCACGCCGTGTTCGCCGACGGCGTCATCGTCGGCCAATCCTGCTACCTCAACTTCCGCCCCCGCGACGCCGGCGTCGAAATCGGCTCGACCTGGTACGCGCACGCGGCGCAGGCGACCTTCGTCAACCCAAGCTGCAAGCTCTTGCTCATCGGCAACGCCTTCGAACAAGGCGCCGAGCGCGTCGAACTGAAGACGGATGCGCTTAATGAACAATCCCGCGGCGCAATGTTGAAAATGGGCGCCACCTTCGAAGGCATCCACCGCAAACACATGCGCCGCGCCGACGGCACGCTGCGCGATACGGCCTGGTTCTCAGTGATCCGTGAAGACTGGCCCGAGGTAAAGACAAGACTTGAAGCGCGGTTGGCGGCATCTGGCTAGCAGGTCCGCTTTCGCAGAAGCAGAATTGCCGTGTCTCACAGTTCGCCCGCCGAAGCTACGCCCGCTTCCGCAGCCAGTTCATCACAGCGTCTCCTTCGGCGCGTCGACGCGGCGCGCCTTGGGCACGGCGTTGAACTTGGGTTTGGGCAGAAGCCGGAAGCGCGACTGGCACCAGGCGAAGTCTATGCCCACATCGAGCAAAGCGTCGGAGCGTCCGCATGGGCACGCGAATTCCATGACCGCCGCGACCGTGTAGGTCTCACCCGCGATCAATGGCACCGCTTCACCGGTCACGTGGTTCGGAGCGGCGTTGACGCACAGAACAAGATCGCCAGGGCCGACAGCGTCGCTCATGACATTCGATCCGGTAGGCTCAGGAAGGAAGACTAAACCCGGTCCCGCACATGGCAAGGACCGGCTGCTGGTTGGCGTTCATTTGCAAACAATTCGAACGGGTTTACATTGCCGCTGACGCGAGCGCCGTGTTTCACGGCTTTCGGGGCGCTCCCCGCCGCGCCGCTCTCCAACTCAAGCAACGGAGGCGTGCGTGGCGACATTCACAGCATTTCTACTTCTCATCGTCGTCCTGGCGACGGCAACCGTGTCCGGCGTGTTTGGCGTGGCTGGCGGGCTGATGCTGATGGGCGGGCTGACGCTCGCCATGCCTGTCTCCGCCGCCATGGTGACGCATGGCGCCGTGCAGTTTGTCTCCAACGGCTGGCGCGCCTTCCTCCATCGTGCGCACATCGACTGGCGCATCATTGTCATGTACGGCGCAGGCTCCACGATGGCGGCGGGACTGCTCGCTTCAGTGACCTACGATCCGACGAAAGCGTGGGTCTATCTGATGCTGGGTCTCGTGCCCGGCTTGGCCTGGCTGCCGAAAGGCGCGTTTCATCTCGACGCCGCCAGGCCCACGCACGCGGTGGCTTGCGGGTTCAGTGTAACCGGATTGAACGTCATCGCCGGTGTCTCCGGACCGCTGCTCGATGTCTTCTTCGTGCGCACCAACCTCTCGCGCCACGCCATCGTCGCCACCAAGGCCGCGACGCAAGCCTTCAGCCACACGGTGAAAATGGTGTTCTACGGCGTGCCGCTGATCACGGCAGTCGAGACGGGCTTGCCGCCGCTCTGGTTCTTCATCCTCGCCGCCCCGCTCGCCATGATCGGCGCCTGGCTCGGCGGCCTGGTCTTGAACCGCATGAGTGACGTGAACTTTCTCAAATACACACGCTGGATCGTAACGGCGTTGGGCGTTGTGTATCTGGTGCAGGCGGCGGTGTCGTTTACGGCCAACTGATCGCGTCGAACTCGGCGCGCAACTTCGCGCCGCGAGCAGGATTAACTTGTTCAACCCAACCCACCCGGCCATCCAAGTGCGCACGGAAGTGTCTGTGGCCTTCCCGGTTCTGCGAGTCTGGCCCGTGTTTTCGGCAATTGTGAAGGACGGCCTTCAGCGAATTATAAGCGCTGCGCTTGAAATTGATATGCTCGTTGACGATCACCCCCGTCACGCGCTGCGGTCTCGATCGTCGCATCACCCGCGTCTTCGCTGGATTGATAGCGAAACCTTCCTCTTTGGCGATCTGTGAAACGGCCTCTATCAGCGCCGCAACCCTGGCGGCGAACGCCGCATCGCCGGAGAAGGCCAAATCGTCCGCATATCGCGTGTAGCGTCCGCCGAGCGCGCGGGCGAGGCCGGTGCAACGCTGATCGAACCTCCAGGTGCAGAGATTCGCCAGCACTGGCGATGTCGGCGCACCTTGCGGCAAGTGCGGCGCACCGAACATCTTGCGCGTGCGCCAATCGCACTGCTGTCCGCCATCGATACGAGTGAAAACGGACCGAGGCGTTGATGTCGTGCAAAGGCCGGTCAGCGCGCGCGCAATAGCCCACGGATAGCCGAAACTTCGGAAGAGGCCATGAATTCGCGACGCGCGAATGCTGGGGAAGAAGTCACGCAAATCGGCACACACAACTACGTGCTCGCCTGCGTGAGCTTGAGCTCCGGTGAGGCAAGAACGGCCGCGCACGAATCCATGCGCTTGCGGGTGGAGCGGCGCGAGATCGAGAATCTCGCGCAAGATGCGGCGCTGCAGCGCCTTGAGGTGCGGCTTCGGCGCTTCGACTAAACGGGGCGGTCCTCCGCGACGCTTGGCGATGAAGCGATAGTGGTAGTGCAGCAGGATAGGTATGCTTGTGCGGCCGTGTTGGCGCTTTTCATCCGCCAGCCAGTCCAGACGCGCGATCGGGACGTCGAGCCAAGCTGCAAGGTCGCCGACAGTCTCGATGCGCGGCGGATGCATGGAGGCGAACGCGGGCGCCGGCGCGAAGGCTGGCGGATCGAGCACGAGAGCCGGCGGCGTGTCTCGCCTTAGGACCACGGCTACGGCGCGGTCAAAGTAGGAGCTGTGCAGCAATCGGTCAGCAAGCGTTGCCGGCGACGGCGGATAGCCCGCGCCATTGGCGTCGATGACGTCGGCGATGAGCCGTTTCTGCCATCGCCTGGTGGACTTGCCGAGATAGTCGCTGACGCGTGACTGCATCGGTCGCGGCGCCCACGTTCCCGCGAGGAGCGTTGCGGCAAGTTCGGCGGCTATTGATCGGCGCGGAAGCATCGAACGGCGGACATCCCAACTTCTCTTGTAATGCGCGGTAAATCGTGGGCGGGGCCCACCGCGTACCGTGCTGCGTGATGCTCAGGTGTTTAGGCCTCCCTAGGGTAGCCCCAGAGGCCCGATGCTAACCGCACCGGGGCGCTTGAGACGTCCGCCGTTCTGAAGCTCAAATTCTTGCTCTCGCGGCGGTCTGTCAATCGCCGGCGAAGTCCCTGTCAAAAATCTCCGCCCTCGCCCGTTGCTGCCACACCCGCTTCCACATCCAGCAAGTCCGCCGGCTTGCACTCGAGCGCTTCGCAGATTTTCGCCAGCGTCTCGAAGCGCACGCCCTTGACCTTACCGGTGCGCAGCAGCGAGAGGTTGGCTTCGGTGATGCCGACGCGCTCAGCCAGATCCTTCGCCTTCATCTTGCGGCGCGCCAGCATCACGTCGAGGGTGACGACAATCCGCATCAGACGATCTGATCGTTCTCTTGTTTGATCGCGCTCGCCGCTTCGAGCACCAGCCCCAGCGCAAACACGAACAAGGCGAACGAGAACCAGGCGAGATCGGTGGTCTCGTAATTGGCCTCCCAGGTGTAGCGCTGTTCCAGGATGCTCTGCGCCGTGGGCGCGATGGCGACCTTGGCGGCCAAAGCAAACGCCGCATAAAGCCCCGCCTTGCGCACCGCTTGGGCCGACGCAACGGAGAAGGCGCGGCCTTCCTCATATTCCTTCAACGCATCGCGCAATTTCTCGAGCGCGCCGATCAGCAGCAAGCTCGGCAGCGCCAGCGGAATTTGCGGGAGGATGGCGCCCAGCGTCCAGAGCACGCCAAGCATCGGTTCGTGATCGAGTTCGCGCAGCGCGTCGATCGAGGCCGCCACGACGTGAACCCAGATCACCTGCAGCAGAATGAAGAGGATGGCGAATCCCGCGAGCAGCCGCGCTGCCGCTGCGACGTTGCGGGCGCGTTCCAGGGGCGGTGCGGCCGGCGATGTCATGATGCTCACCTCAAATAATCTGTTCGTTCTCTTCCTTGATGCGCGCAGCGGCTTCGATCACGCGCCCGAGCACGGCGACGAACGCAGCAAAGGCGATGAGGCCGAAATCGAACGCCTCCATATGCCAGATGAAGCCGCGACCCTCGTGCGTGATCCAGCTGTAAATCGTCGGTGAGCCGACGATCTTGAACCCGAGCGCCCAGAGCGCCGACTCGGCGGCTTTGCGTACGCCGGCGCTGGCGCGCAATGTGAAGAACTGGCCCTTGCCGTATTCGTCGAGCACTTTGCTCAATTCGAGCAACGCGCCGGCGAGAATGAAGCTCGGTAGCGCCAGCACCACGAACGCGCCGACCGCCCGGAAGAGGTTGAGCGCGCCGCCGAGGTCAGGCGTCACCTCTTGGCTGCGTAGCGCTTCCGCGGCCGGTGGGATGATCTCCCGCCCGACCGCCCCGATCACCAAAAGGATCGCGCCGATTACGGCCACGGTGGCTGCGCCACCGGCGAGCTTCTGCGCGCGCGCCAAAGGCGCGATTGCTGCTTCGGTCATGAGAGTGAACTCCGGCCTCAAGTAGGACGAAAAGATATTATCGTATTACGATAATTCAGTCAAGGGCCCCCGTTCGAGCTGGTTAAGGCTCCGGCAACCGGCGCGCCGGTTCCATGGGCCGTTCGAGATTCGGGACGGCAAATAATGCCCATCATCACCCACATTCTGCTGTACGCGGCCTACGCGATGGTGTCGCTGACGGTGGGGCTGGCGCTCGCCCAGGTCGGCGGCGAAGGCATCGGATCGTCTATCCTCGGCGGCATCGCGCTCTTCTCGGCCTGCGCGGTGACGCACGCAGGCATCGCTGCGAGCGCAGCGGCCGGGCGGATCGGGCAGGCCGAAAAGAAGATCAAACATGACATGGATCGGCTACGCAGCGCGCACCGCGAAGTCGCCGCCGACATCGACGCCGTGCAAACCCGCCTCGATCAGATCGAGACGCAGGTCGCCTTCGCCGCGCCGCAGCAACCACAGCAGGTCGCCTCGTCTCCAACGGCGAACGGGCAGATCGAACTCAAGCTCATCGATCAGATCGTCGACAAACTCGGCGCGGCGATGGACGCGCGTCTGCAGACGATCCAGGGCGCGGGCAACATCACCGCCATCAACCCGATCGCCGCTCGCGGCCCGATGGATCTCGTGCGCGAAGCGTTGATGGAAAACCGCGTCGAGCTGCACCTGCAGCCAATCGTGCAGCTGCCGCAGCGCAAGACGGCGTTCTACGAAGGCTTCACGCGCCTAAAGGACGCCGGCGGGCGCCTGATCCTGCCGCAGGAATTCATCCCCGCGGCCGAGCAAGCGGGACTGATGGGCACGATCGACAACGTGCTTCTGTTCCGCTGCGTGCAGATCGTGCGCAAGCTGATGAAGCAGGACCGCCGCATCGGCATCTTCTGCAATCTTTCGCCGAGCGCGCTGGCGGACGAACACTTCTTCCCTCAATTCCTCGATTTCATGCGCGAAAACCGCGATCTCGCCGGCAGCGTGATCTTCGAAATCCCGCAAGACGCCTACGAGAACCGCACCTCGATCGAAGCGCGCGCCATGGCCAAGCTGGTGGATCTGGGTTTCCGGTTTTCGATCGATCGCGTCACCAACACCGAGGTGGACCTGCCCGACCTCGAACGTTCCGGCGTGCGCTATCTGAAGGTGGCGGCGAGCACATTGGTCGAACAGATCGTGCGCCGCGGCATGCGCCCGAAGTCGGCCATCACGCGTGAAGTCGCGGCCACCGACATTGCGGCCGTGTTCCAGCGCTACGGCATCGATATGATCGCCGAGCGTATCGAAGCCGAAGACGCCGTGATCGACATTCTCGAAATTGATATACCCTACGGTCAAGGCCACCTCTTCGGCGCCCCGCGAGCGATCAAGGAAAGCCTGATGGAAGAGACCGCGCCGCCGCGGGAATTCTATCTGAAGCACAGCGGACGCGGCGCTCAAGCGTAGCGAATGGCGAGTGGCGGATAGAGCTATCTGGCGTCTCTACTCGCTATTCGCTATTTCGCTGCTCACCATGAAACTCATCGCCATCACCGGCGGCTCCGGGGCGGGCAAGACGACTGTCGCACGCGCTCTCGCGCGCAAGCTGGGCGCTGGCGCAGTGGTGATCGCGGAAGACGATTATTATCGCTGCGCCTCGACCGTTGCCAACTTCGATGCCGCAACACACAACTTCGACGAGCCCGATGCGAAGGAACATGCCTTGCTGCGCGAGCATCTGATGCTGGCGAAAAGCGCCGAGGCATTCGACAAGCCGGTCTATGATCTCGTCACCCACCGGCGGAAACCTGAGATCGAACGCATCGTTCACGCCGATTACCTCGTCGTCGAAGGGATCCATTTGCTGACTACGCCTGAGTTGCGGCGCCTGTTCGACCTGACTGTGTTCGTGCATGCCGACGAGGCGTTGCGGCTGGCGCGGCGCATGATCAGGGACATAGAGTCCCGCGGGCGAACGCCGCGTTCGGTGATGACGCAGTTCTTCACCCATGTGCGTCCGATGCACCAGCAACATGTGGAGCCGCAGCGCGCTCTGGCGAACCTCGTGATCGAATGCCCCTACGATGCCCGACCGGATCATGCCGATGCGAGCGCCATGCAGATCATCGCGCGGCTCGCATGACCAAGCCGATCGTCAGCATCGACGAGATTGCCGACCGTTACGACGCGGTGTTCTGCGATGTATGGGGCGTGGTGCACAACGGCCGGCGCGCGTATCCGGCGGCCTGCGCGGCACTGCAGCGCCTGCGGCGCGCAGGCAAGCACGTCATCCTCATAACCAACGTGCCGAAGCCGCGCGGACCAATCCCGGCGCAGCTCGATCGCGCCGGCGTGCCGCGGGACGCCTGGGATGCAATCGTCACATCTGGCGACGCAATCCGTGCGGCGCTGGCTGAGCGCGCCCCGGGGCCGATGTTCAAGATCGGTCCCGACGATTATGACCGCACGCTCTGGGAGGGCTTGGGGCTTGCGCAAGCCCCTCTTGCTCAAGCGGCATTCGTCGCCATCTCCGGCTTGAATCGCGACAATGAAACGCCCGCCGACTACGCCGCCGTGTTGCGTGATGCGAAAGCGCGCGATCTCGATCTCATCTGCGCCAACCCCGACATCGTCGTGCAGTACGGCGAGAGGATGATCTGGTGCGCGGGCGCGGTGGCCCAGGAATACGAAGATCTCGGCGGCCGCGTGATCATGGCGGGCAAACCGCATCCGCCGATTTACGACTTGGCGCGCAAGGAACTTGACGCCATCTCCGGGCGCCGCATCGACAGCGCGCGTATCCTTTGCATCGGCGACGGCGTCGTCACCGACATCGCCGGCGCCAACGCGCAAGGCCTCGACAGTTTGTTCATCGCAGCGGGCATTCACGGCGAAGAGTTGTGGACCGACGGCAAACTCGACCCAGCTAAAGTCGACGCCGCGCTCGCCGCCGAAAGCGTGCGCGCGACCTACGCGATGGCGGCGCTGGCCTAGTAAGTCTCGACGCCCAAATCGTCGAACTGCTCGCCGATGCGGCGGTCGAAATCGCGGGCCAAGTTCATGTCCTCGGTTCCGTCGCGGTCGCCGCTGCGCCGGCGCGCAACGCCGCGGCCGAACAAGGCGATCGGATTGCCGGACTCGATCGCGAGGACCGCCTCGAATGACGCACGCGCGTCCGTCCACTGCCCTTCGCGCAATTGCAGCACGCCGCGGCAAAGCTGGCCCTCGACGTTGCGCGGATCGGCCGCCACCGCCGCGTCCGCGTCGCCGCGTGCGCTGGCGGGATCACGGTTCTGGTTGAGATAGAGCCAGCAGCGGCCCGCGCGCGCATCAGCCAGATTGCCGTCCAGAACAATCGCGCGATTGTAATCCTGTTCGGCGCCGGTGAGATCGGCCGAACGTTGCCTTGCCCGGCCGCGCGCCGCCAACGCGGACGCGCGCCGCGGCTCGTGCTCCAGCGCTGTGTCAAAGAACCCGATGGCCTCGGGAAACTGCCCGCGTCGCAGCGCGATCTGGCCCATCATTTCGTTGGCTTCGCTCGACTGATTCAAGTTCAACGCGCGCTGCAGCAGCGGCTGCGCCGCATCGAGCTGGCCACTGTCGATCAGAATGTCAGCACGGCCGAGCAAGGCGCTTGGGTTGACTTCATCCAACTCGAGCGCTGCGCCATAGTCGCGCAGCGCCGCGGTGACGTCGCCGCCGTCCTGATACGCCGCCGCGCGCGTGCTCAACGCTTGCGAGCGCAATTCTGGCGTCAGCGAATCGTCCTCCGCGGCTGTGGTGCAAGCCGCGATCTTGGCTTCGACTTCCTCCGCCTCGAAGCAGGCCGACGCGAGATCTGTCGGCCGTTCGCCGCGCTCGCAGGCGGCCAGCGCAAGTGCAAACCCCGCACCCACGAGCCAGAATTTTCGCATCCCCATCTCCTCCCCCTAGCCTAGACCGAGCGCGGGCGTCGCGCCTAGAGTGGCTCGCATAGCAAGGGAGCGCGCGATGGCCAATCTGTTCGATCTCTCAGGCAAGAGCGCCATCGTCACGGGCTCCTCACGCGGAATCGGCAAAGCCATCGCGCACCGCATGGCTGAGCACGGCGCCAATGTCGTCGTCTCCTCGCGCAAGCCAGACGCCTGCGATGCGGCGGCAGCGGAGATCAATGAGGCCGTTGGTCGTGCGGCGGCGATCGCCGTGCCGGCGAACATCGCGGTGAAGGAAGCGCTGCAGACGCTCGTGGACGAAACCAATCGGGCCTTCGGCAGGATCGATATCTGCGTCTGCAACGCCGCCTCGAACCCCTATTACGGACCGTTGAGCGAGATCAGCGACGATCAGTTCATGAAGATTTTGCAGAACAACATCGTTTCCAATCATTGGCTGATCAATATGTGCACGCCGCAAATGCGCACGCGCAAGGACGGCGCGGTCATCATCATTTCCTCGATTGGCGGTCTCAGGGGCTCGTCCATCATCGGCGCTTACAATATTTCCAAAGCCGCCGACATGCAGCTCGCCCGCAATCTCGCCCTCGAATTCGGGCCCGACAATGTGCGCGTCAACACCATTGCGCCGGGGCTGGTGCAAACCGATTTCGCCCGCGCGCTCTGGGAGAATCCCGCGACGCTCAAGGCGTCCACCGAACGCTCGGCGCTCAAGCGCATCGGCCAGCCGGACGAAATCGCCGGCATGGCCGTATTCCTCGCTTCGAAAGCGGGCGGCTTCACCACCGGGCAGACGTTCGTGATTGATGGCGGCGTAATGGCGTCTTAATGCGCTCAGAACGCGCCGATCACCGGAACCAGCGTGGACTTCAGAGTCTGAGCGTTGAACGGCTTGACGACGAAGTTCGAGACGCCGACTGCTTCGGCGCCCTCGGTGTTGTCGTTGGCGACCATGACGAACGGCGTCTGCGCGGTGCGCGCCTCGGCGCGCATGCGCTGCAACAGTTCCATGCCGGTCATCGGGCTCATGTGGCTGTCGGAGATGACCAGCGCGTAGTCCTTCGCCCTCATCTTTGCGAGCGCGGCGGCGCCGTCATTGGCTTCGTCGATGTTGGTGAAACCGAGTTGGCGCAGCAGGTTTCGCATGATGCGGATCATGGTGTTGTAATCATCCACGATCAGGATCGGCATCGTCATCGAAACGGACATCAGCGCCAGCCTTTCCCACGGATCGGCGCTTATTGTTCCACCGGAGGCGCCACACCGCCGGACCGGGGTGCGACGGCCCGGCGGCGAGACGTTTCCGGCTCGTAAGTGCGCCGTGTCGTATGATCACAGATAGCAAAGAGCTGAGAATTTTCGGTAAAACAGCACTTAAGCATAAGTGAACGCGAGGCCGCGGTTGGTGCGGGCGCTCAGGGTTTGGAAACGGATCGCACCGTTTCTGTTCCAATTGCGAAAGACTTTGTGAACCAATGCCGACTTTGGGCCCGACCTCAACAATTCCTGAAGATGCGCGCGGCGCAGCCATCGCGCTTGGCAATTTCGACGGCGTGCATGTGGGCCACCAAGCCGTTATCGCAAGCGCGCGCGCGGTGGCCCAAGCGCGGAGCGTTGCATTGGGCGCGGCGGTGTTCGAACCCAATCCGCGCCGCTTTTTTAAGCCGGACGCGCCGCCCTTCCGGCTGCAGACTTCGCGCCAGCGGACGCGGGCGCTAAGTGAATGCGGAGTGTCTGAAGTATTCGAACTCGGCTTTGACGCAGCCATGGCCGGTTCGAGCGACCGCGATTTCGCCGAGCGCGTGCTGTGCGATCTGCTTGGCGTGAGCCACGTGAGTGTTGGCGCGGACTTCGAGTTCGGCAGGGGCCGCTGCGGCGACGCCGCGAGTCTGGCGGCGCTCGGGCGCGAACTCGGCTTCAGTGTCGAAGCCGTCACGCCCGTCGGCGGGGCCGACAAGATTTCGTCCACCGGCATCCGCGAAGCCGTTATGCGCGGCGACATGCGCGCCGCCGCCGAGGTGCTGACGCGCCCATGGGCTATCGAAGGCGAGGTGCTGCGCGGTTTCGAACGCGGGCGTACGTTGGGATTTCCCACTGCGAACGTGGCGCTCGGGGACTATGTACGCCCGCGCTTGGGGGTTTACGCCGTGCGTGTCGATCTGGGCGACGGGGTATTGTTGCCGGGCGTGGCGAGCGTGGGCGTCAATCCGACGGTCGGCGCCCTGTCTGAGCCGCTGCTGGAGGCGCATCTCCTCGACTTCAGCGGCGACCTTTACGGGCAGAGGATCGAGGTGGAGTTGATCGCCTTCATGCGCGAGGAGGCGAAGTTCGACAGCCTCGGCGAACTGAAGCGGCAGATGACTCAGGACGTGATCGACGCGCGGCGCGCATTGATCGAGACTTAGCCGCCCGCGGCGGGCCGCGCCGGCACTTTCACTTCCGCCTCGCCTTCGAGCACGAGCGTCTCGCCGACACGGCATTCGCAGCGCAGCTTGCCGCGCCGGCCCTTCTCGCTGAGTTCGACGATCTCGACGCTCGCCTCAACTCTGTCGCCTATCCGCACCGGGGCGAGGAAGCGCAGCGTCTGTGAAATATAGATCGCACCGGGGCCTGGGAGCCGCGTGCCGATAACGGCGGAGATGAGGCTCGCGGTGTAGAGCCCGTGCGCGATGCGACCGCCGAACGGCGTCTTGGCCGCGAAGTGCTCTGAGAGATGGATCGGATTGCGGTCGCCGCTGATCTCGGCGAAGCCAACGACGTCGGAGGCTTTGACCTCCTTGGCATAGATCTCCCGCATGCCGACCCGGAGGTCTTCATAACACAGCGTTTGGGTTTCGGGCAGAGTCACCGGAAGAGGCGTTGGCACGTCATCTCCATCGTGGCGGAGACCTCACTCATGACCCGCCTGGCGGTGGTGATATCCCGCGTCGCGTATCCGTCCCGGCGCAACGCGGCGATCTCGGCGTTCAACTCCCCCGGTTCGGCTGATTTCGGCATGAGGCGGCCGGCGATGGCAAGCTGGCGGTCGCTCATGCGAACCGACATATGGCCCAGCACGCAGGCGCAGCCTGGCTCTGGATTCGTCATTTCGCTCTGCAACGGGGCGACGCAGCGATTGATAAAGCCTATCGCCACGTCCGAACGGCTTTGTTGCGCCAAAGCCGCTCCCGCGATGGCGGCGCTAGCGCCCGCAATCAGCACGAATGCCAGTTTGCGCATCAATCCCTCCCCTGTCGCTGCAAGGTCGGCGCAGCAGGCGACGCGTGTCAAGTGCGGCGCGCTTTGAAGAAGTCCTTGAGCAATCCCGCCGCCGCTTCCGCCTCGATCCCCGCGGACACCTGCGGCTTCCAGTGGCTCTGGGGATGGTCCCAGACCTTGGCGCCGTGTTCGACGCCGCCGCTCTTGGGGTCGCTTGCGCCATAGACGACGCGGGCGATCCGCGCCTGGCTGATGGCGCCGGCGCACATGGCGCAGGGTTCGAGGGTCACATAGAGCGTGAGATTGGGCCGCAGGCGATAATTGCCGGTGACTTCGGCCGCGCGGCGAAGCGCGAGGATTTCGGCGTGAGCGGTCGGATCGGTCATGCCGATCGGGCCGTTGGCGGCGCCAGCTAAGACTTCGCCAGTGGCTTCGTCGACAACGACGCAGCCGACCGGCGTTTCGCCCAGCGCGGCAGCGGTGCGCGCGAGCGAGAGGGCCATGCTCATGTAGTTGGCGTCGCTCACGGGCGGCGAAACTCCAACAGGTCGGCGACGATTTCGCCATGGGCAATGGTCTCGAATGTGCCGGGTACGATCGCGTCGCGGTACATCTTGCGCGCTTCGTCGTCGGAATGATGCATCCGCGTTTCCATCGCTTTTCGCCACGTCGCCTCGTTCGGCCATTGCGCATAGGCGATATAAACGCCTTCGCTCATCTTGTGCAGGCGTGAACCCCAGCCGCCGAACTCGGCGGCGATGCGCTCTGTGCCGCGACGCCAGCCCGCCTCGAACTGCGCCTCGAGCCCTGCTACGACCTGCCAGCGATAGATCACCGCATACATGGCCAAATCCTCTCTCCCTCCTTCTAGCCCGGAAGCCGAGCGCATTGCGAAGTTCCTTGCGCGCGCCGGCGTCTGCTCACGGCGGGACGCCGAGAAATTGATCGCCGAAGGCCGGGTGAAACTGAACGGCAAGGTCTTGGATACGCCTGCGACGAAAGTCACCTCCGCCGACACAATTATGGTGGACGGCCGCTTGATTGGCGCGGCGGCGCCGACGCGGCTGTGGCGCTATCACAAACCTTCGGGCCTTGTGACGACGCATCGCGATCCTGCGGGCAGACCCACAGTATTCCAGCAACTGCCCGCCGACATGCCACGCGTGATCTCGGTCGGGCGGCTCGACCTCACTTCCGAGGGCCTGCTGCTGCTCACCAATGACGGCGAACTGGCGCGCCGACTCGAACTGCCGGCGAACGGCTGGCTCAGGCGTTATCGCGCGCGCGCGTTCGGGCGGGTGACGCAGGAAGAACTCGATCGGTTGAAGGACGGCGTCACGGTCGATGGCGTGCGTTACGGGTCGATTGAGGCCAGGCTTGAACGCGGCGGCGGCTCCAATGCTTGGATCACGCTTTCGCTCACCGAAGGCAAGAACCGCGAAGTGCGGCGCGTGCTGGATGCGTTGGGGCTCAAGGTGAACCGGCTTATCCGGACGTCCTACGGACCATTTCAGCTGGGCGCGCTGGCGCCCGGCGCCGTCGAAGAAATCCCGCGCAAAGTGCTGAAAGAACAATTGGGCAAAGACGCCCTCTAGTGCCCGCCGCCGAGGAAGCTGGGAATCGCCGGGATGTAGGCCGGAAAGAAGTTGTGACCGTCTTCCCAGACCATGCGGACGCCGGCGAAGACGATGATGATGATGCCGACGACGGCGATCCAGCGATACTTCTCGATCACGCGGGCGATGAAGGTGGCGGCAACGCCCATCATTACGACCGAAAGGATCAGACCGAAGGCCATGATGACTTCGTTGTGGCGCGACACCGCCGCCACCGCGAGCACATTATCGAGCGACATCGAGACGTCGGCGAGCACGATGGTGAAGAGAGCGCTGGCGAACGTCTTCGGTTTCTTGCCGTGAGTGACGATGTCTTCCGCCAAATGTTCGCCGGCAACCGGATCCCCTACCGAAATGGGACGGTGCGCCTGCAAGTCCGCCCACATCCGCCATGCCACCCAGAATAGAAGCAAGCCGCCGACAAGCAACAGGCCGGGAATGTTCAGCAACTGAATGGTGACGCCGGCGAATACGATGCGCAGCACCAGGGCCATGACGATGCCCCAGAAGATTGCGCGCTTTTGCTGTTGCGCCGGCAGCCCCGCCGCAGCGAGACCGACAGCGACGGCGTTGTCTCCCGCCAGTGCGAGATCAATCAGGATGACTTGAAAGAGCGCTGCAATGTCGGCGACGATCCAATCCACGGCAGCTCAACTCCTGGTCCAGCCCGATTTCGCGGGGTCGCCCTTGTTCCCGAAGGTCGATGCAGGCGTCAAGCGCTTGGCGACGGGACCCAAGCGCGACATATGGCGCTAGGCGTCGCGGCAGAGAAGGGCCGGCGCGTGAATCACGTCAGCCACCTGCAAGAGTCGACGACATGGCGAGCGAAATCGTTCGGACAAGCATTTTCAATGCGTTGCAACACGCGGCGTGGGCGCGCGGATGCGCGGGCCGGCGCGTGCTCGACTTGTTTGCGGGTTCGGGCGCGTTTGGCTTCGAGGCGCTAGCGCGCGGCGCAACATTCGCGCTGTTCGTAGAAACGGATGCCGCTGCACGCGGCGCAATCCGCGATACGATCGAGGCGCGCGGCCTGTTCGGCGTGACGCGCATCCACCGCCGCAACGCCGCCGATCTCGGTGTGAAGCCGGCAGGGTTGAGCGATCCATTCGATCTAGTGTTCATCGATGTGACTGCGGGCGTGAATTTCGACGAGCTGGCGCTTGCACGACTTGGCAACGGCGGATGGATCACCGACGACGCGACGATTGTCATGATCGGGACGGCCGCCGCCCCGGCGGGATTCCGCTTGCTTGCGAGCGAACCGGACGTGACGTTTCTAACGCCCCGTTGATCAAGGCGTCGGGGCGGGAGTTACGCGAGGTTCGACTTGAATCGCGCGCTGCCGCAATGTCGGAGCAAGCTGCACGTCGTTGCGCAGCGGCGTGCGGAACTGTGTTTGACACCGGGTGAGCAATTCCTGATCTGGCGCCGCCACATTGTGTTCCTGTTGCGCCTGACGCAGGCGTTCGCAGGCTTCTTGTGTGCGGCCAGAGCGATCGAGCGCGCGGACCAATTGCTGTGCGTCGGCCTGCAGCACCGTCGCCGCAGTCGAGTTGGGCGCAGCCTCCGCCACCTGCTCGCGTGCTCTGTAAGCCTCGGTAAAGCGCGTGCTGGCGGCAGTGAAATCGCCGCGCTGTTCAGCGATCGAGCCGAGTTCGGAGGCGACCGGCGCGCGCAACGTCGGCGAAGTGAGCTGCGGCAGCGCCTCCTGCAAGCGCTGTTCGGCGGCGGCCGTGTTGCCGGCGTTCTGTGCTTCTACACCATCCGAGACTTGCGCGGCGGCGGCGGCTTCGCCGCTGCGGTTGAGACGGCTGTAGGAGCGCGACAGCATGCGCCATACGGCAGGGTCTCGGGCACGCAGATTGGTGGCCTGCTCCAATGCGCGCGTGCCGAGCGGGTTGGCGTTGGCCTCGCCGACCGAGCCACAGAGCAGATAGATTTCGTCGCGCAGCGGATCATCGGGATGGCTTTGGGCATAGGTCCAGAGCGTCTGCATCGCCGCGTCGCGTGTGCCGTCCTGCGACATCTGCGCGACGGCGAGTCGGACTTCGGCGGCCGGGTGTGCGGCGAGAGCGGCGAAGGCTTCGCGGTAGGTCTCGCTGGCGGTGGCGTCGAATTCGGCTTCGCTGACGCCGACGGAATCGGTCATGGTGGCCGCGGGCGATTCTTCCGCGGCTCTGCCCGGCGACGGCGCTTGCAGACTCGCCGTTTCGCCGAGCGCGCCGGACTCGAGGATTTCCGCCAACTGGATTGCCTGCTCCGGCGTCAATTGGCCCTCGGCGAGCAGGCGCAGCAATTCGGCGCGCAAATCTGTCGGCGGTGGATCGGGGCGCACGAAATCATTCACCACCCAGGCGATGCCGGCGATCAGCGCGATCACTGTCAGCACGGAGACGACGCGGATGCGTGCGCCCAAGCGACGGCGGCGGCGTTCGATCTCCGAACTGTTGACGTCGCGGCCCGAGAGCTTCGCGTTCAGCACTTCGACCAGAAGCTGCATTTGGGGCGCGTTAGCGCCGCCGTTCCAGCGCGAGAAATCTTCGGCCTGGAAGGCGCCGAAGCCGAGAGGAAGCTGTACCGGATCGAGCATCACCGGGACGAGGCGGCCCTCGTCGCGCGCGCGGCCGGCTTCATCACGAACGAATGTCGATGCGGTGGAGCTCTGCGTCCACACGACGATGACGGCTTTGGCGACCTTCAATTCTTTTTCGATGATGGCGGTGTAGTCCTGACCCGCCGCAAGCGAGCGATCCCACCACACGTTGAAGCCGCGTTGCTGCAGCGCTTCGGCGAGCGGACGGACGCGGTTGCGGTCTTCGCTGGCGTAGGAAATGAAGATGTCCGCCATGAACCGCACCCCCGCTCCGGCGCGTTCTCGCGCCGACCTTGTTGTCCCTCGCTTCTCAATAGGCGCTCCAAAGCGCGGCGGGAAGATGACGCCGGTCACGGAAGCGTGGGGAATGGGGATTTTTCACCTTTGGACCAGCGGCATAGGCGCGCGCAGGGGTGACGAGCGGATGTCGCGCCGCTCGACGATTGTTGCTCCCAATGGGAGGCAGGGCGCGCGATCCGCGCTGAGTAGTCTCTAGGGTTTGCGAAGCTCATCTCTGAACTCCGCCGCGCGCTTCGCGCGCCCCGGTTTCCGATCGTTTTTCCCGGCCTGGGACTAGGAGTTGTGCTTGTCCCTCGTAAGAGGGCTCGCCTCCTGGACGATGGACCTTCCGGGACAACCGGCCATCGACCGATCTTCCCTTGGGGCTTGGCTCCATTCCCAATTCGCCGGTTCCGCGGGCGGACGTTCCGTTGATCCGGGCGCTGCGGTTTCACTCCCCGCAACCAGAACCCGCCGACCGTGTCACGCACATTCCAAAGTTTCGGAGCTCTTCGAAATCTCCCGTGTGCGGACAGCCGCATCATACCGCCGTTCCGGCGCTGTCGGATAAGTTCGCGTCCATCCAACAAAATGGAACCGCGCCGCTCCGCGGCGCTTTCGTGTTACGTTCTGAGAAACTTGGGGAAATGTGTCGCGGAACGCGCGCTCCAGCTTTTCGACGCCGGCGCCTATCCTCCGGATTGCGCGCGATCTATCCAGGTGCGGAGCGCGCAGCTCCAACTGCGCCTGCGCGGCGTGCCGCGCTTCTTCTTCCGAGACCAGTGATTGAACAAAACGCACTTTCGGCGCGTGCGGCGCAGCGGGAGCTGCGCGGTCCGCACTTACGGAGAGCGCCCTTCGTCACCTGTCGTACGTCAACGTTCGATGAACAAGGCGGCCGGGTGTTCGAGCAGGCCCTTGACGCGCTGGATGAACGCCGCCGCGTCGTAGCCATCGACGACGCGGTGATCGAAGGACGAGGAGAGGTTCATCATTTTACGGACGACGATCTGGCCGTTCTTCACCACCGGACGCTCAACCAGCTTGTTGACGCCGATGATTGCAACTTCCGGGTGATTGATCACCGGCGTGGTGACGATGCCGCCAAGCGCGCCTAGCGAGGTGATGGTGATGGTGGAGCCGGAGAGTTCGTCCTTGCCGGCGGCGTTGTTGCGCACGGCGGCGGCCAAGCGCGAAACTTCGATGGCGCAATCCCAAACATCGCGCGCCTCCACGTGGCGCACGACAGGTACGATGAGGCCGTTGTCGGTTTGAGTGGCGATGCCGATATCGACGTTCTCGTGGCGATAGACGACACCCTGCTCGTCGTCGTAGCGGGCGTTGATCTGCGGGAAGTCCGGCAGCGCCAACACCAGGGCGCGCATCAGGAACGGCAGCATGGTGAGCTTCGGCTGATCGTTGCGCTTGGTGGCGTTCAGATGCGCGCGGAGCTCCTCCAGTTCGGTGAGGTCGGCTTCTTCGACATAGGCGAAGTGCGGGATGCGGCGCTTGGCGTCCTGCATCTTCTCCGCAATCTTGCGGCGAAGGCCGATAACCTTCACCGGCTCGATGCCGTTGCGCTCGGCCAGCGCCGTCGAACGGCGCGCGCCGACGGCGGGCACGAGCACGGCGTCCAAATCTTCATGCGTTACGCGGCCATCGGGGCCGGTGCCGCGCACTTGGCCGAGATCTAACCCAAGTTTTTGCGCGCGAGCGCGGACAGCGGGCGAAGCTTGGGCTTGGCTCCACTCGCGGACGGAGGCGTCGCGCTGCTCTGGGCGTGCGACGGCTTGCGCCGGCGCCGACTTCGCTTTCGGCGCCGAGTTCGAAGGCATCGCTGCGGCGGGCACCGGCGTCGCCTTCGGGGCCGTGCCTTGCATCGCCGCTTGCACTTGTTCTTCCGACCAGGTTGCGCCGGCCTGAGCTTTGATCTTCGGTTTGGCGCCGTTCGCTCTTGCTCCCCCGTTCACGGGGGAGCTGTCAGGCGAAGCCTGACTGAGGGGGCGGTGCGCAGCTGTGCTTGCAGGCGACGGCGCGGCGTCGCCCCCTCCATCGCGAGCGTTGCTCGCGCCACCTGCCCCGCTTGCGGGGGAGGAAACTGGTTCTTCGTCTTCGCTCTCTGTCTCGAACACGGCGATGGGGCCGCCGACGGGGGCCATGTCGCCGGGTTCGCCGTGGATGGAGACGATTTTGCCAGCGACGGGAGAGGTCATCTCGACCGTCGCTTTGTCCGTCATCACGTCCACTAGTGGCGCATCTTCCTTGACGACATCGCCAACGCGCACGTGCCAGGCGACGATTTCGGCTTCAGCGGTGCCTTCGCCGACATCGGGAAGTTTGAAAACGAACTGGCCCACGCTTAGGCCTCCAAAACGCGGCGCATGGCTTTGATGATGCGCGGCGGGGTCGGGAAATACTCCCATTCCTGGGAGTGAGGATAGGGCGTGTCGTAGCCGGTCACGCGTTCGATCGGCGCCTCGAGTTTGTAGAAGCAATGTTCCTGCACCAGCGCGGAGAGTTCGCCGCCGAAGCCGGAGGTGCGGGTGGCTTCGTGCACGATCACGCAGCGGCCGGTCTTTTCGACCGAGGCGACGATGGTCTCGATGTCGAGCGGCACCAAAGTGCGCAGGTCGATGATCTCGGCGTCGATGCCGGCTTCGGCGGCGGCGGCAAGCGCAACGTGCACCATGGTGCCGTAGGCGATGATGGTGAGCGCCTCGCCTTCGCGGACGACGTTGGCCTTGCCGATCGGGATTCGGTAGTGGCCGTCGGGCACTTCGCTGGCGGGGTGCTTCGACCAGGGCTGCACCTGGCGATCGTGAAAGCCGTCGAACGGGCCGTTATAGATGCGCTTGGGCTCCATGAAGATGACCGGGTCGTCGTCTTCGATCGATGAGATGAGCAACCCCTTCGCGTCGTAAGGCGTCGACGGAATCACGGTCTTCAAGCCGGCGACGTGGGTGAACAACGCTTCGGGGCTTTGGCTGTGAGTCTGGCCGCCGCGGATGCCGCCGCCATAGGGCATGCGCACGGTGAGCGGCACGGTGAACTCGCCGGCCGAGCGATAGCGGATGCGCGAGGCTTCGTTCACGAGTTGGTCATAGCCGGGGTACATGTAGTCGGCGAACTGGATCTCGACGACGGGACGCAGGCCGTAGGTGGCCATGCCAATGGCGACGGCGGTGATGCCGTTTTCGCTGATCGGCGCGTCGAAGCAGCGTTTGGCGCCGTACTTCTGCTGCAGGTGTTCGGTGACTTTGAACACGCCGCCGAAATAGCCGACGTCCTCGCCGAACGTCAGCACGCTCGGATCGCGTTCCATCATAGTGTCGAGCGCCGAGTTGAGCGCTTGGATCATGGTCATTGTGGCCATGCCGTTACGATCCCTGCTCGTCGCGCTGCTGGCGGAGATGCCAGGGGACGTCCTTGTAGACGTCTTCGAACATCTCGGCGCGGGTTTGCTGAGCCTGGGCGCCGAGCACGCCCACTTTCTCGGCTTCGCGGCCAGTGGCGCGGACGGTTTCGATGGCCTCTTCCTGCGCGGCGCGGTGCTGTTCTTCCGACCATTCGCCGAGCGAGACCAAATGATCGCGCAGGCGTTCGATCGGATCGCCGAGCGGCCAGCAGCGGCCTTCGTCGGCGGGGCGATAGCGCGAGGGATCGTCGGAGGTGGAATGAGGTCCGCCGCGATAGGTGAAGTGCTCGATGAGCGTTGGACCGAGATTGGCGCGGGCGCGTTCGGCGGCCCATTTCGTGACGGCGTAGACGGCGAGGAAGTCGTTGCCGTCGACGCGCAGCGGCGGCATGCCGTAGCCAACGGCGCGCGCGGCGAAGGTGGTGTTCTCGCCCCCGGCAATGCCCTGGAACGAGCTGATCGCCCACTGATTGTTGACGACATTGATGATCACCGGGGCGCGATAGACGGATGCAAACGTCATCGCCGCGTGGAAATCGCCTTCCGCCGTTGAGCCGTCGCCCAGCCATGTCGCGGCGATGCGGCCATCGTTTGCGTACGCCGACGCCATCGCCCAGCCGACAGCTTGCGGCACTTGCGTGGCGAGATTGCCCGAGATGGTGAAGAAGCCTTCCTTCTTCGACGAATACATGATCGGCAGCTGGCGACCCTTCAGCGGGTCCTGCGCGTTGGAATAAATCTGGTGCATCATGTCGACGAGCGGGTACTCGCGCGCGATCAGGATGCCTTGCTGACGATAGGACGGGAACGTCATGTCGTCGGGGTTGAGCGCCATCGTTTGCGCCACCGCGATCGCCTCTTCGCCGAGGCATTGCATGTAGAAGCTGGTTTTGCCCTGGCGCTGGGCGCGGTGCATGCGCTCGTCGAACGCGCGCGTGAGCAGCATGTATTTCAGCCCACGGCGGAGTTCTTCCGGCGAGATGCTGGGCGTCCAGGGGCCGAGCGCATTGCCGTCCATGTCGAGAACGCGGATGAGGCCATAGGCGTAGTCGCGCATCTCGACGGCGCTTTCGTCGATGTCGGGCTTGGGCGTCGCGCCGGGCTCGGGAAAGGTCCAGCCGCTGAAGTCGGGCTTGTCGCCGGGACGCGCGCGCGGCTTCGGGATGTGCAGCTCAAGCGCGTTCGACTTGCGGCTCATGTCGTCCATCACCCTTTCCTCGCGGCCGCCAGCTTGGCGCGGACGATGCGATCGGCGGCCTGGTGTGGCGTCAGGGTCTCGCTCTTGGCGGTTTCCAGGACGCGCATCAAGCGGGGCGCAATGGCGTGGACACGGGCTTCGACGACATCGGCGGCCTCGCCCAGGTACTCGGCCGAGACGTTGATGATGCCGCCGGCATTGACGACATAGTCGGGCGCGTAGGTGATGCCGCGGGCGACGAGGCGGGCGCCGTCTTGTTCTGTGGCGAGTTGGTTATTGGCGGCGCCGCAGATAATGGGCGCGGCGAGCTCGGGGATAGTCTGCACGTTGAGGCCAGCGCCTAGAGCGCAGGGCGAAAACAGATCGGCCTTCACGGCGTGGATCTGATCCACCGGCGCAATCTCGACGCCGAGCACTTCCGCGCGCTGGAGGTTCGACTTGTTCACGTCGGCGACAACGAGCTTGGCGCCGGCTTCCGACAAGAGCTTGCAGAGGTTGAAACCCACCGCGCCGACGCCCTGCACAGCGATGGTCCGTCCCTGCACGGCGCCGCCGAGCAGCGCCTTGATCGAAACGAAAACACCGAGCGCCGTCATCGGCGAAGGATCGCCGCCGGCTTGGCCGGCTTCTTTCGGCAGGCCGGCGACGTAAGATGTGCGGCCGGCGATGGCGCGCATATCCGCGACGGTGGCGCCAACATCTTCTGCGGTGATGTATCTGCCGTGGAGCGCTTCGACCGCCTCGCCAAACTTTTGAAACGCGTCTACGCGGTCGGTGTTGATGCGGTAAATCACCGCCTTGCCGCCGCCGAGCGGCAGATCGGCCATGGCGTTCTTGTAGGTCATGCCGCGCGAAAGACGGAGCGCATCGGTCAGCGCGTCTTCGGCGCTGTCGTAATCCCAGATGCGGCAACCGCCAGCGGCGGGGCCGATGGCGGTCGAATGGATGGCGATGATGCCGGCGAAGCCCTGCGCTTCGCCGCCTACGAACACGACGTCTTCGTGGCCGTCGAACGACGGATTCTGTTTCGGGTTCATCATTGGATCGGTTCGTCCAGCAGAAGTTGACGGGCAAAGCGGCCGGGAGGCGAGCCGAAGGCAAGCACGCCGTCGTGATAGGCTTTGAGGTTGAACGCCGCGCCCTGGCGTAGGCGTGCGGCGGCGCGGGTTTCGAGGTGTTCCTGGAAGCCGACGAAATAGGTCGAGAGCTGGGTGACGGAAAGCTGGGCGCGCCGCCATTTGCCTGCGGCTTCGCGTTCTTCCTGGAACGCGGTTTGCGTCAGGAACGTCATCATCTCCTGCTCGCTCATGCCGTCGACATGGATGGCCTGATCGATGATGGAATTGGTGATGGTGCGCAGCTGCACTTTGAGCTGGCTCAAGCGATAGAGCGGATCGTTGGCGCGGAAGCCGCTCTCGATCATCATTTCTTCGGCATAGACGGCCCAGCCTTCGACGAACGAGCCCGAGCCCAGCACCGCGCGCAGCGTGGAGGGATAGCGGTTGGAGTGGAAGATCTGCACGTAGTGGCCGGGCATGGCTTCATGCACGGCGATATCGAGCGTGGCGCGATTGTTGTATTCGCGCAGGAACGAGACCGCCTGCTCGTCGCTCCAATCGTCGGGGATTGGCGAGACGGCGTAGAAGGTGTCGAGGTGGCGCTCAAGCGGACCGGGCGAGTCACAATAGGCAACGGCGACGCCGCGCTGGAATTCGGGCATCAGGATAATGCGCACCGGGCCTTCCGGCAGCGTGATGAGGTCGTGCTGCTGCACGAAACTGCGCGCCTCTTCGGTGGCGGCGCGGGAATATTCCACCAGCCCGTCGCGCGCTGGGCGATCGGCGGCGGCGAGATCGAGCGCTGCGCGGATGGCGGCCTGTTGTTGCTCCGGCGTTGGCGCGTCCGGCGTCGGCGGCGCATCGGCACGGCCCGCGAGCGCAAGCTTGGAGACGCGGTACATTTCCTCGCGTACGCTGGTCACCGCAGCGTCGGCGCGGCGGCGGATTTCGGCGCGCGAAAGATCGGATTGCAGTGTGAAGCCGAGCTGAGTGTCGAATACCTCCGCGCCGGCGCGGAAGTCGGCTTGCGCGGCGGGGACGAGCGTACCGGTAATCCAGGCCTGATGTTCGTCGATTGCGGCGTTCAGCGCGGTGATGGCCCGCTCCATACGGCGCTGCTTCGAGGCGGAGAGCGCCGCCTTATGCGGCTCGATCATGCCGGAGACGATCGACTTCAGCCCAGGGTTTTGCGCGGCGTAAGTGGCGGCGTGCGGCGCAGGCACGCGCGATGGCACGAGTTCGTGGCGCGTCTGGGCCAGCAGCCGCGGCAGCTTTTCCATGCGCGCAATGGCGCTGTCGAGACGCTGCGGCAGCGGCGCGAATTCGCGCGCCATCAGGCCGTAAAGCGCCCCGCCCGCGAGCGCCTGGTAGCCCAGCGGATTCCACGCCCACGTCTGCCAGGTTTCGGTTTGCCAAACCTGGGCGCGCAGCGCATTGCCGAGAATGGCGTAATCGACCTGGTTGGCGCGCGAGAGTTGCGCTTGGTCGATCGCCTCGAGCTGGCGTAGCGTGTCGCGGGTGAAGCGGAGCGCTGTATTGCGGCCAGCGGTGCTGACGTCATCGACGTTGCGGTCGAAGCGGTGATCGCCTGTGGTGGTGGCCGAAACAGGAGACAAGCGCATCGAACGATCGAGCCAACGGCGACCGAGCGCTTCGAAGGCGCGGTCGGCGCGGCTTGGTGTTTGTGCAAGCGCGTCGGCCCCCAGAAGCGGGACGAGCATAGTTGATCCGAGCGCGAGAACGACCCGGCGGCGCGATGTTTTCATGGGACTTCGTTCGCTCCCTCAGAGGCGATGTGGGCGCGGCGTCCGAGCGGCGCGCTCCTTGATTTGGCGCGGAAAATACTCAGAAGCGGATTTTTGGCAACAAGGGGCGGAATGACGGGACATTATTGCCGATTACGGTGGCGTCCAGGGTGAGTTATGCCGAAGATGACGGTCAATGCAAAAAATATTGCTGCCGCAGTGCAGCAAGAAAGCCGGCCCATCCCCAAAACGTCGCTGTCGTGTGAACGTACGCGATCATAGGCCCAAACCGACGAGGCGTGCTCGCGGCGGCAAATAGAGGGAGCAGATCGTGGGCGTGAGATTCGTGGTGCGGGATGGGAGCCGTGAGATCGGCGTGGTGGAAACGGCGACGGAAGACGACTTCATGTATTTCCGCGACTCTGTCCATGAGGCGCTGGAGACCGGAGAATTCGGCAACCGGTTTCCGACATTCATGCAGAGGTTCTTCGAGAACTGGGACCGCGATGAAATCGCCGCGCTTGAGAAAGAACTCATCGAGATTGATGCTGAGCTTCGCAAGCTGGCGCCGAACCCGCCGGACCTCAATTGGAGCAGCAAGCTCGCTATATCGGGCGCCCGTCCTGAAACGCTAGCCGATGTCTTTCTCGACAAGGACGACAAGCCGCTGCTCGCTTGCCTGATCTCGCTTGCGGCGATGGCGCGCAAGAGGCGACTTGGCGTGAATTGGGAGTCGTAACGAGGCTCAACTGATTTGCCGCCAGGAATAATCGGCGCCGATGCGGGCGAAGGCTTGGTCCCAGGCAGTGCGGACTTCGTCTTCGCTGACATTGTGATCGCGGCCGTGGGCAACGAAATAGACGTCGAAGGCAACGCCTTCGGCCGCGGAACCGAATTGGCGTTCGACGACTTCGCCCAAGCGGTCCTCGGCGCTCGCATAGATGCTATAGAGCGCAGAATTCTGACGCATGTCGGAGACGAGGATCAGGCGTCGGTGGCGAATGTCGGCGTTGAAGTCGTCGCTGCCGAGCCAACGATGCACGTATTCGACGATCGGGCTGGTGGGCGCTTCGGAGGGCTCGCGCACGTCTTCGATGATGCGCTCGGCGGCGCCGACGAAACGCTGCTCGAAATCGCGGGTGGTGTAGCGCCGGCCGCGATAGAGGTCGGACCAGAAGGTCGGCTCGCCGGGATTGCAGACCGAAAACAGCGGATGCACGGATTGTTGCGCGTCGAGCGAGACGATGGAGAATTTCTCGTAGCGGTCGGTGTCGCGCTGGGCGTTCTCGATCAGCTGGGTGAGCGCCGCGCCCATCGCCGGAGTCCAACGGTCGGTGCGGTCGACGATGACGACGGTGTGGCCGGCGAGCGGCTTGTCGGTCGGGCAGAGCGTTGCGGCGTCGAGATTGGCCGGGCGCAGCAGCCAAACCGTGGCGGTGAGCGCGAGAACGCTGAACAGCACGCCCGCGGTGAAGCCGGCATAGCGGCGATTGTCGGCGTCGCGGTTCCGGCGCAACTAACGTGACCTCCGATGGCGGAAGGAGACCGGTTCGGCGTCCTCCTCTTCGGCGCCCTCGCTTTCCTCGACGGGTTCGAGTTCGAGCGACTGCGACTTGGTCACGCCGGCGAACTCGCTGCGGACGGCGACGGTGGCGCTGTTTTCGATGTTCTTCAGGAACGGCGTGAGTTCGTCGTCATAGAATGAATGGTATTCGGCTTCGAGCTGCGCGCGCGCGCCGGCGAGCTGGCTCTTGCAGGCGGTGATGTTCGAGGTAGCGCGGCTGAAGGCGCTGGTGAGCGTCTGCAGCACCTCTTCGCTCGACGGCGGCTCGATATCGTCGAAGGGATCGTCCTCGAAATAGGCCGGCGGCTTGGCGGTGCGCGCGGCCTTGTTGGCGGCGCGGTAGATTTCGATAGCGTCGCGGCCTTCGGCCAAAATCTCGGCGGCGGTGAAATCCCAGATCGCGGCGTTGTCCTGGGTCTTGGCGATGGCCTGACGCAAGGCGCCCACGGCTTTGGCGCTCGTCGTAGCGATGTCGTTCAAGGCGAGATCGGCTTCGGCCTTGGCGGCGTCGATGTCGGCGGAGAGCTGCTGGGCTATCTCCATCGAGCGCTCGCGCGCCTCCTCCATGCGGCGATGGCGAAGTCCATAGCCGGGATAAGGGTCGTCCCAATGCGCCCCGCGCGCGACCGCAAAGACGCCGATCAGCAGCGCGATGACGAACAGCAGCAGCGATTCCAATTGCTGGAACGGCTGGAACGGTTGGGATGCGATCGAGGTGAGGATGTTGTCGGGGACCGGCGAGTCGAGCGCGGTTTGCGACAGCGCATAGCGATAATGGGCGATGTAGAAGGCGAACAGCAGCAGCAGACCGCTGCCGAGCGCGAATGTCGGCACGGCCCAGAGGCGGTGGCGGAAACCACGCCCGTCGCCGCCGCGATAATTGAGATAGCGCCAGGGACCTGCGCCGAGCAGCGAGCCGGTCAGTACGACGAGCACCGAAATCATCAGCGCCGTGGTCCAGCCTTGCACCAGGCCGCCGGGCGCGGCTTGGCCGATCATCCAGCCGTTGGCGGCGACTTCGATCACGAACAGCAGCGCCAGCCAGAACACCTTGCGCCAGAAAACGTTGTCGTAATGCGGCTCGGTATCGGTGAGTTGGTGCTGGATGCGGAAGGCGCGGTAGTCGCGGTAGGCGCGGGCGAAATCGGTCTGCGCGGCGTTGAGTTCGAGGCCGAGTGCGGCCTGAGCGCGCGCCTTCTTGGCGCGGAAACTGGTGAGGATGGTCTGCGGCTCGCCGGCTAGCGTTTCCAGATCCTGCGGCAGCGTGGTGAAATCGTATCCCGAGCCGACGCCGAGGATTTCGTTCGACTTTTGCGAGATGGCGCCCTCGACCCGGCTGACCACCATCGCTTCAGCCGTGGAGAGCCGGCCTTCGTCGCCGACAGGCATGTTCTTGGCCCCGTCTGCGGCGCCGCGGTCGCTCAGCTTCAATTCGGCGTCGAGTTGATCGGCAGTGAGAGTGGGAATGGCGCCCTCCATTCGCGGTATTCGCAGCCGTCGCTCAACGCGCTGCGCGGCGACCCAGTTCCCGCTAGGCCTGCGATGCGGCAGTTTCGGGGCTGCGACAGCGCTTTCCAGCTCAGCGCGCGAGCGAGCGCAAGCGGCTTACGCGCGCGGCATCACCCAAATGCGTGAAACGAACTGATTTGTAATGCGCCACCATGGCAGGGGGCTGTGGGTGGTGCGGTGGCGTCCTACCTGCGTCGGACGCCGCTGCACCGTTGCAGACTAATCCCTTCCGCGAGACTCACGGCCCTTCCCCCTCGCATGAGATTGGTTCGCGCTTAAACGGCCGATGCTTCGCCCAGGCAATTGGCGATGAGCGCCAAGCGTTCGGCGTCGGGCCGAGGCGGCGCCAGCTCTGGCACGTAGAGTGTGGATTGTTGTGTGATGCGTGCGCCTGGGAGGTCGCGTAACGCGAGCCGTTCGATCTTGGCCCAGCCGGTCGGGAAAATCGCCGCCTCATAGACAGTCACGGCGTGATCGGCCGGATAATAGCGCATCAGCACTTGGGCAAGGATGGCCACGCGCCTTGGGTCGGAAGTGAGTTCTTTCATTGAGCGATCGGCGACCACGGCGATCTGCCACAGGACCAAAGGAGCGCGAGTGTCGAACACGCGCGCGTTGATGAGCCAGTCGGTCGCTTCATAGCTTTGGCAGCCGGCGCGGCCCGGATCGATGCCGAGATCGGCGAACAGGCAATCTTCCGCTGACACCGCGGGCAGCATGCGCGCCTCGAAGCCCTCGCGGCGCGCTTGCTCGATGGCCCGGTGCGAGCAATGCACGAAAACGCCCGGATGGCCGTAAAAGGCGGCGCAGACGCGGTTTCCGGTGCGCACGCGCGCCAGAATCGCGTCCACCATTTCCTCATAGGTGCGCCGCCGTGACTTGCCGGCGCGATAATGCGCTTGCAGCGATACGGTGTTAGCGTTCAAGCCGCTCAGCCAACGCTGTGTTACCGGATCGCCGCCGCCGGTGCAGACGACATCAGCCGCTTCGATCTCACGGCGCGCCTCGGGCGTGCAATGCTGAGCGAGCTTGATGCCGATGCCGACAGCGGTCAGCGATCCTTGCTTCACCGTGCGCGCTCACGCGCACTTGCGGCGCGCCGCCGGCTCTTCGTCTACGCCGGTCCAGATCTTGGCGACGGCGGGAGTTTCGCCTTCGTCAACACCCGTCCATATCTTCGCGGCGGCCGGAGACTCGTCTTCGCCGACGCCAGTCCAGATCTTTGCAACGGCGGGAGACTCACCGTCGCCGACGCCGGTCCAAATCTTTGCGACTGTGGGACCATTGTTGGGCGCCGGCGTGTAGAGCGAAAAAATCTGCGCGTCGTCGCCAGAGAGGATGGCCGACCGTTCGGCAGGTGTAGCGCCCACGTCATCGAGCAAAGTTTCGGGCGCGGCCCGGAAGGCCTCGAGCGCCTGGGCATCCTCCGCAAGCTTGATCAGAAAATCCGCGACATGGTGGGTCATGACCTGCTCCTTCTCACGCGGCGTCATTCAACTCTACCTTCGGTTGCAGTTCAAGTCAAAAATTTTTCGCGGAGCAGAGCCTCTGCTGAGGCGAGCGCGCCTTCGATCCAGCCTTGCTGCTCGGAAAACGCCTCGCCGCAGATGTAGATGGGCAGACCGAAGTGCGGGCCGCGAATTGCGGGCGCGCTCCGCCAACTTCGCGCACCCGGCCGCCAAACGTGCCACGCCGCCGGCCACATGCGTGCGACCGCGCCGGAGGGTTCGGGAATGTCGCCATGCATTGCGTGCAGCTGCGTGAGCGCCGTTTCAATCGTCGCAGCGGAGGCCGCCCCACCTTTGCCGAAGTGCGGCGCCCAGAACGCGGCGTTTTCGCCGTCAGCGAAAAGCGCCAGCAGCAGCGCGGGCGCAGCGTTGTCGCCATCATGGGAATAACATTGCTGGATGGGTTGGTCAGTGTGCCATGCCGCCATGCCAAGCGCGGAGGGCGAATGCGGAGCGGCGGGCCACCAGGCGCTTTCGAACGAAAGAAACAGCTTGCAGGCAGATGCGGGCGCGACCTTGGCGACGAGCGCTTGCTGAGCGGCGGCGTGTTGCGGTCCAAAGTCGATGCACGCCACTGCTTCGGGCGGAAGCGCGAGAATAAGGTCTTTGGCGGTGAAGCTCTCTTCGCCGGCTCTACTGTCGAAGCTGAGGTGTAAGGCGCCATCGACATTGCGGACGCAGGCCAGGGCGTTGTCCAAGTGAATTTCGGCGCCGCTTCGGCGCGCGAGTTCTGTCGGGAATTGCTGGTTTCCAGCTGCGAAAACGAAGGGACGCTGCGGCGTCATTTCGTCGAGAAGCGTGCGGATCGCGTTATAGGCGCTGGCTTCACCGAAGTTCGAAGACGATCCGAAGGCTGTGGCCAAACACTCCAGCGCCTCGTCGCCGATGACCTCACGAAGCAGGGTGCGAAAGGACCAGTCATCGAGTAGCCGCTGCTTCACGCGCAGGCGCCGCAAGTACTGATCGATCGCATCTGGGTCGGCAGTTGAGGCGGCCCTTTCCGGCCAGAGCGCGCGCAGTCGCGGAGCGATGGCGCCGATGGCGCCGCGTAGGATTTCTGCAGGGCTCTCCCCACGTTGGTGGGGAGCAAGCTGGTAGGGAACGGTGTCCGGTTCGTCGCGATAGGTTTGGTCGGTCAGTCGCTTGCCGCGCACGAATGAAAAGCGCCTTGACCAGGCGACCGGCGTGAGCCCGAGATCGAGGTCGTGCGCAAGCGCCAGAACACGGGTGTGCAGGCTGCTGACGAAGGCGCCGCCGAGCTCCGCCGGAATTGCGACGTCCGGCAAGAACGTAGTCTCGAGCCGGCCGCCAAGGCGCCCGGTCGCCTCAAACAAACCGATGCGTGCGCGCGGACGCGCGGCGGACAATCGATAGGCGCAATAGCAGCCGGCGACGCCGCCACCGACGATAGCGATGTCGAACGCGCGCGGCATCGCTAGCGCCTCCCTTGAATGGGCACAATCTAGACGTGTATCGTGGGAGCGCAAGCGTTTGGTGTCACGTGCGCTTGGTGCGCGCCTTCCTGGCAGACGGCTTAGCAGTGTTGAGCGCGACGGCGGCGCGGATCATCGCTTTCAGCGCCTTCTCGTTGATCTTGTCGCCCTTGCCGATGTCGATGGCGCGTCGGACGGCGCCGTCGAGGCTCGAATTGAAAAGCCCAGAGGGATCGTCGAGCGCCGCGCCCTTGGCGAAGGTCAGTTTGACTTTGTCCTTGTAGGTTTCGCCGGTGCAGATGACGCCGTCGTGCGACCAGGTCGGCACGCCGCGCGGATTCGACGGCTTCTTCCATTTCGCTTCTTCAACCGCTTCCGGATCGGCTTCGCGGATGAGTCGCCGCACGCGCGCGAGCGTCTCCGCGCGCCAATCGTTCTCCGCCGGCGTCCCCGGCCGAGCTCTCGCCGCTTTCCTCATCGCGCGCCTCACATTTTTTCGCCGGGCAAATTGCTGGCTTGCCTCACCCAAGCGGTGAACTGCGCCTCGTCAAGCGCGCCTTCGTGGATGTCGTAATAGCGAACATCTGGGTATTTGGACATTCCCTCGGGCGGGGGCTTGAGCGATGCGCCGCGGAAGAACGTCACCTTCACGTAACGCGCAAACACGTGGAACGAAAGGAACCAGCCGCCCTCCTCGACGCCATAGAAGGGCGAATTCCATTTCACCGCTTTCTTCACGCCGGTCACGGCGCCGGTGATGATCGCGTCGAGCCGGCGTCCGACATCGCGCTTCCAATCCGGCATCGCTGCGATGTAGGCGCGCACCGGCGCCTCGCCATATCCCTTGGCGATCTGCGGATTGCCGCCAGACAAGAGCTTGGCTTTTGCCTTCGCCACCGTCTTTCGCGGCGGCGACTTCTTGGCTTTCTTCTTGGCCGTCTTCGCCATCGTGCGTTCTCAAGGCTCAGGCGCGCCGCGCCTTCAGCACGTAGGGCAGCACAAACAAGTAAAGCCCCGTGATCAGCAACAGGAAGAGCGGGATCAGCGCCAGAAGATAGACCCAGAACGCCGGCTCGCCGTCGCCGGTGAAGATCACGACCGTGTTGACGATCACGCCTAGCGTAAAAACGATCGCGATCCAGCGATGGAATTGGCGGACGAATCTGCTCAACTGAGCCTCCTGTGACGCCGGCTGCCGATAGTGCGCATACATTAAGGGCGCGCTTCGATCATCTTCCAGCCGTTCCCAGAGGGATCGCGGAAGTTGGCGTCGACGCCGCCATAGCGTTCGACAGGCTCCTGCGTGAACTCGACGCCTTTGCTGCGCATTTGTTCATAGGCGGCGCGGCAATTCTCGACCACGAGCACCAAAGGCGGCATCGCACCCTTGGCCACCATTTCGCGCATGGTCTGCGCGGTCGCTGCGTCCAACACCGGCTCTTGCGGCAAGAACAAGCCCAGTTCGAACGAGGGCTGGTCGGGATGTTTGACAGTGAGCCAGCGATAGTTGCCGTTCCGCGCATCGGCGTGGACGCGGAAGCCCAGCTTGTTGACGTAAAAGTCGAGCGCTTTGTCCTGATCGTGAACGTAGAGGCCAATCACGCCGATGCCGGTGCTCATGATGTCTCCTTGGGCGTCTCGGTTGCGCCGGCATCGGTCTTATCGCCCCCCTGCTGACGGCGCTTCTCCGAAACTGCGGTTTTGAGGTTGGGCCGATAAGCGGCGCTGACGAAGCAATGGGGAACCTGATCGAGCGCATGGGCGGCCGTCTGCTCTCGCGCGCGCAGTTCACTCGGACTCTCGCCGGTCACGTCTTTGAACACGCGGCCGAACGTGCCCAGACTGTTCCAGCCGGTGTCGAGCGCGATTTCGACGATCGGCATTTCGGTGTCGCGCAACAGCGCCTTGGCGCGTTCGATGCGGCGGGTCAGCAGATAGCGATGCGGCGGCGCGCCGAACGCCGCCTTGAAGGAGCGCGCGAAATGCGCTTCGGACACGCCGCTGACGCGGGCCAGGCGCGCGACCGGCCACTCCTCCTCGGACGCCGCATCCATCCGATCCTTGGCGCGCAGCAGCCGCCGCAACAGCGCCGGGTCCTGGCCTGTCGATCCCGTTCTCATCCGCGTAACGATCCGGCGGTGGGCGCAGACCAGTCAAGCGGATGCGTGTGAAGGAGGCTCACGGCCGCTTGGGCTGAAGTCAATGGCGCGCCCGAAGAGATTCGAACTCCTGACCCCCAGATTCGTAGTTCGATTTTGATGTTTTTACCGGGTTCTACTCGCTCCGACGACGTTTCCGGAAGCCTCGGTTTTTCTGACAGTTATTTTGTATGGCGTCCGATGGCGCACTACTGGTTTTTATAAGGGTGCGGCGACTCGGCGGCGACTCGCCTTCCGAGTCGCCACACTCCGGGGAAATCCCTCCACTATGCCGACGATCAAGCTAGGCCGCCGGGAGTTGAAGGCGCTGACAGACGCCGCCGCGAACGGTCGCGCCGTGGTGCTGTTCGAGGAGGAGGGAAAGTCGGGCTCGGGCGTGCGGTTCCCACAAGGAAGGGCGATTACGTTCTTTGACGAAGAGGTCCGGGGCTTCGGCGTGCGCTTCCATCCCTCGGGGCATGCCGCATTCATTCTCGAATATCGCCCGGTAAAGGGCGGCCGGAACGCCCCCAAGAAGCGCCTCTCAATCGGCCCTGTGGGCTCCATGACTCTTGAAGCGGCTAAGGGCGAAGCAAAGACCTTGCGCGCCAAAATCCGCCTTGGTGCCGATCCCATGGAAGAGCGGCAGGCCGCGCGTCGCGCCGACACGCTTGAACAACTCGTTCGCGCGTATCTCTCCCGGCATGTGACGCCGAAGCGCAAGCCGGCAACGTTGGCACTCTATCGCGGCTACCTTCAAAACCACATTGCGCCACGCCAGAACGGCCCTGACAGTCCGCTTCTCCCCGGTTTGATCGGCGGCAAAAAAGCAATTGCCGTCACGCGAAAGAACGTGGCGGACCTCCATGATGAGATCGGCGAGGTACACCCGCGCACGGCGAACGCATGCGTCACGCTGATAGCGGCGGCCTACACATGGGGCACCAGGAACGGCGAATTGCCGCCGGACCATCCAAACCCAGCCAAAGGGATCGAGCGGTTTGCGGAAAACTCGCGTGAGCGTTCGATGTCGGCCGAAGAGTTTGCCCGTTTGGCCGATACGCTTGCGCTCGCTGAAACCGATGGCCTGCCTTGGGAGCCGGACCCCGCGAAGAAAATCAAGCATGCGCCGAAGGAAGAAAACCGCCGTGTCATGGTCGATAAGTACGCGGTGGCATGCATCCGATTGCTGGCGTTCACCGGTTGCCGATTGCGCGAGATTCTGAAACTCGAATGGGCACATGTCGATTTTCAGAACAAGGTGTTGAACCTGCCCGACAGCAAGACGGGAAAGAGGGCCGTGCATCTCACAGCGGCGGCACTCGCCATTCTTCGTGGGTTGCAGCCGACGAACCATAAATACGTGATCGCCGGCGAGACTGCCGGCCAGTCCGACGAACGGCCGCGCGCCGATCTGCACCGCCCTTGGAAACGCATTGTTCAACACGCGAAGCTGGACAGCCTGCGAATCCATGATTTGCGACACGCCTTTGCCAGCGTCGCTGTCGCCGGACAGAAGGACATCTACACGGTGAGCAAGATGCTCGGGCACAAGGACATTCGAACCACCATGAAATACGCCCACCTTGCCGAAGATGCGCTGCGCATCGCGAAGGACTCCGTTGCCGATGAAATCCAAGCGCAGATGAATCGAAAGAATGCGGCCGTCACTCCGACACAGGCGCGCGACTCGTGAGCGAGTTTCCGCCGGCCATACTGGATGACGCTGCCATTGATCGCATGATCGCAGCGGTGGAAGAAATCACCAAGGAGCGCGAAGTCGCACTTGGCGATGACTCGACAGAACGTCTGATGATTCAGTTGGCGGCATTATATGCGATGCTTTGGCCGGAGACGAAACACGTCTCTAAGCGCTCGGTTCTTACGCCGATTCAGACATGGCGCCGCAAATGGCGCCAAAACCCGAACCAGAAGGCGTCCGAAAACGCGCGTCAGAAGGCTCAGTCGATTTACGCCGCCTGGCGTTGGGGCGGTTCGTGGCACGATTACAAATATTTCGTGCAAGATGACTACCCACGAACCCCACAGCAGAACCGTGAACTTTCGCCGCCTGATATTGACGCCTTTATCGCTCACGCGGCGCAAGACGAACTCGCCGGGCGCCCCTCCCGGCGCGACAGTTACACCGAGATTTTGTTGATCGTGTTTCGACGCTTGTTCGGTGTCGAACCCAAAGCAAGTCTCGCACACGAGCGCTTGCCTGATTGGGGTGGGCTCGCCGACAGCGGCGCGGCCGTGTACTTCATCGCGCAATTCGAGAGGGAGGTAGCAGCCCGACTCGAACCGGTGGTGGGCTCGCCTTTCAAACCGCGAGAACTGACACACATCCGCGATCACATCGCCGCCTTGATCTGATTGTGCGAGTCTTCGGCGCCACCCATGGCGTCCAATTGGGGTGCCGATCCGATCTATTTCTTGCAGCTTTTCACAAACAGGCCGGCCTCTCATTAAGAGGCTGTAGAGCGTCTCGATAGGCCCACCTGTGGGCTTCATTGGAGACTGATCGTGAATACACAAGACGATGAATTTGGCCGACCGGCGCCGCTGGCCGTCGATACGCGAGGGGCTGCCGCGCTGCTTGGCGTCTCGAAGGCTTATCTGGAAAAGCTGCGCTTTCTCGAAGCCGAACACGGGCCACCGTTCATGCGGCTCGGCCGAAAGATTCTGTACCGCGTCAGCGATCTTGAGGCGTTCGCCGAGACCCTGCTCGTCGAACCGGCAAGGGTGCGGAAATGAAGCTGCTTCCCCGCCAGCTAGTACGCGGCGTTGAACTGGCCGCCGCGACCTTCCCCAAAACCGCCACGCCAATGGAAATTGCGCTCGCTCTGGCGAGTCCTGACGTTGGCTGCGTTCCGCTGCGCCGGTGCGCGAAAAGCTCCCGCTATGAAGCGCTCACCGATGGCGTCGGCTCATTGGCCGATCCGTGGGCGATGGCTGGTTGTGGCGCGCGAGACGTCAAGCGCCACGCCGCCGCATGGGTGAAGGCCGACGCAGTGGGGATCACGTTCCCCGCTGGCGGCCCGGACTGGGTGCTGGACCCAGAAACGCGCACGCTTAGCGAATACTGCACCTGACCCTCAAATTAAGTGAAACGCCGCCCGGCGGAAACGGACGGCGCTCCACGAAAGGACCGTTCAACATGCAACGTGTATCACAAAAGACCACGCCGGCTCAACGGCGCGCCAAGTCAGGGAGCGGATTGGCGCCACTCGATGACCCGCGCGCGCAAGACACGGCGCTCTGCATCGAAATCGCGCGACCCGAAATCGCAGCGGCCGTTGTTCGCATTTATAGCGAGAAAGGCCATCTCTACGTCATTTGGAACAATCAGCCCGAACAGGACGACCGTGATTTTGTTGCCGAGATGTGGGCGTTGGTAGCGCGTGAAGCGGAGTCAAACGTCGATCATTTCGCGCTGCGGTGGCTGAGCGGCTACGGCTACAAAGAAATGCCAGGCTCGTTCTAGATGACGGCACTACCTGCATCGGCGGCGCGCTGGATCGCGTGGCGCGAAGAGATCGAACCAAGGACCGGCGAACCGCGCAAGACGCCGGTCGACTTCGGGACGGGTGAGCGGCTCAACGCTTATGCTCAGCGCGACTTCTGGACACTCGATAAGCTCCCGCCAAAGGCGAGGCTCGGCTTCGTTCTCGGTGCGGTTAATGACACGCACGCGATTATCGGACTTGACCTCGACACCTGCCGTGACGCGGCGGGAAAGCTCACGGACTGGGCGTGCGAAGTGCTCGACTTGTTCGGTAGTTACACCGAATGGTCGCCCAGCGGCACGGGCGTCAAAGCCTATGCACGCATCAAGCTTCGAGACCTCGTGCTGTTGCGCGAGATGCTGGACGACCGCGTGCGCAAGACTTGGAGCATCGGTGCGGGTAAGCACCCGCCGGGAGTCATGCTCGCCTTGGGCGGCTTCTTCGCTGTCACGAACGACGCCCTCGACACGACGCCACTGCGCACAGTCGATATCAAGACGGTCAAGCGCGTCATGCAGATCGGTGAGCGTATCAAGCGTGAGGCCCAGGCTAAAGCGAACGACGCCGAATCTGGTTGGAAGGATGAAAGCGGCAGCGGCGCGGCATGGCGGCTTGCCGTTGAGACGCGACGCGCTGGAGGCACGTTCGAGGATTTTGTTGCCGCTGTCGAAGACGACGCCGAGGCATTGCGATCATGCGAGCAATCGTCGCGCGGATTTGATCGGCAGTGTGAACGCGATTGGGAACGCGCTGCTGTAAAGGTGGAGCGCGAAGAGTTGCGTATGATCGATAAGTTCTACGAGCATGAAGACGACGGTGACTCCAATTCAGATGATGAGTCGGACTTTCTTACCGCTGCACAACTGGCCGCGGAGCCGCGCCCATTCGACTTCCTTGAGGGCCTGCTATTTGAGCAACAGATGAGCGTCATCTACGGGGCGCCGAAGGCCGGCAAGAGCTTTCTGGTGATGGACATGGCTTGCGCCGTGGGCCTGGGTCACGCATGGGCCGGGCGCCAGTGCGACGCCCGCAAGGTGCTTGTGATCCCATTGGAAGGACGCGGCACAATCATTGACCGCGTGCGCGCCTGGGAAATGGAGCGCAAGGCCAAATGCCCGCTGGTCTTTCATACGCGGTCGTGGAATCTCATCGACTCAAAGGACGTGAAGAAGATCATTCGATATGTGCGCAAGCACGGCATCGGGCTCGTGATCGTGGACACGTTGAGCCGTGCGATCCCCGACGCCGAAGAAAACAGTGCAACCGACATGGGCAAGGCGGTGCGTGCGGGCGACATGATCGCGCGCGCTGGAGCCCATGTGATGTTCGTCCATCACGCCAACCGCAGCGGCACGATGCGCGGCAGCAATGTGCTGCTGGGTGCTCCCGACCTCGTGCTGAGAGTCGAGCGTCGTGGCGTCCAGCGCACGGCGATCATCGAAGAGAACCGCCACGGCATCGACGGCGAAGCACTGCGATTCACACTGGAGCCGCGCAGCACCGATATCACCGACGCACGTGGCAAGCGTGTGCAGTCGGCGGTCGTGAAGCTGGAAGGCGAATGGTTTCAAGACCTGACCGGGAAGGATGCCGCCACGCCAAAATCGAGACTCACGGCGTCGGAGCAGCAAGCGCTCGACATCCTGCGCCAGCGAACAGAGCGCTTTGGCCAAATGTCTAAGAACAGGGCGCGCGATCTGCTGAAGCGCAAGGGCTGGACACACAAACTAGACGCCGACGCCGAAGCCCAGAAAAAGGCCCGACAACGTGTGCTCGCATCACTCGAAAGGAAGGGCGCAATTGGCATCGACTCCAACGACGAATTGGAGATCGTGCGATGAAACCGGGACATCGGGACGTGTCCCGGTCAGTGTCCTCTGTCCCGTGTGCAAAATCGTGCGCGCGGGACACCGGGACACGGGACAACCCCCTTTAGGGGGTGTCCGTCCCGTCCCGCCGAATGCCAAACCAAATCATGGGCGAGAACTCGTTTTTCCGCCGAATACCCGCCGTCGGCGCGAAGGCGCCAATAGTCAATGTTGGAAGCAGCGTGACCGTCCCAATCAGAAATCCTTCTGAAGGGTTCTCAGCGCCTTGTGGATCATGTTCTCGTCCAGGCAGTGAAGCTCGATGAAATTTCTGAGCGTGAGATTGCTTTTCTTCTGATTGCACGATCCGCAGACGAACACCAAATTGGCGCGAAAGGAACGACCGCCCTTGGAAACCGGATATATGTGGTCGAGTTCTGCATCCTCCGAGATCAATTGCTTTCCGCAATATGGGCAACCGCAAACCTGTCTTTGCTGATCGTCGAATTCCGCTTTGAACGCACGGGCCTGCGCTCGGACTTCGAATTCGTTGTCTGCAACTCTCGCACGCATTTTGCGCAAGTCCTCCTTTGAGGACTCCAGTTCGTTCGTTCTGATGAGGATACACGCCGCCACTTGGGCGTCGTCGATCTCCTCAAGATCGACCTTCACCCGCGCGCCGCCGATCACAAACGATACAACACTTCCTGGCCTACTTTGCCGAGGCGCTTTCTCGCCAGCTTCCACTTTGGGGCAACTCCCCCGCACGCACACAAGGCGTTCATACGCTGCCGAGTAGCGCGCCGCGATATTGCGGCCGGGAAACTCACAGACCGTAATTTCGCGCGGCCACTCATCCCAGCCGAAGCAAACCTTATCCAAGCCATCCATTCGGCGGTGAAGCACGTGTGGGCGCGGCTCCACCTCACCAGCGATTTCACGGTACGAGAATGAGAATTTCGGTTCAAAAAGGGAACTTAAACCGCGCCCGACGCTCGCCTTCAGTTCGCGATTTAACTGCCGTAACTCCGTAGCAATCGGCCCGATATGCTCCGTAATCCACGCGTCCTGTAGGGCCTCCGCCTGGGCTTTCCGCCGCTCCGACTCATCATTGCGCGCGTCAATTTCCCGGTTGCGCTCGTCGATTTCGGCACACTTCTGGCTGAACCGGAGCAAGGACGCTCTGACTTTTTTCAGATCAGCCAACGTCAATGACGAAAGCTTCAATCGTGTGGGAGGGCTGGGTTCTGCTTCTCTCGCGAGCCTCAGCCGATTTCGATACCGAAACGCCATCTGCAACTCGCGAAAGAATCTGTCTTGCTAGAGCCACTATATCCGTTTTTGGCAGCTCATGCTGTCATCGTGCCGTGGACTCGTGCGCATCTCTCCGTCAGCCTGAGCACATGACGAGAGACGCTGAAACCCGACGCGCCAATGGGCGCGCCCGCAAAGCCCGCTGGCGCGCGGCGAACCGTGAACGTAGCCGCCAGATCGACAGGCAGGCGAAACGCCGCCTACGGCTGCGCCTGCGGGCGCAGTCGGGTCTCTCGGCTGCACTGCACCGCTTGAAGCAGGCTCTGGCCGCCGCAGCAGTGGCCCGAACATTTTGACACAATCGGCGATAGCCTGTCGCTGAAGACGAAGCCGGTGACGCTTCAGCAGGCGCGGCACCGCGAATAGGGAATCACGGTGGGCCGGAGTGCTATGGGCCCCCTTCCTGCGAGCAGACGACCAGGGGTGGCGCAGAGCCCCGGATTCCAAAATTTTTCGGGGCCTCTCTTAGGACATCCCACCCCCAAACCTGGCACGCGAAAACGTCCGTCACGCGTGCTGAAAAGGCGCCGATGGCGTGAACCACCGACGCCCCATTCATGCCCGCAAGCGTTCTTCGTGTTCACGAACGAGAAGGTCCAAGTCCAAATCGATCTTTAGTACCGTGCTCACCGCACGCTCGATTTCGTCAAGTTCATTCACGATCCGCTCGCGCTCTTCAGAGCTAAGCTCCGAGCCTTTGAGCTGCTCGTGAAGCTCGCAGGCCGCTTCGTTCAGCGCTTCGCCTGTAAGGCACAGCCAATTCATCACGCTGAGCTTGTGTGAACCAAAACGACGCCGACACTCTAGAGGGTGTTGGGTCATGCTCGTTTCTCCTTTCCAAGCAGCCTCCTTTCCGCGCCGCATCTGGAGTGGAGCACGCCGCGTGACCGCGTCGGTCTATTTTTGAAAAGGTGCGAGATTCGGCACGCGACGCTGATCTGGTTGTTGCACCTTTTCAGAAGCAATCCTGGGTGCCTACCAATCGTGAAATGGGTCTTAGGTCAGTGAGCGCGTTGAGCGCCGCGCAGTTACAGAAGGTGACGCAATGAGTATCGCAAGAGAACTGGCGCGTGAACGCGCGGAAGAGTTGGCCGCCGAGCGTGCCGAGCTTGCACAAGATTTGGCGAGTGAGCGTGCGGAGCTGGACAGCGACCCGGACGATCCGCGCTTCGCTGATCTTTTCGCGGACCTGCATGAGATGGCGAGAGATGGAGAATCAGGCGAGTTCGCGGCGGACTGCATCGCTGATAAAGCCGACGCGGAAGGCGGACACGGTGGCATGTTGCTTTCAGCGTGGCGCAAATACTGGGGTGCCGTTCAAACCGCCGAAACTTTGGTCGCGATCAACGCATTCAAGCGTGATAAAGGTTTCTCCGAGTAGCCGCCGGGACCTTTCCTTGACTCACCGAGCGAGCGGACACCGGAGGTAACAAGGCAGGCATGAAATTCAGATTCTCGGTGGGCTTCTGGACCATCGGCAATGCCTGCAAATCCGCGCCCTTGTTTTCGGAGTCCAGCGCCGGCCGCCGGACCTGCTATTCGGTTTCGGCCCCAGCTTCGGCATCCAGTCGTAAGTGGCCCTTAAGGCGACGAGCCTATTCGGTAACCCTTATGCTGATGCCAGAAAGCAGCCGCCGCGCCCAGAACGAATCACGTATAAACTCATTGTCCACCGCACGAAGGTTGTGGGCATGGCGCGCAAGTTCTCGGAGATTTTCGGAATTGGGCTGGACCAGCCTCAACTCGATTTTGTGGACATAACTCCCGACGTCGATACGCCCTTGTTCATCGACCCCTTTGCGATCTCCCTGAAGGAAGACGAGTGGTCCGTAAGCTGCCACGTCCACATAACGCACTTCTTCAGGACCGCCCTCGACCATATCCGCGCTGGGCGACATGATGACGCCAAACGGATGCTCAATGGGCTTAGCGAGCCCAACGAGACGTGCCTTGGCCTTTCTCGCGGGACGCCGTCCGGGCGCGGCGTAAGCGGCAAACAAGCTATCGACCTGTACGCGAGCCTCGCAAAAAGTCAGGCCGCCAAGACGGGCTTGCTCGAAGAGCTTGCCGACTGTGATCTCTTCGTGGAGGGGATCGGTACCGATAAGCTATCGGATATCACGACAAATATCATTCGCCGCCTCTTGATTGACTACACGCAGGCGCAGTGCGCGCTTCATGGCCTCGTATTGAGTGGCACACTTCCGACAGGACGCTTCTGGGATATGGAGCGAGCATCTTGGCGCAGTGACTACGCAGAGCTACCCGTGGTCGACAACAAGCGCATCATTCTAGTGCCAAAGTATTCCGTTCGCCGTGGATTGTGTCTCAATCACCAGGAATATTACTCCCACCACGTGCTGAACTTCATTCAACAGGAGGAGTTCGAGCGTGGATCGTCACTCGTTCGGGTCTTGAAGAGCGGCGAACGCCGCCCGCCCTTTAAGAAGACGCTCGAAGAGAAATTTCCATTCTCCAAGGACTTCCTTGCTCAGTTTTCCGAGCAACATCCCGAGGTGTTGAGCCGCTACAAGGAACTCTATCGCAATCTTCCGGGAGCGCGAGGGACACTATCGCATGACGATTTCGAGGATGACTTCGACGAGGCGGTTTTCGCACGCGCGTTGGCTGAACATCTGAAAAGAATTCCGACCGGCAACGATGATGCTAGCGCCTATCACAAGTTCATCGTGGGTGCGTTGGAGTTCATCCTCTGGCCAAATCTCATCTATCCCAAGAAAGAATCCGAAATCCACGAGGGGCGCAAGCGCATCGATATCACTTATACGAATGCTGCAAAGGGCGGCTTCTTCTATCGCGCGCACACTGCCTTCAAAATCGCCTCTAATTACGTGATGGCAGAGTGCAAGAATTACTCGAAAGACCCAGCCAACCCCGAGATTGATCAGCTCTCCGGCAGATTCAGCGCAAATCGTGGTTGGCTGGGCTTGCTGCTATATCGCGATGTAAGCGACCACGACTTGTTGATGCGCCGATGCCGAGATACCGCTCAAGATGGGCGCGGATTTATCCTTCCGATTGGCGATACTCAGATCGTAGAGTTTCTAGAGTTAATCGCCGAAGGCGCGCGCGGGGCCATCGATCAGCGATTGGAGGCGACCCTTCAACGACTCACAGGCTGAGATTTGCGCGCTCTAGCCTCTGAGAAATTGTGTCCCCACACCCAGAAACATAGCTACCGGAAGGGGGTTCGGATCGTGCGACCCGAGCAGGACTTGATGAGCGCAGTGCTGGCCAGACTTAGCACCGGCCTATGGCACACGACGCACCCGGAGCGATACGCGAGTATCCTTCGCACCGGGGCGATCCTGCCGGAGCCTGCAATCTCAGACGACCTGCGATGGAAGGCCGCTAACGGTCCACGCGGATGTCCGTTTGTGCGCGCAATTGGCGGAGTGAGCTTGTTCGATTTTCGTGGCTTCGATCCCGAAACGTACGACTCTGAGTTCGTCCTAAGCACCTGGACCACGTTCGTCCCCTATATCGAAGAGTGGGGATGCTCAGCTTGGATTGAGGTCGACCCGGTGCTGCCTGGAATAATTGGAGCAGACGACCTCCTTGAGAGATGGCGGAATAGCGGTGAGCTTTCGTCGATGCATCATGCCGCAGATTGAAGCCGCGCACATTGGTCCGATTCCCGTCGCGTCGCTCAAGTCCGCGTTCTTGGCGACACGGGATACTGGAATTGCTGCGCTGAGTTTGGCCGGCAGTTGAAGCTACGCCAAGACACCTGTCCGCATAGTGTCGATTAAGCGCATGACCACATCGTTGGCGGATGGCGGCAAGGCCAGCGCTTGCGCTTCCACCAGCTCGCGCACGGGGATCGGAAACGTCGATATGAACCGCGCGGTTCTTGCCTGACCGAGGAAACGAACCTCCGCCTTTGCCCCGACTTCACGAGGAACGTCTGCTATCGGAAACGCGAAGCCCCCGCTGACCCAAACCAAGTCTCTTGTGGTCAAGCGATCGGATTTTACCTGCGCACGTAGCGCCGTCTGATCGGCCTGTTTGAGGCCTGCTCTTAACGCGCGCAGCGCTTCGCCCGCGCGCACGACCTCTATCCATGCCCTTCCAGCGGTTTCTCGCTCATTGGGCGGCAACAGAGACGCAGCCATCAACGCAATCTCGGACGCGACGATATCCGGTGCAGCGCCCGTGAGGAGCCAGGGACACTGTTCTTGGAGCGCAGCGGCAGAATACTTAAACCAAGCGCCGTCTGCGTCTTCGGCGCCAAACTCGGTGATGGACCAGAGCGCCATAGCGGCGCTTAGGCGTGGGTTGCTCAGCGCCCCTATGAAGGTCGCGCGCGAGTCCGTATCGGCAATGGCTTCGATACGTGCGGGAAACCCGCCCATGGCACGTCCATCGCCGAAGAACAACGCCTGCCAAATCTTGCGCGTGGACTCGCGATATGTGGCGACATCGAGCAGGCCATCCGCCAAGCCCTTTACCAGCAAAACCGCTGCAACTGCCACGTCAGCACCAAGCAGCGCGGGTGCCCGGGCTTCGACAAATTTCGGATCGCACAAAGCTCGTTCAACGGCGATGGCCGCGCGCCGCAATGCAGCGCTCGTTCTCTCGTTCTTCCTCGGTTGCTGCGACTGCCGCAACAGTGCGGCCTGTGCCGCCTCCGGATCGTTGTTTTCCTCTTCTGGTTCGCTCGGCGATGGCGTTGGTGGTCTGTTGCTGGTGGAGCCGCGCCCCACAGAGAACATGCCCTCAATAATGGCAAGGATGCTGGTTGGCGCGTAAGCATCAACATGCGCGCCGTGCGGTGAAAAGCTGCCGACGCCAAAGTCGTCGGAGAAAACGACGCTTGGATCATACGGACCGGTCGGGCGTGTTTCGTCGTTGTTGCGGTACACCCTCCTGCGGGCGGCTTCCGGATCACGAAGGTAGTCTCCAAACAATTCAAGAACGCCTCGGAAGGTTTGCGCAGGGTCGGCCTCCTGGTCACCCTCTTGGAAGCGACGAAACACACGGCGGAGCGTTGCGGGTGCAGCGAGACTGCCTTCATCGTCCACCCACATTTGCGGACTCCTGACGCGTTCGCCGTTTTCGGTCATGCCGCTTAGCGCCACGACACGGACACGGTGTGCAGGGTTGAATGTGGCCTGCGCAGAGTCTGTTCTGATGCTCGTTGGCGCCCACACACCTTCAGCCGCCTCCAATTGCAGGTCGGTGAGCGTTGAGTGCGAGTGGTAGGCAACCTTCAGTACGTCCCCCTCTTGCCGTGCCGCGAGAATGCGCAGGGCGTTCCGGGGCGGCTCTTCCCAATCCTCGGATGGGGGATGTTCAGGGAGCGGTGGAGGCGTCTCGCTGCGGACAAGTTCGCTAAAGAACTCAGTCGCTCGCTCTTCACTGGCAACATCCACCGCTACGATCTCTGCATTTCCCCACGTCGAGTCAGCGAGCAAGGCGGCTTGTGAGCAGTTTGCGCTGCCGACCACGATCACAGCATCTTCGGCTCGGTGGAAGGCGAGCACTTTGGCGTGAATGAAACTCGGGCGGCGCTCTTCTATGCAGTCGACCGACTTAAGCGACACATTCTGCGGAAGAGCGGCTGCCGCCGATTGAGAGAGTCCCGCGCGCCCTGGCTGAACCCAGCAGGTGATTGGCACGCTGAACCTTGATGCAATCGTGGACAACGCCGCAGCTTTGTCATCGTGGTACGGCGCGAGCACGTCAACGCTGCGAACGTCGCCCGTCACCATCGTTGCAATCTGATCGAGGATAGGGACGGCGCTTGGCGAGCTGGCAAGCCCAGCAGGTGGAGGAAGCGACGTGGTCCAAGCGTGAGTCGGATCGAAGACAGCGTCTATGCCGTCCTCTAGCGCCGCTGAGAGCGGTAGCGTTGACGCCAGCGTGGTGGCGTAATCGCGAAAGGCGGCGATGAGGGGCGCCCCTTCACCATCGGAAACAGCAAAGGCCCATGCCTCGTGATTGGCGCCCATTCCACCGTGCGTGAGATTTCCGCTGCCGATGGCTAGAGCGGCGCGCTCTGGACCCGCAAGCAGCAATGCTTTTGGATGAAAGCGACGGCCCGCGCCCAGATCGACTTGCACAACACGATACCGGGCGCCCAGTCCGTCCAGCAGAGGGCGCTGCTGAGCGAAGGACTGCGCCGCACACATCGCGTCCGCGAAGATCGTCAGCTTGGGATTGCCGGCTTGTCGGAGCTGCGGCAGAAGCACCGACTGCACAAACAGAAAATCGATGTTGTGAGTTAGGATCAGTGCGTGGCGCGCACCTTGGACTTGTTCTGAAAGCCAGCCCAGAACATTGCGCCTCATGGCAACGCACCGATTCCAGGAACCGCCGCGTCTTCCAGAATTTTGATGACGTTGCCGAGCCGACTGCCGCTACGCCCGGCGCCGGTATGCAAATTCGTGGTGAGCAAACGCTTCCCCTCCGGAAAGAAGCGCAGCGAGCACTTCTGACCGCCGCCCATCTTTCTGAATGTCGTTGCGAGGTGCGCTGAAACGACGATCTCCACGACGCGCTTGAGCGTTTCGGAGAAAGGCTCGGCGTCGGCCGCTTCGACTGCGCTCAACGCCGCATCTCCCGGAGACTCCTGATCGCGGAACACGCCATCTGCCCTCAAGACAGTCGTGCTGCTGGTCATGCAGACAAGGATCGCGAACGCTGCAAGCGCGCGTGCATATGGACTTAGTTTTGCAATGTCATCGGGGGGATTCAAATCCACAAAGAGACGGCTCGAAATAGACGCCACGGCCTGCACACCGCTCAATGTGTGCGCCTCGGCGGCGACTGGCCACCATTCGACCAGCCGCTGGGGCAACGCCGGTTGAGCAGTCCATTCAGCTATTACGTCTTCGAGCGTCGTCTCGTGCAGGTCACGCACCGTGTCGGATACAGCGCTCAGCATCAGCTCAAGCGCGTAGTGAAGCCGGCGGCGCCATTCGTATTCAGCCCAAAACAGCCCCACTGGCCGCTCGATCTCTCCATTCACTGCCCGGCGCAGGGCGTCGGACAGCAGACCGCTGGCGCGCAGTGGGGCGCCTTCCGCGTGTGACCGGCGAAGCCAATCAATCGACTGCCCAAATCGATCATAAGACGATGCGACGTTTTCCGCCGCTGTCGCACCAGCGGGCGCCCACGGTGAAAGCAGTGCCTCCCTGAGCACCGCCGCTTCGGCGGGAGCATCTGCTAGGCACTTGAGTGAGAAGTGGCGCGCCAGTGCGCGAACTTCTTCGGCGGTGATGGTCTCGGCGTCCCAAAGAACGTCACGCCACGGCTCGTTGCCCAAGGCCGCGTTCCGTGCTTCCCAGATCGCCCCACCACGCGGTGTCAACATGAAGGGCTCTGGACGCCCAGCGTCTCCGAAGCGCATAAGCCCGCTCGCTCTGCATGGGCCGAAATAAGTTCCAAGCATCGCGCCTGTGCGGCCATTGGGAAAGGAGACTGGCTGGCCGGCTCGCAGAGCCGCCATCTCGGTGGCAAAGTACACGCTCCCAAGTGCGCCGCTGGGATCGCCGGGTCCGTCGTCAAGCGTGGTGCAGGCAAGGGCCAGAAATTCGACTCGGGTGAGAAACGTTTTGAACCGATCCTGGTCGAACGTCTCGGCGTTGTTCGCCATGTCGGTGCGGAAGAATTCGCCGACAGCCCAAGTCAACAGCGTGAAGTACCGTCCGCGCAGCGAGATTGTCGTGATCCCGTTGACCAGCGCAGCTTCAAGACTCTGATCGAGCCCGCGCACGCCCACGATGTCGAGTCCTTGCGTTTCGTCTTCAATCCGCTCGCCCCACGCCACCTCCATGACGCGCCCTCAAGGCTGCTCAAGGCGCGCAATGGTTCTGTTGTAGTTCGCCTGCAACGTCCCATTGTCGATTGCTTTGAGAAGTTCCATCACGTCCGCAAAATCGATGTAGCGCATCCGCGCATGACCCCCGACTAACGTCCCTCGTACCATTACGCCGCAGAGTTTGCGCTGAGTAAGATTGAACACGGGGCTGCCGCTGAGCCCCGTCAGCCGCTGAAATTCGACATCCTTGAACATGGCTTCGGCCTCTCGGATTGCGACGTCCGATGATGTTGCGCCAATGTCTCTGAAGTCCAGCAACGCGAATATTGGAGTAATGGTGTCGTCGCCAATACGACTCTCATCCTTGAGCGCGCCGTTCACTCTCAGCTGATCTCCGAGGTTACTGGTTGTGACGGTCTCCAGATCAACGATGTAGGCCCGGTCTTTGAAGAAGTCCGCGCCCACATCGTCCGAGAAGCGCACTACAGCGATGTCGAGGATGTCACTGTCCACCGCCGCTCCGGACGGGTTGGAGGGATAGTAGATCGCCTTGAGGCCAGCGAGATCACGGCCGAAGCGCTGATCCGTCAGCGCAAGCTGGCGCCAAGTAAAGTCGCCCAGGCAGTGCTTGCACATGATGCCGAAGAACTTACCTCGGTAGTTGACCACGAATGCTGTGCCGCCGTGTGTCGCGTACTCCCAGCCGGGCACGTCCGTTTCGAACATCAAGAAGCGTACGCTGTCGCCGAAATGCTGTCGGATCGTGAGGCCGCTGCTCAGCCTTTGCGTGATCTTCTCTTCGCCGGTGGTCATGCGCGTCCCGATCTTGAGCGCGGCATCTTAAGCCGGCCACTCGCCAAAGTGGAGCCATTGGCTTTCGTCGAGGCCGCGCAGGAACGAGTCCGCGCTGGCGAGCGCGCCGTGCGTGTCTGCCCAGATGATGTGTTCGCTGAGGCGTTCGGCTTTCGCGAGTGCGGGTGTGTCCGCCCATGCGGCCAGGATCAGCGGCACCGCAGGCTCCCAACCTAGCCCAACACGGCGGCGATCTGGCAGCATCTCCCACAGCTCATTCCAGGGCATTGGCAGCGGGCAGACGCGATTACTCTCACGGCAAAACACGATGAGTTTCTGCGCTGCGATACTTGGAAGCGGAATAGGACGCTGCGTCATTTTCGTATGTGGGTCGCGATCTCGATATCTTCGGCGATGGGGGCGGCACGATAAAGGTCTCTAAATGCCTGTTCGACTTCACCCTTCAGGAAGGCAGCGGTTTCGCGAGTATGGCTATCGCCCGCTGCATGACCTTCGAGCAGTTCGGCCATTTGAGAAAGCTGATCTCTGACAAAGCTCGTGGCGTCGGCGCAGGCCGGTGAGAGACTCTGGAGCGGAACGTGGTTCAAGCGCTCGATTGATGTGCTCAGCTCTCGCAGAGCACTCTCTTTTGCCGGCGTGTTGGCCTGATCGCGGTTCGCGTAGTCATGAGCCTTCTCAAAGGCAAACCATGCCTGCCGAAGCGGCAAGCGAAGCGACATCGCCGTTGCCTTCTCAAGCTGCTTTCGATCCCAACGAGGTAAGAGGAGCGCAACGGCAATTGCGGCAACGGTGCCAATCGCCTGCGCCCAGCTAGCCAACCCAGGATGTGCCTCCAGCCAACCAAGCAGCGCCGTCATGCGCGTGCCTTGCGTTTGCGCGCGGGCGGTGCGGCGCCTTCGCGTTCGGCGCGGACGCGGGCGAGGAGCGCGGCGGCGGGTTCGTCGGCGGGGTCCTGCGGGACGAGTTCGCCTCGGAAGGCTTTGGCGAGCAGCGCTTGGTCGAGAGGGTCCAGCAGGCGCGTTGCTTGCGCGTGTTCGTGCGCCACCTTGTCGAGCCAAGCGAAGGCGGAGTCGATGCGGCGTACAATCTCGACCTGCTCCTCTGGCGGAGCGAGTGGAAACGGAAGCTGGCTCATGGCGCCCACATTGAAGTGCTGCTGAGCAACACCAACTTGGTTGTCGTTGATGAACTTCTTGGCGAAGTCGCTGTTTATGTAGCGCGAAGCGTAGTGCGGATCGACGGATTCCACTGCGCGGCAGATCACTAGATCGGAGCAATTCGATCCATCTAACTCTTCCGGAATGACAGCAGCCACTCCCGGCTCGCCCGTTCTGACCACAACAATAGTCCCAGCTTTTAGCTGGGATTTCCGGAGATCGCGGTGGAAGTCCTGCGATATGAACACAAGGTCATTCCGAGAAATTGCGTTGGTCTTCACGTTGAGTGAACGCAAAAACGGAATACCACTCGCAACATAGCGGTCCTTCATAGGGCCGACGTGGCCGACCGTTAGGTCCCAAGAACACTCATCGAACGTCATCCACGCCCAACCATCGGGAATTGACGGCAGAGTTCGCTCGCCCATCGGAATGCTTCGATTAGCACCCGAACCCCTAACTCCTTCCGCTTCTCGTCGGCGCGCGCGCTCTGCCGAAACTTTCCGACGCAACTCGTCACCAAAAATCTGGGCCCGGTTCTCCTCGCGCCACCTTGCAGTCAACGCACCAGAGAACGCCTGTGCCAGGATGGCTTGCTTCTGCACACCGACCAGGGATGGAATGCGGGCGAGTTCGGCGCGAGCGCGCGCCGTGCGCGCCATTGCTTGTTCTAGCTTCGCCACAATGCGCCGCTGTTCGCCGAGCGGCGCGAGCGACACCTCGATCTCATTTACGGCGACAGGACGTGCTCTCGTTAGCGAGCCGCCGACGCCGGACTTCGTTTGCATAAACTGTTCGCGAAAGTTTGGCTCCATAAGCGCGCGGCGGAGGTAGTTCGGATCGCAGCCATGATCTCGATAGATGATCCACTCGCTGGACGCTATTTGCCGAAGACTTTGCGGTTCTGGCACCACCCAAACTCGAACGAGATGAGGAATGATCTTGCATAGGAGTACGTCTCCCGCACGGACCTCTTGTTTAGTTGAGCCAATTTCACGCCCGTATGCTAGTTCGGGCTCACCATCCGAATATGAAGGCACGCTATAGAGTTCAAATTGTTCATTAGGATGCCTGGATGGATCGATGGTCGATCCACGCGCGGCAACATCTTTGAGCCTCAGCGAATCCCAGCCAGCGGGTAGCGCGTTCATCACGCTTCACCGGGTGGCGATATTTCAGGCGCTATCTCTTCCGTCACAGCGTCGATCTCTGCCAACGCCGCGCGCAGATGCCCCGCGATGGCGTCCGCGATGTCTTCCGGATCGGTCAGATGTTCCTCGGCTTCGTCGCCGCTGTCGCGCAGCCACGCGATGTCTAGATTGTCATTGCGTGCGGTGATCTCTTCGCGCGTGAACTTGCGCCAGCGGCCTTGTTCGCCTTCGTCCTTGCGCTTGCCGGCGCCGTTTGGTTCGTCGCCATAGGCAGCCTCGAACGCCGCGAAATCCTCCAGCAGAAGCGGTCGCGTCTTGCCATAGGCCGGCTGATCGGCGCGCATGTCATAGACCCATACGGCTTTCGTATTGCCGCGATCGGTCTTGCCGCGCGTGAGAAAGAGCACGTTGGTTTTGACGCCCTGCGCGTAGAAGATGCCAGTGGGCAGCCGGAGGATGGTGTGGACATGCGCCAACTCCATCATCCACGCGCGCAATCGTCGGCCCGTATTGTCTTCAAACAGCACGTTGTCCGGCACGATCACCGCAGCGCGTCCGCCGGGCTTTAACGCACGCACGATGTGCTCCACGAAGGCGAGCTGCTTGTTCGATGTGTCGGCCGTTTGCGAGAAATCGCTTCGCGTCGGCCGCCCGCCGCCTTTCTTGGTGCCGAACGGCGGATTGGTCAGCAGCAAGTCCGCTTTGGCGAGCGTCTCGCCATCAGGGGAGAGCGAGTCGCCCAGCACCAAGCCGCTCTCGATGCCGTGCAGCATCAGATTCATCAGCGCGAGCCGATGCGTCTCCGGCACCAGCTCGATCCCGGTGAAGGCGCCGCTGCGTTGGAAGGCGGCCTTTTCGGCTTTCAGATCGTACAGGTCGTTGGTGTGATCCTTGATGTAGCGATCCGCCGCTACCAAGAAGCCGCCTGTGCCGGCCGCAGGGTCTTGGATCACTTCGCCGGCTTGCGGCTTCATCACGCGGATGATGCAATCGATCAGCGGGCGCGGCGTGAAGTATTGCCCGGCGCCGGATTTCTTCTCCGACGCATTGCGCTCCAGTAGCCCTTCATACAGCTCGCCCAGGCCTTCCTCGCGCGCCGAAAACCAATCGAGCGCATCGATGGCGGTGGTGAGCGATTTGAGATTGGCGGGCTTGCGGAGCTTAGTCTGCGCATCGGTGAAGATGGCGCGCACCTTCTCATCCGGCGCCTTGCCCAGCTCCAGCAGCGCGCGCTTGTAATGGTCGAGCTGGTCCATCCCCTCGCGCTTGGCGATCTCTGCCCAGCGATAGGCTTTTGGCAGCCGGCCTTCCTCGCGCTTCGTCTCTTCCATCATTTTGAGGAAGAGCAGAAAGGTAAGCTCGGTGACGTAATCCTGATACGTGACGCCATCATCGCGCAGCACATGGCAAAGCCCCCAGAGCTTCGCTACGATGTCTTGAGTGGTGACGCGGCCCTTGGCCGCCGCGTTCATGCCTTCCGCCATATCTCTTCCCGAATGTCCGCCAGCACGGCGTCCAGCTTGCCGCCGAAGCGCCGATCAATGGCGGCAAAGCCGCCATCCCCCCGAAAAGGCTCTTCATCTAGCGACTCGCGGTCAACCACAATTTCGCGTTGGAGTTGGTCGCCGATGCGGTGAAGCCAGCGCTGCTGCACTGGCGTCCAGCTGCCGCGCGCGAGGACGGCGCCAACAGCGCGGCTCACGCGCTCGCCATACGGTATCAGCGGATCGCCGATGGCGGCTTGGCGGACGTAGCCAATGATGGACGCTGCAATGTCCACATTCTTTGCGTCCGCCCATGCGCGCCGCAGCTTCGCATCGGTGAATCCTTCGGCATCGAGTTCAAGCCGAAGCTGTCGCAGACCCGCGCGCGTTAGATCGCGCGGATGGTTCACCACCGCTTGAAGCGCGGCCATATGATTGAGGTTCGTGGTGACGAATTTAGCGAACGCGTCCAGAAAATCCTCCGGCCTTTCGCCACTGGCGCCATAACCGCGTGCGGTATCGACCACCTCATCCTTGTGCATGGAAATCGGCACAAGAGCTGGCGTGCCCCCATCCGTCGTCCAATCGAGGATGTGTCCGATGCGGGGACGATCCTTCGCCCAAGCTGTCAGCGTGGACGCATCGCCGGCCCGCAAACGTTTAAGGGCATCCTCCGGCGTTTCCCCAGCCTCTTTCTCAAACTGTGCGCGCGCCTCAGGCGGCATACCCTTCAGGCGGCGGCTGAGCCGAACGAGAATTTGATCGCGCACGTCAGCCCGATGCTCGGCATCCTGCGCCGCAGCCAGTTCGGCGAATAAGTGCTCAAAGGTGATCTTCGGGTCCGCAGCGACCGGGCGCATGTCGGTGAGATGCTGAAGGTGCGTGTAGAGGTCCACCGCATCGAAAATGCGATAGCTCTCCTTGCCGATCTCAGGGCAAAGGCGCGTCGCACGACCGATCATTTGGTCATAGAGGATGCGGCTGTTCACGCGCCGGACAAACACGAGGTTGGTGATGCGCGGCACGTCGATGCCGGTGGTGAGCAAGTCCACCGTGACGGCAATTGTGGGCAGATCGTCGTTCCGATAGGCGAGAATGAGCTTGCCGACTTTGTCGACGCTCCCGGTGACTTTGCGGATGGCCGCGTCCTCGATATCGCCGTAGGCGGCACGGAAGGCGTCGCGCAGCTCTTTGACTAATATGTCGGCGTGCGCGTCTGAAACCGCGAACACCAGCGTCTTATCCTTCTCCGTTGGATCGATGTGGTGCGTCAGCTCTTCGGCGATGGCTCGGTTGAAATCCTGTGTAACCACCGTCTTGTTGAACTGCTCCACCTCAAAGTCGATTGCGTCCGGCAGCTTGAAGAGTTCGACTTGCCCAGTGGGCGCGTGAATGAACTCCACCGACTCTTCCGCGACGAAGTGGATGCCGTCGCGTGCGAGCTTGGTCGTGATCCGGATTGGCGGTTCCTGGTCGACCAGAAAGCCGTCCACAACGGCTTCGCGGTATGAGTAGGTGAAGACCGGCTTGCCGAAGATATCGACCGTGTGCAGCGCAGGCGTCGCCGTGAGCCCGATTTTGGTGGCGTCGAACCAATCCAGCACACGGCGATATTTTGAGATGTAGTCGTCCTGACTGCGGAAGCTCAGCTCCGCATCAGACATTTCGCGGTCAAGCAAATAGCCGCGATGGCACTCGTCCACGACCATCAGGTCATACTGATCCACCGGAGGCACGTCGGCGGGATCGTTCGCATAGAGGATGCGTTTCACTAGCCCCTGAATAGTGCAGATGTGGAGCCGCGTTTCGGCGTCTGTCTCGATGTCTTCAAGGCCCTTGAGACCGAATATGTCCGCGAATGCGCGCCCGCTCACAACGTTGGTGGTCGTGAACTCGATTTCAGTCTGATCGCCCAGCGCGCTGCGATCCACCACAAAACAGACGCGCCGGAAACGCTTCGCCGCGATCAAGCGATAGAGCATCGCGATAGCGAGCTTTGTTTTGCCCGTGCCCGTCGCCATCGCGAGCAGCATGGTGCGCTGCTCTTCTTCCAGCGCCTTTTCTACCGCCTCGATGGCGCGCTTTTGATACGGACGTAGCGGAAAACCGAAATCGAATGCTCTCGCCTTCAGGTCCGCCGCCGCCGCGTCCTTGTCGACTTGCAGCTGGTCCAGCAGGCCGACGGGCGTCGGCCACGCTTGAAGTGGCGACGCCGGATTGGTTTTGCGCCGTACGTCACGACGCCAAATGCCCGACAGCGTTTCGAGCTGCCGGAGGTACGGCCGGCCATTTGTCGAGAAAATGAAAGGCGCTCGAAATTCATCCCAGGGCGCGCCTTCCGCCAGATGCTCAGCGTCCAGCGTGATGCCGCGCGAATAGCGCTCCGCCTGCGGCAGCACCTCCATGACGTTTTTGTTCTTTCGCTTTGCCTCCACTACGCCAACCAGCTTCAGGCCGGCGAACAGCGCGTAATCGGCGGGTCCGCTCTTTGTGGGCCATTCGGCAATCGCAAGATTGCGTCCCTTCACCGGTCTTCCGCCAGCGGCGTGGCGCAGCGTCTGGGCATCGGCCTCCCATCCCGCCTGACGAAGCTGCGCGTCGATCAGCGACCGTGTGGCGGCTTCATCCAGGTTGATACTGTCGGCGGCATCCGACGCTTGCTGCTCAAGTGCGGCACGCTCTGCCAGCGGCAGCGCCGTGCTCTGTTCCTGAAGTTGCGCGAGCTGCGCTCGTACCTCGGTGGAAGCGGCTTCGGATTCTTCGGCAAGACGCTGCCACAATGCGCGCTCGCCGGCTTCACGTTGCGCACGCTCTTGTGCTGTCAGACGCGCAGCTTCGGCCGCTTCGGCGCGTTGGCGTTCAAGCTCAGCAGCCGTGCGGTGGGCGTCTGCCTCAGCGCGCAAGCGGGTCAGCTCATCGTTCAGCGCCTGGCTTGGATCAGGCGGCGCGGTGGGAGGTGTGAACGGTCCCGGTGCGAACTTGGGCTCACCACCGAACGCGCGCACGTACCAAGTCGCCAGCTCGCGGGCGATCTTGAGGGCGGAGAGAGCCGCGCTGAAATCCTCGCGCCCGGTGTGTGCGGCGTCGTTGCCTACTCTTCGCAGATGATGAAACAGCTCCATCGCGCGCGCGGGCGCGTAGCCAGAAAAAGAGAGGCGGCGAAGGAAATCGCTGAACGGCTCTTCGCGCAGCGGCTCCAGGCTGGCTCGGGCGCCGGCGTCCTGAGCCAGCAATTCGGCGAACTGGCGCAGTTTGATGAGGCAAGTGTTCGGGTCAGTGGGAAAGTAGTGCTCAGCCAACGCCGCCAGCCGGTGGAGCTGCGCGCTGCGCTTTCGCAGAAACTCAAAATTGGCGCTCTCAGGCCGCCTCATCAGGCCCCCCCTGGCGTCCCCCGACCGCAACGCCAACTGAGAGCGACACTAGTCACGTAAGGTGCCCTCCCATCGAAGCCGCCGCTTGCTGCGTTATCACCCAGCCTTCGCGCCGCACAAAGTCGCGTCGCGCGAGATTACCCCGCTGCGCGGCGACTCGGTGGCGACTCTACCGTAGATAGCGTCGGAAGCCATGCAGGCTGCCAAGGCAAATATTCAGTAATTACAGTAGGATGGATGGCGCGCCCGAAGAGATTCGAACTCCTGACCCCCAGATTCGTAGTCTGGTGCTCTATCCAGCTGAGCTACGGGCGCGAAGGGGCGGGACATAGCGTTCGCCTGGGGCGCTGGCAAGGCGGGGCAAGATCAGGCGGTTGGGAGGATGCCCTCCAGCGCGGCCTCGGCCTCCGCCTCGGGCGCCTCCACTGACTCGACTTGCGCGCCTTGGGGACCGCGGCGACAGCCAATGAGGGAGGTCGCCGATCACCTCGGGGGCGGAACTGTGAATCTTGATCCAGACCTCGTCGTCGGCAGCGTGGTGTTGACCAGCCATTTGTAGAAGGCCTCGCCACTCTTGAAACTATTCGCGGGGCTGACCTTGACTTGCGCCATGGCGTCTCACCCCAAATCGCGCCAGGCGCGGTGAGGGCCGACGCTGTGCGCTTCATAAACGCCGCGCGCCACGGCGCGAGCAAGACAATCGGCGGCGAGGGCGCCGAAGCGGGCGATGGCGAGGGGGCGCGGCACAGGCGTTTCGCGCTGCGCGGTGGCGAGTGCGAAAACGACATCACCGTCGAACGGCGCATAGACCGGGCGAATGGCGCGTGCGAGTCCGGCGCTCGCCATCTGCGCGACGCGCTTGGCTTCGGCAGGGGTGAGATCGGCGTCGACGGCGACGCAGGCGAGCGTGGTGTTGGCTCGCGGCTGCGGATTGAACTTGGCGCCGTTCCAGTCTTCGGCGTCGAAGCCTAGCGCCCCGGGCGCGACGGCGCCGAACTCGCCGTCGATCTCGAACGGCTGCGCCCAGAAGGCGCGGCTGTTCGGGCGCGTGGTCGAGCCCCAGCAATTGACGCAGGCGAGCGCGGCGATGGTGAAACCGTCATCGGTGACGATGCTGGCGCTGCCCTGCCCGCCTTTGAGCGCGCCGGCTGTTGCGCCAAGACCGGCGCCAGCATTGCCCAGCGGCACGCGCTGTCCGCGCGCGGTGTAAGCCATGCGGCCAAGTTCGGTATAGGGCGGCGCCTCGCCCCAGCCTTTGTTTCCGCTATTGGCGAGATCGTAGAGGATCGCGGCCGGGATCACCGGCGAGCGCGGCACGCCGGGCAGATCGACGAGGCAGTAGCCCTTGCCCTCGGCGCCCATCATCGCCGCGACGCCGTCGGCGGCGGCGAGACCATAGACGGATCCGCCCGCCAGCACGATCGCGTCGACAGCATCGACAAGCGTGTGCGGCGCGAGCGCGTCGGTCTCGCGCGTGCCGGGACCGCCGCCGCGCACATCGGCGCCGCACACGGCGCGTTGATCCGGAACAATAACGGTAACGCCGGTCAGCGCGCGCTCGTCTTCGGCGCAGCCTATGGACAAACTGGCCACATCACTCAATGAATTGCCGGGACCGGGGCGCGCCATGGGCGTGGTCTTTCGCGTTAGAATCACGCCGTCGTAGGAAGCGTCCTGATGTTTGACAAGCAATCCTTGAAGCGGACCCGCTGCGTGCGGATTAGTGGCCCCCAGTCTGCCGATCCAGTTCGACGATGTAACGTCGCAACAGCTCAATCTTGGCTGCATCACCAAGTTGTTCATAGCCGCTGAGAGCTTCGCGAGCCGCGGCCGCCGCTTGGGACCGATGCGACCGAGCATCCCTCGCCGCGGCGGCGCGATGGGCGAGGCTCAACCCAAACCGAAGCGACGCCCATTGCCGAAGCGACGTGTCGCGTGAGCGCACCTCTGACGCAGCCCCATATATTGCGATCGCCTCTTCGAGGTGGCTCATACCGCCGTCGGGACCCGCGCCGAGTTCGCCCAAAGTGCTAAGCGCGTCAGCGAGTTCGCCCTGCGTTTCAGCCCAAGCCGACGGGGCGTAGTCTCGTGTGCGTACGCGAAGCGCTGCGCGAAAATGCTCCACCGACTCGGCAAGCATAGTCACGTCTCGACGCTGGGCCGCCTCATATAGCGTCATGCCGAGATTGTGGTGCGCTAGCGACCAGTGGTCCGGTGTGTGTTCGCGCGACAGAACTTCCAGGCCGGCGCGATATGCTCCAATCGCATCTCCAAAGTCTCCTCGCGCGCGCGACGCCTGACGATACAGGGCGTTTCCCAAATTTATCTGGGTCATTGCCCAGGCCGCCGGGAAAGCCTGCCTCGATCTGTGCTCTAAGATCAGCCGATACGTCGCCACAGCCTCACGCAACGCTTCGTCGTCTCCGGCGTCGCCAAGATCTGAGAGCACGCCGGCACGGCCGTTCTGGGCGACCGCCCAATAAGCTGGCCAATGAGCGACATCGAACACTTCCAAAGCTGAGTTGTATCTCGTCAATGCCTCACGGCGGGCTGCATCGTCAGCGCTTCTCGTCGTCAATGCATTGGCGAGGTTGATCTGAGTGCGCCCCCAATCGGCAGGAGTTTGGCGCCGGTCATAGACTTCAAGAGCGGCATGATACGCTGCGATCGCCTCAGCGCGCGCGCCGGGGTCGACGCGCGAGGCCAAGGTTTCCAGCGTCGCGCCCAAGTTGCTCTGCGTGCTGGCCCATTCCTGTGGCGTCAGCTCACGCGTACGCACCTCCAGGACCGAACGATAGGCGGCGATCGCCTCCTGAAGGGCCGTATTGTCGCCGCGTTCGCCTAGCTCGGCGAGCGCGCCCGCCATATTGCTCATAGCAGAGGCCCAGAGAAACGGCGCCGCCTCTCGGGTATGAACCGAGACTGCCGCGCGCGATGCCACTACCGACTGGCGAAGAATTTCGAGGCTAGGGTCGTTGCGTGAGAGTACCCAGAGCGCAAAGCTCAAGCCGTTCTGAGCCGACGCCCAACGGTCCGGCGCATCTGCTCTGGCGACGACCTCAAGCTCGCGACGATAAGCAGCAACAGCTTCATGGCTCGCTGCCGCTTCGCCGCGATCGCCTAGCGCAAGGTAGGCATTGGCCAGATTGTGTTGAGCGCGCGCCCAGTCTTGTGGGTTGCGATCTGGCGTAAACACTTCCAGGGATGCGCGTGCCGCATCGAGCGCCTCATTAAGGGCCCGGGGATCACCGGCCTCTCCCAAGTGCCTGAGCGCGTCGCTCAAATTATAGTGGATGACTCCCCACCACTGGGCATCCTGCTCGCGCGTGATCGTCTGCAAGGCTGCTCGGTACGCATCTGACGCTTGGCGAAAAGCCGCAACCTCTCCCGTTCGATTGCCGATATCTACCATCACGTTTGCGAGATTGACTTGGATCGAAGCCCATTCTCGCGGCTCCGCTTGGCGATCGCTCACTTCTAGCGCAGCGCGGAATGCTGTGGTGGCGGCGCTCAAGTTCTCCGCATCGCCGTTCAAGCGGGCGAGCCCCCAATGAGCCACGCCGATGCGATTCTGAGTGTGCGCCCAGCCGGCGGGGAACGCGTCCCGGGGTGCCAGAGGCAAGGCCGCCTCGTCAAGTATCTGGACGGCTCGCTGAACCAAGCCGGGCTCAACGAAAACCTCCCCGCGCTCTTGCAGCGCTTCGGCTTGGAGGATGCGATAGGCCCACCGTTCTCTTGCATCAGCGGGCGCGGTCAGTGCGGCGCGTTCAAAGTGGCCGGCTGCGCCGAGATAATCGGCACGGAGATAGGCTAGCCTTCCACGCTCTGCGATGGTGCTAGCGGCGCGCAAGCGGCGCGTCTGCGCTTCTGATTCTGCGCGTTCGATCGCCGCCAAATCGGACGCTTCCGCCCGCGCGAGGGCGGCATCGGCGTCGTCGAAGCGGCCTTCGTCGATGGCGGCCCCTGCTTGAGCCAGCGTGGCTGCGATCTCCGGATCGGCGCTGCCGGCGAGCGCAGCGAGCCGATCTTGCAGTGTGCCAAGTTCTTCCGCCTGGCTGTCAATGGCTTCGAGAACAGCGGCGACAGCCGCGCCGGGATTGCGGCCGCCTCCGATCAGAGCAACGCCCAGGCGCTCTGCGGCAGCCGTCAGACCGCGCTCGGAAACGCTTCTCGCGCGGGCAGCGCGCGCGAGTTCGCGCTGCACCCCATCCCACTGATCCTGAGTGACGCCAGCTGAGCGCAATGAGGCGGGCAGCGCGCCGTCGGCGAAGGCGGAGGACGTGAGGACGAGGCCGATGCTCAGTGCGAGTGCCACCACCGGCCGATTCATCCCAGTCCCCGCTTCAACGATCTCGCCCCGTCAGCCTAAGCCAGGAACCGCGCCGGAGAAAAGGGCGCGATAGGCGTGTGGTTTTGTCAAATTGTATCCAGCGTGTAGGAAACGGGACATGGCTTGGATCCGCAAATTTGCGCCCCCACTCCTTGCATTCGCACTCGCTGCCTGCGCCACAGGTTCGATGCCGGGCACGGAGGCGCCCCGCGGCGAGGCGATGGCGGCGGCGGCCAATCCGCATGCGGTGGAGGCGGCGCTCGAAATGCTGCGCGAGGGCGGCAGTGCAGTGGATGCGGCGATCGCGGCCGAACTGGTGCTGGGTTTGGTCGAACCGCAATCGTCCGGGATCGGCGGCGGCGGCTTCATGCTCTACTACGATGCGCAGAGCGAGCGCATCAGCGGCTATGACGGACGCGAAATCGCGCCGGCAGCGGCGCGGCCGGACATGTTTCTCGACTCGCGCGGGCGCCCGCTTGCGTTTCAGGACGCGCAGGCGAGCGGGCTTTCCGTCGGCGCGCCGCTGTTGGTGCCGATGCTGAAGCTGGCGCACGACGAGCACGGGCGTTTGCCGTGGGCGCGTCTGTTCGAGCCGGCGATCCGTTTGGCGGAAGGAGGCTTTGCGGTCTCGCCACGGTTGGCGATGTTCGTTGCAGCGGCCGGGCAGCGCGGGCGCTTGCGCGCGGATTTTGCGGCGCGCGCCTATTTCTTCGATCGCCGCGGCAATCCGCTGGAAGTCGGCGATCTGCTGCGCAATCCGGAATACGCCGCGACTTTGCGCGCGATCGCCGAGCAGGGCCCGCGCGCGATGAGCGAAGGCGCGATCGCCGACGGCATCATCGCGGCGGTGCGGCGCAATCCGCGCGCCGGCTACCTGACGCACGCCGACTTGCGCGAGGCGCAACCGCGCCGGTTCGAGCCGATCTGCGCCGCCTATCGCGTCTATCGCGTCTGCTCCACCAATGCGCCCGCTTCCGGCAATGCGCTGATCGCAATCCTTGGCCTATACGCGCGCGCGAGACCTGAGCCGCAAGGTGTGGAAAGCGCCGACGATTGGTCGGCGTTTCTGTGGGCGAGCCGCCTCGCCTACGCCGACCGCGACTATTACATGGCCGACGACGAGGTTGTACCGGTGCCGACGCAGGAGCTGATCGCGCCTGCCTATCTCGACGCGCGCGCGATGCTGATCGATGTGGCGCGCGCGCCAACTCAGGTGAATCCGGGCACGCCTCCGGGCATCGGCGATCTGTTCGACCGCTGGGGGCGAGCGGCGAGCGATGACAGCGGCACTACCCACATCTCCATCGTCGATGCATGGGGCAATGCGGTGGCGCTGACCGCGACGGTGGAAAGCGTGTTCGGCGCGCAGCGGATGACGAACGGCTTCCTGCTCAACAATCAGCTCACCGATTTCGCGTTTCAGCCGAATGTAGGTGGCCGACCGGTCGCGAACGCCGTCGCGCCTGGAAAGCGGCCGCGCTCATCGATGGTTCCAACGATCGTCACCGACCGCAATGGCGAACTGGTGCTGGTGAACGGTTCGCCGGGCGGCTCGTCGATCGTCGCCTATGTCGCGCGCTCGACCATCGGCATGCTCGATTGGAATCAAACCGCCCAGCAGGCGATCGACACCGGCAATATGATCGCGCGCACTGGCGAGGTCGGCATGGAAGTGCAGCGTCTGCCGCCGGGCATCGAGACGGCGCTGCGCGAACGCGGTTGGACCCTCGAAGCGCTCGGGCCAATGGAGGTCAGCGGGCTTCACGCCATCCGTGTCACGCCGAACGGACTCGAAGGCGGCGCCGATCCGCGGCGCGAGGGCGTGGTGGGACGCGTGCCGGCGCCGGCAGCTGCGCCTGCGCGCTAATGTCCCCACTCCAACGCCGCCTACGCGCTTAGTTCGTAGGCTCGGTGATAATGGTTTCACTCGGAGCGGGGCCTTCGTTTTTGGATGCCGCGGCTACAGCCGGGGTTGCCGGGGCGGAGACCGCTGACATCACACTCCCGGGCGCCACACCGCCCATCGATATCAAAAACGACTGCACGCTATTGAATTGCTGAGCGCCGTTCACTTCCTGTGTCTGCATTTGGCCAAACGCCATCTGGGTCTGAACCCACATCTGCGCTTGGACCCTCATGTTTCCACTTGCAGGCGTAATCACGAAACGTACGAATTGCTGCGGCGTCGTCGAATAGGAGTTGCCAATCAACGCTTGTGTCAAAGCCGATTGCAATGCGCCCATTTCTATTTGGCACTGCACCTGATTGGGGGTTGAATTAACAACCATGTGGCCGCGATCCATGCAGCCGGAGGCAATGAGGCCCTGCACCTCCTCCACCGTTCGTCCAGCAAACACGGCTTCAGGTCGTCCAGATGGCGTCATCGCTAACCTCTGAACGTTGCTCGTCGCACAGCCGGCAAGCAGGAACGCACAAGCGGCCACGTTAAGTACGTTTCTCACATGATTCCCCCGAGTAGCTCGCCAAAACTAGGCGAACTCGACTCGAACGCAATCTCAAACCCTTCTCAGTGTTTCGTCGAATTTGATTTCGCCAATGACACACTCGCGGCGGGATGCTTTGACGAGATTGTCATTCGCAGTCTGTGATTTCACTGTCCGGCGGGGCGTAGTTCCCCCGGCAAGTGCGCCTAACGGAGCCCGAGCGCCGCGATAAGTTCCTCGCGGACTTCGCGCGGGGCGGCGTCGAGGCTTCTGATCATCGCGCGCGTTTGGCGTGCGCTCGCGTCCTCGATCACAACGAGGTTGTCGCCGGTATCGGCGACGGATTCGTCGTCCTCGGCGTCCGCATCATCTTCCTCGTCGCCCTCTCCGCATGGACCGAGGTAGGTGCGCGAACCGCGGGCAATCACGGTGACGACGTCAGTCGTCGGCGCCGATCGGAGCGCGCTCAGCCGTGATGCGACTGCGCCCGCGTCCGGCAGCACCAGCACATCGCCGCATCCACGCACCTCGAGCGCCGCCGCAACGCTGGCCGCCGGCGAATGCATAGGTCGACGCTCCGCCGTCATGGGGTTGCAAGATGTAGACGTCATAGCGGGTGTCGGACAGCGCCGCGCCGGAGCACGCCATCAGCAACACGACTGCGATCAGGGCGACACGCATCGGACCCTCCTCTCATCGGGCGTCATAGAGGGGCAATGTTGCAGACGGATTTCAAGCCGCCGGCAATGTGATCCGGAAGATCGAACCTTCCGCGCCGGTGCGGGTCAGTTCCAGTTCGCCGCCCATGGCGCGGGTGAGTTCGCGGGCGATGGCGAGCCCGAGGCCGGTGCCGCCGGCTTCGGGCGCGGCTGATACGAACGGTTCGAACAGACGCTCGCGCAAATTCTCGCGCACGCCGGGGCCGTGATCGATCACTTCGATCTCGCAGCGGCCTTCGATGCGCGCGGCGCGGATCGTCAGCGTTTTGTCTCGCCGCGTATGACCGGCCATCGCTTGCGCGGCGTTGCGGATGAGGTTGCCCAGGATGCGGTGCAGGTGCTCGGGATCGGCGACGCAGGCGAGGTTCGCCTCGATATCGGCCTTGTAGTCGACGTCCGTGAAGCCGATCAGCGATTCAGAGACCGCTTCCTCCGCCGCTTCGGCGACATCGACGGCCTTCAACACCGGGGGATCTTCGTCGACGCGGCCGTACTTCAGCGTCGAGGCGGCAAGGCCTGCGGCGCGGTCGATGGTGCGCTCGAGCCGCGGCGCCAGATGGCGTACGGCGGGATCTTCCGATTGCGACATGCGGTCGGCGACGAGTTGGGCGGTCGAGAGCATGTTGCGCAGATCGTGGCCAATGCGCGCCACCGCAGCGCCGAGAGCAGCCAGGCGCTCGTTCTGCTTCAGCGCGTTGCGGACCTGCTCGGCCATGTCGGCGGCGGCGCGCTGGGCACGGCCGATCTCATCGCTGCGCTGGCTGCGCGGGAACGCGATCGAGACGTCTTCCGGCTTGTCGCGAAAGCGCTCGATGGCTTCAGTGAGGTCGCGCATCGGGCGGACGAACGCGGCGCTCAAGGTGAAATAGATGAGCGCGCCGGCCGCCATCAGGATCAGCATGGAGATGCGAGCGAAGCGTTCGGCGAAACGCTGCACCGCGGTTTTCAGCGGCGCTTCGTTCAGAACGATCTCGACGAACTCGCCGCTTTCGAAACGCGGCCGCGACAGCACCCGAAGCGTGCGGCCTTCAGGCGCAAAGAACGTTTCCGCGGCCCAGCGGAAACGCTGCCAGCCGCTGGCGCGGGTGTAATCGTAGAGCACGAGCTCTTCGTCATTGGGCGCGTTGGGCGCCTCCAGGAGCAGGATGCGCTCACCTTCACGCTGGATGGCGACGCGCTGGACTTGCGCGTTCTCCAAGAGATCGAATTCGAGCGTATCTGTGATGTTGAGGTCGGGCGAGACTTCGAGCGCGATGGCGGCGATCTGGGCCAGATTGATGCGCTCGCGCAGCCAGTTCTCGTGAAACCCTGCGAGCGCCGGGGCGAAGACGAAAATCTCGCCGGCGATCACAGCGAGCGCCGTCAGACCCAAGAGCCGCCCGGCCAGGCTGTCGACGAACTCGCGCGCGCGCCGCCAGGGACCGCTCATGCGGCGCACGGGATCCTCTGGGGCGCTCATTCTGACGCAAGCCCTAGCTCAGACTGGAGGTTTTTGTCAGGCGCAAGCGTACGGAGCCGCCCCCAAGCGGGGAGCCGTCCGTGCGGCGTCGACCGGTGGCCGTCGCTGGTGCGGCGTCAACCCGATTGTCTTGACGCTCGGCAGGGGCTGGGTTAAGCCCCGCGCCTTCGTTTTCAGGCCCTGGCTCCAGGGCCCTTTCAGCATTGAGGCCTCGTCGTGAGCACCAAGCGGACCTACCAGCCGAGCAAGCTCGTACGGAAGCGCCGCCACGGTTTCCGCGCTCGTATGGCCACCAAGGGCGGCCAAAAAGTGCTCTCGCGCCGCCGCGCCAAGGGTCGGAAGAAGCTGAGCGCCTGACGGCGCGGGCAAGGCGCGGGCAATATGTGACGGGCTTGGGACCGAGCACCTTTCGTCCCTATTGCCCTATTGCCCTATTGCCTTACTGCCCTCCCCACATGATTCAGCGCCTCACCAAGCGCGCCCAGTTCCTGTTCGTGCGCGCCGGTTTTCGCGCGTCGCGGCCAACGGTGATGGTCGAAGCGCGCCGCCGCGCGGCGCGCGGGCCGATCGGATTAGGGCTTACCGCCACCAAGAAGATCGGCGGGGCCGTCGAGCGCAACCGGGCCCGGCGGAGGTTGCGGGAAGCCGCGCGCAAGCTGCTGCCGGAAATCGGCGTCCCCGGCGTCGATTATGTCTTGGTGGCGCGGCAACAGACCCCATCTGCGCCATGGCCTGCCTTGCTTGACGATCTTGGAAACGCGCTGATAAGGCTCCGCGCCGATCTGGAAGCCCCCCGCGGGCCGGCGAAACGCGCCAAAGCCCCCGCAAAATCAACCGAAAGCGACTGACCTCAAGATGCAGAACCGCGGCGGCATCGGCCCAGGCGAAACCCGCAACATGATCATCGCGATCGCGCTCTCGCTCGCGATCATGCTGGGGTTCGAGTTCTTCTACAACGGTCCGCAGCGCGAACGCCTGCAAGAGCAGCAGCGCGCGCAGGCCGAAGAACAATTGCGAGAGCAACAGGCGGCGCAGACACAAACCAGTCCGGATGGGGAGACGCCGGCGCCGGCGCAGAACGGTCCGATCACCCGCGAACAGGCGCTCGGCGCGACCGAGACGCGCATCGCCGTCGACACGCAGGAAATCGACGGCTCGATCGCGCTGCAGGGCGCGCGCATCGACGATCTGAACCTGCGTCAGTATCGCCAAACGATCGATCCGCACAGCCCCGAAGTCACCCTGCTTTCGCCGATCAACACCGAATTCGGCCACGACGCGTTTTTCGGCTGGGAGCTGCAACAGAACGAGCAGACCTCGACGCTGGCGGACTCGCGCAGCCTGTGGACCACCACCGAAGGCGCGCGGCTGACGCCGGAGACGCCGGTGACGCTGAGCTTCGACGCCGGCAACGGCCTTACCATCGAGCGCACGATCTCGATCGATCAGCACTTCATGTTCACCATCACCGATCGCGTGCGCAACACCAGCGCGGCGCCGGTGCAGGTCCGTCCGTTCGGGACGGTGCGCCGCGAAGGCATGCCGGAGAACTTCCGCAACATTGCGATCGTGCATCAGGGCCTGATCGGGGCGTTCGGGCCGAACAACAGCCTCCGCCAGGTGCGCTTTCAGGACGCCAACAAGCACGCGCAAAACCGTGTGCGCGGCCGCGTCGGTGAGGATGAACGGATCGATGACCGCCAGGGCACGGGTGGTTGGTTCGGAATCACCGAACATTATTGGCTTGCCGCAATCATTCCGGATCAGGCCGAGCGGGTGTCGGCGTATTTCGACAGCCGTCAGCAGGACGGCGCCAACGATTATCGCGCCGCCTATCGCGGCCAGTGGCGCGAGGCGCCTGCTGGCGGCGAAGTCAGCTACACGCAACGCTTCTTCGCGGGAGCAAAGCGCTACGAATTGCTCAACAACTATCAGGATGGCGGCGCCGACGCTGGCGGCGGCGCACCGATTCCGCGCTTCGATGACGCAATCGACTGGGGCAATTTCTGGTTTCTGACGCGCCCCTTCTTCGCGATGCTGCACTGGTTCGGCCAGCTGTTCGCGGACTGGGGCGTCGCGTTCAATTTTGGCTTGGCGATCCTGGCGTCGACGGTCGTCATCAAGCTGCTGATGTTCCCGCTCGTCTATCAATCGTTCAAGGCGATGGCGCGGATGCGCGGGCTGCAGCCGAAAATGAAAGAAATTCAAGAACGCTACGCGGCCGACAAGCAGCGGCAGCAGCAGGAAATCCTGAAGCTTTATCAGACCGAAAAGATCAATCCCGTCTCAGGCTGCTTGCCGATTCTGCTGCAGATTCCGGTGTTCTACGCGCTCTACAAGACGCTCACCGTCACCATTGAAATGCGCCACGAGCCGTTCGTCGGCTGGATTCGCGATCTCTCGGCGCAAGACCCCACGTCGCTTTTCAATCTATTTGGCTTGCTGCCTTACTCGGTGCCGGCGTTTCTGATGATTGGTCTCTGGCCGATCTTCTACGGCATCTCGATGTGGGCGTTGCAGGCGCTCTCGCCGCCGCCGACCGATCCCGTGCAGGCGCAGATTTTCCGCTTCCTGCCGATCCTGTTCACGGTGATGTTCGCGGCATTCCCTGCGGGGCTCGTGATCTACTGGACTTGGTCGAACTCGCTCTCGATCCTGCAGCAATACGTGATCATGCGGCGCCAGGGCGTTGAGACTCAGCTCGACAAGTTCTTGGCGAAACGGTTTAGACCAACCGCTGCAGAATAGTCCTCGTCATCTCGCACACGCGGAGCGTGATCCGGGATCCAGGGGATCGTGGAGCGATGCGTTGGCCCCTGGATTCTGGGTCGAGCTTCGCTCGCTCAGGATGACGAAATAGATGACGCCGGAAGAACACGAAGATTGGATCGAGCGCGGCCGGCTCTTGTTTGCCGGACCGATCGAGTTTGAACTCGGCGTCGTTGGGATGGACTCGCTGCCGAATGCTGACGTGCCCGAAGTTGCATTTGCCGGCCGCTCCAACGTCGGCAAGTCGTCGCTGATCAATGCGCTGACGGGCCGCAACAAGCTTGCACGCGCTTCGACTGAGCCTGGCCGTACGCGCGAACTGAATTTCTTTCGCATCGGCGACAGACTGCGCTTGGTTGATCTTCCAGGCTACGGCTATGCGAAGGCGCCGAAAGCGGAGATCGGACGCTGGACCGCGCTGACGCGCGACTATCTGCGTGGACGCGTCAGTCTCAAGCGCGTCGTTCTGCTGATCGACGGCCGCCACGGCCTGAAGCCGGATGACAAGGATGTCATGGATGCGCTCGACAAGGCGGCGGTGACTTATCAGCTCGTCCTGACGAAAGCCGATAAGATGAAGCAGACCGAGATCGCCGCGCTGCTGGACGCAACACGCGCGGCGGGCGCCAAGCGGCCCGCCGCGTATCCCGAAATCATCGCCACCTCGAGTCAAACAGGCCTGGGGATTGAGCTTCTGCGGGCTGAAATCGCGGCCTTGGCGTGAGCAGCGATACCGCTTAGGAACCGCCCGTGAGCAAGCTTTCCTCGAAGGACCGCCAGGCGGCGCTGGAAGACGGTTTGGCCAAGGCGAAGACGCTCGCCGAAGCGCTGCCATTCATCCAGAAATATGACCGCGAAACGGTGGTGGTGAAATATGGCGGCCATGCCATGGGCGATACCGAAACCGCCCGCAAATTCGCCGCAGACGTCGTCCTTTTGAAACTGGTGGGCCTGCATCCTGTCGTGGTGCATGGAGGCGGCCCGCAGATCAGCCGCATGCTCGACCGGGCAGGCGTGAAATCGCAATTCGTGGATGGCTTACGCGTGACCGACGCCGAGACCATGGAAGTCGCAGAGATGGTGCTGTCGGGCAGCGTCAACAAAGAGCTTGCTCACCTGATCACCGCCGCAGGCCGCGAAGCGGACGTGCGCGGCGTCGGCCTTTCGGGAAAAGATGCGCGCCTCATCACTTGCGAAAAAGCTGTCCGGACACGCAAGGATCCCGACAGCATGATCGAACAGGTGGTCGATCTGGGTTTTGTCGGCGAACCAAGCGATGTCGATCCAACTTTGATTCAAGCGCTGATCAACGCGCCGGAGGACTACATCCCGGTCGTTGCGCCCATCGGCGTGGCCGAGGATGGCAGGACCTATAACATCAATGCCGATACCGCTGCCGGCGCGATCGCCAAGGCGCTCTCGGCCAAGCGCTTTCTACTGCTCTCGGATATTCCCGGCGTGCTCGACAAGAACGGCGACCTGGTGCGAGAAATGTCGGTCGCCGACGCGCGCAAGATGATCGATGCCGGCATCGCCACCGGCGGCATGATCCCGAAACTCGAAACCTGCATCGCCGCCCTCGACCATGGCGTCGAAGCGGCGGTCATTCTCGACGGGCGCACGCCGCACGTCCTGCTGATGGAACTCTTCACTGAACATGGCGCCGGCACGCTCATTCATTAGACGCGGCGCGCTTGCTGCGCTCGCAGCCGCCGCGTCCGCGGCGGCGCTCGCCTTTGCGGGCAGCGCGCTTGCACAACAGCAACGCCAAGCCAATGGCTGGCAGATCTGCAACGAGACGACGTTCGTTCTCGAAGCGGCCACTGGCCGGCCGGAAGGGCGCTCGATCCAGGTGCAGGGCTGGACGCGGCTCCGTCCTGGCGAGTGCCGCATTGCGGTTGGCGCCCCGCTCGCGCGTGGCACGCACTACCTTTACGCGCGGACCTCCGGCGCCCATCGCGGCGGCCGCAGGCAATGGGCGGGCGACGCGCGGCTCTGCGTCGATCCGACTCGCCAATTTCAGATCGTCAATCCGCCGCGCTGCACCGACTCCTACGAAGAGCGCCGCTTTCGCCGTGTGCAGATCAACAAGCGCGACACTTGGCGCACATCTCTGGCCGAGGCGACGCAATACTCGCAGGCGCGCGCTCGCCAGATGGGACTGCAGCGTCTGCTCGAAGACGCGGGCTATGACGTGCGCGAAGGCCGGCGCGGCGTCGATCCGCGCCGCATCGCCCAGGCCGTGGCGCAGTTCCGCGCCAGTGCGCGGCTCGCGCCGACGGCCGGCGAGGATCAGCTGATCGACGCGCTCGAACAGGCGGCGCGCCGCCGCGCAGGCCAAGTTGGACTGACGCTCTGTAATCGGACGCGCTCGCGAGTGTGGACGGCGATCGCACGCCGGCGCGGCGAGGGTTGGGAGAGCCGAGGCTGGTGGGCGCTCGCGCCGAACGGCTGTGTGCGTACGATCGACGAAGTGCTGATCCAGGAAGTGTATTACGTGCACGCCTCGATCGACACGCCGAACGGGCCTCGTTATCTCGCCGCCGGCGGCGAGCCGTTCTGCACCAGCCCCGCTCGCTTCGCCATCCTGGGCCGCACTGAGTGCGATGCACGCTACTACCAAACGACATTGTTCACGCGCATCGGCGCGCGCGATCGCATGGGGCTCGTGGTCGATTTCGAAGATCGCGATTTCCTTGAGCCTGGCGTCGCGCCGCGGCAACTGACGCCCGCAGGCAGTGACGAGCGTCCGGCGGCGAGCGCGCCGCGGCGAGGCCTCGACCCGCCCACCGCGCCAACACAGAACCGCGAATGAGCTTTGCGGACATCCACACCTGGGTGTTCGATCTCGACAACACGTTGTATCCTGCGCGCGCGCTTTACGACGAGATCGGAGAGCGGATGACGCGCTACATCGCGCGCGCGACCGGGCTCGATATGGACAGCGCGCTCGCATTCCGCGAGCGCTATTTTCACGAATACGGGGCAACCGTCGTCGGTCTCGCCAAGCATCACGGCGTCGACGCCAGCGACTTCCTGCTCGACGTTCACTTGGCCGATCATTCCGTACTTGCGCCGGATACGGAACTTCGCGCGCTGATCGGACGGTTGCCCGGCCGGCGCATCATCTTCACCAACGGTGGTGGCGGGCACGCGCAGCGCGTGCTGGAAAGCCTGAACCTGCACGGGCTTTTCGAAGCGGTGTTCGACATAGAAGACGCCGAACTCACGCCGAAGCCACAGCGCGAATGCTACGAGCGACTGATGGCGCGCTGCGGGTTTGAGCCGCGCGGCGCGCTGCTGATGGAAGACACATTGCGCAATCTGGAGCCCGCGCACGAGCTGGGCTTCACCACTGCCCTCGTCGGCCCGGCGCATCCTGCGCCGCGACCGCCGTACGTCGATCATTGGGCGCCGGACGCGAAGGCGCTTCTGCGCTTGGCTTTGGGCGAGGAAACGCGCTAGCTCAGCGTCATGGATATCGATGCACTCAAGACAGCGATAGAAGCCGGCTGGGAAAAGCGGGCGGAGCTGAAACCGGCCTTGCTCGGCAGCGACATCGAAGGCGCAGTCAAGCAAGCGATCGACAAGCTCAACGCCGGCGAGCTGCGTGTCGCAACACGCGCGCCCGATGGGCAATGGATCACGCATCAATGGCTGAAGAAGGCTGTGCTCATGGCTTTCAGGCTCTGGCCGATGGAGACGTTCAGCTACGGCGAGCATGCAACCGCGCGGCTGGGTTATGACAAGGTGCGGCTGAAGACCGAGCAATGGAACGGCGCCGAGTTTGAGGCAGCGGGATTTCGCATGGTTCCCGGCGCGATCGTGCGCACCGGCGCCTACATCGCACGAAACGTCGTATTGATGCCGTCGTTCGTGAACGTAGGCGCTTATGTCGATGAGGGTACGATGGTGGATACGTGGGCCACCGTCGGTTCATGTGCACAAATCGGCAAGAACGTGCACATTTCCGGCGGCGCCGGCATAGGCGGCGTGCTCGAGCCGCTGCAGGCCAATCCGACCATCGTCGAAGACAACTGCTTCATCGGCGCGCGTTCGGAAGTGGCCGAAGGCGTCATCGTGCGCGAAGGCGCCGTGCTCGCGATGGGCACGTTCATCAGCCAATCGACGAAGATCGTCGATCGCGAAACAGGCGAGACCTTTCGAGGCGAGATTCCGCCGTATGCCGTCGTCGTGCCGGGCGCAATCCCGGGCGCCTATCAAGGCGCGCCGAGCCTCGCGTGCGCTGTGATCGTCAAACGTGTTGACGCACAAACGCGCGCGAAGACGGGCGTGAACGAGTTGCTGCGCGACTAACGGCCGGCGCGCAATTCGACGTTGATCTCTCTGCCGTCGACGCCAAGTTGGCTCCAGGTATCGCCGACGTTCTTGTCCGCGGCGACCGATGTGCAGGCTGGCTGGCCGTTAGGCTGAATGAGGCAGAGCTGGTCGCCCTCAAGTGTGTAACGGCCTGCCATTTGCGAGCCGCCCGCGGCCACTCCGGTAAAAGTGCCGTCTGCGTTGAAGTGATACAGCGTTTCGCCTTCCGTGCCCGGCGCGGTGACGACGATGGTGTTGCTGTAGGCGTTCTCCATCGTGTCGGCGAACGCTGGCGCGGTCATCAGCACGGCGCCCACGAACAGAGCGGCAGCAAACTTCTTCATTCTTTTTCCTCCACCACGTTGAACTTCTACGCCGGTGCGGTTTTGCCGATCCGCACTGGCCTTGCATAGCTCAAGCGCCGCCAAATCCATTCGAGCGGCCCCATTTCGAAGCGTGACAGCCACAACGGCGACCAGATCAGCTGCAGGGCCCAAACGCCGAGCACAATGGCCCAGAGCGTCGGCCGGTCAACCTCGCCCCACAGCCCAAACCCGCGTCCGCCGCCCCAGAAGATCGTCGTCATGATCAGCGACTGCGTGATGTAGTTTGTGAACGCCATGCGCCCGACTGCGGCGAGCGGCTCGGTCAGCAAACGCATGCCGGCCTTCACCAACAGTACGAACAGGCTTGCGTAACCAATCGACACGAAGATCGAGACCGCCGAGTTCACGAACGTGCCGCGCGTCATCATGTGGATCGTATCGAAGCGCGCTTCCCAATTGAGCATCGCCTGATAGCCGACCAGGGCCAGCGCTGCCGCGCCGAGCCCGAGCATGACGCCGTACAGCCACTTCGGCGCATTGCCGCTCAAGAAACCCCATTTGAACAACGCCATCCCGATCATCATGACGCCGGCGGTGCGCAGGACGAGGCCGATGATGGCGTTGATGATGAAGGTCAGCCAGGTGTCGATATTCGCCTGCACTCCGGTGACGTAGCCGCCCTGATAGGCGTCCTGGATGCGGGCCGTGTCCTCCGGCGTCAGCGCGAACACGCTGGTGAGGCTATCGCGCACTTTGCCGACCTGATCCGGCGGGATCATGTCGTAGAAGAGGCCCAGCATGTTCTGCATGAGCAGTGCCAGTAGATAGAGGACAATGCCGACAATCAGCAGCGTGGGCGGCCGCCACGAGCGCGCGAATAGGACCAGGAAGCCGGTGATGGCGTACGTGACGAGAATGTCGCCGTACCAGATCAGCAGCGCGTGGATGAGGCCGAAAACCAGGAGCCAGAACAAGCGCCGGCGCAGCACCGCGCCACGCGTCTTGTCGCTGCGCTCGCCGCCGACGAGATAGATGCTCGCGCCGAACAGCATCGAAAACAGCGTGATGCATTTGAACTCGAAGAAGACGTGCATCACGAACCACGACCACAACGTGGTTTCGTCGATGGCCAGCGGCGGCAGGAGCGGATCGAACGCGGTTTGCCAGGGCGCCGCAAAATAAGCGGCGTTGACGGCGAGGATACCCAGAAGCGCGAATCCGCGCATCACGTCCAAGCTCTTGATCCGGCTTTGCTCCTGGACGGGCGCCACGTCGCTCATGCGTTTCCCCTCGCCTTGGCTCTTTTGCGGAACCGCCCGCCTGGGCTAGACCGCTGGCCACATGGACGCCCGCACTCTTACCGATCCGATCCCCCTCGCCCAAGCCCTAATGCGACGGCCCTCCATTACGCCCGACGAAGCGGGCGTAATGGACCTGGCGCAAAGCGCGCTGGAACCGCTGGGCTTCCGCGTCAAGCGCTACAAGTTCGGGTTGGTCGACAATCTCTATGCGCGGCTGGGCGAAGCGCGGCCAAATTTCTGTTTCGCTGGCCACCTCGATGTGGTGCCGCCCGGCGAAGGCTGGGGCAGCGATCCGTTTGCGGCCGAAATTCGTGATGGCTGGCTCTACGGCCGCGGCGCCACCGACATGAAGACGGCGATCGCGGCGATGATCGCGGCGACGGAAAGCTACCTCCGCAGCGGCCCGCCGAAAGGCTCGATCTCGTTTCTGCTGACCTGCGATGAGGAAGGGCCGGCGGTCGACGGCACTAGGCGCGTGCTGGAGACGCTGACGGCCGCGGGCGAAGTGTTCGATCATTGTCTCGTCGGCGAGCCGACGAGCGAGGCGCGCGTCGGCGACGTAATCAAGAACGGCCGGCGCGGCAGCTTGAACGTCGTGCTGACGATGGAGGGCAGGCAGGGTCACGTCGCCTACCCCAAGCGTGCGCGCAATCCGGTGACGCCGCTTATCGAGACGCTGGCGGCGCTCAAAGCGCGCAAGCTGGATGACGGGGCGCCGGGGTTCGATCCGTCGAACCTGGAAGTGACCAGCGTCGATGTCGGCAATCCGGCGCACAACGTGATCCCGCAACGCGCGAGCGCGAGGCTCAACATCCGCTTCAACACCAAACACAGCGCGGAAACGCTGCTGGCCTGGATCGATGAAACCGCGACCGCAACAGCGGCGCGCGCCGGAACGGGCTATTCCCGCACCATAACCTCGCAGAGTCTCGCTTTCTATACCGATCCCGGACCGTTCACGGATTTGCTCCGCGCCGCCGTGCAGGATTCCTTCGGCATCACGCCCGAACTCGCCACCACCGGCGGCACGTCCGACGCACGCTTCTTCCGGCTCTATTGCCCAGTCGCCGAGCTTGGCTTGCGCAACGAAACTGCGCACATGGTGGATGAAAACTGCGCCGTCGAAGACGTACGAACACTGGCCCGGTGTTATGAAACGATCTTGCGGAAATACTTCGGTTAGGCGCTCGCCGCCGAAAGCAATCGACAAACCAACTGCCTTGGTTGCACTGTTGCGGTAGTGTGTGACAGCGTCGTGGGGGCACGGCGGGGGGAGTTGGTGATGACCGCGGCAAGCACTGTTCAACGCGTCTGGTCGGAGCATAGGTGGATGAGGGCCCTGTTCCTGGGCGCCGGGCTCGTGTCCATCGCGGTAAGTCTCTGGATCGTCAAGGATCGCCTCGCCGACATCATGGCGGCAGAACCGGACATCTTCTACGCGCCGCTGTTTGGCGTCGCCGTTTTCCTGGTGACCAAGGCGTTCGAGCCGACCAAGCAGCAAATCCTCGACGAACAATCGGCCGATCACATTCGCGACCGTGCTTCCGGAAAAGTCGGGGAGGCCATATCCACAGAGATCAGGCGGCGATTTGACGAGTCCGAAATCCGCGATCTCATCGCGGTTCTGGAAAGAAACATCGACGCCGCGATCGATCGGTTGAGCGAGTATTATTCAATCCGCACAACCGATCTGCGCTTCCATGAGACCATGCCGCTGCTTGGCGTCGTTGGCGACGACCTCGACAAGTCGAAGTCGGATGTCGGGGCGCTTCGCGTTGCGCTGTCGGACGTTGTCGGAGAGCCCATCGGGCATGCAGCGCCTCAACTGGACTTGTCGCCCTATCAGCTGGTCGCGCTTCAATCGATCTGCCGCGATGTCCGAGAGGCCATAAATCGGCGCAACGAATTTTGGGCCTACATGATCGATGTTCCGTCTTTCGACGAGAAGTTTGCCGAACACTACGGCGAAGCATTCAAGATCATATCGTCGGACCTGTTCAAGGCGCACAAGATCATCGTCGAGATCTTGGGAACCAGCAGACGAAATGTTGGCGTGGCCCAGGAACTGGAGGGCGCCGGCCGTTATTTGCGAGCGGCGCTCACGCGGTCTGTCGTTCTGGCAGAACGCCTGGGCATCCCGCATACTCGCGCGATGTCAGAGGCAGACTTACTTGCGCGAGCCCGCGAAATCGGTTTGGCGATCGAACGCACCGACGACTCGCTGCAATTGAAGGGGACGCTTCCCGCCTCCTTTGGCGTGATGCTCTCCGACATCACCTCGGCCCTCGCGCGGATCGACGTATTCGACGCCAATGCCGGTTAGGCGGCGTAGTCAACCCGCATCAAGTAGAGCCCGTCCGCCGGCGCTACAGGACCGCAGCGAGAGCGATCGGCGGCCGCAAGTGCATCGGCAAATTCGTCGATGCTCGTCTTGCGAAGTCCGACCTCCACCAGCGTGCCGACCATCGAACGCACCTGCCGATGCAAGAAGGATCGCGCCTCGCATTGGATAGTGACGCCTTCGCCGTCCCAGACTTCGCAGCGATCGAGGGTCTTCACCGGACTCTGCGCCTGGCACTGACTGTCGCGAAAGGTCGTGAAATCGTGGGTGCCGATTAGCCGCTGTGCAGCGTTATGCATGGCAGCCACATCGAGCACGGGCCAGACGCGCCACGCCCGGCCGCGGTCGATGGAGAGCGGTGCACGGCGATTGACGATGCGATACCGGTAAGCGCGCTTCACCGCATCGAAACGTGCGTGAAACTCTGGCGGCGCATCCACCGCTTCAATCACCGCCACGGGATGCGGCCGCAAGTGTGCGTTCAGCGCTTCCGCCAACTTCCAAACTTCAAATGGCTTGTCGATGTCAACGTGCGCCACTTGTGCCCACGCATGGACGCCCGCATCAGTCCGCCCCGCGCCGATCACCTCACTGCGCAGCCCGGTCAGCTTCTCGACTGCATCTTCCAATGCGCCCTGCACCGTGGGCGCCCCGGGCAGACGCTGCCAGCCCTGGAACGGGCCACCGTCGTATTCGATCGTTAGCTTGTAGCGCATTTTAGGAGGCAGTAGGCAGCGGCGTCACGCCTACTGCCTTCTGTATTCCAGCATCTGACACGCGCGCGAGTCGCCTGCGCCGGGGGCGCCGCCGGTGACGCCGAGGATCTTCATCGCCGCATCGCCGGGCGCGGAAGGCTCCCAAATGACGACGTGCGAGGGCGTGCCTTGGCTGCAGAGACCGGGCGCGCCCGCTGCATCGCTCACGCGATAGACCAGCACTTGCGGCTCTTCGACGGGGATCGCCAAGAGCGCACGCAACGTCTGCCCGCCGACCTGCGTGGCCGGCGAGATCGCGCCGGTGACGGCAGCGTTGACGTTCAAGCCGTTGCCGCCGCGCAGAGATAAACGCTCCTGGATGTCGGCGTCCGCCGCATCCGGCAGTTCCTGCGTCACCGACACGGTGATTTCGCCCGAGACAGCGCGCGCGGCATCGTTGGCGGCGGCGTACACGCGCGACGGTTCGCTTTCAGGCGCGGGCGCATCGAGTTGAGGCGCTTCATTCGCAGCTTGATCGGCGCCGGTCTGTTGGTTGCAGCCGGCCAGCGCCAGCGCCAAGGCAACCAAGACAATAGGTGACTTCATGTGATCCCTCTGCGCCGTTCTTAGCCGTCCGCACCCGTCCGCTCAAGCAAGCCGCGCGCCTGCCGGCACTGGTTGGCCGCGCAAGAAGGCCTCTGCAGATAGCGCGCCCCGCCCCTCACGCTGCACCATGAGCATGCGTACGGCGCCTTCGCCACAGGCAATCAGCAGAGTGTCGTCCAGGACTTCGCCGGGAGAGCCCACGCCTTGACCGAGGCGTGACTGCAATGCTTTGACGCGCGCCCCATCGAGTTCGAACCAGGCGCCGGGCGCCGGCGACAGCCCACGGATCATGCAGTCGATCTCGCGCGCCGGCCGCGACCAGTCGATACGCGTCTCGGCGGGGGTGATCTTGTGGGCGTAGGTGACGCCTTCGCGCGCTTGCGGCGTTTCGGTCACGTCGCCGCGCTCAAGTTTCGCCAGTGTATCGCGCATGAGTTCGGCGCCGAGCGTGGCGAGACGATCGTGCAGCGTTTGCGTGGTGTCGTCGAACGCAATCGGCGTTTCGGCGCTGGCTAGCACCGGACCGGTGTCGAGGCCCTCCTCCATGCGCATAACCTGCACGCCGGTTACACCGTCGCCGGCCATGATCGCCCGCTGGACCGGCGCCGCGCCCCGCCAACGCGGCAACAGCGAGGCGTGCAGATTGAGAGCGCCCCGCTTCGGCGCGTCGAGCACGGGCTTCGGCAGAATGAGGCCGTAGGCGACGACGATCGCCAAATCGAGATTGAGCGCGGCGAAGGCTCTTTGCTCCGCCGGCGGCTTCAGGCTTTTCGGCGTGCGCACCTCGAGACCGTGCTGCGCAGCGAAAGCATGCACCGGCGTCGGCCGCTCCTGCTTGCCGCGGCCCGCCGGACGCGGCGGTTGCGAATAGACGCACGCGATGTCGTGGCCCGCGCCGATCAACGCCTCGAGCGTCGTCAGCGCGAAAGCGGGCGAACCCATGAAGGCGAGGCGGAATGGCATCGCACGCTCGTATGCACGTATTCACGCCGAGCGGGAACTGGGCTCGCACAAGTTCTGTTTTCGCTGCGTGAGCGCCGATGTTTGCCCCACTCCGACGACGCCCGCCACCGGTCCGCTTTCGCTGACGCCGGCGCAATGGTGGTGCGTGCTGAAGGGCGTCGCCGCAACCGCGGAGCGCGCGAACCTGGCGCTGATTTCGGCTGGCGTGGCGTTCTTCGGCCTGATGGCTGTGATCCCCGGCGTCGCTGCGGTGGTCGCGCTCGTCGGGATTTTCGGCGAACCGGCCTGGATCGGGCAGCAAATCCAGGCTCTCGGCGGCGTTGCCCCGGACGCGGTCGTCAGCATCATTCACCAGCAAGTGGTCTATCTGCTCGGAACGCGCAGCGAGACGCTGGCGCTGGGCGCGCTCTTCAACCTGGCATTAGCGCTATGGAGCGCGGTGCAAGGCACACGCTGGGTGCTGATGGCGCTGACGGCGGTGAACCGTCGCGCCGAGAAGCGTCACGCACTCGGGCGCTATCTCGCCGCAGGCATGTTCACCCTATACGGCTTGGGTCTGAGCGCACTCGCGATCATGCTGATGGGCGTGGCGCCGGTGCTGCTCGCGTTCATGCACGTGCAGAGCGGCGCAGAGGTGTTGCTGCTCGCGCTGCGCTGGCCGGTGCTCGGAGGGGCGGCCATAGCCGTGGCGCTCATTCTTTACCGCTGGGGACCGCGACGGCGACCACCGCCGTGGCGTTGGCTTTGGCCCGGCGCAGTGGCGACGCCGGTGCTATGGCTGATTGCGTCGAGCGCGCTCACCTTCGCGCTACGCGAGTTTCCTGGCTTTGGCGCCGCCTACGGCTCGCTCGCCAGCGTCGTGGCGCTGTTGCTTTGGCTCTACGTGACGTCGCTGGTGTTTCTGCTCGGCGGCGCGCTCAACGCAGAGCTGGAATTTTTCGCGCTGAGGAGGCCGGCTGCGCCGGTCTCCCCAGACGAAACGATCGAGCCGCGCACCGCGCCCGACGGCGGCCCCAAGCAGGTGGCTTCGCGCTAACTCAGCACGCCATGCCGGTTTCGCGCTGCATTCCGGTGAGGAAGCCGCGGAGCGCTTCCGCCAGTTCGCAGGCGGCGGCGTGCGCTTCGGCGCGCTCAGCTTTCGGCAGAGCGTCGAGCAGTTCGCGGCAAACGTCGGAGTGCTCGACATCGGCATGTTCGTGCACTTCGAAGAACTTCAATGTGCGCGGCTCAGTGACATCATAGCGCTGGACCAGACCTTCAATCTTGGTCTTCGCGATTGCCGGCAGCTGGCTCTCATAGGCGTAGAGCGCGCCGAGGCCGGACGCGTACGATTGGCGCGACAGCCTCCGGAACGTGTCGATCAGATTTTGCGTCTCCGGATTGAGCTCGATTGCTCGCACTTCCGCCTCATCGGCGCCCATGCCGGCGGCGAAGCCGAGCCAAAGGGATGCGTGATCGTCCTTGCCTTCGGCGACGCCTTCTTCCTCAGCGAGGTTCTCGGCCAGGAGGCGCCGCCCCTGTGCGCTCGGGCAATTGGCGTGCACCGCGCTGACTGCGCGCGGAAACGCCTCAACATGGTGGAAATATTGGCGGGCATAGGCGCGCAGCGCGTCCTTCGTCAGCGTCCCTTCTTCCCAGGCCTGGTAGAACGGATGCGACAGCATCGAACGCGCGGAGATGGCCGCGTCGATCGCCGCCGATGTGCAGACATAACCGCGAAAAGCTTCAGTCATAGAGACCCCCGGGGAAGAGGCGCGTCGGCCGCGCCCATAAAATGCGAGCGGAGAATAGAGGCTTTGTCGCGCCGGGAAAGCCCGAAACGGCATAAAACAGCGCTTTCAGAGCCGGTGTTCTTTGTTGTCCTCAGCGGCCTTGCGGGCCTTCTTAAGCTTCGACAACGCCTTTTCCTTTTTCAGACGCGAGAGGTGGTCAATGAACAATACGCCTTCGAGATGATCCATTTCGTGCTGGATGCAAACGGCGAAGAGCCCCTCGGCGTCTTCTTCGATCGTCTCGCCCTGATAGTTCAGATATCGGATTTTCACCCGCGCCGGCCGCTCGACATCATCGTAAATGTCTGGAACCGAGAGACAGCCTTCCTCGTATGGCGCTGTCTCTTCCGAGGCCCACAGGATTTCCGGATTGACGAAATAGCGCGGCGCTTTCGGCTCGTCGTCGCGCGCGAGGTCCATCACGATGATGCGCACCGGTTCGCCCACTTGGATGGCCGCAAGACCGATGCCGGGGGCGTCGTACATCGTCTCCAGCATGTCATCCATGAGCGCGCGATGCGCGTCGGTGACTTGGCCTTCGACGGGCTTGGACTTTTCTTTTAGCCGCGGATCCGGCGCGATGAGGATAGGGCGGATGGCCATGGAACCCTGAGGTATGGAGCGCCGGGAGCGGCGTCAAGCAAACGAACGGAGCGAGGGGAACAGGAACACCAGCGATTCCGTTGGCTTCACGTGTTGCGGGGCGCGCGGGCCAGAAGGCCGCGCGCCCCTTCCATTTTCACGGTCACGGAGCCCATCATGAAACGTCTCCTTCTGGCATCCGCCGCGGCGCTCGCTCTCGCCGCCGCCATGCCAGCCTTCGCTCAAATCACCGAGCCGCTGCCGTGCACCCCACCCATCGTGCAACCGATGCCCGACCCCGACACCACGACGGAGGAACAAACTGAAGTCGAAGCTCAGGCGCCCGTTGTCGAAGGTGCGCCCGAACAGGAGGCGCAGGCCGAACCGTCGGCTGCTGCCGAGCCTCCCAGCGTAGCGGCGCAAACCAGCCTCGCCGACGAAGGCCAAACGACCACGGCCCAGACGGAAGCGCCGCAAACACCGGCGCCCGCGACGCCAGCCCAGTCCGCACCGACCGCAGTCGCTGAAGCGCCGGCGTCCGAAGAAGCGGCAGAAACCGCGGCCGCCGGCGGGGCGACGCCGGCCTTCGCCAGCGCTGCCGCCGTCTGTCAGCCGCGCACGACAACGGTGCATTTCGGCCAGGGGCGCAGCGGACTGAACCAGCAGAACCGCAACGCCATCGAGTATGCCGTCGATTCCGCCTCGGTCTGCGATCTGCAGCAAGTGACGATCGTTGACAGCGCCGACGGTTCGGTGTCGTCACGCCGCTCGAGCGCTGTGCGCGAAGCGCTCGTGCGCCAAGGCGTGCCGGAAGACCGCATTACGATCGCCGAAGCAAACAACGCTGGCGCAGGCACCGGTCAGCTAGACGTGCAAATGAGCTTCACTGGCGTCGCGGGCGGCGCCGCGCAGATGGCGTCGAACGAACCGATGTCGGCGCCGGCCATGCCGGGCGCCATGCCTGCCCCGACGCCGGAAGCTCAGGCGCAACCCGAACAAGACGAACAGCCGAACGGCTGACGAGAAGTGTGAAAAGCCTGGCGCGAGCCGGGCTTTTCTTTGCCGCGTCCTCGTGCGCCCTTATAGAGCGCTGATGAACTCTGATGCGCTGTTCAAGCTGTCGGGCGCGGCAGCCATTGCAGGCGGCCTGTTGCGAGTGGTCTCGTCGGTTTCGTGGACGGACGACGCCGTGACGCTGGAATGGCTCTACACAGCGATAGATGTCCTGCTGCTCTTCGGACTCATCGGCATCTATCTGGCGCGCGCCGAACGTTTGGGCTTTCTGGGCCTCGCCGGCTTTGGCGTGGCGGTCGCATCCCTCTCCTTCATTGGCGGGCCCGACGCCGATCCGTTCGGCTTCAACACCTATGAGCAAGGCGCGGCGGCGCTTGCGATCGCAATGGTCGGATTGAGCATCGCCTGGGTGCGCGCGCGAGAAAAACCGATCTCGCCGGCGCTGTGCTGGTTCGGCAGCGTCATCTGCGCCGGCGTGCTCAATCTGATGCCGCCGCTCGCCACTTACGGCTTCATGCTCGCGGGCGCGCTGTTCGGTTTGGGATTCGCTCTGGCAGGCGTAGCGCTGTTGCGACCGGGACGTTAGCGCAGCACGCGGTGCTGGGCGCCGGCAGGCAGTTCGCGCGGAGCGTCTTCGCCACTGACGCGCACCATCAATTGACGCCGCTCCTCGGCGATCAGATTATGCGGCGCGCGCGGCGCATCGCCAGGCTCGAGGCCAGGAATTTCCATCGCGACAATCTCGCCGTCGGCGTTGCGTTCGACGGCCGCGACGCGGCCGAGCACGCGGCCATCATCGGCGCGGACTTCGACGTCCTGAGCCGACTGCGGGAATTGCTCGGCCGCAGCCAAGCCGGGAAGTGCGATTGCTAGGGCGAACGCCAGGGTACGCAGCATTGCGGCTCCCGCCCCACTCGGAGGCGCCTCTTGTTGTGGTTAGGACGAACTAGAAACGCCGCTACACCGCACCCGTTCCGGGTTGCCTACCGCCACTCGAGGAGCGATATGAGGCGCGCAGGCAGGCGGCGGACGGCCGCCCCGCCAACCCGGTCAGGTCCGGAAGGAAGCAGCCGTAACGGGTTGCGTACGGGTCGTCGTCCTGTCTGCACTCTCTCAAAATCCATCCAAGGCGATGCGAAGCCTAATTGACTTCGGACACAATGTTCTGTTTTTGTTCTTGTCGCGAGGAGCAGAACCATGAGCACCGAGAAAATAGCCCAGGCCTTCACCGCCGCGCTCAAGGCCGGCGATTTCGCGCAAGCGGAGACGTATTGGGCCGATGACGTCGTCAGCATCGAAGCGCGCGAGGGCGACATGAAAGAAGTGCGCGGACGCGACGCCGTGCACACCAAAGGCGATTGGTGGACCGCCAATCATGACGTGCATAGCTTCGACGTGGCCGGCCCCTATCTCAACAGCGGTCAATTCGCCCTGCGCTTCACCATGGATGTCACGCAGAAAGCGTCCGGCCAACGCATCAAGATGGACGAGGTCGCGCTCTACACCGTGCGCGATGGCAAGATTAGCGAAGAGCGCTTCTTCTACTGAGCGGTTTCGTTACTACGAAGGGTGAACCGGCGCCGCGACCATGAGCGAGACGGCGCCGGTTCAAACTCAAGCTGCGCGCTGTGCGCTCAACTCGCGGGCGCGGGCCGAAAGGCGCCCGGCCCAGGGACTTTGCGGCTTGTGCGCCAGCCGCTCGGCGGCGAACGCTTCGGCCGTCGCCGCGAACCCGCCGCGCAACGCGGCGTGCAGCGCGGTGAGTGAGAGAATATCGCGTTGCGCGTGACTGCCGCCGAAGCGCTGAGCGACGCCGCGCGTGGCGGCGATCTTCTCGACGCACTCGCCATAGCGGCCCGCTTCGAACGCCACGAACGCTTCAACCAGCGGCAAGCCGATTTTGCGCGCCATGTAGGCGTTGTCGCCAGTGTCGGCCGCTGCGGCGCGCATGGCTTTGAGCGTGCGTTCGGCTTCGATCGTGCGCCCGGCGCCGAGGAAGGCCATGATCGCATGCAGATCATTGAACGCGTAGAACGCGTCCTCGCCTGCCCGCTCCCAGCACTTCGCCAACTTCTCGAAGCGATCGCCGACATCGACGCCCTCGAGATGCAGACGCCACAGCAGCGCCGAGGCGTCGAGCCACTCGAGCACGATTTGCGCGTCAGCGTTCGGACGCACCTTCTCGTCGAACAGTTTCAGCACCTGGCCGATGTCGCCCTGATCGAGATAAAGCAGCCCGAGGTGCCACCAATTGTGATAGGCGAACCCGCTCTCTGGCGCCCAATGTTCGGCGTTGTCGGCAAGCCAGGGGATGCCGGCTTCGAGATCGCCACGCATTTCGTTGACGTGAGCCACTGCGTGCACCGCCCAACCGTCGCGCGGATCGGCTTCGACGGCTTGGCGGCCGTAGACTTCGGCGCGACCGTAGTCACCGCATTCTTCGAGGCCGAATGCAGCCATGCCCTGGATGTAGCTGTAGCCGTCTTCGCCGTGCTTGAAGGCCCGCAGGGCTTGTAGCGGCCCGTCGCGCAATTCGGTTTGCAAGCCCAGAAAGAAGCAACCGACGTGCGCGTACTGCACCGCCAGCGCGTCGCGTGGATTTTCCTGCGCGATTCGGGCCCAGCGCGCCGTGCCGTCGCCGTAACGGCCTTCGGCCCAATCCTGCGCCGCTTGCAGGTGCAGTGCTTCGCGGTCGTTCAAGTTCGCCGCAGCGCCGGCGCGCAGGCTCCTGGTCGTTTCTTCAGCATAGGCCTTGTCAGTCGCGGTGACCAAGAGCCCGGCGCGCGCCGCCCAGGCGCCGCCGAAGTCGGGATCTTCCGCCAACGCCGCATCAAGGGCCGCGACTGGATCGCCGCGATAGAGACGGATGAGGTCGAGCGCCTCGTTGTACCTGTCCATCGCAGCCTGCGAGGCGGTCGAGGCGGGATTGCCGTAGCGATCTTTCAACATGCGAGCGTCTCCCGGAAGGAACTTATGAAACTGGTGGAACGGACCGGTGTCAGACGGGCTGCGCCGAGGCGAAGGTCAGCCAAATCACGGCTGCCGAGGCGTGCCAAAACACGAGGACGGACACCAACAGAGCGAGGCCGCGGGCCATGACGTTTTCTTTCTCTCCATTTGCCCGGACAGCGGCGTCCGGCGATGGCGAAAGGACTATTCCCCGGCGCCGCTCAGAGATAGAAAACTCATGGTGCAGCGCCTGGACTTTCTAATTTTCGCTGCAGAATAGGGCCGTTACGGGCGTCACATCGGGTTTCGGCGGCATTTGCGGGGACGAGGACGCGCGAGAACCAGACTTCAAGTACAGTACCCACGGTACGGTTTTCGAGGCGAAAGCGCGGGCGGAGGCATGACGATGGGCGTCCAGGCTCAGACTCTCAGCAAAGGCGAACAGACGCGCGAACGCATCATGGACATCGCCCAGGACGCGGTGCTGCACAAAGGCTTCGCTTCGACCTCGATCGACGAGATCATCTGCGAAGCCGGCATCACCAAGAGCGGCTTCTTCTATCACTTCCGCGACAAGAACGATCTCGCGAAGGCGCTGCTGCAGCGCTACCTCGACACCGAATGGCGGATTTTCGATGAGCTATTTTCGCGCGCGGAAGAACTCAGCGACGATCCGCTGCACAGCTTCCTTATCTTCCTCAAGCTGTTCGCCGACGTCATGGGCGACCTGCCGAATGGACATCCGGGATGTCTTGCGGCCTCTTACGTGTACCAGGATTTCATGTTCAGCCACGACGTCCGCGAGATGACGACGGAGGGTCATCGCATCTGGCGGCGGCGCTTCCGCGAGCGGTTCGATCGCATTGCTCAGCGCTATCCGCCGCGCATCGATGTCGACTTAGATGACTTGGCCGACATGCTTTCCGCGGTCGCCGACGGCGGCATTATCTTATCGAAAAGCCTGCACGATCCGCTGGTGCTGCCTCGGCAGATCATGCTTTACCGCAGCTTCGTCAAAGCCGTGTTCGGCGCGTAGCTACGCTGCGCTCAAGCCCTGCTCCGCTCGCACCGGCAGGAAAAGCGTGAACTGCGAGCCCCGCCCGACTTGGCTGACGACGGAGACATCGCCGCCCATGGCGCGCACTAGCTTGCGTGTGATCACTGAGATTTTCCGGCGCGATCCCGACGCCGCTGTCGCGCACCATGATGGCGACGCCGGGACCCGCACCGATGCGGCACGCGCGAGCTTCGATCACGATGGCGCCGCCGCGGGTGAACTTGGCCGCGTTCGACAGAAGATTGAGCAGACACTGGCGGACCCGGGTCTCATCGGCGAACAAGCGCCGCACGCCGACGTCGACGGAAAGGCGGGTCGCTGTGCCGTTCTCGGCTGCGAGTGGCCGGATCGTGTCAAGCGTCTCCCGCAAGAGTGGGACGATGTCGAGGTCCGCGCACTGAAGCCTGAGTTTGCCGGCCTCTATTCTCGAAAAATCGAGTATCTCATTGATCAGAGTCAGCAGATGCAGCGCCGCGGATTCTGCCGAGGTCGTCGGCGCTTGTCGCCGTTTGACCGTTTTCGATGTCTTCCTCGACGATCTCCGAATAGCCGATGATTGCATTCAGCGGCGTTCTCAATTCGTGACTCATATTGGCCAAGAATTGCGTCTTGGCGTGATTGGCGGCTTGTGCACGCTGCGAAGCGATGGCGAGTTCGGCGGTACGTTCCTCGACGCGACGTTCGAGTGTCTCGGTAGACTCCTCCGCGCGCAGTCGCGCTGCGATCAGTTCGCTGAAGCTCGCGGCGCCGGCGCGTGCTGTGATGAGCGCATTGAAGCAGACAATTCCTGCGAGCATCACGGCGGCAGCGCCCGTCCATCCGTCAGCGAGCGCGGCAACATTGGCTATGAAACTGAAAAGCACGGCAGCCGCGGTGTAGAAGATCATCGTGCGCGTCATCACGTGCAACGAAGAGCACACCACCATTGCACCGGCGCAGAAAACAAGTCCGATGACCGGTCCCGGCTGCGGAGCGAGCGCCAGAATACCATAGGGCGTCACGTACACCGCCGTGATTGCGCCGAGCAAAGCAATATGGCGGCTGATCACGCCGCGCAGCGCACGCTCATCGAGGTCGTCCAAGCCGTCGATCAGGCGGGTGAAGGCGCCGCGGGACAGAAAGTCGATGACCATTCCCGCCGCCGCGCCAACCGCACACGGCGCCCACCAGAACCCCGGCACAGCCAACGCAACCAGGATTGGCACCGCAACGACTGTGCAAAACGGGTTGGGGCGTGCCGGCTCCAGGCCACTTCGACATAGCGCCGAATGGTCAGCGTCCAGACGCGCCTGGACTGGGTTTCCATGGTTCAGCCGCCCGTTCGCCAGCTCTTAGGCCGGTATTGGGGTATGATTGGGGATAAATGTGAAGGATCGGCGAACGGCCCGATCGCGCACTGCAACGGGGTCGCAATTCCCAAGGAAAATCCTTAACTTTTGGGCAGTGAGCGAGTCCCAATCCCCCACCCTCTTCGGCGACGAACCGGCCGGGGCCGGCTACGTCGTATTGGCGCGCAAGTATCGTCCGCGCACGTTCGGCGACCTGATCGGCCAGGAAGCGATGGTGCGCACGATCGCCAATTCGTTCGCGCTCGGGCGCATCCCGCATGCGACCATGCTCACCGGCGTGCGCGGCGTCGGCAAGACGACGACCGCGCGGCTCCTGGCGCGCGCACTCAATTACAAGTGCGGTGACGTCAATGCGCCGCAAGTCGAACTCGACCCAGCCGGCGAGCATTGCCAGGCGATCATGGAAAGCCGCCATCCCGACGTGTTCGAGATGGACGCCGCCTCGCGCACCGGCATCAACGACATCCGCGAGATTCTCGACAGCGTCCGCTACGCGCCGGTGATGGCGCGCTACAAAATCTACATCATCGATGAAGTGCACATGCTCTCGACCCAGGCCTTCAATGGCCTGCTGAAAACGCTGGAAGAACCGCCGCCGCACGTGAAGTTCATTTTCGCAACGACGGAAATCCGCAAAGTGCCGGTTACCGTGCTTTCGCGCTGCCAGCGTTTCGACTTGAAGCGCATCGATAGCGAGCGCCTGGCCGAGCACCTCGGCGCCATCTGCGCAAAGGAAGGCGTGAAGGTTGAGCCGGACGGCTTGGCCTTGATTGCGCGGGCTGCGGAAGGCTCGGCCCGGGATGGCTTGTCGCTGCTGGATCAGGCATTGGTGCAGAAACCGGGCGAGACGGTTGGCGCCGCCGACGTGCGCGACATGCTCGGCCTTGCGGACCGCGGGCGCGTGCTCGACCTGTTCGAAGCAGTGGCGCGCGCCGATGCGAAGACGGCGATCGCGGAGGCGCGCAGTCAGTACGACAGCGGCGCCGATCCGGCGCTCATCCTGCGCGACCTGCTCGATATCGGCCACGAGGCCGCGCGCGCGCAGGCGCTTGGCGCGGAAGCGCGGCTGATCGGCGGCGGAGATTGGGTCGCGCGCGTGCGCGCGCTCGCGGAAAAGCTGTCGCCCGCACAGCTTTCGCGCATCTGGCAGATGCTGCTGAAGGCGTTCGAAGAAGCGGGCAAAGCGCCAGATCCGATCGCGGCGGTGGAAATGGCGATGGTGCGCATCTGCGCCGCTCAATCGCTGCCGCCGCCGGAAGACGCCGCGCGGATGTTGCGGGATGGACCGTCTTGGACCGCCGGCGTCTCGCCGGCAGGTTTGCCCCCGGCCTCGAGTAAGGGGGCGACGGTCAACGCGACGCCTCCGCGAACCGAAGCCGCCGACGACGCGCCGGCAGTCCAAGAAAATCCAGAAACGCCGTTCGCGACGTTTGACGACGTCATGGAGCGCATCAAGTTTGAGAAGGACGTCGAACTGGAGGTCGCGCTCGACCGGCTCAAAGTCGTGCGCTTTTCGCCGCAGGGCGAATTGGTGTTCGTGGCGAGTCCCAATCATCCGCGCGATCTGGTGCGGCGGCTGAAAGCGTTCCTGGAAGAACACACGCCGTTCGAGTGGACTATCCGATCGACCGCAGAGGCGGCGGCTCCGGTCGAAAGCCTGGCCGACAAGCGCAAGCGCGAGCATGCGCGTCAGCTGGACGAACTGAAGCAGCACCCCTTCGTCGCCGAGGCGCTGAGGCAGTTTCCCGGCGCGGAAATTTCCAAGGTGACAAATCCTGCCGACGAAAGCGCCGCGGGCGGCGATGTCGTGCCCATGCCGGCGCCCAGCGCGCCACAAACGCCCGCGCGCAAGAAGGAAGGATTTTAGGAATGGGATTTTGGCGATGAAGGACATTTCTCAGATCATGCGCCAGGCCCAGCAGATGCAGGCCAAGATCAACGAGGCGCAAAAGAAGCTCGAGGCGATGGAAGTCGAAGGCTCGGCCGGCGGCGGCATGGTGAAGCTGCGCATCTCCGGCAAGAGCGCGCTCGTGAGCATCAGTATCGATCCGTCATTGATGGTCGAAGACGAGCGCGAAATCCTCGAAGACCTGATCAAAGCCGCCCACGACGACGCCCGCCGCAAGCTGGAAGACGCGCAGAACGAAGAGATGAAGGGCCTGAGCGGCGGGCTTGGGATACTCCCCGGCTTCAAGATGCCGTTCTAGCTGATCGGCGCGTCCCGGCTCAGCACGGCGCTTGCGGCCATCGCCGGATAGTCGCTGCCTTCGCCCGTCCAAAACCACATCAGTCTTCCCGCATGCGAATAGACGCCGACGGTCCCGTTCGTAACGCAGTGATCGCCGTAAGTGATGCGCTCGCGAAAGAACACGACTTCGCCGCGCCGCCCCTCGCGGGTCAATTCGCCGCCGCACTGCAATGACGGATAGTCGATGCGACCGTGGCCGTCCGACTGGATGCTGAGCTGAATAGTCCAGGTTTCGGCAGGTTCGATCTGAAGGCCAATGCCGGCCCACTGCCCAACAATGCTGTCTTGCTGGGCGACCGCGGCAGGCGTTGACAACGCAAACAGCGCAAGAAGAGCCAGGAAAACGCGTTTCACCACCCACCCTCCTACATGTGAAAGCAGGCAATCATAACAATTGGGCAGAATCCGAGCTAACAAGGGACGTAATGCGCTCCAAGTCCATCACCGCCGCGCCTGAGATCGAAGCGCTGGTCGCGTTGCTCGCCAAGGTGCCGGGGCTCGGGCCTCGCTCGGCGCGGCGGGCGGCGCTGCAGCTGTTGAAGCGGAAGGACGCGCTCATGATTCCGCTGGCGGCGGCCATCAACGATGCGGCCGAGAAAGTGCGCGCGTGCTCGAATTGCGGGGCGCTCGATACGCAGGATCCGTGCACTTTGTGTTCGGCGACCGATCGCGACGACGGGCTCATCTGCGTCGTCGCCGAAGTGGGCGACGTGTGGGCGCTCGAACGCGCGGGCGCCTTCAAGGGGCGCTATCATGTGCTCGGCGGCGTTCTCTCCGCCATCGACGGCGTGCGCCCCGACGATCTGCGCATAGCCAAGTTGATCGAACGCGCCAGCGCGGCCGGCGTGCGGGAAGTCATCCTGGCTCTCTCGGCCACCGTCGATGGGCAGACCACCGCACACTATCTCGCGGAGCGGCTACAGCCGTTGAACGTCATCGTGAGCCGGCTTTCCCATGGCGTGCCGGTCGGCGGCGAACTCGACCTCTTGGACGATGGAACTCTGTTCGCGGCGCTACAGAGCCGACGTCCGTCGTAGTATGGAACGCTGGCGGCGCCCTCGCCGGCATCGTTGCGTTCGCGTTGGTCGCTCGCCTGCCTGAGCCGGCATGGCCGAACCTGTGTTGCCGGCGACGGCGCCGGCGCTGCATATTGGTGGCGGAGACCCGCCATGACCTCTCTCGACCGCTTCTCGCCGCAGCTCTTGAGTATCTTGCGCATCATCAGCGCGTTGCTGTTCATGTGCCACGGCACAATGAAGCTGTTTCAGTTCCCGCCGAGCGACCGGTTCGGCGAACCGCCCGCGATGGGCTCGTTGATCTGGTTCGCCGGCGTGCTGGAAGTATTCGGCGGCGGACTGTTGGCCGCAGGATTATTCACGCGCATCGTCGCGTTCGTGCTGTCGGGTCAGATGGCGATTGCGTACTTCATGGCGCATGCGCCGCAAGGCTTCTATCCGCTGTTGAACGGCGGGGAATCCGCGGTGCTGTTCTGCTTCGTGTTCCTCTACCTCGCCGCCGCCGGCGGCGGACCGTGGAGCCTCGATCGCACGCTGTTCAAACCAAAGACTTGAGCTTTATTCACGGTGGCGCTCCAGGCACCGCGTCTTCGCGCGCGTGATGCGCGGATCCATCAGACCGGTTTCGCGGAAGCGTGCGAGTGCGGCTTCGTATTCTTCGTAGGTCACCGTGCGGGTGATGCGGTCCCAGGTGCAGACGCAAGCCGCGCTTTCGGGGGGGCAGGATAGATTGAAGCGCTCGTGTGCGCTTTGAGGGAAGACGTTCGGCGCAGGTTCGCTGCACGCCGCCACCATTATCGCGCCCACAAGGGCGGCGACCGCCCATCGCATCGTCCACTCCCATGCTCGGCAAACTTTGCCGCGTCTCGACGAAAAGTATGCGCCAACAGCGTTAAGAGACACCAGTGCGAACGTCGTTAAGAAGCGCGCCGCAGCACGATCGTCGGCCCGGCGACGGCCGACAAGGTGAGCTGATCGCCATCGTGGCGATACGAACGCACCGCATCCAGCGCAGCCAGGTAGGCCTGCTCGCGTGACATGATCTCCGCCGGCTCACAGGCCATCTCGGTGGCGCCCACGCCGCGGATGACGATGGTTTCAGCGCCAGTGATTTCGTAGCCGCCGAAATAGCGGTTGCAGCCGCCCGAACCGCTGATGCGGTCGCCGCTGAACTCGATTGTCGGCGCGCGCGCGACGATCGGATCGCCATTAATGGAAGCGACGGTCCACCTCGTATCGGTGAGAACCGCGGTCGGCGCGTTCGAAGCGCATGCGGCGGCGACCAAGCCGCTGATGATGCAAGCCGCCGCCATGGCGGCGCGCGCCGGTAGGACCCGCTTCACGGGTACCACAACGTCAGGGGGCGGGAACCGGTTCCTCGGCGTCGGGCGCGGGCGGCGGATTTATCGCCACGCTGCAGGTCTCTCGGTAGCCGCGGATTTGGGCCATCAGCGGATGCGCTTCGCGTTCGGGCAAGGGCAACCGCTCCAGGGCCGCAAAATCGTCTGCCGGCACCTCGGCCTCCACGCGTTCCCAGACGCAGCCGCAAAGCTCAGCCGACGACCCCTGCGCCTGGCAGGAATTCACGAAGGTCAACTCCACCCCCGGCGGATAGACCACCGGCCGCGGATTGCAGGCCCCGAGCGCCAGCAACGAAACCAGAGCAAGCAACCGCATCGCGCCTCACTGAGCAGTCGGATCGTCCTGATAGACGCCGAGAATATTGCCTTCGGTGTCGACCAAGTACGCGACGTGACCGACATTGGGAATAGCCATCTTGGGCAGCGCCATCGTCGCGCCGGCCTCCAACGCGGATTTCACCGACGCGTCAATGTCATCGACGCCAATTGTGCACATGTGCGCGTTGACCGGCTGGCCCTGAGCCGGCGGATCGCCGCGGCGGCGCAACATCCCGCCGTCGATGCCTGGTCCATCGCCCGTCGAAATGGTCCAATAGTCGATCGCCGGCATGTGATTGAAGCGCCAACCGAACACGCTCTCGTAGAATTTCGCGGCGCGTTCCGGATTGGCGGCGTGAACTTCGAAGTGAACGACGCGAGCCATGTGCGAAGCCTCCCGGCGGCCTGATAACGCTAGTTCACGCCTTCTTCCAGCAATCTGCGTCCGATGACCATGGCTTGAATTTCACCGGCGCCTTCGAAAATGTTGAGAATGCGGGCGTCGGCCAGCACGCGGCTGATCGGATATTCGACTGCAAAGCCGTTGCCGCCATGAATTTGCAGCGCGTTATCAGCCGCCGCCCAAGCCACGCGCGCGGCGAGCAACTTCGCCATCCCGGCTTCCAGATCGCAACGTTTGCCGCTGTCTTTGCGGCGGGCCGCGAAATAAGTGATCTGGCGCGCCGCCATCAGTTCTGCCGCGATCATCACCAGCTTGTTCGACACGCGCGGGAAGTGGAAGATCTCCTGGCCGAATTGTTTGCGGTCGATCGCGTATTTCAGCCCCAATTCCAGCGCGCTCTGGGCGACGCCGACGGCGCGCGCGGCGGTCTGGATGCGCGCGCTTTCGAACGTCGCCATCAATTGTTTGAAGCCCTGGCCCTCGACGCCGCCCAATAGATTGGCCGCCGGAACTTTGAAGCCGTCGAAACCGATCTCGTATTCCTTCATGCCCCGATAGCCGATCACTTCGATTTCCCCGCCGCTCATGCCGGGCGTTGGAAACGGATCAGCGTCATCGCCACGCTGCTTGCTCGCCAGCAGCATGGACAAACCGTTGAAGCCTGTCGTGTTGGGGTCGGTGCGAACCAACAGCGTCATCATGTCGGCGCGCGCGGCATGGGTGATCCACGTCTTGGCGCCGGTGACGACGTAATGATCGCCCCCCCTCACGGCGCGCGTTCGCAACGAGCCCAGATCGCTGCCAGTGTTGGGCTCGGTGAACACCGCCGTTGGCAGGATTTCGGCGCTGGCGATTTTCGGCAGCCATTCGGCCTTCTGCGCGTCGGTCCCGCCGATCAGAATGAGTTCAGCCGCGATTTCGCTCCGGGTGCCGAGCGACCCGGCGCCGATCCAGGCGCGCGACAATTCCTCGGAGACGACGCACATCGACGTCTTGCCCAGACCTGAGCCGCCATACTCTTCCGGGATGGTGAGGCCGAACACGCCGAGCGCGCCCATTTGCTCGACGATGCTCATCGGAATGAACTCGTCGTTGCAGTGCCATTCGTGTGCGAACGGCACGATCTTGTCGTCGGCGAAACTGCGGAACTGGTCGCGGATCATTTCGAAATCCGCGTCGAGCCCAGTGTTCTCGAACGTCGCGCGTCCCTGCGCATCATGCAGCAATGCCGCGAGCCGGGTTTTCTCCGGTTGGGTGACGAAGAGCGTCACCGGTGGCGCTTCGACGCCAAAATCGGCCGGACGGATCGTCTCCACTTGCGTCATAGGCACGCCACCGGCGAGCTGGGCGGAGTATTCTGCGGCGAGAAGTTTCGCCAGCAAGCGCTCAGTCTCGCCGAACTTGCCGGCGTGGTGCAACGCATGCGCCCAATCACGCACCTCCCGCAGCGTTTCCGCGTACGTCGCGACCCAGGCCAGGCCATGCACGACATGCTGTTCGCGATCCAATGCGGCGCGGTCGAGTTTGCCGGATGTGCTCACACGCGGGCGCACCGCCGCCTTGGCCGCGTCGGCATAGTCCTCCGCAGCGGCAGCCACGGTTTCCAGTTGCGTTATCAGCTCCGCGCCCATGCAATCCCTCGCGACTCGCGCAACTTAAACGCCCTTCTCGCAGTTGCGAAAGAGGCGACGCTGCGAGAGCCTCGCAAAGCCGCACCTTGGGAGCGAAATGAATGGGGCACGGGAGCGGCGGAAGCGAAGTCATCATCCAGGCGCTGGTCTTTCTGGCGGCGACCTGCGCGTTGATCCCTGCGCTCAAAAAGGCGCGGATCAGCACCGTGATGGGTTTCCTGATCATCGGCGTGGCCATGGGTCCGCACGTGCTCGGGCAGTTGGCGCATACGTGGCCCTTCCTCAGCGCGTTCGAACTCGAAAGCGACGAGCCGACTTTGTTGCTGGCCGAGTTGGGCGTAGTGTTCTTGCTTTTCGTGATCGGGCTCGAGGTTTCCGCCGAGCGTCTGTGGGCGCTGCGGCGCTACGTGTTTGGCTTAGGCATTTTGCAAGTCGTGCTCTGCGCCGCGGCGATCACGTTGGCGGGGCTCGCATTCGGCAACACCTTCACCGTCGCGGCGGTTGTCGGCGTCGCCTTTGCGCTGTCATCTACCGCCTTGGTGTTGCAGATGCTGCGCGAGCGCAGCCAGATCGCGACCGCTGTGGGGCGGGCCAGTTTCTCGATCCTGCTCATGCAGGACTTGATGGTCGTGCCGATCCTGTTCTTGGTCGCCGCGCTCAGCCCCAACGCGCATTTTGCGCAACAGAACGTGTTCATCGCGCTGCTGACGTCGCTGATCGCGCTCGGGATGATCATTCTGCTTGGACGCCTGTTGCTGCGCCCGCTGTTTCGCTGGGTCGCAGCCGCCGACAGCCGCGAAATCTTCATCGCCGCTGCGTTTCTCGCTGCGATCGGCATGGCGGTTGCCTCGGAAGCGGCAGGGCTGTCGGCGGCGCTCGGCGCCTTCCTGGCCGGACTCCTGCTCGCGGAAACGGAGTTCCGTCATCAGATCGAGACGGATCTCGAACCGTTCAAGGACCTGCTGCTCGGTCTCTTCTTCGTCACCGTCGGCATGCAGATCGATATAGCGCTGCTGCTGCGCGAACCGTTGCTCATCCTCGTCGGCGTCATCGGCTTGTTCGTGATCAAAGGCGCCATTATCGCGAGTCTCGCGCGCGCGTTCGGGCTGCGCTGGCAACGCGCGTTGCAGATGGGATTGCTACTCGGTCAAGCCGGCGAGTTCGCCTTCGTCGTCATCGCGGCTGCGCGCGCCGGCGGCGCCATCCCCGAGGACACCGCAGCCTACATGCTGATCGTCTCGGCGCTTTCGATCTTTCTGACGCCAGTCGTCGCCGCACTTGGATCGCGCATCGCGCGACGTATCGCCGGCGCGCCAGCTCCTGCGCCGGAGCCGGACGCAGCGCACCAGAGCGGCCATGTCGTCATTGCCGGCGTTGGGCGCGTCGGACAAACGCTCGCAGATATTCTGAGCGCGCAGGAGATTGCCCATGTCGGCGTCGAAGGCGATGCGGCGGAGGCTTCACGACTGCGCGACCAGGGCCGGCCTGTATATTACGGCGACGCCGGCAGCGCGCAGACATTGGCAAGCGTGGGCGCAGCTCAGGCAGCGGCGATCGTGGTGACCATCAATGACGCCGAGGCGGTCGAGCGCATCGTCGCGGAGGCGCGCCGCGTCTGGCCGCTTATCCCGATCTACGCCCGCGCGCGCGACGGCGAGCATGCGCGGCGCTTGCACGCCGCAGGCGCAGCGCTTGCCAGCCCAGACTCGATCGAAGCTGCATTGCAGTTGGGCGAAGCGCTGCTGAACGGCGTCGGCGTGCCGGACGAGGTGGCGCGCCGCATCATCGATGAACGCCGCGAGGCCGAAGTGACGAAAGCCATTTACAGCACGGGCTAGACGACAACGCCGATGGCCGCTCCCGCCGCCGCAGTAATCGCCATCGCCACTGCGCCCCAGAAAACAACGCGGACTACAGGTTTGAGCGGCGCCGTCCGCGCCATGCGCGCGCTCCAGATGCCCAGCAATGCCAGAAACAAGAGCGAAGCGATCGGCGAGGCCCAGCCCAGCACGTCGACAGGCGCAAGCGCGGCCACCAAGAGCGGCAAGGCAGCGCCCGACGCGAACGCCGCCGCAGAGGCAGCCGCAGCCTGAGTCGGCCGGGCCCGCGCTGCATGCGTGATGCCCAATTCATCGCGCGCATGAGCAGCGAGCGCGTCGTTTGCGGTCATCTGCATCGCGACTTGTCGCGCCAACGCCGCTTCGAGGCCGCGCCCGACATAAATGTTGGTCAGCTCATCGAGTTCGGACTCGGGCGTCTCGGCAAGCTCGCGCTTCTCGCGTGCGAGATCGGCGCGCTCGCTGTCCGATTGCGAGCTCACCGAAACATACTCCCCCGCCGCCATCGACATGGCGCCCGCAACTAGGCCCGCAGCGCCGGCGAGAAGCACTTCGCCGCGCCCCGCGGAAGCTGCGGCGACGCCGGCGATCAAGCTGGCGGTCGAAACGATGCCGTCATTGGCGCCGAGCACCGCGGCGCGCAGCCAGCCGATGCGATCGGCAAGGTGAGATTCGCGATGCAGCCGCGCCATGGCCCTACCTGTTCGAAGTGAAGCTGCGACGGCTATACGCGCGCCTTGTTGCCGCCACCAGCGCAACTGATAAACCAGCGTGAGGAGAGAATGAGTATGCTTCGCACTACGCGCTTCATCGCGCTCGCCGCTTTGGCCGTTGCGGCATGTTCACCACCGCAGCAAGCGCCTGCCTCAGACACTCCGGCGACTGAAGCCGCCGAAGCGCCGAGCGTCATTATCGAAACGCCGGTCGCCAACGCACGCGTCACCAGCCCGCTCGTGGTCGAGGGTACAGCGCCCGGCGACTGGTATTTCGAAGCGCAGTTTCCCGCACAGCTCGTCGGCGCCGACGGCGCCCTCATCGCCGAGGCGCCCGCTCGGGCGCAGAGCGATTGGATGACCGAAGCGCCGGTCCGCTATCGCGCCGAGCTCAGCTTCAACGTCACGCAGGAAACGCCGGCGACGCTGGTGCTGCAGGAAGACATGCCGGCGGACAACGCCAATCCGCGGGAAGTGCGGCTTCCGGTAGCGCTGGCGCCGGCGAACTAGCTCATCCAGCGGAGCGTCGTGGCTTCGATCGGGTTGACGAAGTCGCGTTTTTCTTCGCGGCTCTTCACCCATTCGCGCTTGAGCTTCAGGTACCATTTCGCCTGCACGTCGATGTCGTCGATCCAAAGCATCGATGGCTTGTAGGCGAGGCCACTGTTCTGCAGATCGACCATGCGGCCGTCCTGGTCGAGGAATTCGCGGCCAGCCGGAATGAGGATCGGCTTCATCACGTCAAGCAACGGCGCGCGTTTCCAGTACGTGACCTGCGTGATGCGCGTGGAGTTTTCGTGTTCCGGCGTGAGGCACGTGAGCGTAAAGAGCCGCGCGCGCTCGTTCTCCACCACCTCCCAGCGAAAACCCGGCAGCATGAACGAAATCTCGGTCGTTACCTTGCCGCCGAACAGCATGCGATAGGCGAGCGAGTTGCCGCTCGGCGCGTGACGTTCGATAGCCCAGCCGCGCTCACGCGGCACGAAGCGCTTTTCCTTCAAGCGCCGCCCGGTCGAGGGCGGGCGCCACCACCATTGATTATGCACGTAGGGCACGTGTGCCGGGTCCATAAGCCCCACGACCGCGTTGTCCATGTTGGCCGCGAAAATACGGTGGATGACGAATTTGGGTTCGCGGAAATCGCCGAGATCGAATCGCGGCGCCGGCGGCGGCTCGTCGACGCGCGGATCGGACGAAACGAACGCGAGCACGATGCCGTTGGCTTCATGCGTCGGGAAGCGGCGCACGCGAATCCGGTTCGCCTCATAACGCTGATCGTGGACCAGCGACGGGATCAGCTTGCAGACGCCGTCCTGCGTGCCGTAGCGCCAGCCGTGATAGGGGCACTCGACCGTCTGCACGCCGTTCTCGGCGACGATGCGTCCGGCCGAAAGCGGCACGGCGCGGTGGGGGCAGATGTCGCGCAGCGCAAATGCGCTCCCCTCCTCGTCGCGGCCCAGCACGACAGGCTCGCCCAGGATTTCGCGGCGAAACATCTGCCCGCGCTTCAGCTCGCGCGATGTCGCGGCGAAGTACCAAAGATCCCGAAGAAGTTCGCTCATTGTTGGGCGAGATACAGGATCGCGGGGATGGCGACAAAGCCCAGCGCCGCCGATGCGACAATGGCGCACGCGCAAAGCGCAGCCAGCGCCCAGCGGCGGCGCCTCATTTCACGCGGGCGCGCCCTGTTCATTGCCCCGCCAACGAAAAAGATCAGCCCCCACGACCCCGCCACAATGCCGGCGACCGCCAGCACGTAGAGCAGGGTCTGGGCGATGAGGATCATTCGGACCGCGGGCCTTCAGGCCCGCAGGCGCGTCTGAAGACGCACGGTCTTGAGCCAACGCTTCACTGCGCCACGATAGTCACGCGGAACGTATCCGCCGCCGGTTCGCTGCTCTCCCACGGCCGACGTTGCTCCATCACGATCTCACCTGTGCCCGGGCCGGTTGCTGAGAACATCGTCACTTCCCAATGATTGCCGCCCGCATAACCTGGCTCGGATTGCTCCGCGACCGTATTGCCTGAAGCTTCGCCAGCGCGAGTGATGAAGTCGGGCACTTGCGCCGGCGCCCAGACATAACCCGCCGTCGGCACGCCGATCAGTTCGATGGCGAAGCGTTGACCAATGGCGACATTGACGGTCTCGCCGTTCTGCGCCGCAGTGATGCGCACGGCGACGTCGTCCGGCGTCGGCGCCGGCACTTCGGCGCCTGTCGCCATGTTCTCCTCCTTCGCTTCTTGCGCGGGCGTGCACGCCGCCAACGCGAGCGCAGCGGCAAACAGTGCGGATCGGATCATTGCATCGCTCCTGCTTCCATGAGGCCAATATAAAATCTGATCATGCCTGCGAAATTCTCGATCGAAATTCGCTCGTTCAGTCCGTGCGGACGCTCGAGGTCTTCCGCCGAGAAAATCATCGGCTGAAAGCGATACACGTTCTCTGCGACGTCGGCATAGTGGCGTGAGTCCGTGCCGGCAAGCACGAGGCCGGGCGCCACCGGCGCTTCCGGCAAGATTTCGCGCGAAAGCCCGGCAAGCAGCGCGTAGCTAGACGACGTCGTGCTGGAAATCGCCGACGCCTCGCGCGGCGCCTCGGCCCAATCGACCGTGACGCCTTCGAGATCGGCCACTTGCTGGCGCGCACGGCGCAAAAGATCGGCGGCGCTATCGCGAGGATGGATGCGGAAATTGATCATGGCCGTCGCCTCGCCGGGCAGCACGTTCGGCCGGATTCCGCCTTCGATCATTGTCGGCGCAATGGTGGTTCCGAGCAGCGCCTGTGCTGCCGGATCGTCCTTCATCCGCTGACGCAATAGCGGCGAAAACAGCCATTCGTTCGACACCGCCATGCGGTTGGTGAAGCTGAGTTCAGGCGCAAGCGCGCGCATCATCGCCAGCGCCGGGCCGCCTTCCAGGCTGCGCTCGATCGGCATGTCGTGGATGCGCACCACCGCTTCCGAGACCAACGACACGGCTGTCTCCGGCGGCGGCATCGACGAATGACCAGGCTGGCCGACGGCGCGCACCGCCAGCGTGCCCGAGCCGCGTTCGGAAATACCGATCATCGCCGCCGGACCGCCGGTGAGCGGATGGCGTTCGAGCGCGGCCATGCCTTCATCCAACACGAACCAGGCATGCACTCCGCGCTCGGCCAATGCCGAAGCCATCAACACCGCGCCGCCGTCGCCGCCCAATTCTTCGTCGTGACCGAAGGCGAACATAATGGTGCGCACGGGACGTTTGCCTTGCGCGGCGAGAAACTCGGCGGCTTCGAGCAGTGCGACCAGCGAGCCTTTGTCGTCGATGGCGCCGCGCCCCCAGACGAAGCCATCCTGAATGGTCCCGCCAAACGGATCGACTTGCCAATTGGCGCGCGTGTCGTCCGGCACAGGCACCACGTCTTGGTGCGCAAGCAGGATGATCGGCGGCTGACCCGCGTCACTTCCTTCCCAGGTGTAGAGCAGTGAGAGTTCGCCGACCAGCTCGCGCTTGGCGACGGCGTGGAACGCGGGATAGGTCCGCTGCAGCCAGGCATGCAGCGCTTCGAACTGCGAGCGGTCATCGGTCTCCTGCACCATCGAGACGGTGCGAAAGCGGATCGCTTCGGCGAGACGCATCGCTGCGCGGCTTTCGTCGATGGCGTAACCGGCGGCATCAGGTAGTTCCACCGCCGCGGGCGGCGGCGGCGCCGTGAACGACATGGTCCGGAAACCGATGAAGCCCGCCGCTGCGAGCAGCAGCAGCGCCAGACCCGCCAGAATGAGCCGCACCATCCCCGTTCTTCCCCGCTACCGTATGCGCATTAGCAGCTTTACGTGGGCGGAGGTCAACGCACTGGAGCACGGGAACGGGGCTCTCGCCGGTTCGTTGATCCGGGATGCCGTCAGATCGCCAATTGGAGGAGATGCTGCATCAGCCGATGCCGGAGGACGATCTCGGCATCATGGCCTTTCTGCAGGGTTTCGCCGAGGCGCTGACCGAAGGCGACACCGACGCCATCGCGGCGATGTGGGAGACGCCCGCTATGGTGATCGCCGACGAATTCGTTCAAGGGCTTGAGAGCCACGAAGAGCTGGGCAACCTCTTCGCCGGGGCGCGCGAACACTACAATTCCATCGGTGTCGCCAACACGAAGCCGGAAATAGTGCGCGTGGATGAGATCACGGACAGACTTGTGGTCGTGCGCGTGCGCTGGCCCTGGATCGATGACGACGGCCACGAGATGGGCGCGGAATGCTCAACCTATACGCTGCGGCGCGACAGCCTCGGCGACTGGAAGATCCGGCTCGCCATCATGCATGGCGTCGAGGCCCTGAACTGAACGCAAAGTTCCCGCCGGAACAGGCGAGCCGCCGGATTTGTTGAACATGGTCGCAACCCAAGGAGGGACTTCATGCGTGCAGTATTCATAGCAGCCGCGATCGCGGCTTTGGCGGCTTGCGGTCAGCAAGCCACAACCACGGAAGCGCCGGAAACGGTTGAAGTCACGACGCCTGCGCCTGCGCCGACGGTGGTCGTCCTGACTGAAAGCGACGCACGCACGCGTGCGGAAGGCGCCGGCTACACCAACATCACCGGGCTCACACAGAACGCCGACGGGACCTGGACCGCGACCGGCACGCAAAACGGCCAAACCACCTCGATCACCATCACCGACAGCGGCGTCACCGCAACGACAACGCCAGCGCCGACGCCGTAGAACTTTTGCTCAAGGCCGCCGGCTCATGTCGGCGGCCTTTATAGCGGCCCGCCGCGCCACGAGGGCGGCGGCGTGTTGCCGATCGCTGCCGCGACCGCCGCATGCGCCAGCAGACGCGTGGAATCCAGCGTCGGCAGCGGCGAGTTTTCCGGCGTGACGATCAGCGGAATCTCCGTGCATGAAAGCGCAACGGCGTCGCAGCCGTCGCGCTTCAGCTCTTCGATCACGCGCAGAAACGCCCTGGTGGCGCGCTCGGTGAACTTCCCCATGCACAATTCATCGAAGATGAGCGTGTTGAGCAACTCGCGGTCAGCGGCGCCGGGCACGCGCATGTCGAGCCCGTGGCGCTCGCACGCCGTGCGATAGGCTGCGCCCTCCATCGTGTACTTGGTGCCGAGGAGAGCGATGCGGCGTCGGCCCTCGGCTTTCGCTTTGCCCGCAACGACGTCGCAAATATGCAGGCCCGGCAGCGGATAAGGCTCGGCCGCAGCATCGAGCGCCAGGTGCGCGGTGTTGTCCGGACAAACGAAGAAATCGCAACCGGCGTCCGCCAGCCTTTGCGCGGTGGCGCACAGGTGCGCATTGATCTTTGGGAAATCGAGCGCGTCCCACCACGGGATCGTCGGCCCCATCGGCAGCAGCGACATGGTGATCTCGGGATGCTGGTGATCGCCGAGCTGCCGCGCGCTCTCGCGCACGGTTTCGAGATAACAGAGCGCCGAGCCGTCGGCGGAATGGCCGAGAATGCCGATGTGGAGCATGGGGGTTGTCTAGCCCCGCGCCTCACTCAGCTCCAGCACATCCTCATAGGTCCGCAGCCCGCTCCGCTGCGCGTTCACCAGCACAGCCATGTTCCCTGGCGCGTGCTTGTTATCGAGCATCTTCTCGTGCGCATCCGGAATCTTGTCCCAGGGCAGCACTTCGCTCATCGCCGGATCGATGCGCCGGTCGATCACCAACTGGTTGGCCTGGCTCGCATGATACAAGTGCGCGAAGTGCGAGCCCTGCACGCGCTTCTGGCGCATCCATAAAAAGCGCGCGTCCATGGTGAGATTGTAGCCGGTGGTGCCGGCGCAGATCACCACCATGCCGCCGCGCTTGCAGACCAGCACCGAGACCGGGAATGTCGCCTCGCCCGGATGCTCGAACACGATGTCGACATCTTTGCCGCCGGTCACCTCCCAGATCGCTTTGCCGAACTTACGCGACTCTTTCATGTAATCGTTGAACTCGGGTCCGTTCACTTTCGGCAGCTGACCCCAGCATTTGAAGTCGTTGCGATTGAGCACCGCCTTCGCGCCCATCGACAGCACGTAATCCTTCTTGTCCTCACTGGAGACGACGCCGATCGCGTGCGCGCCCGAGACCGCGCAAAGCTGCACCGCGAACACGCCAAGCCCGCCGCTCGCGCCCCACACCAGCACGTTCTGCCCCGGCCGCAGCACGTTCGGCCGCCAGCCGAACAGCATGCGATACGCCGTCGCCAGCGTCAGCGTATAGCAAGCGCTCTCTTCCCAGGTGAGATGCTTCGGCCGCGGCATCATCTGCCGCGCCTGCACTTTGCAGAATTGTGCGAACGAACCGTCGCTCGTCTCGTAACCCCAGATTTTCTGTGACGGCGAGAACATCGGATCGCCGCCATTGCACTCTTCGTCGTCGCCGTCGTCCTGATTGCAATGGATGACGACTTCGTCGCCCGGCTTCCAGCGCTTCACCTTCGAGCCCACCGCCCAGACGATGCCCGACGCATCGGACCCAGCCACGTGATAGGGCTGCTTGTGCACGTCCAAAACGGAAAGCGGCTCACCGAGAGCCGCCCACACGCCGTTGTAATTCACCCCCGCCGCCATCACGAGCACAAGCGCCTCGTCCTCGCCTACTTGCGGCGTCGGCACCTGTTCGAGCTGCATCGCCTGCAGCGGGCGGCCATGGCGCTCCTTCCGAATGGCCCAGGCCCACATCTTCTCCGGCACATGGAATTGCGGTGGGATTTCGCCGATGGCGTAGATTTCCTTCGATCCCGTCGCCGCGTCGGCCATCTTGCCCTCCATTTCCCGTCGGGCGCGAACTTGCGCGCATTTGCTGCACTGCGCAACGGCGCGCGCCCAACCCGGCATTTCCGCAGCGAAAAGCTCGCCGCTTTGGCTATTGCACCGCACCAATCCGGGAATCTCTGCTACGGTTCCGGCTGAGCCATGCCCTTTCAGCATTCCCCCGACCCGCCCTGGATTTTCCGGACCTACGCCGGGCACTCAACGCCGGCGGAGTCGAACAAGCTCTACCGCGCCAACCTGGCGAAAGGGCAGACCGGCTTGTCGGTCGCGTTCGATCTGCCGACGCAGACCGGCTACGACAGCGACCACATCTTGGCGCGCGGCGAAGTCGGGAAAGTCGGCGTGCCGGTTGGGCACTTGGGCGACATGCGCGCGCTGTTCGACGGCATCCCGCTCGAACAGATGAACACGTCGATGACGATCAATGCCCCGGCGGCGTGGCTGCTCGCGCTCTATGTTGCTCTGGCCGAAGAGCAAGGCGCGGATCCCAAGAAACTCACCGGCACGACGCAGAACGACATCCTGAAAGAATATCTGTCGCGCGGCACCTACATCTTTCCCCCGGCGCCGAGTTTGAAACTCACCGCCGACACGATCGCCTGGAGCCTCGATACGATTCCCAAATGGAATCCGATGAACGTGTGCTCCTATCACTTGCAGGAAGCCGGGGCGACGCCCGAGCAAGAGCTGGCGTTTGCGCTGGCGGCCGCCATTGCAGTGCTGGATGAAGTGAGGACCCGCTTTTCCCCCTCCCCCCTTGCTGGGGAGGGGGGGCGCGCAGATCAAAGCGCAAGCCGCGCCGCCGCGCCTATTTTTGGTCGCCCCCCACCCCCTGCCCCCGCCCCGCAAGGGGGCGGGGGTGATATGGCGCCCGTCTTCTCCCGCATCTCCTTCTTCGTCAACGCGGGCCTGCGCTTTGTCACAGAGCTCTCGAAGATGCGCGCGTTCGTGCAGCTTTGGGACGAAATCGGCCGCGAGCGCTATGGCGTGGAAGACCAGAAGGCGCGCCGCTTCCGCTATGGCGTGCAAGTGAATTCGCTCGGACTGACCGAGCAGCAGGCAGAGAACAACGTCTACCGCATCCTGCTTGAGACCCTCGCAGTGACGCTTTCCAAAGGCGCGCGCGCACGCGCGGTGCAGCTGCCGGCCTGGAACGAAGCGCTCGGCCTGCCGCGTCCCTGGGATCAGCAATGGTCGCTGCGGCTGCAGCAAGTGCTGGCGTACGAAACCGACTTGCTAGAATTCGAAGACATCTTCCACGGCTCGAAAGTGATCGAGGCCAAAGTCGCCGAACTGGTCGAAGGCGCGCGCGCCGAACTCGCCAAGATCGAAGCCGCGGGCGGCGCCGTCGCCAGCGTCGAATACATGAAGGCGGCCCTGGTAGACTCCAATCGCCGCCGCATCGAACACATCGAGGCCGGCGTGCAGAAGGTCGTCGGCGTCAACGCCTTCACCGAAGGCGAACCCTCCCCGCTCGAAGCCGGCGAGAAATCGATTCAGACCGTGGATTTCGCCATCGAGGCGGAACAGATCGCACGGCTCAAAGCGTGGCGGGCAGGCCGCAACGGCAACGAGGTGAGCGGCCGCCTCGCCATGCTTGAGGCCGACGCGCGCGCCGACCTCAATATCATGCCCGCCACGCTTGCTTGCGCGCGCGCCGGCGCCACCACGGGTGAATGGGCGGCGACGTTGCGCAAAGTGTATGGGGAATATCGCGGCCCGACCGGCGTTGCCCTGGTCATCGAGACCGGCGGCGACGATATCGAGAGCGTGAAGCGCGATGTGGCGGCGCTGAATGAGAAGCTCGGCCGCCAGCTCACCTTTCTCGTCGGCAAACCCGGTCTCGACGGCCATTCCAACGGCGCCGAACAGATCACCGCCCGCGCCCGCGCTGTCGGCATGGAGGCGATCTACGAAGGCATTCGCCTGACGCCCGCCGAAATCGTCGCAGCGGCCAAGGAGAAGCGCGCGCACGCGGTGGGCCTTTCCATTCTCTCCGGCTCACATCTCGATCTGGTGCAGGAAGTCGTGCGGCTGATGCGGGCGGAGGGTTTGGACAACGTTCCCCTCGTCGTCGGCGGCATCATCCCACCAGCCGATGCACTGGCGCTGCGCCAGATGGGCGTCGCCGCCGTCTACACGCCAAAGGATTTCAAGATCACCACCATTATGGGCGATGTGGTCAAGCTGGTGGCGGCGCGCACGTGAGCCCTCGTGACATCGATCTCGCGACAATCAAGACATGGCCGGCAGCGCGGACCGAGGAGCGCAATGGCTGGTTCTATCTTGCGGCCGGCGGCGTCACGGGCCGCGTCAACGCGGCATGGCCGCTCGATTGGGCCGGCGATGATGTCGAAGCAGCCATCGACGACGCTGAGGCCTGGTATGCCGCCCTCAACCTCCCGCCGCGCTTCAAGCTGACGGACGAGGCGTTCGCGCCGCCCGACCTGCCCCAGCGCCTTGGGCGGCGCGGCTACGAACCGGTGATGCCGACCTTGGTGATGACGGCGCCTGTGCGCGGCGCCGATGCGGCGGAGGACGTCGCTCTCCACGAGGCAATGCCCACCGCGTTCGACGCCGTCATTCGAGAAACCTCCAAGGACGACGCCGAATATGACGAGCGCCTCAGCATCGCTTTGCGCGCGCCGCAGCCGGCGGCGTTCGCATTGATCGAACGGGAACGGCGCGCGGTAGCGATCGGCATGTGCGCAGGGGCAGGCGAACTCGCGGGCGTGTTTCTGATGCGCACAGCGCCGGAGGCGCGCCGTCAGGGTCTCGCGCGACGAATCTTCCGCGCGCTGATGGGGCGCTGCGCCGAATGGGGCGCAACGACCGCGTTCCTCCAGGTCGATGCCGAGAACGCGCCAGCCATCGCTCTTTACGAACGCGAGGGCTTTGCGACGCTCACCACTTATCGCTTCTGGCGCAAGCGCTAACGCGGCCGAGCCAGCCACGCGCCGAGAAGCGCTGCGGCCAATTTGCTCAGCATGGAAGCCGCAACCATCGCGCCAAGCGCCGCGAGCGCGCCTTCTGCGGCGATGACCGCAATATCGATCGCGGCGTAGATGCCGGCCCCGACGCCCGCGAACAGGAAGCCGTTGCGACCCTGCCTCCGCCAGGCGAGCCACAGCATGGCGAGGAAGAAGAGCGCGGCTCCTGCGAAGATGCTCGACCAAGGCGCGATCTCTTGCGCTGCGGCGACATAGAACGCCTGCTCGTGTTCAGGTTCGATGAACGAAGCGTAGACCCAAACCACGCCGAAGGCGGCGGCGACATTGAGCGCCATGAGCAAGAGCGCGACGCCGAGCGCCTTGGCGAAATCGAGCAATGTCATCAGCGCCTATTTCTGATCGATCGGACGCGGCTGCCACAATTCGATCTTGCGCCCCTCGAGATCGATGATGTGCGCAAAGCGGCCGTTGAAATCGTCAGGAAAGGTCTTGACCGGCTCGACGCCATGCTCTTTGCAGCGCGCGAGCACGCCATCGATGTCGTCGACGACGAGGTTGAACATATAATCGCGCTTTGTCGGCGCCTCCATGTAGGAGGTGTCCTTCATCGGGCTTAGCACCGTTCCCGATCCCGCATGGGCGGCGAACGGTTCGGACGGAAACCAGGCGCCGCCCCAATCGAAGAAGTCGACGCCCAAGACCCGCGCATACCATTCGCGCAGCGCGTCGGGATTGTCGGTCTTGAAGAACAGGCCGCCGATGCCCAGCACCTTCGCCATGATCGCCTCCTTCGCCCACAACAAGTGTTGGCTGACGCGAGTTGACTCTATTTGATCGACTGGATCAACCGCGTCATCGCGCTGGCGCCCACCAGCGGCGCGAGGAATGGCACCAGCGAGCAAGCGAGGCCGACGAAGAACACGCTCATACCGTGTCGCTTGCGCAATGCGACGGCCTCTTTGTAGCTCATGTGCCGCGCTGCGGTGATGGTTGCGTATTCGCGTCCCATCAGAAAGCCGTTAAGCCCATAGAACACGAGCGCATTGATCACCGGGATGAAATAGAGCGGGATGACGATGAGGTTGAGCGCAAGCGCCGGCAGCGCGATGCGCACGCCGTTCCATATCCCTTGCTGAATCGGCACGGCCCGCGCTTTCGGCGCGCCGATCTTCTTCTCCACCCGCTCAGCGGCGAAATCGAACAGCACGCCCCCGACCACCATCGAAATCGCCGGCGACAGAGCGAGCGCGATGACGACGACAACGACGCTCGCCACCAGCGAGCCGGCCATCGAGAGATACCCAAGCCAGCCTTCCATGTCGGGAATGAGCGGCAACACGTATTCGAGCGCGGCGCGGGCGGCCAAGAACGTCATCGTGCCGGCGACGATCAGGTTGGCGATGGCGAACAGCGTCAGCCTGCCGAAAATCACATCTTTCAGCCCGCCCAGGATCGCGGCGAACGCTTTGGTCATGCCGCGCTTCTAGCGCGCTGCACGACGTAGATGCCAGCGAGGATAAGTGCTGCGCCAATGAAAGCGAGCGGGCCGAGCGCTTCGTCGAACATGAGCCAAGACAGCGCGGCGGCCACGAGCGGTTGCATCCACAACAGCACGGTTGAAGCCACGATTGGCAAGCGGCCGACGCCGTACGCCACCAGTCCCTGGCCGCCGACTTGGACTATGAGGCCAAGACCCGCAAGGATGAGCCAACCTTCAAGCGTCTGCGGCCAAAGCGGTTCGCGGAAGATCAGCGCCAATGTGAGCGCCACGATCAGCGAACTCGAACTCGCCCAAAACATCACCGCGCCGGTCGTCACCTCTTTGCCGAGCATACGCAGGATGAGCAGGTAGCCGGCGTAGCCGACCGCCGCCGATAGACCAAGCGCGTCGCCGATCCAGCCGGTCTCGGGGTGTCCGGTTGGGCCGGCCGCCGCTTGGGCGCGCGCAAAAGCCAGCAGGACGGCGCCGGCGAGCGCGGTCGCCATGCCTGCCATGATCGGCGCGCGCAGGCGCTCGCGGAACAGCATCCAGCCGAACAAGGCCGCGAACACCGGCGTCAGGTTGGCGAGCAAGGTGGCGTTGGTGACCGTGGTGAGCCCCAGCGCCGCCGCCCAGAGCGAGACCTCGATCCCGAACAGCACGCCGCCGAACAGGATCCAGCCGGTCTGGCGCGCCGATGGAATCGGCCGCGCCAACCCCGCCCAGAGCGCCAGAATCGGCAGCGCGAACAAGAATCGCCAGGCATTGGAGGCGTGCGGACCGAGTTCGGAGAGCCTCATCGCGATCGGCGAGAGCCCCAACAGCGCGCCGCCCGTTAACGCGGCGAGCACCGCTTTTCCCTGCCCCGAATGATCGGCCATCGGCCTGAAAAACGCCGGAATTTGGTAAGGTGCAAGCGCTCTTTTTGCGGTATCACAATGCCACCATTGCGTTAACGCACGAACCGCTTTCGGCTCGCCTGTTCACAGATTCGATAGTCAAATTTCAGCGCTGATTAGCCTTGCCCATTGACCGTGAATTAACCCGGTGCATCACTATATGTAGCGGTACGGTTCGCCGCAGCACCACAAGGTCATGTGGTTTTGGCCAGAACCGAGTCGCGTTAACACAGAGCTAAATTCGGGGGCAGGAAACATGCAGGCACGAGCGGAAAAAGCGGGGGTCCACCGCATGGGCGAAATCCATCGCGGCAAGCCCAAGCCCCTGCGTCCGCTGAAGGTCGTCGAGAAGGTCGTTACGGATTCACAACGCGATGCGTTGCTGACGGAATTCGGCAAGACCACTCTCACCGATCGCTATCTGCTGCCCGGCGAGTCGTACCAGGACATGTTCGCGCGCGTCGCCACCGCGTTCGCCGACGACATCGGTCACGCGCAGCGCATCTACGATTACATCTCCAAGCTCTGGTTCATGCCGGCGACGCCGGTCTTGTCCAACGGCGGCGCCGAGCGCGGGCTGCCGATCTCCTGCTTCTTGAACGCCGTCGGCGATTCACTCGACGGCATCATGGACACCTGGAACGAGAACGTGTGGCTTGCCTCCAATGGCGGCGGCATCGGCACCTATTGGGGCGGCGTTCGTTCCATCGGCGAAAAGGTCGGCCAGAACGGACAGACCTCCGGCATCATTCCGTTCATCCGCGTGATGGATTCGCTCACGCTCGCGATTAGCCAAGGATCGCTGCGCCGCGGCAGCGCTGCAGTCTATCTCGACATCCACCATCCCGAGATCGAGGAATTCCTCGAAATCCGCAAACCCGCCGGCGATTTCAACCGCAAAAGCCTGAACCTCCATCACGGGCTCAATCTCACCGACGAATTCATGATCGCGGTGCGCGACGATCTGCCGTTCGCGCTCAGGAGCCCCAAAAACCAGGAGCCGCTGAAGCATGTGAATGCGCGCAAGCTCTGGCAGAAGATCCTGGAACTGCGGCTGCAAACCGGCGAGCCTTACATCATCTTCTCCGACACCGTGAACAAGCAGATGCCGAGCCATCAGAAGAAGCTCGGCCTCAAAGTGCGCCAATCCAATCTCTGCAGCGAAATCATGCTGCACACCGGGCTCGACCATAACGGGCGCGAGCGCACCGCCGTCTGCTGCCTCTCCTCGCTCAACGCCGAGACCTTCATGGACTGGGAGAAAGAGCCCCAATTCCTGGAGGACGTGTTCCGCTTCCTCGACAACGTGCTCGAAGATTTCATCCAGCGCGCGCCGCCGGAAATGGAGCGCGCGGTCTACGCCGCCATGCGCGAGCGCAGCGTCGGCCTTGGCCTGATGGGTTTCCACTCCTTCCTGCAGAAGCAGCACGTCAGCATGGAAAGCGCCATGGCGAAGGTGTGGAACAATCGCATCTTCCGCCACATCCGCCGCGGCGCCGACGCAGCCAGCGTGAAGCTCGCGCAAGAGCGCGGCCCCTGCCCGGATGCGGCCGAGAACAACGTGATGGCGCGCTTCTCGCATAAGCTTGCGATCGCGCCGACCGCCTCGATCTCGATCATCTGCGGCGGCACGTCTGCCGGCATCGAGCCGATCCCGGCCAACATCTACACGCACAAGACGCTCTCGGGCTCGTTTGCGGTCAAGAACCCCTATCTCGAAGAGCTGCTGGACACGAAGGGCAAGAACACCGAAGCGGTGTGGTCTTCGATCCTGAAGAACGAAGGCTCGGTGCAACACCTCGACTTTTTAAGCGACGAGGAGAAGGACATCTTCAAGACCGCGTTCGAGATCGATCAACGCTGGATCATCGAACTCGCCGCCGATAGGACGCCGCTCATCTGCCAGGCCCAGTCACTCAACATCTTCATCCCCGGCGACGTCGACAAATGGGACCTGCACATGCTCCACTGGATGGCCTGGGAGCGCGGCGTAAAGAGCCTCTATTATTGCCGCAGCAAGTCCGTCCAACGCGCCGGCTTCGCCGGCGACGAAGGCAAAGACGCAACCGCCGACGCGCCCACCCTGCCGGCGGAAAAGACCGACTACGAAGAATGCCTAGCGTGCCAGTGATCCTCTCCTCCCCCTGAAAGGGGGAGGCCGCGAGGGGGTGCGTGTTGGATTAGGTTGGAATTTGGAAGTGCTGGGGGGCGCGGACGGCAACGTTCGCGCCCTCATTGTTTTGGGTTGAGGTCATTATGGAGAAGAGATTCAGACTGTTCGTCCTTGGTGCAGGGTTCTCCAAGGCAGCTGGCCTGCCTTTAGCAAATGAGCTTTGGGCTGAAGTTAGAAAGCGTGCGCGACTCCTCGACGGTCGCGCGGCGAGGTTTGCGCGCGATCTTCGCTCGTACATCGAATTCAAGCGCCGGACCGAAGGAATCGAGTTCAACGACAATGACGTGCCGTTCGAAGCATTCATGGAATACCTGGACCTCGAACACTTCTTGGGGATGCGAGGCTCGGACACCTGGAGCGATGATGGGAACGAAACGACAATCCTGGTCAAGCACCTGATCTCGCAGATACTTGTTGAGCGCCTACTCGCCCTACCAGAGATCCCCAGCGCGTATCTTGAGTTCGCGCGTCGCCTCCAACCTGACGATATCGTTTTCACTTTCAATTACGACACGCTTCTTGAACGAGCTTGCGACGCAGTTGGCACGCCCTATCGGTTGTCGTTGACCACTTATAGCGAGGTGGTCGGCGACTCTTGCACGGTGGCTCGGGACGAAGCGGTTAGCATTCTCAAGGTACATGGGTCGATTGATTGGTTTAGCCGCCGCCACTTTGATGAGATGACCGTGATTACCGCTCGGTTCGGCGGCAAACCAGCATCCCATCCGATATTCTCGAATTCCGAAGAACTCGATGTCGTGCCGGTCGTCGCCGGGGCTGTTCATCCCAGCGATCCGATGCGGTCGGTGTATCGCGTCCGCAATTTGCCTGCGTTGCATGGAAAGCAGACGCTGTTTCACGCGACACCCCACATCTTGCCGCCCTCTCCGGCTAAGTTCGTCTACGGCCCGAGGATGAACAATTACTGGGATGGGATTGACAAGGCAGGCGTACTGAACTTCGGCATGGCCATTATCGGATACTCGCTCCCGGACGAAGATCGATATGCAAAACAGATCCTCTACGAGCTGATCACCAACTACCAAACGCAATACTGGGGCAAAGAGGTCTTTGGCATCATCAAGACGCCCGTCGTTCTGGTCGACCTCTTCGACGGGCCTGAATCCAGAAAGTCCTACAAGCGTCGCTATCAGTTCGTCGATTGGGAGCGTTGTCACTTGTTTGGAGAGGGCTTCAACTTCGACAAGCTCGACGACATATTCATTCGCTAGTGACAATCGAAGGTGTGACGATGGAATTTCGCTTGACCTATCGTGGCCCTCTGCTCTCCGCGAATAAGGGAAACCGCTATCAACATGTTCAGGAAATCAGACGGCATTTTCATCCTCAATTGATGGCGATTTGGGAATCGCCCCATGTTGGCGAATCCCGAAAACACGTCGACCCTGCTCGTGATGTTCGTGACGGTGACGTGAGCATCTTGGAGCAGCGCGGCGTCTTCCAATTCGCACCGCTAATTTCTGCTGCGCGAGGCTGGAACGCCGTCTCCGACATCTCGGTTCTCTTTCTTCGACCTGGCGAACCGGGTCGATTGTTTGGGCACGGCGGCGACATCGACAATCGCATCAAGACGCTTCTCGATGGCTTGCGCGTGCCCGCGGCTCATGAAGTCCCACACGGCGACGCACCACGTGATAGAGAACTTCCGTTTTTCTGCCTCTTACAGGATGACGCACTAGTGACGAGTCTGTCCGTGACATCTGATCGCCTGCTGGCGGCAACAAACGACGCCGATGTTGAGCTCATCATTCATGTGCAGCCCAAAGTCCTGGGGCGCACTTGGGCCAACGAAATGCTGTGGTAGCAATCGTCGCAAGCATCACCCCTTAAACTCACTCTTCTTCCGCCTCCCCTTCCGCATCGTCTTGTACGGCAAAATCTCCCGCTTCGGCGTCCATGGGCCTGGCTCCGGCTCGCCAGGCCTGCGCGGTTGCGGCGGATCGAAGTCGAGCGGGATCGTCTCTAGGCCGTCGTCCGGAATGCCCGGCATCTTTTTGTGCGGACCCTTCCTGCGCACATGATGCGCGATCTCGTCAGGCTCACGCGGATCGAACAGCTGGCGGCAGAACGCGCAGCGCCGATAAGGCCAGTCCTCCATGGTCGTCTCCCAAGACGACCCCATGCGCGAGATGATTTGGGATGCGCGCGCCACAGAACAACCGACTCCCCCCTTGCGGGCGGGGTTGGGGGGTGGGGGTAACGGCGGTGTTCTTTCAGGATTGAGTGCGTTGTTTGTGCGCGTGTCGTGCGCCGCGCTCACCCCGCGCTTCGCGCCGATGCCGCATGGCCGCAACGGCCGCCATGTAGAGCGTGCGCCGCAAGGCTGCGCGCCCCGGCTCCAATCCCAATTGTAACTTGAGCCGGATCAATGCGCGGCGCAGGAAAGCCGCTAGGCGGGTGAAACGTGGCGGAGGTGTTCCCATGGCGCGCGCCAAATCTGCAAACTCGAACGACGGCATGAGCTGGCTGGCGCTGATGCCGTTCCCGCAATTCACGCCGCTCAACTGGTGGGCGCTGGCTACGCCGCGCAACGCGATGCTGGCCTCGCTCAGCACCACCAAGCTCGCGCTCGACGCCTGGCGCGCCGGCGCTGACGGCCTGCGCGCGATGGCGCGGCTGCAACAGGACGAAATGCTGCGCATGCTGGAAGCGCCGATGCAGGAGGCGGCCGAACGAGCCGAAGCGTCGGCTGAAACGGCGGACGAGCAACAAGCGGAAACCACCGCGGCATTGCTGGTGCGCCCGATGGTGGAAGCGACGCGCGCCTACGGGCGCGTCGGCCGCGCCTTCATCGTCGCCCAGCGCGACACGCTGCGCGCCTTCGCGCCGCCCGAGCAGCCGCACTGAACCTTGCGTCAGCCCGCGGGCGCGTCCCGCTCCGTGCGCTGCAATTCGGCGAGAATGTCGTCGGGGATCGATTGCGGCGGCGCATACGCCGTGCGTTCGCTGCGGCCGGTTGCGCGCGGCGTTCGCCGCGCCGTCCCCGGCTCGACGCCCCGGCTGCGGATTTGCGGCGCAGCCTCAGGTTCGACCGGGACCACATCTTCCAGCCCGACCGCTTCGGCGGAAGCCAAGGTCAAACTCATTGCGGCGATGTCCGGCGCATCGGCTGGTTCGGCCGCAACCGCTACGGCAGGCGCCGGCGCCTGCATGAAATTCACGGCAAACGCGCCGCCGCCAAGCGCCACCAAAGCGAACGCCATCGCGGCGTACACGCGGGGACGGCCGCGATCAGCGTCCAAGCGGCGAAAGTCCCGCCGCGGCGACGGCGCCCCCGTCTTCGGCTCATCGCGAGCCACGGGCAGCATCGCCGTCGGGATCGGCGCCTCCCACGCGCGCCGCGCTTGTTCAGCCCGCTCGCTCTCGGGATTGGTGATGCGGGGCGCGAGTTCAACGAACTCAGCGTCCTCGTACGCCGGGCGAAACGGCAGCTCGATGACATTGCCATACGCCGGGCGCACGATGGCGTCGGCCGCCTCGAACAGCGGATCGAGGCAAGCGCTGTCTTCGCCATCCCAGCCGCTCAGATCTACTATCGGCGCGCGGCCAGCGTCCGAAGGCGGCGCGTCGAGACTTGCGACGATCGCCCTGCCCGTCTCCAGCGCCCGCCCAGCGGCCTGCCGAAACGCCGCCGACCGCGCGGCATGGCGCGACCAGACGATGACGCTCAGCGCGTTGGCGTCCACGCTGCTGCCGGTGATGGCAAATCCTGCCCCGTCGAACGCCTCGGCCAGCGTTTCCGCTTCACTTGCGTCTTCGCGCACGAAGACGAAGACCACGCCTGCCATGACGCGCCTCTTTTCTCGCCAGTTGACCTGGACGCGGCGCCGCGCCTCCCGCGGCTCCATAGCGACTAACGTGTGCGGCGAAAAACAGTTCCGGCTACCGACTCAGCCGGGGCCAAGGAATTCAGCGGCGTTCGTCAGTTACGCGTTCGTGATCGCGCGGGCTTTGGCCGGAGGATCCGTTCGATGGTGAAGCCGTCCGCGCGCAGCTCAAGGGGTTGTGATTGAATTGGTATTGCGGCGTGACCGATGTCACGTCGTGCATCCATTACGTCGCCTACATTCATCCTGAACTCAGGAACGCCGCACCGTGCGCGTGAGTTTGGGACGCAATGACGAAGCTCGCAGCCTCCGGTTTTGCCACAGCCTTCGCGCTGGTGATGCTTGGCGGGTCTGCGGTTTCGGATTACCAACAGCGCGAGGACGCGATGCGAACCGCAGCGGTCGTCGAACACTTCGACGGCACGCGTCTCGGCCGCTGCCGGATTCAGTACGAACATCTCGCCGATGACCGCCAGCCAGCGGCGATGGAATGCGAACACGCACACTGGGTCGCGCAGCGTTGGGGCGGACGCGTCATGGAGAAGACCGGCGACGGCCTCGTCGAACGGGCGACGTATGAAGGCCGCAACGATTTCGCCGGCGTGCCGTCGACGGAACTGCCACGGCCCGGCTGGTGCCGCGCCTGGATCGACGGCCGCGACGTGAGCGATCAGCCAGCCCAGAGCGACTGCCGCCGCGCCGAACGCACCGCCGACGCCGAAGGCGGCCGGGTGCTGTTCATGCCGCTTTAGGCCTGCTCACGCCATCGCATCAAAAATCGACTTATGGCCCGCAAGAATCCCTGCGATGGTCTCGGGGTTCGGTTCGAGTGACCATTCGTTGCGCTCGAACGTGCCGCCGAGGACGATGCCATCGCGGCGGCCGAACATGTAGCCTTCGCGCGCGATGGTGTTGTAGCTCACCTCGGGCTGCGGCAGCAGAATAACGAGTTGGCCGCGCACAGGAATGATCTCGCTATCGCCGAATAGCCGTCCGGCGCCGAGGCCGGTGCAGTTGAAGATCGTGCGCTCGGGCAGCGCTCGCACCTGCGCCACATCGGCGAACTCGCGGACGACAATATCGGCGCCATGCTGGCGCACGTCGAGCTCCATGCGCCGGAGATAGAGCGGCGTTTCGATCATCATCGTATCGAACTGCCGCACGAATGGGCGCGGGAAATTGTGCTCGTCGACGGCAAGATCGCGCTGATTGACGACGAGCGCGCGCATCGGATCGCCATCGGCCGCGGGATAAGTTGTGATGGGGCGGTTGGCGAGGTTGTAGTTGGTCTCCCAGCTCACGCCGTAGGCGTCGCCAACAAGCGATTGATAGCGACGGAACGCAAACCGTGCGGCGTCGAAGTGGCGCTGGCGGAATTCGGGCGTGATGCGGTCGCCATCGAAAGTCGAGGCCGGCCACCATTGCGCACCGGCGACGTTGGACGTGGTGTTTGGCGGCAAGTCCTTGGCGTAGATGCGCACGCGGGCGCCGCGCTCTTGCAGCAATCGCGCCGTCGCCAAGCCCACGGCGCCGCAGCCGAGTACGGCGACGTCGGGATGGCTCGCATCGTAGCCCAGATCGACGGCGAGTTTGGCCGTGCCCCACGACAGCGTGATGCCGCCTCCGCCGTGGCCGTAATTGTGCACCAGCACCTTGTCGCCGAGCATCTCGCGCTCGACGCGGAATCCGCTCGGCCGAAACGGGCGCAAACCCACATCGAGGCGAATGATACGTTCCTCGGAGACGTGCACCGGCGACAGGCGCGCCGGACGGGTGCCGGGCGCCATTCCCAGATCGCGCATCAAGCCGCCGCCGAAGCCGCGGGCAGTGTTGCAGGCGGCGGTCAGCCCCGCCGCGCCCAGCGCCATCATCGTGCGGCGTGTGTGCATGATGTTATCTTATCCCTCGCCCATCATGAGAACGGCGTTCGCGTGCCTGTCAACGCCGCCTTGCTGACTGCGCGATTCCCAGTCAAATGAAAATCATGCATGAGCACCGTGACCACGCCCACGACGATCAACGCCATGCTCATTATCATGCCGCGCCATCGGATAAACGCTATACCATCGCCATTGCCTTGAATCTGAGTTTTGTCGCGATCGAGGCGGCGGCGGGATTCATTGCGAACTCGACGGCGTTGCTCTCGGACGCCACGCACAATCTCTCCGACGTGCTGGGCCTCGCGCTGTCAGGCGGCGCAGCTTGGCTGTCGCGACAGCAAGCCGGCGCACAACGCACCTACGGCTTCTCGAAGGCGACCGTGCTGGCCGCGCTGGCGAATGCGCTGGTGCTGGTGATCGCCTGCGGCGGTATCCTTTGGGAAGCCGGGTCGCGGATGTTTGCTCCGGAGCAAACCCAGCCCGTGCTCATCATCGGCGTCGCGGCGATCGGCGTCTTCATCAACGGCGCGACGGCCATGCTGTTCTTGGCGGGCCGCAAGGACGACGTGAACGTGCGCGGCGCCTATCTGCATATGTTAGCCGACGCGGGCGTCTCGGCGGCTGTCATCGTCGCCGGCGCCGCGATCTTCTTTACCGGGCTGCAATGGATCGATCCGGTCATATCGTTGGGCGTCGTCGTTCTCATTCTGTGGGGGACCTGGGGACTCTTAGGAGAATCGCTCGATCTCACGCTCGATGCGGCGCCGGCGAGCATCGATGTCAGCAAGGTGCGCGAGTATTTGACAGCGCAGCCCGGCGTGACTGCCGTGCACGACCTGCACATATGGGCGATGAGCGCGAATAAGCCGGCGCTGACCGCTCACTTGGTGCGGCCCGACGGCGGCGACGATGCGTTTCTGGCGCGGGTGTCGGCAGGCATCAATGGGGCGTTCGGCATCTCGCACGTCACGATCCAGATCGAACGCGAACCGCGCGACGATTGCGAGCATTGCTGACCTAGTTCCGCTCAGCCCACGTCTTCAAGAGCTGATGAGCAATCGCAAATGGCGGGGGGCAGAAGGCGTCAGGGTGCTTGCCGGCGATGAGCAGCCTTGCTTCCTCGCGCGTGAACCAACGGCCGCTTTCCAACTCGCTGGTGTCGACAGTCTCCTTGTCGTCATCCACTTCGCAGAGCACGCCGATCATCAGTGAATGCGGAAACGGCCAGGGCTGCGTCGAGTGCATGGTCACTTCGCGCACTTTGAGCCCTGCCTCCTCCATGGTTTCGCGCGCCACCGCCTCTTCGATCGCCTCGCCCGGCTCGATGAAACCGGCGAGCGCCGAGTGCATGCCGCGCGGCCAGGCGCGTTGACGGCCGAGGAAACACTTGTCGCGGAAGGTCGGCGCCATGATGCAGACGGGGTCGACACGCGGATAATGCTCGGCGCCGCAGGCGTCGCACCTGCGCATCCATCCCGCTTCCGCCACGCACGAAGCGGCGCCGCAATTTGCGCAGAAGCCGTTGCGGCTGTGCCACTCGAACACAGCGCGAGCTACGCCGATGATCGGCAGCGCGTGCGCCTCGAGACGAGGCGCGGCGGGGCGCAATTCTTCGAACACGCCAAGATCGCCGAGCGCGGTGGGATCGGCGATCTCGCAGGCGAAGTGAGGCGCCTCGTTTCGATCCAGGCCCAGGAAGATCAACGGTCGCTCCCGATCACCGAGTTCGGCATGAACGAGCGTTGCGAGCCAGCGGATGAACAATCCGCCGTCGCTTTCGTGGAGAAACGGACGACCGTTGTTGAACACGAGCAGCCCCGCTTGATCGTTCGCCATCGCTTCCTTCAGCCACGCCTCGTCCTTGCGGCGATGACCTGCGCGATCAAGCGGCGAGCGCGTGAAGGCGTTCGGGTTGTGCGGAAGCAGCATCTCGGGACTAGGTTCTAGGGACTGGGGACTGGGGTCGCAACACGCGGAGATGCTCCAAACCCTCGTCCCGAGTCCCGCGTCCCTAATTCGCGGGCTTGCGAAAGCGCATCACGAACTGATCGGTGTGGCCCCGTATGTCGCCCTCGAACACGCGCAGGCTGCGGTTATCGGCGGGGTTGCGCAGCACCTGGCTTTCGTCCTCGAACACGAAGCCGGCGGCTTCGAGTTCGCGTCGCACGTCCGCCTGCTCGATCCTGTGCAGCGAGTCGGCGACGCTGAGATCGCTGCCGCCGGCGGCGGCGTGATCGATGACAATAAGCACGCCGCCGGGCTTCAACGCGGCGAACATGCCCCGATTGATCGCCGGCACATCGAGGGCTTGGCGACCCGGGAACGCAGCTTGGGTGTCCGTTGCAGGGCGCGGCGGCGCCGCCGGCAAGTGGAAGTCGTGGTAGATTTGCGAAATGAAGATCGCGTCGAGCGGTTCGGGCGCGCTCCAGCCCTGATAGCCCTGCTCGATCACGGAGATGTTCGGATATTGCTCAGCAACGGCGAGGATCGCCGGCAATTGCGTCGCCGCGGGATTGCGCGCGCGATTGATGCCGTAGACACGCCCGCCATCACCGACGGCAACTGCAAAGAGCCGCGTGTAATAGCCGCCGCCGGGGCCCACGTCGGCAATGCGCCAGCCTGCCTGCACGCCGGTGAAGGCCAGGATGTCGGCGGGGTGACGAAGCGCATCGCGGTCGCGGTCGGCGGCCGGGCGGCGCGGGTCGGCGATCGCCGCAACGACATGGGGCGAGGACGCCGTCACGCGCTCGGCGGGCTGCGCCATCATCAGGTCGGGGATTGCCCCGCCCGCACAAGCGCCGATGAACAGCGCGACTCCCAAGCCGCCGAGAAGTTTCCGCATGTCGTCCTCCCATCAGGGTCAGGTGTCAGGTATCAGGTGTCAGACTGGGGCGCATCAACCAATATGACACCCGGCGCCTGATACCTGACACCTGATGATTCCCGTGACGCCCTCCCTCGCGCTCGACGAGCGTGACCTCGAAGAGCGCTTCATCCGCGCGGCCGGGCCAGGCGGGCAGAACGTCAACAAGGTGTCGACGGCGGTGGAGTTACGGTTCAATGTCAACGGCTACACCGAAATGCCGGACGACGTGCGCGCGCGGCTGGAGCGGCTCGCCGGGCGGCGGCTGACGCTGGACGGCGAGATCGTCATCCGCGCCGATGAACATCGCACGCAGGACCGCAACCGCGCCGAAGCGCTGGCGCGGCTCGTCGCGCTGGTTGAGCAAGCGACGCACAAACCCAAGCCGCGCAAGAAGACGAAGGTGCCCAAAGCTCAAAAGCAGAAGCGGCGCGAGCACAAGGCGCGGCGCAGCGACGTGAAGGCCCGGCGCAGCAAAGTGCGCGATCACGATTAGGATTCAGATGTGAGCGTGCCAGGTGTCAGGCGCGGAGGCGCTGACACGCCTATTCAGGTTTCCTGAACCGCATCATGAACTGGTCCGTGTTGAAGCGGATGGTGGGGTCGAACACGCTTGCGGTGTGCGGGTCGGCGGGGTTGCGCAGCTCGTCGCTTTCGCCGTCAAAAACGAAGCCCGCGGCTTCCACTTCGCTGCGCACGATCGCCGGATCGATACGGTGAAGTGCGGTTTCGGCGTCGGTTTCGATTGCGGCGCCGGCATTGGCGACGTGATCGATGACGATGTAGACCCCGCCGGGCTTCAGCGCGGCGAACGCCGTCGCGTTCATCTGCGCGCGGTTGCCGAGATTGTAAGCGGTCAATGGCATGTCGTGATAATTTTGCGCCGTGAATACGACGTCGAGCGGCTCCGGGTAAGCCAGTGCGTCGTAAGGCGTGCGCGCCATCACGGCGTTGGGATATTGCGCGGCGACCGGAAGAATCGGCGTCTCATACTCGCCAGCGACGCCATCGGGACGGATAGTCGGGTAGACGCGTCCCTCCTCGCCCACGGCAACGGCGAACAACCTCGTGAAGTAGCCTCCGCCCGGGAAGATCTCGCCGACCTTGTCGCCTGGCTCGATGCCGGCGAAGGCAAGCGTTTCGGCGGGATGGCGCGCCGCATCGCGTGCGATATCTTCGGTGGGACGGCGTGAATCGGCGATCGCGGCCTGGATGTTGGCGGCGTCCGGCGAAACCGCGACTTCGGCCGGCGGCGCGGCGTCTTGCGCGGGCGGCGTGCAGGCGGCGAGCGCGAAAGCCGCCGCGGCGGCGACCAGGAAATGTCTCATGAGCTTGTCCCTCCGGCGCGCGTGTTAGCGCGGCGCTCACGCGCCCGCATCAGCGACGCGACGAATGACCGCTAACGCGCGCGCTTTGGCGGAATTTGCGGCACTGGCGGCATCAGTTCGAGCTGCTCGGGCGCTGTTATCTGGCGCGGCGCGGCTTCGATTTGCGGCGGCGCATTGGTGGAGATGCCGGCGTCGGCGGCGCCAAGTTCCTTGAACTTGCGCGCTTGCGGCAGCACGCGCGCTTCGACCGAGCCGACGAGTTCGTTGTAGTTCTTCACCGACTTCTCGATCGAGTCGCCGACCTTTCCCATCTTGTCGAGCATCGTCGCCATGCGGCTGTGCAGCTCGCGACCGAGTTCGGCGATCTCCTGGGCGTTTTTGGCGCTTTGCTCCTGGCGCCAGCCATAGGCGACGGATTTCGCCAGCGCGACCATGGTCGTCGGTGTCGTGATGATCACCCTTTTCGCAAACGCGTCGTCGAACAGGTTCGGATCGCGCTCGGCCGCAGCGGCGAGGAAATTCTCGCCCGGCACGAACAGCACGACGAAGTCGGCCGTGTCAGGCACGTGCTTCTGATATTCCTTCGACGAGAGGTTATTCACGTGGCCTTTGAGTTCGGTCACATGTTTCTTCATGAAAGCTTCGCGCGCCGCCTCGTCAGTCGCCTCCATGGCGTCGAGATAGCCGGAAAGCGCGACTTTCGAGTCGACGACGATGCAGCGGCCTCCGGGAAGATTGATCACGACGTCAGGCCGCAAACGGACGCCTTCGCCATCCGTAGTCGAAAGCTGCTCCTGAAAGTCGACGTGCGCGGCGAGGCCAGAGAGTTCGAGCACGTTGCGCAACGTCTGCTCGCCCCAGCGGCCGCGCATCTTTGGCGACGCTCGGAGCGCAGTGAGCAGGTTCTGCGTGGTTTTGTTGGTGGAGCCGACGGCGTCGACGATTTGTCGCACCTGCTCGTTCATCGCCGATTTGTCCTGCAGACGCGCCTTGTCGAGCGCATCGACAGTGGCGGCGAGCCTCGTCAATTGCTCTTGCGTCGGTGCGAGCACTTCCTTGACGCTGCCTTGCGCGAGGGAAGTGTATTTCTGCTGAGTGGCGTCGAGCACTTTGGTGACGAGCGCGGTGAAACGCGCTTCCTCGCTCTCCGAGCGCGCGCCGGTGGCGGCTTTGGCCGCGGCGAGGTCGGCCGCAAGCTGGATGTTTTCCGCCCGCAGCGTTTTGAGATCGGCCACGGCGCGGTCGCGTTCGGCGCGGATGGGTTCGACCCCGGCGGAGCGATAGGCGAAATACGCAGCCGCGCCCATGGCGCCCAAAGCCGCGAGAAGCAGGAGTGATTCGATCATTTCGGAAGCCTAGCAGTCCGCCGGCCCCGACCACATGCCGGCCCTGATATAAGCTTGATTTGGCGCATGGCGAAGCGCCCGGCGCAGGCGTAGGTTCGGAATTATGGACGTGTTCGACTATCTCATCCCCATCGGCCTCGGCGTCGTTTTCCTCACCCTGTGCTTCGGGATCTACACGCTTTTCCGCGGCGGCGATTTCGCGCGCTCGTGGTCGAACAAGGCGATGCGCTTCCGGGTCGTGGCGCAGTTTGTCGTCATCCTGATCCTGGTCGCGGCCATGTTGTGGAAGCAGAACAATGGTTAGGCTCGATAAGATCGTCACCAAGGCCGGCGACGGGGGCAAGACGCGGCTGGCGACGGGCGAGCCGGTGTCGAAGGCGAGCGCGCGTGTCGCGGCATACGGCGCTGTGGACGAAGCGAACTCGGCGATCGGCGTGGCGCGGCTTTACACTACCTCCGACCCCCTGCTCGATCCGATCCTCGACCGTGCGCAGAACGATCTGTTCGATCTGGGCGCCGATTTGGCGACGCCGCACGCGGATGATCTGAAGTTCGAACCACTGCGGATTCAGCCGAGCCAGACCGACCGGCTCGAACGCGAAGTCGATCAGTTGAACGTCAAGCTCACGCCGCTGACGTCGTTCATTTTGCCCGGCGGCACGCCAGCGGCGGCGCATCTGCACCTCGCGCGCGCCATCGCGCGGCGCGCCGAACGCGCGATCGTGGCGTTGAGCGAGGCCGACACGAACCTTTCGCCCGAGACAGTAAGATACATGAACCGGCTTTCCGACCTGCTCTTCGTCGCCGCGCGCTACGCCAATGACGAAGGCCGCGCCGATCTGCTCTGGAAACCGGGCGCCAACCGCTGATGCGCGGCGGCATCCATCATATCGATCTGACGGTGAAGGACGCGCGCATCTCGCGGGCGTTCTATGAGAGCGTGCTGGGGTTCATGGGCTACAAGCTCGCCGCTGGCAATCCGTTCTCGGTCGAAGAAACAGGCTTCGATTTCGATCTCCGCGACGGCGGCGATTTCTGCTCCATCGGCATCTTGAGCGCACGCGGCGAAAACGCGGACCGTCTCCACGATCGCTACAGCCCCGGACTGCATCACGTCGCCTGGATGGCGGCGAGCCGGGACGATGTCGATGCGATGTACGCGCATTTGCAGAGCATCGGCGCGACCATCCTCGATCCGCCTGCTGATTATCCGCGCTATGGGGCGGGTTACTACGCCGTGTTCTTCGCCGATCCGGACGGGTTGAAGCTCGAATACGTATTCAAACCCTGAGCAACGAAACGGCCCGCGCTTTCACGCGGGCCGTCATACTTGCTTTCACGAACTTCAGTGCTTTTTGATGTCGTCGCGACGATCCTTTTCTTCGCGCATCGCATCCTTCACATCGCCGACGAATTCGCGGGCTTCGCCCTTGGCCTTGTCGAGCTTGCCCTTGGCTTCCATCGACTTGTCGCCGGCCGCCTTGCCGATACCTTCCTTGATCGCGCCCGACGCTTTGTCGGCCGCACCTTTCACGTGCTCTTTGTCCATCTTCTTCTCCTTGGATGAAGAAGAACACGAATCTGCGCGTCGTGGTTCCGATTAGGTGATGTATTGCGCACCGTTCATCGTCAGCGTGGAACCGGTCATGAAGCCCGATCCTTCCGATGCGAGGAACGATACCGCGCTGGCAATTTCTTCCGCCTTGCCCAAGCGGCCGACAGGAATGGTGGCGATAATCTTCTTCAGCGCTTCTTCCGGAACCGCGGCGACCATGTCGGTGTCGATGTAGCCGGGGCACACGCAGTTTACGGTGATGCCTTTGTTGGCGCTCTCCTGCGCCAGCGCCTTGGTGAAGCCGATCATGCCCGCCTTCGCCGCGGAATAGTTGACCTGACCGACCTGGCCCTTCTGCCCGTTGATCGAGCTGATGTTGATGACGCGGCCCCAGCCGCGTGCACGCATGCCTTCGATCACCTGACGCGTCATGTTGAAACACGAATCCATGTTGACGCGGATCACTTCCGACCATTGCTCGTGGCTCATCTTGTGAAAGAAGCCGTCGCGGGTGATGCCCGCATTGTTCACCAGCACGTCGATGGGACCGAGTTGGTCCTCCACCGCCTTCGCCGCCTTCACGCAATCTTCGAAGGCGCCGACATTGCCCTTCACCACCATGATGCCGAGCTCCTTGGCGGCGGCGTCGGCGGCGGCGTCATTGCCGGAATAGCCGGCCGCGACCTTCATGCCGTCGGCCTTCAGCCGGGCCGAGATCGCCTTGCCGATCCCGCGGGTGCCGCCGGTTACAAAAGCCACGCGCGTCATGAATGCCTCCCATTTCGTCTGATGCGAAACTCTGGGATCACATTGCGCGTTCGCGCGCGGCTGGCAACACGCCGAACTGGAATTTCTGACGCTACCGGAGAGCTTTCTCGTACCGCCAGATATCAAGCGCCAAGAGCGAGCCGTCGGGCATGTCGAGCTGAATGGTGACAATGCCTGCGTTGCGCCAGCCGCTCTTTTCATAGAAACGCGCGGCCCGATCGTTGCCAATGGCGCAGGCGAGCCAGATGAGCGGCGCGCCCTGCGCAGCAAGCCGCTGTTCGGCATCGGCAATAAGCGCCGCCGCGCCGGCGCCCCGCGCTTCCGGCGCGACGTATAGTTGGTTCAGCTCATCTTCCTTCATCATGCAAAGGCCGCGTGCTGCCCCGGGCGGGCCGACAACGCGCGTGTCGGCAAGCATTTCGCGCACGCGGCGCTCGAAACTCACCGGCGTTCGGATGCGCTTCAGCTCTTCGGGCAGCAGGTCCGCATGCGCGTCCTGCCATCCCGCGTGCCAAAGGCGCGCGAGGTGAGTAACTTCGGACGCGAGCGCGTCCCTCACCTCCATGGCGCAATCACCGCTCCACGCACACCGCGATGCCCATGCCGCCGCCGATGCACAGCGTGGCCAAGCCCTTGGACTTGTTGCGGCGCTGCAATTCGTAAAGCAGCGTCGTCAGCACCCGCGCGCCGCTGGCCCCGATCGGGTGGCCGATGGCGATGGCGCCGCCATTGACGTTCACGATGTCGGCATCCCAGCCCATGTCCTTGTTCACCGCGCAGGCCTGGGCGGCGAACGCTTCGTTGGCTTCGACCAGATCGAGATCGCCGACCTTCCAGCCGGCCTTCTCCAGCGCTGCCTTGGATGATGGAATGGGGCCGACGCCCATCACGGTCGGATCGACGCCGCGCGACGCCCATGAGGCGATGCGTGCGAGCGGCGTCAACCCGCGCTTCTTCGCTTCATCGCCCGTCATCAGCACCAGCGCCGCGGCGCCATCGTTGATGCCGGACGCGTTGGCAGCAGTGACGGTGCCGTCCTTCTTGAATGCGGCGCGGAGTTTTGCGGCGCCTTCGAGCGTCGCGTCGTGCTTGATGTATTCGTCGTTCTCCACGATCGTATCGCCTTTGCGGCCAGGCACAGTCACGGCGACGATTTCGTCCTTGAACTTGCCTGCCTTCTGCGCCGCACTCGCCTTCTGCTGCGAAAGCGTCGCGAACTGATCCTGCTGCTCGCGCGTGATCTGCCATTTCTCGGCGACGTTCTCGGCAGTGATGCCCATGTGATACTGGTTGAAGACGTCAGTGAGGCCGTCCTTGATCATGGTGTCGGAAAATTCGAGCGGCCCCATCTTCGTACCGGCGCGCATGTGCCCCGCGTGCGGCGCAAGCGACATGCTCTCCTGCCCGCCGGTGACGACGACCTTCGCGTCGCCCGCCTTGAGCTGCTGATAGCCGACCACGACGGCGCGCAAGCCCGAGCCGCACACCTGATTGAGCGACCAGGCCGGGCTCTCGTCCGGCACGCCCGCGGCGCGCGCGGCTTGCCGCGCCGGGTTCATGCCCTGATTGGCCGTGAGCACCTGGCCCAGCACCACTTCGGACACGTCTTTCGCATCGACCTTTGCGCGCTGCAGCGCGGCTGTGATCGCTGTTTTGCCGAGCTCATGCGCGGGCACTGCAGCAAACGAGCCGTTGAACGATCCAACCGGCGTGCGGGCGGCGGAGACGATGACGATGTCGGTCATGGGCTACAGGCTCCTCGGGGGGCGAAGGCATTGGCGGAAAAGGAAGTCTCAGCCGCCCTCTATCGCACATGCGGCGCGCGAAATCCAAGCGGCGCCAGAGCCTGCGGCAGGCGAAAACGGCGTCTTTGTCTTGCATTGCGGCGAAGGAAGCGAGAGTTTGGAACAAACGCTCGCCTTCGCGGGCGCCAAAGTCGAAGGGACACGACGTGGCGGATTCAACTGGCCCGGCGGCGGGTGAAGCCGGCGGCGCGGAGGCTCAAGGCGAGCCGGTCGTCATCAAGAAGTACGCCAATCGGCGGCTCTACAACACCGGCGAAAGCAAATACGTCACGCTCGACGATCTCTCCCAAATGGTGCGCGAGGGCGCCGACTTCATCGTGCTCGACGCCAAGACCGGTGAAGACATCACGCGCTCGGTGCTGACGCAGATCATTTTCGAGCAGGAGAGCCGCGGGCAGAATCTGCTGCCGGTTCAGTTCTTGCGACGGCTGATCCGATTCTACGGCGACCAGATGCAGGGCTTCCTGCCGCCTTATCTCGAGATGAGCATGGAGAGCTTCTCCAAGGCGCAAGAGCAGATGCGCGAGAACATGTCGCGCGCGTTCGGCGCGACTACGCCGATGGCGGCGTTCGAAGAACAGGCGCAGCGCAACATGGCGTTGTTTCAACAAGCCATGAAGGTGTGGGCGCCGTTTGCGGCCAACGCCATGCCCGGTACACCCGCTGGCAAAGCGGATGCGGACGAAGACAAGGACGCCCAGCTCGCCGAACTGCGCCGCCAGATGGAAGCAATGCAGAAGCAGCTCGACCAGATGGCGCGCGGCAAGGGTTGACGGAACCTACGTAACCTTTGTCACTGCCAGCGCGATTAGCGTAGAGCTAAATATGCTCTCCCACACACAGGAGCGCTTGCGCCATGACAACGCCTGCCGCCGCCCAATTTACGGGCGACATTCCCCGCGTCTACGACCAGCACCTGGGTCCGATCATTTTCGAGCCCTACGCCGCCGATCTGGCGCGCCGCGCCGCCGCGATCAAAGCCCAGAATGTCCTGGAGATCGCCAGCGGCACCGGCGTGTCGACCGTCGCGCTGCGCGCGGACCTGCCGCAGGCGACGCGCATCGTCGCCACCGACCTCAATCCGGCCATGCTGGACATCGCCAGGGAGAAGCTCGCCTCGGCGGTGAACGTCGAGTTTCAACCCGCTGACGCGCAAGCGCTGCCGTTTGCCGACGCCACATTCGATCTGATCACGATCCAGTTCGGCGTGATGTTCTTTCTGGATAAACCGGCCGCCTACGCCGAAGCGCGGCGCGTGCTGAAGCCGGGCGCAACGATGATCTTCAACGTCTGGGGCGAGATGGCCGCCAATCCGTTCGCGGAGATCGCCAACGGCGCCGCGATCAAATTCTTCCCCGACAATCCGCCGAAATTCTATCTGACGCCGTTCGGCTACGCCGATCCCGCGCGCGTGCGCGCCGATCTGCGCGCGGGCGGCTTCAGCGATGTTCGCGACGAGGTCGTGCGCTGCCAACAGGACGTGCCGGATTGGACTCACTTCGCGAAAGGGCTCATCTACGGCAACCCGATGATCGCCGACATTCAAGCGAGCCCGACAGTAAAGGCCGACGACATGGTCGCAGCCATCGCGGCGGAGCTGGCGCAACGCCTCGGCAAGGCGCCGGCTAAGCTGCCTCTGGAGGCGCGGGTCTATACGGTGCGGAAGTAGCTAACCCCTCATCCGCATTTCGCCAGTGTCGTTTCCGTGCCCGCCGCGTCGCGCATGGCGAGTTCGTTGCCGTGGGGGCGATACTCCCAGGTTTCGCGCAAGCCGCTCTGCCCCGGCAGAGTTTGACGCGCGGTGATGATGCTGTTGTCGGTATCGATTGTCGTCACTTGCATCTGGGAGTCGAAACCTTCGGCGACGCTGCGGATGCGATAGATATCGCCTTCAAGCTCAACACTGAAGGTGACGCTGTTGGCGCAATCGCGATCAAGCCGGCCCCACGTGCCGACGAGGCTCTGCATCAGGCGCTCTCGCGCCTCGGCCTGAACTTGAACAGGATCGACGGAGGGCCTGATCAAATTTCGGTCGACACAGAACTGGTAGATTGACTCATTAGTGTTACATACTGCGTCGCGCGCACCACCGAAGTTCGAGACAAAACCGAACACGGCTGATGCAGCGAGGAAGAGCGCCGTCAGCGTCGCCCATGGCGTGCGTTTCCTTGGCGCGTATCCCACGCCTTGGGGCGGGCGCTTGCCGGCGAGAATGGCGCGCGCCGCTTCGACCACGGTCTTGAAGCGATTGTCGGTGGCGTTGCCGTTCCAGCTGGAGAGATCGACGCCTTGGCGTTCGCCGAAGAAAAGCGGGGGCTGGCATGGCTCGACGAAAGTCTGGATCAATTTGCCCTGATTGCGCGCCCGCCGCGCCTCGGCCTTCACGTTCTCGCTGGCGACGGCGGCTTCGCTCCAGGCGACAATGACGACCTTGGCCTTCTCCAACTCGGCCTCGATCGTCTGCTCCCACGGCGCCTCCGGCGCAATGTCCTGATCCCACCAGACCGTGAGCCCGGCGGCGCGAAGCCCCTGCACAATGCGTTGCACCTGCTGCAGGTTTTCGCGCTTGTAGGAGATGAAAATGCTCATGGGATGGCTTCCAATTCGGCGATCAGCGTTTGCGTCCATTGCACAAAGTTCGCCTCGCCAGACTGCTCGAAGGCGGCGTGCGATGCCCGCAACGCGGCGAAGGCCGGCGCGCGGTGGGTCGGATCTCCCGCCTGAGCAAGGCGCGTAAGCGCGAAACCGAGATTGTACTGCGCATAGCGCCAGGCAGCGTCCGCCTCAGTCAGAACTTCGAGCGCCGAACGGCTCGCCTCGATCGCATGCCCCCACGCTGCCCCGTCGCCGGCTGCTCCCAAGTTGACATAGACCTCGCTTAACTCAGCCTGAGCGTGCGCCCACTGCGACCGGGCGCCGGCGGCCGCGAAGCCTTGCAAGGCGCTGCGATAGGCATCGGCAGCCGCCTCTCCCGCGCCGGGCTCACTCTGGCGCTGCAGCGCCCGCAGCGCGTTCGCGAGCCCCGATTGCGTCCAGGCCCAGTCGAATGAATTTGGCGATTGGATCTCGAGTGCCGCCCTGAAGCTGTCTGCCGCTTGGCGCAGCGAGTCGACATCGCCTAACGCGGCAAGGATAGACGCCTTCGTCCTCTCTACCACAGACCAGTAAGCCGGTTGCTCAGCGCGCGAAAACATAGCGCTTGCGCCATCCAGCTGGGCCAGCGCGGCGCGCAGCCCGTCCTGATCGTCCGGCCAGGCGATCCGATACATCGTTTGTGCAATCTCCACTTGGGTTTTTGCCCATTCGAGCGGCCTCGCTTCACGCGTATTCACGGCCAGCGTCGATTGATGGATGGCGAGGATTTCGCGCTGGTCTTCGTCCGTGATCGCCAGCGTCGAGAGAGCGCCGGCGAGACTGGACTGCGTCCTGGCCCATAAATTAGGGGCGCTCTCCCGTGTGCGTCCTTCGAGCGCCGCCCTGAACGCCGCGACTGACTGGGCAAGCGTAGCATGGTCGTTCCTGCGCATGCCAAGTTGGAGATAAGCATGGCCGAGATTGCTGTGAAGGGAGGCCCAGATTTCAGGCGCCGCCTCAGACGAGGTCGCGGTCAACGCATTGCTCAACAGCGCGATCGCTTCCTCCAACGATTCTGTGCTGGCGTCCGATCTAGTCATGAAGGCTGCGAGGTTGTTGTGCGCTTGCATCCAGCGGCTGGGATAAAGCTCGCGCGGCGACACGGCGATCACTTCGCGCATGGCCGCCACGGCCAAGTCCGCTGCGCCTGGATCGCCAAGACCTGATAGCGCGCCATAGCTGCCGCCCAAATTCATCAGCGCGGTGGTGTAGACCTCGGACTGACGCTCGCTTGTGTAGGCGTCGAGCACGGCGCGATTGATTGCGATGGCCTCGCGCACCAAAGCTTGATCGCCGCGCAGTTCGCCCAACGTCACCACCACTGTTGCTAGGTTGACCTGGCTTGCGGCCCAACCGTCGCGGTTGGACTCGCGCGTCCGTATTTCCAACGCCGCACGCAGCACTGCGGCCGCTTCTTCATAGGAAGCGATCCCGCCGGTCGTATCGGCGAGAATGCGCAACGCAAATCCAAGCCTATTCTGGACGCGCGACCAGGCGACAGGGTGGCCCTCTCTGGTGTGAACCTCCAGCGCCGCGCGAAATGCCGTTATCGCTGCTCTTATGGAAGCGAAGTCGCCGAGCTCGGCGGCGTCTACCAGCACGGTGCCCAATTCGGTTTGGGTTTCGGCCCATTCGCTTGCCTTGCTCGCGCGTGGCGCCAGCGCCAGCGCCTCGGCATAGACGCCCATTGCCTCGCGCATTGCGGCAGGGTCTGCGAAGCGTCCGGCGTGCTCGCGCAGCGCGTTGCCGCGATCGACGGTGTAGCGCCAGCGTTCACGCGAGTCGGCCGGCGCGAGCGCCGCCGCTTCGCCATAGCGCCGGGCCGCGTCGCGATAGTCGGCGGCGACGTAGGCAAGCCGCGCAGCTTCGGCCATGTCCGCGGCGACGGCGAGCGTTTGCGCGCGCCGTTCAGCCTCGCGTTCCCTATCCTCGCGCGCCCAGCGCGCATTCAGGCTTTCGGTGGATCGGGCGATCAGTTGGTCATAGAGCGCGCGGGCATCGCTGAGCCGGCCCTCCTCCGCCGCCGCAATCGCCTGCGCGCGCAGCGCCGCGAGCGCCGGATCGGTTTCGGTGCGGCCGCTCGCCTCGGTCAGCAGCGTGCGCAGTTCGCGCGCGCCGTTGTCGATCAGCGAAGCGTAAGTATCGAAATCAAGGCCCGGCTGCGCGCCAAAGATTTCGACCGCGATGTTGCGGATCGCGGCTTCGCGCAGGTTGGTTTCGCCGGCCAGCGTATTGAAGCGGCCCTGCAGCGCGCGCAAACGGCGGTTGAGCTCGTCGGCCTGTGATTGGGTTAGGTTCGCCGACCGGATGTTGGCCGGCAGAGGCTGCGCGAGCACGGGTGCGGCGAAGGCAAGCGCCAGAGCGATCAGAACGAACCGCATACCCCACCTCCCCGGCAAGAGGCTAGCCTTAGGGAATGGATGCGGCAACCGGCTAACGTTGTAGTGCGCGGCCTCCGGCGCTCCATAACTCAATCCCAAATCGGCGGCTTGCGATCTTTCCAGGGCATTTCTTTTTCGAGCTGGCCGGCAACACGCAGCAGGGTCGCTTCATCGCCATAGCGGGCGGTGAACATCATGCCGATGGGCAGGTTGTCGCGCGATTGGCCGAGCGGCAGCGAGAGCGAGGGCTGGCCGCTCATGTTGAACGGCGGCGTGAAGCCGAAGGTGATGCGCTGGCGGCGGTCGAATTCCTTGAGATCGTTCATCAAGGGATCCAGGAAATCGACGCGTGGCGGCGGCGTACACATGACCGGCGAGAGGTAGACGTCGAAAGTCTCGAAGCGGCGCAGGATTTCGCGCGTGCGCAGTCGCAGCTCCTGCATGCCCCAGATCGCATCCTGGCCAGTCATCTTCTTGCCGGCCTCGTAGGCGCGGCGCGCCAAGCCTTCGATATCGTTGAGAGGTTCGCGGCCCTTGATCTCGATCCAGCGTTTGATGTTGGCCGAGAAGTTGGCGGCGGAGACCAGGCCTTGCGCGCGATAGAGCGCGCGATAATCGATGCCCAGCCCCTCCTCGCGCACCTCGTGGCCGAGCGCCTTAAGCGTGTCGGCGGTGCGCGTGATCGTCGCCATCACATCGGGGTCGATCGGATCGCCAGCGGGTGTCTCTGTGGACCAGGCGATGCGGAGCTTGCCGGGACTCTTGTTTACTTGATCGAGGAACGGGCCGTCCTGGTGCGGCGACGCATAAGGCGAAGCCGGCTGCGGCGCACTGGTGGCGTCGAGCATGGCGGCGCTGTCGCGCACCGTGCGGGTGACGACGTGATCGACCGAGAAACCGATGACGCGATCGGTGTCATGCAGACCATTCGGATTGCGGTCGCGCGTAACCTTAAGTCCGACAAGTCCGCAGCACGCAGCAGGAATGCGAATGGAACCCAGACCATCGCTCGAATGAGCGAGCGGAACCATGCCCGCCGCGACCGCTGACGCCGCGCCGCCGGAGGAGCCGCCGGAGATGTGATCGGTATTCCAAGGATTGCGGCAGGGCCCAAGCAGCGCCGAATTGGTGACGCCGGGAATGCCGAATTCCGGCGTGTTGGTCTTGCCGGCCATGACGACGCCGGCCGCGCGGTAGCGCGAGATCAGTTCACTATCTTCAGCGTCGGCCTCGACCCGGGCGAAGCGGCTGGCGCTCGTGCGCGGCCAGCCCTTCACGCGCACGCCGAGATCCTTGATCAGGAACGGCACACCCTTGAACGGCCCGTCCGGCAACGCGGCCGCGGCCGTCGCGCGCGCTTCGTCATAGGCCTTGTAGGTGACGGCGTTGAGTTTCGGGTTATGGCGCTCGATGCGTTCGATGGCGGCGTCGAGCAATTCGGCAGGCGTCACGTCGCGATTGCGCACCAGCTCCGCGAGGCCGAGCCCGTCATAGCTTCCATAATCCCGCATGCGCGCCTCCGTGCAGGTCCTAACGCTAGCGGTTAATTTTCGTTTGGCACGTGAAATGCAGCGCTCGCGCCGTGAGCACCGCCCGCCCCGCGCCTGCCTTTGACGCCGATTTCGTCGAGATCGGCGAACAACGCCGGACGGATCGGCGCGCCAGCGATCGCCGCGCGCAGCGGTTGAAGCTAGTGCCAATGTTTGCAGCGACGCTCGTCAACCAGATTGCAAAGCCCGAAGATGCGAAGTTTCATGGTTATACGACGGCGTGGCGTGGCCCGCGCGCGGGCGTCATGCTGAACGTGCGTGCGTAGACGGAACGCGGGTCCTCAGACCCGCATTGATCCGGGTCTACTCGCCGATCGCTTTCTTCTTCGACGCCTCGAATTCGGCCAGCCAAGTATCGATCGCGTCCAGACGAGCTTCGATGCTTTCGATGCGCTCGCCTGCGCCGGCGTCAGGGGCGGACTCACGCACCGCGACACCGCAGCGGATGGTGACCTCCAAGAGGTCGGCTTCGAGCACGCGGGCGAATTCGGCCATCTCGTCGCCGGTGGGCGCGCGCTCATTGGTGAAGATGCGATGCAGTTCGGCGCGATCGACCCCCGCGGCCACGGCAAGCCCGATACGGTCTATGCCCCGCGCGGCCAGACGCTGATCGAACCAGCCGGCATCAAAGAAGAGCGCCATTCACTATCCTGTGCTCGAACGAAGCACGGCCCGGCGCCGAACCTGCAAGGCGAGGCGTCGAACCATGACCGCGTTCATCATCCCCCGATTCGGCCGCTGGCTCGACTTCACGATCGCATTGGCGTTGGGAATGTGGTGTCTCTAGGGAATAGGGATTCAGGACCCAAGGCGCGCTCGCGCACGCACAAAAATACCTGGTCCCTAGCCTCGAGAACCTAGTCCCCAATCAGTGTTGGCCCGCGAATTCCACGTCGCGGCGGGCCGAGATGATCGTAACGACGACGCCGGCGAGCACGTCCAGCAGCGCCATCACCAGGATCACGAAGAACACGCTGGTGGCGAACGCCGGGTGCAGCAGGAATTCGACCAGGCAGATGATGAACACGAGCATCGACAGCGCGTGATTGAAGATCGCAGCCGTGCCGGTGGACGTGGATTTCAGCAACTCGATGAACAGCAACAGCAGCGCCAAGAGCACCAGCACATCGCCGAAGGTGATCATCCATTCGGCGCCCGACGCCATCGGCATGCGCACCCATGGATCGGACAAGTGCGCGCGCACCGCGCCGCCGTCGCCATTATTCGCCGCCGTCGCTCCGAACGCCCAGATGTTGTAGGTCAATACCGGGATCAGGATCAGCGGAAAGACGTTGAAAATAGCGCCCATGGGGCCCCCCGTATTCGCAGGCCGGCGATTTCTGTTCGCCGCTGCAGCCAAACCAATCGTGCCTACCGGGCCTCTGCTCACAGCTCGTCTGTCCCTCCCGGCAAACGCGCCCGGCTTCTCAGCCACATAACGCCCCAGAGGTCCGTCATGTTCGCGGCCAATCTGCCGAGATTCGTGTACTTCGAGCGTCCGGCGCTCCGCTGTCGATGATTAACTTCCAAAAACTCGACTGCATAGCCTTCGCGCAACATCAGCGCAGGCATGAACCGGTGCATGTGATCGAAGTACGGCAGGCGCAAAAAAGCGTCACGTTTGAAGACCTTGACGCCTGAGCCGCTATCGGTGGCGCCGTCCTTGAGGGCGATCCGGCGGATGTTGTTGGCGATGCGGGAGGCCGCGCGCTTGCTCCAACCGTCCTGGCGCTTGGTGCGGATGCCCGCGACCATGCCCAGGTTTGCGGGCGCCTCAGCCCGGGTGAGTTTCGCCAGCAGTTTGGGCAAGTCGGCCGGATCGTTCTGACCATCGCCGTCGAGCGTACCGATCACCGGTGCGCGGGCCGCAATCACACCGCTGCGCACGGCGCGGCTTTGGCCGGAATTAGTGCGGTGTCCCAACAATCGTAATGTCGGCAGTTCCGTCTTCAACGCCGCGAGCTCTGCGCGCGTGTCGTCGCGGCTGGCGTCGTCGACGAAGATCATCTCATAGGAGCGTCCCTCGAGCACGGCCGCAATTTCGCGCGCCAAGCCGGCCGCATTGCCCTCTTCGTTCATGACGGGGACAACGACGCTGAATTCGATGTTTTCGGCCAACCGGAGGTTCCTGGGCGTGAAAGCGGGGTCTCTTAGCTGCTTCCCCCGGATGAGGCGAGTGGGCGCACCCCGCAGGGCTGCAAACCGCCTTGGCCGCGCGCCAGACTAGGGCGACACAATGGCGGCTACTGCCCCTCCGGGTCTGTTCGACCAGTTCGCGCACAGGTGGCGCGGCTACGTGCTGATCGCGCTCTTGGCGCTCGCCTCCGCCTTGATGGGGGCCAGCGGGGTCCCGGTGACGGACATCGACGAGGCCCGCTTCGCACAGGCGACGCGACAGATGATCGAGACGGACGATTATGTCCGCATCCGCCTCCAGGACGCCGAGCGCAATCGCAAGCCAGCCGGCATTCATTGGCTGCAAGCCGCGTCCGTGAACATGCTCTCGCCCGACAAGCTCAACGCCATCTGGCCCTACCGGCTGCCTTCCGCGCTTGGTCTCATGCTCGCTAGTCTTGCGACATTATGGGCAGGCACGGTGCTGGTCGGCGCGCGGGCGGGATTCATCGGTGCGGCGCTTTTCGCCGTCGGTCTGCTGGCCGGCGTCGAAGGCATGCTCGCCACAACTGATGCAGCGATGACGGGCTTCACCACGCTCGCGCTTGCGGCGCTGGCTCACTTGCGTGTCGGAGCAAGGCGGCCACGCGTAGTCGCGATCGTGTTCTGGGCGGCGCTCGCGTGCGGGATTCTGATCAAAGGCCCGGCGACGCCGCTGGTGGCTATGCTGACGCTGGCCACGCTGGCGCTGTGGGAGCGGCGTATAGCATGGATGCGACCGCTCGCGTTCTGGACGGGGCCCGCCCTTGCAGTGTTGATCGTACTGCCTTGGATGTTGGCGATCGGCGCAGCTACCGACGGGCGCTTCTTCGCCGACTTCTTGGCTCATGAGATCTGGCCGAAGCTCGTTGGGGGTGATCGCGCGCACGGCGGCATGCCGGGCTATCACACGCTGCTGCTGCCGGTGCTGATTTTCCCTGCGACCTACGCGCTGCCGGCGGCGCTGCGCATCGGTTTGGGAGCGATTCAAACGCCGCCCAGCAATGATGCGCAAGCGCCCTATCGCTTTCTCATCGCCTGGGCTGCCCCGACGTTCGCTTTCTTCGAACTGATGCCGGCGAAACTTATCCACTACACGCTGCCAGTCTATCCGGCGATCGCACTGCTCTGTGGGGTTGGTTTGTTGCTGGCGGCGCGGGCGCGCTGGCGCACGGCCCATCCGGCGGGCGTCGTGATCTTCGCGGTCTCGGGCGCCATCATCGTCGCCATCATGGCGATGGTGTCGGTGTTCATGCCGGGCGCACTTGCTGACGCGGGCCTGCGCCGCGCCATCGCGACGGCGCTGGTCGGCGCGTTGACGTTGGGTGGGGCCACGGCTTGCCTCATTTTCGTTCGCCATCCTGCGGCCCGTGCAGGCGCGCTCGTCGCGTGCTCGCTCATCTTCTCGTTTAGCCTGCGGGAGCGATTGTTGCCGGAAGCACGCACATTGTTCGTGAGCAGCGAAGCGGTCGCCGCGATGACGCGCACGCGCGTCCAGGCGCGCGACGACGAGCCGTTCTGGGTGGTCGGTTACGAACAGCCGAGCATCATCTTCCTCACACGCACATCAGTGCGCCTAGCGTCAAGCGAAGTCGCCGGCGCAAACGCAGAGGCAGGCGACGGGATGATCGTGGAAGGACGCGCGCTGGAGGAGGTGCAGCGCACCCTGGAGACGCGCGGCCTCGCCTTCGCGGAGGCCGAACCGCCGGTACGGGGCATGGCCCTGGGACGCGGCGAACGCATGGCGCTTTATGTCGGGCGCGTCGGCGAAAGCGTCAGCGGCGAAGCTTCGGCGTCCCAACCACCACGTCCTTGAGCGCCAGCAAGAACGCGAAGGCCGGCTCGGCGATCGAAGCGAACGCCCTCTCGATCGGCGTTCTTGCACTCTTCGAAGCGAACAGCGCCAAGCCCTGCGCGCGCCTGCGCGCACGGTTCTTCGCGAACTGAAACTGAACGCAAGCAGCATCGTGCTGGAGCAACACGCTGCCGCCGGCGACCGCAGCGCGCCGGCAAAGATCGAGATCGGCGTAATCGGTGTCGAAATTCGGATCGAAACCGTTGAGTGCATTGAAGTCGTTGCGGGGGATCAGCATGAAGGCGCCGGAAACCGCGCTGACCTTCGTCGCGGTCGCATCGTCGGCAAGCCGTTTGCGCACTGGATGGTTCGGCCAATCAACCGCCACCGCAATCGTCGAGAACGTGTTGAGCGATCCGGCGCGGGCTGTGCGGCGATCGCGCCCTTCGAGATCGAGCAAGCGTCCCCCGACGATCCATGGCCCCTTGGCGCCGCCAGCCGCGGCCGCCATGCGCGCGACCGATCCGCGTTGCAGCACGACGTCGGCGTCCAGAAAAAGCAACCATCGCCCGAGCGCATCACGCGCGCCCAGATTTGCGGCAGCGGCGAGACTGAAGCTCGGATCGACAGGCACGACTCTCACATCGCGCCGGTCGGCGCCGAACGCACGCAGCGTGGAGGATATCTGCTCTGGATTGTCGTGATCGACGATGACGAGATCGTCGATCCAATCCTCCGACAACGCGCTGCGCAGACAAAGGTCGAGCGGGGTCTGTCCTGACGCGCTCGCGCATATGTTGCTGGCGACCACGACAGCGGTAACCCGCGGCGCCAAAGCGGCGGCGGCCGACCGTGCGCGTGATGGGAACTTATCCACCGCTGTCTCCGCCCCCAGGAGCCCTCAGTTCTTATCCTGAATTGGAGCGCGCTCGGCGTAAAGGCTGGCGGGCGCCGCAATCCAAAGCTGATCCCAGTACCGCATACCACCATTCAGGTGGGCAACACTGCAAGAGTGCGGGCGGAGCGCAACGAATCCTGACAATCCGGCGCGGAATGGACCAGCGCCAAATCGACCTCGTCCGGCAATCCTTCGCACGTGCGGAAAAAATCGCGCCGCACGTCGCAGCAACGTTCTACGCCGAACTGTTCGCGATCGATCCCACGCTCAGGCCGCTGTTCAAGGGCGACATGGTCGCCCTCGGGCGCAAGCTCATGGAGATGCTCGGCCGCGTCGTCGAGGCTCTCGACGCACCGGAGACGATTTTGCCGGAGGTGCAGGCGCTGGCCCTTCGCCACGTCACCTACGGCGTCGAGCCCCACCACTACACCACTGCCAGCATCGCGCTTCTGCGCACGCTGCGTCACGAACTGAGCGCGGACTTCACGCCGGAAATCCGCGCCGCGTGGAGCGCGGCGTATCAAATGCTCTCGGACACGATGCGCGAAGCGGCGTACGGGCCCGCCGCCTCGCGCGCCCCCTAATCGCGTAGGTCCGGCGGCGTCGCTTCGGCGCTCAAATCAGCGGCGGCCTGCGTCAGCGGCAGCACGGTTTGCGCCTCGCTGCCGAAACGCCGGAGCGCCACCGTTGCGTTCTCCGCCTCTTTCTTGCCGACAACCGCGATCACCGGAACCTTCTGCAACGAGTGTTCGCGGATTTTGTAGCCAACCTTCTCGTTCCGGAGATCGAGGTCAACGCGCAACCCTGCCCTGCGGAGCGTGTCGACGACTTCCTTCGCGTACCTGTCTGCGTCTTGCGTGATCGTAGCCACGACCACCTGTACAGGTGCCAGCCACATCGGGAATGCGCCGGCATAGTTTTCGATCAATACGCCGATGAAGCGTTCCAGCGAGCCCAGAATGGCGCGGTGCAACATCACCGGCTTGTGCTTGGCGCCGTCCTCGGCGACGAATTCCGCGCCGAGGCGATCCGGCAGCACGTAATCGTTCTGAATCGTGCCGCAGGTCCAGATGCGGCCGATGGCGTCTTTGAGTTGAAAGTCGAGCTTGGGCGCATAGAACGCGCCGTCGCCTTCGGCCAGCACCGGCTCGACGCCGGCCTTCCGCGCCGCGTTGAGCAATTGCGTTTCCGTCTTGTCCCAAAACTCGTCGGCGCCGGCGCGCGGCGTCGGGCGCGTGCCGAGCGTGATGTGATCCGACTGCAAATCGAAGTCGGCGTGGATGGAATTCGCCAACTTCACGAACGATGCGACTTCTTCCTCGATCTGGTCTTCGCGGCAGAAGATGTGCGCGTCGTCCTGAGTGAATGCGCGCACGCGCATCAGCCCGTGCAGTGAGCCTGACGGCTCGTAGCGGTGACAAGCGCCGAATTCCGCCATGCGCAGCGGCAAGTCGCGGTAACTCTTCTGGCCGAACTTGAAGATTTGCACGTGACCTGGGCAATTCATCGGCTTCAACGCCAGCTCTTCGCCCTCCACCGTTTCACAGACGAACATGTTCGGCCGGTAGTTCTCCCAATGGCCGCTCCTTTCCCAGAACACGCGGTCGAGCACTTGCGGCGTGCGCACTTCGACGTAGCCGGCCTTTTCCAAACGGCGGCGCATGTAAGCCTCGATCGTGCGCCAAAGCGTCAGGCCCTTTTCGTGCCAGAACACCATGCCGCGCCCCTCTTCCTGCATGTGGAAGAGGTCCATCTGGCGGCCGAGTCTGCGGTGATCGCGCTTCTCGGCCTCTTCGAGTCGATGGAGGTAATCCTCGAGCTGCTTGTCATCGGCCCAGGCCGTTCCGTAGATGCGCTGCAGCTGCTGATTGTTCTGATCGCCGCGCCAATAGGCGCCAGCGAGCTTCATCAGCTTGAAGGCCTTGCCCAGGCGGCCAGTCGAGGGCAGGTGCGGCCCGCGGCAAAGATCCTTCCACTCATTGCCTTGTCGGTAAACCGTGATCGGCTCACCGGCCGGAATGATGTCGTCGATGATCTGGGCCTTGAACGTCTCGCCGATCGAATTGAAGTGCGCGATCGCTTCCTCGCGATTCCACACTTCGCGCTGGATCGGCAGATTGGCGTCGACGATCTCGCGCATGCGTTTCTCGATCTTCTCGAAGTCGTCCGTCGAGAAGGGCTCGTCGCGCGCGAAGTCGTAATAGAAACCGTCCTCGACCGTCGGGCCGATGGTGACCTGCGTGCCGGGAAATAGATCCTGCACCGCTTGCGCGAGCACGTGCGCTGCATCGTGGCGCAGCACTTCGAGGCCATCGGCGCTGTCGCGCATTACCAGTTCGAACTTGCCGCCGCTCTCGAGCGGACGCGTCAAATCCCACCAGGCGCCGTCGATCTTGGCAGCGACGACTTTCTTCGCCAGCGATTTGGAAATGCCCTCGGCGACAGCGAGCGGCGTCACGCCGTCGTCGAAGCTGCGCTCGGCGCCGTCGGGAAATTTGAGAGAGATGCTCATGACTTGCTCTTATCGGATTCGTTGTCGCTTGGCGGGGCGCGATACCCGCCGGCCCAATCGCCGTAGCGCCATGGCCGCCACCAGGAGTTCTTCTTGACCTCCCGCGGCGCCGGGTCCCAGCCGTGGCCGCCCCACGGCGCGCACCGGCACAGACGCGCACCCGCCATCCAGCTTCCGGCCCACGCCCCATGCATACGGATCGCGTCGGCCGCGTAAGCCGAGCAGGTCGGCTTGTAGCGGCAGCCCTGGCCCATGAGCGGCGAGAGCGTCCACTTATAGACTTGAATCAGGCCCAAGAGGCCCAGCGCAGGCAGGCTCGGCGACATGACTAACTTACAGCGATTTTGTGGTTCAGGACCGGGCCCAAGCGCCGCCGCTGCGGCGCGCCCGATCTCGCGCCGCCGGCTTCAATACGTAGTTGTCGTGGTGACGAAGCGGCGGTCCATGGGCGTCTAGATAACATCGTTCGCCTGATTTGCACACCTGTTCCGAGCGTCGGAACCGGGACCGCCGGTTGCGGATTGACGCGGCGCATGATCGCGCCCCGAATCCCGGGCCGGGTAATCCTTACCTATGGCCGCAGCCTGATGGCGCTGGTGATTGCGCGCTCGCTGGCCGAGCGCGGGGTTGAGGTGATTGCGTGCGACGACGTGGGCATGACGGTCTGCTCGTTTTCCCGCCATGTGCAGGAAACATTCACGGTCGCGCCCTGGGACAGCGAGCCCGAGCAATTCCTGCAAGATTTGGAAGCGGCCGTGCTCGAGTATGCGCCCGGCGACGACCGTCCTTATGTGCTGATGCCGGTGTTTCGCGAGATCGACTTGATCGCGAAGAATCGCAAGCGCTTTGAGCCGGCGATCAAGCTCGCCGCGCCCGACATCGCCAGCATCGAATTGGTGACGCCGAAAGATCGGCTCGCCGTGCTCGCGCGCGAGCACGGGCTCGACATTCCGGAAACCTGGATTCCTGCGTCCTTCGACGCACTTCACGAGATTGCGCCCAAGCTCGATTTTCCAGTCATCGTCAAGCCCGCCGACGGCGCCGGCGGTCGCGGCGTTTGCTGCGTCAGCTCAATAGCGGAGATGGAGACGCATGCGGCCGAGTTGGGCTTCGATTCACCGCCCCTGATCCAAGAATGCATCGATGGCGAGGATTTTTGCGTCGCTGTGCTGGCGCACGCGGGCGAACTCAAGGCGATCATGGCGTATCGCAATCTGACGACGTTTCCGCGCGAAGCCGGCGCGGGCGCAGTACGCGAAACGGTGGACGCCGAGCCTTTCCGCGCCGAAGCCGAGAAGCTGATCGCCGCGACCAACTGGGATGGCGTTGCGCAATTGGATTTCCGCTGGAGCGGGAAGCGGAAGGACGCCCCGAAGCTTATTGAGGTCAACGCGCGCTTCTGGGCCGGCATTTTTCATTCGGTCGAATCCGGCGTCGACTTTCCGTGGCTGCTCTACCGGCAGACCATCGGTGAAGATGTTGGCGTTGAGGATGAGGCCGATGTCGGCGCGACCACCAAGACCTCGGGCGCGTGGCTACTTGCCGCAATAGAAGACATCGCGGCCTCCGACCCCCATTTCAACGCGGCGTCGGAGGCTTGGCGCGAAGCCAAGAGCAGCATCAAGTCAGGCGAAGTCCTGGCTGCACTCGAGAACGCCGGCAAGGCGGTGAAAGAGACGTTCTCGCTCAAGACGGCGACACTGGAATTGCGCGATGCGCTTCGCGCACTCAAAGACGCGCCGAGCGAGCTGAGCGAGGCGAGAGACCCGATGGTTGGTCTCGGCATTCTGTTCGTGCTCTCTTCACTCGTGCGCCACGGCAAGTTGCCGCCCGAGGTGACCTATAAGCCCAACGAATTCAGCACCGCTGAGCCGGAACCGCCGCCAACGCGCGCACGCCCAGTCATCGGCATCACCAAACCGGAACAGGGCGACACGTTGGCCTATTGGGCGATGAAGCTCGCGGTGTGGATCGCTGGCGGCGATCCGGTGAAGGTCACGGCGCGGGCGCCGCGCGACCCGCGCTCGATCGACGGCCTCATTTTCGGTGGCGGCGCCGACGTCTATCCGAAGCGCTATCAGGGTCAGCCGAAACAGGGGTACCGCTACGACCTGGCGCGCGGCGATATGGAAGCATCATGGGCGCTTGCAGCGCGGCGCCACGATCTGCCGGTGCTCGGCGTTTGCCGCGGCGCTCAAATGCTGAACGTGCTCGCCGGCGGCACGCTGCACATGGACCTCTCCGAATTCAGGACGCAGCGACACGCGAACATCGTGGTGCGCTTCTTCGAGCGCTATCCGATCCGCATTCGCGCCAAGTCGAAGCTGGCCGAACTCACGCAATGCCCGCGACAGATGAAGGTCAACGCGATCCATCTGCAGGCCATTGACCGGCTGGGCGCCGGTTTCACTGTCAGCGCGCGCGAACCCAACGGTGTGATCCAGGCGATCGAAGATCAGTCGCAAGCCTTCTGGCTGGGTGTGCAATTCCACCCCGAACTGATGATCTATCGTGCGCCCTTTCGGCGCCTCTTCCGGGCTTTGGTCGACGCCGCCGCCGCGGGAGCCGAAGAGCGGCGCATCGAGCACGTACGGAAACTCGAGGCAAGAAATCAGGGGGCAGCGCGCGCGGAAGCGTCGGAGCAACGCACGATCGTGAACGCGCCGTAGCATTCGAGATAGGACGCGCCCGGCATGTCGACCGTGTATTTCGACATGACAAAGAAATTCTCGTAGCGCCCCTGCCCGGCCAACATGCCGGTGACGTAATCGACCACGCTGTCGAGCGAAAAGCCCTGCTGTTGGGCCCCGGGCGGCGCTTGCGCCATCCCTTCAAGATAGACGCGCGCCGCTTCTTCGTGAGCGGCGCGCGTCGGAACAGTGAAATATGCGCCGGCCCCCACGAGCAGCAGGAGCAGCAACATGCGCATTTCAGGACTGCGGCTCTTGGCGGGAGCATTGCACCTGCGTGAACGCGCCCCAGCACGACACGATCGGGTGATTATCGAGCGTGACCGTGTATTTCGCCGCGACATAGTAATTGCTGTACGCGCGCTCGCCGGCGATGGCTGCTCCAAGGCTCTCGAAGCCTTGGCTGATGTTCTGGGGATCCTGGAGAACCACTTCGGCGCTCTCACGCATCTTCGCTTCGTCAGGCCGTGTGAAGTAACCGGCGACGCCGGCAATGACCAACAGCAACAAAACCCACTTCATGACGGCGTCCTCCCAAAGCTCCCAAGGCGGGGGACCCTAGCCGCAATCCACGGTCCGGGATAGCCGCTCAGGAGGCTTTGCGCCGCTTCGGCGCGGCGGGCGGGGCATAACCGGCGGAGAGTTTCTTGGGCGCCACGGCGCGCCAGCTCTCATCGAGATAGTCGGTCAATTTGGCCATCGGCGGCTTGGCTTTCGGACCGAACGTAAAGGTGACCCAGCCTGACTTTCCCATGCCGTAGCCCGTCGGTTCGGCGCCCTTGATCTCGAGCGCTTCTTGTTGGCGATAGGGCAGCTTCATCGAACAATTGAAACCGCCGCCTTCGCTTCCGGTCAGAAACAGGAACGCCTTCTTGTTCGGCGTCTTGAAGGCGTGGTGGTCCCAAGGAAAATCCTCGACGGTCTCCGGGAATTTGAGCGCAGCCTTGCGCAGCGCTCTTGCGTCAGCGTGTTTGAGCGGCGGCGTTGCACTCATTGATGCGCTCCCGATGGCGGTGACGGCATCATTCCACCGCTTGCGCGCTGCAACAAGTGTGCGCCCGACGCTGACGCGCGCGGTGCGCCGCGATATGAGAGCACCTTGCTGCGGGTGCGGGAGAACTTCAGATGGACTGGTTGACGATCGCAGGCCTGTCGGCCGCGGGTGGTATCGGCGGCTTGATCTACTGGGTGGTCGCCGAACGGGAACTGATCCTGACGCGCGCGAAAGCGATGTTGCTGCGCCTCCGCTAAGGAACAGGCGCGCGGCGCACGCCGTTGCATGGCTCAAGGGGACACGGAGCCAAACGCATGAACGAAGTCTCAATTCTGGCCGCAATCATCATCGGCGTTCTCGCCGGTTGGATTGCCGAACAAGTCATGGGCCGCCGCCACGGCCTGCTCACCAACCTGCTCGTCGGCATTGTCGGCGCGTTTCTGGGCGCCTTCCTAGCGAGTGCGCTCGGCATCGCGTTCGCCGGTTTCTGGGGCAGCCTCATCGTTTCGGCTGTCGGCGCAATTGTGCTGCTGGCCATCGTCGGCATGTTCCGCCGCCGGCCGCTGCCATGAACGGCTGATCAGGCGCGGCGCTGCTGCGCCTGATCCAACGCATCGACCGCAGCGTCGAACGCAAGCATGGTTGAGGCGTGCCGTGCGGGATAATCGCGCACGCCTTCGAGGTGGCGGAGTTCCCAGAAACGGCCCGCGGGCGGCGCGCCTCTTTCCTTGAGCATGACGCGCAGGGCGTCACGAGCGTCGCGGATTTCCTGTGGCGTCGCACCAATTGCGTGCATTGCCAGCACGCCTGTGGCCGCTTGCCCCAGCGCGCAGGCTTTCGGGTGCACAGCAATGTCGCTGACAACGCCGTCTTTCAGCATCAATTCGACAGTGACGACGGAGCCGCAGACACGGCTCACCTTGGTGGCGGCGCCGTCGGGCGCGTCGAGGCGCCCGACATGAGGCATGTCGGCAGCCAATTCCAAGATGCGCGGGTGGTAGAGGTCGTCCATCTCCGCCCTTATGTGGCCTTCCTTCGGGGGCAAGCAACCGGCATTATCGGCGCTTGGGAGACGCGCGCATGCGCAGACGCAGCCTCATTATCGGCCTTCTGGCGGCAACAGCGCCGGGTGTTGCGCTGGCGCAGACGCCCAATCCGCAGGGCGGCAACACCGCGCGGCGCCCTCAAGCGCTGGAGAATCCGATTGTCCCGGAGACGGATCTTGAGCGCACTTTCCTTGCTGCGTTCAGTGACGAAAGCATGCGCACGGCATTCCGCCGCCAGCTGTTGGAATCGAACATTGTGCTGGCGCTCGCCAATTCCGCGCCCGATGCGCCGCCGTTTGAACGTCCATTGCCGAACAACCAGAGCACGACATTCATCTTTACGTCGGTGGCGCGCGCCAGCGCGGTGATGGGCCCCGCTGCGCCGCGGCGAGTGATGACAGGGCGCGCAGCGCTCGAGCGCCTCCGCGGCAAATATCTGATCATCAATTATTCGCTTGAGCCGATGCTGACGCTCGAGCCCGACGACATCGACCTTTTCCTGGCGATGCCGCGCAGTGGGACGCAATCAGCCGGGCCCTCCCAATAAACCGTCGCCGCCACAGCGGCGATCGTAAAGACCGCGCGTGCGCGCGAGCGCGCCGTCGCCGGCATCGAACAAATGCACCTGCCAAGTGTGCGTGCAGCCGTTCGCGGTGGTCGTCTTGCGGCAAACCTGCGCGGGAGGATCACCGCGATTGCCTTCGGCGCGCGGCGGCGCTGCGCCGCAGGTGAATTCGTTGCGGCGTAGATCGTTCGACGCCGCCGCAACCTCGAGTCCCGCGCCATAGCGCGCGGCGACGGTCTGCTGGAAAGCTTCGAGCGTGGCCGCTTCCGGCGCATTGCGCCAGTCGCCGAGGTTCAGCGGCGTCGACGGGATGGTGGCGGGGCTGCTGGGTGACGGAGCGGCGCTCGTCGGCAATGTTTCGCAGGCGCCCAAGAGCAGCGCGAAAACGACAGCAATAGAGCGAGCGTGCTTCATCTCTTTCACCTGTTGGCGCCGAGGCACATGCGATCGAACCCTGCCACGGGTTCGCGTGCGCCGCGTTCCAGCACAACATACCAGTCAAAGGCGCATTGGCGCTCCATGATTTCGATGCGGCAGTCGAGCCGGCGCCCATCCTCGCAACGAAACCCGTTTCGTTCGAGATCGGCGCGGATGGCGGACGCCTCCTGGCCGGCATGGCGGGCGCGGATCTGGGTCTGAAAAGCGGGCGCGTAGGCGCCGGGATCGGCCTGGCGCCATTGGCCGAAATCGATGCCCCCTGGTGCGGCGCCTTCGGGCGGCGAGGTCGCGCCGCTGGGCGCCGGCGGGGCCAACGCTGTACCGCGTTGGACGGGAAATGACGAACCGCCCGCGACCGCTTCGGGCTCACTCTCCCCAGTCGCGCAAGCGCCGATCAGCGCAACCAGAGCAATCGCCAGTACCCGCATGCGTGTGTCCTTGTCCCCGGGGGCTGGGCTTAGTCGGGACAGGCGCCCTCTTCAAGGCGTCACCAGCCGTCGTCCGGGTAACGCTCCGGCTCGCGATAAGGCGCCTCTTCGTGGTCGCCCGCTGAGTACGGGGTCCCATACGCGCGCTCGTATTCGGCACGGCGACGTTCGCGCCAACGGCGTCGGCGCTCTTCGCGACGCTCGGCTTGCTCGCGCCGATACTCGGCCGCCTCGGCCGCCTCGAATTCTGCGTATGCATCCATCGCGCGATCCATGTCCGACAAGACCTGCGCGCTGTCGTCGCCGCGGCTTAGTGTCTCCGCTGGTGGCGCGGGGGACGGAATTTCAGCGCGACGGCTGAGCCCTCGCGTGAGGTCGCCTTGGGCTGCCTGCCGGGCTGCCCGGATGCGCTCAGCCGCGGGCCGATCGGATGCGGTGCGCTGGGGCGCGGCCCGCGCAGGCGTGACGCGCCGCGGCGTCGTGGCGCGACGAGGCGGCGTCGCATCGCGGTGCGCGACAGGGCGCTGCGCGCTTGTGCGCTGCGTGGCTGCGCGGCGCGGGGGCTGCGCACGCTCCACGCGTGGCGGCGCCCCCAGCAGGTCGGCGTCGACGTTTGCCGGCGGCGGCGTCACCGCGTCTTCATTCGCCGTGAGTTCTACCGGAGGCGGCGGCTTCGGCGGCGCCGGCGGCGTCTCTTCCGCCGGCGCGGGCGCAGGCGCTGCACCGCACAACATTTGCACCTCGTTCGGCAGGCTGGGGCATACCTGAATTGCTGCGGCTTCGATCTCTTCGCCGAACGCCGCGGCGCGGGTGGCGACCGCCTCAGTGACGATGTCGAGTTCGGTATTGGTCGGAGGGCCGGTGATGGCGACGGAAAAGGCGATGGCCAGCGAAGCTGTCATCACAACGAAGCCGCGGAAGCCGTAGAGCCACGCGCGAACAAGGGGTACCGCACGCATCGTGCGCATTTGCTCCCGCCCAGATTCGTCCCGTTCGCGATGCTATTGAGACCAGAGCAATGACGCTGCGTGAAGTTGCAAAGCAGTCATGTGGCACTGGGCGCCATGAATTCACCGACTTTTGTTTGTGCGCGCGCCAGGTCGGCGGCCTCTGCTAAGACGCAGGCATGGCAAAAGCGAAGACTGACAAACTCCGCACCGCCGCGCCTGCGCGCGCCGAGGGGAAATGCTTGTGCGGCGCCGTCGTGATCGAGATCGGCGTGCCGGCGCGCTGGGCTTGGCACGACCACTCGTCCGCCACCCGCCGCGCGCACGGCGCCGCGTATGCGACTTATGTCGGCACGTGGGCCAGCCGCTTTCGCTTTCTAAAGGGCGAAGACAACCTCACCCGCTACGATGACAAGGAGCGCGGCGGCATCAGGAGCTTCTGTTCGACTTGCGGCTCGCCGGTGACCTTCCAGCGCAACGCGCAGAACGTGAACGTGCCGCGCGCCCTCTTCACCAGCGGCGTCGGCCGCGAGCCGCGCTACCACATCGCGATCGATGAGCTGCAGGAATGGACCTATCTCGGCGAAAAGCTCGGCCCGCTGCGCGGATTTCCGGGCGTGGTGTGGACCGGCGGGCGCAGGAAAAAGCACTGAGGATCGCCGGCTTCCAGCTGGCATTCTGAGGTGTGAAGCGCCGACTGGAAGCCGGCGGGTTCTCAGAGTTTAACGTCCAACCGTCGCGATCCGCCCCAGGAACAGCCGCGCGCGCGTGGGCTTGTGGTGGAGCACGATGAAGAACGGGTGATCGGCTTTGAACTCGATCGGCGGCGGCGGCGGCGGGCCGGGCATGGCGCTGGTGGCGCGCATATCGATAGCGGTGACGGCGGCGGCTTCGGTGCCCTCCTCGTCGATGGCGAGGAACGTCTTGTGAATGACATCGGTGATCGCCAGCGCCTCGTCGGCGGTGATGGCTGAAAAATCGGCTGCATCGGTGAATGCGATGCGCAGGCCCATCGCCTGAAGCTGCGGCGCCAAGCTGTAATCGGCGCGCATTTCGACTTTCGGCAGCGTCAGATCGAGGCGCGGGCGCTCAGCGTCCCGGAGACGATCCATGTATTCGTTGAGCCGATCGCCGTTGAGGTCGCGCTCGAACGCCGCTAGCCCGGTGCGATCGCGCGGGAGGAAGACCGCGAGGGCGAAGGCGCCGTCGTCATAATCGAAGTCCGCGGCCTGGAAGGCTTCTTCCTCAATGTAGCGGGCATGGGTCAATTGGCGCATGAGGCGCGCATCCACGCGCGTGCTGGCGCCGGTGAAGAAATCGCCGTCGCGTGTGGCGTTGGCGGAGAACGGATCGCTCCACTTGCCTTTGAAGTAGACGGCGTTCGTCAGCACCAGCCGGCGGCTTGGATCCTGCTGTGTGAGAATCTCCGGAATCCGGTTCTGCGTCTCGCGCGCGGCCCAGGCATTGATGGTGCGCAGTGCGGCGGTCTGATTGCGGATGAAATCGACCGGCTCGATCGTGCCCGCGAGCACGTCGCGGATCGTGCGCGCGTAGTCAGGTCTGAGCGACATGGTGCGTTCGACCCAGGCCGCGTTGGCGACGGTGAACTGGCTGCCGCCGGTCTCGGCGGTCAGCGCGTCCGCGAGCGCCCGTGTCCGTTGCGATTGCGTCTCTGACGAAGCATCGAAGCCGAACACACGCGCGATCTCGGCGCCGGTCGCGCCGCCTGCGCCCGGATAGACCAGCGCAAACGCGCTGGCGACGCTATAAGGCGAAACGAACTGGTTGCCGGGCTCAGTGGCGACGGCGCGGTACAGCGCAATGCCGAAATCGCTGTCGGCGGGACCGACCGCTGGCGGCGTCATGGGGGACTCCGGTTGCGGCGCTGGCGCAGGCGCGGCGCAGGCGCCGAGGGCGAGCGCAGTTGCAGAGAGAAGGACTGACCGGCGATGCATCGACAATCTCCGCGACGACCCTAGCGCGGCAGAGCCTCACGCGCATCCGCGGCGGCTCCGTGGCGGCGAGCGGGTGTTTTGTTGGTGTGCGCCCTTCGCGGCTGACGCCGCAAGGGTTAAGGTCGGCCTGGACTTGGGGGGAGCCATGGCTGATGCAGCCGAGCCAGGCGATGGCGCCGCGCGCAGCGCGGTGTTCATCTCCTATTCGCGCAAGGATCAGGCTTTCGCCGACGAGCTCGCCGGCGCCCTCGATGCGGCGGGATTCGACGTCTTGATCGACCGCAGCGACATCGCGCCCTCGGAGGATTGGCGCGCGCGCCTTGATGGGCTCATCCTCTCGGCCGACGCGGTCGTTTTCGTGATCTCGCCGGACGCCGTCGCTTCCGAAGTTTGCGCCTGGGAAGTGGAGCGCACCAAGGCGCTCGGCAAACGCTTGGCGCCACTGCTGCTGCGCCCGCCCGGTGACAGCGCGCTGCCGGCCGAGCTGGCGCGGCTCAATTGGATCGATTGCGGACCCGAGGCGCCGCGCGACGCCGCCTTCGCGAAGTTGCGCGAGGCGCTCGTCACCGACATCGATTGGGTGCGCGAGCATACGCGCGTAGTGCAATTGGCGGCGCGCTGGGACAAATCGGATCGTCCTGACAGCCAGGTGCTGCGCGGGGAAGAAATCACCGCGGTGCAAGGCTGGATGAGCCGGCGCGCCGAAGGCGCGCCATCGCTGCCGAATGCGTTGCTGGCGTTTGTCGATGCGAGCGTCGCCGCCGAACAAGCGGCGCGGGAGAAAGAACGCGCCCAGCTCATGCGCATCCGGCGCGGTCAGCGTGTGGTTGCGATTGCGTTGAGCGTCGTGTTCCTGTTGCTGCTGGCCGGCGCCTGGAGCGCGCTGGATCTGAACTGGCGCACCAAGGACCAGGTATCGCGCCTCCTCTCCAATGCAGCGCATCAGTCGGCGGACGCCGGCGAAGACGGGCGCGCAGTACGACTTGCGCTGCTCGCGGCGCGCGAGGCGCTGCAAACGCCGCGGCGGACAGCACTGAATGAAGCCGAACCGGCGCTGGCGCGCGCGTCGCGCGAGTCGCGCCTGGTCGCCGAAGCCCATGTGGAAGGTCCCATCATCAACGCGGCGCTAACGCCCGACGGCAGCGTGTTCGCGACCGCCGGCGTCGACGGCGCGGCGAGGTTGTGGAATGCGCGCACCGGCGAAGCGGTGGGCGCGCCGCTGCGGCACGGCGACGGCAACGTCTATAGCGTGTCGTTCTCCGGCGACGGCCGCCTGCTCGCCAGCGGCGGCGACGATCGCATGGCGCGTCTCTGGGACGCGCATACGGGTGTGTCGGCAGGCGCGCCATTGCAGCATGAATCGGAAGTGGTGCGGGTGGCGCTCAACGCGACGGGCGACGGGCTCGCCACCCAAACCTTGAACGGCCACGCCCGCATCTGGCGGCGCGCGGGCAACAGTTTCGCAGCGCAGGCCGTTGGCGGCGAATTCATGAGCCTCGCAGTGTCGGCCGACGGCGGCTGTTTTGCGTTCGGCGGACGCAACGGACCGACGCGCGTGATGTGCGGCGCGCGCGACATGGCATTCGCGACGCCGGGTGAGATGGCGGCGTTCCTTGCTTTTTCCGAGGATGCAACGGTCCTGGCGACCGTGAACGAACTCGGCCGCGGACGTTTCTGGGACGTGAGCTCCGGGCGGCAGCGCGGCGCGACGTTCGAGCATGGCGGGCCGATCGTGGCGTTGGCGTTTGCGCCTGATGGACAGACGCTGGCGACGGCCGGCGAGGATGGTGTGGTGCGGTTCTGGTCCGTCGAGACCTCAGCGCCCGCCGCAGCGCCGCTGCGGCTTCCTGGACGCGGCTCGGGCGTCGTTTTCTCGCCTGATGGACAGCACCTGATCGCCATGAGTTTCGGCGCCGGCAGCGCAGGCGGCGAAGCGACACTCTGGGCGCGCAACGGCGCAGAGTGGCGGCGCGCCGGACGTCCGTTGCGGCACGAAGGCGCGATCATGACCGCGGCGTTCGCCGCCGATGGGGCATCGCTGTTGACGGCGGCGCTCGACGCGACCGCGCGCGTGTGGGACATCGGCGCCGACATCGCCGCACCGGTAAGCTTTCGCCATGGCAGCGATTATGTCGTCGTGCTCGCCTTCTCGCCCGACGGCGCGACGCTCGCCTCTGGCGGCGACGACGGCGCGTTGAAGCTGTGGGACATAGCCAGTCACCGTGAAATCGAGCTGCGTATGCAGCACGAGGGGCCGATCTACGACATGGCGTTCGCGCCGGACGGCCGCCACGTCGCGACCGCAGGGCTGGACAATGTGCGCATGTGGGATGTCGCGACCGGCGAACTGGCGTTCGCGCCGATCACGCCCCCGGCGCCGGCTTTGGCGGTGGCCTTCTCGCCCGATGGCGCGGAGTTGATGACGGGCGACGATTCCGGCGCAGTGATCCTGTGGGATGCGCGCACCGGTGAAATGAAACGCCAGTTGCTCGATCTCGACAATTCAGTGTTCTCGGTGGCGTTCTCGCCCGACGCGACCCGCTTTGCAACTTCGGGCTGGGAGTTGGACGGCCAGGTCTGGCGGCTCGACAATTCCCAACCGGTCGGCGCGCCGCTCAACCACAACATCGCTTCGTCGAAAATCGTATTCTCGCCGGATGGGTCGCTGGTCGCGACAGCCGGGCTCGACCGGAGGGCGCAAGTGTGGCGCGCCGACACGGGCGCCGCCGCAGGCCCGGAGATGCGGCAACGCGACGGCATCCACTGGATCGTGTTTTCCCCGGACGGTTCACGTCTCGCCACAGCAAGCGAAGATGGCGTCGTGCAATTGTGGGATGCGCGCACGGGCGGGCCGGCCGCCGCGCCACTGCAGATCGACACCTTCCTGCGCGTGGCGGTATTCTCGCCCGACGGCCGCACGATCGCGGCCGCCGGCGCCGACGGCTTGGTGCGGATGTGGAGCGTGGACGGCCTGATGCGCCGGCCGACGCTTCAAGCGCTGATGCGCGAAACCTGCGAACGCCGGCTCGATGACGGCGCGCGCCGCGTCTCGCCAGGCGACACCGCGTTCGCGCCAATCATCGCCGGGCGCGAAAACGAGGATGTCTGTCGCCCCCCCTCGCTGGTCGAACGCGCAAGCCGCGGACTCGCGGCGCTGCTACGGCGCTAGGCCTAGTCAGCCGAATGCTTTGACGACAGCGTCGGCGACCAAGACGAGCGCCGCGGCGACGAAGCCGCCGAAGATCGCCAGCCCCATGCGGAACGTCGCGACACTGTCTTCATTGCTGCGGAACGCGACCGCAATAAACAGCACGCCGAAGGCGGCGATGAACACGCCGATCGCCATCGCCGCCGCGCCGGCGCCGACCTGCGGAATGAACGACAGCGCGGCCGCAATCGCAAACGTCACCGCCGCGCAGAAGCTGGCGAAGACGACACCAGCGCCGACTTCGACCTTGTCGTCTCTGCCGGCGGGCCCGAGTGCTGCGGCGACGCCGAACGTGAGCCAGATCGTCAGCACCATGATCGCGGCGACAAGCCCCTGAAACCACCAGGCCGGATTGGCCGGCGCCAAGCCGACGATGAGCGCCGCAACCACACAGCCGAGATACATGACGATGGCGGCGATTGCGGCGTCGAGCTTCTCACCGGCGTCCCACGTCGAACGCACGATCGGCGTCACCGCCAGCGCTTGCAGCAAGAAGAGCGACCGCCAGTAGGGATGCAGCGTGAGTTCGAGGTTGATGAGACCGCTCAGCCAGCCAATGAGCGGCGCCAGCGGCCGCTCTACCAGCGCCCCTGCAAGCGCTGCGACGCGCCGATAGCCTTCAACCACGATCTCGAGGGGCGTGATCAAGCTCAGATCGCCGAACACGGCTGTTTCCAGAATGTCGATGATCGACAGGCCGCCAATGCCCATCAACACCAAGGGCAGCCAGCCGACTTCCTTCAGCGCTGCGCCGAACGTCAAACGCGGGTTCTCGGCAGTTTCGGTCATCAGCCCTTCCGCCGCCACGTGCTGCCGGATGCGCTGTCCATCACTTCCACCCCGCGCCCGGCGAGTTCGTCGCGAATGCGATCGGATTTCGCGTAATCTTTCGCCGCACGCGCCGCGACGCGCTCGGCCACCAGCGCATCGATTTCCGCGGCCTGCTCGCCGAAGCTCGCCCGGAACCAGTGCGCCGGGTCGTTCTGCAGCACGCCGAACAATTTCGCCGCAGCGAGCAATTCGCTTTTCGCTTTGACTTGCTCGGCCGGTTTCTTGGCGACGTTGGCTTCGGTGGCGATGGCCGACAGTTCGGCGATTGCGGCGGATGTGTTGAGATCGTCGGTCAGCGCCTCGAGAAACGCGCTGGGGGGCGGCGCACCGGCCGCTTGCACGTCCTTCAGGCGCAACAGCGCGCCGTAGAGACGATCGAGGCTGGCTTGCGCCTGGCGCAAGAGGTCGTCGCTCCAATCCAGCGGCGCGCGATAGTGGGCGCTGAGCAGCGCCCAGCGGATGGTCTCGCCCTGCCAGCCCTCGGCCAGCAATTCGTGCGGCGTGACGATGTTGCCGAGCGATTTGGACATCTTCTCTTTGTCCATGGTCAAAAAGCCGTTGTGCATCCAGACGCGCGCTAGTGCGTGGCCGTGGGCGGTTTCGCTCTGGGCGATTTCGTTTTCGTGGTGCGGGAAGATCAGATCGACGCCGCCGCCATGAATGTCGATCGGCGAGCCGAGCTCTTCCTCGATCATGGCCGAGCATTCGATGTGCCAGCCTGGACGGCCGGCGCCGAACGGCGCCTCCCATTGCGGCTCGCCGGGCTTGGCCGCCTTCCAAAGCGCGAAATCGCTCGGCTGGCGCTTGTCGTCCTCGCCGTCGACGCGCGCGCCGGCTTTCAACTCATCCTGGCTGCGCCCGGAAAGCTTGCCGTAGTCACTGTCCGCGGCCACCGAGAAATAGACGCCGCTGGGCACGACATAGGCGGCGCCATTGGCGATCAGCTTCTCGATCACCGCGGTCATTGCCGGCACGTTCTCGGTGGCGCGTGGGCGCAGCGTTGGCAAGAGCACGTTGAGCGCGTCCATGTCGGAATCGTACTGGCGCTCGACGTTGCGGGTGATTTCATCGATCGGCACGCCGCGCTGGATCGACGCGGCGATGATCTTGTCATCGATGTCGGTGTAGTTACGCGCATAAACGACGTGCTCTTCGCCGTAGACATGCCGCAGCAGGCGAAACAGCGTGTCGAACACGACGGGCGGGCGAGCGTTGCCGATGTGGGCGACGTTGTAGACGGTCGGGCCGCAGACATACATCGTGACCCGTTTGGGGTCGGCGGGCTCGAACGGCTCTTTTCGCCGCGTCAACGTGTTCGTCAGTTGGATTTTCATGACGGCTGGGTTCTAGCGGGAGCCTGTGCTACACTCCATATCCGTTGTCGGGCCGCCAATGGCCCTGTCGCCTGAGGTGAATTTCGGGCGGGCGTTAAGACCGGGTGCTCCCAGAACCTTCTGCGAGACCCTCCCGGCTCGACCTCCGTCCCTCAGACCAAGGACCAAACCTCCCCATGAGTGAGATTCTGAAGTGGCGCTCGCCGACTGAGGCGCAAGCGAAGCGGCCCTCGCGCGAAGCGGCGATGGAAGCGGTGAAGACGCTCATCGCCTGGGCCGGCGACGATCCCGAACGCGAAGGGCTGAAGGATACGCCCAAGCGCGTCGTCGAGGCCTACCGCGAATGGTTTGCCGGCTACGATCAATGCCCCGCCGAAGAACTCTCGCGCGTGTTCGAAGACGTGCAGGGCTATGACGACATCGTCATGCTCAAAAAGATCGACGTCGAGAGCCATTGCGAACATCACATGGCGCCGTTCCTCGGCAAGGCCTACGTCGCCTACCTGCCGACGGAGGCGGTGGTCGGCATTTCCAAGATCGCGCGCGTGGTCGAGATTTTCTCGAAACGCCTGCAGACGCAGGAGACGATGACCCGCCAGATCGCCGAGGCGATCGAGGGAACGCTCAATCCGCGCGGCGTCGCCGTGCTTATCGATGCGGAACACCAGTGCATGTCCACCCGCGGCGTTCACCACAAGGACGTGACCACGGTGACGACGCAGTTCACCGGCGCCTTCAAAGACGATGCGGAACTGCGCAATCGCTTCCTGAAACTCGCGGGATACGGCTGAGTTCTGGCGCGCCAGGCGCCGCAACGCGTTGCAGCAACGAACGCAGCATGCACTATGCGACCATGCGCATCTTTCTTATGCTGTTGCCGTTGCTGATTTCCTGCGCGCCCCGCGAGGCGGCTGCGCAGAATTTCCAACTGCCGATCGACTGCAGCGTCGGCGATACCTGCATCGTCCAGAACTACGCCGACCATAATCCTGCGCCCGGCGCCGCAGCCGATCCGCTCTGCGGTCCCCTCGCTTATGACGGCCACGACGGCATCGACATTCGCGCGCCGCTCAGCATGGCGCAGCGCGGCGTCGCTGTGCTGGCGCCGGCAGCCGGAATCGTCGCCGGCGTGCGCGACGGCGAGCCGGATGGCGCGTTTCTGCGCGGCGGCGCAGCCGCGCTCAGCGGACGCGATTGCGGCAACGGCGTTCGCATCGACCACGATGGCGGCTGGTCGAGCCAGCTCTGTCACATGCGCGCCGGCTCCGTGCGCGTACGCCAGGGCGATCGCGTGGCCGCAGGCCAGCCGGTCGGTCTCGTCGGCCTGTCCGGTCACACCCAATTCCATCACGTGCACATCACGCTCCGCCGCAACGGCGAAACGATTGAGCCGCTGACAGGCGGCGCACTCGTCAGCGCTCGCTGCGGCGCGCCGGCCATCGCGGGCGCGCATTGGTCAAACGAAGCGCGCTCGGCGCTCTCGTATCGCGGCGCCCAGTTGTTCGCAGTGGGCTTCTCCGGCGTGGCGCCGACGGACGGCGCGGACGCAGAGGCATTGCCGGCAAACGCTGCGCGCCAGAGCAGCGCGCTCGTGTTTTGGGCGCTCGCAACAGGCCCCCGCACCGCGGACGTTCTGCGCGTGCGGCTCTATCGACCTGATGGTACGCTCGTTGCGCATGGAACACGCACGCAGGTGCGCGATCAGGCGCAAGCGTATGTCTTCGCCGGTCAACGCAACAGCGGAAGCGGCTTCGCGGCTGGCGTTTATCGCGGTGAAGCGCAACTGCTGCGCGACGGGCGCGTCGTGGCGACACGGTCAGAAGCTTTGACGCTGCGGTGATGCGGCAGGCGTTTCACAACCTCACGGTCGCAACCCGCGGCAAAGGTCTTTATCCCCTCACCGATGACGTGCGCGCTTGGATCGCGGACGAAGGCTTCGACGATGGCCTTCTCTCGCTTTTCTGCCGGCATACATCGGCGTCGTTGCTGATCAACGAGAACGCCGATCCGGGCATGCGCGCGGACCTCGCCGCCTATTTCGAGCGCATCGCGCCCGAGAACGGGCCTTACGTGCATGACGCCGAAGGTCCAGACGACATGCCTGCGCACATCCGCACGGCGCTGACACAGACGCATCTATCCATTCCCGTGCGCAACGGCGCCATGCTGCTGGGGAGGTGGCAGGGCGTCTACCTGTTCGAGCACCGCCGCGCGCCGCAGTCGCGGGAGATCGTGCTGCATTTCCTCGGAGAATAGCCACCGAGGACCGCCGGCTTCCAGCCGGCATTCTTTTCGAACCCTCAACAAGCGTTGCAAGCTGAAACGTCGTGTCGGCTTGGAGCCGGCGGTCCTCGGTGAACTTATCCTAAGAATAACTTAGTCCGAAGCGATAGCCTGCGTGCCGGCATCTGGTCGCCGCGCAGGCTGCGCCGACTGGAACTCCGTTTCCGTCATCCGCGTCGGTTTATGCACGACGCTGACGAGCACGAAGCTCAGCAGCATGAGCAGATACCATGCGCCCATTTTCTCGATTGGGACAACGTGCCAGCCGTCGCGCTGGCTCGGATAAACCCAGGCGGCCGCGAAGGTGCCGGCGTTCTCCGCGATCCAGATGAAGAGTGCGACCAGCAGATAGCCGACCAGCATCGGCAAGCGCCGCGGGATGCGGTCGGCGGTGAACACGAACCAGGCCCTACCGAAGATCAGCGCCGAGAAGGCGAACAGGCCAAGGCGGATATCGATCGTGTAGTGATGGGTGAAAAAATTGATGTAGGCCAGGATCGCCAGCGCCCATGTCGTCCACAGCGGCGGGTAGTTGATGTGTCTCAGTTCAAACAGACGCGTCGCGCGGGCGATGTAGGAGCCGACGCAGGCGTACATGAATCCGGAAAAAAGCGGCACGCCGCCGATGCGCAGGAAATTGTCCTCCGGATAGATCCAGGAGCCCTGATCGGTCTTGAAGATTTCCATCATCGTGCCGACGATATGGAAAATCAGAATGACGAGCGCCTCCTCCCAGCGCTCGAGTTTGGTCGCGAGCAGCATGCCTTGGATCGCAATCGCCGCGATGACGAGAAAATCGTAGCGCGCAACCGGCGCCTCATCGGGCCAGAGCAGATGGGTGCCAACCAGCAGCACGATCATGAGGCCGCCGAACAGGCAAGCCCATGCCTGCTTCAGCCCGAACAGCAGGAATTCATAAGCCCAGCCGTTCCACTTCGAACGCTCCGCCCAGGGCCGCGCCCAAGCGTCGAACGCTGCTACGCGAGCCTTGATCTTATCTTTGAGACTCATCGACCCCGACGCTAGCCGCTTTGCGGGACGCAGTAATCCCGCGTAGAGAGGCGAAATGAAGGTCGCCGTCGTCGGTCTTGGCATAGCGGGGCTGAGCATCTGCGCTCGGCTCGGCTTGGCCGGCCACGACGTTTCCGGTTTCGAACAATTCGATCCCATGCACGAAGCCGGTTCTTCCCATGGCGACACGCGGATCATGCGGCTGACGCCGGGCGAGGGCGAAATCTATGTCGCGCTGGCGCGGCGCGCTGGCGCGGCGTGGCGCACATGGGAAGGCTTGGCCGGCCAGCCCTTGATCGAATGGACCGGAGGCCTGATGGCGGGCCCGCGCGGCTCGCCGTTCGTGGCCGCCTGCCAGCGTCTGAGCCGCAAGCCTGCTGCCTTGCTGCGCGGCGACGCGATCCACCCGCTGACGCGCGGCTATGTCGCCATGCCGTACGAATGGGACGTGTTCCGACAGGACGACGCCGGCGTGATCGCGGCCGACGCCGCGCGCGCGTTTCTGCTGCGGCAAGCCCCACGCTGGGGCGCGAAACTGTTTCACCGTGCGAAAGTCGAGGCGCCCATCGACGGCCTCAATGTGACCATCGACCGTGAGAAGCACGCCTTCGATGCCATCGTGGTTGCTTCCGGCGCATGGGCGGGAAGGATGTTGCCCGAGTTCGCCGGCCGGCTTGAGGTGAAGCGGCGCGTTGTCGGCTGGTTCGAGACCGATGAGCCGCGTCTGTTGCCGGTGATCTGCGCCGACAACGATGTCGGTGTTTACGGGATGCCTGCGCCGCGTGGGCTCTACAAGCTCGGCCTGCACGCAATCGGCGGCGCCGCAGATCCCGAGCATGTTCGCGAACCGGACGAAAGCGATGCTGCGCTGCTCACCGAACACGCGGCGCCTTTGTTGCCGAAACATAATCCGCGCCCGGTGCGCATGAAGCGCTGCCTCTACACCGTCACCCCCGACGAGAACTTCATCATCAGGGCAAGCGCCGCGAACGAGCGCGTGCTGATGTTCTCCGCGTGTTCAGGGCACGGCTTCAAGTACGCCCCGGTGTTCGGCGAATTGGCGCAAGAATGGCTGATGGGAATGCCCTCGCAAGAGCTCGAAGCGCTGATGCGTCCTCAGCCAAATGTTAATCGATTGGGCGCGCCGAAGCTTTGAGCGCGCCACATTCTCGTCGCAGGCGCGATGAACACTTCGCACCCATGAACGCCGAGCAATTCATCTCTCTCGCTGATTCATTGCGCGATCGCGCGCGCGACTCCGGCGTCGACCTCAACGCGTCGAACTATCTCGTGCATGCAACCTTGATTCGCGCGCTGCGCGAGCGTCCGCTGCATGAGATCGAGCACGACACGCTCGCGCACGCCGTCGAGAACGCCAAGCTCAAGCTCAGCTAGCGCTTCTTCTTGCCTGGATAGCAGATCGGGCAAGGCGGGGGACCACGGAACTTGTGGCCGCGCGCACAGGTCTTCCAGCCGTTGTTGCTCTTGGTCGCCATGCGCGATCAAGCCACCCGGGAGTACGAAGTTCCCGCCGGTCAAGTCGCCGTGATCGCGCCGACGCCCGGCCCCGCCTCTGGCGCCACGGTAAACGCAGCTGCGCGGGTGAGTTCGTACTCTCGCGACTCGATGTTCGAGACTTGGAAAAACTCGGCTGTCGCCTGCTCCGGCGTCAGCGTCAAAAGCAAGAAGCCGCGCTTCGAAGAGTCCGTGTACTTCACGTGCGGATTGCGGGCACGAACGCCGGCGGCGAAATCGATGCCGAACGGGGTGAAATATTCGCCGTCTCCCGGGGAGGTGATCGAGGTCGCGCCGAATTCGACAGCGACGCGGCCTTGGCTGTCGTTCACTTCGTTGGCCCAAGCGGTGTGGGTATCGCCAGTGACGACGAGCGTATTGCCGCCGGCGGAGCGAATGGCGCCGAGCACGCGACTGCGCGCGCCCGGATAGCCGTCCCAGGAATCGGTGTTGAGCGGAAAGGCGAACCGCGTGAGCTTCAATTGCTGCTTCACGCCGGGCACGAGACGCTCCAGAGCGTCGGCCAATTGCGTTGGCGTGCCTGAGAGATCGGGCGCATTCACCGGCGCCAGCAGGATCTGATTGCCGATCACCTGCCAGGTCACGCCGCGCTGCACCGATCCTCGTAGTTCATCCGAAAGCCACTGCTCCTGCGCCGCGCCCATGAGCTGGCGGTCCGCGGCGTTGAGCAGCGCGTTGAGCGCCGGCACGTCGGGGGCGACGTAGAAGCCGCTGGGCAGGTTCTTCGGATCGGCCGACAAACCCTGCGCGCGGCGCCAATCCAGCACTGGGCGCAATTCACCACGCACGTCCTCATAGACACGCGGCAAGAGCTGCATCGTTGGCACATCGGGCTCGCCCTCGCGCAGCGCCACGGGCGCTGCTGCATTGGCGAAATTCCAGCGCTGCATCTCGATCGGCAGCTGCGAATTGTAATCGAGCTGCTGCGTGCGCGCGAGTAGTCGCGTTTCCAGCATCACCAGCGACGCCAGATTGCCGAACTGGAATGAACGGTTGATCGCTTCGAACGCTGCGCCTGGCTGCGGATCGCGGATCGGCATCCATTCATAATAAGCCTGCAGCGCCGCCTGCTTGCGATTGGCCCATTGCCCCTCGCCTTCGTTGTGATTTTCGGCGCCCGTTGCAAAGGCGTTGTTGGCGGTTTCGTGATCATCCCAGACCACGATCCAAGGCGCGATCGCATGCGCGGCTTGGAGTTCGGGTTCGGACCTGCATTGCGCGTGACGGGCGCGATAGTCCGCAAGACGGGTGCATTCCACTTCCGGCGACGGCACGCGCCCGAGCCTCGTCGCCACATCGCCGCCGTAACCGGAAAGGCCGTATTCGTAGATGTAGTCGCCTAGATGGATCACTGCGTCGATGTCGTCGCGCTCGGCGAGCGCGCCGTAAGCGTTGAAGAAGCCGTGCGGATAAGACGCGCAGGAAACGACAGCCAGCTTCAACTCATCAAGTTCGCCGCGCGGCAGCGTGCGCGTCTTGCCGATCGGGCTTTCGGCTGAGCCGGCGCGGAAACCGTAGAAGTACGGAGCGCCCGCGCGCAGGCCGGTAACGTCGGCCTTTACCGTGTAGTCGCGCGCGTCATTGGTTTCGACGACGCCCGTCTTCACCACATCGGTGAGTTCGCGGTTGCGCGCCACGATCCAGCGCACCGGCACCGGGCCGGTCGCCTCCGGCGAGACGCGCGTCCAGATGATGACCTTGTTGAGCGTCGGGTCGCCGGAGGCGACGCCGTGATTGAACGCGACCGCACCCTCGTAGGACGGCGTGTCGACATTCTGCGTGCACGCCGCCACCGCGCCGCTTGCTGCGGCCAACGCGCCGCGGCGTGTCCATCCCCGTTTGCTCATCCGTTCTCTCCCCGTGCGGACTATGCGATCTGGTCTGCTCCGCGCAAGCGGGTAAGAGGGCGTGATGAACGGCGAGGAAGAGGAAATTGAAGCCGGCGAGGTGCGCATCGCCACCGCCCCTGCGGAAGCTGCGGGCGAGCGCGTGGATGCCTGGCTAGCCAAGCTCTGGCCGGACCTCTCGCGATCGCGGGTGCAAGGGCTGATCGGCGCCGGAAAACTCACTGCCGACGGCGCTGTCGTCACTCATGCGAAGGACAAGCCGCGCATCGGCGCCACGTACGAACTCACACTGCCTCCGCCCGAGCCTGCCGCGCCGCAGCCGGAGTCGCTCCCACTGACGATCGTGTTCGAGGACACGCACCTGATCGTCATCGACAAAGCCGCGGGCATAGCGATGCACCCTGCGCCCGGCTCAATGCGCGGCACACTTGTCAACGCACTGCTCGCCCATTGCGGCGACACGCTTTCCGGCATTGGCGGCGTCGCTAGGCCTGGCATCGTGCATCGGATCGACAAGGACACGACAGGCTTGGTGGTCGTCGCCAAGAACGACGCGGCCCACACCGGGCTCGCCAAACTCTTCGCCAGGCACGATTTGGAGCGTGTCTATTACGCGGTGACGCGCGGCGCGCCGAAGGAGCGCACGGCGCGGATCGAAAATCGCCTGGTCCGCTCAAACGAAGACCGGCGCAAATACGTGGTCGCGCGCAATCCCGACACCGAAGCCGGTAAGACTGCGATTACCGATTACTGGACGGTCGAAAGCTACGGCCAGCAAAGCGGCGCAGCAGTTGGACGTCCAGCCGCCGCGCTGCTGGAGTGCCGCCTCCACACTGGCCGCACGCATCAAATTCGCGCGCATCTCGCCCATATTGGGTGCCCGCTGATCGGTGATCCGCTTTATGGCAAACAGCGCGCGTTCAAGGCCGAAGGCCCGCACGCCGAGGACGCAGCGGCCGCTGTCGCCGCGTTTCCGCGCCAAGCGCTGCATGCGGCGGTGCTCGGCTTCAAGCATCCGGTAACTGGTGAAGAACTGCGCTTCGAGAGCGCGTTGCCGGCGGATATCGGGACGTTGCTCGAGGTTCTGCGCCGGCTTTGAATTCTTCCTCAGAAATTGCAGCCCGCGACCTCCCTTCCGACACAGAACTCCCCTACCTTGCCTCCGCTGCAAATCTCCGGGCGGAACTTGATGTCCTCGATCTTTCCCAACGCCGAGCGTGTGCTCGCGTCTGTCGGCGCTCTGGCGCTGTTTGCACTCAACGAAGTGCGGATGTTCCATTCGCTGCCGCGCCTGCCAGACCCGGGCAGCGGGCAGACTCATGCCGCATCGATCCAGATCATGGACGCGGCGACGCCCGTCTATCTCGGCCTCACCGATTTGGCCGTGCGTTGGGGGCTGGCGGGACTGGTCGTGGCGCTCTGCGTGTGGGCCCTGGCGGAAACGTTCGGGAAACAAGCCGAGCCGGCGAAGCGAGCTTGAGCCCCCAGGTCTAGGGGCCATCTCAAAACGTTCCGGACGCCGATTCTAGCGATTGATTTCGTTTCGCTTGCCGAATCGCTGCGTTCCTGGTATGTTCCAAAGCTAAGAAATGCCTAACGCCGGCCACGGCCAGGGCTTGAACGGCTTCCTATATTAGGGGTCATGGCGGCAACCCGGCGGCGCTCTCAGACGTATGAGAGACGCAGCCCAAATCGACCGCTCAGGAGGGGTCCCAACACACCGATGGCATCGACTGCGCTCACGCTTGCTCTCAGCCCTGAACAGGGGTTGCAGCGGTATCTCTCGGAGATCCGCAAATTTCCCATGCTCACCAAGGAGGACGAATTCATGCTGGCCAAGAGCTGGCAGGAACACGGGGATACGCAGGCCGCGCATAAGCTCGTCACCTCCCACCTTCGGCTCGTGGCCAAGATCGCCATGGGCTATCGCGGCTACGGCCTGCCGATCGGGGAAGTGATTTCCGAAGGCAATGTCGGCCTCATGCAGGCCGTCAAGAAGTTCGACCCGGACAAGGGTTTCCGTCTCGCCACCTACGCGATGTGGTGGATTCGCGCTTCGATCCAGGAATACATCCTGCGCTCGTGGTCACTTGTAAAAATGGGCACGACCGCCGCGCAGAAGAAGCTCTTCTTCAACCTGCGCCGCATGAAAGGCGAGATGGCCGCGCTCGAAGAGGGCGATCTGAAGCCCGATCAGGTCAAGACCATCGCCCACAAGCTCGCGGTCACCGAAGAAGAAGTGATCTCGATGAACCGCCGCATGAGTGGCGGCGGCGACGCGTCGCTCAACGCCCCGATCGGGGGCGCCGGGGGCGAAGGCGACAGCGAATGGATGGATTGGCTGTCCGACGATCAGGTCGAAGGCACGCAGGAGACGCGGCTCGCCGACAGCGAAGAATTCGACGCGCGCATGTCCTTGCTGCAGGACGCCATGAGCGAACTCAACGAACGCGAACGCCATATCATCCAGGAGCGCCGCTTGAAGGATGAGCCGGCGACGTTGGAAGAACTTTCGGTGCAGTACGGCGTCAGTCGCGAGCGGGTGCGCCAAATCGAAGTGCGCGCATTCGAAAAGTTGCAGAAGGCGATGAAGAAGCAAGCAGCATCGCGCGGCCTGCTGGCGGAAGCCGAGGCTTAAGAACGACCCAAAAGCCCTGCCCTGGGCCTTCGCCGCGGCGCAGTTCGGTGCGTCGCGGCGAGTTTTTGTGCAGGTCGCGCGATGCGCGACGAATTCCGAATAGTTTCGGCGAGTTAAGCCTGTAAGCGGCGCCGCAGGGACGGAACGCGCGCGGATGCGCGGCGTTGCGTCTTAAGTTCCATGAACGATCTCAAGCCGCCCCCTCGCACTCGCTTGAGCAGGCTGCGCGCTTGGAGCGGGCGTCAACTCGCGCGGGGCCGTGAAGGCGCGCGCTGGGCATGGCGCAAGAGCGCCGCCGCGCCATGGCGGCGCATTGGCGTGTGGGCAGGTGGCGTGTTTGGCGTCATCTTCCTCACCCTCATCTTGTTCTTAACTTTCGCCGATTGGAACGCGATGCGCGGGCCGCTCACGCGCATGGCGTCGGCGGCGACCGGACGCGAGATCGTCATTCGCGGCGATCTCGATATCGATCCCTGGCGGCTTAATCCGCTGATCCGTGTCCGGGACCTGCATATCGGCAACCCCCCGCGCTATCGCGATCGCGGCGACTTCGCAGTGGTGCGCGAAGCCGAAGCCACGGTGCGCTGGCTGCCGCTGTTCGTCGGCCGGCTCGACTTCGTTCGCCTCGATCTCAACGGCGCCGACTTGTCGCTCTACCGCAGCGCCGAGGGCGTTTCGAATTGGGCGCCTTCGTCGCCGGCTGTGCGTGGCAAGCCGTTCAACCTGCCCGCCATCCGCTTTTTCTCGCTGGATGAGGGCCGCCTTCGCTTGGAGGACGATAAACGCCGCATGGTTTTGGAGGCGACCTTCACCACGCGCGAAAGCCGCGATGCGCAAGATCCCGGCGAATTCGCATTGATCGGCGAAGGCCAGATCAACAACCAACCGTTCAACATCGAACTCACCGGCGCGCCGCTCCTGAATGTGCGCCGCGATCGGCCCTATCAGTTTCGCGCCGACGTTACCGCAGGCGGCACCCACATTCTCGCCAATGGCGCGATCACGCGTCCGTTCGACTTCAGTTATTGGCACGCTGCCGTCGAGGCGACGGGACCGGACCTGGCCGAACTCTACCCACTCACCGGCCTCGCTTTGCCGAACACGCCGCCTTACGATTTGGAAGGGCGCGTCGAACGCAATGGGCGCGTCTACGGCATGCCCAGTGTCGCCGGCCGTGTCGGCGACAGCGACTTGCGCGGCGCCTTTACCGCATCCCGCCGCGCCAACGACCGGCTCTTCCTCGACGGCGATTTCCGCACCAATACTCTCGACTTCGATGACGCGCTTGCCGTCTTTGGCGGCCCGCCGTCGACGCGCGAAACGGCTTCGGCCGAACAACGCGAAATGGCCGCGCGCCTAGCAGCACAAGGTCGAGTGCTGCCGGATGCGCAACTCGACATCAGCCGCCTGCGCAACATGGACGCGCGCGTCTCGTATCGCGCGGCCCGCGTGCACAGCGAGCGTTTCCCGCTGCGCGGGCTCTCCCTCGATATCGCCCTCGACAACGGCCTGCTTCGGCTTGATCCGATGACGCTTGACCTGAGCCGCGGCCGGGTCACCGGTTCGGCGGCCATCAATGCGCGTGGCGAGACACCGCGGGCCGATCTCGACGTGCGACTGTCGAATGCACGTCTGGAATCCGTGTTCGCGCTGCGCGGCGATCCGCCTGTTACAGGCCAATTGCTCGGGCGCGCGCGGCTCACCGGCTACGGCGCTTCTGTGCGCGACGCCGCCGCCAACGCCAACGGCACGATCACGCTGGTTACGCCGAGCGGCGAAATCCGCGAAGCCTTCGCCGAACTCACGGGGATCAATGTCACGCGCGGGCTCGGCCTCTTGCTCACCGACGACGAAAGCCGAGCCACGGTGCGCTGCGGCGTGGCAAGCTTCCGCGTCAACGACGGGATCGCCAGGGCGCGAACCATTGTAATCGACACGGATGACATTCTGATCCGCGGCGAAGGCACGGTCAGTCTGCGCGATGAAACGCTCGACCTTGATATCGAAGGAGATCCGAAGGAACCGCGTCTCATCAGCGTCGGCGCCCCCATCAGCGTAGAGGGCCGCTGGCGCTCGCCACAGATCGGCGTCGAGGCCGGCGACGCGGCGGGGCAAGGCGGTCTGGCCGCCGCGCTTGCATCCTTCGTTGCGCCGATTGCGGCGCTGCTGCCGTTCGTCGATCTTGGGCTGGCAGAAGACGCCAATTGCGCGGCGTTGCTCGCCGGGCGCGAGGAAACGCCGAGCGAGGGCTGAAGCGACCGCGGAACTAAAGGTTCCTGGCCACTGTTCACAAAAGCCATGACCAGCTTTGCGGATACCGCATTCCAGCCGCCGCCCGAGGCGGAGGCCTTCTATATCGAAGGCCTTAAAGTGCTGGCCAAAAGCGACATCCCGTTCCTGATCTGCGGCACTTACGCTGTCACCGCCTATACCGGCATCGTACGCCCGACCAAAGACTTGGACATCTTTTGCAAAGCCAGCGACTATCCGCGCATCCTCTCTTTCTTCCGCGAACACGGCTATGACATCGAGGTCGAAGACGAACGCTGGATCGCGAAAATTTACAAGGACAAGTACTTTTTCGACATCATCTACAGCTGCCGCACCTCCGAAATTGCCATCACCGACGAATGGTTCGAAGGCGCGCCTGAAGTGGAAATCTATGGCGCCAAGGTTCATATCATCAAACCGACCGAGCTGATCTGGTCGAAGATTTTCGTTCAGGATCGCTATCGCTACGACGGCGCCGACATCGCGCACGTGATTCTGAAACAGCACGAGTCGATCGATTGGCCGCGGCTGATGCGATACATGGAGTTACACTGGGAAGTGCTGCTCTCACATCTGATCAACTTTCGGTACATCTATCCCAGCGACCGCGACCACATACCCCGATGGGTGATGGACGAGCTGACCCAGCGAATGCAGAGCCATCTCGACATGCCTCCATCGAAAGCGAAGGTCTGCCGCGGGCGCCTGTTCAGCGCGCGCGATTATGTGACAGACATTACGGAATGGGGCTATGCCGACATCATCGGAATGGGGATCGAAGAAAAGCATGACCCGATCGAGTGAGGTCTGACATGCGCGTTGCAGCGATTGGCGACCTGCATGTGCAGGAAACTATGGCGCAACCGTATCGTACGCTGTTTGCCGACATGAGCGGAGCGGCGGACTTCGTTCTGCTCTGTGGCGACCTCACTAATTACGGCAAGGTCAGCGAGGCCGAAGTGCTGGCTGCGGACCTCGCCGCCGCCACTGTTCCCGTCATCGCCGTGCTCGGCAATCACGATCACGAGTCCGGCCTGGCCGATACGGTGAAGGACATTCTCACCCATGCCGGCGCGCGCATCCTCGACGGCGGCGAGGCGTTCGAAATCGAAGGCGTCGGCTTTGCCGGCTGCATGGGCGCGATGGGCGGCTTCGGTCGCGGCATGCTTTCGGCGTTCGGCGAGCAATCGGTGAAGACGTTCGTGCAAGCCTGCCTCGAAGAGACGATGAAGCTCGAAACCGGTCTGCGCATGCTGCGCACCGAACGCGCGGTCGCCGTGCTACACTATGCGCCTGTCACCAGCACGCTCGAGGGCGAGCCGCTGGAAATCTTCCCGTTCCTGGGCAATTCGCGGCTGGCCGAAACCGTCGACCGCTTCGACAATGTGAAGGCGGTCGTCCACGGTCACGCCCATCGCGGCGTCCACCGCGGCGAGACGCCGAAGGGCGTGCCCGTTTACAACGTGGCGCGCCCCGTGCTCGCCGCGCGCGACGAGCGCTTCGCACTGTTCGATATCTAGTAGGCGAACGGATTCGGCGGACGATAGCCCGGCACCATCAACAATATTTGCGCGACGACATAATTCAGCACGATGCCGATCACGATGGCGATGACGATGATGGTCGCCAGATAGCCGATGCGCTTGTCCTCCGGCGTCGCCATCAGACGCGGCAGACCGATATAGATCAGCGCAAACGAATAGAGGCCGACCAGCGCCAAGATAGCGAGCGGCGGAAAGATGGCGAACACGCCGGCGGCGAAGAACGCCGTCGAGCCGTAGGCCGCCAATTTGTGCGCCTGGCCCATGTCCTGGCGCGAGCCGAAGGTCGGCGCGAGCGCATTGGCGACGAAGGCGATGATGAAAACCGAACAAAGTCCCATCACCGTTTGGATCACGGCGCCGATCAAGCCCGGCACGACGCCAACCCGCCAGCCGAACACGCCGATGAGCGCCATGCCGATGAAACCGCAGAGCGCGGAGAATGCGGCCAGCGGCAACACGTAGCCGGTGTAGATCTTGCCCACGTCCGCCGGTTCGGCCGCGATTCTGTCCCACTCAGCTTGCGGCGTCATGAGAATGTTCTTGATGCGGTCGATAAGGCCGGTGCCGGCCGTGCCTGTCGGTTCGATGGTCATCGCGCTCTCCCATGCGGGCGACTCGACTCGTCGCCGTCATGCTAGGCGCCGCAGCGCTACAGGCAAACGCGAATCCAGCGCCTGACCCAGAACTTCGCTGGAACCTCAGCGGCCGAACCCAGCCTCGAGGCGCGCCAAGCCGATCGTTTCGATAGCGGCGCGCGCTTGGTCCACCGTGACGTTCCCTTCCGCAATCATCGCTACACCCCGTCCGATGACGACGTAGCGCACCTGCTCGCCCTCGACTGCTTCAACGTAGAAGCGTCCGTCTATGCTCTGCGAACGCGTATAGCCGCCTTCGCGCGCGCCATCGGGACCGACATCGAACAACGCCGCGCCCGCCACGGGATCAACAGCGGCGCCGAGTTGGATGATCGAGAGCCTCATGCTCGCTTCCTCTCGAGAATAGACGGCGTCGGCGCGCGAGACGCCGCCGCTTGCGGCGGTCGCGACCGACTGGCGCACAAGTCCGCCCGGCAGTGTATCGGGATATTGCTCCCCTAGACGCGTCGGATCGGCAAGCACGCGCGCGCCGTATCCCTGCGTCAAACGTTCAATCGCCAATTCAGCCGCCGACCGCTCAGCGATGTGCGCCGCCGCCGGCGGCGGCGCGGCCGCTTCGACCGCGCCCGTGAGCGCCTCGTGTGCGTTGTTCATCAGCGGGGCGATCAGCATTGATGCAAGCGCCGCGCCAATGGCAGAGGTGATCATGACGGCGAGCGTGAAGCGCGGCGCGTTGTTCTCCGCGTCGGTCAGAGCAAGCACTTGGCCCGCGCCGATGCCGAGCAAGATGAGCGCGTAGGCCACGCCCGCAGCAGTGAAGATGGGCGCTGCTGGCCCCGCCAACGCGCCTACCGCGGCGATCAAAATCGGTGTCGCCGAATAAGCCGCAAGCTGTTGTGCGCGGCCCGGTTCGGCCTCGGCGCCGAAACGCTTGGCGAAAAATCGGACGATCGTGGCGACGCCGATCACGCCAAGCACAGCGAACGGGACATGGAGCGCCGCCAATGCGCCGCGCCAGGCGAGCGCTGCGTTCAAGGCGACGCCATTATACAGTAAACTCGCGCCGAACCCGGCGACGCCGCCGAGTATAGCCAGCGGGACAATGTAAGGGCCGATCAGCGGCGAAGGCTCTTCGCCCGCGATGCGCCGCCACTCGCTCTGCGGCCGGATCAGAATATCGCGCGCGCGCGCGATGAGGCCGGGCCGTTCGCCGCTCGAGACATTCGCGCTCATCCGCCTCTCCCCGCTTCATGCTAAGGCGGAGAGAGGGCGTGGCAAGTCCTCAGGTGACGCAGCTCGCAAGCGAGAAGAGCACAATGCCCGCCACTGCCGCCGCAACTGTGACCGTAGCCGCGTAGCTCAAGGCGCGATCAGGCGGCGATTTCATCAGGATCGGCAGGCCGCGATACATGATGTAGACCATCGCTGCGAGCGCGAAGAGCGAAATCCACCAGAGCGGGGGCCACAGCGAGAAAACTCCGGAAAGAAACGACGGCGTCAGCGAATAAGCGGCAATCTTCTGCGCAGCGAGGTCGTCTTTGTCGCCGTCGAAATTATCAGCGAGCACGTTGACGAGCACGCCGAGGAAGAACACGAGGCCGATGCTCACCAGCCACGTCACCACCGCGCGGACCAAAGCTTCGCCCGGCTCGATCGTCAGCAATCGATTGAACAGCGCCGAGCCGATGAGATCGCACACAGGCGGAATCGCCGCCAGCGGCGCGACGTAACCGATCAGAATGTTCGGAATGGCCGTCTGCTCGGCCTTGATTTGCTCCCACTCCTTTTTCGGCTCGCGCAACAAACCGTAGGCGCGCGAGAGAATGAACTCGGACTTGCGATAAGCCTGCTCCGCGCGCGCGCGCGCGTCTTCAACATTGAAGCGGCCCCGGCCGCGCGGTTCGTTCTCGTTATCGGCGGTCATGAGATTCTCCGGGCAGTAGGCAATAGGCAGCAGGCAATAGTGTCAACCGCACTCGCCCACTGCCCACGGCCCTATGCTTTGAACGGGTCGCGCATCAGGATGACGTCGTCGCGCTCGGGGCTGGTGGAGACGAGCGCGGCCGGGCAGCCGATCAGTTCCTCGATGCGGCGGACGTATTTGATGGCGTTGGCGGGCAAATCCTTCGACGAGCGCACGCCGCGCGTCGTCGCCTTCCAGCCTTCGAGCGTTTCGTAGACCGGCGTCACCGCTTCCTGATCTTTGAGGCTGGCCGGCAGATAATCGATGATCTTGCCGCCGAGTTTGTAGCCGGTGCAGATTTTGATCTCGTCGAAACCGTCGAGTACGTCGAGCTTGGTCAGCGCGATGCCGTCTATGCCGGAGAGCGCGATCGATTGGCGCACCAGCACGGAATCGAACCAGCCGCAGCGGCGCGCGCGGCCAGTGTTGGTGCCGAATTCGTGGCCGACTTCGCCGAGCTTCTTGCCGACGGCGTCGTTGAGTTCAGTTGGAAACGGCCCGGCGCCGACGCGCGTGGTATAGGCCTTCACCAGCCCCAGCACGTAGGTGATCTTGCGCGGGCCGACGCCCGATCCCGCCGACGCCTGCCCCGCGGCGACGTTCGACGACGTCACGAACGGATAGGTGCCGTGATCGACGTCGAGCAGCATGCCTTGCGCGCCCTCGAACAGCACGCGCTTGGAATCTTCGAACGCGGCATTGAGAACGCGCCAGGCCGGCTGCGCGTACTTCAGCACCTTCGGTGTAATCTCGGCCAATTCACGCTTCAGCGCCGCAACATCGATCTCCGGCAGATCGAGCCCCTTGCGCAAGGCATTGTGGTGGGCCGTCAGCCGCTCGATCTTCCAGGCGATCGCTTCAGCGTCGGCCAGATCGGCCACGCGGATGGCGCGGCGGCCGACCTTGTCTTCGTAGGCAGGGCCGATGCCGCGCTTGGTGGTACCGATGGAGGCGTCGCCCGCCTTCTCTTCCCGCGCGGCGTCGAGGTCGCGATGGAACGGCAGGATGAGCGCGGCCTGATCGGAGAGCACCAGTTTCTCCGGATTGATCTTCACACCCTGGGCTTCGATCTTCTCGATCTCGCTTGCCAGCGCCCAGGGATCGACGACGACGCCGTTGCCGATGATCGAGAGCTTGCCCTGCACCACGCCCGACGGCAGCAGCGCGAGCTTGTAAGTCGTATTGCCGACCACAAGCGTGTGGCCGGCATTGTGACCGCCTTGGAAGCGCACTACGACGTCAGCGCGGTTGCACAGCCAGTCGACGATCTTGCCTTTGCCCTCGTCGCCCCATTGGGCGCCGACGACCACAACGCCTGCCATGATTCACCTCGGGCGCGGTGTCGCCCAATCCGCGCGCGCGGGCAAGCGCGTCAGCGTCGCGGAGGGCGATTCAAGCTTGCGGCGGCGGGGCTTCCGGCGGCGTCACCGTCGCTGGCGCAGCCGGCGCGCGGCGCCATTCCGGCAGATCGAATTTCGTTGGCGGCCAGTCCGGCGCAATCGCCGGTCCTGTCACCGGATTGGCGTCGTCGGTGGTGTCGCGATGAATGAGCTGCGCCGCGCCCAGCGCCTCGCCGGTGCGATAGAGAATGTCGAGCAGCGCCGTGTCCTTGATGTCGAGCTTGCGCAGCTTTTCGGCCTCCTGCTTGCTGAGCTCCTGCCCCAACAAGCTTTCGAGGTGTTCGGGCCGACGATACTTCGCCTCGTCGATCTCAAGCCGCGCATCGTAACGCTGGAAGGTGAGCACGGGCTTTTCCGACAGCATCGGCGTGCGCGTCTGCATCTTCACTTCGGAGTTCACGTACCAGGGAAAGCGCGGGTTCGACAGCATTTGCAGCGTCGTGATCTGCTGCTGGCAGATGTCGTGGTTGTAGCCTTCGAGCGCGGCCATCACCTTGCTCGAATAGGCCATCCGCCGGAAATCCGACGTGCTCTTGGCGCTGGAGCGGCGATGCTTGTTGCGCTTCTCGAAGCGCTTGCGCACATAGCCCGTGCCGATCGACCACAGCAGCAGATTGTCCTCGCCCGTCGCCCAGTTGAACCCGAATGCCGGCTCGGTGGCGGTGAGCAGCAATTGCAGCGCCGGATTGTTGTTCGGGCTGACGCCGCCATCGAAGAAGTGCGCATGGTTGATGATCTTGCCGCGCTTGTTGCGCTCGAGCGGAATGCGCACGTCGGCGAAATAAGTCGGCGCCGCAGCGGAGCCCTGCACCAGATCGCGCAGATAAAAATCGGCGTTGGCGACGTCGTTGTCGCCCGGTGTGTCGAAGTAGCACCAGTCGGGATTGTTGACGAGAATCCAGGCAGAGCCGCTATCGATGCGCTTGGCATGAATGGCGAGCCCCGTCTTCAAATCTTCCGAGCGCAGCGGCCGATCACCAAGATATTCATTGAGCGCCTGCGTCAGCGCCTTGTTCTTGAACGCGGGAATGAACACGCGCAGCGGCCCGGGCACTTGCGGCTTCTCGAAGATCGCCGGCAGCAGCTTGAAGTAAAGATCGACGACTTCGCGCACGCGCCATTCGAGCGCGAGCGTGGTGGCGATGATGGCGCCCGTCGAAGTGCCGCCGATCAAATCGAAATAGTGCGCCAGACGGAAGCGCTCGCCTTGGCCGCTGCGTTCGGCGAGATGCCGCTCGAGTTGCGCGAGCACGCCGAGGCTCAGGAGGCCCCGCGCCCCGCCCCCGTCCAGGGCCAGCATCCGCTTCGGGCCTGGCCGACTGAATCGTTCGCGCAAATGAGCGCCCATCGTGCGTCCCCCTTTCTGGAGCAGGGGATACTAGCTGGCGAAGTCGCGGTCGTTCAATCGCCGCCGAACTGATAGCCGACGCGTATCCCGATCTGGTCAACGCCCTGATTGTGACCGTCGCCAATGATTTGGCCGTGGCTCAGGTGCTCGAAGAAAATCTGGGCCTCCCAAGGGCCGGCGAAATCGCGCGTCAGCCCGATTGACGTGCGGAAAAGGTCCTCGGAGCCGAGCAGCACGTTGTGTTCGGCGAACTCCGCCGCTTCTGGCGAGCCGCCCGGGAACGGGTTTTCTTCCGTCCCGTCGTGGACCACATAGCCGACGCCCGGTTCGAGCGCCCAGCCTTCAGCGAAATCCCAACGCCATTCGAGGCCGACGCCGCCGAAGCTCGTGTCGCCGGCGGTGTTCAATGACGCCATGATGTAGGGCTGCGGCGAACCGGCCCAGCGCAGAAAGCCCGGTGAATCGAAAGACACCTGAAGTTCGACGTTCGGTCCGTCTTCCTTGTTCGCGTTCTTGCAATCGGTGACGCAGATGTTGTGCGCCATCACGCCGATATGCACTTCGTCGACGCCGGCGCTCGCCTGTGGCGCCAGCGCCATCATCGCGCCAAAAGCTGCAATTCCTGCTGCCCTTCCCCGCATACGAATCTCCCCCTTCGGCGCGTGAACTTAGACCGCGAGCTCTCGCTTAGGAAGGCGCTCAGTCATCTCCGGAGTCCGGGTCGAAGCGGTAGAGAAAGCGCAGCCCGACATAATCCAGCCCCTGGTTCCGGCCCTCATCCAGCACCTGGCCGTGGCTCATGTGCTGCCAATACAACTGCACGGCGGCGCGCTCGCCGAACTCGCGCTCGAGCGCGAACGAGGAGCGAAACAGGTCTCGCGAACCCAAAAGCTGATTGTCGGCTTCGAAGGCGATGGCCTCGGGACTGCCGCTCGGGAAGGGATTGTCGGTTTCGCCATCGTGAATGATGTAGCCAAACCCCGGCTCGAAGGCCCAGCCGTCGGCAAACTCCCAGCGCCAGATCACGCCGACCCCACCGAACGAAACCCCGTCCTCGTCGGTGGCGATCGAGGCCAAGAGATAGGGCCGAGGCGAGCCGATGATGTTCAGCACGTCCGGCGAATTCGAGACCAGCTCCAGTTCGATGTTCGCGCCCTCGTGCTTGCCCTCGACAATGTCGCCGTGATCGGAGCGGATGTTGCCGACGGCGCCGATGCGAAACTCCTCGATTTCCGCATGCGCCGGCAGAGCCATGCCCGCGAGCGCCAGGAACAGCGTCGAGCCGAGCAGCTTCAGTTTCATCGCATCCCCTCGCGCCGCATGTCTCGCGGCTGAGATCGATAACGCGCCCGAATACCGCCGGTTCCTACTAAAACCGGAGCAACTTGGCGTACCGGACCTGCTGCAGCTCGGCGAGCTTAGCCATGACTTGCGCGGGCGGGGCCTGGTCGACGCCGACGAGGGCGATGGCCTCGGCCCCGGCGCCCTCGCGGCCCAAATGGAACGTTGCAATGTTGATCTGCGCATCGCCCAGAAGCGTGCCGAGCGCGCCGATGAAGCCGGGCTTGTCGGAATTGTTGATGTAGAGCGTGTTGGGCTGGAACGGCGCTTCGAGCGACATGCCCTTCACTTCGACGATGCGGGGTTGGCCGGCGATCACCGCGCCCGCCAGCGTGCGCCAGCCGCCGCCGGTTTTCACCTTGATACGCACGAGGCTCTCATAGGTCGGCGAGGTCTCGCGGGTACTTTCGGTCAGCGCCGTGCCGCGCTCTTTCAGCAAGGCCGGCGCCGAGACGACATTGACGTCCTGCAGCAACGGCCGCAGCAGCCCGGCGAGCGCGGCGGCCGTCAGCGGCTTCATATTGAGTTTCGTGACTTCGCCCTCGTACTCGATCTCGACCTCATCCAGGCCTTCATCAACGATCTGGCCGGCGAAGGCACCGAGCTTTTCGGCCAGCGCCGCGAAGGGCCGCAGACGCGGGGCCTCCTCCGCTGTGATCGAGGGCATGTTGAGCGCGTTGGTGACGGCCCCGCTCAACAGATAGTCGCTCATCTGCTCGGCAACCTGCAGCGCGACATTTTCCTGCGCCTCGTTGGTCGAGGCGCCCAGGTGCGGCGTGGCGATGAAGTTCGGTGCGCCGAACAGAACGTTCTCCTTCGCGGGCTCGATGGTGAAGACGTCGAACGCCGCCGCAGCGACGTGTTCCTGCTCCAGCGCTTCGCGCAGTGCAACCTCGTCGACCAGGCCGCCGCGCGCGGCATTGACGACAATGACGCCGGGTTTCGTCTTCGCGATGTTCTCGCGCGACAGGATGTTCTTGGTCTTGTCCGTCATCGGCACGTGCAGCGAGATGACATCGGCGCGCGGCAGCAACTCGTCGAGCTCCACCTTCTCGACACCGATCTGCACGGCGCGCTCGGCCGACAGGAACGGATCGTAGGCGATCACCTTCATCTTCAAGCCCAGCGCACGATCGGCGACGATGGAGCCGATATTGCCGCAGCCGATCAGTCCCAACGTCTTGGCGTAGAGTTCGCGCCCCATGAAGCGGTTCTTCTCCCACTTGCCGGCCTGGGTCGACACATCGGCCGCCGCAAGTTGGCGCGCGGCGGCGAACATCAGCGCTATCGCGTGTTCGGCCGTGGTGATCGAATTGCCGAACGGCGTGTTCATCACCACGATGCCCTTCGTCGTCGCGGCAGGTATGTCGATATTGTCGACGCCGATGCCGGCGCGGCCGATGACTTTCAGGTTCTTCGCGGCGGCAATCACGTCCGCCGTCGCCTTCGTGTTCGACCGCACCGCGAGGCCGTCATAACCGCCGATAATGGCGATCAGCTCGTCCTTCTTGAGACCCGGTTTGAAATCGACATCGACCCCGCGCGCTTTGAAGATGTCGATCGCGGCTTGGCTGAGTTCGTCGCTGATGAGGACTTTAGGCATTGAGATGTTCCTGATGTTTATTGGTCATTCCGGACGCGCGAAGCGCGATCCGGAACCCAGGGGATCAAAGGGCTGGTTGTCTGCCCCCTGGGGCCCCGGGTTCTCGCTACGCGATCCCCGGGATGACGAGAGAAGGTCAAGCGGCCTTGGTGGCAAGTTCGGCGACGCACGTCGCGAACGCCCATTCGATCCAGGGCGTGAGCGCGGCGACATCGGAGGCGTCGACCGTCGCGCCGCACCAGATGCGCAGGCCTGGCGGGGCGGCGCGATAGGAGGCGACATCGAAGGCGACGCCCTCTTTTTCCAGCAACGACGCCAGTTTCTTGGCAAACTCCGCCTGCGCCTCGGCGCTCAGGCCGGTGACGCGCGGATCGACGACCTTCAGGCACACGCTCGTGTTCGAACGAGTGACCGGATCGACGGCGAGAAAATCGATCCACGGCGTGTGCGCGGCCCAATCTGCCAATACTTTCGTATTGGCGTCGGCGCGCGCATGCAACGCAGCCAAACCGCCGATGCCTTCTGCCCATTTCAGCGCATCGATGTAATCTTCCGTCGCCAGCAGCGACGGCGTGTTTATCGTCGAGCCTTCGAAGATTTCGCCGTCGACCTTGCCCTTCTTCGTCAGCCGAAAAATCTTCGGCAGCGCATGATCCGGCGCATAGCTCTCGAGCCGCGCGATCGCGCGAGGCGACAGGATCATCATCCCGTGCGCCGCCTCCCCGCCCAACACTTTTTGCCACGAGAACGTCGTCACATCGCACTTGGCCCAATCGATTGGCTGCGCGAATACGGCGCTGGTGGCGTCGTTGATGGTGATACCTTCGCGGTCGGCGGCGATCCAATCGAAGTTGGGAATGCGCACGCCTGACGTGGTGCCGTTCTGGGTGAAGATGATATCCGCGTCAGGGCGTGCGCGATCCAGGAACGGCAGCGCGCCGTAGCCTGCGCTGTGCACCGTAGCGTCAAGCTTCAGCTGCTTGGCGTCGGCCACCCATTCTTCGCCGAAACTCTCCCAGGCGAAGATGTCGACCGGGCGTCCGCCCAGCATCGACCACATCGCCATCTCGACTGCGCCGGTGTCTGACGCCGGCACGATCGCGATCCTATGGCTCTCAGGCACGCCGAGCACAGCGCGTGTGCGGTCGATCGCTTCTTTGAGCTTTGCCTTGCCCGGCTTGGCGCGATGCGATCGGCCCAAAGCCGCGTCCTTCAACGCGTCCGTCGTCCAGCCAGGGCGTTTTTTGGTGGGGCCCGAAGAAAATCGGGGATCGGCCGGCCGCACCGCCGGCTTTGCGGGAATACTCATCAACTTATCTCCCATCCTCACAGATGGGCGTCCGCCGTTGGGAGCGGATGGCCCGCCGACCGTGGTGCGCTAGTTCGGGGACGGATGCAACGCAGCCGGTGCGCCGATCACAGCAAATGACCGAGACACCCTTCAAATGCTCAGAAAGTGGGCGCCTACTGCTCCCACTGCGCATCCGTGACCACAATTCTGGGAGCGGGTTGGTTGTGCTCGACCACTTCCGGCGGCGCCGGGTGTGAAGTGGGCGGCGACGGCGGCGTAGGCTCAGCTGGCGCGGGCTCGGCTTCGAGCCCCGGGATCAGCGGCTCTTCGAAAATCGCCGGCAGCTGCTTTGCCTTGCGTGAACGCCGCTTCTTGCGCTGCGGCGCTTCCGGGTGGGTATCGATGCGGTTGTGCAGACGCGCGAGCCCGTTATCGAGTTCGCCGCGCAGATAGACCGAGACCTGCCCCAGCAACCGCACGCTCGACAGCGTCTGTATCGCCCGCATGTAGCCGCCGCGCTTGGACGCCTGGAAACCGACCACGCTCTCGAGATCGAAACGGTCGCACCAATAAGGCGCGAGATCGGCGAAGGATGAGCCGGTGACCGGATCTTCATCGATCCCGACGCCCGGACAGAAGAAGCGTGAGACAAAGTCGTACGGCTTCCCCTCATCCGCGGGCGCGGTGACGCCGATCATGCCCTGCCGCGGACCCCGCACGGCGAGATTGAGCGCGGCGAAATCCGGCTTCAAATTGCGCAGCGTAGTTTCGTCCTCGAGCACGACATTGGCGTATTCGCCGATGAACGCGTCGACGATCTCAACTCCACCCAGCGCCGCCACGATGGTCTCATCCGGCGTCCAAGGCGTGCGTTGCTTGCGCGGCAAATCGAGTGTGTAGCCCTCAGGCGTGGCGCGCACTATCAATGCCCCGGCGTGGGTGTCGAACACGACCACTTCGAGCCCCGGATCGATTTCGCTTAGGAGCATGGCGCCGGCGGCGAGCGTCGCGTGACCGCAGAGCGGCACTTCGGTTGCGGGCGTGAACCAGCGCAGCTGGTAATTACCCTTCAAGCCGGTCGGCACGACGAAGGCCGTCTCGCTCAACTTGTTTTCTGTGGCGATCGCTTGCAGCACGGCGTCCGGCAGCCAGCGCTCCAGCGGCACCACGGCGGCCGGGTTGCCGGTGAAGACGCGGTCCGTGAAGGCGTGCACGATCCAAATTTTCATCGGTTCAAGCTATGGCTGCTTGCGCCCACGCGCGCCAGCATCTGCGCGGTTGAGGGTGAGCGCGGTTCGCTTGTCAGGCGAGCTTGCATGGCCAATTATGGCCCAGCGGCTGATGGCCCCGCCCGAAGCCCGGCGCGTTGCGGATGGCCTCCAAAACGTAGGCGCGCGCCTTCTCCACCGATGGTTCGAGGGGCTCGCCGAGCGCATTGTAGGCTGCGATGGCCGAGGCGAACGTGCAGCCAGTGCCGTGCGTCGCTCTGGTGTCGATGCGCGGGCTTTCGAAGACGCGATATCCTTCGCGCGTCAGCAGCACGTCGCGGATGACGTCGCCCTCGATGTGGCCGCCTTTCACCAGCGCCGACCAGGCGCCGAGCGGCCCCACCAAAATCTCCGCCGCATTGATCTGGCCGTCGAGATCGCGCACCTCGACGCCGGTCAACGCTTCCGCCTCGGGCGCGTTCGGCGTCACGATGGTCGCAATCGGCATGAGTTCGTCGCGGATGACGCCGATAGCGTCCTCCGCCAGCAAGGACGCGCCGCCCTTGGCGATCATCACCGGATCGAGCACGACCGGCGCGCCGTCGCCCACCGCGTACCAGGCTTCCATCACCGCGCGCACATGATCGGCCGAGCCGAGCATGCCCAGTTTCCATGTGTCGGCGCCAAGGTCGCTCATCACCGCTTCGATCTGCGCCCGCACCGTTTCAGGCGGGACCGCATGAACGCCGGTGACTCCCAACGTATTCTGCACCGTGATCGCGGTGACGGCCGTCATCGCATAACCGCCGAGCGCGGTGACCGTCTTGATATCGGCCTGAATGCCCGCGCCGCCGCCGGAATCCGAGCCGGCGACGATGAGCACGCGTCCCTTTGGTTTTGTCGTCATACGCCGGAGATAGGCTAAGGCAGCGTCGCCCGCCACACTTTGAGCGCCTGCACCGTCTCGGCCACGTCGTGCACGCGCACCATCGCCGCCCCGCCCTGCGCGGCCAGCAAGGCCGCAGCGATCGAGCCGCCGAGCCGATCCCTGCCCGCATCTTTGGCGCGCTCGTCGATCGCCGCAATAAAGCGCTTGCGCGAAGCGCCGATGACCACCGGCCTGCCGGTCTCGGCCGCAATGCGCCCGACACTGCTCAACAGCGCCAGATTGTGCGCCAGCGTCTTGCCGAAGCCGATGCCGGGATCGACCCAGATGTCTTCGAGGCCTTTGGCTTCCGCAGCAGCAACGCGTTGCTTCAGAAATGCGATCACCTCCGCCACCACGTCGTCATAGTGGGGCGCCTGCTGCATGGTGCGCGGCTCGCCCTTCATGTGCATCAGCACCACCGGCCGCTGCAGCGCCGCCGCAGTCTCGAGCGCGCCGGGCGCTGTGAGTGCGGCAACGTCGTTCCAGATCGCAGCGCCCGCCGCCATCGCCGCGCGCGCGACGCCTGGCTTCATCGTGTCGACCGAGAGCGGCGCCTTCGTCGCCGCACGCAGCGCCGCGATCACCGGAACGACGCGGGCGATCTCCTGGCCCTCATCGACCGGCTCGGCGCCGGGCCGGGTGGATTCGCCGCCGATGTCGATAATGTCGGCGCCCGCCTCAAGCATGGCCAGCGCATGCGGCGCCGCTGCACTGTCGTGCGCGCCCCCGTCGGAGAAGGAATCCGGCGTGACGTTCAACACGCCCATGACATAAGGGCCGCCTGCGATCTTCGGCGGCGGCATCGAGAAGTGGCTCATGGGCGCGCGCATGACAAAGCGTGGTGCTCCGCGCAAGCTTGACGTGCAGCGGCGCCCGCGCGCACTTGTCGCGTTTGCGAATTGTGCGATGGCGCCAATGAGGGTGTTAGCGGCGCATCAGACAACGTCAAACCGAATCTCGTGGATCGAAGGACGCTATGGACCCTTGGCGCCAGAGACTAGAACCGGTCATCACGCCGATGTTTCGCACCTGGTGGCGATTCAGCCGCGCCGCAACCTTGGGCGTGCGCGCCGTCGCCTGTGACGACGCGGGCCATGTGCTCTTAGTCCGGCATACTTATCTGGCCGGCTGGCATTTGCCCGGCGGCGGCGTCGAACGCGGCGAGACGGCGCCGTTCGCAATTGCGCGTGAGGTCGCCGAGGAAGGCGGCGTCGAGGCGATCGAGCCGCCGACGATCTTTGCGCTCTATTCGAACCACGCCAATTTCGCCGGCGACCACATCGCGCTCTACCGCTTCGGCGCGTGGAAACCGTGTGCGCCGATGCTCGGCAACGAGATTGCCGAGCGCGCATTCTTCCCGCCCGATCGACCCCCGGAAGGAACCACGAAGGCGACGGTGCGGCGCCTCGCGGAGGTGTTCGCCGGCGCGCCTGTGAGCGCCACTTGGTAGCGCCGCTTGCCCGGGTTTGGCGCCGTCCCTATGTTGCGGCCCGCATCGAACCGAGGCGCCTCCTCTCATGATGAAATGCGACGCGAAATGGCTGGGTGAGACGCTGTCGCGCCTCGATCCGAAAGACATTTCGCCCGCGCTCAATCTCGGCTCCTCGACCAGAGCCTATCGCGAGAAAGAGCAGCCCTACGTCAACGAACTGGTGTTCGGCCCGCTGGAAGAGCGCGGCGTCAAGGTGATCCACTCCGACTTGAAAGCCGCCGAAGGCGTCGATATCGCTGGCGACATCTTCAACGACGACGATCTCGCGCGCATCCTCGCCACCAATCCCAAATCCGTGATCTGCACGCACATGTACGAGCATGTCGTCGATCGCGACGAACTCACCCGCCGCATTCTGAAAATGATCCCGGAAGGCGGCTTGTTCTTCATTACCGTGCCGTCGAGCTATCATCAGCACAACGACCCGATCGACACCATGTACCGCCCTTCGCCGGACGAACTGGCGTCGATGTTTGAAGGTCAGCAGATCATCGATAAGCAAGAGCTGATCGGCGAGACCTATTGGGTGCACATCAAGAAGCGCCCGGTGACGCTCTTCTTCCGCCACTTTCTGCGCTTCTGGTTTCCGTTCCTCGGCTGGAAGCAATGGAAGCGGTCGATGCGAAAGCTCTATTGGCTCTTCAACCACTATAAGGTGGCCGCCATCGCCGGCCGGAAAGTGACAGTCTGATGCGCTATCTGCACACCATGATCCGCGTCGGCGATCTCGACAAAGCGCTCGACTTCTTCTGCGCCAAGCTCGGCTTGGTCGAAATGAGTCGCATGGACAATGAGGGCGGCCGCTTCACGCTCGTCTTTCTCGCCGCGCCGGATGACGTGGAGTTGGCGCGGGCGAAGAAGGCGCCGATGGTGGAGCTCACCTACAATTGGGATGAGCATCAATACGGTGGCGGGCGCAATTTCGGCCACCTCGCCTATCGCGTGAAGGACATCTACGCGACCTGCCAGAAGCTGAAGGACGGCGGCGTCGCCATCAACCGCCCGCCGCGCGACGGGCATATGGCGTTCGTGCGCTCGCCGGACGGCATCTCGATCGAGTTGCTGCAGGAGGGCGGAGCGCTTCCCCCGCAGGAGCCGTGGGCGTCGATGCCGAACTCAGGCAGCTGGTAAAGCAAAGGCCGCGCTCTTTGCGGAACGCGGCCTCGCATGCGTGCGATGAAATCTACTGAGCGTAGAGTTCCGAAACGTGCAGCACGGCCGGAGGAAGTTCGCCTTCGACGTAGCTGCCGACCCAGACGTCATATTGACCGGAAATTGGACTGGCGAAGGTGATCGCAGGATTCAGCCCTTCGTTGCCGCCATCGTCGTCACACACCCAATTGCCTTCCGCATCGTTGATGACGAGCGTCGTGTCCGCGTCGGATTGCACCGAAAACACCAGCGGCAAGCCCGCCGAACCCGCGGTGAAATTCACCCGATAGTCCGGTGCGCGCGAGACTGAACCGACGCAGCCAGGAATCTGGTAGGCGTTGTACTCGCCGCCCGCGGTGACGTTCACAGTATGGGGATCAGGCTGGAAGCCGGACACCAGATCAATCACGCCGTAATTCGGCGTCGCGGTGAAATCGGGCAGGTCCTGGGGCACCGTATCCGCCGGGCCGCCAACTTCGGAAATGAAGAGCTGCGCCGGCACAAGATCGGACGTGCCGAAATTTCCAACCCAGATCTGGTAGCGGCCGCTGCGCGGATTGGTCCAGCTGATCAGCGGATTGAGGCCGTCGGTGTCGTCGTCGCACATCCACTGCCGGTTGGGCCCGCGCACGACCAGCGTCGTGTCGCCTTCCGAGACAACGCCGACATAGAGCGGAAAATCGCCCTTCCGATAGTTGAGCGTGAAGCTCGGATTCGCGGCAATGAAGCCGCGGCAATTGTCGCTCACGGTCGAGACGTCGATCGGACCGCCTGCGTTCACGGTGGTCACGTGCGGGTCGGGCGTGAAGCCCGCGCGCAGGTTGACTTGGCCGAATGTGCCGGTCGCGCGTGAATTGATCTGCTGCGCAAAAGCCGGCGTGACCAACAGGGCCAGGGCCGCCGAGGCGGCCAGTACGCGTCCGAGTGATGTCATGTGTTTCCCCAGTTCGAGATCTCTCGCGCGCCCATCTTCTCCCGTGACGGGAGGAAGGCAAGCGCAGACCTAGCGGAAACGAGGCAATTTCAAGGTATTTTGTTACCGGCGGCCGAACAGCTTTTCGATGTCGGCGAGCTTGAGCTCCACGTAGGTAGGGCGGCCATGATTGCACTGGCCGGAAAACGGCGTCGCCTCCATCTGCCGGAGCAACGCATTCATTTCCTCGCCCGTCAGCCGCCGCCCAGCGCGCACCGAGCCGTGGCAGGCGATGGACGAGCACACATCCTCGAGCCGCTCCTTCAGCGCATGCGCTTCGCCCAGTTCGGCGATGTCGTCGGCCAAGTCCTTCAACATGCCGGCTGCGTCGATCTGACCCAACAGCGCCGGCGTTTCGCGCACGAGAATGGCGCCCGGTCCGAACGGCTCGACGACGAGCCCGAGTTGCGCCAATTCGTCGGCGCGCGCAGTGATCGCTTCGGCTTCACGCGGGTCGAGGTCGACGACTTCGGGAATGAGCAGCCCCTGCCGGCGCACGCCGCCATTGGCGAGCATCTGCTTGATGCGCTCGTACACCAGCCGTTCATGCGCTGCATGCTGATCGACGATGACGATGCCATCCTCGGTCTGCGCAACGATATAGGTCTCATGAATCTGCGCCCGTGCCGCGCCGAGGGGAAAGAAGCGTGCGTCTTCGGGATCGTAACTTTGCTCCCCCGCATGCGGGGGAGCTGTCGGCGAAGCCGACTGAGGGGGCGCGAACCCGCCCCGCTCCGCTTCGCTTCGCTCAGCACCTCCCCCGTAAACGGGCGAGGATTCGATCCGCCCGCTGGGCATCATGAAGTCATCGGCGACGCGGTCTTCCGCCAACTGCCATGCACGCAAGCCGGGCTGCGGCGCATAGTGCGGGCGCACTGCGGCGAGCGCGCTCTGCGCCGTCGTTGTCGACGCCCTGTGGCCTGCGCCGGCAAGCGCATGGCTGAGCGCGCCGACGATCAGGCCGCGCACGAGCGCTGCATCGCGAAAGCGCACTTCGGTTTTTGCCGGGTGGACGTTCACGTCGACTTCGCTCGGCGGCAAATCGAGGAAGAGCGCAGCAACCGGATGGCGGTCGCGCGCCAACAGATCCTGATAGGCTGCACGCACGGCGCCGACGATCAGCTTGTCCTTCACCGGGCGGCCGTTGACGAACAGATGCTGATGCTCGCGCGTGCCGCGGTTGAAGGTTGGCAAGCCGGCGAAACCGGAGAGCCGCACACCCTCGCGCGACTGATCGAGCGCCAGGCAATTCGGCGCGAAGTCCGAACCCAGGATCGTCGCAAGCCGCGCGCGGCGGCCCTCGTTTTGCGGATCGGCCTCCGCGCTCAGGCGCATCGTCATGCGCCCATCGTGTTCGAGCGAGAACGCCACGTCCGGTCTCGCCATGGCGAGGCGCTTGACCACCTCGCTCACCGCCATCATCTCGGCGCGCTCGGATTTCATGAACTTGAGCCGTGCCGGCGTTGCGAAGAAAAGATCGCGCACTTCGACACGCGTTCCGCTCTCGCTCAACGCCGCCCACGCTGCGGGCTTCAGCGGCTGAAGCGCACCGCCCTCGACCTCGATCGTCCACGCGTCACCCTCGCCGCGCGCTTTCGATACGATCGCCAGCCGCGCCACAGCGCCGATCGACGGCAGCGCTTCGCCGCGAAAGCCCATGGTGTGGATGTTCAAAAGATCGACATCGCCGCCCGCGCCTGCTTCGAGTTTCGAGGTGGCGTGGCGCTCGACTGCGAGCGGCAGCTCATCGCGCGCAATGCCGGCGCCGTCATCTTCGATGGCGACGAGCCCCAAACCGCCGCGCTCGATCCGCACCGCGATTCGTCGCGCACCGGCGTCGAGCGCGTTCTCGACGAGTTCCTTCACCGCAGCCGCCGGGCGCTCGATCACCTCGCCTGCGGCGATGCGATTGACGGCTTCAGGGGGCAGGCGGCGGATAGGCATTGCGATTCGGGTGCTCAGCCCCGACCATAGCAGCATGACGAAAGATACGCCTCCCCCGCCCGCCAACGCCGAGCAGCTCGCGAGCCCGTCCTTTCAACTCGCCGTGCTCGATCAGAATTTCCTGATGAGCGAGCCCATGCGGGGCGTGCGGTTTATGCTCGAATATTCCAAGGCGGAGATTCTGCTGCGGCGAGCGCGCATCAGATCGACGATCGTCGTGTTTGGATCGGCGCGCATTCGCGCTGATGGGCCGAACAAGGAGCCCTTCTGGTACGACGAAGCGCGCAAGTTCGGACGCATCGCGTCGCAGCGCGGCGGCGCGCTCTGCGCCGAAGGCGGCAATCACTATCACGTCATCGCCACCGGCGGCGGGCCCGGGGCCATGGAAGCCGCGTGTCGTGGCGCGCGCGAAATAGGCGCGCCCGCGATCGGATTCAACATCACCCTGCCGCACGAGCAGGAGCCCAACGCCTATACGACGCCGGAGCTCACCTTCAACTTCCACTACTTCGCCATGCGCAAGATGCATCTGGCGATGCGGACGAAAGCGCTTGTCGTGTTCCCCGGCGGCTTCGGGACGATGGACGAATTGTTCGAAATCCTGACTCTGCGCCAGACGCGCAAAGTGTCGGCGATGCCGATCGTGCTCTTTGATGAATCTTACTGGCGCGAAATCGTGAATTTCGACGCGATGGTTGAACACGGCGTCATCGACGCAGCCGACCTCACCTTGTTCCGGTTCGCAGACACGGCGGAAGCGGCCTGGGAGGCGCTGATCGAGCAAGGATTGGACGTCAGCGCCGGCGAGAGTGACATGGATATTGCGCGCGATATGTGACGCGCCACAATTTTTCTGCGTGCATTCGCGCAAATCATGTGTTATCAGCCGCGCCCTTCGGAGACGTGTCGTGAAAACGTTGAACCAATTCGCCCAGAGCCCGACGCCCGTCGCATATCGCGGCGAGCAGATGGATTCGCGCGCGCGGAGGAGTTCGGCCTTCTGACGTCTTCGGACAAAATGGAGCATGAAGAACCCCTCCAAGGCGCGGCCTGGAGGGGTTCTTCGTATGCGCTCCAGGCCGCTTTCGACGCTCGGCAACGAGGAGAAAAAGCGTGCAGTACCAAGGCAGATTCACTTGTGAGTCTGAGCGCATCAGCGCGCCCGCTAGAGCGCGGGATGCGATTGGCCGCGCGCAGGTTCAGCTCAAAACGTTGGTGGAAGACAGCCTCAAGGCCGCCGCAGCAATGCTCCGACGCCTCGACGCGATGTCGCTCGCCAGCATCATGAAGAACGTGGTTTGAAGGAGGCCAGTCATGTCTGGCTATGAAGAAATCCAAGGCGCGCGTGCGCCGATCAAGGCCTGGATCAGCGGCGTGCCGGTTGAGCACGAAGCGCAAAACCAGCTGCGCAATGTTGCGTCGCTGCCGTTCATCCATAGCCACATCGCCGTGATGCCGGACGTTCACTTCGGCATCGGCGCGACCGTGGGCTCGGTGATCCCGACCAAGGGCGCTATCATCCCGGCCGCGGTCGGCGTGGACATCGGTTGCGGCATGATGGCGATGCGCACGTCGCTCACGGCGAATGATCTGCCGGACTCTCTTTCGCGTCTTCGCGGCGCGATCGAGCGTAACGTGCCGCACGGCAACGGCCCGAACGGCAATCACCGCGACACGCCATCTTCGGTGGAGACCACGTATCGTGACTCCGGCCTCGACGATCGCTATCGCGCGATCATCGACAAGCACCCGAAGGCGTCCGCCAAGTCCCAAACGGGTCAATTGGCGACGCTCGGCGGAGGCAACCACTTCATTGAGGTCTGCCTCGACGAAGAGGACCGCGTCTGGGTGATGCTGCACTCGGGCTCGCGCGGCTCTGGCAACGCGATCGGCAAGTACTTCATCGAGCGCGCTCGGGAGGAATTGCTGCGTCGCGAACTCGGCTACCACGTGCCGGACAAGGACCTCGCCTTCTTCATGGAAGGCGAAGAATTGTTCGACGATTACGTGGAAGCGGTCGGCTGGGCGCAAGACTACGCGCGCGCCAACCGCGAGGTAATGATGGAGCGCACGCTGCGTGCCCTTCGCGACAACCTGCCGACGTTCAGAATCGAGAAGCACGCCGTGAACTGCCACCACAATTACGTGGCGCGTGAACGGCACTTCGGCGCCGACGTGTGGGTAACCCGCAAGGGCGCGGTGCGCGCCGGCGTTGGCGAACTCGGCATCATCCCGGGCTCGATGGGCGCGAAGTCGTTCATCGTGCGCGGCAAGGGCAACGAAGATTCGTTCTGCACTTGCTCGCACGGCGCCGGCCGCGCCATGTCGCGCACCGAAGCCAAGCGCCGCTTCACCTTGGCGGATCACCGCAAGGCGACCGAGGGCGTGGAATGCCGCAAGGACGAGGGCGTGATCGACGAAACGCCGATGGCCTACAAGGACATCGACGCCGTCATGGCCGCGCAATCGGACCTGATCGACGTGGTGCACACGCTGCGCCAGGTCGTGTGCGTGAAGGGCTAGCGGATTGGGTGCGGGAGAAGGCGGCGCCTCGGAAGAAAAGCCGGAGCGTCGCCACCTCAACCTCGCGGGGAAGCGGGCTTTGCGCGCGGCGGACGTGGCGAACTTCGCCAAGGTTTACGCACGCAAGGCACAAAAGCGGCGAGAGCCAAACGACCGACACTACAGCAGAGCGCTTGAGGAAAAGCTCAAGCGCCTGCGCCCGGAAGAGTTGGATCGCCTCCTGCGCGAAGATGAGGACTGACGGCGCCAACTCTGCCTGTTCGTCTAATTGGTAGGACGCCGGAATTTGGCTCCGGAAATCCTCGTTCGAGTCGAGGGCGGGCAACCAGGTCTGAGGACAGATGGGTGAGCGACAAAACCGCGGCGCCGTAGACGCAGTCGTGCACGGGTGGGTTCGTTCGAGTCCAACTCTGTCGACCAACTCGAGTCATTCCAGACGGCCGAAGGCCGATCTGGAATGACTGAAGACCAAACGCCATTGAACAAACACAAACAGCACCTAGGTACACGATCATGTTTCGACCGCGACCCTTCCGAGAGATGCGCTAGCGCTCGTGTGGCGCTAGCCGAATGTCTGGGCGTAGCTCAGTCAGCGGAGAGCGCCTGCCTTGGACGCAGGAGGTCGTTGGTTCAAATCCAGCCGCCCAGACCAACCTTCCCCTGTCGTCACGTCTTTACAGCGCCGTTGTTCGCGCCCACGTCTTACGCATGGCCAGAACCACGCCCGCCGACGTGAAAGTCCCGCCCCGCGACATCCGTTTCGACGTCGACGCCGCAAAAAGCGGCCATTGGCTCGGCGGCGACCCGGTCGGCACGGCGGTGTTCAATGCGCTGTCGCTCACTTTCCCGGACGGCGAGCGCGTGTTCATCGACGCCGTGCGTCACTATCGCGACCGCGTCAGGGGTAAGCTCAGTGAAGACGTGAAGGGCTTTATCGCGCAGGAAGCGATCCATTCGCGCGAGCATCACCGCCTCAACCAACTGATCGATCGCGAGCGCTATCCGGTCGTTGCGATCGAGGCGATGATCCAAGAACGCATTGCGTTCGCGCGCTCGCGCGGGCCGATGCGCATGCTGATCTCGACCATCGCGCTCGAACACTTCACTGCGATGATGGCCGAAGCCCACGCCCGCCACGTCGATCTCTTCGCGAACGCCGATCCCGGCATCGAGCGCATGTGGCGTTGGCACGCAATGGAAGAGACCGAACACAAAGCGGTCGCCTATGACGTATTCATGGAAGTGACGAAACATTGGTCGCCGCTGCAGCGCTACCTCCGCCGCACGCTAGCGATGGCGATGATCACCACCCTCTTTACCCGCAATATAATCCACTATGCGTCCCTGCTGCTGCAGGCGGACGGCTATTCGTACAAGGATGCGCGGAAAGCGGTGCGCCGTTTCGTCTGGCGCGAGCCCGGAATCTTCTCACGCGGTTGGAAAACCTATTTCGCCTGGTATCGCCCGGGGTTCCATCCGTGGGACCAGGACACGCGCGCGCTGGTGGCGTCGTGGAAGGCGGAGTTCGACGCCGACGTGAGCGCGAACGCCGCCGCTTAACCGGCCCGCCGCCGCACCAGCCACATCGCGCCGACGACGCAAGCGGAGAACAGCGCGCCTTCGAGCCCGCCGATCACCGTTTCGCTGATCGGCCCGAACTCGCTTTCGGCGAACATCCGGCCGATGGAGTCGAGGCGCAAGCGAGAATCCGGGAAGCGTTTCGCCAGCAGGTCGAGACTGCCGGCCATCAACCGCCCGCCGAGCAAATGAATCAGCACGCCGGCAGCTGCGCCAGTCGCGCCAGCGACGGCGACGCTGCGCCGTAACGAAACACTGGCCCCGCTCGTCAGCCAAGCCACCAACCCGACTGCGCCGCCCAACAGCGCCCCTTCAGGCGCGCCGGTGATCTCGCCCGGCGTTTGCCCGAACAGCAGACTGAACGCGTCGAGCCCGATCATCTTAACGACGCCGCCAACAACCAATCCGCCCAGCGCCCCGCCCAAGACGCTCCATTGCCCAAGCCGTCCCGGCGCATATTCCGCCGCCGCAACACCAAAGCTGACGCCCGCGCCGCCCAGCAGTCCGATCAGCATGGTGATCGAGACGAGAACGATCAGCACCGATGCTGCGCCGATGGACGGCGAAGCGCCCGCCAGGCTGTAGAAAAGACCACCGACGAGGCCCGCCAGCCCGCCGCCTGCCATTCCGGCGCCGCCGATCAGCAGTACGCGCCGCCAATCTGGCGTTCGCGCCTCGGCTGATTCATCCGCCCGCGTATCGCGCTCGACCCATTCGACCGGCGCGATGAAGCGGTAGCCGTGCTTCGGCGCCGTCTCGATGAAGCGGGGGCTGGCGGCGTCATCGCCCAGGAGCTTGCGCAGCGTCTTGATGCATTGCGTCAGCGCCTCGTCGGTGACGGGAACGCCGCGCCACACCTCCTCCAGGAAACGGTCCTTGGATACGAGCTTGCCCTGCTCGCGCACCAGCAGGATCAGCGCATCGAAATAGCGGGCGTTCAGCTCCACCGGCGCATCGCCTTGCCGCAGCTGGCGATTGCTCGGATCGAGAGAGAAACGGTCGAAGCGAAAGCTGCCGGACGCCACTATTCAGAGAACCCTCACCTCCTGCTCATGCCGCTCACCGCGCCGTGAGGCAAGCTCAGCGCGGTCATCACCACCTGGAGCATCGGACATGGCGGACAAAGTGAACAATGGCGGCGGCAACAAATGGCTCACCGCGGCCTGGACCGCTGTCACCGTGATCATCCTGCTGGCGCCGCTCATCGCCATGCAATTCACGGCAGACGTCAACTGGACCGTCGGCGACTTCGTCTTCGCCGGCGCCATGCTGCTGGGCGCCGGCATCACCTACGAACTCGCCGCCCGCGTCGGCGGCTTCGCCTACCAGGCCGGCGTTGTCGTCGCGCTCGGCACGGGCATCCTCACCTTCTGGACCACCGGCGCCGTGGGCATCATCGGCAGCGAGAACAATCCCGGCAACCTGCTCTATCTGGCCGTCGTCGCGCTTGCCATCGCGGGCGCCATCCTTACCCAGGGCCAGGCTTCGCGGATGGTCTGGACCATGGGCCTCGCCGCCATCGCCACGCTCACCGTTCCGCTCTTCGCTAACTACGGCATTGCCGATCCGGTGAGCGATGTGATCGCGCCCGAAGTCTTCATCGCCACCGCCGTCCTCGCCGCCGGCTGGACGCTGTCGGCGTTCTTCTTCCGGAAGGCCTCGCAGCGCTAGCACCTCCCCGCCCCCTTTCGGGGCGGGGCCGCGGGGTGGGGATAACGGCCGTGATCTCTGCGAAGTGCCTAGAACCCAAGCAGCGTGGCGTAGCGGTCGCGATGAAAACTCGCCCCACCATAGAGAGCTTCAGCGACCCGGGCCCGCTTCAAATAGAGCCCTGCGTCGTGTTCATCCGTCATGCCGATGCCGCCGTGCAACTGGACCATCTCGTTCGATGCAAGATGGAGCGTCTCCGACGCGCGCGCCTTCGCGAGGCTCGCATACTCGGCGATGTCGCCGGCGCCACGGTCGAGCGCGTCAAGCGCAGCCAGGACGCATGAGCGCGTGAGTTCGAGATCGGTGAACAGCTTGGCGGCGCGGTGCTGCAGCGCCTGGAAGCCGCCGATCACCTGCCCGAACTGGCGGCGCGTTTTCAGATACTCGCTGGTGATCTCGAACGCTTCGCTGGCCTGGCCGACCATTTCGGCGGCAAGCCCAATGCGGGCGCGGTCGAGGATGGCGTCGATCGCATCGGCCCCGCCGTTCATCTTCTCCGCAGGCGCCGCATCAAACTTCAGATCGGCCGCGCCGCGGCTGTCGGCGGTGACGAGTTCGCGGCGGGTAACGCCGGGCGCGTCCGCTTTCACCAGATAGAGCGCATCCGCGCCGGCGACGACCATCAGACCGGCGATATGGCCGTCGGCCACATATCGTTTCTCGCCCGTCAGCTTGCCGCCTTCGGAGTTGAGCTTCGATTTGCCGGGCGCGTGGTGTGCGCCTTCATCGATCGCGATTGTGGCGATCACCTCACCCGATGCGATCTTCGGCAGCCATTCCGCTTTCTGCGTGTCCGTACCCGCCAGCAACAGCGCGCTGGCGCCGGAGCACGCGCTCGAATGCAACGGCGACGCCACCAGCGTCCGCCCACTTTCTTCAAGCACCGCGCCGAGCGCGACATAGCCTAGGCCTGCGCCGCCGAACTCTTCCGGGATGATCACGCCGGGAAAGCCCAACGCAGAAATATTGCGCCACAAGCCCGGATCGCGACCGTTCTGCTTCGCATCGCGCTGCTTACGCAGACGCGCGACCGGCGCTTGTTCGCGGAAAAAATCGCGCGCGGACTCCTTCAGCATGCGCGCGTCGTCGGTGAGCGTGAACATCATTGCGTGTCCCTCAGCCCGAGCACCCGCTTGGCGACCACATTGAGATTGATCTCCGTGGTGCCGCCTTCGATCGAATTGCCTTTCGATCGCAGCCAGCCGCGCGTCGTGGCGAGATCGTCGGCCGAAAAGCCCTCGCCGGCCCAGCCGAGCGCGCGGTTGCCGGCGGCTTCCACCATCAGTTCGCAGCGATCCTGGTTCAAAGTCGCGCCCGCCACTTTGAACATCGAGGCCATGTGGCTGACATTGGCGCCGGCCTTGGCTTCCTCCTGCGCCCGCTGCACCGAAAGCGCGTAGGCGCGCTCGGTCATTTTGTGCGCAGCGATACGAGCGCGCAGATCGCGATCCGCCAGCGCGCCGTCTACGACGCCGACATGCTGCTTGGCGAGATCGACGACATCGACACGCGTGTTGGAGCCGAAGCCGGAAATATTGGTGCGCTCGTATTGCAGGAGCCGCTTGGCGATTTCCCAGCCGCCGTTGAGGCGCCCGACCATGTTGCTCTTCGGAATCTTCACGTCGGTGAAGAAGGTTTCGCAAAACGGCGATGAGCCGGAGATCAGCTTGATCGGTCGCGTCTCGACGCCCTTGGTGGTCATGTCGATCAGCACGAACGAAATGCCTTCGTGCTTCACGCTGGTATCGGTGCGCACCAGGCAGAAACACCAATCGGCGTAATTGGCGTAGGAGGTCCACACTTTCTGACCGTTGATAAGCCAGTGATCGCCCTTGTCCTCGCACTTGGTTTGCAGACCGGCGAGATCGCTGCCCGCGCCCGGTTCGGAATAACCCTGGCACCAGCGGATTTCCCCGCGCACGATTTTCGGGAGATGTTCCTTCTTCTGCTCCTCGTTCGCGTATTCGAGCAGCACTGGCCCGAGCATCCAGAGGCCGAACGAGAAGAGCGGCGGGCGCGCGCCGATGCGCTTCAGCTCGCTTTGCAGAACGCGGTTTTCATCCGCGCTCAAACCGCCGCCGCCGTATTCGGCCGGCCATGTCGGCGCCGTCCAGCCCTTCGCGCCCATGCGCTCGAGCCAGAGCTTTGCGTCCGGGTTCTTGAACGCATAATTGCGCCCGCCCCAGACCGCGTCCTCTTCGCCCGCCATCGGCGTGCGCATCGACTGCGGACAATTCTCTTCCAACCAAGCCCGCGTCTCAGCCCGGAAGGCTTCCATATCTCGTGTCATCGCGCGTTTCCTCGCGCGCGAGTTAGCACCGTCGCTTGGGGTGCGTCACTATCACGTTCCGTCACTTCGTGACTTAGATCGCCGGAACACTCGATAAACAATGCCGCACACAACCAGACCAACGACGAGCGGCAAGAAGAAGCGCGCGTCCGGATCGCCGAACCGCGACGGGTAAAAGGATGCGGCCACCAAAACCAAAAGCAGAGCTTGGATGGCGACGAAATTGGCAACAAGAATGGCACGCGCCAGTCCACTCGATTGAGCCGGGAAAAATGGCTCTGACCAACTACCCTTGTAAGCGCCCCATTCGATAAGCGCGAAACCGGCAAGAGAGAGCGCGAGTACAGGCAGTCCATTCCATTGCGGCCAAGCCTGAACTGCCAGCCACACCGCCCATCCGACGAGCGACCAACCCACAACCAGGCGGACGATGGTCGCCAAGGGGCGTCTCCTACTCCAGCCCGTTCGGCTGCCCCACCACCACGAACGTGTAATCGTCAGGATCAAACAGCCGCCGGATCGCGCGGTTCACATCTTCCAGTGTCACCGCGCGGATCAGATCGTTGCGGCGGTTGAGATAATCGATATCGCGGCCGGCGACCTGATAGCCGTGCAGTACACCGGCGATTTTGGTGTTGGAATCGAGATCGAGTGCAAACGAGCCGGTGAGATAGGTGATGGCGTCGTTGACTTCCGTCTGCGTCGCGCCCTCGCGATGGAGCCGCGCCATCTCCGCGCGCGTCACTTCGATGGCTTCGCGCACATCGCCGTTCTCAGTCTGCGCCGAGCCGCGGATGACGGCGGAATGCTCTCGCACCGAAGGCGAGGTGCCGATGCCGTAAACGAGGCCGCGCTGCTCGCGCACTTGGTCCATCAGCCGCGAGGAGAACCCGCCGCCGCCCAGGATGTAGTTGGCCACCGTGAGCGGAATCCAATCGGGATCCTCGTCCTGAATGCCGGGGCCCACGAACAGCACCAGGCTTTGCGGCTGGGGCAACTCGCGCACGATCAGCGGCGTCGGCGCAGCAAGCGTTGCATCAGCCGGCTCCGGCGGCGCCGCGCCTTGCGGCAACGCGCCGAAGATAGAATCGACCGCGCGGCCCGCATCGGCGGCGCTGATATCGCCGACGATGGTGATCTGCAGCGTGGCGCGATTGAACAGCGCCGCCCGCCGCTCGATGAGCGCGGCGCGGTTGATCGCCTCGACGCTTTCGCGGCTGGTGCGGCGCGCATAAGGGTGGGTCGGATAGAGCGCGGTGTCGAGCGCAAGGTTGGCGATGTAGCTCGGATTGGTTTCGCGCGTGCGGATGCCGACCAGCATTTGCCTTTTGATCCGCGCCAAGGGCTCGGCGTCGAAGCGCGGTTCGTGCAGCGCCAGCCGCGCCACTTCCACCGCCGCGTCGCGGTTTTCCGAAAGGGTCGTCAGCGTCATGCCGACGCCGTCCCAGCTGGAGCCGAAGCCGAGCGACATGTTCAGATCCTGCAGCCGCTCCTTGAAGGCGTTAGCGGCGAGTTGGCCGGAGCCTTCCGTCATCATGTCGGTCATCACGCCGGTGACGCCGGTCAGCCGCTCCGGCTCGATCGCCGAACCGCCGCGCCAATAGGCGCGCAGCACGATGATGGGCACGGTGGAGTCGGACACAAGCCACGCCTCGATCCCGCCCGGCGAAACGATGCGCTCTACGTTCACCTCATGGCGTGACGCGGCAGATTCGGCTTGGCGTTGCTGCGCGTGGGCAGGTGCGGTGAATGCAAGAAGCGCGAGCGCCGCAATCAAAGCGACTCCCCGCCCCCTCGCGGGGCGGGGCTGGGGGTGGGGGGCGTGCAAACGATCACGCGCCCGTTCGTCGTCGCGCCCCCCCACCGCCCGCTTCGCGGGCGCCTCCCCCACAAGGGGGGAGGCTTTGCGCCGCGCCATCATCACTCCCCCTCCTCCGGCAACAGCCACCCGGTCACCGAAGCATTCAAGTCCAGCGTCTGCCGCGACATCTCCATCACTTCTTCGCGCGTCACCGCTTCGATATCGGTCGGCCAATTGACGACATCGTCGATGCTCTCGCCTTGCGCCAGCGAGGCGCCGTAGATGTTGGCGAGGCTCTCCTGGCTGTCGCGCGCGTAGATGGCGTTGGCGGAGAGCAGGTTCTTGGCGCGCGTGAGTTCGGCTTCCGTCGGACCGTCACGCAGATACGCCGCGATCACCGCATCGGCCGCCGCTTCCACCCGCTCGAGCGACACGCCTTCGGCCGGCGTCGCCCAGACGGTGACGCTGCCGCCACCGAGGCCGGATGAATTGGCGCTGGCGCCGGCGCCGACGGCGATGCGCTGTTCTTCGACCAGAGCGCGATAGAGACGGCTCGTCTCCGAGCCGCCGAGAATCTCCATCGCCACATCGAGTGCGTGCGCTTGGCGGCCGGTATCGGTGCCGTAGCTGGTGGCGCGATAGAGCCGCGAGAACGACGGCTGGCGCACTTTCTCGTCACGATGTGTCACACGCATCGGCCCTACATTGGGCGGATCGGCGACCCATGAGCGCGCCGGCAAATTCCGTGTCGGGCGCAGCCGCCCATAATAGCGCTCCGCAAGCGGACGAAGTTCGGCCGCGTCGATGTCGCCCGCAACGACCAGGATCGCGTTGTTCGGCGCATACCAGGTTTCATAGAACGCCTGCGCCCGCTCGCGATCGAGCGACTGGATCTCGTGCAGCCAGCCGATCACCGGCGTGCCGTAAGGATGATGCGGCCACAACATCGCCCGCATGCGTTCACCGAGCACCGAGCCCGGATTGTTGTCGATGCGCTGGCGCCGCTCTTCGACGATCACATCGCGCTCGAAAGCGAACGTCTCATCCGAAAAGCGCAGATTGCGCATGCGGTCGGCTTCCATGCGCATGACCAGGTCGAGCCGGTCGCGGGCGATGCGTTCGTAATAGGCGGTGTAGTCCCAATTGGTGAAGGCGTTGTCCTCGCCGCCGTTCCTGGCGATGGTGCGCGAGAACTCGCCCGGCGCGATCTGGCGCGTGCCTTTGAACATCAAGTGTTCAAAGAAGTGGGCGATGCCGGAATAGCCGCGCGGTTCGTCCGCGGCGCCGACACGATACCAGAGCATGTGCGTGACCACCGGCGCGCGCCGGTCGGTGATGACGACGACTTCGAGCCCGTTGCGCAGCGTGAAGGTCTCAGGCCGCACCATCTCGCGCGCGTGCGCCGACGCCGTCAGCGCCAGCAACGCCAGACATGCAGAGATGAAACGCTTGCCCACCCCGCCGATCGATGCGTTCAGGTGCCGGGCAGCTTGAAGCCGCCGCGGTCGCGCTCGATGATGACTTGGCCGCCGCCGGTGGCGCGGCGGATCGATTCTTCGTCAGCGAGACGGCGCTCTTCGTCTTCCGGATTGAGCGGCGCCGAAGCCGGACCCGACGAACCGCCGAACGAAAGCAGGCGATTGACGAAGCCCTCGTTGCGGCGAACCACGCCTTGGCTTTCGAAATCGATGGTTTCGCGGATCGTGTCGTCGGCGGCGGTCGCGCCGGCGGCGGAGATGAACGCGCGCTCTCCTGTGCTTGCTTGTTGGCCGACGTTCTCGCCGAACAGCGCCGTACGCGCTTCGGTCGAGGGATCGTTTTCGCCCGGGCGCGCTTCACCCGGACGCGGCGGCCGCAGATTGTAGTCCGGCGGCAGCGTCAGTGGCGCATGCGTCATGACGCGGAATTCGTCCGGTGAGCTCCGCGTCACGCCGATGGCGCGCGAGAAGCTCGCGCAGCCGCTTGCGGCCGTAGCTGCGGCCAGCATGGCGACCAGTGCGATCGGTTTGGACAAATCCCGCCTCCTCAAATCCTTCGGCATCGCTTCTAGCTGAGCCGCGCCGCTCCCGCCAAGCCGGACAGCAGCAAAGGGGCTTGGCCGTTCAGTTTGACGGTTATGGGGCGAATCCGCCCCGAAATCAGCCGCCGGAGCCGTTCGTTCCGCCCCGGCTTCGGACGAGCCAGGCCTTGAACTGGCGCCAGCCCGTGCCCTTGCCCGGCTCGGCCTCGGCAAAGAAAATCATGTCGATGGCCAACAGGATCGCCCCGCAGGTGATCGCCGCGTCCGCCACGTTGAACACCCAGGGGAACCAGAGGCCGTTGAAATCAAGGAAATCGGCCACCGCGCCGAAGCGGATGCGGTCGATGACGTTGCCGAGCGCGCCGCCGATCACCAGGCCCAAGGCAATCGCCGTCGGCTTTCGGTCGGCGGTGCGGAGCCACCACAGGAACACGCCGGATATGACGAAAGACAGCGCGACGAGGCCCCAACGCGCCAGATCCTCGTCGGCTCTCAGCAGCCCGAAGCTGACGCCGCGATTCCAGACCATATGCAGGTCGAAGAACGGGGTGAGTTCGATGAACCGGCAGCCATAGCCGGTTTCCAGGCAGCCGGGCGGGCTGAACCGGCCGGAGCCCAGAACGATCCATTTGGTGATCTGGTCGCTGACAAAAACAACCGCCGCAATGATCAGGCCAAGGCGCAACATGGGGCGGCTTATGGCGGGGGCCGCCGGTTGCATCAAGGCAAGTCCGCCGCGGCGCTTTGGCTTGGCCGCTTTTGCGCTAGATCAAGGGTATGCGCAGCCTTGTTCTCGCCGTCGCGATGTTGACCTGGAGCGCCGCCGCGCACGCGCAAACTGATCCCATCCACCAGGCGCTCGATCCCTACGCGCTTTATCAAACCGACATCACCGCGATGCTCGCGAGCGATATCAGCGATGCGGCCGCGCTCGATGCAGCGCTCGAACGCACGGCGCGTCACGATCCCGCGCGGTTGAGCGCCGGCTGGCTCGCCTATGGCGGACTGGTCGCGGCGCAAGCGCCGGAGTGGGTGGCGGGCGTGCGCAGCCGCGTGCGCGCAGCCGGACGCGCCGCGGTGTTGCGCCAGCTCCGCCGCGATCTCGGGTACGCGCGCCGGCGTCCGCCAGGATCGGCGCAAGCGACGCAATTGGTGCTGCGTGCGTTGGCCGCCGATGAAGCGCGGATGCGCGCGCTTGCCGTGCGCTTCGAAGGGCTGGGCGCAGCACGCGATACAAGCGCCTGGACCCGGCGCAGCGATGCGCGCGCCGAACGTCTGCGCGAAAGCGATGAGCGCACGCTGCCCGCGCCTATTTTGTCGCGGCTTCGTCCAGGGCCGCTGACGGCAACGCCGCTCACCGATTCCGGCGCATTCGGCGGGGTTCGGTTCTGGGACGCGCTTTCCGGGCGCGAGTCACCGGCGCCGCCGACTTTGCCGTGGCGCGTCGATACCGCGCACACGGCAAGCCTCGACCGCATGTTCACCTTGGGAGCGCTGCTGGTAATCGGCGCCGGCGGCGACGATCAAGCGCGCACCAGGGCGCTCAACGACGAAGGCGTTCGCGAATGTCTCGCCCACCAGCAGCTTTTCCTGCGTCAATGCGCAGGCGTGACGCACGATCCGAACGAAGACGCTTATTGCCTCGCGCGCCACGGCTTTACCGAGCCGAGTCGGTGTCTCTCGATCGCGCGCGCGCCTTAACGCGCGTTTAGGTGACTGCCAATTTAATCAAATGCGCTGGTGCGCCGCTTTACCGAACTCGTGCACATTCACGTCATGCGCATCATAACGACCGCTGCGGTGTCGTTCGCGCTCCTCTGCTCCGCGCCGGCCTACGCCGACGAGGTTCATGACGCGCTCGAAGCCTACGCCTCCTATCAGAACGATGTCAGCGCGCTGCTCGATTCCGAGATCGCCGGCGCGCAGGATGTCGACGCTGCCTTGGCGCGCTTACAGCGTCATGACACGGAACGTGTCGCTCGCGGATGGATTGCCTACGGCGCGCTGACCGCCGCCCAGTCGCCCGATTTCGCCACCATGATTCAGCGCAGCGCGCGCGGGAGAGACCGAGCCTCGGTGATCGGCCAGCTGCGCGGCACGGTTTCCTATGCGCGCGAACAGCGCGGCTCGCCGCAAGCGGTGCAGCTCATTCTGAACGCCGCGGGCGCCGACGGGGCGCGCATCTCGTTGCTCGCTGAACGCTTCGACCGCTTCGCACGCTCGCCGGCCGCGTCGCGGAACGCGGCAAACGCACAGAACGGCGCGGGTACGATCCGTATCTCACCGGCCATGCGCGATCGTCTGCGCGTCACGCCGCTTTCGGCGCGGCCGATGAGCGAGATCGGCGATTTCGGCGGGCGCGGATTCTGGGATTCGCTCGCGGGACGCAGCGCCAGCAGCCCGCGCGTGCGCAACCGGCGCGAGGACGACGAATACGTCTCCGTCACCGATCACATGCTGACGCTCGGCGCCATCGTCGCCGCCGGCGCCACGCGCACCGAGCGCCGCCGCGTCTCGGCGCTGCTCGACGAGCCGCTGATGCAGCACTGCCTCCACATGCAGCGTCTGCAGCTGCGCCAATGCGTCGGCGTCTCGGTCAACGCCAGCGAACGCGCCTATTGCCTCGGCCAGCACGCGCTCGCCGGGCCAGGCCAATGCTTCTCGGCGGTCGTGCGCTAATCCACCTCGCCCGTGATGGGCGAGGTGTCCGCGAACACCGTTCGCGGACGGAGTGGGTGGCGGCTTGATCTTTCCTGACGCGGCGCTGTTAGCCACTCAGTGATCGCGCTGGCGCGCGCTGACAGCTCGCCCATCAAGGGCGAGCAGAACTTCCTAGCGCGCGGCGTCCCAGGCGGCGACGGCTTCGGCATCCCGCGCCGTGATGTCGGGATAACGCGGGTCTGCCGTCGCGGGATCGAAGTACTTCCACGAGCGCGCGCATTTCACGCCCGGCGCCTTCTCAATGACGACCGCGACGCCTGAGGTTTCGCTCAAGCGGAACGCGTCGGCCGGACCGTCGCCTTCGACGACGGTGACGCCGCTGGTGATGCAGAGCTCGGCGAAATCCACCGCCTGCAGCGACGCACGCAAGCCGTCGTCCCTCACGAACACGCGCGGCGCCGCTTCGAGCGCAGCCCCGATCACCTTATCGCGGCGCGCCACTTCGAGCGCTCCCGTGACGACGGCGCGCGCCTCGCGCAGCTTTGCCATTTCTTCTCCCGCGAAATCGTCTTCCCAGCTTTCCGGCGTTTCTGGGAAGAGACGCAGATGCACGGAGACGGTTTCAGGAAAACGCACCAGCCAGGCTTCCTCCGCCGTGAACGGCAGGATCGGCGCAAGCCATGCGGTCAGGCGCTGGAAGGTTTCGTCAAGCACCGTGCGGCAAGCCCGGCGGCGGAACGATGACGGCGCGTCGCAATAGAGCGCGTCCTTGCGGACATCGACGTAGAAGGCCGAGAGATCGACGTTGCAGAATTCGACAATGGCCGAAAGCGCGGCGCGCCATTGATAGGTGTCGTAGGCATGGCGCACTTCGCGATCCACTTCGTGCAGACGATGGAGCAGCCAGCGCTCGAGCAGTGGCAAATCGCGATTGAGCGACACGCGTTCGCTCTTCTCAAACCCCTTCAGCGCCCCCAAGCAGTAGCGCAGCGTGTTGCGCAGCTTGCGATACATCTCGCTCGACTGATCGATGATGGTTTTTCCGAGCCTCAGATCGTCGCCGTATTCGGCCGCCGCGATCAGCAGGCGCAGAATCTCGATGCCGTTCTGCTTGGCGATGTCCTGCGGCTCCACCGTGTTGCCGATGGACTTGGACATCTTCTTGCCCTCCTCGTCCATGGTGAAGCCGTGGGTGACGACTTCATCGTAGGGCGCGCGCCCGCGCGTGGCGCAGCTTTCCAAGAGCGAGGAATGAAACCAGCCGCGATGCTGGTCCGAGCCTTCGAGATAGATCGTCGTCACCGGGTTCACGAATGACGGGCGCGTCGGCGCTTCCGGATTGCCTATGACGAACGCATGCGTCGAACCGGAGTCGAACCAGACATCCAGAATGTCTTCGACCTTTTCGTATTCATCGGCCTTGTGCCCGTTGCCGAGAAATTCCTGCGCCGGCGTCGCCCACCACACATCGGCGCCGCCGCTTTTCATTGCAGCGATAATGCGCGCATCGACTTCATCGTCCTGCAGGATTGAGCCGTCGCTCTTCCTCACGAAGATCGGCAGCGGCACGCCCCAGGCGCGCTGACGCGACACCAGCCAGTCGGGCCTGTCCTCAATCATGCCGCGGATGCGGTTGTAGTCTTTGGTCTCGCCCGTGCGCTTTTGCCCCCAATCGACGCGATCGATTTCATCGAGCGCGATCTGCCTCAGCGTCTTGCCATCGCGGAACGTCTTATCGAGCGCAATGAACCATTGCGGCGTGTTGCGGAAAATAAGCGGCGCCTTCGAGCGCCACGAATGCGGATACGAATGCTTCAACTGCCCGCGCGCGAGCAGCGCGCCAACCTCGATCAGCGCATCCATTACCGCCTTGTTGGCCGGCCCATCCTTGCCGATGTTCTTGCCGTCGAGCTGAAGGATTTCGAGCCCTTCGAACCCCGGCGCCTCCTTGGTGAAGCGTCCGTCCTCGTCGACGGTGAACGGAATGCCTTCCTGGCCGAAGTGCTTCGTCCAGATAACGAAGTCGTCCTGCCCATGGCCGGGCGCTGTGTGCACGAAGCCCGTACCTGCGTCGTCCGTAACGTGATCGCCGGAGAGGAGTGGATCGTCGAACGGGTACGCGCCCCCCCCGCCCCCTGGGGGGTCGGGGGCCGGGGGGGGGGGGGCGTTCAAACGATCCGGCGCCTGAGCGTCGGCACGCCCCCCCTCCCTGCCCTCCCCCGCAAGGGGGGAGGGTCGCCAGCCACGCAACGGATGTGCGCACACCACGCCACTCGGATAGAAATCGCTTACGCGTTTCCACGACGCCGCTTTCGCCGCGCGCATCACGTCTTCAGCGAGCTTGTCCGCAAGCGCGAGCTTGTCGCCAACCTTCACCCACGGCTCGAACGCCAAGCCTTGCTCGATGCTCTCGACTTCATACACGCCGTAAGCAATCGACGGTGAAAACGAGATCGCGCGGTTGCCAGGGATCGTCCACGGCGTGGTCGTCCAGATGACAACGGACGCATCTTGTACCGCCGGCATCTTGCCGGCAGCGACTGGTTGCCGGCTGGAAGCCGGCGGTACGATCGGAAACCTTACCCAAATCGCCGGGCTCGTCTTCTCCGCATACTCCACCTCGGCCTCAGCCAAAGAAGTCCGCTCCACCGGGCTCCACATCACCGGCTTGCTGCCGCGATAGACCAGCCCAGTGCGCACCACGCGCAAAAATTCACGCGCGATCGCCGCTTCCGCTTCGAAGCTCATCGTCGTGTAGTAACGATCCCAATCGCCTTCGATGCCCAAGCGGCGGAATTCATCGCGCTGCAGCGGGATCCATTTGTCCGCGTACGCACGGCAGGCGCGGCGAAACTCGACCGCCGGCACGTCCGCCTTCTTCCGCCCGGCTTTGCGGAAGTCTTCTTCGACTTTCCACTCGATCGGCAGGCCGTGACAGTCCCACCCCGGCACGTAATCGCAATCGAAGCCCGCCATCTGCCGCGTGCGGACAACGAAGTCCTTCAGGATCTTGTTTTCGGCGTGCCCGATATGGATGGGTCCGTTGGCGTAAGGCGGACCGTCGTGAAACACCGCTTTCGGCCGCGCCGCCGCCGCTTTGCGCAACAGATGATAAAGCCCGATATCGGCCCAATGCTTCACGCGCTCGGGCTCCTTCTTCGGCAGCCCCGCGCGCAGCGGAAACGGATCGCCCGGCAGATCGGGCAGAAAGACGGTCTCGCGGTAATCGCGACCTGCAGGCGCGTCGGCCATCGGCCTTTTTCTCCGGTGAAGCGAATGGGTGATAGCGATCCCGGACCCGCGGAGCAGCCACTAATTGCGCGCTCAACGCGAGCCGGGCCTCAAATTCGGAAGCCCGCTATGGGGGAACGCCGGTTCACGGTCACGGGTTGGGCTCCTATCACGCACGCCTACGGAACGCCACATGCATTGCCGGGGGCGCCCAAGAGGTCTAAATGCCCCGCCTCCCCGTTAGAATTGCACGCAAGACAATGACCACTGCCCACGACTTCAGCTTCGCCGCGCTCGACGGGCCGGGCGAAATCAAGCTCGCCGATTATGCGGGCAAGGCGGTGCTGATCGTGAATGTGGCCAGCGCGTGCGGCTTCACCTCGCAATATCGTGACCTTGAATCGCTCTACGAAGCGAAGGCCGAGAAGGGCCTGGTCGTCATCGGCGTGCCCTGCAACGATTTCGGCCAGCAGGAGCCGGGCGACGCGCGCGAGATCCGCGAATTCTGCGACACCTCGTATCACGTCACATTCCCGATGGCGGCGAAGGTCGAGATCACGGCGCCGGCCCGGCGCCATCCCTTCTATCAATGGATCGCCGAAGAGCTGGGTGAAGGCGCTCTGCCGCGCTGGAATTTTCACAAATACCTGGTCGGCAAGGACGGCGCGATCGTCGGCGCCTACAGTCCCAAGACCGCGCCGCTCGCGCCCGATATGCTGGAAGCGATCAAAGGCGCTCTCGCTTAGAACGAACGTAGCGTTCATTACCACGCGGCGGCCAAGCCGATCAGGGCGGTAGTCCTTTTGACCTAGGGGCCGATCCAAGGCTTGCGCCGAAAGCGCGCAGGTCTAGTGTCCGCATAAGGCGGAAGGGATTTCACCTTTGACGGCGGCTCAGATCAAAGCCGAGAGCGAGGCGCGTCCGGCGGACAGGGGAGTCGCGCGGCGGCAGGCTTTCCTGCAAGCCGCCCGCGAGGTGTTCCTCGAACACGGGTACGAGGCCGCGAGCGTCAACGACGTCGTGCGCATGGCCGGCGGCTCGCTCGCCACGCTCTATGCTCAGTTCGGCAATAAGGAAGGTCTGTTCCTGGCTTTTATGCAGGACCAGCACGACCGCTTTGTCCGCGAAATGTCGCCGCAACAGGACGTCGACGACCTGCCGCTTGAAGAGGCGCTGCAAGTCGTCGGCGAGCATTTCCTACGCCGGCTGCTGGCCCGGGACTCGATCGCATTCTACCGGGTGACCGTGAGTGAAGCGCGCAAGCTGCCTGAGCATCTGTGCCGCTACATCACTTCGAGCGGCGCCAATCTGATTTACGCCGAACTGACGAAGCAGTTGAAGCGAGCCGGCCTCAGCGACGCCGACGCCAGCGAGAGCATGTTCTATTTTGTCGAATTGCTGCGCAGCCGCCACCATTACCAAGCCATCGCCGTCGATGAATATGTGGTGTCCGACAGCGACCTGAAGGCGCACGTGGCGCGCGCGGTGCGCTTCTTGCTGAACGGCCTCAAGCTGGCCTGACCAGGCCGCCAGCCTGAATCGCAGCAGGACCGCCGCTTCAGGCAAGATTCAGCTTCGGTTCAGGCGGGGCGCGTCATCCTCATGCTTGCGAGGATGTGCGCACCGCACACGGGAGCCTCAACATGAAACAAGCCCTCATCGCGGCGATGGCCGCTTTGAGCGCGACAGCCTGGGTGGCGACACCCGCTTACGCTCAACGAGATCGGGGCGATCATTCGTCCCGTGAAGACAATGACCGACGCGGCGAGCGCGGCGTGCGCGGCGATCGGGACCGCGGCGATCGCGGCGACCGCAGCGACGACGGCCAGCATCGCGGCCGCGGTCGCGATCAGGGCAATCAAGGCGCCCAAGGCGGTCAGCAGAACCCCGCCCTGGTCGGCGGCAATGACGGTCGCGAGCGCGGCGACTGGCGTGGCCGGGGCCGTGCCGGCGACGCCAACAATGGCGGACGCGAGCGCGGCGACTGGAACAACAACGGTCGCGGCCGTGGCGGCGGCGACGTCACCAATGACGACGGCCGTGGACGCCGCGGCGACGCCGGCAACGATGGCCGCGGGCGCGGTGACTGGAACGACGGACGCGGGCGTGGCGACAACGACGGTCGCGGCGACTGGCGCGGTCGTGACAACGACGGACGCGGCGACAATGACGGCCGCGGCGATTGGCGCGGACGTGACAATGACGGCCGTGGTCGTGGTGATTGGAATGATGGCCGCGGACGTGGCGACAACGACGGTCGCGGCGACTGGCGCGGTCGTGACAACGATGGCCGCGGTCGCGGCGATTGGAACAATGGCCGCAACAACAATGACGGCGGCTGGCGCACCGGCCGCGGCCGCGACTTCTCGCACAACGATTGGGGCCGCGATCGCTCGCGCGACAACGAACGCTACCGGCGTTGGCGCCACAATCACAGCGATTGGGATCGGCCGCGTTACTCCGATTGGCGCCGCGTGCGTCACGGCTACTATTTCGACCGCCACTACGCGCTGATCTTCACCGGCTTCTTTGGCCACAACTATTATTGGTGGGGCTATGACGGTTGGCGCCGGCCGTATCGTCCATGGCAAGTCGGCTACTACTTGCCTTACGATATCTGGTGGGACCCAATCCCGTACGATCTCTACTACCGGCTGCCGCCTGCGCCGTACGGCTGTCGCTACGTGATGGTGGACCGCGACATCCTGCTGATCGTCGTCTCCACCGGATTGATCCTCGACGCGATGTACTATTACTGACGCGCGTCGCCTGAGGGACAGATCGAGCCGCCTCGTTCACGCGAGGCGGCTCTTTCGCGTTCGAACTAGACCAGTTCGATCTGAGCGTTGTGACCAGGCGCGCTCGCCAATCGAGCATCACGCGTTAGCAGCGGCGCATCCATCGCCTCGGCGAGCGCAACATAAGCGGCATCGTAAGCAGTCAATTGTCTCGCAAGGACCACATTCGCGACAGCAATGGCTCATGCGGATAGCGATGCAGCCGAACCGCGCGCCAATCCTCCATAGCCTCGCCACAACGCCGCGTCACGCGGCGCAGCGGCCGCGCCACCACCGGCGGCGGCGGATGCGGCGGGGGCGGCGGGTCTTCCACCGGCGGCTCGGGAATTTCGCCGGGCGGCTGCGGCGGCGGCTCGGGCTTGTCGGGCTCGGGATCGTGCTGGCCGGGACGGTTCATGCGTGCTGAACGCGCCAGCACGCGGTTCGGCGCCTCAACCGAAGAACATCTCCCAGATCAGCCGTCCGGGCGCGATCGCCGTGACCCCGGCGATGACCAGGCCGACATAGAGCGAGACCATTGTGCGCGCGTGCGACGCCACCTTCACCCGCGCCAGCCACAGCGCCATCGGCACGCCGATGAAGGTCATCAGCGAGAAGATGTGAATTGGGCTCAATTGCCCATCGCGCATGTCGCGGATGAAGAACGTGGCTACTGCGGTCGAGAACATGGCTCCGGCCCATGCCCAGCCTAGCGTGCGATGAAATCCCGTCCCTTTGGGCAGCGCGAACTGCACCGGTCCGAGCGCGAGCGCCGCCACCACCGTGGCGATATGGAATTGCACCAGCCAGTTCTGCGCCATCAGCGGCGCGAGATCGACCTGAAGCCGCGCCGCGGGCCAATCGCGCGGCACCGCCCCCGGCGTTAGCCCCAGGATCAGCACGACGATGACGAGGCTCGCCAGTGTGATCAGGAACGAGACGCGGCGGTCCCGTGCGTTATCGACGTAACGGTTCTGGCGCGCATCGCTCATTTGACTTTGCTATACAAAGTCCTTTGACCATGCAATGCGAATTTCGAGGCCGGTCCAGCCTCCCCACCAGTTGACCCCGGGCCGCTGCGACCCTATTTCCGCGGCTTAGCAACCGGCGGCGGCAAGTGCTAACAGCCGCGCCGGCGGGCAAAAGGCCTTATCAAGCAAGGGAGTACCCACAGTGGCGAACTTTCGTCCTCTGCACGACCGCGTCGTCGTGAAGCGCGTCAAGGAAGAAGAAAAGACCAAAGGCGGCATCATCATTCCGGAAACGGCCCAGGAGAAGCCGCAGGAAGGCGAAGTCATCGCCGTCGGCCCCGGCGGGCGCGACGAAGACGGCGAGCGCATCGCCATGGATGTGAAAGTCGGCGACCGCATCCTGTTCGGCAAATGGTCGGGCACGGAAGTGAAGATCGACGGCGAGGAGCTCCTGATCATGAAGGAGTCCGACATCATGGGCGTCATCGAACAGAAGAAGGCGAAGAAGGAAGC
>JBFWYQ010000004.1:0-297957 GCA_050186235.1 Hyphomonadaceae bacterium
ACAGTCCAACCGGTACTGGCCTCACTCTCCCTGATGGTGTATCGGGAAGCCGTTGGGGCTTAACGGAGTGGGGGAGTTCGGTGCTGAAGGCGTCTTTCGCTCTCCGCCGCCCGGAGGGGCACTTCGACTATTCCGCGGTTCGCGGGTTTTTCTCGGGAAAACGGGTCCTCGTGACGGGCGCCGCCGGCAGCGTCGGCGCAGCGCTTTGCAGCAGGCTTGCGCAGCTTGGCTGCGCGCACTTGGCCATGCTCGACCAGTTCGACCACGGGCTGCTCGACATCGTCGAAGCGGTCAATTTGGCGGCGCCAAAGCTCGAGACGACCGAAGCGCTTTGCGACATCCGCGACAGTGGTCGTCTCGACTCCTGGATGCGTCGCATTGCGCCTGACATCGTCATTCATTCGGCGGCGCTGAAGCACGTCCACATGGGTGAGCGTCATCCAGTCGAATGCCTGTTCACGAATTTGATTGGCGTCCGTAATGCGGTGGTGAGCGCCGCCAATGCCGGCGCATCGCACTTTGTGTTGATTTCGTCCGATAAGGCCGCGGCGCCGACCTGCGTCATGGGCGCCACGAAACGGCTGGCGGAACTCTACATGGCCGGCTTCCAGATGGAGCGCCGGTCGTCGTTGCGCACCAAATCAGTGCGGTTCGGCAATGTGATCGGCTCTCAGGGCTCAGTGCTGCCGAGGTTCGCGGCTCAGATCGAAGCCGGACGCTCGCTCGAAGTGACTCACCCCGAGATGGAGCGGTTCTTCATGTCCTCGGAAGAGGCGGTTGGTCTCATTCTCAGCGTCACGGCGCTCGAGCATGAGCAAGGCGCCTATTTCATGGAGATGGGCGAGCCGGTTTCGATCCTCGATCTCGCCCGTGAGTTGATCGCCGATTCCGGCAAGTCGGTAGAGATCGATTTCACCGGTTTGCGGCCCGGCGAAAAACTGCACGAACAGCTGACCGACGATTCCGAGACGGTGACCGCCTCGGCGCTGCCGGGCGTGTTCCGGGTCGCGCCCAAGTCGGTCGACGCGTACATGACGTCGGCCGATGTCGCGCACTTGGAAACCATCGCCCGGACCATGGACGAGGCGATCGTGCGTCAGCGCGTATTTGCGCAATTGGACGAGCGGCTCGGGCGTGAGGACCGCGCCGTCGGCTAGCTCCGGCAACGCCTCAATTCGGCGCCGTGGCCGACTCGATCGTGAGCGCGCCGCTTGCGGCCATCAGCGCATATGCGGCGAACACGGCGCTAGCATTTGCGCGCGCTCGTCCGATCAGAGCGTTACGCGCTTCCTCTTGCGCATCGAGGACATCCAGCGTCGACCGCATCCCGAGCCCGCGCTCGCGTTCGGCGCCTTCCACGGCGACCGCTGACGCCTCTACCTGTTCGTTTGCCGCCTCGAGCACTTCCCGGCTGGCCGCGAGGTTGCTCCACGCGCCTCGGACCTCGGCGATCACATCGCGCCTGCGAGCTTCGGTGCGTGCCTGCGCGCGTTGGACATTGATCCGGCTCTGGCGCGTCCGGGACCACGCATAGCCGCCTTCGAAGAGCGGCATGCTGAATTGCGCGACCGCGCTCGAGCTCTCGCGCCTGAGTTCGGTGGCGCTGAGTTCGCGGCTCTCGTCAGCGCGCCCGACGACAGACAGTTGCGGCAGCAGCGCCGACCGCTCGATGGTGACCTGTGCGCGCGCGGCGTTCTCCGCCGATCGCGCTTGTCCCAGATCGGGATGAGACGTTTCGGCAACGCGAACCGCCTCATCCAAGGAGTGCGGCGTCTGCGGCAACGCCGCCACCGGGGCGAGCGTGCCGGGCGCTTCGCCGACAATCGCGGCATATCGAGCTTCCGACAGATCCAGATCGCCGCGAGAGCTTGCCAGCGCCGCGCGCGCGCCCGCCAGCCGGGTCTGGGCCTGGGCCACGTCCGTTCGGCTCACTTCGCCGACGTCGAGTCTCCGCTGGGTTCCCGTCAGGAGGCGTCGCAGACCGTCGACGTGCTCCTGCCGCAACCGCACGATTTCGCGGTCCCGCAGGACGCTCAGGTAGGCGTCCACTGCGGCCAGCAGAATGTCCTGTTCGCGGGAGCGCAGGCCTTCGCGCGCGCCGTCGAGATTGGCGCTGGCCAGCCGTGTTTGGCCGCTGCGACGGAAGCCGGTGAACAATTGCTGGGTCAGCTGCGCTGTGGCCGAGGAGGGCTCAAGCTCGGCGGTCGTGGTCGAGGGGCCGAAGATGCCGATGGTGTCGTTTTCGACCTCCTGCAGGCCATAGGTGCTGCTGAGACCCAGCGTGGGCAAGTAAGCCGCGCGCGCCTGCACGCGCTCCTGGCGGGCCGCGCTGACCGCAAGACGGGCTTCCTCCAGATTGGGGTTGCTGCGGTGGGCGGCGTGGAGCGCGTCCTCGAGCGTGTCCGCCCACGCCACGCCCGGCGCGATCAGGGGCGCAAGCGCCAGGGACAGGAGGAGGCGCCGCATATTCTCTATTCCTCCCGCAGCGAGCGCCAGAGCGACTGATTCAAGGGCTCCAGCAGATATTGAAGCGCGGTGCGCTTTCGCGTCGGCACGACCACTTGCGCGGACAGACCGGGCCGCAAGCGCCGGTCATCGCCTGCTGCATCGGTCAGTCGTTCCAGTTGCTCCGGCGCCACTGCGACCTGCATCAGAAAATACGCGCTGCCGGTGCGCTCATCGACGAAGCGATCCGCGGAAATCTGCCTAACCTCGCCGAAGACGATGGGCATGTTGCGGCCGCCGAAGGCGGTGATGCGCACCTCGGTGCGCTGCCCTGGCTCTATGTCGTCGGCGGCTTCAGGGCGCACCTGGGCCTCGACGATGAGCTCGCGCCCGTCAGGCACGACATCCATCAGCCGCTGTCCGGGGGCGACGACCCCACCGACGGTATGCACGGTCAATCCGACGACGGTGCCGTCGGCAGGCGCTCTCAGCCGCGTCAGTTCAAGCCGCTCACGCGCCCCCGCCAATTGAGGGGCCAGTTCGGCGAGGCGGGCGTCGACCTGGCGCAGGTCTTCGTAGCGTTCCTGCTGCGTCGAGGCGATGAGCGACGTGAGTTCGGCGCGCCGGCCCTGCAGCTCGGCAAGCCCGCGCTCGAGCGCACGCACGCGCGTCATCGGCACCAATTGCTCATCGGCAAGCGTGCGCATGCCGCTCAGTTCTTCATTGAGCAGCGATTCCTGGCGCCTAAGCGATGCGATCTCGCCGCGATATCCGGCAATCCGGGCGTCATAGGCGCTCCATGAGCCGCGCACGGCTTCGCGACTGTGGCGTTCGAACGCCGCGGTGGCGACGGCGCGGTCATCGGCCGGCAAATTCGCCCATTCTGGCGGCGGCCTGAGCGTGCGGGCGCCCGATTGCTCCGCCGTCAGCCGGGCGCGCTGCATCTGCAGATCGACCACTTGCGACAGGAGCGCCTGTTCCTGCGCCACCAGTTCCGGCGAACCGAGTTCGATCAGGACCTGTCCGCTTTCGACGCGATCGCCTTCTTCCACGGCGATCCGGGAAACGATGCCGCCATCGCGGTGCTGCACCGTCTGGCGATTGCCGGAGACAACGATGACGGCCGGCGCCACGACAGCAGCGTCGAGCGGCGCGAACGCCGCCCAGCCGCCGAAGCCGACGAAGAAGACGATGAGCGCGATGGCGCCCGCGCGAATTTCGCGGGCGCCGGAATCATCGCTCGCATTCTGCACGCTGGGCGGACGCCACATCATGTTCATGGCCGCGCTCCGCTTTCGCTCGGCGCCGAAACCGGACGTAGCGCTCCGCCCGTGCGTGCCAGTATTTGATCGCGTGGGCCGAAGGCTTCGATGCGGCCGTCGGTGATCACCATCAGCTTGTTGGCGATGTTCATGAAGCCCGCCCGATGCGCGACGACGACGCTGCAAACGCCGCGTTCGCTCGCCTGCTTCAGCGTTTGGATAAGCGCGTTCTCGCCGTCCTGATCGAGGTGCGCGTTCGGTTCATCGAGCACCAACAGAACCGGCTCGCCGTAAAGCGCCCGCGCCAGCGCCACGCGCTGGGCCTGACCGGCCGAAAGCCCGCGTCCGTTGGGGCCGATTTCGGTATCGTATCCGCGCGGCAGCGACAGGATCATCTCGTGGGCGCCCGCCGCCTTGGCGGCCGCCACAATAGCGGTGTCGAGGTCAGCGCCGCCGGCGTCGAAGCGTGAGATGTTTTCGCCGACAGTGCCGCTGAACAGCGCCACTTCTTGGGGCAGGTATCCGACGTGCCGGCCAAGCCGCTCGGGCTCCCAATCCGTCATCTTGGCGCCGTCGAGGCGCACCGCTCCGCCGTCGGGCGCGACGGCGCCGGAGATCGCTCGCATCAATGTCGTCTTGCCCGCCCCGCTCGGTCCCACGACGCCGACGACATCGCCAGGCTCGGCCCGGAACGTGGCGTTTGTCAGCAGAAAGCGATCGCCCAGCGGCGAACGCACGGTGACGCTTTCGACCGAGAGCGCGCCCAGCGGATCGGGGAGGGCGGTGAACTCGCGCTGTGTCTCCTGGGTGCGGAGCACGTTGTTGATGATGGCGTAAGCTTGTTGGCCTTGCTCGAATTGCCGCCAGGCGCCGACGATCAGTTCCAACGGCGCCAGCGCACGCGACGTGAGGATCGATGCGGCGATGATGCCGCCGGCCGAGATCTCTTGCTGCAGAGCAAGATAGGCGCCCAAGCCCAATGACGCCGATTGCAGCACGAGCCGCGCGAACTTCGTCGACGCGGAATAGAACGCGTTGGCGCCTGCGGACTCGTTCAGCGAGTCGGTCATCGCCGCGCGCGCGCGCAACTGCCGTTGGACCAGAGCCTGCTGCATGCCGAGCGCGCGGGCAGTGTCGCCCTGGCTGGTGTCGGCAAGCTGGAGCCCGTACATGGCGCCGGTTGTCTGCTCGTTGGTTTTCAGCGAGTCATGCATCACGCGCTGGTTCACAAAGGCGATCCCAACCAGCGCCAAGCCGCCGACGAGCGCCAGCGTGCCGATCCACGGATGGATCAGAAAGCAGACCGCGATATAGATCGGCGCCCACGGCGCATCGACGGCCGCAACCGCAGGCTGCCCGGTGATTGCGCCGCGGAGCGCATCGAATTCGCGCAGGATGTGCGCCGACCCGGCGGCGCTGCGTCCTTCACGCTGCAGCGCCGACAACAGGATCGGCGGCGCGAGCAGCCGGTCCAATCGCCGCGCCATGGCGAGCAGCAGGCGCATGCGCGTGCCGTCCAGGAACGCGAGCACGAACAAGCTCGCGACGAGCACGAGCGAAATGTAGACAAGCGTCCACAGCCCGCCCGACGTCAGCACCCGGTCGTAGATCTGGAGCATGTAAAGCGACGGCGCCAGATAGAGCAGGTTCAGGAAGGCGCTGAACAGGACGACAAAGCCGATATGGCGCCGGCATGCCTCCAACGCGGCGCGCAGCGCGCGAGCGCTTGTCTGGTTCTCGGCCCCACCGGCCATGGATTGTCCTTCCACCCGCCCAGAACTAGGACGCCGCTCATTTTTATAAAGCACTGAATGGGGGGCGCTAGGACCGAAGGCGCCTTGGTAGTACGGTCATTGCCTTGCAGATCGCCCGTTAGGCGAAGGCGATCGGACACTTACGGTGTCCCTCAGAGCAGTGTGGGCGGGTGCGAATTTGCAGCATTGGCGCAACAAGGGCGGGTTTCGTGCTGACCCTGCACTTGCTGACCCGATGATTGAAAGATAGGGGAGTCGGACGAAGGAGGGCCTCCGGTGAAGTGGGTTCTGGTACTGGCGGTGGCCCTGCTCAGCGCCGGCTGCGGTTTTTCGCCGATGTACGGCCAACTCGAGGCGGGACAAACCCCCATCGGCCCAGTCGCCGTCAATCAGATCGATGGCCGCGCAGGCCATGTGCTCAGGGCCGAACTGACCAGAGTCTTGGCTGTGGAGCGCGGAGCGGGCCCGCCGCTGACGCTCGACATCACTTTGGGCGAGACCATTTCCGGCGCCGGCTATCGTCTCGACGAAAGCGCGAGCCGCGCCAACCTTACGCTCATCGCGAACTACGTGCTGCACTTCCCAAATGGCGCGGTGGCGCGCGGTTCCGTCTCATCGGTTGCGCAGTACAGCATCCCCGCATCGGCCTTCGGCGAAGTCGCCTTGCAGGACGACGCCCGCGAACGCGCCGCGGAAGTGCTTGCGCAAAGAATGCGCGCCGAACTGGCGATCCGCGTCGCCAGAACCAGGCGCGAGCAGGGTTAGTCTAGCCGCCGGCCCGCGCGAACTCACGAACGGCGTTCGCGATCTTCGTTTGCGTCTGACCGTCGAGATAGGGGTGCATCGGCAGCGCCAGAACGCGGTGACAGATCGTCTCGCTCACGTTCAGGCCGCCGGCGCCGATCGGGAAGTGCTCATAGGCAGTCTGCTTGTGCAAGGGCTTAGGATAATATTGCGCCGTCGGCACACCCGCTTCGCGCAGATGCGCAGCAAGCCCGTCGCGGTCATCGGCTTCGATCACATATTGCGCCCAGGTCGAGACGCCGCCGTCGATCACGCGCGGCGTTTGCACGAGCCCTTCGAGCAGGTTGGCGTAGCGGGCCGCGACGTCGTTCCGCGCTTTGATTTCATCGGCGAAGATGGCGAGCTTCTCGATCAGGATTGCGGCTTGGATGGTGTCGAGACGCGAATTCATGCCGATGCGGGCGCAATTGTATTTGTCGTCGCCACTCGCGCCATGGAACGCGATCGAGCGCATCAACGTCGTATCCGCATCGTCGTTCGAGAGCGTCGCGCCGCCGTCGCCGTAGCAGCCGAGAGGCTTGGCGGGGAAAAAGCTCGTCGTAGCTGCATCGGCCCAATGCATCGGATGCTTGCCGCCTAAAGTGCAGCCATAGCTTTGCGCGCTGTCGGCGATCAGTTTCAGCCCTTCGCGTCTGCAGATGGCGCTGATCTCCGGATAATCCGCCGGCTGACCGAACAGGTCGACCGCTATCACCACTTTCGGCTTGAGTTTGCCGTCCTTCTTGACGCCGGCGATCGCCGCTTCGAGCGACGCTGGATCCATGTTGTAGGTATCGGGCAGCACGTCGACGAACACCGGCGTCGCCTCCACCCACGGCACGATCTCCGCCGTCGCTGCAAAGGTGAAAGACGGGCAGAAGACAGCGTCGCCTTCGCCAACGCCCCAGGCCCACAAGGGCAGCACCAGTGCGTCCGTGCCGTTGGCGTTGGCGACGCAATGCTTGGCGCCGGCGAATGCGGCGAGCTGGCTCTCGAGCGCCTTCACTTCCGGCCCGAAAATGAACTGGCCGTGCTTCAGCACGCGCGCGACTGCGGCGTCGATTTTGTCGGCAATGCGGGCGCGCTGCGCTTGCAGATCGATGAACGGGATCATGTGTGTTTCCGTGTTTCGCTTAGATATCACTTCGACAGGAGCGGGGCGACAATCATGACAGCGACGGCAGGCCCGTTGCTTGATCCACCGCAAGCGCCAGTTCCAGCACCGCCAGCGCTTCCTCGCCGTCGACCGCCGGGCGCGGCGCAACGCCCAGCGCCGCATCGATGAACTGCGCGACATTGGCGCCGAGAGGATCGCTGCCGATGCGGGTTTCGGCGAAGGCGGCGTTGAGAGGAAAGCCGGTCGTGTTCTCGAACGTGCGAGCGAGGAAATCGATGTTCACTTCGCCGGACGGGTAGACGGCGCGCATGAAGCGCCTGCGTTCCGGCGCGATGCGGCTGGCCACGAATACCGCCTCCGCCTCGCCGAACGCCAAGCGCGCGTCGATCGCGTCTGCGGTGCGTCCATGTTCCGGCCGGGCTGTCGCCAGCAGGCGCTCGGGCTTATGCCCAATCAGCGTGAGCGCCAGGTCGAGGTCATGCACCATGAGATCGAGCGTGACGGAAACATCGGCGCTGCGCCCGGTCCACGGACCTTCGCGCACGCTCTCGATGCGGAGCGGCTTTTCGGGCGCGCCGAGCAAGCCTATCGCCTCGAAGACCAGCCGTTCCTGATGGCCGCACGCAAGCACCAGTTTCCTGTCGCGCGCCAGCTTCACCAGGGCGGCGCCCTCGTCGACATCGGTGGCGAGCGGCTTTTCGATCAATACGTGCTTGCCGGCCTCGAGCGCGGCGCGCGCAGCGTCGGCATGCTGCGACGGCGGGCTGGCGATGGTGACGATGTCGACACGCTCGATCAGCGCGCGCACGTCGTAGAACGGCTCGACGCCATGGGTATCGGCCAGCATCTGCGCGCGTTCGTCATGATGATCCATGACGCCGACCAGTGCGACGCGGTGGTCTTCCACGTACTTGCGCGCATGGTGGCGGCCGAACGCGCCGGCGCCGACAACGCCTGCCTTCAGCTTGGTCATTCCACCGTCACCGATTTCGCGAGATTGCGCGGCTGATCGACATCGGTGCCCTTATGAACGGCGGTGAAATAGGCGAGCAGCTGAATCGGGACCGAATACACAAGCGGCGCAATGAACGGATCGCAAGTCGGAACCATGATGATCTGCTTGGCGATGTCCGCCACCGCCACCGCGCCGGGCGCATCGGTAATGACGATCAGTTTGCCGCCGCGCGCGTTCACTTCCTGCATGTTGGAAAGCGTCTTCTCGAACAGCGCATCGTGTGGCGCGACGACGACAACCGGCGTGTGTTCGTCGATCAGCGCGATCGGCCCATGCTTCAGTTCGCCGGCGGCATAGCCCTCGGCATGAATGTAGGAGATTTCCTTGAGTTTCAGCGCGCCTTCCAGCGCGATCGGGTAATGCACGCCGCGGCCGAGATAGAGCACGTCGCGCGCCTGAGCCAGGTCGAGCGCGATCTTTTCGATCTCCGGCTCGCACGCCAGCGCATCCGCCACCAGGCGCGGCGTTTCCATCAACGCATGCACGAGCCGGCCTTCTTCCTGGCCGGAGAGCACGCCGCGCGCGCGGCCGACCGCAATCGAGAGCGCGGCGAGCGCCGAGAGCTGCGCGGTGAAGGCCTTGGTGGAGGCGACACCGATTTCCGGCCCCGCCAAGGTCGGCAGCCGCGCGTCGGCCTCGCGCCAGATCGTCGATTCCGGCACGTTCACGACGGCGAGGGTCTTCAAGCCGTTTTCTTTGCAATAACGCAGCGCCGCCAGCGTGTCGGCGGTTTCGCCTGACTGCGACACGAACACGCCGAAGCTCTTCTTGCCGAACGCCGGCTTCCGGTAGCGGAATTCTGAGGCAATATCGGTCTCGACCGCGATGCCGGATATCTGCTCCAGCCAATATTCCGCTACCCGTCCGGCATAATGCGCGGTGCCGCAGCCGATCACGATGGCGCTGTCGGCGGCGAGATCGACGCCGTCGAGGTCAGGCATCTCCACGCGTTCATCATAGGCGTTGACGTAGCGCGTGATGGTGCGGCCGGTCGTCTCCGGCTGCTCGTAGATTTCCTTCTGCATGAAATGGCGGTGGTTGCCCTTTTCCGCAGCGGCCGCGCCACCGGCGAAAACATGCATTTGACGCTCTGCCACCATGCCGTGCGCGTCGAGCACCTTCACTTTGCTGCGCGAGAGCACGGCGATGTCGCCTTCTTCCAGGAACATCACGCGCTGCGTGAACGGGGAAAGCGCGATCGCGTCCGAGCCGAGGAAGTTCTCGCCATCGCCCAAACCAACCGCCAAAGGGCTGCCCTTGCGCGCGCCGACCAGAATGTCGTTGTCGCCTGCAAAAAGCACGGCGATGCCGAACGCGCCCTCGAGCCGGCGCACCGCGCTGATCGCGGCCTGTTCGGGCTTCTGGCCTTTGTCCAAATAATCCGTGATAAGGTGGGCGATCACTTCGCTGTCGGTTTCCGACGCGAATTTGTGGCCAGCCTTGGTCAGCTCTTCGCGCAGGGCGCGGAAGTTCTCGATGATGCCGTTATGAACGATGGCGACCTTCTCGGTCGCATGCGGGTGCGCATTGCCCGTGGTTGGCGCGCCATGGGTGGCCCAGCGCGTGTGGCCGATGCCGCTGACGCCGGAGAGCGGCGCTCTTTCAAGTTCGGCCGCCAGGTTTGCAAGTTTGCCTGCGGCGCGCCGCCGCTCGATCGCGCCGTTTTCCAGGGTCGCGACGCCGGCGGAGTCGTAGCCGCGATATTCCAGCAGCTTCAAAGCCTGCACCAGCCGGGGCGCGGCCGGATCAGCGCCCAGGATGCCGATGATCCCGCACATGGTTAATCTCTGGTCCCTTCGCGTCCCGCGCCGCTCATGCCTGTTCGGCTGTTGATTTGCATCTCAATTAGTCTTTCAACATGCGACGGACGCAAAGGAGCTTCATCCGTCATGACTAGAGCCTATTTTGGCACGGACGGCATCAGGGGAACGGCCAACAAATACCCGATGACGCCGGAAGTCGCCATGCGCGTCGGCTTGGCGGCGGGCAAACGCTTCACCAGCGCCGACGATCGCCGCCATCTGGTCGTGATCGGTAAGGATACCCGGCTTTCCGGCTACATGCTGGAGCCGGCGCTGACGGCGGGCTTCACAGCCGCAGGGATGGATGTCGTCCTGTTCGGGCCGCTGCCGACGCCGGCGGTCGCCATGCTCACCCGGTCGCTCCGCGCCGATCTGGGCGTGATGCTTTCGGCCTCGCACAACAAATTCGCCGACAATGGCATCAAATTGTTCGGCCCCGACGGCTACAAGCTTTCCGACGAAGCCGAGTTGGAAATCGAGCAGCTGATGGACGGCAAGCTCGACGAGCACTTGGCCGAGCCCGGCAAGCTCGGCCGCGCCCGCCGCATCGACGACGCTCAGGCCCGCTATGTCGAGATCGTCAAAGCCACGTTTCCGAAGCGCCTCACGCTGCAGGGTCTTCGCATCGTCATCGACGCCGCCAACGGCGCCTCCTACAGGGTTGCGCCGGTCGCGCTCTATGAACTCGGCGCCGAAGTCATCAAACTCGGCGTCGATCCCGACGGTTTCAACATCAACGAGGAAGTCGGTTCCACCGACACGCGCGCGCTCAAGGATGCCGTGCTCAAATATCGCGCCGACATCGGCATTGCGCTCGACGGCGACGCCGACCGTGTCGCCATCATCGACGAGAAGGGCCAGCTGATCGACGGCGACCAGCTGATGGCGCTCATCGCCAAGAACTGGAAAGAGCAGGGTACGCTGACCAAGCCCGGCATCGTCGCAACCGTGATGAGCAATCTCGGCCTCGAGCGTTTCCTGAAAGGGCTGTCGCTCAAGCTCGAACGCACCGCGGTCGGCGACCGCTATGTCGTCGAACAAATGCGCGCCAAGGGCTACAACGTCGGCGGCGAACAATCCGGCCACATCATCCTGAGCGATTTCTCGACCACCGGCGACGGCCTGCTCGCGGCGCTGCAAGTGCTTGCGGTGATCGTGCAGTCCGGCCGGCCGGCAAGCGAAGTCTGCAAGCAATTCGAGCCCGCCCCGCAGGTGCTTGAAAACGTCCGCTACGAACGCGGCAAGCCCGATCCGCTCGAGGCTGCGGCCGTTAAGGCCGCGATCAAGGACGCCGAAGATCGCCTCAAAGGCGCCGGCCGTCTGCTGGTGCGCAAGTCTGGCACCGAGCCGCTCGTGCGCATCATGGCCGAGGGCGACGACGAAACACTCGTTCGCTCCGCAGTGAATGAAGTGAAGGCGGCCGTCGTGGCGGCGGCGAAGGCGGCGTGATCAAGGCGCCGGCGCCGCCGGCCGCACCAGGTTAACGACGTTGTTGCCCTCATTGCAGTCCGGAATGCCGGCGCGCGTGCCTTCAGAGGCGTACACAAGCCGCAACCGCAAGCGCCGACCCGCCGCCTCTGGCGGCACGATGGCGCGGATCACGCCACGAACGGCCTGGCCGTACGTGAGATAGACGACGCCCTCGTCATTGAGCGTGGCGATTGCTGGAACGGCGGCAAGGCGCGTCGCGCCCGCTGGCGTCGTGTATTCAAGCGCCACCATCTGCTCTTCGATGCGGCGCGCGCCGAACGCCATGTTGCCGTCGTTGCGCACTTGCCAGGTGACCGCGACTTCGCCCTCGGCCAGCGGCGGCTGCCCAGGCACCGCGCTCACGAACGCTGTCGTGCCGACGCCGAGGTCAGGACACCGCGGCGGCGGCGGGCGCTGTTTTTCCTTCTGCTTCTGCTGCTGACCTTGCGCCAACGCCTGGTTCGTCACCAGCGCGCCGCCTATGGCCGCGAGGCCAACCAAGCAAGCGATCACAACGCTACGCATCCGCCCAATTCCCCAGCACTGACCTTGCTCAGGGCCCAACGCGACGTCCCGTGGAACCCAGTCTAACGCATAGGTGGCGGTAAGCGGAATAGCGGCGAGGCTAGTTGCGCAGTCGCGCGAGCCAATTTGCGGTGCTTGGATCGAGGCCCTGCGGCGTCGCGCCGCCCTCGAGCCCCGGCAAAAGCGCGTTCGCCATCTCCTTGCCGAGTTCGACGCCCCATTGGTCGAATGGATTGATCCCGGCGAGCACAGCCTGGGAGAATGTGCGGTGCTCGTAGAAGGCGAGCAGCGCGCCCAGGGCTTCCGGCGAAAGCGCATCGATCGCCATCAGCGTCGAGGCGCGATTGCCGGTGAAAGCGCGATGGGGCGCGAGCCGCGCAGCTTCAGCTTCGCTCGCGCCCTTGGCGATCATCTCGGCCTTCGCCTGCGTTTCGCTCTTGCCCACCATCAGCGCGCGCGCTTGCGCCAGCGCATTGGCGTAGACCTTGGCGCGATGCGACGCGGGTCCTTCCTGGTCGCCGGCATTGACGATGAACTCGACCGGTATTTCGCCCACGCCTTGATGTAGCATCTGGAAGAACGAATGCTGCGCATTCGTCCCTGCCGCGCCCCAGGTGACGGCCGCCGCCGAACGGGCGCGCGCCGTCCCGTCGCGCGTCACGCCCTTGCCGTTCGATTCCATCTCCAATTGCTGCAGCCACGCCGGCAGCAAGCGCAGCCGTTCGGCGTAGGGGATCAAAACGTACGAGCCATGCCCCAGCGCCTCGCGATTCCACATCTGCACGGCGGCGGAGAGGGCGGGCAGATTTTCCGCGAAAGGCGCATCGCGGAAGTGATTGTCCATCTGCTCCGCGCCTTCGAGCATGCGGAAGAAAACGCCATGCGTCAGCGCGATCTCGCATACGAGCGAGACGCTCGACCACAACGAATAGCGCCCGCCGACCCAATCCCAGAACGGAAACACGTCGCTCTCCGCCAGGCCCCAAGCGACTGCCTTGTCCGGCGCCGCCGTCGCCGCTGCGATCCGCGCCGGCCCCCAGCCGCGCACGAATTCGGCGTTCGCCAGCGTTTCCTGCGTCGTGAACGTTTTCGAGGCCACGATCAGCAATGTTCGCTTCGGATCGAGCCCTTCGATCGCGTCGGCTGCATCGGCGCCGTCGATATTGGCTGCAAACCGCACAGTGATATTCGGTCGCCGATAGGCTTTCAGCGCATCCAGCACGAGACGCGGGCCGAGGTCGGAGCCGCCGATGCCCAGGTGGATCACCGCATCGAACGCGCCGCCCTCGGCGATGTCGTGCGCGAACGCGTGCATGCGATCGAGCACGGCGGTGATCTCGTTGTCGCCACCGGGAGGATCCTGGATACGCAGCGCCCAATGCTTCGCCGCCCGGCCTTCGGTCGTGTTGACAATGTCGCCGGCGAAGAGCTTGCCCCGCCAGCCGTCGAAGTCCGCGGCTCGCGCCAGCGCGCCCAGTGCATCAAGAGCGCGCGCATCGATCCGTTGCTTGGAGAAATCCGCGATCATGTGCGGCGCCGAAACGGTGAGCGCATCGGCGCGGTTTGCATCCGCTGCGAACAGATCGAGGAGCTTGGCTCGCTTCAGCCGCGCAGCTTCCGCCTCGACCTTGGTCCAAGCCTCATTCATGGTGGCGCTCATGGGAGCGACGCTCTAACAGGACCCAGGCATGGCGACAATTCTTGTCACGGGCGGCGCGGGCTATGTCGGTTCGCATTGTTGCCTCGCGCTGGCGCGCGCGGGGCACAAAATCGTCGTCTACGACGATCTCTCCAACGGCCACGCCAAGTTCGCCAAATGGGGTCCGCTGGAGGAAGGCGACATTCGCGACGCCGCGCGCTTGCGTGAGGTCTTCGCCGTGCACCGCCCGGATGCTGTTCTGCACTGCGCCGCGCTGATCGAAGTCGGCGAATCGGTAAAGCACCCCGAGCGCTTTCACGACGTGAACGTGCGCGGCACGCAAACGCTGCTGGACGCTATGCACGATGCTGGCGTCGGTCCGTTGGTGTTCTCGTCCTCCTGCGCCGTCTATGACGCCCCGGTGCGACTGCCGATGGATGAGACCCACCCTTGTGCGCCTGCGAGCCCCTATGGCCAGAACAAGCTCGACGCCGAGCGTCTTAGCGAAGCCGCGGCCGCAGCACGCGGCGGCAACTTCGTGCATCTGCGCTATTTCAACGCCGCCGGCGCTGCCTGGGGCGAGGGCATCGGCGAACGCCACGAGCCGGAGAGCCACGCCATTCCCTTGGCGCTGTTCACTCTGCTCGGCCGACGCGACGCGTTCCGCATTTTCGGCGACGATTACGACACGCGCGACGGCACGTGTCTGCGCGATTATGTCCACGTCCTCGACCTGGCCGACGCCCACGTGCGCGCGATCGAACGGTTGCTGGGCGGCGGGTCTAGCCTCGTCGCCAATTTGGGCACCGGCGACGGCGTCACGGTGCGCGAGCTCGTTTCCGCCACCGAACGCGTCACGGGCCGGCGCGTGCCCGCGATTTCCGCGCCGCGGCGCGACGGCGATTCACCGGCCTTGCTGGCGGACAATGCGCTGGCGAAGCGGGAACTAGGCTGGTCGCCTGCGCGTAGCATTCATGAAATCATCGCTGATGCCTGGAAATGGCATTCCGAGATCGAAATACGCGAATTCGATTAGGCGCCCGGCCCGACGCTGAACGACAGTATCCGGCTCACGTCGCGCTGCGGCAGGCCGCTTTGCTCGGTCCATGTGTTGAAGGCGGCTTGCACCGCTTTCATGTCCGCTTTCGATGTCGGCGCTTTCGACACGACCTTTTCCCGGATCAGCGCCCTGGTCACGTCCGGCGAGAGGATAAAGCTGTCCCAGCCGTTGAAGCGAAGGAAGTACATCGTGGCCGATGGGCCGAGGTGCGAGGCGTTCTTCTTGAAGTGCTCCATCAGCCCGATCTGGTCGCTCGCTGGCCAGCCTTTCAGAAACTTGCCGAACGAACCATGCTCTTTCGCCGTATCGATCACGAATTGCGCGTTCGCGATCGTCGCTTGGATCTTTGCGCCGTTGCGGACGATGCGCGTATCCTTGAGCAGCCGCGCCACATCGCGGTCAGCGTAGAACGCGACGCGATGCGGATCGAAGCGCTCGAACGCTTCTTCAAAACCTGGCCACTTCTTCTCGATCACGTCCCAGGAAAATCCGGCCGAGAACACAGCCTTCGCCATAGCCGCCAGCCAGCGGTCGTCTTTCTGCGTCGAGAGCCTCGGCGGCTTGTCGCCGCCATACTCCGCCAAGCGCTTCGCCAAGCCCGCCTTGCCGTGATGCTTTTCGGCAAGTTTCGCGATTTCGGAGAACTTGCGCAGCGCCATGGTCGAACTCAGCTCCGCCCGACACTCACATACTTGAAGCCCTTGGCGCGCATTTCGTCAGGACGGTAAATGTTGCGCAGATCGATCAAAGTCGGCGTTTTCAGCGCGTCCTTGATGCGGTCGAGGTCGAGCGCGCGGAACTGATCCCATTCGGTGATGATCACCACAGCGTCGGCGTTCTGCACGCAATCGTAGGGCCCAGTTGCGAACTGCACGTCCTTCAACATGTGCTTGGCTTCGTTCATGCCTTCAGGGTCGAACGCGCGCACCTTGGCGCCTTCGGCTTGCAGGGTCGGCACGATATCGAGCGCGGGCGCATCGCGCATGTCGTCGGTGTTGGGCTTGAAGGTGAGACCCAAGACGGCGATGGTCTTGCCGTTCACGCCGCCGAGAGCGTCGATGATCTTTTGGGCCATCTTCTGCTTGCGCGCGGAGTTCACCCGCACCGTCGCCTCGATCAATTCGATCGGCGCGTTGCTGTCGCGCGCGGTTTTCATCAGCGCGAGCGTGTCCTTGGGGAAGCACGAGCCGCCATAGCCGGGGCCGGCGTTCAGGAATTTACGGCCGATGCGGTTGTCGAGGCCAATGCCCTTGGCGACTTCCTGGACGTTGGCGCCGACGGCTTCACAGAGATCGGCGATTTCGTTGATGAAGGTGATCTTCATCGCCAAAAAGCCGTTGGCGGCGTACTTGATCAGCTCCGAGGTGCGCCGTTCGGTGAACACGATCGGCGTTTCGTTGAGGAAGAGCGGGCGATAGAGCGCGCGCATCACTTCGCGCGCGCGCTCATCATTGGTGCCGACGACGACGCGATCGGGGCGCTTGAAGTCGTTGATCGCGGCGCCTTCGCGCAGGAATTCCGGATTGGACACCACGGCGAACTCCGCATCCGGCCGCGCTTTCTTGATGATCGCCTCCACCTCGTCGCCGGTGCCGACGGGTACAGTCGATTTGGTGACGATGACAGTATAGCCGTTCATCAGCTCCGCGATCTCTTCAGCCGCAGCGTGCACGTACGAAAGGTCGGCATAGCCGTCGCCGCGACGCGACGGCGTGCCGACAGCGATGAAGACTGCGTCGGCGTCGCGGATCGCCTGCGTCGAATCCGTGGTGAAGAAAAGCCGGCCTTGCTCGACATTGTCTTTGACGAGTTCGTCCAGGCCGGGTTCGAAGATCGGGATTTCGCCCTTCTGCAGTCTCGCGATCTTGCCCGCATCCTTGTCGACGCAGGTGACGGTATGGCCGAAATCGGCGAAGCATGCGCCGGAAACCAGGCCCACATAGCCCGTTCCGATCATCGTGACGCGCATGACTCAAATCTCCTGATTATAGGCGCCAACTTCCGGGAAGCGGGCTAGGCGTGGTTTTACTTCTTCGCGGAACAGCGCCCGCATGTCGTCGTCGCTCCTCATGCTTTCGACCACGACGACGAGCTCGGGTTTGTTGGAGGAGGCGCGCACCAGCACCCAGGCGCCGTCTTCGAGCGTGACGCGGGCGCCGTTCACGGTGTTCACGTCGCGAATGGCGCGGCTCAGAATCTTGCCGCCTTCTGCAGCGAGCCTTCGATAGTCGGCGACGACGCGATCGACGACGCCGTACTTTTTCTCGTCGTCGCAATGCGGGCTCATGGTCAGCGACGTATAGCTCTTCGGCAGCGCCTTCTTCAGCTCCGAGAGCTTCTTGCCCGGGTTGCGGTCGAGCATCGCCAGCACTGCGGCTGCTGCGACGATGCCGTCGTCGTAGCCCAAGCCCAAGGGCGGGCGGAAGAAGAAGTGGCCGCTCTTCTCGAAGCCGGCGAGCGCGCCGAGTTCGGTGGTGCGGCGCTTGATGTAGGAATGGCCGGTTTTGAAATAGTCAACCGTCGCGCCGTTCGCTTTCAGCACCGGGTCGATCGCGTACAGCCCCGTCGATTTCACGTCGGCGACAAAGACCGCGTTCTTGTGTTCGGCGCTCAGATCGCGCGCCAGCATCAGGCCGACCTTGTCGGCGAAAATTTCTTCGCCTTCGTCATCGACGACGCCGCAGCGGTCGCCGTCGCCGTCGAACCCGAGCGCGACATCGGCGCCGTGTTGCTTCACCGCCGCCGCCATGTCGTGCAGCATCTCGCTGTCTTCGGGGTTGGCGTTGTAGTGGGGGAAAGACCAATCGAGCGCCGTGTGAAGGTCGATCACTTCGGCGCCCATGCGCCGTAGCGCCTCCGGCGCGAACGCGCCGGCGGTGCCGTTGCCGCACGCTGCGATCATTTTAATCGGCCGCGACAGCTGCACCCGGCTGACGATGTCGGCGATGTAGCGCTCGCGCATGTCTTCGATGCGCTTATAAGCGCCGCCGGGGCGGGACTTGAAGGCGCCGCCGAGCACGATGTCGCGCAACTTGGCCATTTCCTCGGGACCGAACGTGAGCGGACGATCGGCGCCCATCTTTACGCCGGTCCAGCCGTTTTCGTTGTGGCTGGCCGTCACCATGGCGACGCAGGGAATGTCCAAGGCGAATTGCGCGAAATAGGCCGTCGGCGAGAGCGCAAGCCCGATGTCGTTCACCTCTATGCCGGCCTGCATGAGTCCGAGCGTCAGCGCTTGCTTGATCGACTGCGAATAGAAGCGAAAATCGTGGCCGACCACGATGCGCGGCGCGACGCCGAACTCATGGATCAAAGTGCCTAGGCCTAAGCCCAACGCCTGCACGCCGAGCAGATTGAGTTCCGGCGGCTTCTCCGCGCCCGGAATGCCGAACCACCAACGCGCGTCGTACTCGCGAAAGCCCGTCGGCTTGACCAACGGGAGGCTCTCGAACTCGGCGGAATTGGGCTTAAGGCTTGCGCGCGGCGCAGGCAGCATGGGTCTGGTTCCGGTGCGGCGGGAAGGTGGGGTGCGGTTTGATCGAAATGGCGGCGAAATTCAACTCGCCGACGTGCCTCAGGTTTGCGGTGCGATGCGAATTCGCGTGATCTCAAGGCCATAGGCCTGATCGTCGGCGGCGCTGATGGCGCGCAGCGCGATTGCGTTGATCCCGCTCTGCGCGGGCAGATTGAAACGCAACGTCGCCGGTTGTGGCGGAACATCCTGGCGAACCCAGTTGGTGGCGCTGGCGCTGCCGGCGCCGACGGCCAGGGCGGGGGCGGCGTTGATCGGCAGCGGATTGTAACTCACCTCGACCGTGAGCGGGCGCCCGCTGAGCGCAGCGGCGTCTTCGGCCGAGAGCAGAATCCGTGCGCCCTGTTCCTCTGGCGTGGGCTCGCCGGTCGACTTCTGGGCGATGCGCAGCGTCTGAGCGCGGCCCCAGAAATCCCGTACCACAGTGATTTCGTGCCGGTCGTCGGTTGAAGGAGAGTCGAAGCCTTCGCCGCTCCAGACCAGCCATTGGCCGTCGCGCTCGGCCGTCACCGGGGCAGGATCGTGCGGCCAGGATTGCGGCTGCAGGCTCACCGCGATCACCAGCGCGGCGAGGAGCGCGGCGAGGGGATAGAACAGAAGCGGGTGGAAGAGCCAGTGACGCATCGGTTTGGCTTAGCCGGGCGCGCGGCGGCGTCCAAGCCGCTTCCGCTCTTGACGGGCTGGGGCGGGCCACTAAGGCAGCGGCGATGCCTTATCTCGCGCTGCTCCGCCACGGCCAGAGCCAGTGGAATCTGGAAAATCGCTTCACCGGTTGGGTCGATGTCGATTTGACGCCGGAGGGTGAGGCGCAGGCGCGCCGCTCCGGCGAGCTTCTGGCGCAGAGCGGCGTGGCGTTCGACAAGCTGTTCACGTCCGTCCAGACGCGGGCGATCCGCACGGGAAATTTAGCGCTGGACGCAGCGAAGCTCTCTTGGCTGCCGGTCGAGCGCAGTTGGCGGCTGAACGAGCGCCATTACGGAGCACTCACCGGCTTGGACAAAGCCGAGACCGCCGCCAAGCACGGCGAGGCGCAAGTGAAGGTGTGGCGGCGCTCCTACGACGTGCCGCCGCCGCCTTTGGAGCGGGGCGGGGAGTTCGATCTCTCGCGCGATCGCCGTTACGCAGGCGTTGACGTGCCGCAAACGGAATCTCTGAAGCTCACTCTGGAGCGCGTCCTGCCGTACTGGCGCGATGCGATCGCGCCGGACCTGAAAGCCGGCAAGAACCTCGTCATCGCCGCACACGGCAATTCGTTGCGCGCAATCGTGAAGCATCTCTTCCATGTTCCGGACGAACGGATCGTCGGCGTCGAAATCCCAACCGGCAATCCATTGCTGATCGAACTCGACACAAGCTTGAAGCCCATATCTGCGCGCTATCTCGACGAAAGCCGCGCCGAGCGCGTTCCGGATTTGCTTGCGTGACCGACGCCGCCTTTATGCAGCGGGCGCTAACGTTGGCCGCGCCTGGCGTGGGGCGGACGGGCGTCAATCCTTCGGTTGGATGTGTGATCGTGAAGGACGGCATGATCGTCGGTGAGGGCGCCACCGCTGATGGCGGACGTCCGCATGCGGAGGAGTTGGCGCTGGAGCAGGCCGGCGCCAAGGCGCATCACGCGACGGCGTATGTGACGCTCGAGCCGTGCGCAAAGCGGAGCACGGGCGCCGCTTCCTGCGCGGACATTCTGATTCAGCATGGCGTTGCGCGCGCGGTGATCGCGACAGGCGATCCCCATCCCTTCGCTGCAGGCGTCGGCATCGAACGCCTTCGCGCTGCCGGCGTGACCGTCGACCTTGGGCTCATGGCCGATGAAGCGCGTGCGCAAAATGCGGCCTTCTTCGCACAGTGGCAGCGCACCTGAGCGGCGCGCTTGGCGCGAGCCGGCTGGCACGCGGGTGATCGGCGTGTTAGGAACACGGCATGCCCATGTACATGGACATTCACGACTTGCCGGGCGTGACTGCTGAAGCGGTGCTCAAAGCGCATCTCGAAGACATGAAAGTCCAGCAGAAGCACGGTGTCGCCTATCACAAATACTGGGTCAACGAGCGCAAGGGCAAAGTCTATTGCCTCTGCGATGCGCCGACCGCGGAAGCGGCGGATGCGGTGCACCGCGAAGCGCACGGGTTGCGCGCCGAGCGCATCATGGAAGTCACGCCCGAGATAGCCGACGCGTTTATGGGCATAGCTGAAGCTGACGGCGCTGGCGCGGTGATTTTGCCGGACAAGAGCGGGCACGATCCCGGCACCCGCACCATCTTCTTCACCGATATCGTCGGCTCGACGGATATGACGCAGCGCCTGGGCGATGATGCCGCCTTTGAAATACTCAGCGTTCACGACCGGGTGGTCCGCAATCAGGTGTTCGCGAACAGCGGACGCGAAATCAAACATACCGGCGACGGCATCATGGCGGCGTTTGTGTCGGCCGCCTGCGCCGTGAGATGCGCGATCGCGGTGCTCCGCGATGTCGACGCGCGACAAGCCGATCCGCATCCTTTTCGCCTGCGCGTCGGCATTGCTGCCGGCGAACCGATTGAACACGCCAATGACCTGTTCGGAACGACGGTTCAGCTCGCGCACCGGCTCTGTACCCACGCCGGGCCGCAGCAGATCCTTGTTTCCAACGTCGTCGCCGAACTGTGCGCCGGAAAGAAGCTGCCGATTCGGGAAGTGGGGCGCTTGACCCTGAAGGGGTTTGACCAGCCGGTGCACGCCCACGCCGTCGCGCTCTAAGCTCCCGGGGGAACGAGGCGCGCTCGTCAATTCAGCGCTTGACTTCATGCTTGTCCGCGAGGCGAGACTTGAGCGAAATGGCCAGCGACACGCACGTCCGCCAGCTTCGCCAAATCTTGCTTTGGCCGCTGCAATTGGCGCCAATGCGCGCCGGCAGCCAGATTCAGCATCACTGCGAAGCGCTCGAAGCAGCGGGCGCGGACAATCCATGGCGCGAAGTCATTGATGAATTCGCCGCCGAGGCGAGCGCGTTTCAGGAGCGCCATTACAACGAGTTCGTGACGTTCCTGCCCTGCAGCGTTTCCTCTATGGGGAAGGGCGCGCGCGGCGCGAAATCATTGGCGCCAGCAGCCCGGGCAGTTCGCCGATGCGTGTCTTCCGGCGCGACGATGTCGCGGCGGTGCGCCTTCGCTCCGGCGCAGATAGCGCCCCGATCGCGATGGCGGTCGAGAGTATAGAACTCTACTTTTTCTACGACATCGACATCGTCTTGTTGAAGTTGGAAGTGTCGGGCGCCGATCTCAGTCTCGCTCAGGCGCAGGACACGCTCTACCGTTTCGGCCGCGCCTATCCGGCAGGTTGGGACGAAACCGGCAGAGGCCTCCACTGCATGCATCAAGTCGAGTGGCTGGATGCGCAAGGGCGGACGCTGGCTATGTCCGACGTCGCGCAACGGGACGACTTCCTCCTGTTCGTGAGCCAGCATCGCGCGCCGAAAGTCAGCGCGCATTGGGCATGGCTGTTGCAGCCGCTGGCGCTCGACAACACCGCTCCGGAACGCGCCATCCATTATCGCTTGCTCGAATACTATCGCATGCCGGTCATGGCCTATCTGGCGGTCGACAATCCGCGCGCTCTGTCGCGCGACGACTTTCTGCGCCTGGGTCTCGTGGCGGGCAGCGGCGATCCGGCGCCGCGGGCGCCGGCCGATTTCGAGACCCGCATTTGTTATGACCGCTTCTGGCGCGAACAGGGCTTGGCCCCCAATACGCGCTACATGTGCAACGGGCATGCGCTCGTCGTGGTCGGCGAAGCGAAATCCGCGTTCTTCACGGGAGCGGAAGTCGGCGCGCTCGCGCAGTTCAGGCATCAGCATTTCCTGCTGTTCCTGATCGCGCATTTCCAGAAGGCGGCGCTGCTGATGTTCTCGGACCGCCTGGTCGGCGCACTCAACCGGCTCGACATCAGCGAGCCGGCGACGATCAAGCAGTTCAAGCGCTCGATCCGCCAGCTGTTCGAAATCTTCCTGCGCTTCACCCACCGCTACTGGTTTCACGAAATCTCGGAGCAGGCGCACACCAAGGCGCTCTTCGCCATGTGCGCCGATCACCTCAAGCTCGACGCGCTCTACGCCGAGGTGCGCGAACGCATCCATGACATGAGCCATTACCTCGACGCCGACAGCCTGCGGCGGCAGGCCAACACCGTTGTGCGCCTGACGGTGGTGACGTCGTTCGGCCTGATCGGCACGGTCGTGACCGGCTTCCTCGGGATGAATTTGCTCGACGGGACCGCATGGCCGCTCTGGCAGCGCGTGCTGTTCTTCGCGATCATCCTGGCCGCAACGATCGTGCTGACGTTCTACACGATCTCCAAATCGAAGCGCCTGTCGGATTTCCTCGATGCGCTATCCGACGAGAACATCCCGGCTCGTTACAAGGCTGGCGCATTCCTCGCCGTCTGGAAGTCGGCGCGGGATTAGGCCTATTCCGCCGCAATCGCCGTTTGCTTGGCCAGCTTGTCGAACGCCACCAGATCGCGGACGAGATCCTCCAGTTCATCGAACGGCACCATGTTGGGGCCGTCGCTCGGCGCGTTGTCGGGATCGGGGTGGGCTTCGAGGAAGACCGCCGCCACGCCGATCGCAACAGCGGCGCGCGCGAGGATCGGCACAAATTCCCGTTCGCCGCCGGAAGTTTCGCCGCGGCCGCCTGGCTGTTGCACCGAGTGCGTGGCGTCGAACACCACCGGCGCGCCGAAGCCCTTCATAATCGGCAGCGCGCGCATGTCGGAGACGAGCGCATTATAGCCGAAGCTCGCGCCGCGCTCGCACGCCATGACGTTCGGATTGCCGCTGCCGGTGATCTTGTCGATCACGTTCTTCATGTCCCACGGCGCCAGGAATTGGCCTTTCTTGACATTGATCGGCTTGCCGGTTTCGGCGGCGGCGACGAGCAGGTCGGTTTGGCGGCAGAGGAACGCCGGGATTTGCAGCACGTCCACGACTTCAGCGACCTCGTCGCACTGCTCCGGCAGGTGCACGTCGGTCAAAACCGGCACGCCGATCTTTTTGCGGATTTCCTCGAAAATGGGCGCCGATTGCTCGAAGCCGGCCCCGCGCTTGGTGCTCAGGCTGGAGCGGTTCGCCTTGTCGAAACTGGTCTTGTAGATGAAGCCGGCGCCGGCGCGCTTGAACACGTCGCGCAGGAATTCCGCGGTCTCCAGCGCATGGCCGCGGCTTTCCAGCTGGCACGGGCCGCAGATGAAGGTGAGCGGCAAGCTGTTGCCGATCTTGAGTGGCGTCGATTCGACGCGCGGAATGCTGATGACGGAGGCGGGGGTCATGGATGTCCTCTGCAGGAAGCCTTGAGATATGCCGCCGCGAGCGCCGGCTCAACTACGCTCGTGCGCCGGGCTGCCATGAAAACGCTGTTAGCGCGGGCGGTTTCTATGCTGTGCATTGACGTTTTTGATGCTCCGGAGCTTGTGGGCTGGAGCGCGCGGCCTCCGGCCGCGCAAGCGTCGCCGGAGGCGACGCGCTCCGACCTTGAAGCGTCCTCACTCCGCCGCCTCGGCGATATGCATCGGGCAGATCGGCTCTTCGGCGGCGGCTTTGGCGTCGATCCAGTCGCGGAAGCGGGCCGCATCGGGCCGCAACGTTTTGCCGGTGGGCCAGACCAGCCAGTAGGCGAAGTCGTCGCGCACGGCGACGTCGAACGGCGCAATCAGGCGCCCAGCGCGGAGTTCGTCGATGGCGAGCCATTGGCGGCCGAGCGCCACCCCTTGGCCGTCGAGCGCTGCGCGGAGCAGTAGCAGCGCGTCGTCGAACTTCGGGCCGGTAGTCGGTTCAGGCCAGGGCAGGCCTGCGGCGCTGAACCAGCGCGCCCATGGCGTCCACGGATTGCGCAACAACGTTGCGCGCTGCAGATCGCCCGGCGCCTTGAGCTTGATACGCTCGCGATAGTCCGGCGTGCAGATCGGCGTCAGCGCCTCGTCGAACAGTCTCTGTGCGTGCAGACCGGGCCAGCCGCCGCGGCCCAAACGGACGCCGATATCGATGCCTTCGCGGCGATAATCGTTCAGCGCTTCGGTGACGCGCAGATCGATGTCGACGTCCGGATGTTCATCGCGAAACTGCTTCATGCGCGAGAACAGCCAGGTTGACGCTATGCTCGGCACCGAAGCGACGACGATATGGCGCTGGGGTTTCGCGGGCGGCCGCTTCGACGGAAACGCTTGTTCGAGAATGGAGAGGCCCTGGCGGACCTGCGCTTCGAGCTGCTGGCCGTCGGGCGTCAGCTGCATCGTGTTGCCGGTGCGCCTGAACAGGGTGCAGCCGAGCCGTTGCTCCAATTCGCGGATGCGATGGCTGACAGCGCCATGGGTGAGGCCAAGCTCTTCGGCGGCCTTGGAATAGGACTTCAGCCGGGCCGCCGCCTCGAAGGCGCGCAACGTCTGGAGCGAGGGCAGGGACATGGGGTTTTGGCCCCCTTTGGCTTGTGAATTCCGCTCACATCCAGGTCGTCAATTGGTGGTTCGGATTCAAGGGGCGCGGCCACCATTTCGGGTTTGTCGCCGGAGATTTCCCGGCCCGAGTTGGAGGAACGACAATGCATCGTGGTCTTTACATCGACGCGCTCGAACATGGCGCGCCGTTCGCGGTCAAAGCGGCTTCGGTCGCGGTCGCGACGGTTCTGTTTCTGATCGTCGCGCTGCCTGTGCTCGCGGTTGGCGCGGCGGTGGTCGCTTGATCGCCGTCGCCCGGCGGGGCCGCTTTCCCTCTGCCCAGGACCGCCCGAGCGGCCCCACCATTTTGTCAGGCGCCCAGAACGCTCAGCCGTGTGAGCATGAAGAAGCTGGCCAGCGCCGCCAGCATGAGCGCGATCAGTTGTTGCAGCCAGATCGGTCGAGCCACGAGCGCAGCGGCCGTCAGCGCAAGGTCGAACCATGCGAAGCCGGACGCGGCCAACCAGCTTGCGAAGCTCGTCAAGCTCATGGCGAAGCCGGCGATGATCACGGCAGCGAAGATAAGATGCGCGAAGATGTATCGTTTGCCGTCGCTTTCGTGGAAGGCGACGAGGTCGACGTCTTCGCCGCGCTCCACTTCTGGAACGGTCAGGGAGCTAAATGCGTAGAGCGCGATCATCTGTGCGAGCCAGATCAACACCATGCGAGGTGGCCAATCGATGTCGCGTGAATCCCAGAATGCAGCCCAGTTCGCGACGACCAGGGCGAAGGCGGTCCAGCTCCAGAGCGCATGACGGAGCGAAAAACGGACGCCACGGCCGCGTCGAACAATCGCAATCAGGCCGCTGACGAGATGGGTAACCGCTAACGACGTGATGATTGAGATGAGCGCGAAAACGAATTCGAACGTTGTCACGAGATCAGACTTTTCAACGCAGCTTCGGGCGTGAGGCCATCGACGTGAATGCGTCCCCACACTCCCAAAAACAGCATTGGATAACGCAGCGCTACGTGCGCTTCGTCGGTGAAGATCGTACGGATCGTGGCAGCAGGCGCCGCCGCGCGCACGGCTTCCACCTGCGGCAGGGTCCGCGCGAGATCGGCGGCGCGCGGCGCGATCCAGGACGCGACCGGAACAGTGAAGCCCTTCTTCTTCGCCCATGGTTCGGCGGCGGGGCAGTTCTGCTCGAGCCACGCGCGCAGGATGTATTTGCCGAACTTGCCGCGAGTCTTGAGATTATCCGGCAAGTGAAACGCGAACGCCGCCACTTCCGAGTCTAGGAACGGCGTGCGCCCTTCAAGCCCGTGCGCCATGAGGCACCGGTCGAGCTTCAACAGCAGGTCGCTTGGCAACCATGTCGCGATGTCGGCGGCTTGGGCTTGCTGCAGGGTCGTGAGGGTGGGACCGCGAGCCTTCTGGCTCGCAATTTTTTCTACTGCCGCGTCATGCCAGCCTGAAGGCTCGCGCTCCAACCTCGACGCCTCGCGCCACTTATTGATCGCCGTCGATCCCAGAATCTCATCCGTTTGCGGCTCAGCCACGCGGCCGCCAAGCCACGTTGGCCGTTGTGCGCGGCGATAGCGGGAATAGCCGCCGAACAATTCGTCGCCGCCTTCGCCGGTGAGCACGACGGTGAGGCGCTTCTTTGCTTCTTGCGCAAGCTTGTAGGTCGGCAAGCACGCATAGTCGGCGACGGGATCGTCCATCGCCCAGGCGACGCGCGGAACGATCGACCAGAAATCCTCTTCGCCGAAGCTGACATTATTCCAATCGAGATTGAGCGCCCGCGCGACGCGCTCGGCTTGCGCGCGCTCGTCACGCACGCCTTCGGCGTCGAAGCCGCAAGTATAGGCGACGACGGGTCGCTCGTTGAGACGCGCCATCATCGTGGCGATGACCGTGCTGTCGATGCCGCCGGAGAGGAAGAGGCCGTAGGGGACGTCGGAGCGTTGGTGGACGCGGACGGAGTCCTCGAGGATACCGTCGAGAAGATCCAAGGGTGATGAACCGGCCGCCGGAATGATGGCGTCCGAATCCCAAGCGCGGATGCGATGATGATTCACTTCGCCGCTGACGATCTCAATGATCTCGCCCGGTTCTAGTCGGATGACGCCGGGCCATGCTGTCTCGTTCTCAAGAGTATAATGCAACGCCGCGACCTGGCTTGAGATCGCGGGTGCGACGCGCGCTTTCCCGAACGAACGCGGCTCGGACGCAAACGCCACCGCGCCGTTGCGCGCGCAGACGTAGAGCGGCTTGATGCCGAAGGGATCGCGCACCAGCCAGGTGCGCCCGTCGCACCCGATCAGGCAGAACGCGTACATGCCGCGCAGGCGATCGAACGCGGCTTCGCCTTCCTGCGCGTAGACGTGCAGCAGCGGCTCGAAGTCTGAGCCGGTGGCAAGCTTGTTCTTGAGCTGAAATTCTTCGCCCAGTTCGATGTAATTGTAGATTTCACCGTTACCGATCACGGTGGAGCCGGCGGCATGCAACGGCTGCCAGCCGCCTTCGAGATCGATGATTGAGAGCCGCGCATGCGCGAGCGAATAGCGTTTGCTCTCCTCGACGCGAATGCCGTTAGGCCCGCGATGCGCGATCGCGTCGATCAGCGCGCGGGCGCCTTCAGCTTCGCCGATGACGCCGGCGATGCCGCACATCAGAGACCCCCCATCGCGTCGAACAGGGCGTGCCACTGAGCGACCACGGCGCTTTCGGAGAATTCGGTCTCGACACGGCGCGCGCCATTGGCGACGAAGCGGGCCGAAAGCTCCTTGTCCGCGAGCAGCAAGCGCGTCTTTGCGGCCAGCGCTTCGGAATCGTCGATCTCGATCAAAAATCCGTCTTCGCTGTCGCGGATCAGCGCGCTCGGCCCCGCCGCGCGCGCCGCAATCACCGGCACCCCATGCGCCCAGGATTGGATGATGACGTTGCCCAGCGGCTCGAAGCGCGAGGGAAACACCACGAGATCGGCGGCGCGGTAGAGCGAGGCCGCATCGTCGCGCCAGCCGAGGAAGCGCACGCGATCGGCGACGCCGAGGTCTTGCGCCTGAGATTTGAGCACCGCTTCGTCGGGACCGTCGCCGGCGATCCAAAGATACGCGTCCGGCAGTTGCTGCAGCGCGCGCAACGAAACATCGTGCGCCTTGCTCGTGTGCAGGCGGCCCATGCCGAGCAGAAGCGGCGGGCCGTCCGGCGTGTCGAGTTCGCTGCGGCTGAGCTTCGCGCCTTCGCCGGCGGCGGCGAAGTTCGGGATGTAGTGCGCGCGCTCGATCGGCCAGCCTTCGCGCACGACCCATTCGACGATATCCATCGTGTTGCAGACGAGCGCGTCGAAGTCGCGATAGTTCTTGAGCTTGTAGTAGCCGCCGAGCCGGCCGATGCGCTTCCAGGCGCCGGCGGGCGTGTGGCTTGCGGCGCGGTTCATCCAGGCGACGATGATGCGCGCGTCCTGCTCGCGCGCGAGCGAAGCGATGCCGGCCGGCGTGATGAAATCGAACGGCCTGGCGAACGGCAACACGCGCGTCGTGACGCCAAACGCCGCGAGCGCGGCCTCGCGCCCGGCATGCGCGCGTATCGCAGCCGCTTGCTCGATCCCCGCGCGCGCGAACGCGCCGGCGAGGCTCACGAAATACGCCTCCGCGCCGCCATTGACGGCCGAGCCCATCGTCTGAACGAGGCTCATGGGCAGGGTGGTCCGGCGGTCATGGCTGCGGCTGAGACATAAAGCGCGGCGGCGCTCGTCTCAACCGTTTGCCCGCAGATGACTTTTCGCGGGTCGTGTGCCAACACGCCGCCATGAGCATGATTGACCCGAAGGCCGCCATCGCGGCCGGGCAGGACACGATCCGCACCGAAGCAAGGGCGCTCGACACGCTGGCCGAGGCGCTGGCGGGTGCGTTGAGAGAGCCGTTCGTCGAAGCTGCGCGCCTGCTGGCGGAAACGAAGGGCCGGGTGATCGTCTCGGGCATGGGCAAATCGGGCCACATCGCGCGCAAGATCGCGGCCACCTTGGCGTCGACCGGGACGCCTGCGCAGTTCGTGCATCCCGCGGAAGCGAGCCACGGCGATCTCGGCATGATAGTTGAGGCCGATTGCGTCCTGGCGATTTCGCGCTCGGGCGAGACCGCCGAGCTCTCCGATCTCTTGTATCACTGCCGGCGCATTCATGTGCCGGTGATCGGCATGACGTTCAAACCGGGCTCGTCGCTGGCGAAGGCGTCCAACGCCGCGCTCGTACTGCCCGATTGCGGCGAGGCGAGCGAAGAAGCGCCGGCGCCGACGACCTCGACGACGATGTGCCTGGCGCTGGGCGACGCGCTGGCGGTGGCGCTGATCAAGGCGCGCGGCTTCACGGCGGAGAAATTCGGCGCGATCCATCCGGGCGGAAGACTGGGCGCAGCGCTGAAGCGCGTGACGGACATCATGCGCGTGGGCCAAAGCGATCCGTTGATCGCGCCGGATACGCCGATTACCGAAGCGATGCAGGCGATGACAGTGGGCGGCATCGGCGCCGTCGGCGTGATCGAGGCCGGCCGATTGATCGGCATCATCACCGACGGCGATCTCAGGCGAAAGCTGACGCCCGACATGTTCGGCAAGACCGCGCGCGACATCATGACGGCGAACCCCAAGACCATAGCGCCCGACGCGCCGATCGCCGATGCGATCGCGATCATGAACGAAAAGCGCATCACGCTGTTGTTCGCGGTTGAAGATGGGCGGCCCGTGGGCGTCGTTCACATGCACGATTTGCTGCACGCGGGGGTGCGGTGAGGAGAAGGCGCACGTGTCATGAGCAAACCTCCGGCCTTGACGCTTCGAGATGCGCTCGATGATGTCGGTTGGTTCTGGCTGACGTTCACCTCCCTCGTCAGCGCGCCGTCAATCCTCAGTCTTGCACAGATGATTTTCGAGCATCGTTTTGTCGAAGCGCTTCAGTGGATTATCGACGGATACAACGACATTCTCGCGGTCGTGGGCGGCGCGATCGAACCGTTGGTTAGGCCAGCTATTGATTGGTTGAACCAGGCGCTGGATTGGCGCCTCGAACTTTATCCGCATTGGCGCCCCCTATTCGTAGTCACGATGCTGGTGGGCGGTGGCGCCATTCGCAATGCCTGGCAGCTCGGCGCCTATAGCGTCGCCGTGACATATGGCGCCGGTTGGACGCTAGGGGCCTTGCTCGGCGCGTTGTGCGCAGGCTTGGCGCCGCTCGACGGTGCGTGGTGGTCGCAAGGCTTGGCGGCCGCGGCGCCCATCGCGATGACTTACGCGGCGACAGGCGTCCAACAGATAATCCTTTCACGCCATGCCTTCCTGCGTTGGCCGCACCTTGTCGGCGCGGTTGCCTTCGTGTCGCTGCTGACCTTCGGCGTGGCGGCCGGACTTTCGTTCGCACCCGGCGTCTCGGATGGCGCGGGCGTGCTCACGATTGGACTGCTGGTGCTCTATCTCGGTGTCTCAAATCTTTGGATTGCGATTTTCAACCGTCACATCACCGAAACCTGGACCGGAACCAGCAGCAATGCGACACAGGTCTATCAGGCCAGGTTCGGGCTGCTTGTGGTTGGCGGCTTCCTTGCCGCCGCGTTGATTGTCGTGGCCGACGCCGCAATTAAATGGCTCACGCAGTAGGGGGTGGCGAATGAGGAGAATTCTGTGTGGCGTGGTCATCGCCGCATTAGCGAGCGCCGCTCCCAGCAGCGCGCAGCCGGCGGCGGCGTTTTCCGCCGGCGTGGAATCCTCGATCCAATCCGTGCTGCCGCGCATGATCGCCTGGCGGCGTGATTTCCATCAGCATCCCGAGCTTTCCTACGAGGAGGTGCGCACGGCGCGTGTGGTGGCGCAGCATCTGCGCTCGCTGCGGCTCGAAGTGCGCACGGGCGTGGCGCAGACCGGCGTGGTCGGCGTGCTGCGCGGCGCCCGGCCCGGGCCAGTGATCGCGCTGCGCGCCGATATGGATGCGCTGCCGGTGACGGAGGAGGGCGATCTGCCGTTCCGATCTCGCGCTCGCGGCACGTACAACGGCCAGCAAGTCGGCATCATGCATGCGTGCGGACATGACACGCATGTGGCCGTGCTGATGGCGGCCGCGAGCGTGCTGGCGGCGCGGCGCGAGGAGATCGCCGGCACGATCATCTTCGTGTTCCAGCCCTCCGAGGAGGGCGCGCCTCCCGGCGGTCTCGGCGGCGCCCGGCGCATGCTGGCGGAAAACGTGTTCGGCGATCTGGAGCCCGAGGCGATCTTCGGCCTGCACGCCTGGCCTGGCGCAAGCGGCACTGTGATCATGGTCCCCGGGCCTTTCATGGCCGGATCGGATCGCATCGACATCACCGTGACCGGCAGCCAAACCCACGGCGCTCAGCCGCACGCCGGCATCGATCCGATCGTGGTGTCGTCGCAGATCATCAATGCGCTGCAGACGGTGCCGTCGCGTCAAATGGATGCGGTGCGTTCGCCGGTGATCGTCACCATCGGCATGATCCAGGGCGGGGTGCGCTACAACATCATCCCGCAGACGGTGCAGATGCAGGGCACGATCCGCTACCTCAATCCTGACACGCGCGAGCAACTCTACCAGCGCATCCGGCGCACGATCACGGAAACGGCGGCCGCCTCAGGCGCGACGGCGGAAGTCACCATCGCCGAAAACGCGATCCCGACGGTAAACCCGCCGGAGCTGCTGGCTCGAACGCGCGCGGCGGCAGTACGCGCGCTCGGTGAAGACGCGGTGTTATCCGGCTATCCGGTGATGCCGGCCGAGGACTTCGCCTACTTCCAGCGTGAGGTGCCGGGCGTATTCTTCTTCTACGGCGTGAACGCACCCGGGGTCAGCACCGAGGAGGCGGCGCCGAACCACAATCCGCGCTTCTTCGTGCACGAACCGGCGATGGAAACAGCCCTCCGGGCCATGGTTGCCGTAGCGTTGGACCGGGTAGGCGGTAACTGAGTCGTACTTTTCCAGCCGCGGCCACTTTGCTAGAATTGCCCCACAGGGGTTCAGAAAGATGCGGCGTGTTGCGATCGCCTTGCTCGGCGCGGTCTATGTTGCAGTGACGGCGCCGCCGGTGGCGGCGGACGTGCAATGGTACGTTTTCGATCTGCGCCGGCGCCAATGCTACAACGACATGGGCGAGTTCACCGACGAACAGTCGATCCGCGGCTGCTCCGATCTGATCTCCCAACGCGGCATCAACGGCGACGGACGCGCGCAAGCCTATAAGCTGCGGGGAGACCGTTACCGCATAGCCCGCGACTACGAGCGCGCTCTGGCGGACTACAGTCAGGTCATCCGCATGCGCGGCGATCATCCGGGCGCCTATTATCGCCGCAGTGAAGTCTACCTCGCGCAGGGCCGGTATGAGTTGGCGTTGGCCGACGCCGAGCGCGTGATCGCCATCGTGCCCGACACTCCCGGCGGCTATCGGGTCCGCTGCGAGATCCGCATTGCAACACACGAGTTCGAGGCCGCGCGCGCCGATTGCAATCAGGCGCTCGAGATCAACTCCATCGACACCGCCGCGCTCGCAGCGCGCGGCGTTCTCAATCTGCGCGCGCGCGCCAACCAGGAAGCATGGACCGATTTCGACGCCTCCATCTTCAACGGCCGGCGCGAAGCGCGCACGCTCTATGGCCGCGGGCTCGCCGCGACGCGGCTGGGCCGCGTGCGCGAAGGCGGCGCCGATATCGCCGCCGCTGAACAGCTTGATCCTGAAATCGCTGCGACTTTCGCAGGTCTTGGCCTGACGCCTTAGTCTCTACCGTTCTGCTTTCGCTTGACTTCGCGTCAGCAGGGAGGCCCTATGCCGGCCGGACGAAAGGGTCGGGACGATCACGACCCGCGCGGGCATTTGCTACGCGTTGGCTACTCACCCCCCAAAGTCCAGCCGCGGATCGCTCTTGACCGCGGCAGTTTTCGAGGAGTGAAGCCATGGCTACGGGCGTGGTAAAGTGGTTCAACATGACGAAGGGCTTCGGCTTCATCGCGCCTGACGAAGGCGGCGCCGATGTCTTCGTCCATGTGAGCGCGGTCGAGCGTTCGGGTTTGACGGGGCTGAAAGAAGGCCAGGCGGTCAGCTTCGATGTCGAGAACGACCCGCGCAAGAACAAGCCGTCTGCGGTGAACATCAAGCCGCTCTGAGCCAGCTTGGGCCTTGCAGTTTCGATCGCCGTGCGGTTTGACCCGTGCGGCGATTTTCTTTCCGGGAGACTAGACCCATGACCGCCCCGTTCCGCCTTTATGGCGCGGAGCTTTCGCCCTATTCCGTCAAGGTGCGTTCGTATCTGCGTTACAAGGGCGTCGAGTTCGAATGGCGCGCGCGCAGCAACGCGACGCAGGAAGAGTTCCAGCGCTACGCCAAGCTGCCGCTGATCCCTGTGCTGGTCGACGCCAACGACGATGCGCTGCAGGATTCCACGCCGATCATCGAGACGCTCGAAGCGCAATTCCCCGAACCGTCGATCACGCCGGAGGAGCCTGCGCTCGCGTTCCTGTCCGTGCTGCTGGAGGACTATGCCGACGAGTGGCTCAACAAGGCGATGTTCCACTATCGCTGGTCTTATCCGCAGGATCAGGAAAACGCGGCCAAGCGCATCGCCGACATGATCTTTGAAGGCGCCGAAAAGCCCGAGGGCATTGAAGAACAGGTGCGCGCACGCATGGTAAGCCGGCTCTATCATGTCGGCTCATCGCCGGAGACCGCGCCGCTGATCGAAGGCTCGTTCACCCGCGTGCTGGCGCTCTTGGAAAAAGTACTGAGCGCGCGGCCCTACCTGTTCGGCGCCCGTCCCGCGCTGGCCGATTTCGGGCTGGCGGGCCAACTCGCGCAGCTCAATTCCGATCCGACCCCGGGCACGCTGCTGAAAGCGCAAGCGCCGAACGTTGTGCGCTGGCTGGAGCGGATGGAAAACCCGAAGGCCGAAGGCGCGTTCGCCTCCTTCGCCGAGCTGCGCGACGAATTCGTGGACCTGCTCGGCGCCGAAGTGGCCGGCGCCTATCTCATCTGGATGGACGCCAACGCCCGCGCCGTGGCCGACGACGCCTCCGGCGTCAGCGTCGACATCGGCGGCGCCATGTTCACCCAGAAGCCGCAGCGTTACGCCGCGAAGGCGTTTGCGGAACTCAAACGCAAGCGCGCGCTGGTCGAAGACGAAGCGCTGTCGCGCCTGTTGGCCGAAACCGGCGTCGACGCCCTCCTCAAAGGCGCGCCGGACGAGGCGGACGAAATCGATGCGGATGACGAAGAGGGCGGCGAGGAAGAGGGCGGCGCGGAGGAGGCCCGTGCGGAGGAGTAATCGACCCCCCGCCCCGCAAGGGGGGAGTCATTGGATAGCACGGGAGGTCTCAGACCCATTCCGCGCCGCGCGAAGCTCCGCTTCGCCGCGGGCGCCGGCGCATATCTTCCCAAATCACCCAGCCGAACACGCCGCCTTGAAATCATACCCCACTTGCGTTGCGCAGTCCGGCCAGTTCTCCGTTTCGCGCCAATAACGCGACAAACCCAGCCGCGTGCAGAGTTGCGGGAAGTCCGGGTTCATGCGCAGCTGAATGGTTTGATCGATGAACAGCAGCGCCGTCTCGTAGCCGATATGCGGGCGCGTGGTTTCGAGCGCGCCGACCCGCCAGGCGTCGACATTGTCGAGCGCTTCGCCGAAGATGGCGAGCGCAGGGCCGGTGAAACCGAGCACCGAAAGCGCAACCGCAAGATCGAGCGCTGCCGCCGGTTCGGCTTCCGCCATCGCCGCGAAGTCGTGGCCCAGTTGCATGAACGCTTCCGGCGAGGGCTGCATCATCAGCTGCTGCATGCGCTCGCCGGCTTTGTAGGAGGCGCTGTCCTTCAGGCCGGGGATGAGACGCGTTCCGTCTTCGCGCAGCTTTTGCGCCGCCGCGAAATCGCCGTCGAGCGCCGCCGTGTTCAAGCGCATGAACCAGACGAAAACGTTGTCGGGATAGCGACGGGCCGCTTCTTCCAGGATGCGCTTGCCTTCGTCCTTTGAAGTCTTCGACCAGACATTGTAGCCGTGAAACGCCGCCAGCATCGGATCGAGCGGATCGAGTTCGAACGCGCGCGCCTGCTGGCCGTAGCCGGCTTCGACGCGGCCGGTGGAGATCAGAAACTGGCCGTGACGGAAGAGCAGGTGAGGGCTGTTGGGCTCCACCGCGAGCGCCTTTTCGATCAATCCCTCGCGTTCGCGCCAGCGCCCGAAGAACTCGCCTTCGAGCGCGGCGAGCACCGCGTAGGCTTCGCCCATGGCGGGATCGGCGCCCAGCGCGCGCTCGGCGGCTTCGCGCGCATCGTCGACCAGTCGCGCGCGGTCGGTGCGCGAGAGCCGTAACGTCTCGAGTTTGGCGCTCGCCAGCGAAGCCCAGGCGCGGGCGAAGTCGGGGGCGTCGCGGACGATGCGGTCGAGCGCGGCAGCGGCGGCCTGAATGCAAGGGATAGCGCCGGTGCGCATCAGCTCGCGCGCTTCGAAGTAAGAGTCCGAAAGCGCCGCGGTGAGTTTCGGCGCGCGCACGCGCCTGGCTTCGCCGAGCGTGACGGTGAGCGCCTTCGCCACTTCGGCGGCGATCTCTTCCTGCAGCACGAAAGCGTCGGCCAGGTCGCGGTCATAGCGTTCCGACCACAGCACCACGCCGGTCTCGGCCTCGGAGAGATGCGCGGCGACGCGGACGCGATCGTCCGCGCGCCGCACCGAGCCGTCGAGAATGTGGGTGGCGTTGAGCGCTTTTGCGGCGCGCGGCTTGTCACGGCCGCGGAAGGCGAAGCTCGAGGTCGAGCCGATCACTTTGAGGCCCGGCACGCGCGAGACGGTGTAGAGAATTTCCTCCGACACGCCGTCGGCCAATGTGCGGCTGGCGCGATCGCGGCTGGCGGTGTCGAAGGCGAGCACGGCGAGCACCGGCGTCGTCGCGTGCGCCTTCACCGCCGCGCCGGATGGATCGAGCGCGTAGACGCTCATCAGCGTGCGCATCTTGGCGAGCTTGATCTTGCCGCGCGGCGCCAAACGCTGCGCCAGCTCCGGCGCGGCGTTATCGTAGACGATCTGCGAAACCAGGATCGCGCCCGGCGCCGCTTCGGCCTGCAGCCGCGCGGCGATGTTGACGCCGTGGCCGAGCAGATCGCCGTTCGCGGTCTGGGTGACTTCGCCCAGATGGATGCCGAAGCGCAGCTTGGCTTGCGTCGCGGTTTCGCAGAGCGCGATGGCGGCGCTGAGCGCATCGGTGGCGCTGGCGAACTCCAGCATCACGCCGTCGCCGGCGGTGTTGAAGATGCGCCCGTTGTGTGCGGAGGCCGCGCCCGCGGCGCTCACACGCATGCGCGCCACGTGGGCCAGCGCTTCGGCGGCGTCGCGTTCAGCCAGCGCGGAGAAGCCGGCGATGTCTATCGAGACGATGGCCGCCAGTTTGCGGGGCGCTTCAGCCATGATTGCAATCACTTAGCACATCGGATGTGTTGTGATCTTTCGTAATTGCAAGATTTAGGCGCGCGTCCTCGTCATGCGGCGCACACTGTGCGCGCCGCGAAAATGCGGAGCGGGGACGCGAACGGCTCGCGCCGGTGGTGCGGACGGGTCGTCCGCGAAAGAAAGTGCGCGATGGCGTTGGCCTTCGCGTCCCCGGCGGCCGTTTCTCGCTAGCTTCAAGCCCGGCGGAGCTGTTCGCTCCGTGAGCCATCGGCCAACGGCGAGCGGGCCGGACCAATCCTTCGCGCGTTGGCGCGAAGCCCGGTCCCGGACCCGGCGGTTTCAAGCCCCGCCGGCACATCTCGCTCGGTCCGCATCGCTGCTCGAAACTGGAAATTGGCGCCAATCTCCTCCGCCTGAACAGCGATGCGCGCATTATACGCCAGCTTCGGAGGTGTAGGATTGATTTTCCGCGAAAGGCCGAGATTCAACGCGTTAGCGCGAAAAAGTGTTGGATAGATTGGCTAGCGCGACGAAAAAAGAGTGTGTCTCGCATTCATCTCACAGCCATGATGGTTTGGAATCGGCGCTGCCGCACCAACCCCAGTCGCTTAGCAGATATTGCAATTGCTCGACTGAATATACATACCCTGGCGGTGGGGGATTGAACTCCGATATTGCGTATCCTGCGCGATAGGCAGTTTGCTGCCAGAACGGCGGCGTCCCTCCCACCGGAATAACCAAAGTACCTCTTGGAGCACCAAACTCATGAAAGAGAATGTCCACATCAATCGCGAGGTCAGCCTCAAGCTCCAACCTCATAGGACCTGAAATAACTACCCCGAGTGACGCCGCGGCCAGTCGCCAAGCATCAGCATGGGTCCAAGTCATGTTCGCGCCTCGGCTCACGGCCCCGGGATGACCGGGATGTGGTTCGTATTTCCAATGTGGGCATGCGGTCCGCGAATCATTGCATGTGGCGAGCTTGGGTGACCCAAGTCGATACGAATCTGAAAATGCGGGACACATGCTCTTTTTCGCCCCTTGTACTAGATAAAAATGAGTATGTGTCCCGCATTTTCATGGATGGACTCGGTCGGATTGCCGGAGTGCTCACCATTCCAACCACCGGGAGGCTAACATGGCGCTGCTGCGTGCCTTGGCGGCGCTAGTTTGCATTGTTGCGGCGATCGCGTCGGCGGTACTCGCCTGGTTCGCCCGAGATCAGGCCTCTATCGCTTTCATGATGTGCGGCGCAGCGTTCTTCTTCGCTTGCGTTGCGTACGCCGCGATGTTTCGGCCGGAAAGTCTTAGCGTGGCGCGATCTCGACCGAGGAGACGCGCTGCTTGCCCAAAGGTCGTCTGCTGATGAGCAAGACCACAACGAGATCGTCTCGTTGATCAAACGCCGTGGGTTCCAAATAGGTATGCTGGCCTACACGCTCGGAATCGCCACCTCCACGCTCATCGTTTTGATCAACCGCGATTTACTTGTTGGTCTCTCGTTTGCCGCGATATTCATACTCGTTGGCGCAATTTCTCACGTCGGGTGGTTGCTTCTCAGGTTCGGCCCTCGCAAATGATGCGACCGGCGCCATGACCGAAATGCGGGACACAAACCAATTCTTGGCGTGAAAAACGGCGCGCATCTGGGGGAACGCGCGCCGCCGTCGGGCAGTCCAGGAGAGGGGCTCGCCGCGCGGCGCGGGGGGAGGGGATAGCCGCGCGGCGAGCGGAAGCGGAGATTAAGCCGCTTCGGTTTCGTCGTTCGCCGTATCCACGACTTTCGGCTTGGCCTTCGCCGTGGCGGCGCCGCCGATCTCGATTTTGCGCGGCTTCAGCAGTTCAGGAAGCTCGCGGACGAGATCGATGGTCAAGAGGCCGTTCGCCAGCTTGGCGCCGGAGACGCGAACATGGTCGGCAAGGCCGAAGCGGCGCTCGAAGCTGCGTTCGGCAATGCCGCGATGCAGGTAGTTGCGCTGCTCGGCAGGCTTGCGCTGGCCGGTGACGACGAGCGAGTTCTGCTTGAATTCGATCGAAAGGTCGTCCTCGCCGAAGCCGGCGACCGCCAGCTCGATGCGGAAATTGTCTTCGCCGATCTGTTCGACGTTGAACGGGGGATAGCCAGGCGCAGCGTCGAGACGCGCGGCTTGGTCCATCAGGCTCGCAATGCGGTCGAAGCCGACCAGAGTGCGATAGAGCGGGTTGAGTTCAGCCATCCAAGTGTCCTTTCTCTAAGCGACAATCAGGCGCTCCTGGGCCAGGAGCTCTTCTGCCGGCGTGTCCGCCCCCGAAGGCGGCGGGCTGACCGGCTGCACGGCCCCAAATGGGCGCCGCACACCCGCCAGATGGGGAGGCCGGAAACGCGTTCAAGAGCGGTTCCGGCGCGTCGTTTTGACAATGTTAGCGCTTCGGGCTTAGCGCTCTCACCCGATGTTGCTGACCCGCCGCTCCGCCGCTTTCGCTCTGGCCGCCGCCGGGCTCAGCGCCTGCGGACGCCGCGAGCCCAGTGCGGCGGATGCGCCGCCGCAAGGGTCGCTCGCCTGGGCCATCGCCGGGAGCTGGCGCATCGATCCCGAACGCGACGAATGGCGCCACCCGCTGCAGACGCTGCTGTTCTGGGGCCTGCAAGGCGACATGACCGTTCTGGAAATCTACCCCGGTCTTGGCTGGTACACGTCGATCCTAGCCCCCTATCTCAACGCCAATGGCGGACGTCTCATTGCCGCGAGTTTCGATCCGCGCAGCGGCTCGGTCGCCCAGCGCGAAGTGCTGGCGGCGTGGGAAGCGCGTTTCATGCGCGACGACCAACTCTATGGCGAAATCGCGCGCACGGCGGTGAGAGCGGATGGCGCCCCGCTCGCGCCTGGCAACAGCGTCGATCTCGCCATCCTTGCCAATAACCTGCACACGCTGATGGCCGCCGGCATCGCCGAGCGCGTGTTCGCCGGCGTGCTGGCCGCGCTCAAGCCCGGCGGCGCTTTCGGCATCGAGCAGCACCGCGCCTCGTCGACCGGCTTGCAAGACCCGCTCGCCGGAACGGGCTATGTGCAGGAGGCCTATGTGCGTGCGCTGGCGCAAGAGGCGGGCTTCGAGTTCGTGGCGGCGAGCGACTTGAACGCCAATGCGCGCGACAGCCGCGACCATCCGTTCGGCGTCTGGTCGCTGCCGCCGGACCTGCGCACCTCCCCGCTCGGGCGCGAGGAAGATTTAGGCTTCGACACTGCCCCCTACGAAGCCATCGGCGAAAGCGACCGCATGACGCTCAAATTCCGCAAGCCAAGCGGCGCCTCCACGCCGCGGACCGGCGACGGTTCGCAGCCCTAAATCAGCAAGCCAAGGCAAGCTGACGCTGCCGTCACTCTTGCGGCGGCGCGCGCGCTGGTGTTCAAGGACAGGCCAAGGGCGCTGCAGTCCGGGAGGTAACAGCCATGACCTACGACGAAATCCTGAACCGCTTCTCCAGCGCCGGCGTGACCGTGCCCGGCAAGAAGGTGAAGTTCGATTTTGGCGACGCCGGCAAGATCCATCTCGACGGCACCGCCAACAAAGTCTCGGCCAATGACGATCCGGCCGACACCACGATCAAGGTGAAGCTCGAAGACTTCGTCGACATGGCCGGCGGCAAGCTCGATCCGACCGCGGCGTTCATGCAGGGCAAGCTGCGCGTCGAAGGCGACATGGGCGTGGCGATGCAGCTGCAAAGCGTCATGGCGAAGCTGCGCGAGTAGACGTGGCGTTCGTCCGCGTACCGGGCAACGAACCGCCGGAAGGCGCCGAAGAGCACTGGCTCGAAGGCCGCGGCGGGGTGAAGGTGCGGGTGCTGACCGCGCCCTCGACGCGCGGTACGCCGCGCGGTTCGGTGATCGTCGCGCCGGGACGCACAGAGTTCATCGAAAAATACTTCGAGGTGATCCGCGAACTGCAAGGCCGCGGCTTCGCCGTGTTCTGCATCGACTGGCGCGGGCAGGGGCTCTCGGGCCGCGAAGTGGAGAATTCGCTGAAGGGCCATTTCGTCAGCTTCGACGACCCGGTGAACGATCTGTCGACGGCGCTGAAACTGTTGGCCGATCGTCTGCCGCGTCCCCACATCGCTTTGGCGCATTCGATGGGCGGAGCGATCACGCTGCGCGCGCTGCAGACGCGGCGTGTCGAACTCGATGCCGCCGCGTTCTCGGCCCCGATGTGGGGCATCGCCGGGCTCACCAACACGGCAAAGAAGTACGTGCGCTTCATGGTGTCGCTGGGCTGCGGGGGCATGTTCGCCCCGAGCGTCGAAAAAAAATGGAAGCGCGAGAACTTCAAGAAGAACCCGGTCACCCACGACAAAGCGCGTCATGACCGCTGCCAGGGATTGATCTCGGAAGAGCCGCGACTGGCGCTCGCTGGGCCGACCAATGCCTGGATCGCGGCGGCCTCCGATGCGACCGAAGCGTTCATGACGCCCGGCTCGCTGGCCCACATCCGCATACCGATCCTGGTCGCTTCCGCCGGCGAAGAACAGCTCGTCGACAATGCGAGCCACGATCGGGTCGCGCACGAACTGCCGGACGCGCGCCACATCACCATCGAGGGCGCCAAGCACGAAATCCTGATGGAGACGGACGCATTGCGCGCCCAGCTCTGGGACGCGTTCGATCAATTGACGGAGCGCGTCGTCCCCGCGCGCGTCTGAAGCGGAGGCACAAATGGCCGGAGAGCTTGTTCTGGTCACCGGCGGTTCGGGCTTCATCGGCGCGCACTGCATCATCCAGCTGCTGCAGAAGGGCTACAAGGTCCGCACCACCGTGCGCTCGCTTGCGCGCGAAGCAGAGGTGCGCGCGATGCTGCGCGAGGGCGGCGCCGAGGCCGGCGACAATCTGGTGTTCGCTGCGGCCGATCTCACCAAGGACGAAGGTTGGCCCGAAGCCGTGGCGGGCTGCGCCTACGTGCTGCACGTCGCCTCGCCATTTCCGCCGGCGCTGCCGAAACACGAAGACGAGTTGATTGTCCCGGCTCGCGACGGTGCGCTGCGCGTGCTGAAGGCGGCGCGCGATGCGGGCGTGAAGCGCGTGGTGATGACGTCCTCGTTTGCGGCCATCGGCTACGGGCAGAAAACCACCAGACGCCCGTTCAACGAAGAAAATTGGACCGACCCCAACGGCGACGACGTGCGCGCCTACGTGAAGTCGAAGACCATCGCCGAGAAGGCGGCGTGGGATTTCATAGCCAACCAGGGCGGCGCGCTTGAACTGGCGGTGGTCAATCCTGTCGGCGTGTTCGGTCCGGTGCTGGGCCCGGACTATTCGACCTCGATCCTGCTGGTGCAGCGCTTGATGGACGGCGCCATGCCCGGCCTGCCGCGCTTGTATTTCGGCTGCGTGGATGTGCGCGACGTGGCCTGGATGCACATCGAGTGCATGACCAATCCGGCGGCGAAAAGTCAGCGCTTCCTGGCGGTGGCGGGCGATTTCCTCTCCATCGCCGACATCGCCCGCATCCTGCGGCGCCGCCTCGGCCCGGCCGCCAAGCGCGTGCCCACACTCCAGTTGCCCGACTTTATGATTCGCATGGCCGGCGCGCGCGATCCGGCCGTTGCCCAAATTCTGCCCGAACTTGGCAAGCGCCGGAACGGCACGAACGAGAAGGCGCGGCACCTGCTGAACTGGACGCCGATCTCGGCGGAAGACAGCCTCGTCGCGACGGCCGAAAGCTTGATCCGGCTCGGGCTCTTGAAAGACTCGCAGAAAAAAGCGGCCTGAGTGTCGAAATCGTCTGGCGCCGCGCGTCACGGCGGCATGGGTGAAGCGCCCAGTCAGTACGGGAGGATCGAATGGCTCATTATATGCTGCTGATTTATGGCGAAGAGTCCGCATGGGCGAACCTGACGCCGGACCAGCTCTCCGCCGAGATGGGCGCTTACATGGCCTATACGCAGGATCTGGCGAAGGCGAACGTGCTGGTCGCCGGCGATGAGTTGCATCCCGTCGCCACAGCCAAGACGATCAGCGTCAGCGGCGGCAAGCAAAAGGTGGTGGACGGGCCGTTTGCCGAAACCAAGGAAACACTCGGCGGCTATTATCTCCTCAACGTCGAATCGATCGAAGATGCGCTGGCTTGGGCGGCGAAGTGCCCCGGCGCCCGCTACGGGCGGATCGAGGTTCGCCCCGTCGTCATGCGCTAGTCCCATGAATGCGGCGGCGGCGGCCGAGCGCGTCGCGCGCGACAGCTACGGGCGTTTGCTCGCTCTGCTCGCCGCGCGCACACGCGATGTCGCCGCCGCCGAAGATGCGCTTGCCGATGCGTTCGCTGCGGCGATCTCAGCCTGGCCGCGCGGCGGCGTTCCGGACAACCCCGAAGGGTGGCTGTTCGCCGCCGCCAAGCGCAAGCTCATCGATGCAGCGCGCCGCCGGCAAACGGCGGCGGCTGGCGAAACGCAGCTCCTGCTCAATGTCGAAGAACTCGAAGCCGAGACCGCGGCGGGCGAGGCGCCCGATCGCCGGCTTGGCCTCATGTTCGCCTGCACGCATCCGGCGATCGAAGAGAGCGTGCGCACGCCGCTGATGTTGCAAGCGGTGCTTGGGTTTTCAGCCGAGCGGATCGCGACCGCGTTCCTGGTCGAGTCTTCGGCAATGAGCCAACGTCTGGTGCGCGCGAAAAAGAAGATCCGCGACGCGAGCGTAGGCTTCGATGTGCCCGAGCCTGCCGAGTGGCGCGAGCGCCTCGCTGCGGTGCTCGATGCGATCTATGCGGCGTATGGCTCTGGCTGGAGCGATCCGCTCGGCGCCGACCCCGAGCGCCGAGGGCTTGCGGAAGAAGCGGTGTGGCTGGCGCGCGTCCTCGTCTCCCAGACGCGCGACGAGCCTGAAGCGCTGGGCCTGCTCTCGCTGATGCTGCATCTCGAAGCTCGCCGCCCCGCGCGGCGCGATCGCGAGGGCCGCTTCGTGCCGTTGGACGAGCAGGATGTCTCGCTCTGGCGGTGCGAGATGATCGCCGAAGCGGAGGCGCTGCTGCGCGCAGCGGCGGCGCTGAAGCGGACCGGGCGATACCAGCTCGAAGCTGCGATCCAGTCCGCACACGCGACGCGCGCCTGGAAGGGCGAAGCGGATTGGGACGCGATCGTCCTGCTCTACTCGGTGCTGTCAGAACTCACAGGCTCGCCTGTGGCGCGGCTGAACGCGGCGGCCGCGATTGCGCGGCGCGATGGACCTGAGCAGGGATTCGCGGCGGCCGAGGCTGTAGCGTTGGAGTTTCCAGTTCTCGCCGACTACCAGCCGTACTGGGCGCTGAAGGCCGATCTCTGCGCGCGCTTAGGTTACATCGAGGCCGCTCGCGCCGCTTACGGCGAAGCGTTGGCGCGCGAGAAAGACCGCGCCATCATTGCCTTTCTCGAAGCACGTCGCGACGCGCTCTAATTACGGATATGCCGCCGCGATCTCCGCCCGCGCCGCCGCGAACTCGCGTTGGAAGTCCGCATCCGCATGCAGCCTTGCGATCGCCGCCGCCGCTACGATACGGCCGGCTTCCACGTCGCTGGGATAGTGCACGCCGCAGACGACGCGGCTCCAGGTGAAGTCGCGGCCGCGTTCGATGATGGCGTCGGCGCGGGAGGGAACGAGTTCCGCCAGCACCAATGCCCAGCCGAAGCCGAGAGCGGCGTGGCCGGAAGGATAGGAGAAGCTTGCACGCAGGCGCTCGTCGTTAGGGATGCAAGGCGTGATGGCGCTGTCGTTCAGAAACGGGCGCGCGCGGCGGTAGATGAATTTCACCGGGTCGCCGGCGAAGCCCGCGGCGCGGCCGGCGCGATCGAGGAGACGCGTGGTGGCCGGGAAATTCACGGCCGTGAAGTTGGCGCCGAGGACGGAGTCGAAGGCCGCGAACGGATCGATGGCGTTGTCCTCGAGCGCCTGGGCGCGGCGCTCGGCCGTCCACGGTCCGCGCACGATGCCGCGTTCGGCAAGTTCCAGCGCGCCGTTGGCCTCGGGCGGCGGCGGCAGGAACACGGTGGCGTCGACTTGCACCGCCGGGTTGCGTTCGCCTGTCGTCGGGTGGGTCGGCTGCGTGCTGGGCTGGGGAAGCTGCGGCGGCGGCGGTTCGACCGGGGCGCTGACGCAAGCGGCAAGCAGGAGCGCGGCGGCGACGAAGGCAAATTTCGATTTGATCATGTTCCCACCCGGATCCGGCGGCGCGTCCTGCAGCGGCCCGCCGGAGCCATACCAGAAACCTCGCAAATGGAAACGTACCCGGTGGGGCTTCCAAAGGCTCGCTCTATGGATCGGCATAGAAAATCCGATTGGGCCTATGGCCGCTGAGGGTCTATCTCCGAGCGCTCAGGAGGACTCCATGGCCGACGGAACTGACTCAAAATGCCCGGTGCCGCATGCGCGCGGCAGACTGAATCGCGATTGGTGGCCGAACCAGGTCAATGTCAGCGTGCTGCATCAGAACACGCCGGAGTCCGATCCGTACGGCGAGGCCTTCAATTACGCGAAAGCATTCGAAAGCCTAGACCTCGACGCGGTGATCAAGGATCTGCGCGCGCTGATGACCGACTCGCAGGACTGGTGGCCGGCGGATTACGGCCACTACGGCCCGTTCTTCATCCGTATGGCTTGGCACGCAGCCGGCACCTATCGCGTCGGCGACGGACGTGGCGGCGGCGGACGCGGTCAGCAGCGCTTTGCGCCGCTCAACTCGTGGCCGGACAACGGCAATCTGGACAAGGCGCGCCGCCTGTTGTGGCCGATCAAGCAGAAGTACGGCGCAAAACTCTCGTGGGCCGATCTCCTCATTCTGACCGGCAACGTCGCGATCGAATCGATGGGCGGACCGATTTTCGGTTTCGGCGGCGGCCGCGCCGATGTGTGGGAGCCGGAGAACCACGTGAACTGGGGCGCCGAAGAAGCGTGGCTTGCCGACAGCAAGGCGCCCAACAGCCGCTACTCGGGCGAACGCGAACTCGCCGGCGATTACGGCGCGGTGCAGATGGGGCTCATCTACGTCAACCCGCAGGGCCCCGACGCCAATCCCGATCCGATCGCTTCGGCGCGCGACATTCGCGAGACGTTCGGCCGCATGGCGATGAACGACGAAGAGACCGTCGCGCTCGTCGCCGGCGGACACACCTTCGGCAAAGCTCATGGCGCCGGCCCCGAAAGCCATGTCGGCAAGGAGCCGGAAGCCGCCGACATCGAACAACAAGGTCTGGGCTGGCTGTCGACGTTCGAAAGCGGCATGGCCGGCCACACCATCACCTCCGGTATTGAGGGCGCCTGGAAACCAAACCCCACCAAGTGGGACATGGGCTATTTCGACACGCTGTTCGGGTACGAATGGGAACTGACCAAGAGCCCCGCCGGCGCCCATCAATGGAAGCCGAAGGGCGATGCCGGCAAGGATGCGGTCGAAGACCCATTCGACAAATCGAAGCGCCACCAGCCGATGATGACCACGGCCGACTTGGCGCTGCGGTTCGATGCTGAGTACGAAAAAATCTCGCGCCGCTTCCACAAGAATCCGGCGGAGTTCGCCGATGCGTTCGCGCGTGCGTGGTTCAAGCTCACTCACCGCGACATGGGTCCGAAATGCCTCTATCGCGGCAAGCTCGTGCCGAAGGAAACTTTGATCTGGCAAGACCCGATCTCCGGCGCGCCGAGCACAATCGATGCAAACGATGCAGAAGCGTTGAAGGCGAAAATTCTCGCGTCCGGCCTTTCGGGACGTGAACTCGTGGAGACGGCGTGGGCTTCGGCCTCGACCTACCGCGGATCGGATCGCCGCGGCGGCGCCAATGGCGCGCGTATTCGCCTTGCGCCGATGAAGGATTGGGACGTCAACAAACCCGCGCAACTCGAAAAGGTGATCGGCAAGCTGCAAAGCATTCAGAAGGAGTTCAATGCCGGGGCGAAGAAAGTATCGCTCGCCGACCTGATCGTTCTCGGCGGCGCCGCGGCGATCGAGAAGGCGGCGAAGGACGGCGGCTACAACGTGAAGGTCCCGTTCACGCCGGGCCGCGGCGACGCCACCCAGGAAGAGACCGAAATCCACTCCTTCGAGTTCCTCAATCCGAAAGCCGACGGCTTCCGCAATTATGTGCGCAAGCCGATCATGGCGACCGAAGAGCACCTCGTGGACCGCGCGCAATTGCTCGAACTCTCGGCGCCGGAACTGACGGTGTTGATCGGCGGGCTTCGCGTGCTGCAAGTCGGCCACGACAAGCACGGCGTGCTCACGAGCCGCCCGGGCGTGCTGAGCAACGACTTCTTCGTCAATTTGCTCGACATGGGCGTGAAGTGGAAAGGCGTCGACGGCGGCCAGGAAGTGTTCGAGGGCCGCGATCGCAAGAGCGGGCAAGTGAAGTGGACCGGCACCCGCGCCGATCTCATCTTCGGTTCGCACTCGCAATTGCGCGCGCTGGCGGAAGTCTACGGCGCGGCCGATGCGAAAGAGAAGTTCGTGAAAGACTTCGTCGAGGCGTGGGCGAAAGTCATGGAGCTCGACCGCTTCGATCTGCGCGCGCCTGCGCCGACCGGCGCGCACTGAGTCAACGAGAAGCGAGGAGGGGGCGGCGTTGCGAGGCGCCGCCCTCTCTCTTTGTCGTCATCTGTTCGCGGCGCGGTAGCCTTCGGTGACTTCATCCTTGTGCGCGGCGAAGGCGGCGAGCACTTCGCTCCTTTCGCGCGCCGGTATGTTGAAGTGATCGAGCGTGGGGCCGAGTTCGCCGGCGACTTCGTCGAACTCCGCGGGAGAAATCCGCAAGCTCCGGTGCGCCTCCTCCAAGCCGACATTGGTGCGCCCCGGCCGGACTGGCGTGTACTCGAACGGGCCGCCGGAGACGTTGCACACCCACAGCGTGCGCATGAACTTCAAGCCAGGCAGGCGTTCGGCGGTGCGCGTGTGCCATTCGCGCAGCTGCGCGTTCTGCGAGGATCTGCCGACCATCGGGTTCCCGATCAGCGCATCGCTGAAATGATCGACCACCGCAGCGATCGCAAATGCACCGCCCAGCCTTTGGTACAGCGATGCGTCGCCTTGTTGATCCGAGGCGGCGGTTGCGCAGCCGGCGACGTCGGGCAGCGACGTCGCCAAGACGGTGGCGCTTGCGCCTTCCACAACGGTGCGGCGCGTGGCCGATGTTTCAGTTTTCCGGCGATGCGGTGTTACGGGTTCGCTCACGGGGGCCTCCATTGCGCCTTCGCGGCGCACTCGCGATGCGAGCCGCCGGTCACGCATTGAGCAAGGAAACTTGGCGCAAGAGAGCCGGCTACGATGACCGTAACTTGAGCAAGATTCGCCAAAATTCTTGGAGAGTGACGCCCCTGTTTTTGTGTTCCCGGAACTACGCGTCCGCGGGTCCGTTGCTTCAAGACATTTCAGCAGGAGCATGTCATGGCAAATGCACCAAGCAAGGATGAGATTGTTGCGCTCGAGAAGGATTATTGGGAGGCGATGAAGCGCAAGGACGGCAAGCGCACATCGCAACTTTCGGGCAAATTGGCGCTGACCACGAGCGCACGCGGCGTCACCAGCATTCCCAAAGCCAAGATGGGCAAGATGACTGAAGAGGGCGACTGGACGCTCGAATCTTACGAGTTCGATGACGTCGAAGTCGTCACGCCCGCGCCGGATGTCGCGATCATCGCCTACACGGTGAAGCAAAGGGTGACGATGAACGGCAAGAAGCAGGAGCTTCACGCCGCCGACGCCTCGACCTGGGTGCGCGGGGCGGATGGCTGGGAATGCCATGCGCACAGCGAAACATACCTGCAAGACGGTAAGGGCGCGTAACGGCGCGGCGCGTTCAAGGATAGTTCGTGGTCGCTGGCGGGTTTTGCCGGTTGTGGCAGGCCATCCATGGCCGGCAGTGCTGCGCCGAGCGAGGCGATCACTCCGCCCGAAGCGCCGCTAGCGCACCTTCCAGAAATGTCACGTCGCCGCGCAGGTTGGCGCGCGCCGACCTGACGTCCGAGAACTGATAACGAAGTTCCGAGAGGATCGCCGGGTTTTGCCGGAGCGCGCGCGCCGCCTCGGCAATGGCCGCGTCGCTGACGCCGAGCGTGCAATCTTCGCGAAAGCCGGTTATGCGGCCATTGGCGTCGCGCACGTCGCTGCAGCCTTCGCGTATGGCGTTCTGAACTTCGTGCGGCAGCGTGCTCCGGACTAGATGACGATACTCGGACTCGCGCAACGCCGAGCGCACGTTAAGCGCCGTATCGATGCTGAAATACTCGGCGAGGCCATTCTCGACAGCGCTCCGCGGAATGAGGGCGAGATCGCCGGAAGAGACGATCTCATCCCACGTCGCCCGCGTGGGCGGATTGTAGGAGTATTCGGTCGCGCGATAAGCGCTGATCACGAGCGCGCGCGGATCGGGTGAGGGAGACGTTAGCAGCGCGTTGGCGCGCTCGGCGCTTTGGTACACCGCATCATAATAGGCGACTGCAGCGCGTCGTGATTGAAGGTCGACTTCGAGGTCGCCAATGAGGCGTTCAACGTAAGCTTCGCCGCGGCGCCTGTCCGCCTGCGCGGCGCTCCACTCCGCAACTTGAGTGGCGATGAAGACGCCGAGTACGACGATGACGAAATCGATCCCGACCGCGGTCCATTCCTGCTTGCGGAAGTGCGCTATGATGCGGCGTAAGAGCATGGAGCCCCCGGCGCACGCATCTAGACGCAGATGGCGAGCGCTGACAATCGTTCCCGCTCTCCCTTGCGAAGAGGGAGTTAGTGGGTGGGGGCGTTCGGCTAGCCGCGGTGTTGCAGGATTTAGCGCTTGAGCCTTCAAGGAGCGCGCGCGTAACGTCGCCCCTAAATCCCCGGCCCCTTCTCTGCAAGGGAGAAGGGGAGATCGGAGTCTCAGCATGGCTAAGCTCGTCTTTGGAATGAACATGTCGCTGGATGGCTATGTCGATTACGACAAGTTCGCGCCTGATCCGGTGCTGTTTCGCTACTTCATCGAATACACGCGCAATTCTGCGGGCGCCATCTACGGGCCGCGCCTGTACGAGCTCATGAGCTATTGGGATGGCGACGAATGGGCCAAGGATGACCGGGCGCAAGACGATCTGCGCGCGTTCGCCGAGGCGTGGCGCGCGATGCCGAAATGGGTGGTGTCAAAATCGCTGAAGGAGGTTGGTCCGAACGCGACGCTCATTAGCGAAGATTTCGAGACGGCGATCCGCAAACTGAAGGCGGAGCGCGACGGCGAGATCGAAGTGGGCGGGCCGAAGCTTGCGGCGGGTTTGGCCAAGCTAGGTCTGATCGATGAGTATCACATCTTCCTGCATCCCGTCGTGCTCGGGCACGGCGAGCCGTTCTTCGCGGGCGCGACGCCAAAATTGCGGTTCGTGGCGTGCGAGCGGATCGGCGAGCAGGCGCTAAAGCTGACGTATGTGCTGGCTTGATGCGCCGTTCGCGGTGCTGCGCACGTTCAGAAATCGATCCAATTGCCTGAAGCGAGGCGGGTCATCAGCCTTATTTGCGGAATGCCATTCTTCCAATCCATTCGCGCGATCTCGATGCCAGCCTCGACTGCGTGATGTCGGGCTCTTTCTAGCAAGCGATCAGGAAAACTGGGACCAACCAGCACGCCCCTTATGCAACGAGCGACATCCACGAACACTTTGCCGCTGTGCGAACCGTGAAGCAGGTACCTGAATTCTCGCTCAGCGGACCAATCGTTGTTCTTGGTTAGGAAGAGTTCGCGCCAAAAACGGAGGCCGTGACGGCGAACCGCTTCCTCGAGTCCATAGCGCCGGACTTCATTCATGTTCGCCATGAATGGTCCGATTTCCAAGTTTGGAACGACAGGTGTGTTTTGGTATCGAATTGGTCCCGAGAACACCTGCAAACCGAGTCTTCCGCCCAACTCTTCAAAAGCGCTTGTGATGGTGCGCTTGTCGAGCACAATGCAAGCGCCCGCATGGTTCTCGGCGTACTGCGCCCACATGCGTGGCCGCGAGTGCCCTCGTTCGTGCATTCCTTGCAACTGGCGCGCGCCAAAACCGTCTTTCCCACACGCGGCTTCGGTGGCATCGGTGGAAAAGCAAGCTACGCGCCAATGCTGCTTCAGCCGCGAAGCGAAGTCATCAAGCATTCCGATAGGCAAATCATCATCCCAAGCGCCGCCGCCAATCTGGAAATTCTTCGCTTCCCTCGGATCGTTGAGGTTTTGAAATGATGACAGCCTCAGTCTTTTATCAGGCAGAATGAAGTCGGTGAGCGTGGAAGAGCGCGTGTAATGATATAGATAGCGCTCTGCATCCCGTAGCATATACCAAATATCGGACACTTGCTCTCCATCGATCTCGTTGCGGACTATGATATCCGGAGTCGGCGGAGTGGGCACGCGGCGAGCAGTACGAGAAAAGGGCCGCTCCTTTCGGAGCGGCCTTTGTGTTTCTCATTTCCCCCTCTCCCTTGCGGAGAGGGGGTTAGGGGGTGAGGGGCGAGAAGCTGCTGCGGTGATGCAGGATTGGACGCTGCGAACTTGCCAACAGCGGACTTGTGTCTTCGCCCCTCATCCCCCAGCCCTTCTCCGCAAGGGAGAAGGGGAGCTACTGAGCTACTTAAACAGCTTCGCCCAATTCCGCGCTTCGCGCTTTTTCCAGCCGCCGCGGTGATAGGCGTCGCTGACGATGATCGGCGCAACCGACGTCGCTTCGGCGAACACCATTTGCTCGTGCACGGTGCTGACCTTGCCCCAGCTTGCGGCTTCTTGCAGCGTTGAGGAGGAGCAGGCGCCGTCGCGGACGTCCGCCACGGTGATCTGCACGGCGTATTTGTGCACTTCGACGTCGTGGTGGCCGAGGATTTCGGCGCAGACGACGGTGTCTTGCGCGAAATTCTTCGGCACGCCGCCGCCGACCATGAACAACGCCGTGGTGCCGGCGGCGAGCTTGATTTCCGTGAGTTCGCGGAAGTCGCCGGCGCTGTCGATGGTGACGTAGGGCTTGCCCGCCTTGCGCCGCTCGACCTGGTGCTTGACCAAACCGAAGCCAGCCGAGCAATCGGAGAACGCCGGCACGAAGATCGGCACGCCTTTTTCGTAGGCGCGCTGGATCAGCGAATCCTTCTTCTTGGCGGCGCCCTCGGCGAGAAACTTTCCTATCTCATAGATGAACTCGCGCGAGGTGTAGGGGCGCGGCTCGAGCTGCTCGCAGATGTCGTAGATCGTGTGATCGACAGCTTGGAGCTCTTCTTCATCGATGTAAGTGTCGTAGATACGGTCGATGTAGAGCGAGCGCAGCGTATTGTCGTCCGGGATTTCCTTGGCCTGGTAGTGCTTGAAGCCGAGCGCTTCGAGGAAATCCATGTCGATGATCGAGGCGCCGGTGGCGACGATGGCGTCGGCCATGTTGTATTCGACCATGTCGCGCCAGACGTGCAGGCAGCCGCCCGCGCCAGTGCTGCCGGCCATGATCAGCCAGGTCGAGCAGTTCTGATCTTCGAGCGCCATGTTCAGGATTTGCGCCGCGCGCGCGGCGTCGCGGCTGGTGAAGCTCATCTTGCCCCAGGCGTCCACGATGGGCCGCGCGTCGAAGCTGGTGATGTCGATGTGCTCGACGGGGCTGGAGAGAAGTTCCGCTTTGCGGTTCGAGTCGATTTTGGCGTCAGCCATGGGAGGTGCTCCGATGGGCGGCGTCGGAAACCAATCTTATCCGCTTTCCTTCGGAAACCGGTTGGGTCCGTCTCGCGGACGCTCCGCCGACACGAGACGCGGGTGCAGATAGGGCAATTCGGCTGGAATGCAAGAGATTTGCGCGCTCGCGTCGCGTCGGCATGCGCTGGTGTTGGCCAGAGAGACGACTGCGGTCCATACTGCTCGCAAACGGAGGGAGCGCAATGAGCGATCTCAAGGGACGTGTGGCGCTGGTGACGGGCGCTGCGCGCGGCCTTGGCGCGGCCACGGCGAAGGCGCTGGCGGAGAAAGGCGCGAAGGTTGTCGTTACCGACGTGCGCGAGAGCGCCGAAATCGCCGACGCCGTCGGCGGCGCTTTCGTGAAGCATGACGTGACCAGCGAACAAGAATGGGTGGCCGCTATCGCCTTCGCGAAAGCGACGTTCGGCGGACTCGACATCCTGGTGAACAACGCAGGCGTGTTCTGGGTGAAGCCAATGGCGGTGGAAACGCTGGAGAGCTTTCGCAAGATGCAACAGATCAACGTCGAGGGCGTGTTCCTGGGCTTGAAGCACGCCATTCCCGCGATCGCTGAGCGTGCGCAGCAATGGGATGGCGGTGGCGCGGTGGTGAACCTCTCCTCGGTGGCCGGTATTGTCGGGGGGCCGAACATCATTGCCTACAACGCATCCAAAGGCGCAGTGCGATTGATGACCAAGTCGGCGGCGCTTGAGTTCGCGTCGATGAAGGTGCGCGTGAACTCGGTGCATCCCGGCATCATCGATACGCCGATGATGGCCGAAGCGGCAGCGGCCATCGAGAAGGTCACAGGCGAGGGCGCCAACACGACGCGCACGCGTTTCGCCGAACGCCACCCGCTCGGCCGTATGGGCCGCGATATCGACGTGGCGAATGCGGTGGCGTTTCTCGCCTCGGACGCTGCCGCCTTCATCACTGGCTCTGAGCTGGTGGTCGATGGCGGGATGACGGCGGTGTGATTATTCCGCCGCGCGCGCCAGGCGCACGTCGCGCGGGGAAACGCCGGTCCAGCGCTTGAACGCGCGCGAGAACGAGGCCGGATCGGAGAATCCGACAAGGTACGCCGTCTCGTTCACCGAGACTTTCTTGCCGGCGAGATAGTGCAGCGCGAGCTTGTGGCGAAGGTCGTCGATCACCTGCTCGAAGGTCACGCCTTCTTCCTTCAGACTGCGATACAAGGTCTGACGGCTTTGGTTCATCTTGCCCGCGATCGTGTCCATGCTGATCTCGCCAGTGTGCAGAATGGGCATCAGCAGGCTCTCGACGCGGCCGCGCGTCGTCTTGGAGTTCTCGAGCTCCTTCAGCAATTGATCGGCGTGCGCGCTCAAGACGCCGAACACGTAACGCGGCTGCAGCCGCACGCGATGCGTGCGCAGCGATTCGTCCATCCGCATGGCGTTCCAGTGGCTGTTGAATGTAATCGGGCACTGCCAGATGCGATCGTACTCGGCCCGGTGCGCGGGCTCGGGATGGGTGACATGCACTTCGAGCACGTGCGGACGCGGCAGGAAGCGGCGCGGGCCGGTGATCATGCGCGTGAAGGTGGACTCGGTGAGTTCGGGAAAATCGTTGGGATCCTTGCGCGTATCGATCAGCCAGGCGCCGGTCTCCTTGAACTCGTAGGCGAAGCGGCCGCCATGAGAAGCATTCGAGGCGCCGATGTCGACTTCGACCACCAGCTGGCCGTAGCGGTTCAGCTGAATGAACGAATCCATCATCGTCTCGGCCGCATTGGCCAGCAGACCGACGACCGAGAATTCCGCCATGTCGACGGCTTCGGCGAAGTGCATCGGGAGAGCCGGATCGTTGGTGAGAGCCTTGCCGGCGCGGACGAGCGCCACGTACTTGGCGAACGGCACGCGATCGTCGGCGTCTGCAACCAAGAGAGGATCGACGCCGCAGCGCGCGGCCAACGCTTCGGCGTGGGCGCCGCGCGCGACGGCAAACTCGTAATAGCTGCGCGCGAGGCCGGCTGAGACTGTGGCTTTGGACATCCCGGGCTGTGTTGTGGCGCTTTGGATCATGTTTTTGGTTCGTGGCGTCATGCCCGTGAGAACCGCGGTCCGGTAAGCTCTTATCGTAACTCGATATGGCCGTCGAGCGCCAAGGCGCTGGAGGGCTGCGGAGAAGTCATGACCGATGCCGTTCTGGCGGGCCGTCCCGCCATCCGGAAACCTATTGCCGACAACGTCTTAGGCGCCACTGCTGGACTTTGGTTCCTGGTGACGCTGATCGGCCAGTGGACGTTCCTTTACTACATCGTCGCCTTCTATGGGCCGGGCGCGGTGTCGGGCGATCTCGCTTCCTGGAACCGCCACCCGATGGCCGGGCCGTTGTTCGTCGAAGGCGACGTCGGGGGCAACGCGGCGTTCGCCGCGCACATCCTGTTCGCGATGGTGATCATCTTCGGCGGCGCCCTGCAGCTCGTGCCGCAAATACGCCGCTACGCGCCTGCGCTGCACCGCTGGAACGGACGCGTCTTCGTCGTCTGCGCGATGCTGGCGGCGCTCGCGGGACTATACATGGTCTGGGTGCGCGACGGCGCGGCGGAAGCCGGCGTTGACGATATCATCATCAGCGGCAATGCGGCGATCATCCTGCTGTTCGGCGCGCTGGCTTGGCGCGCTGGTATGGAGCGCAACATCGCCTCGCACCGGCGATGGGCGCTCCGCATGTTTATGGTGACGAATGGCGTGTTTTGGCTCCGCCTCGGCTTCTCAGCCTGGATCATCCTCACTCAATCGCAACCGAACGCACTCACGTTCTACCTGTTCACCGCGCTCTCATATCTGCTGCCGCTCGCGTTGTTGGAGGTCTATTTGTGGGCGAAGCAGGGTGGGGCCGCAGCGAAGCTGACGGGGGCGGCCGTCGTGTTCGCGAGCACGGCCTATCTCGCGCTCGGCCTGTTCGGCTTCTACATGATCTTCGTTCAGCGTATCCTGGGGGCGTGAGCATGTCGCCAGAAGGCCTCTTCCACGCCGCCGCCGGCACGATCGGCATCGTCACCGGCATCATTGCTATTCTCACGCGCAAAGGCGGGCGCATCCACATCATCGCCGGCCGCATCTTCGTCGCATCAATCGTGACGACTGCGGTCAGCGCAACGTGGCTGGCGATCAAATCGGAAGAGTTCGCGTTTCTCGGCGCGGGCGCTCTCGTCGTCTACTTCATGCTTACGGCGTGGATGGCGGTGAAGCGGCCCGAGCGGCAGTCGGGCTTATTCGAGATCGGCGCGTTCCTCGTTGCGACGGTTGGCGCCAGCGCAATGTATTATGCTTGGCTGCAGGAACTGGGTGATCCGGATGCGCTCTTCAACGGGCTGCCGATCCTCATCTTCGCCATCGTGGCCACGCTCTGCGCGCTTGGCGATCTCAGTGTCGTGCTGCGCCGCGGTCTGGCGGGCAAGCAGCGCATCATGCGTCATCTCTGGCGCATGCACCTCGGTTTCTTCGCCGCCGTCGGTTCGTTCTTTCCCGGTCAGCTCGAGATGTTTCCCGAGTGGATTCAGAACATCCGCCCGATCATTCTCCTTTTCATTCCGCCCTTCAGCGTCGCAGGCATAATGCTTGTCTGGCTCATATACGTCGTGTTCTCGAAGCGATTTGCCGCTCGCAGCGCTGCGTAGCATATCAACATGAACGGCGCGCATAGGGCGCCGTGGAGGTCGAGAATGACATCACCACGAACCTGGGCGCGCGTCGCGGGCCTCCTTTATATGATCAACATCGCCACCAGTGTGTTCGCACTGGTGACGTCGCAGCGCCTGATCGTCGCCAACGACGCCGCGCAGACGATGACGAACATTGTCGCCGACGAACAAATGTTCCGCCTGGCGTTCGCCGCCATCATACTTGCGGGCGTCGCCTACGTCGCCGTGGTCGCGATCCTCTACGTGCTGATGAAGCCGGCGGGGGCGACACTTTCGGCGATCGCGGCGTTCATGGGCCTCGCAGGGTGCGCGATCGGCGCTTCGACCGGTCTCAACCAGATTGCAGCGCTCTCATACCTGGGCGACGCCGCCTATCTCGACGCATTCAGCCAAGACCAATTGCAGGCGATGGCGCGTCTCGGCATCCGCGCATCGGGGCTGGGCAACACGATCGCCCTTGTGTTCTTCGGCTTCTACTGCCTCCTGCTGGCGATGCTGGTCTTCCGCGCGCGCTTCCTGCCGCGTTGGTTCGGCGTGCTGTTGTTGCTGGCAGGTGTCGGTTGGCTCGTCGGCTCATTCACCAGCTTCCTCATGCCCTCTCTAGGCATCGCCGGCACGCTCATTCCGGTGAGCGGCTTGGGCGAGGCGCTATTCACACTCTGGCTGCTGGTGATGGGAGTAAACGCCGAGAAGTGGACGGCGCAAGCGGGCGCAAAATGAGAGCCGCCGTCTACGACCGCTACGGCCCGCCCGAGGTTGTTCGCATCGCCGATGTGGAGACGCCCACACCGAAGGCGAACGAGATTCTGGTGCGCGTGTTCGCGACCACCGTCTGCGCCGCTGACTGGCGGCTCCGCAAAGCTGACCCTTGGTTCATCCGCTTGATGGGCAACGCAGTATTCTTGGCATGGAGTTCGCGGGCCGCGTCGAAGCGATCGGGGAGGGGGTGACGCGTTTCGCTGTTGGAGATGACGTCTTCGGCGCGTGCGGCTTTAAGTTCGGCGCGCATGCTGAGTTTGTCTGCCTGCCCGAAACCGGGCTGGTGGAGAAGAAGCCCTCGAACATGACCTATGACGAAGCCGCCGCCGTCATGTTCGGCGCTATTTCAGCGCTGCACTTTCTGCGCGCGGCGAAGGTGGGCCAAGGACAAAACGTGCTAATTTACGGCGCTTCAGGTAGCGTCGGCGTATTCGCGGTGCAGCTGGCAAAGCATTTTGGGGCCCGCGTCACCGGGGTCTGCAGCACCGGCAATCTTGAGCTCGTGCGATCGATAGGCGCTGACGCCGTCATCGATTACACGCGCGAGGATTTCTCCGCGACGCGACCGATCTACGATGTGATCGTCGACACTGTCGGCAAGAGTGGATTCCAGCGCGCAAATCGCGCGCTCAAGCGCGGAGGCGCATTCGCGGAAGTGGTGTTCTCCGGCGCGACGCCCGCATGGATGTGGGCGGCGCTGAGCGGGCGCGCGAGGTTCGTGAGCGGCGTCGCCGCAGCGCGGTCTGGGGACCAGGCGCTGCTGAAGCGTCTCATCGAGGCCGGAGAAATGCGCACAGTGATCGACCGGCGCTATCCCCTCGAGCAAATCGCGGAGGCCCACCCTCTCGCAGAGAGCGGACACAAGAAGGGGCACGTCGTCATCACCATGACGTCCAGATCGCACGACGCTACGGTTCAGCTTTGGCGGCCGTAACGTCGGACACGAAAGCGAGTGAGAACTCGCTGCTAGGCCTGTTTCGGCTTCTTCGCCGTGCGCTTGCGCTTCATCGCCACGACCGGCGCTTGCGCCTCGCCGTACATGGTCGGCCAGGGCGCGTCCTTGGACTCGATCGTTACCGCGTCGCCGAAGCCGTTGAAGCGTGTCGACATCGCCATGCCGTAGGCGCCGAGCGAGCCGATCTCGATGAGATCGCCTTCCCGGATGTCCGCCGGCAGCATGAACGGGCCAGCGGCGGCGTCCATCGAGTCGCAGGTCGGGCCGAACAGACGGAACGGCGCGAGCTTGGCGCGCGAGGGCGTCTCGCGCAGGAGCTTCGCAGGGAAGGCCCAGTTCAAGTGCGTCGCGTCGAACAGCGAGCCGAAGGCGCCGTCGTTCAAATAGAGCGCGTCGCCCTTGCGCAGCTCGACGCGCGTCACCGTCGAGCCGGCTTCCGCCACGAGCGCGCGGCCGGGCTCGGCCCAGAGCTTGGCGTTCTGGGCGACATACATCTGTTCGAAGCCGTCCTTGATCGCCTTGACGTAATCCATCATCGGCGGCGGCGTCATGCCTGGATAGATCGCCGGGAAGCCGCCGCCGACATCGACGATGTCCACGAGCACGCCGGCTTCGACGATGGCGCGGTTGGCCATGTCCATCGCCGTGCGGAACGCATCGGGGCGCATGCACTGGCTGCCGACGTGGAACGAGACGCCCAGCATCTCTTCCGAAACCTGGCGCGTCTTGCGCAGCAGCGCCGGCGCCTCTTCCGCGGTGACGCCGAACTTGCGCGTCAGCGGGTAGGCGGCGCCTTCGCCGGTGACGGCGAAGCGAACCACAAGCGTCAAATCCTTGGCATTATTGGTCTCGGCCAGGATTTTGTTGAGTTCGTCTTCGCTATCGAGTGCGAACGTCTTAACGCCGAAATCGAGGAACGCACGCCCGATGGCGCGGCGGCTTTTCACTGGATGCATGAAGGCGATCTGCGCGCCCGGGAATTTGCGGGCGACAAGAGCGGCCTCAGTGTCGGAGGCGACGTCGAAATTCTTGATGCCCGCCCCCCAGAGCGCGTCCAGCACCCACTCGGACGGGTTCGCCTTTACGGCGTAAAATACCTCACCGGGAAAATGCGTGCGGAACCACTCCGCAGCCGCGGCGACGCGGTGCGGGCGGGCGATGGCCACGGGACCTTCCGGCGCTTCGCGCGCGGTCAGATCAAGAGGCGAGAGGACATAGTCCATCCGGCGTCTCCCAATGTGCGTTGATGCTTCAACGCTTCAGAACCCAGGCCGGCGTTAGTCGGACATGCCTAATGTCAGGTCCGCCCTTGGGAGCTTGCGCCGAGAGATCGCCAGGGAGCTTCCTGCTTCCTGTTGCTCGCGATCCCCCAGGTGGCCTGGGCCGAGGGGGCGTTAGTGGACGCTGTTTCCAGGTCCGCCGGTAACGACCGCAAATATGGTGAGTGTTCCCCAATGTAAAGAGGCGAACGTGGTTAATTCCCTTGCGTGTTCAAAACGATGCAGCGCGCACAAGGCGCGTCACGAAACTGCAATCGAACTGTCGCGCGCCTTTCGCTGAACCGTCGCCGCCGTTTCATCGGCGCTGACTAACCCCGGTTCAACCCGGCAGCGACGCGATTCGAGTCGCGCTTTTCGCCGGAGGAGTTTGACGAGGGGGTCTTCCGATGAAGAAAGTTCTTTCCAAGGTCGCGCTGGCGGCTTTGGCCACCGGCGGAATCGCCGCCAGCGCCGGCGCCGCGCACGCTCAGTCTACGCCGACGATCCAGCCCATGAACGGCGCGCCGGAAATTCGCGACGGCGAGCAGCGCTTCAAGGTGCGCGGGCGCTTCCAGTACGACATCACCTCGAGCGAGTGGGATGCGCTCGACGAGGACGGCAACCGCTCCTACGTCCGCCGCGCCTTCATCGGCGCCCAGGGACGCTTCACCGACCGCTGGCGCTACAAAGTCGACTTCGTCCTTAACCCGGGCGCCGCCGGCGACGACGCGGCGACCGGCGACCAAGCCGTCGCGGTCGACGACGCCTACCTGGAATACGCGGGCGACTTCTTCTCCGTCGTCATCGGCGAAAACAACGTCACCTCGCCGCTCGAGGATCGCACCTCCTCGCTCGATATCCCATTCATCGAGCGCTCGAGCCTCATCAATACATTCGGCTACGGACGGGCGGCTGGGGTTGCTGGCCTGATCACCGGCGCCAACTGGATGGCGGCGCTCGGCCTCTATGGCGACTCACTCAACAACCAGGACTCGAACTTCGCCAATGACGAACAATTCTCGGTCAGCGGCCGCTTTACCTGGGCGCCGATCTTCGAATCTTCGCCCGAGAGTTATCGCTTGCTGCACCTCGGGGTATCAGCACGGCAGCGCCACATCGGCGACGATGCCGCGCAGCGTTTCCGCACGCGGCCGCTGAACGGACGCGGCACGCGCTGGATCGACGCCGGCGCCGGCCTTGCCGGCGAACTCGACACGACCCTGGGCTTGGAAGTTGCCGGTCAGTGGGATGCCTTCGGCTTCACCGCCGAATACGCGGCGCTTGACGGCGAGTCGGTCACCGCCGTCGACTTCGATTACGACGGTTATTACGTCGATCTCTACTGGTCTTTGACCGGAGAGCCGCGCGCCTATCGCGGCAACCAAGGCTCGTTCGGCCCCATCGTTCCTGAGCGCCCGATCAATCAAGGCGGCTGGGGCCACTGGATGCTCTCGGCGCGCTACGACTTCATCGATCTGAGCGATCCGGCCGGCGCCGCCGCAACGCGCGGCGAACAGTCGGCCTACGCGGTCGGACTTGATTGGATTCCCGTCGATCACGTCCGCTTCAAGTTGAACTACGCGATGAGTGAAGCCGATCGCAGCAGCCCCGTCGCGGTCGACGAGGAGGCTCGTGTCATCACCCTGCGCACGCAATTCGACTTCTAAGCCCCGCGACTGGCGGAGGCCGGCTCCCCGCGCCGGCCTCCGCAAATTTTCGAGGGACAACGTTCTCGGAGGACAAAAATGAACACTCAATTCTTCAAAGCGCTCGGCGCGGCGGCGGTTGCGTCCGTCGCCACGCTGGCGCTCTCATCCGGACCCGCATTCGTTCAGGCGGCTGCCGCGTTCACGATTCAGATCGATGGCTCGTCGACGGTGTTTCCGATCTCGGAAGCCGTTGCAGAGGGTTTTCAACAACAGACCCAGGGCCGCGTCCGCGTGGCGGTCGGCGAGTCCGGCTCATCAGCTGGCTTGCGCAGGTTCTGCCGCGGCGAAATTCATATCGCCGATTCGTCTCGCCCAATCCGGTCGAGCGAAATGGCGACCTGCGCCGCAGCCGGCATCCAGTACGTTGAAATCCCGGTCGCGTTCGACGGCGTCACGGTCGTGGTGCATCCATCGAATCCGATCCGTTCCATGACCGTCGCTCAGCTGCGGCAGATTTGGCAGCCGGGATCGCGCATCAACAACTTCAATCAGGTCGGCGGCCCGAATCTCGCCATGCAGCTCTACGGCCCAGGCTCTGCCTCAGGCACGTTCGAATATTTCACCGAGGCCGTGAATGGAACCGCGCGCTCCTCGCGCACGGACTATACGCCGTCCGAGGACGACAACGTGTTGGTGCAGGGCGTCGCCAATAACCCAGGCGGCCTCGCCTACTTCGGGTTGGCCTATTACGAAGAAAACCAGAGCCGCCTGCACGCCGTAGCCATCGATAACGGCAATGGTCCAGTAGCGCCGAGCCAAGCCACGGTCCGCGACGGCACCTATGCGCCGCTTTCGCGTCCAATTTTCATCTACGTGAACGCGGCGGCGTTGCGCCGCCCACAGGTGCAGCAATTCGTGCAGTATTACATCAGCAACGCCGCAACTGTCTCCGAGCGCGTCGGTTATGTGGCGCTGCCAGCCTCGGCCTATCAGGCTTACTTGCAGCGCGCTCAGCGCCGCCAAGTCGGCACCGCTTTCGCCGGTCGCGCGGTGATTGGCGCCTCGATCGAGGAAGTGGTTGGTCGCCGCCTGGTTCAGACCCCGGTCGGTGACTGACGAAACTGGCAAGGCGGGAGGCCAGCCGGTCTCCCGCCCGCGCTGGATTGCAGACCTCGTGCTGCGGTCGTGCATGCGTCGTCTGCCGAGAGGGGGCGGGCGGCTAAGTGAAACTGTCACAAAACTGAATTATGGCTCCGGCGCGCGAACAGGAATCGCCAAGACGCCTACCTCGTGGTGTTTGGCGGAGAACTCGCCCAGGAGTGATTCGTGGAACGGGACTTCACCAAACAGAAGGTGCGTTGGCTCGAACGCATGATGGAGGGCCTGCTGTTCGCGGCCGCCGCGGCCGCCATCGCGATCGTGCTGGGCATTGTCTATGTGGTCGTTACCGAATCGGTGAAGTTCTTCGCCCAGGTCTCGGTCCTCGAATTCCTGACGTCGACGACTTGGACTCCGCTCTTCGACAATCCGCAGTACGGCATCGCGCCGCTGTTGACCGGCACATTCATGTCGACGCTGGTTGCGCTTGCCGTCGCCGTGCCGCTTGGACTGCTGGTGGCGATCTATCTCTCCGAATTCGCCGGACCGCGGACACGCGAGACGATCAAGCCGACGCTCGAATTGCTCGCCGCAGTGCCGACCGTGGTCTATGGCTATTTCGCGCTCCTGTTCGTGACGCCGATTCTGCAAGGCTGGCTTCGCCCGTTCGGGATCGAGTTGCCGAGCTTCAATCTGCTCTCGGCCGGCATGGTCATGGGGCTGATGATCATCCCTTACATCGCGTCGCTTTCGGAAGACGCGATGCGCGCGGTGCCGCTCGCGATGCGGGAGGGTTCCTACGCGATGGGAGCGACGCGGCTCGAAACCGCGTTTCGCGTCGTTGTCCCTGCGGCGGTCTCCGGCGTCGTCGGCGCTGTCATCTTGGGCATGTCACGCGCCATCGGCGAGACCATGATCGTCGTCGTCGCCGGTGGGCAATTGCCGCAAATGGTGACGAGCCCGACGCAGCAGGGCGCTACGGTGACCGCGTTCATCGCTCAGGTGGCCTTAGGCGATCTGCCCTTCGGCACGCTCGAATACAATTCCATCTTCGCCGCGGGCCTCGCGCTCTTAGTGCTGACGCTGATGTTCAATTTCGCGGCCTTCTGGCTGCAGCGCCGCTATCGGGAGGCCTACTGATGACGGTGATCGATGCTCAACGCGCGGGCGACATCACAGCCCACCCGCCAGGCCTTAGGCTGCGCAGGTTTAAGGATTCGAGCTTCATCATCTGGGGCATTGTCGCCACGGTGATCGGCCTCGGCACGCTGGTCGCTTTGGTGAGCGAGCTTATCAACGACGGCGGCCATCGCCTGACGGCGGCGTTCTTCCTGAGTTTCCCGTCGTCGGACCCGGCCGTCGCCGGCGTTCTCTCGGCCTGGGTCGGTTCGCTGCTGGTCATCGTCACTACGGCGCTGTTCGCCATTCCGATCGGCATTCTCGCAGGCATCTACCTCGAAGAATATGCCCCGAAGAACGCGCTCACCAGCGCCATCGAGATCGCAGTCAACAATCTCGCTGGCGTGCCGTCGATTCTGTTCGGGCTGATGGCGGTGGGCATCTTCGTGCAATTCCTCGGCAACCCGGAGCGCTGGTTCGGTTTCCTGCCGGAGGGCTTCCGCAATGCCGCCGCCGACATGTTCGGCCAGTCCATTCTCACCGCGGGCATCACGCTGTCGCTGCTGATCCTGCCGGTTGTCATCGTCGCCACGCGCGAAGCCGTGCGCAGCGTGCCGCAGGAGATGCGCCAGGGCGCGCTCGCCGTCGGCGCCTCGAAATGGCAGACGACGCAGCACCACGTATTGCCGTATGCGCTCCCCGGCGTCGTCACCGGCGTCATTATCGGCATTTCGCGCGCGCTCGGCGAAACTGCGCCTCTGATCATGATCGGCGGCCTGACCTTCGTCGCGTTCCTGCCGATTACACGGCCCGGCGACGCCAAGTTCGAAACCATCGGCGCGCTTGACGAATACGGCGCCGCAGTCGATCCGAACGCGATGGAAACCGTGCGCATCAGCCATGACGGCGTGGTCGTCCTGCCGGATTTCACAGAACGGGCGGTGCAAGCCGGGCAAACGCTCGAGCTTCCGCACGGGACGACGGTTCAGTCGGTGGCGAGTTGGGGCGATGCGATCGCCAGCTGGTCGCCGACGAATTGGCTGGGTCAGGAATTCACGGTGATGCCGATCCAGATGTTCAACTGGACCTCGCGTCCGCAGGCGGAGTTTCTGGAACTCGCGGCCGCAGCCGGCATCGTGCTCTTGGGCATCACGCTCTTGATGAACGGCACCGCGATCTGGTTGCGGTACAGGCTGCGCAAGTCGATCAAGTGGTGACGCAGCGCTGAACCAGCGATGGCTTAGCTCTGGGCGCTCGCATTGCGCTGCGCGCGCTTCTCTTGCCGCTTTTCACGCGCTATCCGCCGGCGCTCCTTCGCGCGCTTTCGCAGATCGCGTAGCTTGTGCCAGAAGCGGCGGCCGCGTTCCTTTGGCAACGGCTCGAGATTGCGGCGGAAATCCTCCGCGCAGGCTCGCCACGAATATCGCTCCGCCAGCGCGCGTGCGTCTTCACGCTTGAGCTTCAGCGCCTCCAAGCATGCTTTCTGCAGATCTTTGTCGACGATGCCTGCACCGGTGCCGGGCAGGATGTCTTGCGGGCCGGGCGCGATGTAACCGGCGACGGGCGTGCCGGTCGCCGCCGCTTCCAGGATGACGAGGCCGAACGTGTCGGTGAAGCTGGGAAACACGAACACGTCGGCGTCTGCATAATGCCGCGCAAGCTCTTCGCCGAACTTCGGTCCAGTGAAGACGATGTCCGGATACTTCTCTTTTAGCTCTACCAGCGCCGGCCCGCCGCCGACGACGACTTTCGAGCCAGGCAGATCGAGCTTCAGAAAAGCCTCGATGTTCTTCTCGACCGAGACGCGGCCGACATAGGCGAACACCGGTTTCTGCAGATCCTTGAACACGCCGCCGTCAATGCCGCGCTTGCTCGGATGGAATTGCTCGATATCCACACCGCGGCTCCAGATAGCGGTGTTCCGGAAGCCTTGCAGCTCCAGCTGCGTCTTCATCGTCGGCGTCGCCACCATGACGCGGCCGGACTTGTCGTGGAAGGCGTGCATGAAGCGATAGCCGGCCCAGAGCGGAATCCAGTTGAAGCGCGCCGTAACGTATTCCGGAAACTGGGTGTGGTAGCTCGTCGTGAACGGAAACTTGTGCTTGAGACACACCGCGCGCGCGTCCCAACCGAGCGTGCCTTCAGTGGCGATATGCACGGCGTCGGGTTTGAACTCGAGGAAACGGTCCTCGACGTCCTCACGCGCGCCCAGCGCCAGACGGATTTCCGAATAGGTGATCAGCGGCACCGAGTTGGGATAGTCCGCCGGCGAGATCACCTCGATCTCACAGCCCATGGCCTTGAGTTCGCGCATGGTGTTGGAGAGCGTGCGGACGACGCCGTTGACCTGCGGCTCCCAGGCGTCGGTGACGAGCAGAATTTTTTGCGCCAGCGGCGGCGTTTCAGCAGCGCCGGCGGGACTCGCGGCCTCGGCGGGCGGCGTTTGGGCTTCGGTGCTCACGGCCCCGCGTTCTGACCCGGTGGCGGCTGCGGCGCAAGGGGGCGGCGCCCGGCGCTTGCCCTATCGCGCGCGGACGCGCAAATCACCGCCATGCAAACCGCCCCGACGCCGCATCCAGCCGCCAAACTCGATTGGGACGCGCTCGACGCGCTGAAGTATCGGGACGAAGACACTGCCATCGCAGCACTTCTGGCCGAGCCGCCGCTCGATCCCGCCGCGCGCGCCAGCGTCGCCGCCGAAGCGCGGGCGCTGGTGATGCGTGCCCGCGGGCTGAAGCGCCGCAAGGGCGTGATGGAGAGCTTCCTCGAAGAGTTCGGCCTCTCCACGCCCGAAGGTTTGGCGCTCATGTGCCTGGCCGAAGCGCTGCTGCGCGTCCCGGACGCTGAGACTGTGGACAAGCTGATCGCCGAAAAGATCTCGACGGGCAATTGGAGCGATCACCTCGGCAAGGCCGACCACTGGCTGGTCAACGCCGGCACCTGGGGACTGATGCTGACCGGCGGGCTCGTCTCGTTGCCGGAGGAAGTGAAGGACGCGCGCGAATTCTTCGGCTCGCTGGCGCGTCGTGTTGGCGAACCGGCGGTGCGCCTCGCCGCTGGCCAGGCAATGACCATTCTCGGCGGCCAGTTCGTGCTCGGCCGCAATATCGAAGCCGCGATGACGCGCGGGCAGAACATGTCGCGCGGCGGCGCTGCGACCCGCTTCTCGTTCGACATGCTGGGCGAAGGCGCGCGCACCAACGCCGACGCCGAACGCTACGTGCAGAGCTACGCCGCTGCGATCCAGGCCGTCGGTGAAGCCGCCGCCGGCAAGGGACCGCACGAGTCCAATGGCATCTCGGTAAAACTCTCCGCGCTGCATCCGCGCTACGAGGCGCGGCATGAAGAGAACGTTTTTGCCGAACTCTATCCGCGCATCATGCAACTCGCGGAAGCGGCGAAGAAGTATGACATCGGACTGACGCTCGATGCCGAAGAGGCTGATCGCCTGGTCCTGTCGCTGAAGCTGTTCGAGTGCTTGGCGTTCGAACCGTCGCTGAAGGGTTGGGAAGGGCTGGGGCTCGCGATTCAGGCTTACCAGAAGCGCACGCGGGCGCTGATCGAAAAGCTCACCATTCTCTCGCGCCAACGCGGCACAACGATTCAAACGCGTCTTGTGAAGGGCGCTTATTGGGATGGCGAGGTCAAGCGCGCACAGATCATGGGGCGCAGCGATTTTCCCGTGTTCACCACCAAGGCTGCGACCGACGTGCATTACCTTGCCTGCGCGCGGGACTTGTTCGCGGCGGGCGGCGCGATCTTTCCGCAATTCGCCACCCACAACGCGCATACGGTCGCGGCCGTGCGCCGGATGACGGCGAGCGCCGGGCGCGACCAGTTCGAGTTCCAGCGCCTGCACGGCATGGGCGAAGCGCTCTATCTTGCGCTCGAACCGCCAGCGCCGGTGCGTGTTTATGCGCCCGTTGGCGGACACGAAGACCTGTTGCCGTACCTTGTGCGGCGCCTGTTGGAGAATGGCGCCAACACATCGTTCGTGCATTCGTTCCTCGATGACGAGGTCTCGCCCGAAATCGTCGCCGCCGATCCGCTGGCGAAACTCGAAGCGATGCCGCGACGCCATCCGCGCTTGCCGCCGCCGCCGATGCTCTTTGGCGCCAGCCGCCGCAATTCGACCGGGCCTGATCTCTCAATCGAAGCTGTGCGCGACAAGCTGGGCGCGGCAAAAGCGCCGGCAAAGGAAACAGTCAGCGTATCCGATCCCGCGGCCGCGATCACAACCGCACTCGCCGCGCAGGAATCCTGGGATGCGCGCGGCGGCGCGGCGCGCGGCGCCATCATCCGCGCGATGGGCGATATCCTGCAGAAGCACGAGACTGCCCTGATTGCGCTCACGGCAAAGGAAGCCGGCCGCAATTTGCAGGACTCGATCGATGAAGTCCGCGAAGCGGTGGATTTCTGCCGCTATTACGCGGCCGAAGCCGAGCGCTTGTTCGCCGGTCCGAAGCCGCTGCCGTCGCCGGCGGGGGAGACCGATCACCTCGAACTGCACGGCCGTGGCGTGTTCGTCTGCATCAGCCCATGGAATTTTCCGCTGGCGATCTTCACGGGACAGCTCGCCGCAGCGCTCGCGGCGGGCAATACCGTGGTTGCGAAACCTGCCGAGCAAACGCCGATGATCGCCGAAGCTGCGGTGAAGCTTTTCTACGAAGCCGGGCTGCCGCGCGAGGCGTTGCAACTGGTGCGGGGCGACGGCGCTGTCGGCGGCAAGCTGGTCGCCGATCCGCGTATTTCCGGCGTCGCTTTCACAGGCTCGACCGAAGTCGCGCGCCTCATCAACCGCACGCTGGCGGCGAAGGATGGCCCGATCGTGCCGCTGATCGCGGAGACGGGCGGCTTGAACGGCATGTTCGTCGATACGACGGCGCTGAAAGAGCAAGTCGTCGACGATGTGCTGATCTCCGCTTTCAACTCGGCGGGCCAACGCTGTTCGAGCCTGCGCATCCTCTTCCTTCCGCACGATACCGCCGACGCGGTGCTTGAGACGCTGCTCGGCGCCATGGACTGTCTCAATATCGGCGACCCCTCCGATCCGCGCACCGATATCGGCCCGATCATCGACGCTGAAGCGAAAGCCAATCTCGAAAAGCACATGGAGCGTATGGCGCGTGAAGCGCGCGTGCTGAAGCAGATCGATGTCTCGAAGCTCGGCGGCAATTTCTTCGGACCTGCCGTGATCGAACTCAACAGTCTCGATCAGATCGACAAGGAAGTTTTCGGCCCAATACTGCACGTCGTCCGCTACGATCCCGCCGACATCGCCAGAATCGGCGCGCAACTGGCGGCGAAGGGCTACGGACTCACGCTCGGCGTGCATTCGCGACTCGACAGTTTCGCCGAAGCCGTGATCGACGCCGTGCCGGCCGGCAATGTCTATGTGAACCGCACCATTGTGGGAGCCGTTGTCGGTGTTCAGCCATTCGGCGGCTCGGGTTTGTCCGGCACCGGACCAAAGGCCGGCGGCCCGAACTATTTGCCGCGCTTCGCCGAAGAACGGGCCATCTCCAACAATATCGCCGCCCAAGGCGGCGATCCGCATTTGTTGAATCTCTGATAAGCGTCTTTACGAGTTCCGTTGCTGGGCGTAGGCAGACGCGGCCTGGGGGCTGCACTTCTGTGTGGGCATGCCTTCGATTGCCGGGCGATGCCGTTTCGCCGCGCGTGCGGCGCAAGAACCGATCAATGGAGAGTCAAATCGGGCCGCGCGCTCATGGGCGCCGGCCCAAGCGCGGCGGAGGTCGCGCGGGAGAAATATCATGACTATAGGCGTTGGGAGATCGGTTCGCATCGCAGGCGATCCGCAGGCGGCATTGGCGTTCGCCAAGGAGATGTCGGCGCACATAGGAAAGTGGCCCGGAGTGAAGCGTTCGGTCGTGTGGCAGAACATGGGCGGGCCGACCGGCACGCTGATCTTCTTCTCCGAGTGCGAAGACCTCGCATCGCTCGACCGGATCAACACCTACATGGCCGAGGACAAGACCTATTGGGGCAAAATCGCCGACGCGCGGCAGAAAGGGCTGTTTGACCTGTCGTCCGCCCAAGACATGATTTTGCGCCAGCTCTGAGGCGCCGAAAGAAGCGCGGAGGATTTCCTCCGCGCTTTAATTCTCTGCACATTGTCGCTGAGCCTTGCCCCGCGTGCGGGCGGCCGCGTAAATCGGCGCCATGTCCGACAACGTCACGCCGTTTCGTCGTCCCAAGCCGGTGCATCCGCAGCAGCCGGGCGGCTGGGGATTCAAGACGCATCGCGGCAAGGCGATGCTGGTGCAGTTTCTGACATTGGTCGCATTTCTTCTGAATCTCGCCGGCGCTGCCGCGGGCCAGATTCTGTTTGCGCTCGGCGGCTTTGATGTCTCGCAGGCGCGCATCGCGTTATGGATCGCAGGCATAGGCGTCAGCGTCGCCGCCGTGTTGATTGCACTCTCCAATCGCGATCAAGGCATGCCTTGGGCGAACACGCATCACGAGCATGCGCTGCGTACGCTCTTCATCGGCTACGCGATTTGGACACTCGGTTCGCTGCTCGGCTATATCCACAACGTGCTGTCGGTCGCGACGATCTTCATCCAGCTTGGCGTTGCGGTCTGGGCGCTGCTGCGCGCGCTGATCGGACTTGTGCTGGCGATGGGCCGCAAGCCCATTCCGCATCCGCGCGGCGCTTTCATCTAGTCTGCGATCCGGCAGCCGTATTCTTCCTCGTACACGGATTCGGCCCTGATGGCGCCGAACAGCACGCTCGCGCGCACGATGTCGCCGTCCTGGGTTACATCAATATTACCGCGGGCCTCGGGCGGGAAATCCGCCAAGCAAGAGTCCAGCGTCCGTCCGCTCACATGCACGCACGAGCAGGTTTGCTTGGCGGCGTAACCGGTGGCGATGTTGGCGTAAGCGACCTGACCACGCGACGCCCAGGCGCCGGCGCCGATGGCAACCAATGTGACGGCCAGCACGCCCACCCAAATCCAGCGTTTGCGCGACACCGCGGCCTCCACTTATGGTCGAGCCAGCATAGCGAAGGCGAGGGGAAGCGTCATGCTGCGCGTGGTTTTGGCGGCGGCGTTTTGGGTTTGCGCGGCGGCGGCTTCGGCGCAGCAGCTTCACCCATTGCCGCCTCAGCCCCCCGACGTCGCCTGGCCCGGCGACGACTGGGAAGTTGCCCCGCTGCCGAGCGATCTGGATCGTCCCGCGTTCGATCTTGCAGTCACAGAGGCCTTCGCCGGCGTGCACGAACTGATGGGCGAGACCCGCGCCGTTGTGATCGTGCAAGGCGGGCGCATCGTGTTCGAGCGCTACGGCGACGGCTTTGCGCGCGACACGCGGCTCAATTCCTGGTCAATGGGCAAATCGATCACGCACGCATTGGTCGGCGCCGCGGTGCTGCAAGGGCGGATTGCAATCGAGACGCCCATGGGCAATCCGCACTGGCGCGCCGGCGATCGCCGCGCCTCGATCACGTGGCGCGAATGGCTGCAAATGGTCGATGGACTCGACTATCAGGAGACCGCCGAGAACGCCGAACAGGCCGGCAATGCGCGCATGTTGTTCGGCGAGGGTCGGCGCGATGTCGCGCGCTGGGCGGCGAACCGTCGGCTCATTCGCGATCCCGGCACGCACTGGAACTACAGCTCCGCCGGCGCGCTGCTCATCTCGGACGCGCTAACGCGCGTCATCGTGCCCGATCCCAGCGATGCGAACGATCGACGCGCACGCATGCGCGCCTGGATGAATACCGCGCTGTTCGACCGGATCGGCATGCGTCCGCTGGTGGAGTTCGACCCGCAAGGCACGTTCTACGGCAGTTCCTTGTTCTGGGCGACGGGCCGCGATTACGCACGCTTCGGCTATCTCTACTTGCGCGATGGCGTCTGGAACGGCCAACGCGTGCTGCCGCAACGTTGGGTCGATTTCGCCCGCACGCCGGGACCCGACGCCAACACCGACATTTATGGCGCGCACTGGTGGCTGACGCCGTCGAGCGGAACCGGACGTCCGGCACGATCGCTTATTGTTGTTCCGGACCTGACGGACGCGTTCTCGGCGCAGGGCTACGAAGGTCAGATCATTGTCGTTGTCCCGTCGAAGGACCTGGTGATGGTGCGGCTCGGGCGCTTTGACGGCGGCAGCGAAGCATGGGATGCGCTGGGCGACTGGGCCGGGCGCCTGATCGGCGCCTTCGGCGACCGCCCGCAATAAAAGGAGGCAGCTCCATGTCCGACGAAGGCCGCGAGGTGAAACTCGAATGCGCGAAAAAGCTGCGCGACGCCGGCTTCAAATATCTCGCCGCGGAGCTCGAGTTCGGATCGCTTTCAGGCTTGTCGCAGGACGAGCCGTTCTTCCTGTTGTGCGGACGCGATCGGCTGGCGCCGACGGCGATCAAAGCCTGGATCGAAGCGGCCCGGATGTCCAACGTCCCCGATCACAAGCTCGAACGCGCGCATGAGACCATCGAAGCCATCGAAGGCTGGCCAGGCGACCGGCACTATCCGGATTGACGACGCCAAAGTTCGTCGAGGCCGTTTGTGATCAGGTGCTCGAAGCCAATGGCTCGGACCAAGTTCTTCGACGCGATGTTGCGGATATCGATCGTCGCTTCGAAACCGCCGGCGCCATGCGCCCTGAGATAATCGAGCATCGCTGACACGGCTTCCCGCGCATAACCCCGCCCCCATGCGCGCGGGTCGAAGAGGTATCCGATGGAAACGCTACGATCCAAATTGACCGTGGCTTCTATCATTCCGAGCGGAGCGCCGCTGTCACGCTGCCATACTGTCCAGTTCAGCCATTGCTCGGTGCGATCCGGCGCCGTTTCGTGCGTCACCCGCGCGAAGCGGGCGGCGACCTCGGCGGCGTCCGTCGGCGCGCTACGCGGCACGTAAATGTATATTTCCGGATGCCGCAGCGCTTCGAACATCGCTGCGGCGTCTTCGACCTCGGTGCGCCGGAGTTCGAGGCGATGGGTGAACAACGGTTCGTGCGAGACGTTGATCATCAGATGCCAAGCATGGCGCGGACATCCGCCGGCGCCTTGCCGCTTTCGCGCAGCGCACGCAGCGTCGCCGCGGTATCGCGCTTGGCGAGACGCTTTCCGTCGTCGCCCAGGATGAGCCGGTGGTGGCGATACACCGGCTGCGGCAGTTCCAGCAATTTCTGCAGCAACACATGCAGGTGCGCGGCTTCGCGCAGATCGTCGCCGCGGATGACGTGCGTCACGCCTTGCAGCGCATCGTCCCACACAGAAGCAAGATGATAGCTTGTACCGAAATCTCTGCGTGCGAGTACGGCATCGCCATGACGCTCGGGTTCGGCGCGCACAAGTCCGGTTTCGTCCTCGAACACCAACGCGAAATACGCTGGCCCCAGCGCCGCTCGCGCCTTCTTCAGCGACAGCCGCCACGCGAACGCTTCGCCAGCTTCGAGCTTGGCGGCTTCTTCCTCGGGCGCCAGCGCTTCGCCGCGGAACGCTTCTTCCGCTTCGGCGTGCGGCGCCGACGCGATCGCTTCGGCGATCTCCTTGCGCGTGCGGAAACAGCGATAGACAAGCTTGCGGTCGATCAACTGCTGCAGCGCCGCTTCGTATTCGCTCATGTGCTCCGACTGGCGCCGCACCGGCACTTCCCAGCTGACGCCAAGCCAGGCGAGGTCTTCGTGAATCGCGTCTTCGAACTCCGGCCGGGCGCGTCCGAAATCGATGTCCTCGATCCGCAACAAAAAGCGCCCGCCTGCGGCGCGCGCCGCTTCGAACGCCGTCAGCGCGGAGAACGCGTGGCCCAGATGCAGATAGCCCGTAGGCGAAGGTGCGAAGCGGGTGACGAAAGTCATCGCCGTCAAGGCTACCGCTCCCGTCTTCAAGCCGCTACCTAGCGGCCTATGACTGTGTTCCTCGATGGCCCCCGGATGCCGCCCAAACGCGGCGGCAAGCCGGATTCACTGGTCATTTTTCTCCACGGCTACGGCTCAAATGGCGCCGACCTCATTTCGCTTGCGCCGTATTGGGCCGACCTGCTGCCGGGCGCGGCTTTTGTTTCTCCCAACGCTATCGAACCTGTGCCGCAGGCGCCGGGGGGCTATCAGTGGTTTCCGATCTCCAATCTCGATCCGCATCTGATGGAGCAGGGGGCGCGCGCCGCCGCGCAATCGGTGGATCGCTTCATCGATCGCGAACTGGAGAAATACGGGCTCGATGCAAGCCGTCTCGCACTCGTCGGCTTCAGCCAGGGGACGATGATGGCGTTGCACGTGGCCTTGCGCCGTGAGGAGCAGATCGCCGCCGTGCTGGGTTTTTCCGGCGTGCTCGTCGGCGCACGGACGCTGAAGGAACAGATGCGCTCCAAGCCGCCGGTGCTGCTGATCCACGGCGACCGCGATCCGACCATCCCGATCCCGGCCATGTTCGAGTCGGCCCAGGCGCTGGCGGCCGCCGATCACGGGGCGCAATGGCACGTGTCCTACGGCGTACCGCACTCGATCGGGCCGGACGGGCTTGAACTGGGCGGGGAATTCCTCGCCATGTACTTGAAAACCAAAGGACTTGTGGACGCCGGCTGAGGATTCTCCGTCACGTGGCCAGAGTGTCACGAACTTGTCGCCGCAAATCAGGTAATGCTCGTGCGTCGCGGTTTATGTTATATTGCGGTGCAGAAGGAGAGGCGTCTTCAGTCCACCGAGCGTAATTCCCCACCAAATTCTGGCGCGGCTGCACTGGAGCGGCCGCCGATGAACGTTTCCAGCGCCCCTCTCGCGGGTTTTCCGGCGCTGGTGCTCAACGCCGATTTCCGCCCGCTCTCGTATTTCCCATTGTCGCTCTGGCCCTGGCAGGAAGCGGTGAAGGCCGTCTTTCTGGAACGCGTCGACGTGGTCGCGCAATACGATCAGGTCGTGCACTCGCCGTCGCTGGAAATGAAGCTGCCGAGCGTCATTTCGCTCCGGGACTACGTGCATCAGGATCGCCCGCCGGCGTTCACCCGGTTCAACGTCTTTCTGCGCGACAGTTTCGCCTGCCAGTATTGCGGCTCGCCCGACGATCTCACGTTCGATCACCTCGTGCCGCGTTCGCGCGGCGGACGCACGACGTGGGAGAACATCGTCACCGCCTGCGCGCCGTGCAATCTGCGCAAGGGCGGCAAGTACGCCCATCACACCGGCATGCGTCCGTATCGCCGGCCGCGCCGCCCAACCATGCACGAACTGCAGCACGTCGGCCGCCGCTTCCCGCCGCACCACCTGCACGAAAGCTGGATGGACTACCTCTACTGGGACGTCGAACTCGAAGCGTAAGGCTTCCGGCATTATGTAGCAGACCGGACGTGGTCCGATTTGCTACCTTATGCCGAAGGCTTCGAAATCATCACGTGGCCTTGCTTCCAGAGCCGTTCGAACAGCGCACGGGCGTCCGCCTGCGGGCCGCGTTGGGCTGCCGGGCTGCGTGAGAGTTCGCCGATCGAGCGGGCGCCGTCGCAGAGATTGAACAGGATCGCGTCCTGCGGCGAGAGCGTGACCTGTGTTTCGCCGCGGCGGAATTGGTTTGGCGCCAGTCTCCGCACGCCGGGATGGATGTGGGCGACGAGGCTAGCCCAGTCACCGCTCGTGAATGAAATCTCCGGCGGTGCGCTCTTTCGCGCGAAAAAATAGTGCGTGTAGTTGCCGGGGCTGATCATCTCCATCGCCGCCCATTGCTCGCGATCGGGCAGGGCGGCGACGCGCTCGGTCAATTTCGGCGTCAGCCATGAGGAGGCTTCCGGATAATAGACCGCGTTGTCGAACCAGCCCTGGAAGTGGAGCCCGTTGTCTTCCACCAGCGCCAAGGTTTGCGGAACCGTATAGGCGCGATCCTGCGGATGCAGAAACGTGTCGACCAGCGCCGCGTCGTGCGCCAGCTCTGGCGCCGCTTCGATGTAGAATTGCGCAAAATGCCAGCGGGGCAGCGCCGCGATTGTGTGGCGAACGAATGCGACGCCTTCTGCGTCCGGTTTCACGCCGAGCCGCCGGAATGCATCCTGCAGCATGTAAACACCGGTGCGACGTGTCTGCGCATAGACCATGCACGCGAGCGCCGCGTGCGGCGCCATCACGCCGGCGAGGGCGCGCATGCCCTCGTCGGAATCGGCCATGTGATGCAGCACGCCGGTGCAGACCACGAGATCGAAACCGTCGCCGATGTTCGCGATTTCGCGTAGATCGCCCTTAAACAGATGCAGATTCGTCAGGCCGTGCTTGTCCTGCAGGTACCGCTCGTGCGCGAGGCTGGCTTCGGAGAGATCGACGCCGAACACCTCGCTGTCGCGATTGGTGTGCGCAAACCACGCGCCTTGCGTACTGCCGCAGCCTGCGATCAGAATCTTCAGCCGTTCGCGCGGACGGCCCTCAGGCCACAGCATTGGCGTCCACAAGCCGGGATCGCCCACCTGGTAGCCGCCTTGCACAATCGCCTCTTCAAGATCGTGCGTCGGGGGCGGATAGGGATGGCCCTCGTAGAGCCGCGCCACCAGAGTCGAGACATCTTCCATCGCCCGGCCCGCGTGCCCTTCGACGCGACAGCCGTCAAGGCGGATCGCTCAGCCGTCGATCGACATGCGCAACGTGAGCCGCTCGCCGCTGCGATCAACCACCAGCGTCAGCGGAGAAGAGCGCATCAATTGGCCGAACTCATCTTCCGGGATGTCGCGCACGGCCCGGCCGTTGACGCTGAGGATGCGGTCGCCGCGCTGGAGGCCGCTGCGCGCGGCGGCGAAGCCCTCCATCACTTCGAGCACCTCAATTGAATCCGTGCTCTCGGCGCGTCCGGCCATGCCGAGGCCGTAGCGGCGCGTTGGTGAAGCGGCGTTGTCGACGCGCACCACTTCGCGCGGCAGCTCGATCGCGCTGAGCGCGGCGCTGACCGCGGTCGGGGCCACATTCAATTCGCGCAACGCCTCATTCAGAGCTTCGCGCGGCGCTACCGCACGGTCGGGCGCGATGCCCACGCCTTCCCAGCCTTGGCCCGTTCGTTCGATATAGGTGCGTCCGACTGGCACGAATGCCTGCAGCCGGCCGCCGGCGAACGGCCGATCCATGCCGTAATGACCCGCGCCGCGCGTGGTGGCGCCGATCAGAGTAGCGCGCCCGGTTTCTTTCAGCGCGAGCGAGAGGTGTTCGCACGCTGACGCCGTCGCATCCGTGAGCACGAACACGCGCGCGTCGGCGAGCGAGCTGACGGGCGAGACCGGCATCGCCCAATGCTGCCAGCGACGAACGTGCCGCGGCGCATCGGCGATTTCGCGCATGGTCGCAGTGGCGCCGTAGAAATCCTCCAGTTCGTTGTCGGCGCCTGCGCGCGTATCCATCGTCACCAGTTGCGTCGGTTGGCTGTAGAGACGCGACAACAGCACATCCATCACCCCGAGCGTCCCGCCGCGGCAGGTGCGCAGGTCGAGGATGAGCACATTGGCCTCGGCGTACTGGTCGAGGATTGCGGCCATGCGCTGTTGCGAGTCTTCGTCGCCCGGCAGCATGTCGATGCGCAGATAGGCGACGTCGCCGGCCAGCCATTGCGCCTGGCCGAACGCTTCATCTCCGGGCGGCGCACGCAAAACGCGGCGCCCTGGCTCGGAGCCACCGCTCAACGTTACGCGCAGATGCGCATCGCGGTGGATGGAGTTCAGTTCGCCGGTGAGCTGCGCCGCCAATTGCTGGGGGTCGGTGACGCCGTCATAGGCCCCAGCCTCAGCGCGTGTGCGCAGGTGCGCGGCGTATTGCTGTGCTACGTCCGGAAAGACGTAACGTTCTTCCAGCAAGGCGGCCAGTTCTTCGACCGCGCCGCGGATAGCAAACGGTTGCAGCCGTTCATGCGCCGCGGCCGCGATCTGTGACATCGTCTGCGCCGGCGCGACGCCGCCGGCGGACAGGCCCATCATCAGAGCGGCGGCGGCTGCGGCCAGAGATTGCGCCAGGTTCATGACTTCTTCCCCCGATCGGCCCCGGCTGGGGCGGCTCAGTGGGAGGGCTTATGGCGCGGCTTCTTTGCGCCTGTTCGTCGGCGCTGAAACAAAGCTGAAATGTTGGCGCAGAGGGCTAGTTGAACGCGTTCGCCGCTTGCTGAATCATGTCAGCAAGGGATTGGCCGATCGGCACAGGCGCCGCCACGATCGCCAAGAAGATGAGCGCGATAATGAGCCCGTACTCGATCGCGGTTGCGCCCCGATCGTTGCGGAGGAAACGAAGCATCATGCGGCGTTCCGTTCGATCAGGCGGTTGACGAGGACGAGATCGGCCGGCGGCATCTCGTGCGTGCGCAGCTCGAGTGGGCGAACCCATTTTGCGGCCTGAGCCGCATTCGGCTCGAGCTTCAGCTCTCCACGCCACTGGGTGGCGACGTAGAGCGGCATCAGAAGATGGAAATCCGGATACGCATGCGAAGCGAACGCGAACGGATCCAGCGCATCTGGCTCAACGGTCAAATCCAGCTCCTCTTTCAGCTCCCGAACGAGCGCGTGTTCGGGCGCTTCCCCCAGTTCGACTTTGCCGCCAGGAAATTCCCAAAGGCCGCCGAGCTGCTTGTGTTGCGGCCGCTGCGTGATCAGCACGCGGCCCGATGAATCGAACAAAGCCGCGGCAGCCACCAAGAGCAGCCGCCGGTTTGAACCGCCATCATCACGAATTTGCATGAAAAAGCCGTGTGTCAGGGTGGTTGACGCGCGTTAAGCGCCACCACCCTTCACGCGCGTTTACGACGTTGGCAAGCCTTCTTCCTGCAACGCAAGCTGCACGGCCGGCCGCGACCTCACACGCTGGAAATAGGTTTGCAGCTTCGGCGTGACCGGAATTTCAAACCGGCGCGCCCAATTCAGCGTCACGAAGGCGTAGGCGTCGGCGATCGAGAACCGGCCGATGAGGTATTCCTTATCGCCCAATTTACGATCCAGCAGCGTGAACCGGTTCGCTACAGTGTCGACGATGCCGTTACGGGTGTCTTCGGTCGGTTTCTTGAACAGGGGCGAGATGCCTTTGTGCAACTCGGTGGCGATGAAATTCAGAGTCTCGAGCAATCGCCAGCGGTCGAAACCCTCCGCGGGCGCCAGGTTTTTCTCTGGCGCCAGGGCCGCCAGGTACTGCAACAGCACCTGCGCCTCGGTCAGCACCGCGCCATTGTCCAATTCGAGCGCCGGCACCGAGCCTTGTGGGTTGATGTCGTAGAAATTGCGCCCGTCTTCGGTCAACCTTTCCTTGCCGAAACTTACCTTGTTCAAGGCGACGTTCAGGCCCGCTTCGCGGATAACAATGTGCGGCGCCAATGAACAGGCGGCGGGGGCGTAGTAGAGCTTCATGGGCATCGCCTTCGTCGGATCATGCGATCCGAGTTAGATCGTGCCGCACTGCTCTCAAGTGTCAGCCGTGTGACCGTTCGGGGTCGGAGAAGAGTTCGATGAATTTAGGCTGCCCGTGCGTCCCGACGTCATGGCCGGATGCGGAACGTGCGGGCTTGAGGCATGTTGACTGCGCATGCGCATCTGGTTCCTCGCGGCAGCGCTGATGGCGGCGACCCCGGTCGCCGCCCAGGATTACCAGGCCGCGCCGCTCGTCACCGCTGAGCGCGACGGCGACGGGGGACGGGCGCGTGCGTCCATGGATGTGCGCGCGCCGCCGAGCGTGGTCTGGTCGATCCTGAGCGATTGCGGTCAGGCGCGGCGGTTTATGCGCAACCTGATCAGTTGCCGCGTGCTGAGCCGGGGCGACGGCTGGGACGTGCGCGAGCACAGAAGCCGCGGCTGGCCGCTCAATCCGGTGATGCGCAACGTCTCACGCATCACGCTCGAACCGAACCGGCGCCTGGCGTTCCGCCTGATCGAAGGCGACTGGAGCCGCTCCGATGGCGAATGGACGCTGACTCCCATCGACGGGGGCCGCGGCACGCATGTGACCTATCGCATCAGCGCCGCCGTCGCCGGCGGCGCGCCTAGCGGCATTTCGCGCTCGATGCTGGTCGGCAGCGTGCGCGGGACGCTCGCGGCGCTGAAGCGGGAGGCGGAGCGTCAGCCGGCCGCGTCGTAAGCGCGCTTCATATAGCCGACGATCTTGTCATCGACTTCATCGGCGCTGGTCAGCGGCACGATGTATTGGCACATGCCGCCCGGCGGCACGGGCTTCACGCGGCTGTCGTTGATGTTGTCTTTCAAGTTCAGGCCCAGCTCGAAGCGCTCGTTGGTTTTCGGCCCCAGCATAGCGAACTGCTTCTTGCGCCGGAGTGAGACGTAACCCTTCTTCGGCGCGATTTCGTGCTCGCCGAACTTGCCAATGGCTTTCATCAGCTTGTCGTGGATCGGGCGCAGGTGCGCTTTCTTGCCAGCATAAATCTCGGCCAGCACGTCATCAATCGAGGCCCCTGACGCCTTTGCCGCGCTCGCGCCGTCGGACTTGAGCGCCATGTGCGTCAGCGTGTTCGCATCGCCATGTCCGAGCCCATAGGTTTCCTTGAGCCAGGACCGGATCTCGCCGTGCTTCGAGAGGCCCGACTTTCCAATCGCCGCGGTCAGCTGCGCCAGCGATTTTCCGCTCTTCTTCTCGATGTTGGCGAGCTGTGTGGCGATCGCCTTGTCCATATCGGCCATCAGAACCTCCCTTGGGCCGACTATGCCTTGTTTGAACGTTCAATCAAGGCTGAAGTGCGGAAGACTTGGTTCAGTATAATCCGAGCAATTTGGGGGGTGCGATGAGTGTCTGGGCTGCTGCGTTACTTGTGCTGGGTTCGGTGCTGTTCTTAGCGAGCACGCGCCAAATGAGGTTGGTAACGCGCGCGGCCGTGTGGGCGGCGGGACTTCTCGCATTGCTGGCCGCGATTAGTCTGGTTGCGGCTGACCACGAACACGCGGGGCTTTTCCGCGCCGTAGTCGACCTCGTCGAGAATTGGCGCGATCCATCGCAAAGTGTCTTGGCGCAGGCACTGAGCAGGAACGGCCCGAATGTCGGGCGGTTTGTGTTGCCGCTGCTCGACCTCTTCCTCGTTCTCGGCGCCATACTTGGAGTGTTTGCCGCGATGGCGTTCACGCGTGGCGAACGTATTGAAAAAGCTATGCGCCCACTGGCGATCGGATTGATTGGCGCCATCGCCGGCGGTGTCGTGACGCTTGCGGTCGTCGGTACTGGATTTGGTGCCGCTGTCGAGCAACGCACCTACTCAAACTTTGTCTCCGCCGGCGATATTCAGGATGGCGACACCCTTTGGATTGGCGAAATTTCCGTCCGCCTGCTCGGGGCGGATGCGCCGGAACGGAGACAGATTTGTCGGCGAGGCGCGGAGATCGACCAGTGTGGAGAGCACGCCGCCAATCATTTGCGCGAGCTTCTGACAGAGGCGCTTGTTACGTGTCACGTGCGGGAGAATTCGAGAGGCCGAACAAGCGAATCGTTCGGCCGCCCGCTCGTCACGTGCAGCGCCGTTCGCGAACGATTGCGGGATGGAAATGGCCGCGTCGTACGAGAGCGCGAGGAGATTGATGACGTGGCAAGACGGCTGATTGCCGATGGGTATGCGGTCGAGTTTCGAAGCCACCAACCAACCTACCTTGCGGCGGCGACGCGCGCGCGAAACCAGGGCTCAGGTTTAACGACGGCATGCTCGCTGGCGCCGAGCGTGTGGCGTCGCAATCGCTCGGCGCGGGAGGCGTTTGTTGCGACGGGAGCATTGCCGTTGGATAGCGAGCAAACGATGGGCGCGTGTGCGCCCTAGCTGCGATAATCGCCGTTGATCTCGACATAGCGTTTGGTCAGATCGCAGGTGAACATGCGCGCACGGCCTTGGCCCGGGCCGACGGTGACGGAGATCTCCAGTTCCGGCCGCTTCATGTAGGCGCTCATGGCGGCTTCGTCGTAATCGGCCGCGATCATGCCGTTGCGCGCAGCGACGAGTTCGCCGAAGCGCACGCCGATCATCTCGCGTTTCACCGGCTGATCGCTGCGGCCGATGGCCATGACGATGCGGCCCCAGTTCGCGTCCTCGCCGGCGATGGCGGTCTTCACCAGCGGACTTTCGCAGATGGTGCGCGCGATCGCCTTGGCGGAGGCGTCGTTGGCGGCGCCGTCAACGTTGACCGTCACGAGCTTGGTCGCGCCTTCACCATCGCGGACGATCTGGATGGCGAGGCTGGCGAGCACACGCGAAAGTGCGGCGCGGAAATCCTGGAGCCGTGGATCCTTCGCGTCCGCAATCGGCGCCACTTTGGCCTGGCCGGTGGCGAACAGCAAAACGCAATCGTTAGTGGAGCGGTCGCCGTCCACTGTGATGGCGTTGAAGCTGGTTTCGGTTTCCTGCCTGAGCAGCGTTTTCAGGATCGGCGCCGAGAGCGCTGCATCGGTGAACACGAACGCGAGCATGGTCGCCATGTCCGGCGCGATCATGCCCGAGCCTTTGGCGATGCCAGCGATGCGGACTTCTGCGCCGCCGATCTCGCACACGGCGCTCGCACCTTTCGGGAAGGTGTCTGTCGTCATGATCGCGGCTGCAGCCGCGGGCCAATGCACGGGCGCGAGCTCCATCGCGGGGAGGGCTGCGGCGATCTTTGCGTCGTCGAGCACCACGCCGATGACGCCAGTGGAGGCCGAGAGCATCTCGCGCGTCTCGACGCCGAGCTTCTCCGCCGCCGCTTCGAGCGACCGTTTGCACGCCGCGTCGCCGGCGGGGCCGGTGAAGGAATTGGCGCAGCCGGCGTTGACCAGGAGCCCGCGCGCTCCGCCGCGCGTGGCCGAGAGCGCCTGTTTGCACCAATCGGTCGGCGCCGAACCGACGGCGTTCGACGTAAACACGCCCGCCGCTTTTGTCCCCTTGGCGCAGCGAAGCAACAACAGATCGGGACGTTCGCGCTTGTAGAAACCGGCGCGTCCGATCGCGGCTTCAAGTCCGGCTATCTCCGGCAGGTCCGGAAAGCCGCCCGGCGCGAGCGGCGAGACCGGGAGCTGCTTCATCCTTCCGGCCCGCCGACATTTTCTTGCGGCGCCGGCGGCGGTTCAGCTGGAGGCGTTTGCCTCGGCTCTTGCGGCGCAGGATTAGGCGTCTGACCGCCGGTTGCTCCCGGCCCCATCGGGAACGGGAAGGGCGGTGCGTTGGCATCGGGCTGCGGCGTGGTGGGCCGCACGGGTTCTGCATCGTCCGGCGCGGTGACCTCGCCGCCCGGCTCCATCTCCTCGGTCCGTTGCCGGAACCGTTCGATGCGCGCGTCGCGCGCCAGCCGTTCCTCGAGTTGCACGGCGCCTTGGTAACGCAACCATTCGACGATGCGCGGCCGCAAAGTCTCAAGGCTCGCGACGCCGCGCGCGCGGCGGTCCATGACCTGATAGAGGTACCACTGCTCCTGTAGCTGAATCGGGCCGATGAGACCGCCGATCGTGGTGCTCTGCACCTCTTGACGCATCATCGTGGTGAGGTCGTCCACGGAACGGAAGCCAAGATCGCCGCCGTCGCCGCTGGTGTTTTGCTCGAAAGCGATGACTTCAAACCGTTCGCCCTGATCCAGCCGTCTTTTGGCCTGATCGGCAGCCTCACGGGTAGGGAACACTATGTGGCGAAGATGAACTTCTTCGCTCTGGCCCGATTGACTCACGTAGTCCTGATAGAGGCGCTCTACGGACTCGGGGTTCGTCGCATTCGCGTCGATCTCGTCATAGATCGAATTCGCGAGCACCCACTCGCGCGCGTTTTCGATCTGGCGGCGGATTTCGGCACGCCGGTCATGCCCTTTAGCTTCCGCTTCCATCGCAAAAAGCCGGGCCTGGATGAGAGCGTCCAACGCAACGTCGAACTGGGTGGAATTGGCGTCCAGATCAGCAGTCGGTTCGAGCCAGCCGCGGGTGACCGCGTAAGAGCGCACGTCTTCGATATAGATCGGGCGCCCGTTCACCGTGGCGGCGACGATCGGGTCGGGCCCGCCTTCGCCGTCGCTGCCGGCATCACGGCCCAGACCACAGCCCGCGAGAGCGAGGGCTGTGGCGAAAACAACCGCTTTAATGAAGGCGCGCTTCGGCGTGGCCATGCGTTCTGCTTTCCTGATTCAGGCTCGTGCAAGGGTTGCGCCCAAGAACCCGTTCAAATGGGCGTTCTCCTGGCCGCATTGACACGTCCAGGGGCCGCTCTTAAGTCTCGCACGCGTACGTGTCGAGGGTGTTTTCGCACGCGAACGCGCGTCGGTGGGACCTTAAAAGGCCAATTAATTCAAAACACTAGACGATCCGTCCCGCGCCTCCCAGAAGCGGCGCCCTTTAACGTTAGAACGCGCCCATGTTGAACCTCGCAAAGCAGATTTTCGGCTCAGTCAACGAGCGCAAAGTGCGCCAGTTGCGACCGATGGTGCAGCGGATCAACGCACTGGAGCCGACGTTCGAGGCGCTCTCCGACGAAGCGCTCCGGAACAAAACGAGCGAGTATCGCCATAAGCTGGCGCGCGGCGCGAAAATCGACGAGGTGCTGCCGGAAGCGTTCGCCACGGTCCGCGAAGCCGCCAAGCGCACTCTGGGCCAGCGCCATTACGACGTGCAGCTGATGGGCGGCATCTTCCTCCACCAGGGAAAAATCGCCGAAATGCGCACCGGCGAGGGCAAGACGCTGGTCGCCACGCTGCCGGTTTACCTCAACGCCCTCGAGAGCCGGGGCGTTCACGTCATCACGGTGAACGATTATCTGGCCAAGCGCGACAGCGAGTGGATGGGCCAGATCTACCGCTTCCTCGGCCTTTCCGTCGGCACAATCGTGCATGGCCTTTACGATAACGAGCGCCGCCAAGCCTACGCCGCCGACGTCACCTACGGCACCAACAACGAATTCGGCTTCGACTATCTGCGCGACAACATGAAGTACTCGCTGGGCGAAATGGTCCAGCGTGGCCACCGCTTCGCGATCGTCGACGAAGTCGACTCGATCCTGATCGACGAAGCGCGCACTCCGCTCATCATTTCCGGCCCCACTGAGGACCGCAGCGAGTTCTACAAGTCGATTGACGCGCTCATTCCACTGCTGCGTCCCGAACACTTCGAGCACGACGAAAAGCAGCGCTCGGTCGTCTACACTGAGGCAGGGTCCGAGCGCATCGAGGAAATGCTGACCGAGCGCGGCCTGCTGCAAGGCTCGCTCTATGAGCCGGCCAACATCACTGTCGTGCACCACGCCAATCAGGCGCTTCGAGCGCACAAGCTGTTCACGCGCGACAAGGACTACATCGTCAAAGAGAGCGAAATCGTCCTCATCGACGAGTTCACGGGGCGCATGATGCACGGCCGGCGTTTATCCGAAGGCCTGCACCAGGCCATCGAAGCGAAAGAGGGCGTGCAGATTCAGCCCGAGAATCAGACGCTCGCCTCAATCACGTTCCAGAATTACTTCCGCCTCTATGACAAGCTCGCCGGCATGACCGGAACGGCCGCGACCGAAGCGGCGGAGTTCGGCGACATCTACAAACTCGATGTTGTCGAAATCCCGACCAACAGGCCGGTGAAGCGCGAGGACTCGGACGATGAGGTCTACCGCACGGCGAAAGAGAAATACAAAGCCGTCATAGCCGATATCGAAGAGACGCACCGCCGGCAGCAGCCGGTGCTGGTCGGCACGGTGTCGATCGAGAAATCGGAATTCCTCTCCAACCTGCTGAAGCAGCGCGGCATCCCGCACCAAGTGTTGAACGCGCGCTATCACGAGCAGGAAGCGCAGATCGTGGCGCAGGCCGGGGTGCCGGGCGCAGTGACGATCGCCACCAACATGGCCGGCCGCGGCACCGACATTCAGCTCGGCGGCAATATCGAAATGCGGCTGAAGGCGGCGCTCAAGGGCGACGAAACGCCGGATCAGGTCGCGGCGCAGAAACGCCAGATCACGGTCGATGTCGAACAGAAGAAGCGCATCGCGCTAGATGCAGGCGGCCTCTACGTGCTGGGCACCGAGCGGCACGAAAGCCGGCGCATCGACAATCAGCTGCGCGGCCGCACCGGCCGCCAGGGCGACCCGGGCAAGTCGAAATTCTACATCTGCCTCGAAGACGATCTCTTGCGCATCTTCGCCGCCGAGCGCCTCGACGCCATCATGCGCGGCCTGGGCATCCAGGAAGGCGAGGCCATTGTCCATCCGTGGATGAACAAGGCGCTCGAAACCTCGCAACGCCGCGTCGAGCAACGCAATTTCGAGATCCGTAAGAATCTCTTGAAGTACGACGACGTCATCAACGATCAGCGCAAGGCGATCTTCGAACAGCGCATCGAGTTCATGCGCACCGCCGATGTCGCGCCCATCGTGCGCGACATGCGCCACGACGTGGTCGAGAAGCTGGTTTGGCGCCACATGCCGGAGAAGGCCTATCCCGAGCAGTGGAACACGCCGGAATTGGTGATCGAAGCCGACGAGATTTTCGGCTTCAAGCCGCCGGTCGAGGCGTGGGCGGCCGAAGAGGGCATCGCCCAGCAGGAAATCATCGTGCGGCTGACGCGCGAAGTCGATCAGGCTTACGCGCAGAAAGCCGCCATGCTCGGCCCCGAGCGTCTGCGCGCAGTCGAAAAGCAGGTGTTGCTCTCGGTCGTCGACATGCGCTGGCGCGAGCACTTGTCGTTCCTGGATCACCTGCGCTCGGTCATCCATCTGCGCGGCTACGCCCAGCGCGATCCGCTGAACGAGTTCAAGACCGAAGCGTTCACTTTGTTCGAGCGCATGCTGCTCGATCTGCGCACCACGATCACGCGCATGCTGCTCAGGCTGCAGATCGGCCAGGCCGACGAAGCGGCGATTGCGCCGCGCGCCCCGGCGCAGACCTACGAAATCCACCAGAACCCCGACACCGGCGAAAATGAAATGGCGCGTCGCGAGGATGCGCCCTCACTCGCGCCGGAAGGCTTCGACCGGCACAATCCCTCGACCTGGGGCAAGGTCAGCCGCAACGCCCCGTGCCCCTGCGGCTCAGGCAAGAAGTTCAAGTATTGCCACGGGCAGGAAGCGGCGACGGCTTAGCGAATTCAATGCCAATCGGCATGGGCCGTGCTAGCCTGGTGGCGAGCCATGGCGGACGTTTTCATTTCCTATAGCCGTACTGACGCGGACGCGGCGCGGCGCTTCGCCGAAGCATTCGAAGCGCTTGGCATGAGCGTCTGGTGGGACGTGGCGCTGCGCTCGGGGGAAACGTTCGACGAGGCCATCGAGCAAGCGCTCAAGCAAGCCAAGGCTGTCGTCGTCTTGTGGTCGAAGGCATCGATCGGATCGCGCTGGGTGCGCACCGAAGCAACTATTGCAGACCGCAACGGCACACTTGCGCCTGTGATGATCGAGGCGTGCGAGCGGCCCATTCTGTTCGAACTCACCCACACCGCCGATCTCTGTCACTGGCGCGGCGATACGGGCGACAAGGCCTGGCTCGCCTTCGAGGCGGTTGTCCGCGAACTCGTGGCCAAGCGCGCGGGGCCAGAAGGCGCTGTTCCGGCAAAGCCGAACACACCTGACAGGGACGCACGCCCTTCGATCCTGGTGCTGCCGTTCGTCAACATGAGCGGCGATAGCGAGCAGGAATACTTCGCCGACGGCGTGACCGAAGACATCATCACCGATCTCAGCAAGATCGCCGCCCTCTCGGTGGTCTCGCGAAACACAGCGTTCACGTACAAGGGCAAAGCCGTCGCCGTTGCGGCGCTCGCGCGCGACGTGGGCGTGAGCCACATTCTCGAAGGCAGCGTGCGCAAATCCGGGGCGCGCGTGCGCGTCACTGCACAGCTGCTCGACGCCAAGAGCGACGCGCAGATCTGGGCCGAGCGGTTCGACCGGACGCTGGACGATATCTTCGCCATCCAGGACGAGATCTCGAAGGCGATCGTCGCCGCGTTGCAAGTGAAGCTCGCGCCTGAGGAAAAACGCGCCATCGAGCAGCGCGCAACCGCCAGCTCGGAGGCCTACGAACTCTACATCATGGCGCGCGCTTTTTCGCGGAAAGGCAGCGAACGACTGAAGCCGGTCATCATTCGTATCTGCAAGCGCGTCGTCGAACTTGATCCAAATTTCGCGCCGGCCTGGGCGCTGATTTCGTTTGCCGAGTCCGAGCTCAGCCAGCGGGGCGTCGCCGGGTCCGATCCGCAGCGCGCGCTCGATGCCGCGAAGCGCGCGATCGACGCCGATCCAAATTTTGCGCCGGGCTATGCGGCGCTCGCCGAAGCGCACCTGCGCGGTTTGGCCGAGTCACAGCCTATCGATGCGCTGCTGGAGCGCGCTTTCCAGCTCGACGCCGATTGCTACGAAGCGCATCTCATGGCCGGCTCCAGCGCCATTCCCAGGCGCGACTATGCGACAGCAATTCATCACTTCGAGCGCGCTATCGCATTGGACGAAGACGCCTACTGGCCCGCCGGCATGGTGGTCCAGGCGTACGAAGCCCTGGGCAATCTGGATGACATGCGCGCCGCCGCGCGGCGTTCCTTAGAACGCTGCGAGAAAATCCTCGCCCGTGAGCCGGATCACAGCGGCGCGCTCGGCTTCTTTGTGACCTCGCTCGCTGATCTGGGCGAAACGGATCGCGCGCGCGAGTGGGCGCAACGGGCCATTCTATTCGACCCCGACAATGCACGCCTGCACTACAATTTGGCGTGCGCCATGGCGCGGATGGGTGATGCGGACGCCGCGACTGACTTGATTGAGCCGTGGACCAACTCGATCAGTCGCGGATGGTTGCTATGGATGGAAAAGGACAACAGCCTGGACCCGATCCGAACCCATCCCCGGTTCGCCGCAATGATCGCCCGCGTGCGAGCGCGATTTGAAAACGCCGAACCGGAAAAACCCAAACCGCGCCGGCGCTCGAAATAGGCGATCATTGCCGGCCGGCTAAATCGGTCAGCAGAATGCGCCAATGCGTCAAACCTTCGTAGAAACTCGTCACCGGCACGCGCTCGTTAAGACCATGTGCGAAGTCGTCGTCATCGCCGATGAATATGGCGCCGACGCCGTAAGTCGGTATCCCGGCGGCGCGGAAGAAGAGCCCGTCGGTTGCGCCCGCCGACATGTAAGGCGTGATCACCGCCTGCGGATAGTTGGAGCGCACCGCGCGTGTCACCGCCTGCATCACGTCAGCGCGCAAGGGCGAGGCGTCAGACGAATTCGACGGCGCAAGTTGCGTCACCTCGATGCTCTGGCCGGCGATCGCTCGCAGCTCACTCATCACCTCCGGGACGGGGACGCCCGGGAAGATGCGGCAGTTCACCGTGGCGCTCGCCGACTGCGGCAGCGCATTTTCGGCATGTCCGCCCGAGAGCATGGTCGCCACGCACGTCGTGCGCATCATCGACGATAGCGAAGGATTGCGCTCCATCACGCGTGCCGCTGTCCGGTCTCCCGGTTGCTCGGCAAAGCGCCGCAGCGCTTGACCCCCGGCGCCGGCGATGGTGCTCGCGGCGTTACGAAAGCTCTCGATCGTCGTATCGTTCCACATCACCGGAAAACGGAATGCGCGCAGGCGCGTCAGGGCGTCGCTCAGCTCGTAAATCGCGTTGTCCTGGCGCGGCACGGAGGAGTGACCGCCGGGATTGCGCGCCGTGAAGCTGAAGCTGGCGTATGTCTTTTCCGCCGTCTGCAGCACGTAGGAGACGCCGCGGCCCTGGCCGTCGAGCTGGCCGCCGCCGGCGTCGGAATTGAGCGCGAACTCCGCTTCGCCGAGAAGCGCGCGATGTTGCGCCAACAGCGCCTGCGTCGTAGCGCCGGTGGTTTCTTCGTCGCCTGAAAACCAGAGGATTAGATCGCGTGTGGGTGTGAAGCCTTCAGAACGCAGGGTCAGGAAAGAAGAGGCGAGCTGCGTGAGGCCGGCCTTGTTATCGATACTGCCGCGGCCGAAGAAGAAGCCGTTCTCTTCAACCAGCGTGAACGGATCGCGCTCCCAGTCGCTGCGCAACGCGGGCACTACGTCCATATGCGCGAGCAGGAGGATCGGGCGCGCGCCGGAGCCGTCGCCGCGATAGCGGACGAGCAAGCCCGCCGTGCCGTCATGCGGCAGCACATGCACATCCTCGGCGGCAAAGCCGCCTGTGCGGAAGAGGCCGGCAAGATATTCGGCCATCGCCAGGTTTTGCGCACCCTGCGAGGTGTCGAACGCAACGACGCGCTGATAGATCTCACGCGCCTGCGCACGCTGCGCCTCGCTCGGCGTTTGCGCTGACGCAATGCCTGCAAGCCCGCAATAGAAGAGGGCGCTCGCTGCGAGCGCCCACGCCCGCCTGGCCATGAATTTCCTCACTCGTTTCGGCCATGCTGGCCGCGGGTTAGCGCTTTGGCAAGGGATTGAGCGCAGGGCTAGGCTCATGTCCCTTGCGCACGCGCCCGCCAGTGCTGCCGCACCGACTTTTGCGCACTGGGAGCCAGTGGCTGCGGCGCTGTGCCTTGCGCAATTTTCCGAACCTTTTTTCGCCGCCGTCGCGCAAAGCCAGGGCGCGACCGAGCCGCCGGGTTATGCGCGACTACTATTTTGGCCGGTCTATGCGTTTCTCGCCTGGGTGCTGTGGCGCGACCGCGCGCAAGCGCTTGGCGCTGCCCGCGCGACGCCGCTGATCGTCGCGCTGCTCGCGCTCGCGGCGCTGTCCACGCTCTGGTCCATCGATAGCGGCGCAACCTTGCGCCGCTGCGTCTGGCTCGCGCTGACGATGGGGTTCAGCCTCTATCTCGCCTGGCGCTACGATTGGAAGGGACTCGTCAATGTCCTCGGCGGCGGCTTCGTGCTGCTCATCGCCGGTTCGTTTGCGCTCGCATTGCTCGCGCCGAGCATCGGGCGCATGACCTTCGAACACCCCGGCGCCTGGTCGGGCCTGTGGACGCACAAGAACACGCTCGGCGGCATCATGGCGGTCGGAGTCGGCGTCTGTGCGGCGGCCGCGATCGCGACGCCGGAGCGGCGCAAGCTTTGGATCGGCGCAGCGCTCGCGGCGTTCGTGCTCGTCGTTCTCTCAACCTCGAAGACCGCACTCATCGCTTCAATGCTCGGGCTCGGCGTGATGGCCTTCTGCATGATCCTGCGCCGCGGGCCGATTGCCGCGATCGTCGCGAGCGCAGCCGCAGCCACGCTGATCGTTGCAGTTGCAGGCAGTGTACTGCTCGCGCCCGACATTATCGTCGCTGCACTCGGCCGCGATCTCACGCTCACCGGCCGCACCGACATCTGGGACGCCTCAACGCGCTTCGTCGAAGCCCGCCCCTGGCTCGGGTACGGTTATTATGCGTTCTGGCTGCCCGAGCAGGGCCCCGCTTACTGGGTGCGCGAAGCCGTGCAGTGGCAAGTGGCGTCGGCGCATTCGAGCTGGCTCGAACTTGCGCTTGGGCTGGGCCGCGCCGGCGTCGTTCTGTTTACACTCCAGTTGCTGGCGACGCTCCGGCGCGGGGTGGGCGCCGCCATGAGTGTCGACGTGGGGCTCTGGGCGCCGGCGTTCCTCGCAACGTTCGCGCTCTACACGCTGAGCGAGAGCCACGCGCTGCAAGCCAACAACATCTTCTGGGTCATCTACGTGGCGGTGGCGGCGCGACTCGCGCTTGATGTGAAGAAATCATCATGACGGCCATTCTCATTCTCGGCGTCGATCCCGGCCTCAATCGTTGCGGCTGGGGATTGGTCTCGAGCGAAGGCTCACGCCTCACCCACGTTGCGCATGGCGTGATCAAACCGCCAACCCACCAGCAGCTTGCCTCGCGTTTGCATGACGTGTTCGAAGGCCTTTGCGGCGTGATCGAAAAGTATCGACCGAACGAAGCGGCGGTCGAAGAAACGTTTGTCAACTCCAATGCGCGCGCAGCGCTGGCGCTTGGCCAAGCGCGCGGAGTCGCGCTCGCCGCGGCCGCACGGCGTGGGCTGGCCGTCGCCGAATACGCGCCTGCGACGATCAAGAAAGCCATCGTCGGCTCGGGCGCGGCGGATAAAACGCAAATCAGCTTCATGGTCCGCCGCCTCTTGCCCACGGCAGGCGAGGTGAGCGCCGACGCTGCCGACGCGCTGGGTGTTGCGCTCTGTCATGCCGCACATGGCGGCTTCCGCCGCCGCGCGGAAAAAATCGGACGATGACGTCGGCCCTGGAGCTCGCCGCGTTGCTGATCGCGTCGGCGTTCACGAGCGCTGCGTTCTACATCAACTTCGCCGAACATCCCGCGCGAATGAAGCTGCCGACCTCTGCCGCACTGATGCAGTGGAAGCCCGCCTACAAGGCTGGCTTCGTCATGCAGGCGACGTTGGCGATGCTCGGCGGCGCCGCTGCGATCGCCGTGGCTGTCCTTGATGGCGATTGGGTGTGGGCCATCGGCGGCGTCACGTTGATCTTGAACTGGCCTTACACGCTGCTGGTCATGCTTCCTTTGAACAACAAGCTGATGGCGATTGAGACCGAACGCGCGGGCGAGGACGTTCGCGGCATGCTCGCTCGCTGGAATCGCCTGCATTCCGGGCGAACATTGCTTGGCGCTCTCGCAACCTTGCTTATGATTTTCGCAACGCGAACCTGATTTACCAGATCGTCACGCGGTCCGCCGGCGGCAGGTAGAGCGCGTCGCCAGGCTGCACGTTGAACGCTTCGTACCACGCGTCCATATTGCGCGCCGGGCCGTTGATGCGATAGCGCGCCGGCGAGTGCGGGCCCGTCATCACCTGATTGCGCAAAGATTCCTCCCGCTGCAGTTGCTTGCGGTGCTGCGCCCGGCCCATGAAGAAGCGCTGCAGCCCTGTTGTGCCGTCCAGGACCGGCGGCTCTTCGCCGTTGAGCGAAATCCGATACGCATGCAGAGCCACTTGCAGCCCGCCGCAATCGCCGATGTTCTCGCCGAGCCCAAGCCGTCCGTTCAAGTGCAATCCCGGCAGCGGCTCGAATTGGCTGTATTGATCCGCCAGCCGATCAGTGATCGCGCGAAAGCGGGTCACGTCTTCAGGCAGCCACCAATCGCGCAGCACGCCGCGCGCATCCGATTTCGCGCCTTGGTCGTCGAAGCCGTGTCCCATTTCGTGACCGATCACACCGCCGATGGCGCCGTAATTCACGGCGGGATCGGCGTTCGGATCGAACAGCGGCGGCTGCAGATAACCCGCCGGAAACACGATCTCGTTGAACGGCGGGTTGTAGTAGGCGTTCACGGCGTGGGGCACCATGAACCATTCGTCGCGGTCGCTCGGCCGGCCCAGGCGCTCCAGATCGTTGTTCCAGTCCCAGATCGCCCAGCGCTGCTGATTGCCGAACGCATCGCCGGCGCGAACGTCGTAACCTGAATAATCCTTCCAGCGATCAGGGTAGCCGATCTTCGGACGGAACGTAGCCAGCTTCTCGCGCGCGAGCGCTTTGGTCTCCGCGCTCATCCATGAGCTCTGATCGATGCGCTCGCCGTATGCCCGGCGCATGTTCTCAACCAGTTCGAGCGCTTGCGCCTTGGTTTGCGGCGGAAAGTGGCGCGTGACATAAAGCTCGCCCACCGCTTCGCCGAGCGCGCCGTTCGTCGCCTGGATCGCGCGTTGCCAGCGGTCGCGCTGGCGCTGGGCGCCGTTGAGTTGGCGGCCGAAGAAATCGAAATTCGCGTCGTCGATGGTGCGCGGCAGCACCGACGCGCGCCCGCGTACATAGTGCCAGGCGAGGTAGCTCTTCCAGGTCGATACCGGCGTTGCGATCACCAGCTCCGCCAGCGGTCCCATCGCGCTCAGTTCGGCGACCACGACTTCGTCTTGGTTTGCGAGGCCCCGTGCATCGAAATAAGCGTCCCACGGGAAGCTCGGCGCTAGCGCGCGCACCTGCGCACGCGTCATCAGATTGTATGTGCGCTCACGCTCGCGCCGCTCAGCGATGGGCCAATGGCGCTCGGCGATCTGGCGCTCCAGCGCCATGATGGCGGCTGCCTTCGCTTGCGCATCGCTCTGCCCGACCAGGCCCAGCATATTGGCGCACGCCGCTTCGTAGCCGGAACGCAGCTGAGGAAACTGACGATCGTCGCGGCGATAGTATTCGCGCTCCGGGAGCCCAAGCCCGCCGTGGCCCATCTGCGGCAGGTAACGATCCGGATCGCGTTCATCGAGGCCGATGCCGATCCCAATCGGGAACGAGACGCCGTTGCCGGGCGTGCCGACAAAGCGCACTACATCCTCGTGCGTGCGCAACGCAGCGATCTGCGCCAACGCAGGCTGGATCGGCGCGAGCCCACGCGCATCGATTGCGTCCTGGTCGAGATAGGCGTTGTAAAAGTCAGCGATCTTCTGCCGGTTCGATCCCGCCCCCCCGCCTGCGGCAGCCGCTTCTTCGATGATCGCGCGCACGTCGTGCTCGGCTTTCACCACCAGCATGTCGTTGGTGCCCCAGGTGACGCGGTCATCCGGGATCGTATTCGCGTTGAGCCACGCGCCGTTCACGTATTGATAGAAGTCGTCTCCGGGTTTTACGTTCGGATCGATCGCCGTCATGTCGATCCCGAACGACCCGATCGCCGCTCGACTGCGCCGGGCCCCCACACTCCCACCGCCGGACGCGCCGGTAGCGCAGCCCGCAAGCAAAGCAAGCGAAGAAGCCGAAACGGTGCGGCGTGTGAACGTTGTCATGACTTTCCCCTGGAGCCGAAGCCCGGCTGTTTGCCGCAGAGAGAGGCCGTAAGCCAATGGCCTCAACTGCTTTGAGACGAGCCGCCGGCATGGCGCGGCGGAAAAACTCCACATTTCCGGCCGGGCTTCGTTTCGCACGCGCCCGAATCCCGTCAGGAGAGGGCAGAGAGGCGAGATATGATCGGGTCTTTGAGCGGGATCGTCGCCGCGGTGGGCGAGGAGACGGCGCTGATCGAGGTCGGCGGCGTGGGCTACGTCGTCCAAGCCGGCGGGCGCACTTTGGCGCGGCTGCAAGTTGGCGCGCCTGCGCGCATCTACATCGAGACGCATGTGCGCGAAGACGCGATCAAGCTGTTCGGATTTGCTTCGGAAGAAGAGCGCGCTTGGTTTGCACATCTGCAAACCATTCCCGGCGTCGGCGCCAAAGTGGCGCTCGGCATCCTCGATGCGATGCCGCCGGATGCGCTCGCCGACGCTATCGCGCTGCAGGACAAGGCCGCATTCGCGCGCGCAAATGGCGTCGGCCCGAAACTCGCTGCGCGCCTCGCCACCGAACTCACGGGCAAGGGCGGTCCCAAGAGCTTCATCGGCCTTAGCCCCGCTCTTTCGCCACGCGCCGCAGGCGCGGCGCCGGCTTCCGCAAACGGCGCGCGCCAGGAAGCCGTGTCTGCGCTCGTTAATCTCGGCATCGATCAATCGAGCGCGGCGCGTGCTGTCGCGTCTGCCGCTAAGCAATTCGAAGTCGACGCGCCCGCACCTGATTTAATCCGCGCCGCGCTCAAGGAAGTCAGCCGCTAGCCGATCTTCACGATCTCGAAATCGTGCTCCGCCACGCGGGCGCCGTCGCCGACTTCCTTGCCCATCAACGCGCGCGCGAGCGGGGAGACGTGGCTGATCGTGCCGTGCTCTGGCGCGGCCTCGTCTTCGCCGACGATACGGAATGTCTGCGCACGCCCGTCGTCGCGCTCGATCGTCACGGTGCAGCCGAAACGCACGACGCCGCAATCGGCGGGCGCCGGCATCAGCTGCGCCGTGCTGCGACGGGCGCTCCAATAGCGTTGGTCGCGCGCGATGCGCGCGCGGTCGTTACGATCCTCGGCGTGCGCCAGCTCCGCATCGAGGCGCGCGATCTCGGCGTCGATCGCCGCCAGGCCTTCCGCGGTGACGAGATTCGGGGCCGTCGAGACCGGCCGATCGGGCAAATCCTCGACGGCGTCGTCGTCCTCTTTCACGAACGCGCGGCTCATGGCCCTAGAGCTTAGGCCGCGCGCTAGCGTGAACAAGGGCCTTAGGCCGGCTGAGCGAGCTTTGCCTGCGCTTCGCCCACGCCGCAGGCGCCGTCGAAACCGAACATGGGGCGCATCTCGCAAACGCCCTCCCATTCCGGCCAGTACAGGCGATGCAGCTCCATGAAGCGCTCGGCCGAGGCGATCGCTTCCTCGCGCGTCGCGAACTCGAAGATGGCGAAGCCGCCGATCACTTCCTTGGTCTCGGCGAAGGGGCCGTCGGTCAGCTTGAGCTTGCCGCGCCGCGATTCCACGCGCGCGCTGCCCATCGCCGTCGGCAAGAGGCCCCCGCGCGCGATCATGCGGCCCGCGGCCATTTCCTGCTCGGCGAGCTTGTCGATCTCGTCGATCATACGCTGGGGCGGGGCCGCCCCGGTTTCGACGCCGGATATCAAGTACATGTAGCGCATGGGAGAACCCTCCTGGCCGGCCATAAGCGGCGCTGAACCCAGGACGAACGGTCTATCGCCCGGCCGACGTTTCAATCTGTGGATAAGTATCAGGATCGGCGCCGGATCGCGGCTTCCGGCTCCGTCGCCGACGCGGCGCCGCTGACGCGCGCGATCACCGGCGTGCGCAAGCTGAACACCACGCCCTCGGCGCGGCCTTCAGCGCTAACGTCGCCGCCCAGAAGGCGTGCGACCCGGCGGGTGATGGCGAGCCCGAGGCTGGCGCCGCCGCGATTGGCTTCGTCAGCCTGGGCGAAGGGATCGAACAGCCGCTCGATCGCCGCCGCGTCCAGTTTGGCGCCGCCTGCCGTCACCTCGATCTCGAACCACGCGCCGTGTTCGCTGGTGCGCCGCGCACGCAGCGCGATATCGCCTTCGGCGCAAACCAGCGCGCCTGACAGCAGGTTCGCCACACATTGGCTCAAGCGGAACTCATCGCTCACGCCTTGTCCCATATCCTGAGCGATCTCGACCGCAACGCGCCTGCCCGCGCCCTCCGCCAGCGGTCGCGCCGCGGCCACGGCGGCTTCGACCATCTCGGCGGCGTCGAACCAGCTGACATTGAGCGCAAGCTTGCCCGCTTCGATCTTGGAAATGTCCAGCAGCTCATTGACGAGATGCAATAGCCGCCGCGACGCCATCAAGACCTTGTCGAGATCTTCCTGATCGGCGGCGCGCGCATCTTCTTCGGCCGCTTCGCGCAGCAGCTCGCTGTAACCAATGATGGCGTTGAGCGGGCTGCGCAATTCGTGGCTGACATTGGCGATGAATTGCGATTTCTCGACATTGGCGCTCTCGGCCCGCGAGCGCGCGGCATCCTTCCGGGTGATGCTTTCCACTAGTTCGCCGCGGTGAGCCGCCGACTGCAAAGCGCTCAACGCGAACAGGGCGTTGAGCAGGAGCACGACAACCGCCGCCGGGGCCGCAATGCCGAAGACGAACGGCGCCGCGCACGCTATGACGAACGCCGGTATTGTGCAGGCGCCGAACAGCCATTTGTCGTTCGAGAAATAGGTGACGCCAGCGATCACGGATGAGCAGAACGCCATCAGCGCCGCGTACCATCCGACCATCACACCGGAAAAAATCCCCGTCAGCGGCGCTGCCGAGTAGAGGCACGCCGCCAGGAAGATGACGCTGCGCTGATAGATCGCTAGCGCGTCGCCACGTCCTTTGAGCAAGGCGATGGCGCGAGCCGTGCTCCAGGGCCGTCCGACCAGCTCCCAGGAGAGGATCGCGGTCACATAGGCCGCCGAAGCCCATAGGGGCTGCCATAACAGCGATGACGCGCCCATGATGATGGCGAACGCGATCCGGCCGGCCACGCCTTTGCGGGCCAGCTGCACTTCGGCGCTGATTGCAGCCTCCGACTGTTCCTTAGTCGGACGTAGCGAGATGTGTTCGAACATAGATATTTCAGGCTCGTTTCGGACGAGCTTGGCCGGGCCCGGGTTAAGACGCCGTTTGCCCCGCTGTGGCCGCAGCGCCGGAACGATTTGCGAACCCGAATCGGCTAAGCATACGAAATGGCCGAACCGGCAGAACGTCCCGACGCGCGTCTCGTCACCAGCACCCGCATGCCGGGGGAGGGTGTCGACCGCGCTCTCCGCCCCCAAGGCTTCGACGAATTCGTCGGCCAGCCGGCGGCCAAGGCCAATCTCAAAGTCTTCGTCGAGGCGGCACGCAACCGCGGTGACGCCATGGATCACGTGCTGCTTTTCGGACCTCCCGGTCTCGGCAAGACGACATTGGCGCAGATCATCGCCCGCGAGCTGGGCGTGGGCTTTCGCTCCACCAGCGGCCCCGTCATCGCCCGCGCCGGCGATCTCGCCGCGCTGCTGACCAATCTCGAGCCGCGCGACGTGCTTTTTATCGACGAGATCCACCGCCTCGCGCCGCAGGTCGAAGAAATCCTCTATCCGGCGATGGAGGATTATCACCTCGACATCATCATTGGCGAAGGCCCGAGCGCACGCAGCGTGCGCATCGATCTCGCGCCGTTCACGCTTGTCGGCGCAACGACCCGCGCCGGCCTGCTCGGCACCCCGCTGCGCGACCGCTTCGGCATTCCGGTGCGTTTGGATTTCTACGGTCCCGACGATCTGCTCGGCATCGTCACGCGCGCGTCCGCCAAGCTCGGCATGCCGATCACCACAGAAGGCGCGCTCGAAATCGCCAAGCGCGCCCGCGGCACACCGCGCGTCGCCGTGCGCTTGCTCCGCCGCGTCCGCGATTTCGCCGATGCGGACGACGCGACGATCGACGCCAAGCTCGCCGACAAGGCGCTGCGGCGATTGGATGTCGACAGCGACGGCCTCGATCTCCTGGACCGGCGTTATCTGCAGGCCTTGGTGGAAACCTATTCCGGCGGCCCCGTCGGCGTGGACACGCTCGCTGCCGCCCTCGCCGAGGCCCGCGACGCCATCGAAGACGTAATCGAGCCTTACCTGATGCAGCAGGGCTTCGTCATGCGCACGCCTCGCGGGCGAGTAGCAGCGCCGAAAGCGTATGAGCGGCTGGGCAAGAAGCCGCCGAGTGCGCCGCCCGCGAGCGGGAGCCTGTTTGGGGAGAAATGATTCCGCCGCTCCAGACGCTCACCCAAGCGTCCGCCCCAATTTTTTCGGCGCTACCGCAACATAACTCTGCTTCAGCCAGCCTCGCAGCGTCGCCATCTCTGCGAGCACATCATCGTCCGGGACGAAATGGGCGATGATCCAATTGTGTTGTTTGTACCAGCCGCGGCTCTCGCGCACGAAAAAGAGTCCTTGCGCCATCTCCGCCGAAATCGGCAGCTTCATGATCAGGGTGAGCGCATCGAGCGGCTCGCCCCTGGCGCCGAACACACAGAACATTTTCTTGCGCACATAAAGCCCGCGCGCCGGCGGCCAGGCGGGTCCCGCTGTCGTTTCCGGAAAGCTGAGCCCGAGCGCAGTGAGCTCGGCTTCGGCGCGCTGATGCGGCGTCTGCGGCATGCGCGAGCTTATCACGTCGCCCGCGGCCCGCGCGAGCTATGGGCTAGTGATGATTGGCGACGCGGATTTTGCCGTGATCGCGGCGGCGTGCGGCGCGCATCATTTTCATCGTGCCTGACGTCGCGTCGGAGAAGAACGTCAGCGCGACGGCCGAGGCGACAACGATGGCGGCAAGTTCGAGCATTTGAAAACTCCCGGAGACTGCATCTTTGGGAGCGCAACGGCGGGAGCGCTGCTCCTGTTCCCCCCGGGCGCGTCAATGAACGGTCTGGCAGGCGCTGCGCTGTGACCGAGGGCACACTTCGCGCGCGCCGGTAGAGTCTCAGTTTGAAATCCCCAAAACCGCATGGGTTGCTTGTGCTTGGGGCAGTTCGGCGCATGCTTGGCGCTGAGCAATGGACGAACCCGATCCCCTCGATTTCCTCCGAAAGCGGGCCAATGAGCTGTCCAGCACCGGCCGCTTTAGAACATGGCCTGAGATCGTGGACGCTCTGCACCACGAGGCTCACCCGCTGTTGGTGGCGCGCATCACCAAAGAGTCTGAGTTCGTCGCCATGGTCGAGACGCGGTGCCGCCTCGCCATGAGGATGCGCAATGCCTAAAGGCCTAAGGGCGAAAGAGCCCAGGCGGAAAGTTCAAACTAAAATACTACGCGCGCCTAAATCAGAACGTCCAGCCGTTGAATGCCGTTGAAAAACGGCAGCGTTCGCTTCTCGGGCCGCTCATCCGGCCGCGCCAGGCGCAGGTTCGGGAAACGCTGGAACAACCTGCCGATCGCAGCTTGCGCCTCGATGCGCGCGAGCGGTGCGCCGATGCAGATGTGTGCGCCGCCGCCAAAGGCGATGTGGGGGCCGGGCTTGCGCGTGACGTCGAACGCATCCGGATCGTCGAACGCGTCGGGATCGTGATTGGCCGCGCGCAGCAGCGTGATCACCGATTGCCGCGCCTTCATCGGGCAACCGCCGATCTCCATCTCGCGCGGCGTCACGCGCGCGGTGATGTCGACCGGCCCATCATAGCGCAGCACCTCCTCGACGACCTGATTGATGATCGAGGGATCTGCTTTGAGCTTCGCCAATTCCGCCGGGTGGGTCAGCAGCGCATAGACGCCGTTGCCGATGAGATCGCTGGTGGTGAGATTGCCCCCGACCAGAAGTCCAATCAGGTTGGAAACGATCTCGGCGTCCTTGAGGGCTGCGCCTTCGGCCTTCAGCTGCACGATGTCGGTGATAAGGTCGTCCTGCGGATGGACGCTGCGTGCGGCGATCTGGTCGTCGAAATAGCCGCGGATCGCCTCGCCCGCGCGTTCGAGATAAGTTGTCTGCTCGGCGGTGCGGAACGGGTTCAGCACCTGGATCACGCCCTCGGACCAGTAGCGGAATTCCTCGCGCCGCTCGACATCGACGCCGAGGATGGCGCCGATGACGTCGATCGGAATCGGGATCGCAAAATCATGCAGCACGTCGAACCCGCCCCGGGCTTCGGCCGCATCGAGTTTCTCGTCGACGATCGCTTCCACCAGCGGTTTGCACTTGGCGGCCCGCGCATAGAGCGCTTTCGCCAGCGGCGTGCGCACGCGCGAATGGTGCGGCTCATCCATCAGCAGGATCGAGTAGGAGCGCGTTTCGCCGGTTTCGGGATCGGTGTCGAAATTCTCCACCAACCGCTGCGTGAACGCACCAGGCGGATCAACCTTATCGGGCCCGCGCAACATGGTGCGATCGTTCAGCGTCTCGCGCGCGATCTTGTAGCGCGTGATGATGCTCGAACCGGCCATGTCATCGCGATAAACTGCGTGCGCTTCGCGCAACCGCCGGTAGAGCGCATGCGGATCGTCGCGGAAATCAGGGTTGAGCGGCGTCAGTTGCAGGATAGGCGGTGGAGGAGGGGCGTCGTCGTCTGCCATGGGCGGACACTGCGCCCAAGCCGCCTTAGCCACAAGCTCACCCGAGCGTCAGCCGCGCTTTCCCTCGAGCATCTTGGTGAGGCGGTCGACCGCTGCCGTAAGCTGGGCGATCTCCTGCTCGCGCAGGAGGTCGATCTTTTGATGCAGAGTCTCGATCTCCAGCTCGGCCTTGCAGTTGATGTCGTAGTCCTCAATGCTGCGGCGCCGGTCGATCTCGGCCTGCCGGTTCTGACTCATCATGATGATCGGCGCCGTGTAGGCGGCCTGGAACGAGAGGAGGAGGTTCAAGAGAATGAATGGGTAAGGATCAACGCGGTCGGGGCTCAGTGCGTTAAAGATGATCCACGCCCCCAACAGCGCGCTCTGGATGGCCACGAAACGCCACGATCCGACGATGCCAGCGAGTGCATCGGCTGCACTTTCTCCCAAAGAACGGGGGCCGTGCGACTGATCCGGAGCGGAGCGTTCACGTGCCTTGGCGCGAAGGGTGTTCAACATATCCTGGACGTTGGTCATCGGCCGCTCCCCAGTGGTGCGGCTAGCCTACCGCGCCTGGCTGTCGAACAGAACGTTGAACGCCGCGACTGCGGCGCGCGGCCCATCCGGGTGCGCCCAAACGCCGGCCGATACGGCGAGAAAATCCGCGCCCGCGCGCACCAGGGGCTCGGCGTTGCCGATCGTGATGCCGCCAATGGCGACGCATGGCGTCTCCATGGTCTCCTGCCAGATTTCCAGAATTTCGGGCTCAGCCCAGTGCGAGGGCGCTTTCGTCTCGGTCGGATAAAACGCGCCGAACGCTACGTAGTCGGCGCCGGCTTCGGCGGCATCGTAGGCGAGATCGCGGGAGTTGTGACACGTGACGCCGACGATGCGGTCTTTGCCCACGAGGCGCCGCGCTTCGACATAGCCGGCGTCGCTCTGGCCGACATGGACGCCGTCGGCGTCCAGGTGTGCAGCGAGGTCGGGCCGGTCATTGACGATGAAGGCGGCGTTCGCACGTTGCACGATTGGCTTCAGCGTGGCGCCGATGCCCAACACTTCCGCGTCGGCGACGGCCTTCAGCCGCAACTGCACGCAGGCCACGTCGCCGCCGGCGAGCGCATTCTCGAGCGCGCGCGCGAAGGGCGCCAGCTCGAGCTTCGGCGGCGTGATGAGATAGAGGCGGCAACGCTGAGCCATGCGGGGCTCTCTTAGCCGCGCCCGCGCTGCAGCGCTAATGCGCAGCTTTGCGCCCGAACGAACCCGCGGTCGCGGGACGCGCCGCGCCTGGCTGAGCCGACACAGCCGCAGCAGCTTGTGCGCGCGCTTGAGCTGCGATTGCCCGGTCGATGGCGCTTTCGGCGCCGGCAAGCGCGGTCTTCATGCCCGGAGTGCTCTCGGTCCGTTTGGCCGGCCCGCTTGGCGCCCTCGGCATGCTGGGCGCTTTGCCCGACAGACCGCCGCCCGGCGGATCGCCGTATTTGTTCGTCCCTTCTTTGCCCGGCATGAAGCCAAGCTCGACGAGGAACCAAAGTTGGATGATCCAGAGGATGGTCGACCACGGCTGCGCGGCGCCGGCGATGGCGAGCGCGTTCGACCCCGACGCAATCGCGCCGAACATCGACGACACCATCATGAAACTGGGCAGCATGGGCAGGAACACCCACACCCCGCTCTTGCCGCGGTCATGGAAGCGCTTCCAGGCCAGCGCATAGCCGATCCAGGAGCCCACGAGCAGCGCAGGCATGAGCGACAGCGCGAAGGCGCCGAAGAATTTCGCAACGCGCTGTTCTTCGGTAAGCGAAGGATCGATGGGCCCGCCCGCCACCATCAACACCGTGACGATCAGCACTATGGCGACGCCGGCGCCGATGCCGCCGAGCCAATATTGGACGCGATTGATGCGCCCGCTAAAGCTGAACAACAGGCTAAGGAAATTCACGAGCCGCCGCTCCCGCGCGTCTGACGGTGCGAAAATAGCCCGGATGAATTAACATCCCGGCTAGAATTGAGGCATACGTGGTTAAGCGCAGCCGCGCGTCTGTTTACGCTGCCTGCTTCTCGAGCTGCGCGTTCCATTCGCCCTTTGAGGCCAGGCCATTCATGCGCGCGCGGTGCAGGAAGGCGCGCTGAGCGGCGGCGACATTCTCGATACGTCCGCTCCACGCCTTTTGCGGCGCAGCTTGCAGCGCACGGCCGTAGGAGAACGTCATCTTCCACGGGAAGCCGCCGATCTCGTTCATGCGCGAAAGATGCGCCGTTGCGAGCTCGTCCGACTGCCCACCAGAGAGATAAGCAATGCCTGGCACGGCGCTCGGCACGCACGCCTTCAAACAGCGGATGGTCTGCTCTGCGACTTCATCGACGCTGGCTTGTTTTGCCGCCTTCTTGCCCGGCACGATCATGTTCGGCTTCAGCACGATGCCTTCGAGCCTCACGTTGAGATAATAGAGCTGCTGGAAGGTTTCCTTCAGCACCCACTCGGTGACCGCGTAGGTCGTCTCGATCGAGTTGTCCGCGTCCATCAGCACTTCCGGTTCGACAATCGGCACGATGTCGAACTCTTGGCAAAGGTTGGCGTAGCGCGCGAGCGCGTGCGCGTTGGCGAGCACGCCGGCATAGGAGAGATTGGTCGGGTCGATCACGGCGCGCCACTTCGCGAACCGCGCGCCCTTCTCGTAATATTTCGGCAAGCGCTTATCGAGCCCGTCGAGGCCTTTCGTGATCAGTTCGCCCGGCTTCGCGCCGGCCAATGGCCGCGTGCCTTCGTCGACCTTGATGCCCGGGATCGAGCCGGCTTGTTCGATGATCTTCGCCAGCGGCGTGCCGTCTTTAGCGTCCTGCCAGATGGTCTCGTCGAACAGAATAACGCCGGAGACGTACTTCATCGCGTCCGAGGCGCGGAACATCAGCTCGCGATAATCGCGGCGGTTCTCTTCGGTGTTTTCCACCCCGATCGCGTCGAAGCGCTTCTTGATCGTGCCCGTGCTTTCGTCCGCCGCCAGAATGCCCCGGCCCGGCGCCACCATGGCTTCGGCCACTTTGTTTAATGCGTCGAGATTCACTGTCCGCCCCGTCAGATTGATTGAATGGCGGGCTGTCTAACCCAGCCCTGACAAAAACGCCACGCCGGGCAGGGGCGCGGGGAAAAACTATCGCAGCAGGGCAGTTGTGCGATGCCGGAAACTACCGCCTAAGCGCCTCGACGCCCGGCAGCGCTTTGCCCTCCATCCATTCCAGGAAGGCGCCGCCGGCGGTGGAGACGAAGGTGAAATCGCCCGAAACGCCCGCATGGTTGAGCGCCGCGACCGTATCGCCGCCGCCGGCGACTGCGGTCAGCTTGCCGGATTTCGCCAGCGCCGCGGCTTCCTGCGCGGCGATCACCGTCGCCTGATCGAATGGCGGGACCTCGAACACGCCGAGCGGCCCGTTCCAGATCAGCGTGTTCGAATGTTTCATCGCCTCGCGCAACTTGCGCACAGTCTTTTCGCCGGCATCGAGAATCTTCTCGTCGGCGCCGATGTCCTCCAGCCCCGTCATCCGCGCTTCTGCGTGCGGCTTCACCTCTTTCGCCACAACCACATCGACCGGCAGCAGCAGCTCGCACTTGCCCTTCGCGGCTTCCACGATCTCGCGCGCTGTTGCGGCCATCTCCTTCTCGGCGAGCGAAGCGCCGATCTCGACGCCCTGCGCATAAAGGAACGTGTTCGCCATACCGCCGCCGATGGCGAGCCTGTCGAGCTTGTCTATCAGGTTCTGCAACAACTCCAGCTTGGTCGAAACCTTTGCGCCGCCGACAATGCCCAGCACCGGGCGTTTCGGGTTGCCGAGTGCGGCCTCCAGCGCATCCAGCTCCCGCTCCATCTGCTTGCCGGCGTAAGCGGGAAGGATATGCGCCACGCCTTCCGTCGACGCATGCGCGCGGTGCGCGGCGGAGAAGGCGTCGTTCACGTAGATGTCGAAATTCGCCGCCAGTTGCTTCGCAAACTCCGGATCGTTCTTCTCTTCGCCCGGATGGAACCGAACGTTCTCCAACAATACGACGCCTCCCGGCGGAATCGCGCTCAACGCGGCTTTCACGCCGTCACCGACGCAGTCATCGACGAAAACCAACCCGTCAACGCTGTCGAGCACTTGCGCGAGCGCGGGCAAGATTTGCTTCAACGACATCTCCGGCACGACCTTGCCTTTCGGCCGGTCGAAGTGCGCGACGAGGCTGATCTTCATGCCTTTCGCTTGGAGCGCCTTTATTGTGGGAACCGCCGCGCGCAGCCGCGTGTCATCGCTCACCGCGCCGTCTTGCATCGGCACATTGAAGTCCACGCGGACTAAAGCTGCTTTGTTAATTGGCGCATCTTCAATGCGTCGGAACGTCATGATTCAAGCCTTCTCCAAGAACTCCGACCCGTTTCCGCCGCCGACTTTCCAGTCAATAATGCATCCGAGAACACCGCACGTGGCGCATCTCACACCGACGCTCAGCCATTGGACATCGTCACTTTCGCCAGGCGCATACAACGAGAAACCGACGCCCACATTGCAGTCGTCAGAACGGCACTCGACGCACTTGAATTTGTCGGCGTTGGTGGGTGCAAGATACTTTTCGCTGTCACCAATGTAGCCCGTCGCCGAACACGCGGAACAGACTCGTGCAGCGGCTTCGTTATCCCGGTCCAATCGCAGCTTGAAGACCACGCCACCGCATTCGCAGGTCGACAGCTTAAATCGGTGAATGGCATAGCCTCCTTCCTCGGCAATGAGCGCGTGGAGGTACTCCTCAATGTCAGTCGGGACGGTGCCGACCCACCATTTTCCTGAGGTGTCGATAGTCATGAAAGAGTCCGCTGGGTCAGGCGAATGCTCATAGCTTGGTCCTAGCCTCAACACCCATTCCCGGATTGGCGCGGAGCGCCAAGTCCGGGACCCATAAACGCGCTTGCCGCCAGGTTCGCAAGGCGGCGCAACGACACAAACATTCGTGTTTATGGGTCCCGGGCTCTTCGCTGCGCGAAGCCCCGGGAATGGGTGGAGATCACCCGATCAGAAAATCCCGCTTGCCCAGTTCGACGCCATTGGCGCGGAGGATCGCGTAGGCGGTTGTCACGTGAAAATAGAAGTTCGGCAACGCCCACTGGTTCACGTAGTCGAGGCCGCTAAATTTCAGTTCCGCGTTCGGAATCTTGAGCGTGATCTCGCGCGTTTCCGAGCCCTCGAGTTGCTCGGGCTTATAGCTCTCGACGATGGCGCGCACCTTCGTGATCCGCGCCTGCAGGTCTGCGAATGTCGTTTCGGTATCCTCGATCGCTTCCGGCTGGTGGCCGGCCAGGCGCGCGACGCAGCCCTTGGCGTGATCGGTGGCGATCTGCACCTGTTTGATCAGCGGAAACATGTCCGGCGCAAGCCGCGCGCTCAGCAGCACTCCCGGATCGTAGCCCTTGGCTTTCGCCTGCTGTTCGGCCCTGGCCAGAATCGAGGACAGATTATTCAGCATGCGCGCGAATACGCCCGCGCTTGCGGCGTGCATCGTAATTTTGGTCATGTGGTTAAATAAGTCCCCCGGCGACGAGGCCGAGCCAATAGGCGCCGGCCTGAATGGCGATGATGACGACAAGGCCGAGGCTCATCACCGTCGCCCACGTCGCGCCGCGCAACCGGTTCAGCACCGAGTTCCGCGTGGCCGCCCAATAGACCAGCATGCTCACCGCCGCCAGCCCCGCCACCCACACCGGCGCATCAAACAGCCCACAGGCGAATGCTGCGAGCGCGAAGCCCAGCTCCGACGCCGCGTTGGCGAAGCTGTAATGTCGCCGTCGTGCACGCATGGCAAAAGCGTGCGCACACGTAGCGTATTAACGCTGTAGCGGACACCTCTGGCGCTTACGGACGCAGCGCGTTCAACACGAACGCGAGCAGGAACCCGGTCCAGGGAAACGCAAAGCCGGTGAGCACGGCGATTGTGACGGACTTTGCGTCCACGCCCGTCAGCCGCCGTGACAGATAGAACTCGCTCGCTACCCACGCGGCTGCGAAGCCGATGGCGAAGATGCGGAACGAGAGTTCCATCCGGTCGATCGCGAGCCACGCCAGCCCAAATCCGACGAGCATCCCCCAGAGCTGACCCTTGGCCACAGGCGTAAGGTGGGGGAGCTTTACTGGGGCTTTCAAGGGCGCGCGACATAGAGCGCGTCGCGCTCTGCGCGGATGACGATTTCACGCCAGCCGCCAAACAGATTGCGCTGAAAATAGGCACTGGCGCTGAACTCGCCTGGGAAATAGCCCTTTACGGCGCAAAAGAAGTTAGCGGCGTGGCGCCCGCCGATCCCTGGGCCGGATCCCATTCCGTCGAGCACACGAAACTCTTCCTCGTCTCCGGTCATGCTGCAGAAGCTGGACGGCGCCTGCCGCGTGATCTTGCCGACGAGCCGGTTCTTGTGTCGCATCACCAAGTACTCGACCTCCCCAATACAATTGGGGTCACCCGGCTTCGCATCGGCCCCTGGCTGAAACGAGACGATGAACAGGATCGCGTTGTTCGCATGTTGCAGGCTCTTGAGTTGCCCGCTCACAAACCTGTTGCCGTAAGTGTTGTCGCTCCCGGTTATCGGCGGGCGCAAATCACGGCCCTTCACCGGCCTAAACGCGAGTGGTTTGAACTCGGTGGTCGCGCCGCTCGCCATCACCGCTTCATTCTAGCGCTGTCAAATCAGCTTCGCCATCGCGACGGCGGTGTCGGCCATGCGGTTCGAGAAGCCCCACTCGTTATCGTACCACGACAGCACCGAGCAGAACTTGCCTTCCATCACCTTGGTCTGGTCGTTGTGGAACACCGAGGAATGCGGGTCGTGGTTGAAGTCCATCGAGACGTTCGGCGCATCGGTGTAGGCGAGCACGCCTTTCAGCGCGCCCTCCGCCGCCGCCTTGATCGCGGCGTTGATCTCTTCCTTGCTCGTCGCCTTCTTGGCTACGAACTTGAAGTCGACGACCGAGACATTCGGCGTCGGCACGCGGATGGAAATGCCGTCGAGCTTGCCTTTGAGGTCCGGGATCACGAGACCAATCGCCTTCGCGGCGCCCGTTGACGTCGGGATCATATTTAACGCCGCGGCGCGGGCGCGATAAAGATCCTTGTGCAGCGTGTCGAGCGTCGGCTGGTCACCCGTGTACGAGTGGATCGTGGTCATCATGCCGTGGTCGATGCCGATCGCGTCATGCAGCACCTTCGCCACCGGCGCGAGGCAGTTGGTAGTGCACGAGGCGTTCGAGATGACGACATGATCCTTCGTCAGCCCCTGGTGATTCACGCCGTAGACCACGGTGTAGTCCGCGCCGTCCGCCGGGGCCGAAACGATCACGCGCTTGGCGCCGCCTTCGAGGTGGGCGGCCGCCTTGTCGCGCGCGGTGAAGATGCCCGTGCATTCGAGCGCAATGTCGGCGCCCAAATCTTTGTGCGGCAGCTCGGCAGGATTCTTGATCGCTGTGACCTTGATCTTGCCTCGGCCGATATCGATCCAGTCTTCGCCGCTTTTCACTTCGCCGGGAAACTTGCCGTGGACGCTGTCGTAGCGGAGCAGGTGCGCGTTGGTCGCAACCGGCCCGAGATCGTTGATCGCCACCACTTCGATGTCCCGGCGTCCCGATTCATGGATCGCGCGCAGAACGTTCCGGCCGATGCGCCCGAAACCGTTGATGGCAACCTTCACGCTCATAAGTCTCGCTCCCGGGAAATTGGCTGAATTTGGTGGCCTTCGCTTAACTGCAAAGCGCGCTTGCGTCCACGCCCGGAACAGCAACTCAGCCTTCCATCGAATCGATCACGGACGTAACAATTCGTTGCAATGGCGAGCGATTCCCTTAGCGAGGCGCTGGACGCCCTCGAAGCCGCGCTCGACGCTAGTGAAGGCGCCGACTTCGACGCGTCCGCCGCGGCGCTCGCCGATCCTGTCAAAGCTCTCGACGCAGCCGCCAAGGAGGCGCTCCGCTGATGCACGTCACGGTCAAAATCTTGGGGCAGGACTACGCCATCGACTGCGCGGAATGCGATGCGCGCCGGCTGGAGGATCTGGCCGCAGCGCTGGAATCCCGGCTGCGGAACTATGGCGGCGACACCGAGGCCAAGCGCCGCCTGGTGCTCACGGCGCTTGGCCTCATGGACGAGGTGCAAGCCACCAACGCGGCGCTGGAACGCTCCCGCCGCGAGGTCGAGCGCCTGACGGACATGCTGGTCGAGGCCAAAATCGAAGCGCAGACGAGCCCGCCGGGAAAGTCTGATGCGCCGGACCGCGGCCGGGTCGGCGCGCTGCGGGTGGCGCTAGGCAGAGCTTGAGACGAAGCGCTCTCCGTCTTAGATTCAACGCGGGCGGTTTCTGCGGCGTGCGTAGGTTGCTTGCATCCCTGGGACCGTATCATCTCTCTCGGGAGCTGGCTCTGTCTTCGACCGTGGTCTTAGGCACCTGGCGCCCACCTAGTCGTGCTAGGGTTCGAGAGGATGGGTATCGCTTACGGCGCATGTGGTTCCGCCCGACCACGTCATCCTGGGGCGCGTGTCAGCGCGAACCCAGGGCCCTGGGGCAAATGTCGTTCTCTGCGATCTCGTGGATTCTAGGTTCGACCCCCGGTCGCCCCAGAATGACGGAAGTGAGCGCATGACCCCCGCCGAACTTGAAGCCGCCAAGGCCGACGCGCGCATGCTGATGCGCGCCGAACGCGCCGCGGTCGAACCGCGCGATGCGCCGCTCAAGCTGATCGAGAACTTTCCGCTTGAACTCGCGAAGCTTTCACCCGTTGCTGGCTACTGGCCGGTGGGCGGCGAGATCGACGGGCGTCCGCTGTTGGCGGCATTGGCGAAAGCGGGTCGCACGGTCGCGCTGCCGCGCATGGAATCGCGCGCCGGGCCTGCGCGCTTTCTCGCTTGGCGCGGCAACGAGATGCTGACTGCCGACTCTTTCGGCGTGCCGTCGCCGCCGTCGGATGGCGCCGATCTCTCACCGCGGCTGTTTCTCGTCCCGCTGCTCGCGTTCGACCGCGCCGGCAGGCGCCTCGGGCAAGGCGGCGGCCATTACGACCGCATCATCTCGCTCTATCGTGCACATGGCGCTGTCGCTGTGGGTCTGGCTTATGCCGAGCAGGAGATGGGACAAGTCCCTACCGGCCCGCACGATGCACACCTCGATTGGGTTATCACACCGAAGGAAGCGATACGCTGCGTGCGCGGCGAAGGATTGCGCGGGCGGGGATAGCCACGTTCAGCGCACGCCGACGTCAAGCGTTGCCCTCGGCGTCGGACGTCACGCCCCCAGTTGCGCCGGCGTACTATGATAAAGCCACCCCTGTGAGCCCCCGTGCTACGCAGCACGCGAGGGGAGACAAAACGTGCGATCACACACCATTGCCATTAGCCTTCTCGTCGCTGCATGCGCCGGCGCGCGCGCCGAGACGCCGCGAGAGTCCATCCAAGTCTTCCATTCAGAGACGATGAATTACACGATCGAAGACGGTGGCCGTGCGCGCGTCGTGGGCGGCCGGGACCATCCGGTGTACGAGTTCGAGGCAAGCCGTGAGGATTTCCGCCAGATCGCCGATCTGCTCGAACCGCTGCAAGCTGCCGGTCTGCCCTGCTCGGCGCCGTCCGAGCACATTGCGCCCGGCTACATCGCTTGGCGCCGCGGCGGCGAAGAAATGCGCCGCGTCGAGACGCATACGGTCTGCTATGCGGACCGTATGCGGCCGCTCGCGCGCAACGGTGACCGCGCGTGGCGGCTGATGGAGGAGATGGGCCACGCCCGCTACGTCGCCCCCGCCATACCGGCGCCGACGATCATCACACTGGAAAACAAGTATTGGGGCCGCACCACGTCGAGTTGGACGCTCACCCGCAATGGCGAGGGCCGTTTCACCCAAGGCGAAACGACGACGCGGTTCGCGCTGACGCCCGAACAATTCGATAGTGTCCGCGAAATCCTCCGCCCCTACGAGAGCCGCGATTTCCACTGCAACCGGGTTATGACCGACGGCCCGTACGGGTTCGTCGTCTGGTCCTCCCAAGAGGGCCGGGAAGATCAGCGCACGTTATGGGACGCCGGCTGCATGACCGGCGACGCGAGCGATTTGTTTGCCCGCATCGATCAGGCCGTGGAAATCCTCGCGCCTTTGCGCGAGGCGGCCAGGGCGGCCCAGCCCTAGGCAGACGCTGGCGCAGCTTCACGCCTAGCGCTGGGCGTAAACCGTCTTGCTCTCCGCGCGCTGCAGTCCGAGTTGCAGGATCCGGTTCAGCAGCTCCTCATAGCTGATCCCGTCGTGCAGCGCCGACTGCGCCAGCTCTTCGCTCGAGGCGATCTCAGGATTCGGGTTTGCTTCGATGAAATAGGGAACGCCGTCGGCGCCCAGCCGCAAGTCGATGCGCGCGTAACCGTCGAGTTCGAGGATACGGCAGCAACGCTTGACCATTTCACGAATCTTCGTCGTCAACGCTTGAGTAAGTCCTTCGGCGGGACCGTCAACCACGCCCCGGCGCTTTTGATATTCGACATTGTGCTTCACGTGTTCCGTCGCGATCGGAAGCGCGCCCGCCGCCAACGCCGTGAACTTCAGCTCCCAGATCGGCAGCGCCGTCAGCCGGTCATTGCCAAGCACGCCGACGTAAATTTCTCGCCCATCGATGTATTGCTCGACGATCGCCGCGGTGCCGAGCCGGTCGTGGATGAACGCCACGCGCTCTTGAAGCTTTTCGTCGCTATCGACAACTGACGCCTGCGAAATGCCGGCCGAGGCGTCCTCCGTCACGCTTTTTACGATCAGCGGAAACTTCAGGTTCTTCGGGCGCCGGATTTTGCGTCCGATCGGAAACACCGCGAAGGCGGGCGTCGGGATGCGGTGGTATTTCATCAGCTTCTTCGACAGGTCTTTGCCTTGTGAAAGAATCTGTCCGCGCGGGCCGCACCCCGTGTAGGGAACTTTAAGCAGCTCAAGAAAGCTTGCGACATGCTGGCAGTAGAGCGTGTCGCCGTGAAACTGGTCGAGCAGATTGAAGACAATGTCAGGCTTACCCGTCTCGACCGCCTCCCTGAGCGGCGTCAGATCGAATTGCAGGCCGAGGCCCTGCACTTCGTGCCCGTTCGTGCGCAGCGTGGTGAAGACGTCGTACTCGGTCTTGCAAGCGTAAATCTCTTTCTCGCTGAGACCGTCCAATGAGTCCGGCGGCAACTGGTCCGGCCGGCAAATGACGAGTACGCGGAGAGGCTTCATACAGCGAACCAGTGCCGCCGCGTCGTCGAATAGTGCGTATGCACCGCCTTCGAACTCAGCATCGCCGTGATTTCAGACCGCACTGTTTGCTCCGAACGAGGCGCGCGTAATTTGAGCGCTTTGCAGCGAGTGATCATGTCATCGACGGCCGCGTCAACCGCGAACGGATATTCGCCGGTACGTTTCGCAACCGTGCGGATAATCTCTGCGCGGTTGCGCCGGATGATCGAACTCGCATGCGGCGCGCGTGCGCTCGAAGCGCCATTGGCGAACAAGCGCTTGAGCTCGCGATCGAACACGGTGGGTGTCTCGACCGCATAGCGTTTGCGTTTGGCGACGTAATGATCGCCGAGCGTGCCTTTGAGCTGCGACATAGGATCGACTTCGAAACGCCGCAGAGGCTGCGGCGTCTCGCCGGCCATGTCGGCCATCAATTCGTCGACGTATTGCAGCTTTTCCAGCGCCCGCGGCCAATCGGCGTAAAGCCTCTTCCAGTTCGAGCGCGGCGTCAGCCAGACCGCGAAGGTTTCGGCGAAGTCCTCGTCTGGATGGCATTGCGCATACCAACGCCGCAGGTACTGGACGTAATCCTTGCTGCTCGGATCGGGCTGGTAATGATCCGGATAGGGCGCGCTCGCGCGTCCGAACAGGCGCTGCCAGCGGCGCCTCTTGTGGAGCCCGAAGCCGTATTCGACGACGTGGCCGGCCTCGTGGCGCAACAATTCCATGCAGGCCCGCTTCGTGCCGCCTTCGACCTCGAGCATCATTTTGCGCTCGAGCCGCATCAACCGGGGATGGGCGAGGTAAAACGGAAAGGCGATGCCTGGCGTCTCGGGCGGGGAGAACCACTCGTCGGACAGCCAGCCGTGCACCCTGAGCAGGATGCCGCGCGCGCGCAACTCGTTATTCAGGTCGCGTAAGCACTCCGACAGCCATGTTCCCTGCAAGCGAAGCTTCAGCTTTTTCAGTGGCAGCTCCAGGAGCTCGTCGTCCGGGAGATTGGCCCAGCGCGCGGCTTCTCCGCGCCCGGTCCTGCGTCGCGCTTTGCTCATGGAAACTCAATTCCATGATTGCCGCCCTGGTTGCAAATGCCTCGTGCGAAACGACCCCGGGAAGATGCGGCCCGCGACGTTCCGCAGCGAAACTTGGCGCAGGTCACCGGCTTGCTTGCAGCGCCCGCAACAGGGTGCGGTCCAGGTGCGTCGCCAGCATGACCAGGCCGAGCGCGATCAGCGTGTAGCCGCCGACGGAGGCCAAGAAGACCAGCGCCTGCACGCGGTCAGAAAAATCCGTGAGCCACAACAGTGCGCCGATCAGCAGCGCTTCGAGCATCACCGCGCCGGCAAGCAGGGCTTTGAAATTGCGCTGGCTGCGTTCGATGCGGTCGAGCGTGAGGCGGGCAAGGTCGGACATTGGATCGGCTCCTTTAGGTTCGGTTGAGGATGAGAATTACGATTCCGGCTATGATCGCGAATTCGACGAGCGCTGCGATCACGATCGGATTGGAGAGCCAGCGCCTGAGCTTCATTCCGGCGCCTCCAGCAATGCGCGCGCCTGCTTTAGACCGGAGGCGAGGCGCGACTTGGCGGTGCCGAGCGGCGTTTCCGTTACGGCGGCGACCTCTTCGAGCGTGAGGCCCTCGAAATAGTGTGCCGCCAACACCGTGCGTGCGTGGGGAGAGATGCGCATCAGCGTGCTCTCCAAATCGAGCCGCGCGGCCGGATCGGCAAACGGCGCCGCCAACGTTTCCATTTCGGCCTCATCGGCGCGCAGCTCGTCGCGCTGACGCTCGCGTGCCATAAGCCGGTGGGTTTCGCGGGTGGCGATGCGATAGGCCCAGGCGCGAAACAGCGCCGGATCGCGCAGCCAGCCGATCCCGCGCCAGATGCGCAGAAATGTCTCCTGTAGCACGTCGTCGGTGATGGCGCGCGCGCCCACGAGTCTGCCGACATAGCGCCGCAGCGCCGGCTCGAGCGAGCGCAGAATTTGCTCGAAGGCGGCAAGATCGCCCGCTTGAGCGCGAATGATGAGGCGAACGTCATCGCTAGGGTCCACTGCAGCTCCGTTCCACCCTCAAAGACCCGCCGGCGCGGCAAATGGTTCGGTCCGCCCCCTGGAAGTTCTGCGGCTCGGCGGCTATAGGCGCGCCCCATGGCCGGCCATTCCAAATTCGCCAACATCATGCACCGCAAAGGCGGGCAGGATAAGAAGCGCGCGCAAGCCTTCACCAAGCTCGCGCGCGAAATCCAGGCCGCAGTGAAGCTGGGCGGTTCCGATCCGAACGCCAATCCGCGGCTCTATCGTGCGATCGCTGCGGCCAGAGCGCAATCGATGCCGAAGGACAATATCCAACGCGCCGTGGATCGCGGCGCTGGAGGCGCGGCTGAGAATCTCGACGAAATACGCTACGAAGGTTTTGGCCCGGGCGGCATCGGCGTGATCGTCGAATGTCTGACCGACAACAAGAACCGAACCGCCGGCGAAGTTCGCGCCGCCTTCACCAAGCACGGGGGCAATCTCGCCGAGACCAACGCCGTTTCGAACGCTTGGCGCAGGGTTGGCGAAATCCGCTATCCGCTCGCCGCGGCCAGTGAAGACGCAATGTTGGAGGCCGCGATCGAAGCAGGCGCGGATGATTGCGTAGTCGAAGACGACAGCCACGTGATCACGTGTGAGATGAACGCTCTGGCTGGCGCCGCCCAAGCGCTTGGTGCGAAGCTCGGCGACGCCGCCAGCGCCAAGTTCGTTTGGCGCACGGACATCGCCATTCCGATTGAAGGCGAGAACGCCGAGACGCTGTTGAAATTGCTCGATCAGCTCGATGATCTCGACGACGTGCAGGATGTCTATTCCAACGAAGACATCAGCGACGAAGAACTTGCGCGGCTCAGCGCGTAGCCTCAGCCGCCGTTGAAATACGCCCCGACGCGCTGCGAAATCAGCCAAAGCTGGGGAATGGCGAAGCCGATCACGGCGGCCCAGAACACAGCCGTCAGCGCCAGGACGACGCGATCCCAGATCGTGCGCTTGCCGATCACCTGGAATGTCGCATCGATGACCTTGGCGCCGCGCGGCGCCGGCGTGCGGCTTTCGCGCAGTCGGGTAGCGTGCGGACGGCCCATGCAGCTCCAGGAATCACCAAACAACACGGCCAGGATAAGGCAAAACCGCCGGCGCTTTCACGCCGGCGGCTCGCCGTTCAGATTACCGATCGCTTAGCCGCGGCGGCGATCCCAGTCGTTCAACGACGCTTCGAGATGCGCAGTCAGACGATCGAAGCGACGGTCGAGGTCGCGGCGTTCCTGATAGGAGAGACCGTTGACCCGATAGCGCGCTTCAAGCCTCGCGATATCGTTGAACTCAGCGCGAAGCTGATAGGCTTCGCCACGGTTCAACCGGCCGGTGCGGATACCCATGTCGATCCGGTTTTCCAGCATGCGCTGCCGTTGGTTGATGGGCTGCCAGCCGCGATCGTAACGATTGTCATCGTCGCGGCGCTCGTAGCGGATTTGCGCGCTGAGGCGATCGAACCGCATGTCCAGGTCGCGACGCTCGGCGTAAGACAATCCGTAGCTCGCGCGATAACGGCGCTCCAGGCGCACCAGCTCATAGAACTCGTCGCGGAGCCGCGCGGCTTCGCGTCGCGTCAGCGAGCCGTTGCGGACGCCTGCGTCGATGCGCGCATCGAGACGCGCTTGTCGTTCATTGATGCTCTGCCAGCTTTGGGCTGCGGCGGGGGCGGCTACGGCGAGCGCGCTCGCCGCGACGGCCATTGCAAGAAATTTCTTCATCGTTCCTTCCTCAGTCCAGACCCTCGCGGGTCTCCTTGTGTTCAAGCCCGGCGCCGTCAGTCTCGTTCCTCAGGAACATGAACCAATCTGTCGCGCCGTTTCGGTTCCCGGCCAGTTGCCAATTCGTGTCGAACACTGCATAGCCGACACATCTCGACACACTTGCAGGTCACCGAGTGAAAGCATCGCGCACGCGCGCTGAACCTGCGCTGACGGAGCAATTCATGAGCAGCGATCTCGCCGTTGTTTTCGGCGGTTCCGGATTCATCGGAAAACAGGTCGTGCGTGCGCTCGCCAAGCGCGGATACCGTGTGCGTATTCCGATGCGCCGCCCGCATTTGGGCCATGAGCTGCGCGTCATGGGAGATGTCGGACAGATCCAGCTCGTGCAAGCAAACGTGCGCTTCCCGGATTCAGTTGATGCAGCGCTCGAAGACGCTCACGCAGTCGTGAATCTCGTTGCGGTGATGTATGAGCAAGGAAAGCAGAACTTCGACGCGCTTCACGTGGAGGCGGCGCGCACGATCGGCGAAGCTGCGGCCAAGCGCGGCATCAAGCGCATTGTGCATTTTTCGGCATTGGGCGCCGCCCCGAAGGGCGCCCGGTACGCACGCAGCAAATACCGTGGCGAACGCGCCGTGCTCGACGCGGCGCCTACGGCGACGATCCTGCGGCCGTCGATCGTGTTCGGCCCCGAAGACAACTTCTTCAATCGCTTTGCCGCAATGGCGCAGACCTTCTCGGCGTTTCCGCCGCCATTCAATGCGCTGCCCCTGATCGGCGGCGGCAAGACGAAGTTCCAACCTGTATTTGTCGGCGACGTCGCCGACGCCGTCGTCGCTGCGATAGGCAACGCCTCGGCGCAGGGACGGGTCTATGAACTGGGCGGCCCGCGAACCTACACGTTTAAGCAATTGCTCGACTATGTACGCAGCGAAACTGATCGACGTGTGTGGCTTGCGCCGCTGCCATTCGTCTTCGCGCATCCGCTGGGTCTGCTGCTGAACTGGGGCTTCAAGCTCATTCCGTTCGCCGATCCGCCGCTCACGGGCGATCAAGTGACGCTGCTGAAACGCGACAATATCGTCGGCGCCGATGCCAGTGCGGGCACGATCCAAGATCTCGGTGTCACGACGCTTGAAAGTGTGGAAGCGATTGCGCCGACCTATCTTTGGCGGTTCCGTCCGTACGGCCAGTTTCAGACGCGGCAGAACCCTGCATGAGCGGGCGCATCCTTTCGCTCGTCACGCTCGTGCTCGGGCTGATCACGCTCGGCGCATTCGTTTGGCTTGGCGTGGCGCCTGAAGTCACTTCCGTCTATGAACGCAGCGAAGTCGCGCTCGCGGTCAGCGAATTCCAGCGCAGCATAACCACCGCCGACCTAGCGCGCGTCTTCGGCGATCCTGCCGACCCCGCCATCGTCGCCGCACAAGATTCGATCAACAGTCGCGATCTATGGGCCTTCATCCCGGCCTATACGCTCTTCCTCATTGCCGCCGCTCTGATGCTGAGCGAGATGCGCGGGCTGATCACATGGGCTGCTATCCTGTTCGCTGTCCTCGGCGGAGCCGCGGACGCTGTGGAAACCTACCTTCAGCTTTGCGTCACGGGGGATTTCGCCAATGCCGAGCGATATCTTCCTATCGCCACGTGGCATTGGGCCAAATATCTGGCCCTCGCGTTCAACGGCCTTGCTGCCGCGGCGCTGTGCCTGCTCGCGGCACGCAAACGCTGGATCATCGGTGTGATCGCGCTCGCGCCTCTGCCTCTGGTGCTGCTCGCTTGGGCCGGCGTCACCTCGCCACGCCTCTTCAGCGCCGCGTTCGCCGCTTACTGGATCGGGTTGCTTGTCCTCGCCGCTATCGAGACGGTTCGGGGCAGAGGTGCTCAGGCTTGATGCCGAAAGCCGCCTCGATGTGGCGCGCTACGATGGTGCGGTGACAGTCGCGCCAATCGTGTTCGAGACACATGATGCACGCGCGCGCCTTCTTGGCCAATTCCGCCGTCGCGGCGAGCGCCAGTTGACTTTCCGGTTCGGCCATCTTCGCTTCGAAGATGCGTGTCATCGTCTTGATGTCGCCGCGGCGCGCCGCCTCGCGCCCAAGTTTCGGCGTGCCCAGCGATTTCATGTGGATGTAGGCGATGCCGGCTTCGTCGAGCGAGGCGGCGAGCGATTTTTTCGAGAAGACTGCGCGCCGCGAGTTCGCGACTTCGCGCACGTCGATCAGCGTCTTGATCTTTGCGGCCCTCAGCGCCGCGACGAAATCGGCTTGTCCGACTTTCTCGTATCCGATCGTGTAGAGCTTCGTCACAGCCATCCCATCGCCAGCACGCCCAAGATCACGGCGCCGGCAACGATTCGATACCACGCAAACGGCCCGAAGCCCACTTTGGTGACGAAATTCAGAAACGGTTTCACCACCAGCCAAGCTGAGATGAACGCAAACACGAAACCCACCGCAATTTCGGTGACGCGATCTGGCGTGATGTGATCCTTCACCGTCCAGAAATCGAGAATGAACGCAGCCAGCATCGTCGGCATGGCGAGAAAGAAAGAAAACTCCGCTGCTGCGCGGCGATCCAAGCCGAGCGCCAGGCCGCCGAAGATAGTCGCGCCGGAGCGCGATACGCCGGGGATCAGCGCCAATGTTTGAAATGCGCCGACGCCGATAGCGCGCCAGATCGGCGTTTCGCCGGCATCCTTCACCTCGACCTTCGGCGGCCACTTCTCGATCGCGAGCATGGCGAAGCCGCCGCCGATCAGCGCCCAAGCGATGATGTCGAGGCGGATGTAGAGTTCATTGCGAATGTAGCTGTTGGCGAGCAGCCCGATGAACGCCGCCGGCAGGAAAGCGAAGAAAAGCATCAGCGCGAAGCGCCGCGCTTCGGGCTTCGTCGGCAGCCCGGTCACGACATCCCAGATCCGTTGCCGGTAAAGCCACATCACAGCGAGGATCGAGCCGAGCTGGATCATCACCGTGAACACACCGCCAGGATCGTCGTAGCCGATGGCGCGCCCGACGATGAGCAGGTGCCCGGTCGAGGACACGGGCAGGAACTCCGTCAGCCCCTGCAGAATGCCGAGCAGCGCCGCACGAAGAAGGTCAGCAACGTCCAAGAGGCGCCCCCAAAATGAGCCGGGGGGACCATGAAGTGCGTCGCGAATAGGCGGAAGGGCCGGCTTCAGCGCGGCAGGGAACTAATCGGCAGCCCATTACTTGAAAACGTCGTGAATCGCGTCACAACGCAATAATTCTCCCCGTGAAGCGCCGAAGGAGGGCGTTCGTGGCCGAACGCATGCAGAAATTTGTGTCTCTAGGGCAAGAAATGCCTGAAAAGCGTCCATCGCCAGCGCGTGTGGACGACTTTCTCGAGATCCACGCCGATTTCATTGCCGAGAAGGCCGCGGCGCAGGCAGCCCGCTGCGCCCAATGCGGCGTGCCCTTCTGCCAGACGCATTGCCCGCTGCAAAACAACATCCCGGACTGGCTGCGCCTGACTGCGGAGGGCCGCGTTCGCGAAGCTTACGAGGTATCGGCCGCAACCAACCCGATGCCTGAAATCTGTGGTCGCATCTGCCCGCAGGATCGCCTCTGCGAAGGCGCGTGCGTGATCGAGCAGAGCGAGCACGGCGCCGTGACCATCGGCGCGATCGAGAAACACCTCACCGAAACAGCGTGGCGCGAAAGCTGGGTCGAGCCGCTCACGCCGCGCATGGAGCGCAGCGAGAGCATAGGCATCATCGGCGCTGGGCCCGCGGGCCTTGCCGCCGCAGAGCGGATGCGCGCGCGCGGCTATCACGTCACAGTCTACGATCGCCACGATCGCATCGGCGGCCTGCTGATCTACGGCATCCCGAATTTCAAGCTCGAAAAGGAGGTCGTTCAGCGCCGCGCACAACGTCTAATCGATGGCGGCGTGCAGTTCCGGTTGAACTGCAATGTCGGTGAGACCATCAGCCTTGCTGATTTACGCGCAAAACACGACGCAGTGTTGATCGCGACCGGTGTTTACAAAGCCAAGCCGCTCAACGCGCCGAACGATCGCGCCGTCGTTCCCGCACTCGATTATCTCATCGCCGCCAACCGTGTCGGTCTGGGTGATGACGTCCCGACGTTCGCGTCGGGCGCGCTCAACGCGCGCAGCCGCCGCGTTGTCGTCATTGGCGGCGGCGATACGGCGATGGATTGCGTGCGCACCGCGCGTAGGCAAGGCGCTTCGAGCGTCACGTGTCTCTATCGCCGCGACCGCGCCAACATGCCGGGCTCCGCGCGCGAAGTTGCACACGCCGAAGAGGAGGGCGTCGCCTTCGATTGGCTCGCAGCGCCCAAGAGCGTGCGCGCCGGCAAGTCGCCGGCGGTCAAAGCCGTGCGCATGCAACTCGGCCAGCCGGATGAAAGCGGCCGCCAAACGCCGCAGGAACAGCCGGGCAGCGCTTACGAAATCCCCGGCGATCTCATCATCGCCGCACTCGGCTTTGACGCCGAAGACCTGAGCGATTGGAATATCGAACTGACGCGCTGGGGCACGATCAAAGCTCATCCGTTCACCTTCGCGACCAGCCAGCCCGGCGTCTACGCCGCCGGCGACATTGTCCGCGGCGCCTCGCTTGTCGTCTGGGCGATCCGCGAAGGTCTCGACGCAGCAGATGCCATGCACGCATGGATTCAGCTGCAAGCGAGGGTCGCCGCAGAATGAAATGCGATCTCTCTTGGACCGCCGGCGTCATCGCCGGCGACGGTGTTTCAATTGCATCAACCCCCGCCGGCGAGACGCCGGCGGTCCAAGAGGTGCGGCGCTACATTGCACAACGTGCGCACCTGGAGGCAATCGGCCTTTATCGCGCGGAGCACGAACGCGACGCCTGCGGCGTCGGCCTTGTCGCTGCCATCGACGGCAAGCCGCGCCGCGATGTCGTAACCCTCGCGCTCGCCGCTCTCAAAGCTGTCTGGCACCGCGGCGCCGTCGATGCGGACGGCAAGACCGGCGACGGCGCCGGCATCCTCGTCGATGCGCCGCGCGACTTTTTCGCTGAGCAAGTGTCGCGCACCGGTCATGCGGTCAAAGACGGCCCGATTTTCGTCGGCCAGATTTTCCTGCCGCGGCTCGATCTCGCCGCCCAGGAGCGCGCGCGCGTTATTGTCGAAAGCGAAGTCATCCGCGCCGGATTCGTGCTCTATGGCTGGCGCCAGGTCCCGGTGAACATCAGCCAGATCGGTGAGAAGGCGAACGCCACGCGCCCCGAAATCGAGCAGGTGCTGGTGCACGATCCGCAAGGCCGCGATGACGACACCGTTGACCGCGATCTTTTCATCGTCCGCCGCCGCATCGAAAAACGCGCGCTCGCTGCGAACATTGGCGAACTCTACGTCTGCTCGCTTTCGGCGCAGACGCTGGTCTATAAGGGCATGTTTCTCGCCCAGCAGATCGACGCGTTTTATCCCGATCTGCGTGACGAACGCTTTGTTTCAGCGGTCGCGATCTATCATCAGCGCTATTCCACCAACACGTTCCCGCAATGGCGCTTGGCTCAGCCCTTCCGCATGCTCGCCCACAATGGCGAGATCAACACGCTCAAAGGCAATGTGAGCTGGATGCGCAGCCACGAAATTCCGATGACGTCCGAAGCGTTCAGCGGCGCCGAAGACGACGTGAAGCCCATCATCCAGCCCGGCGGCTCGGACTCTGCCGCGCTCGACAATGTATTCGAAGTGCTCGTCCGCGCGGGCCGCACTGCGCCGATGGCGAAATCGTTGCTCGTTCCCCAAGCATGGGCGAAATCGCGCACCATGAAGGACGAGCACAAAGCGCTCTACGCCTACTGCAATGCCGTTATGGAGCCGTGGGACGGGCCCGCGGCGCTCGCGATGTTCGACGGCCGCTGGGCGGTCGCTGGTCTCGATCGCAACGGCCTCAGGCCGCTTCGTTATGCACTCACCGGAGACGGGCTGCTTGCTGTCGGCTCCGAAACCGGCATGTGCCCGCTCGACGACCGCAAGATCGTCGAACGGGGCCGCATCGGCGCAGGCCAAATGGTGGCCGTCGATACCCACGAAGGCAGGCTCTATCATCACGACGACTTGGTGGATGCGCTCGCCGCTCAGCACCCATATCGCGCCTGGCTCGAAAACATCGTCGATCTCGACCGGAAACTCGAAGGCGCCGAGCCGCAGCTTTACGCGGATCGTGCTGAACTGCTGCAGCGGCAAGCTGCAGCCGGCTTCACCATAGAAGATTTGGAGCTCTTGCTTCAACCGATGTTGGAGGAGGGCAAGGAAGCCATCGGTTCGATGGGCGACGACGCCCCGCTTGCGGTGCTTTCCGAGCAGAACCGGCCGCTCTCGCACTACTTCCGCCAGAACTTCAGCCAGGTGACTAATCCGCCGATCGACCCGCTGCGCGAGGAGCGCGTCATGACGCTGACCACTCGCTTCAAGAATCTCGGCAACATACTCGCGCAAGACGAAACACAATCGCGTGTGTACGTGCTGTCGAGTCCCATCCTAACGAACGGCATGTTCGCACGCATGATGCGCGAAATGCGCGATGACGTGGCGCGCATCGATTGCACTTTTCCGACGCCCGATGTCGGCGAAGACGCCGGCGCCGCGCTTCGTAATGCGATCATCCGTATCCGCGCCGAAGCCGAACAGGCGGTGCAATTCTACAAACGTTCGCACGTGGTGTTGAGCGACGAAGCACAAGGCCCCGACCGCATCGCGTGCCCGATGATCCTGGCGGTCAGCGCCGTGCATTCGCATCTGGTGGCGAAAGGGCTTCGTACATTCTGTTCGCTCACCGTCCGCGCCGCCGAGTGCCTCGACCCGCACTACGCCGCCGTGCTGATCGGCTGCGGTGCGACGACTGTGAACCCCTACCTCGCCCTGGACACGATCGCCGATCGGGCCTCACGCGGTCTTTCCGGCCCGCTCACGCGCGAACAAGCTGCAGCAAACTACCGCGCCGCGCTCGAAGCGGGGTTGCTCAAGATCGTCTCGAAGATGGGCATCTCGGTGATCTCGTCTTACCGCGGCGGACTGAACTTCGAAGCCATCGGTCTCTCTCGCGCGCTGGTGGATGAGTTTTTCCCGGGCCTAACCAGTCGCATCTCCGGCATCGGTCTTTCCGGCATCGCGCTGGAAGCGGCCGATCAGCATGCACGGGCGTTTGATGAAACGCTGACCGCGCTCCCAATCGGCGGCCAATATCGCTATCGGGCCCGCGGGGAACGCCACGCGCTTGAGGCGCACTCGATCCACCAACTCCAGCTTGCGTGCGACACCGGCGACTACAAGGCCTACCGCAAATATTCCGAGTTCATCCGCGAACGCCGGCTCAACCAGCCGATTCAGCTGCGCGATCTGCTGGAAGTGCGCGAAGAGAAAAAGAACCCGGCCCCGATTGGTGAGGTCGAAAGCGTCAACGACATCCGCAAGCGCTTCCTCACGCCCGGCATGAGCATGGGCGCGCTTTCTCCGGAAGCCCACGGCGCGCTCAACATCGCCATGAACCGCATCGGCGCGCGAAGCGTGAGCGGCGAGGGCGGCGAGGACCCTGAGCGCTACAAGCCGCTGCCCAACGGCGATGACGCTAACTCGGCTGTGAAGCAAATTGCCTCCGGCCGCTTCGGCGTGACGGCGGAATACCTGAACCAGTGCCGCGAAATCGAAATCAAGGTCGCGCAAGGCGCAAAGCCTGGCGAGGGGGGCCAGCTGCCGGGTCTTAAGGTCACCGAACTGATCGCGCGGCTTCGGCATGCCACGCCCGGCGTCTCGCTCATCAGCCCCCCGCCGCACCATGACATCTACTCGATCGAAGACCTGGCCCAGCTCATCTACGATTTGAAGCAGATCAACCCGATCGCGCGCGTGTGCGTGAAGCTCGTCGCCCAGTCCGGCATCGGCGCGGTGGCCGCCGGCGTCGCCAAGGCCGGCGCCGACACTATCCTCATCTCTGGGCATGTCGGCGGCACCGGCGCTTCACCGCAGACCTCGATCAAATATGCCGGCATCCCCTGGGAAATGGGCCTGGCCGAAGCGCACCAAACCCTGATGCTCAACAATCTCCGTCACCGCGTGCGGCTGCGCACCGATGGTGGACTCCGCACTGGCCGTGACGTTGTTGTCGCCGCGATCCTCGGCGCCGAAGAGTTCGGCATCGGCACGGCCTCGCTTGTCGCCATGGGCTGTCTCATGGTGCGACAGTGCCATTCCAACACATGTCCTGTCGGCGTCTGCACTCAGGACGAAGCGCTCAGAAAGAAGTTCACCGGCACGCCGGACAAGGTCGTCAACCTAATGAGCTTCATCGCAGAGGAAGTGCGAGAAATCCTCGCTATGATCGGTTTCCGGCGTCTCGAAGAAGTTATCGGCCGCACCGATCTCATCGAGCAGATCAGCCGCGGCGCCGAACATTTGGACGACCTCGATCTCAACCCGCTGCTTGTGCGCGTCGATAGTCCCTATCCGAGCTATTGCACGCAACTCGGCCGTAACGAGCCGCCGCAATCGCTCGACCACGAATTCATCGATCAGGCGCCGGGTTTCTTCGAACGGGGCGAAAAGAAGCAGCTCGTCTTCAACGTAAGCAACACCCAGCGCGCCATCGGCGCGCGGGCGTCGGCGCATGTTGTTCGCCGCGTCGGCCAAGATGCGTTGCCTGACGGCCAGCTCAGCGTGAAGCTCCGCGGCTCCTGCGGTCAGAGTCTCGGCGCCTGGCTCGTCCAAGGTATCGCGCTCGATGTCATCGGCGACGCCAACGACTATGTCGGCAAGGGCTTGAGCGGCGGCCTGATCACGCTCCGTCCGCCACATGAAGAAAATCCCGGCGCGATCATCGGCAACACCTGTCTCTACGGCGCAACTGCTGGCCGGCTCTTCGCCGCCGGCCTTGCAGGCGAACGCTTCGCCGTGCGCAACTCCGGCGCAACCGCTGTGGTCGAAGGCGCTGGCGCCAACGCCTGCGAATACATGACCGGCGGCACGGTCGCGATCCTCGGCGCCGTCGGCGACAATTTCGGCGCCGGCATGTCCGGCGGCATGGCGTTCGTCTATGATGAAGACGGCGCCTTCGCCGATCGCGCAAACCCGGACTCCGTCGTCTGGCAGCGCCTCGCATCCGCGCATTGGGAAGAGGTGTTGAAATCGCTCGTCATGGAGCACTCCCAGCGCACTGGCTCGCCGCGCGCCGCGCACCTGCTCTCACACTGGGACACTGAACGGGCGCGCTTCTGGCAGATCTGCCCGATCGAAATGATCCCGTACCTCGCGCACGCGCTGTCGGGCGCTGCAGCACCGTCATCCATCGCAGCCGCCTGATCGTTCGTCGCCGCCGCGGCATCCAAACATCGTCCTGACCGCATCTCCCCGGTATGTCAGGGAAGGGACTGGCGCGTCTGGCGTTGCTCGTTTTCACCGCGCTCTTGGGCGCGGGGTTGACGTTTGGGGCGATGAACGCGCCCTTGCTGGCTAGCGTTGCGACACAAGCGGCCGCCCAGCCGTCGCCCTGACGAGGGAGGGAAGACATGAGCACGTTCCGTACCGCTGCGGCGGCGCTCGCGATCCTGACGCTCGCCGTAGCGCCGGCGGCGGCCCAACACGGCGAGCAAAGCCAAGCCGCCTCGCAGGGCGATCCGACCAGCGCAGAAGCTCGCCAAGCTGACATCGCCGTCTTCCGCGAACAGTTCATGGCCCGCGACCGCTCTTATAGCGACAGCGCCCGCGCTGAGGCCGAGACGCGTCTTGCAGCGCTGGAAGGCAACCTGGCCAATGTCAGCCAGGCCTATTTCGAATTGGAATTGGCCCGAATCGTCGCGCTCGCCGACAACGGGCACACTGGCTATTTCGCCGGCCCCCGCTCGCGGCGATTCAATCGCATCATGGCGGTGCGGTTCGCGCCGTTCGGCGAGGATTTCTACGTGCTGCGCGCCAATCCGGCGCAGGCCGACCTGCTCGGCGCGCGCTTGGTCGCCATTGATGGGCGCCCGATCGCGGACGTGCGCGCCGTCGCGCGCACGCTCACCGGCGGCACGGCCGGCTGGCGCGACCGCACCGCAGCCTACTTTTTCGAGAGCCCCGAACAAATGCAAGCGCTCGACGTGATCCAGCGCGCCGATCGCGCCACTTATCGCTTTCAGCTCGCCAACGGCCGCATCGTCACACGCCGTTTCACGCCGGAGCCCGCCAATCCCGATCGCGTCCGCGCCAATCCAGACCGCTTCTTCTATCCCGCGCCGGTCGAGAACGAGGGCGATGCTTGGCGCGCACTGCTCACTCCCGAGCAGGCGCCATGGTCGCTACAAGATCCCGATACGCCGTTCCGCATGCGCGATGCGCCGGAAATCGACGCCTACGTCATCGAGATGCGGCAAAATCACAGCGACGAGAACATGGACATTGCCGAGTTCATGCTCGATGCGCTGGAGAATGCGCGCACGTCTGGCCGGCGCAACATAGTGCTCGACATGCGCATGAACGGCGGCGGGGACCTCAACAACACGCGAGCCTGGGTGCGGCGGCTGCCGCGGGTCGTGCCTGGCCGCGTGTTCGTCTTGACCAGCCCCTGGACATTCTCGGCTGCGATCTCGACCGTCGGCTATCTCGAGCAATCGGCGCCTGATCGCGTCGTCATCGTCGGCGAAGAGGTGGGCGACCGGCTCGATTTCTACGCCGAAGGCGGCCCATTCACGCTGCCTCACGCCGGCGGCGCCATCTCCATCGCCACCGAGCGCCACGATTATCGCACCGGTTGCCGCGGCCTCGACAACTGCCACGGTTCGGTCGTGCGCCATCCGATCGCGGTCGAAAGCCTCACGCCGGACATTGCCGCGCCGTGGACAATGGAAGCCTACCGCGCCGGTCGCGATCCAGCGATGGAAGCTGTTGGGGCGGCATTGCGGGGCAGCTGAACGCGCTACATAGGAGGGCGTGTTCTCAACAAGCGCCCTCAAGAAGCGCGCGCAGGCGCTCGGCTTTGACGCCGTTGGCGTCGCGCCGGCCACCGAGGCGTGGCCGGCCGGTGCGCGGCTGCGCGAGTTTCTCGACCAGGGCCGACATGGCGACATGTCGTGGATGTCGCAGGATCGGCGGGAACATCCGCAGCAGCTGTGGCCGCAGGCAAAGAGCGCAGTGCTTGTCGGCCAAAGCTACGCAGCCAGCGATGATGCAATCGCTCTGCTACAGGAAAAACAGAGCGGGCTCGTTTCGGCCTACGCTGCGCGGCGCGATTATCATGACGTCGTCAAAGGCAAGCTGAAACAGCTCGCGCAATGGCTCGCGCGAGAGACCGGCGAACAGGTGAAAGTGTTCGTCGACACGGCGCCCTTGATGGAGAAGCCGCTGGCCGAGCGCGCCGGGCTCGGCTGGCAAGGCAAGCACACCAATCTCGTGTCGCGCGAGCACGGCTCGTGGCTCTTCCTCGGCGCCATCCTCACGGCAGCGGAAATCGAGTCCGATACGCCGGAACAAAATCATTGCGGCTCCTGCCGTGCCTGCTTGGATGTGTGCCCGACCAACGCTTTCCCGGCGCCGTATCAGCTCGATGCGCGCCGCTGCCTTGCCTATCTCACCATCGAAAGCAAAACACAGATACCGCGTGAGTTCCGCGAAGCGCTCGGCAATCGGGTGTTTGGGTGCGACGATTGTCTCGCCGTTTGCCCGTGGAACAAGTTCGCCCGGACCGCGCGCGACGCGCGCATGGCGATGCGTGACGACTTGCGTCTCGCGCCGCTCCCAGAGCTGGCCGCGCTCGATGATGCGCAGTTCCGCACGCGTTTCGGCGGCACGCCGGTGAAGCGAACTGGCCGCGACAGGTTCGTGCGAAACGTCGTGTGCGCGATCGGCAACAGCGGCGATTCCTCGCTCGCGCCCTCAGCGGAGCGGCTTCTGGACGATTCATCCCCACTTGTGCGCGGCATGGCGGTATGGGCTTTGCGGCGATTGCTTGACGCTGCCGCCTTCGCGCGCCTCAAATCGGCCCATGCGCCGCGCGAAGGGGACATGAGCGTGGCTGAGGAATGGGACGCATGAATCCGGACGAGGACGAGCCGAAGAAGGAAGGCGAGCCCGTGCCCGAACAGCAGGCCGAGAACGCCGCGCCCGAACCGCACCCTGAAATCGAACCGGAGGAAGGAGACGCATACGCGGAATCGGCGTTTGAACCTCCACCTGACGAACCAATCGAGGACGAGCCGGCGGCGCTTGAGAACTACCGTGCGCCGCCCTATCCGGTTGCTGAATCGCCGCCGCCTGAACCGCTGCAGGCAGACGAACCTCATGTGGAGCCGGCGCCTGTTGAACCGGAAGCGCCGGCGCCTGAACCGGCCTACGAACCGCCGCCGCGCATTCACGAAGCCGCCGCAGAGAACCTGCACGAAGAGCCGTTGGCCGAGATCGAGCGCATCTATCCGCAAAGCTACGAGCCTGAGGCTGAGCTGGCACCGCGCTCGGCGTTCGACGAAGCGGAGTATCCGTTTGGCGAACCGGAAATTCCGATGCCCGCGCCGCCGCCGCGGCCAGGCGATCGTCAACGCCGCCGCGACGCCAAGCGTAATCTCGATCTCGATCTTGGCCGCATCAAACGCCGCAAGCGCTACGGCTTGTTCATCACCACGATCACCGTGCTGTTCATCGCTTTCGTGCTGGCGCCGGTGACATGGGTTGCGGCGTATCTCTTCATCGACCCGCCGTCGAACGTGCTGATGATGCAGCGCGCGGCGGAAGGGCAGACCATCCGCCATTATCCAGTGCCGCTCAACCGCATGTCGCCACACGTCGTGCGCGCGGTGATCGCGGCGGAAGACGCGAACTTCTGCGCCCACGACGGCTTCGACATCGAAGCTATTCAAGACGCGATGGAATCCAATCGCCGCGGCCGCCGCACGCGCGGCGCATCGACCATTAGCCAGCAGGTTGCAAAGAACCTCTTCCTGTGGCCGGACCGCTCCTGGGTGCGCAAGGGTTTCGAGACCTATTTCACTGCGCTGATCGAATTCATGTGGCCAAAGCGCCGAATCATGGAGGCCTACCTCAATATCGCTGAATGGGGCGACGGGCATTTCGGCATCGAGGCCGCCGCCCGCGCACGCTTCGGCGTCTCGGCCGCCGACCTCTCGCCGCTCCAGGCTGCGCGGCTGGCGGCGGTGCTGCCGAGCCCCAATCGCTGGCGCGCCGACAATCCCGGCCCCTACGTGCGCGGCCGCTCCGCCAGCATCGCCGCCCGCGCGCGAGAGGTGCGCAATTCGCGCTCCGCCGCCTGTGTGCTGATCATGGATCGCCCGAGCGGGGGCTGAATCTACTGCCGAGAACTCGCGCCGCGCGCGACAAGGGGCTGCCAGCGCGGCCATGCTTAGGCTAGGCTCTGCCCCGAAACACAAGGAGCGGGACGCCAATGCCTATGGCGCTGATCATTCCCATCGCCGCCGTCGTGGGCGTCGTTCTACTGGCCGCGCTGTTCTACATCTTCTCGCGCTATTACGAGGCCCGCTACGACCGCACTTACATGACCCAGAACGAACGCGGCTTCCGCCGCGCGCTCGAGGGTAAGGTCGTGCTTTGGGATTTCGAAGAGAACGTCGTCAAAGGCCCGACCGCCCCGCACATCGAATTCGTCGCGCTCGACCCAGCCACGGGTGGGCGGCGCATGGTCAAGCTGATGGATGTGCGCACCGGCGCAATCAATCTGCGCCCGCATTATTGTGCGCCGCTGCCCTTCGAAGCGACCACGGCGGACTCCCACAAAGTCATCGTCGACGCGCGCGTGCAGTTCAGCCTCAACCGCGCGCTGTTGAAGCACGTCTACGAGATCCAGGAATTCTCGCTGGCGATGGAGAGCCGCATTCAAAGCGCCTTCCGCGCCGAGATCGGCAAGCGCAACGACGAAGAACTGCGCGCGTCGCTGCAGGATGTCGAACGTGGCGCAATCGAGCGCTTGCGCCGCGATGAACAGGAAGGGGACGAAGCCGACGAGCCCGGCATGGCGCTGGGGGTCCGTTTCCACACCGCAAACTTCACATACACCCAGCCCGACGAGTTCACGACCGCCATTCAGGCGCTGGCGCCGGCTGGCGGCGGCAAAGCCGATCCGATCGCGGTGGAGCGCGCGCGCGCGGCCCTCGGCGGGCAGGGCGTGCTGGCGCTGCGGCCCCAGCAGCTCGATCAGCTCGCCGACGTCTTCCGCGGCCGCGACCCGAACGCGACCGGCGCGCTGATGGCGCTCCTGGAAATGCAGACCCGCCAGAACATTGCTGAAGCGCTTGCTGCGTCTGGGCAGCTGTTGGTGCTGACGCCCCAAGAACTCGGCCTGATCAGCGCGGCTGCGCAACGGGACGCCCTGGCCCGCCGCGCCGCCGCTGCACAACCGTCACAACCTCAACCCAATGGCGGCGGACACAGCGAACAGCGCATCTAGACTGCGGCGCCTCTGACGCTTGCCTCTTCGAGGCGGCGCAGGCCAAAGAGCGTGGGTGGGCCGGCGCGGCCGGGCGAGGGAGTTATTCCAGCTTTGAGCGGATTTAGGCTGTTGCTCGCCGTGGCGGTGTTCGCCGGCATGATCGCGCTCTGCGTGCTGGGCTGGAATTACGGCGGCATGGGCGGACTGATCGGCGGCGGCATCGGATTCCTTCTACGCCTCTGGGGCCGGGGCCTCGATTGGGGCGAGCGCCTCGGCAATGGCTATGTCGGCGCTTTGATGGGCATGCCTGTCGGCTTGCTGATCGGCGGCTTCCTCACTGTGGGCGCGCCCTATCTCCTTTCCATGATCAACAACGCGCCCAACTAAAGGCCAAAACCGCGCGCCTCCTCTTGATGCACGGGAGGAAATTGTCATGCGTGCTGTGGTGTTGGCGTTGGCGGTGGGGTTTCTCTCGGCGACGGCATTGGCGCAAGAAAAAGCCGAGCCCAACAACACCGGCGGACAAGTCAATTATTCCGGCTTCCGCAATCTCACCGGCGAAGTCGAATCCTATCGTGAAGATCGCCTCGTCTCGCACGCCGACTTCGAGCGCATGGCGCGCGAACCCAACACCATCGTTCTCGACGCCCGTTCGGCCGATGCGTACGCCCAGGGCCACATCGCCGGCGCGATCAACCTTCCGTTCACGGACTTCACCGATCAGAGCCTGGGCGAAGCGCTGCGCGATCCGAATGTGCGCATCCTGATCTATTGCAACAACAATTTCTCCAACAACGCCCAGCCCGTGATCCTGAAGCGCGTCGAGTTGGCGCTCAACATCCAGACCTTCATCAACCTCTACGGCTACGGCTATCGCAACGTTTACGAACTGGGCGACGTCGTCGATTTCAACGATCCGGCAGTGCGCTGGGTGCGGAGTTAGGTTTCAGGCGCCGGCGTGCCGGCGCCTGACGACGTGAATCTGCTATTCAGCGAACAGCCGCACTGTGGCTGTCCGCCGGCGGAAGCTGGTTTCTTCGTAGAGCAACGACACGCGCGTGATATTGCGGTCGTCGCCGTTCAAATCGATGGCGCGCGTGCATTGGCCTGGATTGACCCGCGATCGCACGGAAACGTCCTGGTGACCGCCGTTGCGATAGAACACATCGACGTCGATGAAATGGACGGGGTTACGATAGACGCAGAGTTTGATGCGTTCGAATTGGCGCGGACCGTCAACCACGATGGTGTCGCGGTCGGTGCGGTCGCGCACCTCACGAACACCGATCTGCGTCCACGCGCCCGCTGGCGTCGCCGCGCACGCGGCCAAAACCAGAAACGCGCCTGCAAGACCTGCCTTGAAACTCACGTTCGCCTCCGAGCAATGGGACCCTCACGCTAAATGAAACGGGCGTAAGGGCGAACTCCGTCGCCGCCGAATTGCGAAACGTATATTACGCGGCTAGCGCTCCACCGGCGCGCCGGTGCGGATGCTTTCGCGCACATCGCCCAAGATGAGGGTGTTTTCCTCATTCGCGGGTTCGAGCCGCACCGCCGACAACGCGTCGGCTTGCGCCAGCTCGAAAGAGCGCTGCTGCAGCCTGGCCGCCGCACGCAAGCGGAGCGCGAGTGCGTTGTCGGGCCGGATGTCCAGTGAGCGCGAGAGGTCTTCTTCGGCCAAACGCCACTCGCGTTCCATCGCATAAGCGCGAGCGCGGTCGATCAGCAGGTCGGGCAGCTGCTGGGGATCGCTTTGAATTGTCTGGATGGCGCGGGTGAAGTCGCTGCGCGCCTGGCCCGGCTCGCGCGCCAACAGCCAGGCATTGCCCGACTGCGACCAAAGCTCGGCCCGCAGCGCCGTGTTCTCCGGGCTGATCGCGGTCGCCAACGAACTGAGCCGCCGCGCGCCTTCGCCGAACCGGTTCTGCGCGATCAACGCCATTGCCGCGCAGCGATAGGCGTGAACCGACTGGGCTTCCGCCGCCCACGCCATGCCTTCTTCGTATGCGCGCGCCGGGTCTTGCTCGATCAGCGCGATGCATTGCTGGAAGCGCGTCGCAAGCGCGCCGCTTGGCGCGGCGTCCGCCTGCAGCAATGCAAACGGCAAGATCAGGGCGGCGATCATGGACATGAAGCAGAACTCTCCCCACGGTCCCCTCACAGGACCCGTTCACCGATGCCCGAACAAGCAGGCAATTCCAAGCCGTTCGCTCAGCACGCGAGCGCGCTGCGCAGCCCTGCCGCTGCATCCACAAGCATGGCCAGATCCTGCGGCCGCGAGAGCCGGTGATCGCCGTCGGAAATGACCTGCATGGTGAGCTTGGCGGCCGCCATAAGTTCGGCGAGCGCACGCACGTGCTCCGCCGGCACATCCGGATCCTGGCCGCCCTGGAGGATATGGATGGGCCCGCCAAATGCGATCGGCGCGTCCATGATCAGGTGCTTTCGTCCATCCTCGATCATTTCGCGGGTGATGATGGTGGGCGTCGGCGCGTAAGCCGACGGCAGCTCCAGCCGGCCTTGAGACATCAACATTTGTTGCTGCTCCGGTGTGAAACCTGGCCACATCAGCCGCTCGGTAAAATCCGCAGCCGGAGCAATCAGGAGGAGACCGGCCACACGCATCGGTCTTTCCTCGGCGGCGCGAAGCGCGAGCCACCCGCCCATCGACGATCCGACCAGCACCAATGGCCCGTCCGTGATCCGGTCGAGAACCGAAAGCGTGTCGCCGAGCCAGCGCGAGATCGACCCGTCCTCGAACCGCCCGCCGGATTGTCCGTGTCCGGAATAATCAAACCGAACAAGGGCTTGCCCGCGCTCGTGCGCCCAGGCCGCTAGCGTCTGCGCCTTCGTGCCGGCCATGTCGGAGTTGAAGCCGCCGAGCCAAACGAACGTCGGCTGCGCACCCGCTATACGCTCATAGGCAAGCCGCACGTCCTCATGCTCAAGAGCCTCGATTTGGCCGAAAGCCATGCACTACTCCTGGCCAGAAGCGGGCGAGCCTCGGGTCCCCGACACCGCGCGTTTAATGAATCTAAGCGCCTTGTTAAGCAAAACCATTATTAAACACAGGTTTAGCCGGACGAGGCGGGAAACGGGCAACGGCCAAGCATTGCAAGAAGGTCACAACCTGACAGTTCTGCAAGTCACCCCTGAGCTAAATGCTGGCGGGGTCGAGCGGACTACGCTTGAAATTGCAGAGGCGATCAGCCGCGCCGGGGGGCTCGCTTTGGTCGCTACCGCCGGCGGTCGTCTTGAGCCGGACCTCAAGACGACCGGCGGCGAATTGATCCGGCTGCCCGCCCATTCCAAAAATCCGATCACCGTTATCGCCAACGCGTTCAAGCTCGCGTCCATCGTGCGCCGCCGCAAAGTGCAGCTCATCCACGCGCGTTCGCGCGCGCCGGCATGGAGCGCACTCCTGGCTGCGCGCATGACCGGCGTGCCGTTCGTGACGACGTATCACGGCATCTACAACGCCGTTTCCCCACTCAAGCGCTTCTACAATTCGGTGATGGCGCGCGGCGATGCGATCATCGCCAACTCCGAATTCACCCGCGAGCACATCCTTACGCACCACGAGGTCATGCCGGAGCGCATCACCGCGATCCCGCGCGGTGTGGATTTGGACGTGTTCGATCGCGAAAAAGTCTCCGCTGCCGACATCGCCGAGCTGCGCGCGAAGTGGGGCGGCGAGGGCGATTGCTGCCTTGTCCTGGTTCCTGCGCGTCTGACGCGCTGGAAAGGTCAGATGATCCTGATCGAGGCGATGAAGCTCTTGGAAGCGCGCCGGCCAGGCGCGGTAAAGATCATCATCGCAGGCGACGATCAGGGCCGGCGTGCTTACACCCAGGAAATGCTTGCCGCAATTACAGCCGCAAAACTGCAAGATGCTGTGGCGGTGGTCGGCCACCTGAGGCAGATGCCATTGGCATTTGCTGCGTCGGACATGGCGGTCTTTCCGGTGATTGAACCGGAAGCCTTCGGACGCGGCGCCGTGGAAGCGCAAGCGATGGGCGTTCCGGTGATCGCCTCGAACCTGGGCGGCTACACCGAGACCGTTGTGGAAGGTCAGACCGGCTTCCTGGTTCCGGCGGGTGCGGCTGTACCGCTCTGCGGCGCAATAGAACGTATGGTCGATGTGGGAGCGGAGAAACGCGCTGAAATGGGACGCCGTGGCCGCGAGCGGGTGCGCGGTCTTTATTCAAAAGCCGCCCTGCAATCGGCCACATTGGCTGTTTACCAGCGGGTTTTGAGCGAAGTGGAAAGTCGGAAGAGCGCAAAGAGCCAAGCGCGTCCGGTGCTTTAGGAGAGGCGGGAATGATCTGGCGCAAGCCAGCAATAGAAGCCGAGGGCGAAGCGAGCGCGAAACGCGTGCTGGTGATCCAGCTCGGCGGCGTCGCTACGTTCATTCAGGCGCTCGCGGCCGCCAAGCGTATCCGCGAAGCCCATGTCGGCGCGCGCATCACGCTGTTGACGACAACGGCAACAAAAGAGCTGGCGGAAAAGGCCCCGTACTTCGACACCGTCGAAGCTGACGGCAAGCCGACCGAGCCACAAGCGATCACCGCTCTGATCAAGCGCTTGCGCAGCGCGAAATACGACGTGATCTACGACCTCGAAGGCTCCAGCCGCACCAACAATTACTTCCAGGGTTTGCGTCCGTGGCCGCCGAAATGGTCGGGCTCGATCGCCGGCGCTAGTCACGCCTATCTCGATCCCGAGCGCCTCACGATGCATCCGCTCGATCGCTATGCCGGCCAGCTCGCAATTGCGGGGCTGGGCAATGCGCCGCTGATGCCGGACTTGGGATGGCTGCGCTCGGTGCTGCGCGATGCGCCGCGGCTGCAGCCGGACTTCTTCGGCATTCGCGGCCCTTACGTCTTGCTCTTGCCGCGCGGCTCGGATGCTGAGTCCAATCGCCGATGGCCGGAGGCGAAGTACATTGAGCTGGCCCAGCGGATCGCCAACCAGGGCGTCACGCCGGTGGTTATTGGAGGCTCGGAAGAGCGCCCGATCGGCGCCGCCATCGCCAAGGCCGAGCCTCGCGCCAAGAACCTCGTCACCCGCCCCGATCTCTTCCAGTGCATTGGCCTGGCCGAGCGCGCCTCGTTTGCCGTGGGTGACGATGTCGAGCTGATGCAAGTTGCCGCCGCCGCGGGCGCACCCTGCCTGGTTTTCATCACCTCGCTGGGCAACGGCGCGCCAACTGCGCCGCGCGGCCGGGGCGGGGTTGTGGAATTCACCGCCGCGGTCATCGCCGATCTGCCTGTCGATCAAGTGGATCGCCAGCTCAGGAATTGCGGCGTTTATCGTCACGCCCAGACCGCTTGATGCGGACCTCGTGAAAAGCAATATTCAGAGCGTGAGTCCGCGCCCGCGAGGGCGGGGATCGTACGCGTTTTATCAACAGCTACAGGAGAATGCCCGATAGCCAGACGTCCGTACGCCGCGCCGCCCCCCTCGAAGGACGGGCCGCGGGTGAACGAGGAGATCCGCGGAACGCCGCGCGTGCTCCTCATCGATGCAGAAGGAGAAAAGCAGGGGGAAATGCCCATCGGCGCGGCGCTCGACGCAGCGCGCGAAGCCGGCCTCGATCTCGTCGAGGTGGCCCCCAACTCGAATCCGCCCGTCTGCAAAATCCTCGACTACGGCAAGTACCGCTTTGAGGAGCAGAAAAAGAAGGCCGAGACGCGCAAGAAGGCCAAGCGGGTCGAGCTAAAGGAAATCAAGGTCCGCCCCAACATCGACGACCACGATTACGAAGTGAAGATGAAGGCCATCCATCGCTTCTTCGAGGAAGGCGACAAGGTGAAAGTCACCCTGCGCTTCCGCGGCCGCGAAATGGCGCACACCCACCTGGGCATGGAACTTCTGGAGCGCATGCGTGCGGAACTGGAGTCGATCGCCAAGGTCGAACACGAGCCTCGCTTCGAGGGCCGCCAAGTCGTCATGGTGATGGCGCCCAGGGCCTCATAAGCGCGTTCGTCAGCTGCCATTCAGGTCAGAGGCGGTTAGCTCGCTGCTGTAGAAGGAGTGTCGTTCATGCGCGCTATTCTGTTTGCGGCGCTCGCCCTGGCCGCGTGCGCGGCGACGCCGCCGGCGCAGCCTCAATCCGAACTGGCTCAACTGATACGCGCCGATCTCGACAATCTGGAGCGCGAACTGCGCGTGCCCGGCATCGTCAGCGCAGGCATTGGCGAGACGGCCGACCTTGGCGACGGCCTGACTGTGCGCCCGCTCGAGGTGAAGGAAGACAGCCGCTGTCCCGGCAACGTGACCTGCGTCTGGGCCGGGCGCCTCGTCGTGCGCGCCAGTGTCTCGGGTACGGAGCGCGAACTCACGCTCGGCCAATCGCTGGAAACGCCGCAAGGCGCGGTAGTGTTTGCCGTCGCGCGCCCCGGCGCATGGCATGAATGGCCCGAAAACGAAGTGCCGCGGCCAGCGTATCGGTTCGGCTTCCGGCGCGGCTAGCCCCGGCTCACCCGGCGGCGCTTGGTCATGATCCACATGTTGCCGATGAGCAGCACGAGCGCGAGGCCGAAACCGATCGCGTTGAAGAGCGGTATCTTGTCTTGGTTTTCAGCGAAGAACTCTTCCGCGCGCGTGCGCGCTTCGCTGTTGCGCGCGGCTTCGGCCGCTTGCTGGGCCTGTTCGCCGGCGACGCCGAAATCGAGCGAGGGCGGCAGGCCGGATTCCACGAGCGAGAGCCCGCCGATTGGGGGGAATCGCGCCGGCGCGTAGGCGAGATGGGCGCCGAAGGCGATCGCAAACGTGGCCAGGATCGCCAGCAGCCAACGCGAGCCGGCGATCGCCGAGAGCGAGGCGGTGACCTTGTTCTTCTCTTCGATGAAAATCTGTTTGGCCTCGGCCAAATCCTGCGGCTGGCGCACCATTGCTCACTCCCCACGCCCAGAGCTTAGCTCATCGGCTAGCGCCCGCCAGCGGCCTCAGTCCTGATCCGGCTTGGCCTTGCCAACATCCGCCAGCTTTCGGAACGCCTGCGCCCATTCGAGTCGCCACAACCGGCCTTTGGTCTCGGGCGTATAGGCCGCCTGTTCCATGAGTTCCTCGGCCTTATGCGCCGAATCCTCGTGATTGAGGCCGTCCTGATCCACCGTCTTCTTGTCCACGTCCGCGTCCCCTGCACGGATGGAAAGCACTAACTTGCGTTTCGTTCCGGCGTTAACTGCAAGTTCTGTCATGCCTAATTGGGCGTTTTGACAACCACCCGAACGCGGCGCAGCCTGCGGTATCGGGAGGGTCGCGAAAATGGTGATGCGATCGAGACGCAGGGTTCTGCAGTTGCTGGGCGCAAGTGCGCTCGCCGCTTGCGCCGCAGAAGTTGATCCAGACGAACAATTCGCAGCCACGCCTGCCGAGACCGAGGGTCCGTTCTTTCCCGAGAACACCGAGGTTGAGCGTGACGTCGACTTGACCCGTCTTGAGGGACGCGCCGGTCGCGCCGCCGGGCAGTTGATCGAAGTCCGCGGGCGTGTGCTGGGACGGGACGGCAACCCGCTTTCAGGCGCAACGGTGCAACTTTGGCAGGCCAATGCCGGCGGCCGCTACGCTCACACGCTCGACGCCTCTAACCCGAACCCGCTCGATCCGAACTTCCAAGGGTATGGCGTGGCGCAAACGGGCGGCGACGGCCGTTTCTCTTTCACCACGATCAAGCCGGGCGGCTATTTGGTGCGTGAGATGAATGCGGCGCGGACGCCCCATATCCATTGGAAATTTACGGCGAACGGCCGCGAACTCACCACCCAAAGCTATTTCCCTGACGAGCCAGCCAACGAGACCGACTTTCTCATCCGCGCCATGGGCGACCCCGCCCGTCAGCTCATCGCCCGCGTCGGCGCACCCGGCGCCGACGGCGCCTTGGGCTTCGATTGGGACATAGTCCTGGCCTGAGCTTCGCCTTGCGAGGGCGGAACCCCCATGCTACACGCCCGCCCTTTCGTGGGCGGCCCGGCTGAACGGCATGCCGTGGCGGCCCTTTCGGCGTCCTCGGACGCCTTCGATCCCTGGAGGATGAAATGCCGAAACTGAAGACCAAGAGCGGCGTGAAAAAGCGCTTCAAGCTCACGGCTTCGGGCAAGGTGAAGACCGGTCCCGCCGGCAAGCGCCACCGCCTGATCAGCCACAAGGGCAAGTACATCCGTCAAAACCGCGGCACTTCGGTGCTGTCCGAGCCCGACGCCAAGCGCGTCAAGCTTTGGATTCCCTACGGTCTGGACTGACGGAGTAACCACAAATGGCACGCGTCAAAGGGGGCGTCACAGCGCACGCCCGTCACAAGAAAGTTCTGAAAAAGGCGAAGGGCTATTACGGCCGCCGTTCGAACACGTTCCGCACCGCCAACGCGGCTGTCGAGAAGGCGGGGCTCTACGCCTATCGCGATCGCAAGAACAAGAAGCGCACCTTCCGCGCTCTCTGGATCCAGCGCATCAACGCGGCGGTTCGGGAAGAGGGCCTCACCTATTCTCGATTTATCAGCGGGCTCGCCAAGGCGGGCATCGAGCTGGACCGCAAGGTCATGGCCGACATCGCCATGAACGAGCCCGCGGCTTTCAAGGGTCTTGTCGCCCAAGCCCAAGCCGCACTGAAGTAAGCACTCCGCGGTTTCCTCCTCCGTGAAGCGGGGGAGGTGGCCGCGAAGCGGCCGGAGGGGGCGCAACCGCGCATGCTTGCAAGCACGGCGGAGCACCGCCCCCTCAGTCAGCCCGCTTCGCGGTCTGACAGCTCCCCGTGAACGGGTGAGCAAAGAGGACGGCGCCATGACCGCCAATACTGATCTCCAATCTCTCGAACGCGATTTGCTCGCGCGCGTAGATGCGGCGAACGACGAAACCTCGCTCGAGGCGCTGCGGGTGGAAGCGCTCGGCAAGCAGGGCTCGATCTCGGCGCTGATGAGAAATCTGGGCTCGATGGGCCCGGACGAGCGCAAGACGTTCGGCGCAGCCCTCAACGCGCTAAAGGACAAAGTCACCGAAGCCATCGTCACCAAGAAGGCGACGCTGGCCGAAGCCGCGCTCGATCGTCAGCTGCAAAGCGAAGCGGTGGACGTGACGCTGCCGCCGGTGCGCCCGCGCCTCGGCACGATCCATCCTGTCTCACAGGTGATGGAAGAGCTGGCGCAGATTTTCGGCGAGATGGGCTTTTCGGTTGAAGAGGGCCCCGACATCGAGACCGACTTCAACAACTTCACCGCGCTCAACTTCCCGAAGAATCATCCCGCGCGCGAGACGCAGGACACCTTCTTCCTCGATGCAAAGGGCGAGGACGGTGAGCGGATGGTGCTGCGCACGCACACGAGCCCCGTGCAAGTGCGCACTATGCTGAAGCAGAAGCCGCCCATCCGCATGATCTGCATGGGCCGCACCTTCCGCAAAGATTCCGACGCCACCCACACGCCGATGTTCCACCAGATCGAAGGCCTGGTCATCGACGAGACCACGAGCATGGCGGATCTCAAGAGCGTGCTGATCGCCGCGATCAAAGCCTATTTCGAAGTCGACGACGTGCGCTTGCGTTTCCGCCCGCACCACTTCCCGTTCACCGAACCGAGCGCGGAAGTCGATGTCGGCTGCGATCGCTCCGGCGGCACGATCAAGATCGGCGCCGGCAACGATTGGCTCGAAATTCTGGGCAGCGGCATGGTGCACCCGAACGTGCTCAAGAATTGCGGCATCGATCCCGACAAATACCAAGGCTACGCCTTCGGCATGGGCATCGATCGCCTCGCCATGCTCAAATACGGCATGCCCGACCTCCGCGACTTCTTCGCTGCCGACACACGCTGGCTAAAGCACTACGGCTTCAGCCCGTATCTGCTGCCCGGCTTGGCGCAAGGAGTGGGGTGATGCGCACGCACTTTTTTTTCGCGGCGACTGCCTTCGTTGTGCTTGCGGCTTGTTCGCCATCGGACCCGGCGCCCGCCCGGGTGCCAGCACGCGATGTTGACTTCACCGTGACGACGATGGCGAGCACTGCCGACCGCCGCTTCCTGGTTCAATTCAGGTCGCTGACTGATCGCACGCTCTGTATCAGCGCCGACGATTGGCCAACTTCGGAAGGCTACCTGGGCGCCAACCGGCCGCCAGACGCCGGCGACGAGGTACATCGTGTCGGGCCGCGCGATACCCTTGTCGCGTTCGTTCGCTTCGATCAGGTGCCGCCTGCTTCGCGCCAAGGCGACGGCGCACGCAACGTCGACTTTGCACCTGAGCCTTTCTTCTGCACGAGCGCGCCATGAAATTCACGCTCTCCTGGCTCAAAGAGCATCTCGCGACCGATGCGAGCATCGACGCGATCGTCGAAACCATGACCATGACGGGTCTTGAAGTGGAATCCGTCGAGAACGCGGGCGAAAAGCTCGCGCCCTTCACTGTCGCGCGCATCATCAGCGCCGCGAAGCACCCCAACGCCGACAAGCTGCAAGTCTGCCAAGTCGAAACCGCGCTCGGCCAACTCGAGATCGTCTGCGGCGCGCCGAACGCGCGCGCGGGTCTCGTCACCGCTTTCGCGCCGATTGGCACGTACATTCCCGGCTCCGGCATCACGCTCGAAGCGCGTCCCGTGCGCGGCGTTGTTTCCAACGGCATGCTCTGCTCCGGCGCCGAGCTTGAACTCGACACCGACGCCGACGGCATTTTCGAACTCGATCCCGAGCTCAAGGTCGGCACGCCGCTCGCCGAAGCGCTCGGCCTGAACGATCCGGTGATCGACATCGAAGTCACGCCGAATCGCCCCGATTGGCTGGGCGTGGTCGGCATCGCCCGCGATCTCGCCGCCGCCGGCATCGGCAAGCAAACGACGAAGCCGATCCTGCCCGTGCCCGCCCGCTACAAGTCGCCGCAACAAGTGGCGACCGAAGACACACTCGCATGTCCGATGTTCGCCGGCCGCTTCATCCGCGGCGTCAAAAACGGCCCGTCGCCGGCGTGGCTGCAACAGCGCCTGCGCGCCATCGGCCAAAAGCCGATCAGCGCGTTGGTCGATATCACCAACCTCATTACCCATGACCGCTCGCGCCCGCTGCACGTCTATGACGCGGCGAAGCTCAACGGCGTCGTCCGCGCCCGCATGGGCAAAGATGGTGAAAGCTTCAAGGCGCTCAACGGCAACGTCTACAACGTGACGCCGCAGATGTGCGTCATCGCCGACGATGAACGCGTGTTGGGCCTGGGCGGCGTCATCGGCGGCGAACATTCGGGCGTCGGCGAAACCACGACAGACATTCTGGTCGAATGCGCGCTGTTCGATCCGACCACCACCCACCAGACCGGCCGCGCGCTCGGCCTCGTCACCGACGCGCAATACCGCTTCGCGCGCGGCGTCGATTCCGCCTTCGTCGTGCCTGGACTCGAACTCGCCACCCGCGTGATTCTCGATCTCTGCGGCGGCGAGCCCAGCGAGATCATGGTCGCGGGCGAACTGCCCGCTCCGCCGAAAGCGATTTTCTTCGATCCCGATCGCGTGCGCCAGCTCGCCGGCATCGACGTCAAGCCCACGCGCGTGCGCGCTGTGCTGAAGGCGCTCGGTTTCGAGACGAGTGCGGAAGGGGATGGCTCCAAGCGCATCATTGTCGAGCCGCCGACCTGGCGGCGCGATGTCGAAGGTTCCGCCGATCTCGTCGAAGAGGTCGCGCGCATCGAGGGCTATGACAAGATGCCGTTGCTCGATCCCCCGCGCGCCCCGGGCTTCCGCCCGCCGCCAACAAGCGTCGGCGAAAGCCGCTCGCGCATCGCCAAGCGCGCGGCGGCGTCGCTCGGCTACAACGAGGCCATCACCTGGAGCTTCTGCTCGCGCGCGCAGGCGCAAGCGTTTGGCGGCGGGGATGAAGAGATGCTTGTCGCCAATCCGATCGCCTCCGATCTCGATTGCATGCGCCCCACAGCTTTGCCGCAGCTCCTCGTCGCGGCGCAGAGGAACGCCGACCGCGGCTTCGACGATGCGCGCCTGTTCGAAGCCGGGCCGGCTTACGCGAACACCAGCGATGCCGGCCAACAGCGCACGCTCGCCGCCGTCTGGCGTGCGCGCCCGCCGCGTCACTGGCGCGCCGCACCCCAGCCCGACATCTTCGACGTGAAACGCGACGTGCTCACGATCCTCGAAGCCATCGGCGCCCCCGTCGCCTCGCTGCAAACCGGAACCGACGCGCCCGCCCATTGGCGCCCCGGCCGCACCGGCGCGCTGAGGCTCGGCCCGAAAGTGATCGCCTATTTCGGCGAAATCCACCCGCGCGCGCTCAAAGCCATCGACGTCGATGCGCCGGCGCTTGCGTTCGAAATTTTCCTCGATGCGATTCCTGCCCCGCGTGCGAAAGCCCGCACCAAGCCGCCGCTCGAGAAGCTCGACCTTCAGCCGTTAACGCGAGACTTCGCCTTCATCGTTGATGATGGCGTCAGCGCGCAGGATGTCGTCCGCGCCGCCATCGGTGCAGACAAGCAGCTCATCACCGACGTCAACCTGTTCGACGTCTACCGCGGCGAACGCATGGCGCCTGGCAAGAAGAGCTTGGCGATCGAAGTGACGTTGCAGCCGCGCGAAAGAACGCTGACCGACGCCGACATCGAAGCCGCCAGCGCCAAGATCGTGTCGTCTGTGATGAAGGCGACGGGCGGGACGTTGCGGGGTTAAACTCTTGAGGACCGCCGGCTTCCAGCCGGCAGCTTGTGCCCTTGTGGTGAAAGAAAACCACGAAGACACAAACACGCACGAAGAAACCCTGAGGGTGGCCGTCAGCGCTGAAACTGCTCCACCGCTGCATTCCGCTGAACCACGCCACGTCCCGCCGCCACCAGCGCGTTCACCGTTTCGCGCGGCAGTGATAGCTCGGTTGCCGTATCGAACAGCGACTCGTACTCTTCCGGCGCCATATCGCGGAAGCTGATCACGTCCATGCTCAAGCTGATCTCATCGCAGCGCCAGTTTGCGCGCAGCACATCTTCCGGCAATGCGCAGCGCCATTCGCGCAGGTCCTGCTCGTAGGCCGGCAGACTCGCGCGCCACACATCGATCGACGCGCGCTTGGCGACTTCCGTCGATACATCGAGCGGTGCGTAGAGCATTTCGCTCATGCCGATTGCGTCCGTGCCGTTCTGCTGAAACGTGCGCGGCCGGATGTATTCTGCATTGACCACCAGAAACAGCACCCGCCGCGCCTGCAGCGCCTCGCGCGCCGTCAGCGGCGAGGGCGGTTCTTCCGCTGCGCGCATCACGTGCAGGCTCAGCAGCCCCAAATTGTCGGCGACGCCGCCGTCGCTCAAGTGCAGGTAACGCTGCGCCGCGCGCGTATCGCCGCGATAGTTCAGGAACGCGTACGCCGTCTGCTGCACGTTCACCGGTGTATCGCGATGAGCCAGGACGCGCGGGACCCAATCCGGCGGCCCGTTGCACCGTGACGGATAACTCTCCACCAGGACTGGGCGGAACGCCACCGGTACGGCCATCGAAGCAGCGACTGCGTCCGCCACGCGCACTTGGCGTACGTCGCTGCAGAGCCCGTCGAAGAAGAATTGCGTGAACGCGAACGGCGTCGAATTGTAGAGATCGGTCGCATTGATGATTACGCGCGGACCTTCTCCGGTCTCGCCCATCGTCGCGTCGCCATAGATGTTGTCCGAAAGCCAGGCGGAGAGCTGACTCGGCCCGTTCATGCCGCCGCGGAGCGCGCCGGCGATCCCGAACGGCGAGCCCGGTCCGCGCACGCGCCATCGCCGCGCAAGATAGGCGTCATCGAACCCGTCGAGGCCTTCGTCGCCGTGCAAACCGTAGTAGGCTGCGAGCACCGATCCGCCTGACACAGACGTGATCAGAGCAATGTGTTCGGTGAGCGGCCGTCCATCGCGGCCCGGCGTCGCGCGCAATTGCTGCAGCACGCCCAAATGAAACGAAGCCGCGCGCGACCCGCCGCCCGAGAGCGCTAGGACAATGAGATCGTCGCCTACTGGTGCGCGGCTCGCGACGTCCGCGCGCTCTCCACTCAGTGGCGCATTGATCGGCGCGGTCGCGGTGGCGCAGGCGCTCACGAGTAGCGAAAGGACGAGAACCAAACCCCGCATCGGGCGATCACCGCACGCGCTCGCGCTCTTGGCAAGAGCTTACCCGTGGTCCCATATCGCCCGCGCGAGGACGGCCTCGCGCTTTCAATCATTGGGGACGGCCCCCTATACGAAGCGCTGACGCGCGCAGGAGTCGTTCATGCAAGCCTGGATTATGCTGGCCGCCGCCGGCCTGTTCGAGATCGTCTGGGCCATCGGCCTCAAGTACGCCGAAGGCTTCACCAAGCCGGTCGCGTCGGCGGTCACCATCGCCGCCATGACCATCAGCATGTGGCTCTTGGCGCAGGCCGCGCGCGATCTGCCCATCGGCACGGCCTACGCGGTGTGGACGGGCATCGGCGCGGTTGGGGCAGCCTTGCTCGGCATGATGTTGTTCCAAGAAAGCGCGAACCTCGTGCGCCTCGGCTGCATTGCGCTGATCGTGGTTGGGATCGCAGGGCTCAAGCTCTCAACGCCGAGCTAATCCGGAACGGCCGCCGCGCGCAGACGTTCTCCGTGAACCGGAGATTCGTCCATGCCCGACACCAATCCCAGAAGCACCGCCAAGATCGGCGGCCATCCCATCCATCCTATCCTGGTCTTGTTCCCAGTTGCGTTCCTTGTCAGCACACTCGTCACCGATATCGTCTTTCTGACGACCGGTGTAACTGGCTGGGCCACCGCCTCGGTATGGCTCGTCGGCGCCGGCGTCGTCACCGCGCTCGTCGCTGCGCTCGCAGGCTTCACCGATTTCTTCGGCGAGCCGCGCGTTCGCCAGATCCGCGACGCATGGCGTCACATGATCGGAAACCTCATTACCGTGGCGCTTGCCGCCGCCTCATGGCTTATGCGCGTCAATCAGGGCGCGGAGGAAGCTGTGATGCCATGGGGCGTGACACTTTCGGCGCTGGTGAGCGTAATCCTGCTCTATACTGGCTGGAAGGGCGGCGAGCTCGCCTATCGCTATCGCGTCGGCGTGCACGACGCGTTTCCGGAACCGCCGGCCTATGCACCGGGCGAGCAGCAAAAGCGCCACGAACGCGTCTGACGCCGCGAGCCTGCTTGTCTCTGCCCGCCGCGCCGCTCTACTAGGTGCGCTCGGCGGGAGAGTTGCGGTGCCTTTGATCACGCGCAAGCACGACACGATTAAGGCGTACGTTCACGACTGGCTCGAGCCGGATCAGCCGGGCGGGATCAATTTCTTCTCCGGCACGATCATCTTCCTCGTCATCCTGAGCCTTCTCTCGCTCGCCCTCGAAACCGAAGCGGTGCGCGACGATTCCAATATGCCCGCCTGGGTGCTCCCGACGGTGCAGTGGATCAATTTCGCCGTCGTTTGGATATTCGCCGTCGAGTTTGCGTTGCGGTTTTGGTCGGAAGGCGAGAACCCGCTGCACAAGGGCGTCCTCGGGCGGCTGCGATTCCTCGTGCAGCCGGTGACGATCGCCGACGTTCTGGCGTTTCTGCCCGAACTCGTCGCCATGGTGTTCTTCCCGGACGCCACCGGGTACTGGTTTCCGGCGCTGCGCGCGATGAGGCTGTTTCGGCTGTTCAAGCTGGCGCGTTACATTCCAGCCTTCGCCATCGTCGGCGCCGCAGTGAGGCGCGCCTGGGCGCCGTTGGTGGCGGCGCTTTGCGTCGCCGCGGCTCAACTCTATGTCGCAGCGATGATGCTCTACTTCATCGAAGGACCGAGCAAGCCGGACGAGTTCGGCTCGATTGCCCGCTCGATGTGGTGGGCTGTCGTGACATTAACGACGGTCGGCTATGGCGATGTCTATCCCGAAACGGCCGGAGGCCGGATCGCCGCCGCGCTCGTGGCCATCGCTGGCGTCGGCATCGTCGCCATGCCAACCGGCATTCTAGCCTCCGCGTTCGCCGAAGAGTTTCGCGAACGCCACGAACGCGAACAGGCCGCCAAAAAAGCGCGCGACGCCGCCAAGGCCGCAGAATAGTTACGAACGAGCGCCAGGAACTGGATCGGTCAGATTCACGCGCGCCAGATCCGCGATGCCGTCCTCCGTGATGCGGCCTTCGATCAACTCGGTGCCGGCCAATGCAAACACGCGGCTGGCGATGAACAGGGCGCGCGTGTTGCCGTACCAGTCGATGCACGACACCTCGCACTGGTAGGCGGAATTCCTTGGGCTGGCGCCGCGCAGCGCTCCAACCGAGCTGAGATCGCCGCGGGCGTCGAGCGCCACGTAGCTCACATCGGATGCCGCGCTGCGCCACCACCAGCGCCCGCTCTGCGCGCGCCGCATCACTGTCGGCAAGCCCATCAATCCTGACCCGTCCGGATCGATCGCTGCATTAAACGCATGGCTGCGTCCCTCCGATTCATAGCGCTCAGCCAGGAATACGCTGGAGCTGATGCGCGGCCGGCCGCTGAGGTTCACGAGGGAGATATTGAGCCCGCGCCAATCGCGATAGCCAGTGACGATGACATTGTCGCCCACGCGTTCGACGCGCAATGCGCTGTGCGGCGCTGTAACAATTGTCGCGGCGCGCGGATTGCGAGTCGGCACGGCGACGACGCGGCTGTCCAGCGTGACGTCGCTATCGGGCGACGGTGCGTATGAACTCCAAGTACTGCGGCCCGCGTACACCAGGTGAGTATCGGTGAAGCGGTTCTCAAGTGCGGCGCCGACGCTCGGCAGGGGCGTGTAGTGGGACCGCGCCAGTGCAAACGGCGTCGTGCTGAAGCCTGAAAGCGGCAGGCTCACATAGCGGAGCGGCAGGCTGCCCTCGTCTACCTCCTCGTCATACTCGTATTCGCGCGGCGCGACGGGGCAGCGCGCGTCGTGCCACACCGAGAGCGCGCGGAACTCGCGCCCGTTCGCGTCCATGCTCAGCTGGTCGTAGGGCTGGCCGCGTACGAATTGCGCGCGCATCTGGCCCTGCGCGAGCGGAATCTGGAAGAGCGCGGCGGGCATCGCGCGTTCGAAGGGGTCGCTCCGGCGCGCCTCGCAGTCCAGAACATCGACGCGAGCATAGAGCTGGTTATGGACCGGCCACGTCCAGAGATAGATGTGCTCGGTCGAAACATAGAACTCGCGCGCCGGCGGCGCCACGATTGCCGTGCTGTCGCACTCCAGTTCATCGCCGCCGCGCGGCGTGCCGAGCGGGCAAACCGAAATCGTGTGCACGACCGGGTCGTAAGTCGCCTGGATAGGCCGGTGGATGTTGGTGGCGTCGAATAGGTTGCGCCCGCGCGTCGAAGTGGCTCGATGTTCGTCCTCGCTTAGCCAGCGCCGCACCAGCGGCCATTGCGGCCGCGCATCTGGGCTGAGCTCGCCGACGAAGAGGGGCGTGTAGATGACGAGGTTGCCGTTGACGAGTCGGGTCGCGTAATTCTCGTTGTCGTAATAGTCGTTGGACGACAGGAAATAGACGGTCTCGCGCGTAAAGCGGCCATCGCGCCCGATCGAGAAGACGGAGAACTCCGTTGCGTTTTCGCTGTAATTGTAGCCGGTGACGACAACGCGGTTGTCGCTGATCAGAATCTCATCGTACCAGACGCCCGCATTCCTGCGGCGATAGACGTTGACGCGATCGACCAGCCGCATTTCACCGGCGCCCTCACCGGTGTCGACCGAGAACAATCGCCCGTCTTGCAGCACGATGAGAAAACGCCCGTACAGTTTGACGATGTCTCCCTCGTCGACGCCTGCGTTCTGAACGTTGGTGATGGAGGTGGCCTGCGGCGCGGCCGCCGCGCGCGCTGGAGAAGGAATGCGCGAGCCGGTGACCATGATCGCTTCATCGGCGCCGTCATTGCCATTCTCGCACGGATAAAGCTCCGGCGGACAATCCTCCGCCTGCTGTTTGCCGGGCGTCACGCCGCGGGCGCGCCGCTGGGCGGCGCGGACATCGCGCAGATAATTCAGAAACTCAGCCTCGCTTGAAAACAGCGAAATCGTGCGCCAGACGGGCGGATCCACCGATCGAGTCCGTGTTTGCCCCTGCGCTGACCACGCGAGGCACGACGCAACCAGAACGGTGACCAGAACGCAGATCCCGCGCATGACCAATCCTCCCGCGTCGACGCTAGCATCGGGCGCTCGTGTCGCGACGCACAGGCGCGTGATCGCGCGTGCGCCCCGCGCACTAAGCTGTGATCAGCTTCGCGGCGCGGGCGCAGAAAGATTGAGCCGGCGTGTTTCGCGAATGCGGCCGTTCACCAACGCACCTTCGATCAACTCGGTTGCCGAAAGACCGAACACACGCTCGCCGATGAACAGCGCGCGCGTGTTGCCGTACCAATCGACACAACTCACTTCGCAGCGATATTCCGGATGCTGTGCATCCTGGTGCGCGAGAAGCTGGCCGGCCCAGCCCAGACGCCCGGCGCTGGACACGGTGAGATAGCTCACGTCGGACGCGCGGCTTCTGAACCACCAGCGTCCGCCTTCCCACGTGCGCGTCACTGTCGGCAGGCCCATCAGCCCGGAATCGTCTGGGCCGACCAGCGCGTTGAACGCATGGCTGCGGCCTTCCGATTCGTAGCGTCCTTGCAGCACCTGCGTGCTGGCGATGCGCGGCGTTCCGCCGAGATCGAGCAACGACACGCTCAGGCCGCGGTCAGTGCGATAGCCGGTCAGCACCGCATTGTCGCCAGCGCGCTCGAGCCGGATCACGTTATGCGGCGCCTCAACCTGCGCGGCGTTCGCCGGCCGGTCCAGCGGCAGCGCGATCACGCGCGCGGAGGGGAGCGTTGCGTTCGGCTCCGGCGGATAGGAATTCCAGCCCTCGCGCCCGCCATAAACGACATGCGTGCGAGTGAAACGCACTTCGTAGCGCGACGCGCCGGGGCTCGGCGCAGGCGTAAAGAAGCCCGGACGCGCCTCGATCGGCGCTTCACGGAATGCACTCATCGGCGCCCGGAAATATCGCACTTCAGCCGGTCCGCTCTGAACGCATGGACCCACGTTCCAGGTGAGCAGCGCCCGGAATTCCTCGGGTGAGGCGTCCAGAGCAAGCTGGTTCGTCGGCTGGCCTCGCGCATGGATCGCCCGCGGCGTGTCGCCCGAGAGCGGCACCTGGAAGACGGTCGCCGGCAACGACGCAGCAGCTGCGCCCGCCCGGCTGCAATCGCGATTGATGGCGGCGTCCCACTGTTGCGGCGTGACCCAGAGATAGATGTCGGAGGTCGAGACGAAGAACTCGCGCTGTCCGCCGCCGACGAATGCGGTGGTGCGGCAATCGAGTTCGTCGCCGGCGCTGAGATCACCGAGCGGACATACCGAGACCGAATGCACCATCGGCTGCATCAGCCGTTGCACGGGCTTGTAGATGTCATTGCCGTCGAACAGCGAGCGGCCAGCCGTCGTTTCGGCGCGATGTTCGCCGTCGCGCAGCCAGCGGCGCACCACCGGCCAACGCATGCGCACGCGCGGATTGACGTTGGCGATATCTAGCGGCGTGTAGACGACGAGATTGCCGTTCACCAGCCGCGTTGCGTAGTTCTCGATATCGTAATAGTCGTTTGAGCTGATGTAATAGGTCGCCTCGCGCGTGAGCTGGCCTGCGTCGTCTATCGTCAGCACCGTGATTTCCGACGCCTGTTCGCGATACGAATAGCCCGCGACCAGGATGCGGTTGCCGCTGGTCAGAAGCTCGTCATACCAAGTGTCCTGGTTCGGACTGCGATAGACATTAGTGCGGCTGGCGAGCGCGAGCCCCGCTGTATCGCCAGGCCGCGTGTTGACGACGAACAGGCGCCCGTCCTGCAGCACGATCAGGAAGCGTCCAACCCGTTTGACAATGCCACCCTCATCCACGCCTTGCGTCTGGACATTGGTGATCGAGGACGCTTCGCTGTCGCTCGGCTGCGCCTGTGGAAGCTCGTTGAGCAAAGAATCAGTGCTCAACGTCGCGCCGAGTTCGCCGGGGGCGCTGGGCGAAGGGGCAGCCATGGGTGGAGGCGGCGGAGGAGGTGGTGGTGGTGGCGGTACGGCGCCGTCGGCGACGGCGGCGGCCTCATCGTCGCCGCGATAGAACGTGCGGCCATTCAGCCGCTGGATCTCGCGCACATAGCGCAGGAAGTCGGCATCATCGCGGAAGCGCTCGAGCCGCTGCCAGACTGGCGGCCTGGCCGCGCTCTCCTTGTTCGCGCGCTGCGTCTGCGCTTCACCGGCAGCGCCGACAAACACCAGAGCCGTCGCAGCAGCCAGCCAACGTAATGTCATCGCGTCCCTCCCGCACCGAAAGCACGCTACACGATTGTGGCGCAGATTCGATAGAAACGCGGCCCCGCGATCACACGCGCGCGATCAGAACGGGTTGATGCGCCGGCGCCGCGAATAGGCGAGGTAGCCGATATTGGCGCCGAGCCTGAAACCCACGCCCGCCCGCATTGGCGCCAGCGTCGTGTCCTCCCGCCGCTGATAGTTCACGCCCACGCCGCCGACGAAATAAGCCGAACCGTCGACGCCCGGGTAGCGATGGAAAATGCTGTCCGGACGGCGGAGGTTGTATGTCAGTGTAAAAACCCGCGCCGCATTGCCGCCGGTGTCGATGCCGATCGACGGGCCCTGCCAATACACCCGCGTCGTGCCGCTGCGACCCTTCATGCGCAGATAGCCGTCGCCGTAGCGCAAGCCGATGCCGATGGCGCCCGAGCCCTCGTTGCCTTCGATGTAGCCGTTGGGCCGGCCCAGATCGTCGAACACGTGATCGACAACCGTAGCCAGCCCTTCAGCGCCGGCGCCGAAGAAGCGCTGCGCCGCAGCGAGAATCTCATCCTGCGAATATGTCTGCTGTGCTTGCGCAAGAGCTCCTGTGGGAAGCAGTGCGCCCGCGCCAATGCCAAGTGCTACGGCGCGGCGTGAAAGATCGTCGGACATGGGAATGACCTCCGCGAACCCGTGCAATTATCCAACTACCGCTCATCTGAGCGCAAGCTGAATGACGCTTTACGCGCTTGGTCCCGCGCCTTCCTCAAACCGCCCGATCGCCAGGAAGCGCTCGCGCCGTTGCAGGCGCAAGTCGGCGCCGGAGAGCGGCGCGAGTTCATCCAGCGCTTCCGCGACCGCCGCGCCCACCGACGCGATTGCCGCCGCCGGTTCGCGGTGGGCGCCGCCGGTGGGCTCCGTGATGATGGAGTCCACCACGCTCAGTTCGATCAAATCCTGCGCCGTAATTTTCATCGCCGTCGCCGCGTCCTTCGCGCGCGCGGCGTCCTTCCAAAGAATGGACGCGGCGCCTTCCGGGCTGATCACCGAATAGATCGAGTGCTCGAGCATCAGCACCTTGTTCGCCGCCGCAATCGCAATGGCGCCCCCCGAGCCGCCTTCGCCGGCAATCACCGCCACCATCGGCACGCCCAGCGTGAGGCAGCGCTCCGTCGAACGCGCAATCGCTTCGGCTTGCCCGCGTTCTTCGGCGCCGATGCCCGGATAAGCGCCCGCCGTGTCGACGAAGCTCACCACCGGCAGCGCGAACTTGTCGGCCAAATCCATCAGCCGAACGGCTTTGCGATACCCCTCCGGTCGCGCCATGCCGAAGTTGTGCTTGAGGCGGTCGGCTGTGGTGCGGCCTTTCTCGTGACCTATCACCAGCACCGGCCGGCCAAGGAACTTGCCGGTCCCGCCGAGGATAGCGGCGTCCTCGCCGTAGGAGCGGTCACCTGAGAGCTCGACGAAATCCGTCACTAGCGCGCCAACATAGTCGCGAAACCGCGGCCGGTCCTGGTGCCGGGCCACTTGCGTCTTCTGCCAGGCGTCGAGCTTGGAATAGATGTCGGCGAGCTGCTTTTCCGCCTTCACCTTAAGCCGCGACAGCTCCGCGCCCATCGCCAGAGCCTCGGAGCCCGACGCCTCGGATAGAGCCGCCAGCTCCTCGATCTTGGCTTCGACCTCGGCCACAGACTTTTCGAAATCGAGATAGGTGCGCAAAACGCTTTAGCCCGGACCCAAAAGAGGGCCGGACAATACCCGCCCGGCGCCTTCCATCAAGGTAAAGCCCCATCCGCGCTCACCCCGATTGCGCAGGGCAGCGGCGCAGATCATGCTGCGGGCGCGAATGGAGCGTGAACATGGGCCAGCGCGAGCAGCTTTGCTCCCCCGTTTACGGGGGAGCTGTCACGCGAAGCGTGACTGAGGGGGTGGTGCGCCTCGACGAGGAAAATTTGTGCGAACCCGCCCCCTCCGTCGCGAGCGACGCTCGCTTTTCCTCCCCCGTTTACGGGGGAGGAAAATGAAGTCGCCTCGCCAGTTCTTCGCTCCGCTCGCCTCCGGCGCGCCCCAGCCGCTCCGGGACCTCCCGGTCAGGCTCGAGCGCATGATCCATTTCGTTCCGGCCCATAACGAGAAGCTGCGCAGCCGCGTCGGCGACATGGCCAAACAGGTCGACGTCATCCTCGCCAATCTCGAAGACGCCATCCCCGCCGACGGGAAAGACGCCGCGCGCGCTGGCGCCATCGAGATGGGCAAAAGCTTCGATTTCGCAAAAGCCGGCGTGGGCTATTGGAGTCGGATCAACGCGCTCAACTCGCCCTGGCATCTCGACGACGTCACCGAACTGGTCGGTCAGATCGGCAATAACCTCGACGTCATCATGGTCCCGAAAGTGGAGGGACCGTGGGACATCCACTACATGGACCAATTGCTTGCGCTCTTGGAAGCAAAGCACAATGTGACGCGGCCGATCCTATTGCACGCCATTCTCGAAACCGCACAAGGCGTCGCCAATGTCGAAGCCATCGCCGGCGCCAGCCCGCGCATGCACGGCATCTGCCTCGGCCCGGCCGATCTCGCCGCCTCGCGCAAGATGAAGACCACCCGCGTTGGCGGGGGACATCCCGGCTACAAAGTGATCAGTGATCCCGTCGAAGGCCAACCACGTGAGGCCGCCCAACAGGATCTATGGCACTACACTTTCGCCCGCATGGTCGATGCGTGCGTGATGCATGGGCTGAAACCCATGTACGGCCCGTTCGGCGATTTCGCCGACGAAGCCGCCTGCGAACAGCAATTCCGCAACGCCTATCTCATGGGTTGCGTCGGCGCCTGGACACTGCACCCTTCGCAGATCGCCATCGCCAAACGGGTGTTCACGCCAGACGTCGAAGAAGTGAAGCTCGCCAAGCGCATGCTCGACGCCATGCCGGACGGCACGGGCGTCGCGCTCGTCGACGGCAAAATGCTCGACGACGCCACCTGGAAGCAGGCCAAAGTCATTGTCGACCTGGCGCGCCTTGTCGCGGCGAAGGAGCCGGAAATGAAGGCGGCTTACGGATTCTAGCCGCGTTGGTCGTGCGCCCATGTCAGACATCTCGATTGAGTTCACCTGGTTCGAGTGGATCGCGATCGCCCTGATGGCCGGTTGGCCCGGCCTCATCATCGGCGGCGTCTTGGGAGTCGCAGTCTTTTGGAAGAAGGGGCGCATCGCCGCCGGCATTGTCGGCTCGCTCATGGGCTGCTTCGTGTGGTTCTCAGCAGTCCTGTTCCTGCGCTAGCCGCACCCGCTGGGAAGCGTGACGAGCGTCACCTTCGCTTTCCTTCGGAACAGCTAAGTACGTTCCCGTTGGTGGTGACGTATGAAAGCGCAAAAATACCTGTTCAGCCTGGTGGTCGTGACTGTGATGTATTTCATGGTCGCGGTGCTGCTTTCGCCGCACGTGACGCTTAGCGCGTAATCGCTTCTCTGATTAATGCCTAAGCCGCCGCGACGCGCTGGTGCGGCGGTCTGCGGGCCACGCCGTGTTCGAGTGCGAAGCTGTCGCAGCCCTCCGGCAGCGTCTCGCCAGCGCCCAGCAAGAGCACGCCATCGGGCGAAAGCGCATCGGCGACGCGCCGCAGCAGGTCGACGCGAGTCTCGTGGTCGAACGAGGGCAACACGTGCGCGAGCACGATGATGTCAAACTGCCCCAGCTGGCCCGGATGCTTCATCAGATTGAAATTCTCGAACCGCACGCCCGCGCGCAGACGATCGGAAATGCGCCACAGATCGCCGGCCTTTTCGAAATAAGAGATCAGCTTGCGGATCGGCAGACCGCGCTGGACTTCGAACTGGGTGTAAAGGCCTGCGCGCGCCTTATCGAGCAGACGTTCTGAAAGATCAGTCGCAACAATCTCGACCGCCGGGTTCAATCCCTGGCCGCGCATTTCATCGACGATCATCGCGATGGAATAGGCTTCCTGGCCGGTCGCGCAGCCCGCCGACCAAAGCCGCACGCGCTCGTGCCCGCGCTTGGCGAGCGCCGCAGGAATGAGATCGGTGCGGAGTTTCTCGAACTGCGAGCGGTCGCGGAAGAAACGCGTATCGCTCTGCGCGAGATTGTCGGCGATTGCGTTCCACAAGCCGCCATCGGCGCGGATGCGCGCCGCGCCGACCAGTTCCGGCACGCTTGCGAAGCCTTCGCGCCGCGCCAGCGGCTGCAGGCGGATGGCGATGGCGCCGGCCATGTCCTTGGTCAGCACCGCGCCCGAGCGAACCTTCACTTCGCGGGCGATCAGCGCGACTTCGGCGTCGTTCAGCATCAGATCAGGCCCGCTTCGGCGAACTTGGAGTGGAGGATGTCGCCGTCGAAGGGCTTCATCATGTATTCATCGGCGCCCGCCTTCAGCGCTTCCGAGATGCGTTCGACGTCGTTCTCGGTGGTGCAGAACACGACAGTCGGCTTGTCGCCGCCTGGTTCTTGGCGCAGCTGACGCAGGAAATCGATGCCGCTCATCACCGGCATCGTCCAATCGAGCAGGACGGCGTCCGGCATGCGCCGCCTGCAGGCTTGCAGCGCTTCGAGCCCGTCAGCCGCTTCTTCGATCTCGAAGCGCATGTCTTCGAGAATGCGGCGCGCGACCTTGCGGATCACGCGGCTGTCGTCGACGACAAGGCAGCGTCTCATGAATCAAGCTCCGTCCGGATTCGACGGAATCTTGCGGCCGCAATTCTTAAGGCGATGTTTAGAGCTTGAACGCCGCCGAGCGCGCGATTAGTTCGATCTTGCCTTCTGGATCGCCCGGCGTTTCGCGAGCGGAAAGTTCGACGCCGCCCTGGCGCGCCAGCAGTCCGGTCAACGTCGGCTGGATGGTGTGGCCCGTGAGTTCGTCGCCTTCGCCGCGCAGCGCCGCCGCCGTCGCCTCCTTCAGCTTTGCGCGCGGGCCGGTGGCGGTGACGACGATCTCCCCGGCATAGCCTTGTTTCGCCGCCGTAATCTCGACTTTGCCGCCGCGCGGCAGACATTCGTTGGCGATCAGCAACAAATTGACGATGACCCGCACCGCCGGCCGCGGCATCGCAACGGCCGGGGCGCTCCACACCAGTTCGGGCTTCAGCACGCTGTAGAGCTTGATCGCGACCGCGCGCCCTTCTTCCAATTCGCTGTCGCCCTCGGCCATCGCGCCGGCCATGGCGAAGCGGAAGAATTCGAGCTTCGCCCAAGCTTTGCCGACGCCGTGATCCAGCAGAGAAAGCGCATCGGGATCGGCCTTGCCGTCGCCATCCTTGATCATCTCGAGACCCTGGATGATCGCGCTCATCGGCTCGACCATGTCGTGGCAGATGCGCGAGGCGACAAGCGCGGTCAGCTTCGTGTTCTCGATCATGGCGCGCTCCGAAGAAGGGGAAGGGGTCAACATAAATGATTCGAGCGCCGTCGAGGGGGTTCAAAGCCGGCTCCGACGGCGCCACATGGAATGCTTCTCATTGAAAAGGTTCGCACATGGCCGGTGAAGCTGTGGCCGACGGTGGATTGGGGCTGGAGCAAGCTGTCGCGCTCTTGGCCGTAGGCGTAGTGGCCGCGCCGATCTTTTTGCGGCTCGGCCTGGGCTCGGTGCTTGGCTACCTCGCCGCGGGTCTCGCCATCGGCCCGCACGGATTGCGCGTCGTCAACGATCCTCAGGCGATCCTCCACGTCGCCGAATTCGGCGTCGTCATGTTCCTGTTTCTGATCGGCCTCGAAATGCGGCCGGCGAAATTGTGGGCGCTGCGGCGCGACATTTTCGGCCTGGGCCTCGCCCACGTCGCTGCGTGCGCCGCAATTGTCACGGGCGTCGGCATGGTGTGGGGATGGAGCTGGCAAGTCGCGCTGATTGCAGCGATGGGCTTTGCGCTCTCATCGACTGCGGTGATCATGAAAATGCTCGACGATGCGGGGGAAAGCGCTTCGCCCGCCGGACAGCGGGCCGTCGCGATCCTGTTGTTTGAAGACCTCTCGATCGTGCCTTTGTTGGCGCTGGTCGCCGTGCTCGCCTCATTCAGCGGCGGCGCGGTGGAATCCTCGCAACCGTGGTGGCAGAGCGCGGGGCTCGCCATCGCGGCGGTTGCAGCCGTTTTCGTGCTCGGCCGCTGGGTGCTCAACCCGCTGTTCGGTTTGTTGGCGCGGTCGGGCGCACGCGAAGTGATGACGGCGGCGGCGCTGCTCGTCGTGTTGGGGGCGGCGCTGTTCATGGAATGGGGCGGACTCTCGATGGCGATGGGCGCGTTCCTCGCCGGCGTCATGCTGTCCGAGTCCTCCTTCCGCCATCAGCTCGAGGCGGACGTCGAGCCCTTCCGCGGCATCCTGCTTGGACTCTTCTTCATGAGCGTCGGCATGTCGCTCAACCTGCCTCTGGTGCTGGCAGATTGGCAGACGATTGCGCTCGGCGTCGTTGTCTTCATGGCCGCGCAGGCTGGCGCGGTCTATGCGGTCGCGCGCGCCTTCAAGGCCAATCACGCCGAGGCTTTGCAGCGTGCCGCGCTCTTTGCCCAGGGCGGCGAGTTTGCCTTCGTGCTGTACGCTGGCGCGCTCGCGGTCGGCGTCATCGATGCGCGCATCGCCTCGATCATGACCGCGATTGTCATTCTCTCCATGGCGCTCGCGCCGCTCGTGGCGATGGCGCAGCGGCGCCTGGCGCCGAAGCCCGTGGAATCGCTTGAGGGCGTCGAAGAGGCGCGTGACCTCAATGGCCGCGTGCTCTTCATCGGCTTCGGCCGCTTCGCCCAAGTGGTCAGTCAATCGCTGTTGGCGCGCGGCGTCGATATTTCGCTGATCGAAACCGATGTGGAGATGATTCAGGTCGCCGCGAGGTTCGGCTTCAAGGTCTATTACGGCGATGGCACGCGACTCGATGTGTTGCGCGCTTCGGGCGCCGCCACGGCGGAAGCTGTGCTCGTTTGCGTCGATAAGCCGGAAACGACGGATCGCATTGTCGCGCTGGTGAAGTCCGAGTTTCCGCACGCAAAGATTTTCGCTCGTGCGTTCGATCGCGGCCATTCGATGCGGCTGGTGAAGGCGGGCGTAGACTATCAGCTGCGCGAATTGTTCGAGTCGTCGATCATGTTCAGCGGCGCGGTGCTGCGCGAACTCGGATTCTCCGACCTCGAAATCGGCGAAACGCTCGAGGACGTGCGCGAGCGCGACGCCGAGCGCTTCGAAATGCAGCTGGCCGGTGGGATCGAGGCCGGGCGCGGACTCTGGCGCAACAACACTCAGACGCCCGAACCGACGCCATTCACCGTGCCGCGCCGCGAAGGCCGGGGTCTCAACAAGGAAGCGGAAGATATTATCGGCGAGGCCGAAGAGGCGTGACGCGGCGGCGCCCGTTCGCGCGCGCCGTTTTGCTGCTAAGCTTCACGCAGGAGGCGCCCCATGAAGCCCGAATTCCGCATGATCGATACCAACGGGATCAAGCTCCGCGTTGCAATGCAGGGCGAGGGCCCGTTGGTGGTTATGGTGCACGGTTTTCCGGAGAGCTGGTATTCGTGGCGCCATCAAATGGCGCCGCTTGCAGCCGCCGGCTTCACCGCGTGCGCAATCGATGTGCGCGGCTATGGCGGGTCCGACAAACCACACGCGGTCGAAGCCTATGCCATTAAGGAGATCGCCGCGGACGTCGCGGGCGTCGTCGACGGGTTGTCGCCCGGCAAACCGGCGGTGCTGATCGGCCATGACTGGGGCGCGCCGATCGTCTGGCACACAGCCGTGTTGCATCCAAAGCAAGTGCGCGCGGTCGCGGGATTGAGCGTGCCGTGGTTCGGCCTGCCGCCGATGTCGGTCGATCAGCTGATCAAGGCGATGTACACCGACCAGGGCAAGTTCTTCTATCAGGCCTACTTCAAGGACGAAGGCGTCGCCGAAGCGGCGTTCGAAGCCGATGTGCGCGGCGGCTTGCGCAAACTCTATTTCGCCGGCAGCGGCGATTCAGCCGGCTATTGGGGCGGTCTCGAAAAGAAGCACGGCGACGCATTGCTCGACGGCTTGCCGGACCCACAGCCGTTCCCGGCTTGGATGACGAACGACGATATCGACTATTTCACCAACGAGTTCACGAACTCCGGCTTCCGCGGCCCGCTCAACCGCTATCGCAACCACACCCGCGATTTCGAGTATATGAGCACGATCGCGGATCGCGTGGTGCATCAGCCCTCGTTGTTCATCGTCGGCGAAAACGATCTGGTGCTGAAGATGTTCGGCGGCAACGCCGAGGCGGCGTTCGAGCGCATGGCGGCGAACGCGTCCGATCACCGTGGCTCGCACCTCATTCCGCGCATCGGCCACTGGACCCAGCAGGAAGCGCCGAAGGAGACCACGGGGATTCTGATCGACTGGCTGGCGACGCTTTGATCAAAGCTTCGCCGCGATCTCCGTGATCACGTCGTAGGCGCTCATCACATCTGCTTCAGTGCTTTCGAACTGGCCGACCTGGAAGCGGATGGCGACACGGCCATCGATCCGCGTTTGCGTGAGATAAATCCGGCCGTCGGCGTTGATGCCTTCGACCAGTCTGAGGTTCAAGGCGTCAAGATCGCCGGCGCCGGCTGGCGCGTAGCGGAATGAAAACAGCGAGTACGACGGTTCAGTGACGATCTGGAAATCACGCGCGGCGCGCAGCCGCTCACACAGCGCGCGCGACCAGGCGATGTGGTTGCGGATCATCGTGCGCAACCCCTCGAGCCCGTACGCGCGCAACACGAACCAGAGCTTCAGCGCGCGGAAGCGCCGGCCTAAGGGGATCGACCATTCGCTGTAATTGACGATCTCGTCGTGGCCTGGCGTCACGAGGTAGTCGGGGCGCATCGCCAAAGTCCGCAACAGCGGCGCGGGATCGCGGACGAAATGCAACGCGCAATCGAACTGCGCGCCCAGCCATTTGTGGGCGTTGACGACGATACTGTCGGTGTCTTCGACGCCGACCCAGCCGGCGCGCAACTCCGGGCAGATCATAGCCGAACCCGCCCAGGCGGCGTCGACATGGGTGTAAAGATCGTGCGCCTTCGCAACACGCACCAAGTCCGCCACCGGATCGACAGCGCCGGCGCCAGTCGCGCCGACATTGATGATGACGCCGGCAGGCTTATGTCCGGCGGCGACATCGGCGCGGATCAGCGCATCGAGCGCTCCGGCATCGGCGCCGCGCTTTGGGCCCTTGATCGGTATGCGCACGAGGTTGTCGGCGCCGATGCCGGAGAACCAGACGGCGCGGTCGATCGAGGAGTGTGCTTCCGCTGAGCAATAGACGCGCAAGCGCGGCGCGCCCGAAAGGCCTTCAGTGTTGCCCCGCCATTGAAGCGCGCGTTCGCGCATAATGAGCGCGGCGATGAGCGTCGTCGTTGTCGCCGTATCCTGGATCACGCCGGTGAAGCTGTCGGGTAGGCCCAGAGCTTGGCGCATCCAGTCCATCATGACCGTTTCGAGTTCAGTAGCGGCGGGCGATGTCTGCCAAAGCATGCATTGCGCGGCGAGCGCGTTGACGACGTGCTCAGCGACAACCGAGGCCGGGGCGGAATTGGATGGAAAGTAAGCGAAGAACCGCGGATGCTGCCAATGCGTCATGCCCGGCGCGATGTCGCGCTCGAAGTCGGCGAAGATCGTCTCGAACGGTTCGGGCGCGTCCGGCGGCGACGGCGCGATCTTAGCGGCGATCTCGCCCGGCTGCACCGGCGGGCGCACCGGCAAGTCGCGCAGCCGCGCGCGATAGTCCACGCCCCACTCGGCGGCGTGCACCGCCCACTTACGGAAATCTTCCACGCTGCTCTCCCTGCGCTCACCTATTCAGCCACGAAGCCGCGCGTCGAGGAAATTCAGCGTCTCCCGCCAATCGCGCGAACGGATTCCGTGGCCGCCGTCGCGGATGAAGTGCGCCGGCGCCTCCGCGCCGAGCGCAGCGAACACCGGCGCCGCAGCTTCGCGCACGGCGCGGGCGCCGACAGGGTCGGACCACGTATCGCGCTTGGCGTGGCCGAGCAGCAGCGGGCGCGGAGCGATGAGCGCGAGCAGGTGGTGTTGTTCGATAGAGGGCGCCTGGGCGGCGAAGCGCGGGGCAAACCAGTGCGGGTAGGCGCGCAGCATCTGTGCAATGGTCTCGCCTGCGAAAGCGCGCGTCGGCGCATCGCCGCCGCGGCCGGTCTGCAGCGCGACGATCGCGGCGAAGCGTTCGTCGTACGCGCCGGCGAGCAACGCCGCTTTACCCTGTCGCGATTGGCCCCAAAGGGCGATGCGCTGTGCATCGAAACGCGAATCCGCGGCGAGCGCATCGTAGGCGCGCGATGCCGTCCATGCCCATGCCATCAGCGCGCCTGTGTCGGCAGGCGCAAAGCGCGCCAGCGCCGCGCGCGCTTCCGCTTCGCGGTCGGGGACGATGTCGCCAGGATAAACGAGCGCGATTGCATAGCCGCGCGCAGCGATCTGCTCGAGCGGCGGGCCGTTGATCCAGCGGCCGAACACGCGCTCGAGGATCGGATCGAGCACGTCGTACTTGCAGAACCATTGGATATAGCCGGCGGGGCCTTCGATCGCGCGCGGACGATTGGGGAAGGCGGCTTGGTTGCCGGCAAAATTCAGAACAACGATCACAGGCGCCGGCGCGTCGCCGGGCGGGCGCGTAATCGCCATGTGAAAATGGCCGGCCACGCCAAGCTCGACACGCCATTGTTCGACGCGCTCGATGCCGCCGGCGCGAACCGCGTCAATCTGCTCTTTTCGCGCCACCACAGGAGCAATGGGCGCAGGCATCTCGCCATAAACTTCGAGCTCGAATGTTTCGAGCACCGCGGGGCGTTGGTTGCGCCACGTGTTCGCATCGGTCGTGAGTTCTGGTTGCGGCGCCGGTGCGCGCACACTCATGTCAACCGCGCGCCATGGCCCGACCAGGTAGAGCCAGACGGTGAAGGCGCACCCGGCGATGAGCAGGAGCGCGACGAGCCCGCCGAGCCACGCCATCGGCGCGCTCAGTCCTTGTCGACGATGTCCACGTCCGGCCGATCGTCGCCCGGCGAGATTTCGTCGTGCCAGCGGCCGCGTGCGTCTTCCCAGGAGATGCCGGCGGTTTCGCCCGGCCGCATCTGTTCCTGGGCGACGCGTCTGGCGGCGTTATACGCCGCGTCGTGGTTCGGATACGTGGCCGAGATGGTGTCGCCCAATTTGAAGGCCCAGCCGCCGTCGTGACGGACGATCTCATAGACGATCTTGGTCATGGCCTCGCTCCTCGCGCTTCAGCTTGCGCTTCGCCCGAGGTATTTCAAGTGCGATCAGAACTCCGGGTTCTCGATCCGCTTTTTCAACTCAGTCTTGACAATCTTGCCGTTGGCGTTCCGCGGCAGCGTTTCGGGCCAGAAGATCACGTCGACCGGCACTTTGAACGCGGCGATCTTTTGCGCGACGTGATGGCGCAATTCTTCGACGCTTGCCGACTTACCCGGCTTGAGATGGACGACCGCTAGCGGCTCTTCGCCGAGCTGCACATGCGGCCTGCCGATGACGGCGGCGTCCATGACGGCGGGATGATCGTAGAGCGCGTTCTCGACTTCGACGCAGTAGATGTTCTCGCCGCCGCGGATCAGCATGTCCTTGGCGCGATCGACGATGTAGATGAAGCCTTCGTCGTCGATCTTGGCGAGATCGCCGGTCTTCACCCAGCCGTCGACGAACGTCTCGGCCGTGGCCTTCTCGTTCTGCCAATAGCCGCGCACGACGATCGGTCCCTTGTACCAAAGCTCGCCGACTTCGCCGCGCGGGAGTTCCTGGCCTTCCAGCGACACGATCTTTGCCTCGCCGGTCGCCGCCGGCACGCCGCAGCTGGCGGGCTTGCGCATATAGTCCTCCGCGCCGTTGGAGGTTGCGGTCGCCGAGGTCTCGGTCATGCCCCAGCCTTGGCTGGGTTGCGCGGTCGGGAAGCGCGCCTTGATGCGCTTGACCAGTTCTGGCGCAGCCGGCGCGCCGCCATAGGCCACGCCTTCGACCGACGAGAGGTCGTACTTGTCGACATCAGGGTGTTCGAGCACCTGCCAGGCAATCGTCGGCACGCCACCGAAATGCGTGACCCGTTCGCGTTCCATCAGCGGCAGCGCCTGATCGCAATCCCAACGTCGCTGCATGACGATCTTACCGCCCGACATCAGCGACGGGATCATGATCGCAAAGCAGCCGGTGGCGTGGAAGAACGGCACCGAAATCAGGAAGGTCTTCTGCGGCGCGGTCGGATCGGGCGCAGGAGGCGCTTCGCCGCGGCGCAGGAAAGCGCGGGCCTGGGCGGAGGCAGAGTTGAACATGTTGGAGATGATGTTGCGGTGCGAAATCACCGCGCCCTTCGGGCTGCCGGTGGTGCCGGAGGTATAGAAGATCGTCACGTCGTCATCGGGCTTGGCTGGCAGGTCCGGCGGCGATGCCGCCGGCAACGCGGCCCAGTCATTGGTCGCGCCGATTATACTTTCCAGCCGAGCCACCCTCGGATCGGCGATCTCTTCGCGCGAACGCGAGACATAGATTTTGCGCAGCGCCGGACACTTATCGATATGCTCGCGCAGCCGCTCGTAGCGCTCGACATCGACGATCGCGAGCGAAGCGCCGGAATTGTTGAGCCCGTACTCCAGTTCGGCGCCCGTCCACCAAGCGTTCAATGGGGTGACGATCGCCCCGGCCAGCACCCCGCCCCAGAACGCCACCGGCCATTCGGGCAGGTTGCGCATGATGATGGCGACGCGGTCGCCGGGCTTGACCCCGTCGGCGACGAGCTGATGCGCGAACTTGTTGGCCGCCGCCTGGAAGGCGGCGACGGTGGCGCGCTCGTTCTCGAACACCAGGTGGTCGCGGGCGCCGAACAGGGCGCCGAGGGCGTAGACCTCACGCAGCGTCGGGGGCGCCGCCTTCCAGACTTTCATCCGGATGCCGCGCACCTCTTCCTCGCCGACTTCCAGCATCGTGCCCGGCGCGGTGAGCATCTTGTGCGCCTGCTCGATCGACATGGCCGGAAAGGCCGGCTTGGCGCCGTCGCTCATCAAGAGATCCTCCCGCGCTTGGCGGCGAAGGCGCCGTCAGCGTCATTTTTTCTTGGAGGCTGTTGAAACACGCCGCCGTCCGGCGAGCAACAGCAGCGCCAGACCAAACTTTGCCGGAATTTAATGGTGGCTTGTTCCCCGCGCGAGCCTCGGGCAAGCATGATGCCGAACGCCCCAGGCGGGATGGGAGACGCGCTGACATGGCCACGAACTGGAAAGCGCTCGCGGAGCGCATGGATCCGCGCAAGTGGAATTGGTCGTGGGTTGCGCCGGCGCGCGACTGGGCGGTGGCGAACCGCAACACGGTGATGGCGACATCGATCGCGCTGCTCGTCGGCCTCTGGGGCGGGGCGGTGCTGGGACGAGTGTCGCTTGGCGCGCCTGCATTCGAGTTCGCGCAGTTAGGGTCGATCGGCGGCGGCGAGCGCGCGCGCGATGCGAACGCGCCGCGCGCTGGGCTGCCCCACGTCGACGGCATGGCGTTCGTGCGCCTGCGTGCAGAGACGGATCGGCCTGAGCCGCGCGCTTGTCTCGAATTCTCGCAAAATCTTTCCACCGATCCGTCGGTGAATTTCGCCGACTATATCGTGCTCGATCCCGCGGCGCCGTTCCAAGTCGACGTATCAGGCAGTCTCCTATGCCTGGGCGGCCTGCCGCTCGAACCGGAGCGCCAGGTGACGATCCGCCAGGGCCTGCCGTCGCAGACCGGCGACCGCACCGAATACGATGAAACCTTCACGCTCACCTTCGGCGATCGCCCGGCCTATGTCGGCTTTGCTGGCGGCGGCGTCATCCTGCCGCGCTCGGAAGCTGACGGCATCGCCATCGAAACCGTGAACGTGTCGCGGCTCGAAGTCGAAGTGCTGCGCGTGCCGGATCGCATTCTGTCGCAGCATTCAGTCGATCCTGGAGAAGTCAACGAGGAAGGCGGCTGGAATTATTGGAGCTTCAACAGCGCCGCCGAAGACGTCGGCGTCTCGGTTTATAAAGGCGAAATCGATGTCGACACCCGCGTCCGCAACGACGCGGTGACGACAGTGTTTGCGCTGGGGGCAGCGCTGCGCGAGCTGCGGCCGGGCGCTTATGTGGTCAAAGTGCGCGACGCCTCGCCGGGCGCAGGTCAGCGCGGCGAGAGCGAGACCGAATCTCGCGCCTCCGCCTATCGCTGGATCATGTACACCGATATGGCGCTGCAAAGCTTCTCCGGCGCCACCGGGCTCGATGTCGTCGTGCGCTCGTTGCGTACGGCGCGGCCGATGAGCAACGTGACGCTGACGCTTATCGCACAAAACAACGAAGAACTGGCGCGCACCCGCACCGACAGCGAAGGCCGCGTGCATTTCAACGAAGCGCTCGTGAACGGCGACGGTCCCGCACGCGCGCGTTACGTCATGGCGTATGGCGCCGAAGGCGACTTCGCAGCGCTCGATCTGCAGCGGCCCGGACTCGATCTATCCGATCGCGGCGTCGATGGACGGCGCGCACCGGGCGATGTCGATGCGTATCTCTACACCGAGCGCGGCATCTACCGGCCGGGCGAACGCGTCCGCCTGATCGGCCTGATCCGCGACCAGGTCGGTCGCGCCATCGCCGACCGTCCTTCGACGCTTGTCGTCTATCGTCCGAACGGCACCGAAGCGCGGCGCATCCGCATGACGGAAGCCGTCGACGGCGGCGCCATTGCCAAGAATATCGACCTTGATCGATCTTCGCCGCGCGGCGTCTGGAGCGCGCAGCTGATCGTCGACGGGCAGGAGGAGCCTGCCGGCTATGTGAGCTGGTCAGTCGAAGATTTCGTGCCTGAGCGTCTGCGCGTGCAGATCGAGGCGAGCGAAGAGGTGCTGCGCCGCGGCCAGTCGCGGCCGATCAACGTCCAGGCGGACTTCCTCTATGGCGCGCCGGGCTCAGGGCTGGCCGTCGAGGCGGAAGGCCGGCTCATGGTCGATCCGAACCCGTTCCCAGAGCAGGAGGGCTACGCTTTCGGCCGCGCCGACGAGAGTTTCGACGAACGCTACTTCCAACTTCCTGGCACGGTCACCGATGGCACGGGCGCGGCGCAACTTGCGTTCCGTATGCCGGAAGAGCCGCAAACCACATTGCCGCTGCGCGCGCGCATGATCGCAAGCGTCGCCGATCCGGGCGGGCGTGTGGTGCGCGAGAGCTTCACCGTGCCGGTGCGACTGAGCGATCTCTATATCGGCTTGAAGCCGACGTTCGAGAACCGGCGCGCCGGCGCCGGCGAGCGCGTCGCTTATGACGTGATCGCCGTCAACGGCGCCGGCCAGCGCGTCGCCGCGCGCGGCGTGCAATGGCAGCTCGTGCGCGAGGACTGGAATTACGATTGGTACCTCGACGGCGGCACATGGCGTTGGCGCCGGACGGGCCGTGACATTCCGGTCGATGGCGCCACAGTGGACATCGCCGCGAACCAGGCGCTGCGCATTGCCCAGGATGGTTTGCGCGAGGGCTCGTATCGCCTGATCGTGCGCCGCGGCGACATGGAAAGCTCGCAACGCTTCGGCGTCGGCTGGGGCGGACCCGCTGATGACGACGCGACGCCTGACATGGTCTCCGTGGTGCCCCCTGAGAATCCGACACGGCCTGGCGCGCGGGCGCGCGTCCAAATCCGTCCGCCCTATCCAGGCGAAGCGCAAATCGTGGTGGCGACCGATCGCGTGATCGAGACCCGCACCGTGCGCGTCGGCAGCGATGGCGCGACCATCGACCTGCCGGTGAACGCAGAATGGGGCTCGGGCGCCTACGTGCTCGTGACCGTGATGACGCCGCGCGATCCGGTGAACTTGCCGGTGCCGCGCCGCGCCATAGGCGTCGGCTACGTGCCTGTCGACATGGGCAATCGTACGCTGACGGTCGAAGCTGGCGAAGGCCTGCAGAACGTGCGGCCGCGCACGCGCATCGAAGTGCCGGTGCGCGTAACCGGCGGCGGCGGCGAGCGTGTTCGTGTCGCCATCGCGATGGTGGACGAGGGCATCCTCAACATCACCAAGTACGAAAGCCCGAACCCGGTCGATTACTTCTTCGGCCGGCGCGCGCTCGGCGTCGAAATCCGCGACGACTACGGCCGCCTGCTCAATCCGAACCTCGGCGCACCAGCCAATGCGCGCCAGGGCGGCGACTCCCTCGGCGGCGAAGGCCTCACGGTCGTGCCGACGCGCACAGTTGCGATCGTTTCCGACATTCATGTCGTCAGCGGCGGCCGCGTCATGATCCCGGTCGATATTCCCGACTTTAACGGCACATTGCGTTTGATGGCGGTTGCGTGGAGCGAAAATTCGCTCGGTCAGGACGCCGAGCAGATCGTTGTGCGCGATCCTGTCGTGGCTGAACTGATCCTGCCGCGCTTCCTCGCGCCTGGCGACCAGGCGCAAGGCGCGCTCAATATCGACAACGTCGAAGGCCCGAACGGCGCTTACACGGTGACGGTGAGCGGAACATCGACGGCGCAAATCCAAGCGCAGCCGAGGCGTTTCACATTGAATCGGGGCGCGCGTCAGACGGCTTTGATCCCAATCACCGGCGGCCCGTTGGGCGTCGGACAGATCAATCTGCGTCTTGAAGGCCCGCAAGGCTTCACGCCGGTGGAGCGGAGCTACGACATCCAGTCGCGCGCGCCGTTCCTGCCGATCACAATCACGACGACGCAGCCGCAGGCTGCCGGAGAATCGTGGCGGGCGCCGGTGGATGCGTTGTCTCGCTTCCAGTCGCAGGCCCAGGCGCTGATCTCGTTCTCCAACCTCGCGGGCATAGATCCGGCCCCATTGCTGGATTCGCTCTATCGCTATCCGTACGGCTGCACCGAGCAGCTGACCTCGGTGGCAATGCCGCTGCTATACTACAACACGCTTGCCTCGGAGGCGGGGCGCGAGGTCGATCCGCGCATTCGCCGCCGCGTGCAGGAAGCAGCGACGCAATTGCTCGATCGCCAGGCGCCGGACGGCTCGTTCGGCCTCTGGAGCGCGGGCGATGGGCATGCGAGCCCATGGTTGGGCGCCTACGCCACCGACTTCCTGCAGCGTGCGCAACGCGCCGGCTATGCCGTGCCGCGTCAGCCGATGCAGCAGGCCTACAACGCATTGAAGCGCGTGGCGCGGCTCAATGACTTCGGCTCGGTCAATTACGAGTTCGAAGTCTATCGCTGGCCGGGTTCGAACGACACGACCGAGCTGCTGCGCTCGCGCGCCGCGGCCTATGCGCTGTACGTTCTGGCGAAAGCAGGCGAGGCCGACATCGGCCAGCTCCGCTACTTCCACGACAACCGCCTGAACAACGAGCCCTCGCCGCTCGCGCGCGCGCAAATCGGCGCGGCGCTGGCCCACATGGGCGACCGTGCGCGCTCGCGCAACGCGTTCCGCATGGCTGAGCAGGCTCTCGGCTATCGCAACACCGGCGACTGGTATCAGACGCCGCTGCGCGATCTCGCCGGCGTGCTGGCGCTCGCGGCGGAAGCGGGCGAGACCGAAATGGTCGATCGCTTGCGCCGCCGCCTCGAACGCGATGCGCCCGACGCCGATCAGCTGATGACGCAAGAGCAGGTGCAGCTTCTGCTCGCCGCGAATTCACTGCTCGAACGCGCCGGCCCGGTGAACGTGACGCTGAACGGTCAAGCCATGGCTGAGCGGCGCGTGCTGGCGGACGCGCAGCGTTTGGCTGCCGGCCTTGTGTTCCGCAACGCGGCGCGCGGGCCGGTGTGGCGCACGCTCGCCCTCTCGGGCGCGCCACGCGAAGCGCCGCCGGCGATGCAGGCGGGCTATACGATCGGCAAGAGCGTCTATCGCCTCGACGGTTCGCCCGCCGACCTCGGCTCGATCCGGCAAGGCGATCGCGTGGTCGTCGTGATCTCGGGCCAGCCCGAGGGCGCACGCAACTTTCCGACCGTGCTGGTGGATCTGCTGCCTGCGGGCTTGGAGATCGAGACGCTGCTCAATCCCAGCGATGGCGCGGGCGGCATGAACTACGACGGCACGTATCGTAACGGGCCGTTCGCGTGGGTCGGCGAGATCAGCTACGCGCAAGTGCAGGAATCGCGTGACGATCGCTTCGTGGCGTCGGCGAATCTGCGCGGCTCGTATCGCTACGCCTACATCGCGCGCGCGGTGACGCCGGGTCGCTACACCATGCCGGCGGCGCAAGTCGAAGACATGTACCGCCCAGGGGTCATGGCCCGCACCAGCACCGGCACGATCCAGATCGCGCCGCGGGGCGGGTGATGAGCGTACTTGTCCTTCTCCCCGTACAAGGTGAGAGGACGTGAAGCGCGGCCCCCGTACGCCGCTGCCGCTGACGTCGCGCGGCAAGCGTTGGGCGAGCGTGCTGCTCGCCGCAATGCTGACCTTGTTTGCGCTGGATCAGGCGTTCGCGCCGCCGCTGGAACGCGTGCGCGAGATCTCGCCTGTCGTCGTCGACCGCAACGGCGAATGGCTGATGGCGTTCACGACGCGCGAAGGCACATGGCGGCTGGAGGCGCGGCTCGATGAAATCGATCCCGAGTTTCAGCGCCGGTTGATCGCCATCGAGGATGAGCGCTTCTGGTTTCACCCCGGCGTCGATCCCATCGCTTTGGCGCGCGCGAGCGTTTCGTATGTGCGCGCGGGCCGCGTAACCCAGGGCGGCTCCACCATCACCATGCAGCTGGTGCGGCTGCTAGAACCGCGCCCGCGCACGATTCAATCGAAGCTGATCGAAATCGTGCGCGCGCTGCAGATCGAGCGGCGCCTGTCGAAGCGCGAAATTCTGGCGGCGTATCTGACGCTCGCGCCGTATGGCGGTAATCTCGAAGGCGTGCGCGCAGCCAGCCGGGCCTATTTCCAGCGCGACCCGCAATGGCTCGACGATGCGGAAATGGCGCTGCTGATCGCGTTGCCGCAGGCGCCGGAAGCGCGACGGCCGGACCGTCATCCGGCCGAGGCCCGCACCGCGCGCGACCGCGTGCTCGACATGTTCGTGCGCGCTGGCCTGATCAATCGCCGCCGCGCCGAAGAGGGCAAGCAGAGCGCCATTCCAACGCGCTCGCCGTTCCCGTACTCGGCGCCACATGCGGCGGAGGCGCTGGTTGCGGCGCATCCGGGTGAAGGCGTTGTACGCTCGTCGCTCGATGCAACGCTGCAGCGCGACCTGGAAGCGTTGGCGCGACGCCACGCAGCGAACCTGGAACGCGACGCGCAGATTTCGATCCTGGCGGTGGAGATCGAAGGCCGCGCTGCGCGCGCGCGTGTCGGCGGCGCCGGGCGCGAGCGTGCAGGCGGCTACATCGATATGACACGCGCGATCCGTTCGCCTGGTTCGGCGCTGAAGCCGTTCCTCTACGCGATCGCGTTTGACGAGAACATCGCCGCGCCCGAGACCCTTGTGCGCGATGCGCCGCGCCGCTTCGGCGGCTATCTGCCGGAGAATTTCGATCGCCGCTTTCATGGCGATGTCACGCTCGAAGACGCGTTGCGCCATTCGCTGAACTTGCCGGCGGTAGCGACGTTGGAGCGGATCGGTGCGGGCCGTTTCCAATCGGCGCTGACGCGCGCCGGCGCGCGCGTGCGGATGCCGCGCCGCGCCGACAGCGAGCCCGGCCTGGCGCTGGCGCTCGGCGGCGTCGGACTCACGCTGGAAGACCTGGTTCAGCTCTACGCAGCGCTCGGCGATCGCGGCGAGGCGCGGCCGCTGCTGACGGGCGATGTGACGACCTTCGCTTTCACGCGCCGCTTCGTGCGCCCGCAGACGGCCGAACGCGTGCTGGAGATTTTGGCGAGCTCGCCGCACCCCGCGGGCCGCATCCCGGCGCAAGTGGCGCAAGGAGCGCCGCAAGTCGCGTTCAAGACCGGCACCTCCTACGGCTTCCGCGACGCGTGGGCGCTGGGCGTATCGAACGGCTACGCCATCGGCGTCTGGGTCGGCCGCCCCGACGGCGCCCCGCGCCCAGGCGCGACGGGCCGCAGCGAAGCGCTGCCGGCTTTGTTCGAAGCCTTCGATCTTCTCGGCGCCCCAGCGCCGCCGGATCGGCAGATCGAAGACCACGAACCTGTCGCCCCGGCGCTAGCGCGGTTCGAGCGCGACGAGCGCGAAGGCTTGTCCATTCTCTTCCCGCCATCTGGCGCCGAAGTGCTGGTGCTGGATTACGGCGATGACTCGCGCGGCTTATCGTTGTCGGCCCGCGGCGGGCGTGCGCCGCTCACCTGGTACGCCGAAGGCGTGCGCGTTGCGAGCGAACCGACCAGCGGCCGCGCGATCTGGCGGCCCTCCGCGCCGGGCTTCTACGAAGTGATGGTCGTCGACGCCGACGGCCAAAGCGTTCGCACGCGCGTGCGCGTCCGCAACTCGGGCTGAAAAAAGAAAAAGCGCGGATCGTGGGAGGACGATCCGCGCCAAGCTCTTGAACTCGCGTTTCTCGGGGGGAGGGAATTACGCGACGATCAGAGCAGCTTGATGCAGCGCTGCATACGCGACAGGGGCGAACAGCACGAACGCTGCGAGGATGAAAGCGATCTTTCTCATGGCGGGCTCTCTTCGGACTTGGTTGTTGCTCTGTTGACTATGAGATGCCGCTGCTTCATTCGCCGGATGCGCGTGCTGTGATTTTTTCTTTGCGTATTTCTCGCAAAACAGAAGGCGCGGACTTCGGGGTCCGCGCCTTCGTTTGGGATCGCCGCTTGGGGGCAGGCAGGACTAAGCGACGATCAGGGCAGCTTGGTTGAGGATCGCGACGGCGACCGGAGCGAACAAGGCAAAGGCGGCGGCGATGGCGGCGATCTTGGTCATATGGTTTCCCTCTCGTGTTTCGATGTTGTTGACTATGAGATGCCGCCGCTCGCGCGCCTGGATGCATTAGAGCGAATTTTTCTGCGGATCGAATTAGCAAGTCTAATCCAACAAAAACGCGGACCTGGAAGGATCCAGATCCGCGTTTTCGCCCGCGTCGCCGCAAGAGAGGGAAAGTGGCGCGGCGCACCGCTGGGCTCGGCGCCCTTGTACTGGATGCGTTGCGCTCGTGCGTTGGACGCATGCGCCAAACGAAAAGCGCGGAGCTCATCGGCTCCGCGCTTCGCGTCGTCGCAACAGGGAGGTCAGGCGACGATTTGGGCAGCTTGCATCAAAGTCGCCAGCGCGACGGGGGTAAACAGCGCGACGGCAATCGCCAGCGAAGCAGTTTTGAGCGCGGCGGAGTAAGCGTTGACTTTGGTCATCTCATTTCCCTCGTGTGTTTGGTGTTTCGTTGACCATGAGATGCCGGCGCTTGGACGCTTGGATGCTGTGCTGTGAAATTTTGGATCACTTGCAGCGGGCCTGAAGACCCGGGGTCAGCTTCGCGCAAAGGAAAAGCCGCGAACCTCTAGGGTGGTTCGCGGCTTCCTTAATTGACCGTCGCAGGCGGGTTTGGGGGATCAGGCGACGATCAAAGCGGCTTGGTTGAGCGTGGCGAACGCGACTGGCGCAAAGAGAGCCAACGCGGCGGCGATGCAAAGAAACTTGGACATTTACGGCTCCCTGATTTGGCGTTGCGGTTCGTCTGAACCTCTGATGCAGCCAAGGTACGGATTGGATGCGCCGGCTGCTGTGACTCTGGTCACAGTCCGGTGCAGATGGCTCCCGGCCGGGGCTGGATGGTCCCCCGGCCGGGCCCGAACTACCGGCGACGCGGCGGCTCGGGTGGAGCAGGTGGGGCTGGCGGTTCCTCGAATCGGATGCGTCCGTCGCCATTGGCGTCGCTGGCGTCGAAGAACCTGAGATGCTGGGCCACGAACTCTTCGCGGCTCAACGCGCCGTCGCCGTTCAGATCAGCTTCCTCCGAATTGGCGATCAGCATCATGAAGTGCGGCGCGCGGGGCAGCGGCGGCACCGGCGGGACCGGCGCGACCGACGCCATCGGCGCAACGCCCGGCACGGCCGGAACGGGTGGGACCGGCGCGCCGTCGTCGCACATCAAATCATCATCACCGCGGACGACGATCACTTCGCGGTCGCCGTCGCTGCTGCGATAGACATGGCGCTGCACATGACGCTCGGCGTCGCGAGCGGCGCGTTCGGCATGACGGGCCGCGCGTTCGGCGTGACGCTCGGCCTCGCGTTCAATGCGCTCAGCTTCGCGCTCCGCGCGTTCGGCGTCACGCTCGGCGCGTTCCATGTGGCGCTCGGCTTCCGCCATCGCGCGCTCGACCTCACGCTCGATTTCTTCCTCGTCGGTGATTTCCTCGCCATTGCGGATGACACGGACATGTCGTCCGTCGCGGCCGCCTTCCAGCACGCGCACGTCAGGGCCGTCGACATGCACGCGGATCTCGCGGCGATCCTCGCCATCGAGACGCCCGTCATCATTGCTGTCGAGGTCGGCAAAAATGCGCTCGAACGCGGACGAGGCTTCCGACCGCGTGATCCAGCCATCGTCGTTGGCGTCGATTTCGACATCGGCATGGCCGCCGCGCACGATCACGTGTCGGCTGCTCGATTGCGCGCTGGCGGCGGCGACGGTCAAAGCGGCGAGCGCCACCCCCAGGGCCACAGGCAGTTTCATGATTAATCCCCTCTAAGGCCCGAGGCGCCGGGCTGTTCGATGAGGCGGACCATGGGACTGCTACGTTTCCTCAGTACGTCAGTGCTGAAACATTGGCGAAACAGTGCGCCGGTATTCCTCCGTCTCCTGAGCCAACGGGCTGGGAGCAATGGAAATGGCTAATAAATTCGCTGCTTTGGCCCTAGGGCTGGCCCTTGCCGCCGGGCCGGCCTTGGCCCAGCCGGAAGATGGCCCGCCGCGCCCGCAGCTGCCGCCGCTCGCGCTCAACGCCCAAATGAGCGACGCTGAGATCGGCGCGGCGCTCGATCCTTGGCTTGCCGGCTTGAGCCGCGACGGCGTCTTCAACGGCGCGCTGCTGGTGGCGCGGAACGGCCAGGAAATCTACGCGCGGGCCGATGGCGCGCGCGCGGTGGCGACAAGCACGCCCATCACCGTGGATGACCGTTTCGCCGTGGCCTCGATCGGCAAGGCCTTCACTCATGTGGCCGTCGCCCAGTTGATTGAGCAGGGGAGGCTGGCGCCGGAGACGACAATCGCCGACATTCTGCCGGCCTATCCGAATGAAGCGACGCGCTCCGCAACCATAGAGCAATTGCTTCATCACCGCGCGGGTGTGGCTGATTTCTTCGGACCCGCGACGCGCGACATTCCAAGGACCCACTTCGCTTCCAATCACGCCTATTACGAGACGGTGAGCGCGTTGCCGCCGATGTTCGCGCCAGATGCCGGCGAGGAATACTGCAACGGCTGTTACGTCGTTCTCGGCGAGATCATCGAGACGATCACCGGTCAACCCTACGAGCAATATGTGACTGAGCACGTGTTCGCGCCCGCCGGGATGACGCGCTCGGGCTTTTTCCGTTTTGATGCGGCGCCGGACGACGCGGTGCGCTTCACCGGCCGGCCGATGGGGCCAGGAACGCCGCTGCAGGATGTAACGCGGTTTCACGGCGTCGCCGGCAGCGCGGCCGGGAACGCTGTCTCGACGCTGCGCGACTTGTTGGCTTTCGACAATGCGCTGCGCGAGCATCGTTTGCTCAATCCCGCGATGACGGCGCAAGTGCTGCGCGGCCAGCCGGAAACTGGCCGGGCCACGACGCGCGTCGGCTTTGCCGGCGGCGCGCCGGGCGTGAACACGCTCCTGTTCGGCAACGGCGCGTGGACGGTGATCGTGTTGACGAATCATTCCCCGCCCGCCGGAGAGACCATCGGCTCTGCAGTCTTCCCACTATTGGCGGGGCCGAGGCCGCAATAACATGGCGCTCATGATGACCGATACCGCCCAACCGCCGCGCGTCCTGATCGTCGACGATGACGCCGCCATCCGCGAAGGCCTGGTGGAAGTGTTTCAGCGCGCGGGCTTTGCCGCGTCATCCGCCGGGGATGTGCCGGGAATGGAGAAGGTGCTCAACGCGAAGGGCGCCGATCTCATTGTGCTCGACATCATGATGCCGGGCGAAGACGGGCTCTCCGCCTGCAAACGACTTTCCGGCAAAGGCCGGCCCGCGATCATCATGCTGTCGGCGCTCGGCGACGATGCCGACCGCATCGTCGGTCTGGAGATCGGCGCCGACGATTACATGGCCAAGCCCTGCAATCCGCGCGAACTCGTCGCGCGCGCCAAGGCGGTGCTGCGCCGGCGCGACAATGAAGGGTCCGCGCCCGGTGAATCGGTGCGCTTCGCAGGTTTCCGCATCGACATTGCGCGCCGCGAACTGGTCGATCCGGACGATGTTGTGATCCCGCTGTCGGCGGGCGAATTCAGATTGCTGCGCGCGTTCGTGGAGCGGCCCCAGCGCGTGCTCTCGCGCGAACAGCTGCTCGACTATGCGTTCGACAACGACAGCGACGTGTTCGACCGCGCGGTGGATGTGCAGGTAAGCCGCCTGCGCCGCAAGCTGGAGCGCCCCGGCGGCATCGAGATCATCCGCACCGTCCGCGGCGAGGGCTATCTCTTCGCGGTCAAGCCGACAAACTAATGCGCGAATTTCGTGGCCTCCCGATTGCGGCCTATCTGGGCATGCTGGTGGCGATCGCCCTGGCGGCGGCGTTCGTCGCCACGCTGGCGATCGTCATCTTCCTGCCGCCGCGGCCGCCCGACGTGATGCGGACCGACATCGTCGCCGACAACTTCCAGGCCGGCTACGACCACATGATCGCCCTCGGCCGCACCATGAACGAGCGCGGCATGAATTGGGAAGTGCGCAACGCGCCGCCTGAGGAGATCGACTCCGCCGCGATGACGCCCGTGCAGCATCAATTGGCGCATGCGCTGGACCTCGAACCAGACCAGGTGCGCATCAAGGCGTCAAACGTGGTCCAGAGCGACGTATTCGTGTTTCGCGTTCAGGACGTCGAATCCTGGATGGAGGATTCAGAGCGCGCCGCCGAAGAGGCCGAACGCATCGCCGAAGAAGTGCAGCTCGCGCACGAGGAAGCCACCGCCCGCATCGAGGCTGCGCGCGACCGCATCCGCGACGCAGAGGAAGATCACGCGCGCGCGCGTGAAGATCTCGAAGAGGCGCGCGAAGACCAGCGCGTTGCACGTGAGGAAGCGCGCGCTGAAGCCGAAGCCGAGCGGCAGGCGCTCGCCGCAGAGCGTCATGCTCTGGCGGCCGAACAGCTCGCCGAACGGCAGGCCGCCGCGGCGGAACGCTTGCGTGAACGCCTCGCGCGCCGCGTGCATGTCGAGAACGGGCGCGTGGTGATCCGCCGGCAGAATGGCGAGATCGAAACGATCGACATTCATCCCGACGGAGCGCCGGAAGCCGACAGCGTGCCCGGCGTGGATGTGGTGGCGCCCACAGCGCCCGTTCCGTCCGTTGGACCGGCGCCGCAGACGCCGCCGGCCCCACCGCCGCTGCTGACGCCTCGCGTCCCCCAAAGCGTGCGGAACGCTTCGCCGGCTGCGCCCGCCGCGGTTGTTGCGCCGGCGCTGCCGGCGGGGACGCCGATGCCGCCGATGTTCGCGCCGGCGCCGGCCGGCGTGGTGCTGATCTCGGGCTTCGAAATCGGCGCGCAGCTGCCGGACGGGCGCTGGCTGGTGATGAAGCAGGGCCGTAACTGGGCCGAACTGGGCTGGATCGCGCGCGCTGCCGGCATTCTCGGCGGCACGCTGCTGCTCCTCTCGATCCTGGCGGTGTTGTTCGCCCGCTACCTGACGCGGCCGATCCGGAGTTTCGCCGACGCCGTTCAAGCCGTGGGCGTCAACCCGCAAAGCGAGCCGGTCGTCGAAGAGGGGCCGGTGGAATTGCGCGGCGCGGCGCGCGCCGTGAACACCATGCAGGCGCGACTGCGCGCGCTGATCGCGGACCGCACCAAGACGCTGGCGGCGGTCGCGCATGACATGCGCACGCCGCTGATGCGCTTGCGGCTTGCGGCCGAGAACGCGCCGCCCGAGCAGCGCGAACGCATGGCCAAGGAAATCGGCGAAGTGGAAGCGTTGGTCGCCAGCTTCATCGCGTTTGCCCGCGATGACCCGGCGGAGGAAGCGCGGGTTCGGCTCGATCTCGCCGCGCTCTTGCAGAGCATCGCTGACGATCACGGCGAGCACGGGCGCAACGTCACATTCGAAGGCGATGAGCGCTTGATTGTGACCGGCCAATCGCTCGGCCTGAAACGGCTCTTCGGCAATCTCGTCGAGAATGCGCTGAAGTACGGCGACCGCGCACGTATCAAGCTGCGCCTCGAAGAGGGCGCGGTGATCGTCGATGTCGAGGACGACGGCCCGGGCGTTCCTGTCGAACAGCGGGAGGCGGTGTTCGAGCCGTTCGTCCGGCTCAACGACGAGGGCACGCGCGGGGCGGGCCTTGGGCTGGCCGCCGCGCGCTCGATCGCACGGGCGCACGGGGGCGATGTCGTCATTCTCGATGCCGAAAACGGCGCGCTGGTGCGGGTGACTCTGCCTATCTAGGGCTAATTTTCTCCCGCGGCGCGAGCGAAAGGCGCGGCTCACACGCGCCGGACGCGCGCCAGTGGCGCATGCCGTTAACCAAGCCTACGGTTCGTCCCAGCCGGCGCTGACATCCGCCGGCGGGGAGGATTTCGCATGTCACGGGGCCGCGAGCGCTTGCTCACTACATCCATTCTGCGTCCGATCATGTCGGCGCTTCTGCTCGGCGTTGTCGCGCTCAGCGCCGCGCCGGCCTTCGCGCAAGACACCGTCGAAGAAGAAGAGCCGATTGTCGTCACTGGCTCGCGCATCCGTTCGCCGCTGGCGCAAGACGAACCGATCACCGACATCGGATCGGAAGACATCGCGCGCACGGGCTTGAGTTCGACGGCCGATATTCTTCAGCGCGTTCCGCTCTCAGGCGGCGGCCTCAACACGCGGTTTAACTCCTCCGGCAATTTCGGCAACCCGCCCGACGGCGGCGGCGTCGGCGCAGGCGCTGCGGAGATCGATCTTCGCTACCTCGGCACGCCGCGCACGCTGGTGCTGGTCGATGGTCTGCGCTGGGTGAACGGCGCCTCTGCTTCTGGCGTGCCGGGCTCGGTCGACTTGAACACCATTCCCTCCGGGCTGATCGATCGCATCGAGGTGCTGCAACAGGGCGCCTCGACCATCTACGGCTCCGACGCCATCGCCGGCGTCGTCAACATCATCATGCGCGAAGAACAAGAGGGCCTCATCGCGTCCGCGCAATATGGCGGCTACCTCGATTACGGCGACGGCGAGGTTCAGGAATACAACGCCTCGTTCGGCATCAATACGCCGACCACCCACATCATCGTCGGCGCAGGCTATGTCGATCAAAATGATGTGCTGGCGGCGGACCGCGACATAGCCGCGTTTCCGCAGCCGGGCGCGACCTCGTGCCTCGCCGGCGGCTGCAGCTCCGGCACGCCGCTCGGGCGTTTCATTTTCAGCGATCCGCGCCGCGCGCCTGGCGACACCGATCTCGACATCACCTTGGTGAGCGCGTTCCCGCCGGGCGGCTTCCCTTCCTACAGCACGGTTCTGCCGAACGGCGGGCCGGACTTTACGCCGTTCACGACGCTAGCGCGGTTCAACTTCCAGCCGTTCAACTTCGTCGTCACGCCGTCGGAGCGGTTCAGCGTCTTTGGCCAATGGGTGCAGGAACTGAACAACGACATCGAATTCAGGCTGCGCACGACGTTCGTCAACCGGCAGTCGGCCAACCAGGCCGCGCCGCTGCCTCTGTTCGTCGGCCCCGACGCCGGCAACGGCAACCTGCTCGATACGGTCGTGATCTCGGCCAGCAATCCGTACAATCCGACGGGTATCGATCTAGGCCCTGGCACCCTGGTGTTTGTCGGCCGCCGCCTAGTTGAAGCCGGGCCGCGTCACTACGAACAGGATGTCGACACCTGGAACGTCACGGGCACGCTGCGCGGGCCTGCGTCGCTCTTCGGCAATTCGTGGGATTGGGACGTCAACGTCGTCTGGTCCAAGAACCGCGCCGAACAGACCTTCACCGGCAACGTCAACGCACAGCGCGTCGTACAAGCGCTCGGCCCGCTGGCAGGCTGCACCGCGCCTTGCGTGCCGCTCAACATTTTCGGCGGCGCCGGCACGATCACGCCGGACATGCTCGGCTATATCGGCTTCATCCAGCGCGATCGTTCCGAGCAGGAGCTGATGGATTTCAGCGCCAACATCACCGGCGACATCATGAACCTGCCGGCCGGTCCGCTCAGCGCCGCGTTCGGCGTCGAGAACCGCCACACGGAAGGCTCGTTCGATCCCGATCCGATCGTCGCGGCCGGCTTCTCGTCTGACATTCCGGCGCAGCCGGCGAGCGGCGAGATCGAAGTACGCGAAGCCTATGCGGAATTCCGCATTCCTCTGGTTGAGGGCGCAGCGTTCGCACACGAGCTCACGGCGTCGCTCGCGGCGCGCATCTTCGATTACTCGACCTCAGGCCAAGACTCGACATTCCAGGCGGGTCTGCGCTGGCGGCCGATCGAAGACTTGCTGGTTCGGCTTAACTGGGCCGAGGGCTTCCGCGCGCCGTCGATCGGCGAACTGTTCGGAACGGCCTCGCGCTTCGACCAGGAAGTCGTCGATCCGTGTTCGGATTTCCTCGGCCTCGCCGGCGGACCGGTGGCGCCAGGGAACGTCCAGACAAATTGTATAAACGCCGGCGTTCCGTCGAACGGCTCCTACGTGCAGCTCAATCCGCAACTGCCCGTGATCACGAGCGGCAACCCGGCTCTCGAACCGGAGACCAGCGAAGGCTATAATATCGGCGTCGTCTGGGAGCCGTCGATGTGGGCTGGCACGTCCTGGTCGGACCGCGTGTCGTTCGAAGTGAACTATTCGAACATCGAGCTCGACGGCGCGATCAAGGCGCAAGATGGCCAATCGCTGCTCGATCGCTGCGCACAAACCGGCGACGCACTGGCGTGCGCCACCATCACGCGCACGCCGACGGGCACGGTGTCGGCGATCGCAAATCCGCTGATCAATATCGGCGGCATCGAGACGAGCGCCGTGGACTTCACGGTCAACTGGACCTCGCCGGATTGGTCGCATGGCACCTTCTCGGCGCGATGGTCGACGAACTTCCTTTTGGAGTTCAACGAAATCGTGCCGACCTCGACGGGCACCGTCGCTATCCCGCGCGAAGGCACCGAACGCGGCAGCCCGGACCAGGCCTATCCGGAAGTCAAATCGACGCTCTCGCTCGATTGGGATTGGCGCGAGTTCGGCGTCACGGGCACGGCGCGCTACATCTCGGAAGTGGATGAAGCGGCTGCGCCCAATTCGCTCGACTCCATCACCTACATCGATCTGCAGGCTCGTTGGTCGCCGGTGATGTTCGATGACCGCATCACCATCGCGCTCGGCGTCAACAACGTGACGGACGAAGATCCGCCAGGCTGCTTCACCTGCGGGCTGAACAATTTCGATCCGACCACCTACGATCCGCCGGGCCGGTTCGCCTATATCCGGCTCAGCTATCGCCAATAAAGCGGTAGTCGGACTGACCTCAAACGCGGCGCGCGAGCGCCGCGTTTTTGTTTTCGCGATGCTGCGTGGTATGGCGCGCGCTTGGGAGGCGCGGTTGAGGATCATTGGCGGAGCGCTGCGGGGCAGACGCATCACTGGTCCCGCCAGCGATGCGACCCGTCCGATGGTGGATCGCATCCGCCAGGCGTTGTTCAACGTGCTCGAACACCGCGACTTCGGCTTGGAGCGGCGCGGCGTCGATGGCGCGCGCGTGCTCGATGCATTTTGCGGCACTGGCGCGCTGGCCTACGAGGCGCTCTCGCGCGGCGCGGCTTCGGCGACGCTGATGGATATCGACGCAGGCGCGATTCAGGTCGCCAAAGACAACGCCAAGGCGTTGGGGCTAACGGATCGCACCAAGGTGGTCAAAGCCAATGCTACCTCGCCGCCGGCGCAGGCGTCGCCGCACGATCTCGTTCTGCTGTCGCCGCCCTATTACAAGAATCTGCTTCTGCCGGCGCTTGAAGCGCTGTCACGCACGGGTTGGATCGCGAATGACGCGCTGATCGTTGGGCACGTGGGAGAACTGGAGCATTTCACGTTCCCAGATTCTTTCGAACTGCATCATGAGCGCGTGTACGGGGATTCGCGCTTCTACTTCTTGACCCGCCGCTGATCACTCGCTGCCGCGGAAGCGGCCATCGCCTTCTTCTGTCACCAGCACGACGTTCGGATTTTCGGGCGCCTGATCTTCGAACAAGCCGATATCGAGATCGGCTTGCGGCGCTTGCGGCTTCAGCGGCGCGGCCACGCGCTCGGCGAGTTCGATGCGTTCGACTGGTGCGAGCGGGGCGGCGACGCCCGGTGCATGGATCGGGCGCCAGAAGGTGACCTGGATGGCGAACTTGCCCTCGCGCTCGACGATCTCGCCCAAGCCGCTCGTCACCAGTTTGGCCCAGCGCTTCATGAGCTGCTTGTGATCGACATAGAGGTTGGGCAGCACCTCGCTTGCGAGTTCGGCCGGCGCGCTCAAGAGCTTGCGCGCCTCTTCCGGCGTGCGGGCGTGGCCCAGCGGCTTCTTCGCGGCGGCTTCGCCAGTGCGCGCGACTGGCGCGGGCGGGGCGGGGCGCCAGTAGCGCATGGTGACGCGCCAAAAGCCGTCGCGCCAGATCAGTTCATAGAGGCCGGTACCGTAAAGGTCCGGCACAGCGTCTTCAGCTGCCGCGGGCGTCTCGAATTGATCCGGCAGTTCCTCGACTGCGAGAAACACCGGCCCGCCCGCCAGAGTGGTGGCTTCGTCTTCCGTCCGCGCGCGCGGCGCGTCCGGCTGGCGCGCCGCAGCGAGGTTCGCCGCTAGGGGGAAAATGCTCATATTCTAGGGCGTTGACCCTTCTCCACGGGCGTCGTCCGACATCGCCTTGTCATCGGGGATCGCCAAGCTAACGTCTCTTTGTCCTAGAATTCAGGTGGGGAGTTCAAGCGATGTCGCAACGCCGGTGGAGCCTGGCCGCCCTTGCGTTCGCGCCGCTGCTGGCGCTCGGGGCTTGCGACCAGATCGGCGACATCTGGGAACGCATGACGGGGGGCCCGCGCGTCGAAGGGCCGGGACCGACGCCGCTCGACGATGTGCCGCTCGAAGCGCGCGCGCTTTCGGGCGCGGTGCAGCCGCAAGCCGAGATGGCTGCGCTGCTGGCGCCCGACCCGGTGCTGATCGCACCCGGGCAAATTCTTGTCGGCGCGCGCGTGGAGCAGGAACTCTCCGAGACCGCGACGGAAATGGGCATCGCCTCGAACTTTGCGCGCGCTCTGCGCACCGACGGCGTCGAGGCGCTGGAACAATTGCCGGAGAATTTGGCCGAGCAGGTGCGCACGCGCGCCGAGGCGGAAGCGTCGGCGGCGGCGACGGGTGCGGCGCAGGATGCGCTGCGGCGGCTTGGCATCAGTGGCGAAATTCGCGTGCGTCCCGGCGGCGTGGTGACGGTCGATCTCACCGCCGGCGTCAGCCCAACGGCGTATGGGCGCAAGCAGGGCGAGCCTGGTGCGGCCAGCGATATGCCCGACGCGATCGAATGGAGCGCGACCGATCGCTGTCCGCGTCTGGTCAGCCAGGGCCAGCTCGAGAATGACATCGCTTTGGCGACGCGATGCGCGATCCAGCGGCTCGCCGCGTCCGGCCAGTTCGAATATGTCGAACCGAATTACATTGCCGATAGCGGTTTCACGCGGCCGCCGCGGCGCGATCAGCCGACACAGCAACCGCCGTCGACAACGACGCCAACCCAGCCGCCGCCTACGCAACCTGCGCCGCCGACGCGCGTCGGCGGGCCGCCGAACGATCCGCTCTATGCGCTGCAATGGCACTATCGCGCCAGCACTGGCGAAAATTCTTCGCCGGGCGGGGCGGGGTTCGTCACCTTCTGGGAAGCGCAGCAATTGGGTTCGCGCACCGTGCGCGTCGCCGTGCTCGATACCGGGCTCGACACGTCGCACCCGGATATGCGCGGGGCGGCGAACGTCACGACGGGCGTCGATCTCATCAACAATCCCGAACGCGGCGGCGACGGCGACGGCGTCGATGCCGACGCTAACGATGCTGGCGACCGCTGCGGCGCGGCGACCGAGAATTCGTATCACGGCACGCACGTTGCGGGCACGATCGGCGCTGCGGCGACCAACGACCGCATCGGCGTGGCCGGGGGGGCATGGGACGTGACGGTGATCCCGGTGCGCGTGCTCGGGCGCTGCGGCGGCGAATTGGCCGACATCGTCTCTGGCATTCGCTGGGCCGCGGGCATCGCGCCCGCGATCGGGCCGGGCAACGCCCAGATCGTCAACCGTACGCAGGCCGACATCATCAATATGAGTCTCACCATTCAGGCGCCGTGCCCCGCTTCGATGCAGGCGGCGATCGATGCGGCCGCAGCGCGCAACATCGTGGTGGTGGTCGCCGCCGGCAACAAGGCGAACCAAGCCTCGCTCTATGCGCCAGCGAACTGCAACAACGTCATCGTCGTCGGCGCCAACGACGCGCGTGGCGGGCTTGCATTCTATTCGAACTTTGGGCCGCAGGTGGACATCCTCGCGCCGGGCGGCGACATTTTCGCCGACAGCGACAATGATGGGCGCCCCGATGGCGTGCTCTCGACGCGGGCCACCGCGAGTGGATGCTATGATCCGCTCAATTCGAATTCGACCGAGCGTTGTTATTATTCCTTCCTGCAAGGCACCTCGATGGCGGCGCCGCATGTCTCGGCGGCGCTGGCGTTGCTGGCGGCGCAGACGGGATTGCGCGGGCGGCAACTCGAAGACGCGCTGTTCACGCGCGCGCTTGCCCCGCATGCGGAAAATTTCGGCCAGATCGAATGCGCGCGCTCGAGCAACGCCACACCGATCGCGCCGGCTTCGCCTACGTGTTCGCGGCCGAGCGGGCGCGGGCGCTTGGACTTGGCTTTGGCGGCGCAGACGCTGGCGCCGTAGCACATGCGGCGGCGCCCGCGTTTGCGGAAGCAAGCGCGGCGTGAGGCAATAAGGAACGCGGAGACGGCTCAGCTCGTGTCAGCGCTCATTTCCGGCGCGGCGGTCATGGCCGCGTCGATCGAGTCGATGATGAGGCGTGGATCGCCTTCGTCGGGCGCGCAGGGACGATTGGGCGCGATGGCGTAGCGTTCGGCGGCGTGCGGCCAGCGGCGCACGAGCCGGTGCATCAGCCGTCCGAGCCGCTCGGCGTAGGGAAAGGGATCGGCGAGCACACGGCGCAACGCTTCGAGCCGGATCGCAAAACGCAGCGTGGTTTCTTTGCGCACCGGCTCGGCGCGCGGCGGCGGCGGCGGCGCGGGCGGCGGCGTCGGACCCCAGAGCGCGCGGATGCGCGGGGCGCGGCTTTCGGGCACGAGGTGGGGATCGCGCGGCGGCGCGAGCGCAAAGCGCGCGCGCCAGGTTTCGGGATGTTCTGGATCGAAGCTGCGTGCGCGTGTCGGGGCGGGCGCATTGCGGGCCGGCGTTGGCGCCGCGTGGCTCTGGCTTGTTCGCCGAAGGCCGAAGGGGGCTGGTTGAATGCGGACCAGTTCGAGCTTCGGCGTTCGATCCCTTGCGGCGCGCTCGCGCTCTTCGCGGATCAGCGCGCCTGCGAGCGCGAGCAAGAGCTTGCGCACGATCGATTCGAGGCGCGCGATCCAGCCGGCGATGTCGTAGCGAGTCTCCGATGAAAGCGCGCCGCGCTGGGCGAGCGCAGCCGGGCCGCCGATGGCTGCGCAGGCACGCGCCTGCATGGATATGGCGCGTTTCCAAAGTGCGGCGTGGGCGGCGGGATCGGTGAGGGCGAACATGTTTGCGCGCCAGTGTAAGCGCGTTCCGGATCGGTCGGATTGATTTTGGGGGAAGGCCGGGTTTTCAACGGTTTGCGGCGGAAATGGCGTGGATAAGGGCGCGGGCTATCCCGCAATGCGCTCACCGGAATGAGATTACTCTCGCTGCCGGCGGCTTGGCGCAACGCTCGAGGATCGGACTTGCCCTGCGCGCGCCTTTGGCGTTTCGTGAGGATGCGGAGGCGGGATGACCGGCGCCGGCGAACCTACGGACACGGCAGCGCGTCACTTGGCCCGGCGAGAGGCCACGATCGTCGCCATCGATGCGGCCGGCTACTCGCGCCAAAGCGAAATCGATGAGGGCACGGCCGTGCGCGAGATCGAGGCGCTCTCCGAGCGCATTCGAGCCGGTGCGGCCTCGCGCGGCGGGCGCGTGTTCAACACGGCTGGCGACGGTTTCATGCTGGAATTTCCGAGTGTGTCCACGGCGGTGACGGCGGCGGAGCAAGTGCTGGCCGTCGATCGGGTGCCGCTGCGCATCGGCGTCCATGTCGGCGACGTGCATGAGACCTCTACCGGCGACCTGTTGGGCAAAGGCGTCAACGTGGCAGCGCGGCTGATGGCGTTGGCCCAGCCGGGGAGCATTGTGCTTTCGGGCGACGCCAAACGGGCGTTGTCAGCGGATGTCGCCGCACGTTTGTCGCACCACGGCCCCGTGCGTCTCGACAAGATGCAGGAGCGGGTCGATGCATACGTGCTCGGCTCGGCCTGGAAGAGACCGCGCACCGTGCCGTTGCGCATGGTGCTGGCCGGCGCCGGCGCGCTTGTGGTCGTCATCACCGCCTGGTTCGGCGCAAATGCGCTGTTGCGGCCCAATTCCAGCGCCATCGCCGTCCTGGAGTTCAGGGCCTTCGAGCCGCCGATGCAGGCGTTCGCGGCGGGCCTCGCAGACCGGCTCATCGGTGCGATGAGCGAACAGGATTTGCAGCCGGCGCAAACGAGCGCGGCTGCGGCCGAGGATCGGATCGCTGCGGGCGCAGCGACGGGCGCGGCGTTCGTACTCGACGGCACCGTGCGGCCGGAGGGTGAGGATGTGCTGGTGAGCGCGCGGCTTATCGACACGAGAGGAAATCTCGCTCTGTGGTCGCGCGAGTACCGGCGCGTGGCCCGAGAACAAGAATTCATGCGCGACCAGATCGCCATCGATGTGGCGCGCGTTCTAAAGTGCGCGCTGGTCGGCTTGAGCGAACGCACAGCAAACGTCGAACCGGCCACGCTGTCTCTGTTCCTGCGCGCCTGCGATCAGCTCGGCGGCATAACCGGCGCCAACCTAGAGTCGACGCACCTGCTCGCGCGAGATGTCACGGAGCAGGCGCCGCGCTTCTCGCGCGGCTGGTCGATGCGCGCGAGGACAGCGCTGTGGATGTCCTGGGAGTCAGCTGGCGCCGAAGCGGAGGCGTTCACGGCCGAGGCGCGAGAAGCAGTGGCGCGCGCGCGCCGCCTCGACCGGTCAAATGGCGAACCCTATCTGGTGGAAGCGGCTTTGCCGCCCGGTCTCGCTAGGCGCCAGCGCGAGGCTCTGTTCCAGCGTGCGCTGGAGGCGGACCCCGATCTTGCCGCCGCCCACTGGGAGTTGGCGTTGTTCTACAATGAGGTCGGACGATCGCAGGATGCGTTGCGATCGATGCGGCGCGCTGTCGCCCTCGAACCGCTTAACGCCAACAACTGGTCCATGCTGCCGCCTTTGCTCAGCGCTGTCGGCGGGGAAGACAATCAGCGCGAAGCGAACGAGTTGCGCGAGCGTCTCTATCGCATCTGGCCAAACTCAGCAGAAGCTTGGGACACGCGGTTCCTTAACTCCGTTTACGTCGGGGATCCCAGGGCGGCATTGCAGATGCTCGACGAAATCGAATCCGCTCCGGTTTCGATGCATCCCCTCGCTGTGGCGCGCTGGCGAAGCTTCCTGATCGCACGTCAATCTGGCGACCGAGCGCGCCTCAGCAGGGCGGCGCTTGCGTTGCGCGATCTCATGCCCGACAAGTGGCGCTCGACATCGGTCGCCGCCGCTCTCTCTCTTGCTGGCGAAGTCGATGCGGCTCTTGAAATTGTCGAACCAGTGTTCAGGCAAGGCCACACAGTTCCGGCGTTCATGGCGCCGTGGGCCAATCTGCGCCGCGATCGGCGCTTCATGAGTTTGATGCGCGACACTGGCCTCATTCAATACTGGCGCGAGACTGGACAATGGCCGGATTTCTGCCGCGAACGTAACTTGTCTTACAATTGCGAACAGGAAGCCGCGCGCGTGTTGCCAAGCTAACGCGCGCTGTGTCTTCACACGCGAGCTACTCACAGCCAACGCCGTATGTTACCGTCGGCCCGGAGTAGGAGACATGCCAAGGCAGCCACGAAAGCCGGCGTGGCGTCGCGCGCTTGCCGTGACGGTTGCCGTTGCCGGCGCAGCGGCGCCAGGCGCACAAGCTCAAACGCAGCCATCGGAAGAAGATCCAGAAATTGTCGTCACCGGCACGCGCATCCCGCGTCCGGATCTAACGTCTGCAAGCCCGGTGGTGACCTTCGGCGCCGAAGAGATCACCGCGCACGGCGCGTTGCAGCTCGAAGATTTCCTCAACACATTGCCCCAAGTCAGCCCCGATCTTGGCCGCACCGGCAACAATCCGGGCGAAGGGCTCGCGCATGTCAATTTGCGCGGCCTTGGCGCCAACCGCACGCTGACGTTGCTCAATGGCCGCCGACTGGCCCCGGCTGGGGTCGAAGGCGCTGCTGACCTCAATGGTCTGCCCACGGCGTTGATCGAACGCATCGAGGTCGTCACCGGAGGCACAAGCGCCGTCTACGGCTCTGACGCGCTGGCGGGTGTCGTAAATTTCATCACGCGCGCCGATTTCGAAGGCGTTGAACTGACGACGCAGTTCGATACCTACGATGCCGGCGACGGCGACGTAGTTAACGCCAATGGCGCCTGGGGCGCGTTCGCGTTCGACCGCCACGCGCACATCATGTTTTATCTCGATTATCTCAAGCGTGAACCCGTCATGCAGGGTGACCGCGAATTTTCGCGCGTGAGCATCGGCGATGATCCCGAAACCGGAGAATTGTTCGCCGCCGGCTCAACAACCGGACCTAACGGCCTCATAAACAACCAAGTAGCGGCCGGCGTCTTCGTACCAGCCCGCTTGTTCGAAGCCGGGGGTCAGATTCGTCCGTTCAATCCGCTGACGGACTTCTATAACTTTGCGCCCGACAACTATCTGCAGATTCCGCTCGAACGCTGGAGCGGCGGAGCGGTTGCACGCTTCGAATTTTCGCCCGAGCTGGAAGCGGTTCTGGAGCTCATGTATTCCGCGCCGCGCACGGCCAGTCAGCTCGCCCCTGCGCCGTTCTCCCGATTCGTGAACGTTCCTATCGCTGCAGACTTTTTTCCCCCAAACACGCAGGCCCACCTCGATACTTTTTTCGACCCCGACAACGACGGCATCGCCCGCTTCCGCTTTTCGCGCCGCCTCAGCGACGTCGGGCCGCGCGACATTGTGCGCGAGCGTAACAATTATCGCGTCGTCGCCGCGTTGAACGGAGCGGTGGGTGACTGGGATTGGAGTGCTGCCTATACCTATGCGCGGAACGACACCTACGCCGTGTACAACAATGACGCGTCGGTCAGCCGCATCCTGCAAGGCTTGCTGATCGATCCGGTCACCGGCGCGTGCATCGATCCCACCGGCGGATGCGTTCCCGTCAATCTCTTCGGCCCCGGCACGCTCAGCGCCGAAGCTGCGGACTTTATTCGCCTGGATGGGATCACCGAAGAGACAAGAGTCGAGATGCAGACCTTCACTGCGTTTATCGCCGGCGATATCATTTCATTGCCTGCGGGCGAACTCAGCGCTTCCGTTGGCGGCGAATGGCGCCGAGTCTCGACCGTCTACGAGCCTTCGCCAGTGTTGGCCACCGGAGATTCGGCCGGATTTGCTCAATCTCCGGCCGTCGCGGGCGGCTTTGAAGTGGGCGAAGCGTTCGCTGAAATTCTTGTTCCGATCCTCGCCGACACACCGCTCGCGCGCGGGCTTGAACTTGAGGCAGGCGCCCGCTTCACTGAGCATTCGACTGCCGGCTCGCACTGGACTTGGAAATACGGTCTGCAATGGCGCCCCATTGAAGCTGTGCGCGTGCGCGGCATGGTGCAGCGGGCTGTGCGTGCGCCAAATATCCTGGAATTGTACGAAACCACGCGCCTGGCTTTTGGCGGCGTCGACGCCTTTACAGACTTCTGCGCCGCCACCAACGACCCGGTGGCCAGCGGCTTCGCCGACGTCTGCATCGCGCAGGGTATGGATGCCGGCCAACTCGGCGTCTACGACCCGCCCGACGAATACACTTTCGATACGATCAACAGCGGCAATCCGGACCTCGGGCCTGAAATCGCCGACACGCTGACGTTGGGCGCCGACTGGGAGTTTGGCAGTCCTTGGCGTGTGCGCCTGAGCGTCGACTATTTCAAGATCGAGTTGCGCGACGCAATAGATGGCGCCGCGCCGATCCACAATTGCACGCTCGCGGCTGATCCCGAGGATCCAGCATGCAGTCTGATCCAACGCGACCCGAGCGGGTTCATCACGCTGCTCACCAATCACCCCATCAATTATGCCCGCTCGATCGTCGAGGGCGTCGACTTCGGACTTAGCGCCGACTTTCCCGCGCCGTCATGGCTTGCCCTTACGCCTGATGCTTTTATCGACATGGAAGTTCTGGCGACGCATGCTATGAGCGCCGCCTCGGCCACGTCGGCGAATGCGCCAATGTTCAACTGCGTCGGTTATTTCGGATGCCCGGAGCTCGTCGCAACGTCGACGCTGCGCTATCGTGCAGGCCCTTACTCGGCCATGTTGCGATGGCGCTACATTGATGGGCTCGACAACCCGGCGGCAGTGCTGGCCGCCGCCGCGGGGCTCGAACTCCCGATTATGGCGATTCCCGAGATCGATTCGTTCAGCTATTTCGATTTGTCTTTCTCATATGAACTGGGGGAGCGCGCGCGCCTCAGCGCCGGCGTCGACAACGTCTTCGAGCAAGGTCCGCCGCAACTCGCAAGTGCGCAAGTGCAGGCGAATACCGATCCCGCGCGCTATGACGTCTTCGGCCGACGATTTTTCGTGCGGCTGTCCACACGGTTCAACTAGGTCGCAGGCGAGTGGGTTCGCTATTGGCAGCCGGCGCATGCTATGCGGCGGAGTACGGCGTCCGCGCTATGGGATGGCGCTGACTCGGCGTTGCTTTCAGCGCGAGAAAGAGGAGGGCGCTGGGGAGAACTCTTTACGCATCCCGCACCAAGCGCCAAAGTCGCGCCATGGATGTGAACGCCTTGCGCACGTGGGGGATCGCGGTGAGCGGGGCGATGCTCGTGGGCGCGTTGGCGATTGCGTGGCAGCCGGAGACGCGTGCCGCGGCGCAGCCGCAGTCCGTGGGTGAGATGGCGCAGGCGGAGGCGGCGCCGGTTGGGTTCATCGTCCGGTTCCGTGGACAGGGGCCGATTGCGCGGGCGCAGGCGCAGGCTGCGCGCGGAGAGATCGCGCAAGCGCAGCGTCAAGTCGAGGTTCAACTTCAGCGGCAGAGCGCGTTCAGCGGCCTGTGTTTCGATCGTTTTACCGTCGGCGGCGCAGAAATGGTGCTGCGCACCTGTGAAGCCGTTGCGGCGAGTGAACGGGCCGGCGTGCAGCAGCGCTGGGGCGCGCGGTTGCGGGCGATGCGCGCGGTTGAGTATGTCGATGTCAACGCAACGGTGACGCAGGAGCGCGCCCCGGGCTGAACGGAAGAGTGGGCCATGGATTCCGGCGTCGCGCTGAAGATCGGCGGGTTCGAAGAACGCATCGTCGCCACCATCGACGGGCTTGCGCTTTACGCGCGCGATTATGCGCCGCTGCTGCCGGAGACGGGGCTGCCGGTTATCTGCCTGCATGGACTGACGCGCAATTCGCGCGACTTCGAAGTGATCGCGCCCCGTATCGCCGCACTCGGGCGGCGCGTCATCGTTCCCGACATGCGCGGGCGCGGCAAGAGCGCCAACGATCCCGATCCGGCGCATTACGTGCCGGCGGTTTACGCCCAGGATGTGATGAAGCTGATGGATGCGCTTGGCGTGACGAAGGCGGTGTTCGTCGGCACCTCAATGGGCGGGCTCATCACCATGGTGATTGCGGCGACGGCGCCTGACCGCGTGGCGGCGAGCGTGCTCAACGATGTGGGGCCGCAGCTCGAAACAGCGGGCCTATCGCGAATTGCCTCTTATGTCGGCCATGTGCAGCCGCTGGCGAGCTGGGAAGAGGCCGCCGAAGCCGCGCGCGCCGTCAATGGCTCGGCGTTTCCGGACCGGCTGGATGACGAAGCGTTTTGGCTGGCGTTCGCGCGACGCACGCATCGGGCGCGCGACGATGGGCGCATCGAGCTGGATTACGATCCCCACATCGCGCTTGCGCTTGCGGATTTCGATCCCGACGCGCCGGCGCCTGACTTGACGCCATACTTCCAGGCGCTGTGCGGCAAGGCGATGCTCTCGGTCCGCGGTGCGCTTTCGGATATTTTGAGCGCTGCGGCAGTCGCGCGCATGCGCCAAGTCAATCCGGCGCTCGAGAGCGTGCTGGTCGAGAATGTCGGCCATGCGCCGATGCTGGATGAGCCGGAAGCGTGGGACTCGGTGCTGGATTTTCTGGCGCGGGTGAGCTGACTCAGGACGGCGCGAGCGCGCGGGTGAGCTGATCGAGGGCGGCTTGCATCTGGCCGCGGCGCGCATCGCCGCAGGCGGCGTCGCAAGTTGAGATCATGTGCTGCAGAGCGGTTTGCTGCGCCGCAGCGGTTTCGCGGTCGCCCAGTTCGAGCGAGACGAGGCCAAGCCGGAGCCGCGCGGGAATCGGCGCGTTGCTGGCGCGGATGGCGCGCTGGAAGGCTTGCCTGGCTTCGTCTTTGTCGCCGCTCGCGTCATAGGCGAGGCCGAGCGCGTAATTGATGTTGCCGTCGCTCGGCAGCGCGCGGCGCGCGGTGCGCAGCTGGCGAATGGCCTCGGCGAAGTCGCCTGCGTTGAACGCGGCGACGCCGGCGCGATAGGGTATTGTCGGGTCCTGTTGCTGCGGCGTCGACTGCATGCCCATGCCGCCGCCCATCTGCGCTTGCGCTATCGGGGCGAACGCCCAAAACGCTGTGCCGGCTGCAATGCAAAACGCTACCCGCGCCGTTCTCATGGCGACCTCCGTTGAGCGCGGACGATGATGGCGTCCTGCCTCGCTGTCTTGGGCGATGTTGTCAGCGCTTGCGCCAGCAGGTGGCGGCGACGATCCAGCCGGCGCTGGTCAGCAAGAGCGCTGTGGAAAGGAGATGCCATTCGAGGCGGTTGCCGGCATCGGCCGCGATGCGCGGGATGTGCACGAGCACGACGAAACCGCTGAACATAATGGCGAGCAGGGTCGAGCCGATGCGTGGCATGATTCCGAGGACGATGCTCAAGCCGGCGGCGACATGGCCGAAGCCAGTGAACCAGGCCCAGAACACGCGCCAGGGCATCCAAGCTGGGATGAACGAGGCGGTGAAATCGATGTAGAGGAAATGAGCGATGCCGAAGACAAGCGGCATCAGGCCGAAGAAGGCGACGCCGAGCCGGATGGCGCGTTCGCGGAAGGACGTCTCGGCGCTTGTGAGCCAAAACAAAACCCAGGCGCCGGCAGCGACCGCGAGAATTTCGGCTGGCGCCAGCCACGCGGCCTCGACGCCCGCCAGCAAACGCGGCGGCTGCAGCACGAAAGCCCAGAGGCACATGAACGCGGAGACGAACGCCGCAGCGATCGCCGTGAAGCGGTTGAAGATGAACGCCACGCCCGCCGCCGTCATGAGCGCGCCGCTGGCATAGGCAAGCGCAGTGCGCGCCGGAACCCAGTCCGGCACGGGCTGCCAGGTGATGGCGAAGTCGGCGAAGATCAAGCTGATGGCGCCGATGCCGAGCACGCCCAGTCCCAGGACGACGCGGCCAACGGCTTGTGCATACTCATCCATGACGCCCCTCGCGCCGCATCAGCGCGCGTCGACGTCCATGTTTCTTGGGCGATGTTGCCGCTAGCCGCGCAAACGCCATTGACGCGGCGTGCAGCCGAAGGCGTCGCGGAAGCAGGAATAGAAGTGCGAAATGTCATTGAAGCCGACATCGAAGGCGATCTGGGCGATCGGCGTTGTGGTGGTGATTAGCCGATCGGCGGCGCTGCGCATGCGGGTGTTGATGAGATACTGGTTCGGGCTTTGGCCGACGATGGCGCCGAACATGCGCACGAAATGAAAGCGGGAGAGACCTACCAGATCGGCGAGCGATTGCAGCGAGCAGTGTTGATCGAAATTGGCTTCGATGTGGGCGACCGCGTCCTGCACACGGCGACGGTCGCGGGCGCTGATCGAGTCCCCGGCGCGGGGATGCTCGGCGGTCAGCGCGGCGTGCGCGAGGGGGTATAGGTTATCCTCGCCGCCTCTTTCGAGCGCGCGCATCAGCGCAAACATGCGCGTTGCGGTCTGGCCCGGCGGCAGCGCAATGGCGCCGAAGCGCGGGGCGACGCCGGCTTCATTGGCCACGTCTTCGATCATCTGAGCCGTGAACGTGACCACCAGCCGGCGATTGCCGAACGTATCGACGTGGCGGACGCTAAAGGGCTCTCCGGCATTGCCGAGTATGACGGACCCAGGCGCCGCGAGCAGGGATTGATCCTCGCTCGCATATTCGAACCAGCCCGAGGTGACAAAGCCGATGGCCGCCGCTGAATATAGCCATTTCGCCGCAGGACTGGCGGCATCGGCGGCGCAGCGATCTTCACTGACGCAGTGAGCGCGCTCGGCGCGGCTCGGCGGCCAGGAGTCAGCGGTGGCATGAGCGAGTGTCATGGCGCGAGGGTTGCGCGGCCGGCCGGGGCGCCGCAAGAGCGCGCGCACCGAGCGCGCATCACTTCGGCGTTAGGTGGCCTTACAGCGCGGAGTGAAGCCCGACGCCTTTACCGCTCGCATCCGCCACACATCGACGGCGATCCCGTATTTCTTGCACAGAAGCGGCCATTGCGGGCGTTACCGCCAATGCTAGAGTTCAATCGTCGGGGAGGCACACATGCGCTGGCGCTGTATCACCGGTTTGGCCGCAGCCATTCTCATTGCGAGCGGCTCGCCGAGCGATGCGCAAGGGCTGCCCGACACGATTAGGGCCGCCGGGATCACTGTCGCGCAATGGTCAGCGGTGCAGGTGGAAGTGCGGCGCACCGCGGCGGCTTTAGGCGTCTCCGAGCGTGCACTCGGCGCGATCGCAGAAAGGCTAGGCGTCGAAGCCGCCGGTGGGGATGGCTTGAGTTCGATCCTGCAAGAGATTGAACTGAAGGCCCAGCAATTGCGCACGCTCCAAGATCGACTGCTTATGCTGGAGCAGCAGGGCGAACCGCTCACGGCCAACTTCTTGCGCGGTGCGCGGGAAAGTATCGACCGCGGCGACCTGGATCATGCTGAAACGTTGCTGCGCGAAGCACGTGTCGCCGCGCGCCAAGCCAGGGAGCAGGCGCAATACCGAGAAGCGGAGATCATCGCCGCCGAGGCGAGCATTCAGAATCTGCGCCACGATTTCCGCGGGGCGGCCGCTTCTTACGCGGAAGCGGCGGAACTCATTCCGGCGACCGATACCGCAGTGCGGTGGCGCTACCGATACGGGCAAGCGTTTCAGATCATGACGCTCGGCGAGCGCAGCGTGGATAACGCGGTGCTTTTGGAGGCGATTGGCCTGTTCCGCGAACAGGTGATCCCTCTCGCGCCGCTGTCGGACCGCGTGGATGATTGGGCTCAATCGATGGCGCAACTGGGCTGGGCGACGCGCACGCTGGGGGTGCGCGCTGGCGGCGGCGCGTTGGAACAGGCCGTGCAGATTTATCGCGAGGCGCTCGTAGCGTTGCCGGCGGGCGCAGGCGGCGAGGGGCGGGCGTCGCTTCACAGCGGCCTTGGCGCTACGCTCCACGAAGTCGGGGTGCGCGGTGACAGTGGGGTGTTGCGTGAGGCCGCGGCCCAGGTTCATGCGGCGCTCGACATTCTGACGCCGGACGCGAACTACGCCCGGTGGATCGGCGCAATGTCGAATCTCGGCGGCATTTATCGAGCGCTCGGCAGTCGCGGCGATCCTGATGCGATCGATAGGGCCATCGCTACCTATCGGGCCGCCCTTGTTCATGCCTCCCGTGAGACCGCGCCTTATGAATGGAGCACGCTCCAAAGCAATCTTGGAGTCGCTCTATGGGAGCGCGGAACGAGAGCATCCTCGCTGGAAGCAGTCCAGGTGCTGCGCGAAGCCGCGGAAGTCATTGACCGGAATACCAACCCCGATCGCTGGGCCACCATCCAAACCAATCTGCTTGCGGCCATGAACCGGGCCGATCCGGAGAATCTCGAGATTCAACGGCAGGCCGTCGAAACTGGCGAGGCCATTCTCGAAATCTATACCAAAGACGGCTTTCCGCGTGGCTGGGCGTTGGTTCAGCTTAATGTCGCAGTCTCGCTGGTCGAGTTGGCGCGGCATGACGCCGCCATGCTCGATGATGCGATCGCGCGTTTGCGCGCTGTGGTCGAAACGTTCGACGCCATTGGCGATGGACCCGGCGCCGCCGCGGCGCGCCTGAACCTCGCGAACGCTCTCGAACATCGTAGCCGCTCCGGCCCCGCGGAAGCACGAAATGAAGCGCTCACACTGGCCCGATCCCTGACCACGCAAGACCATCGCGACCTTGACGCATTGAATTGGGCTAGAGCGCAGGCAAGTCTTGCGACATGGCTGACGACGTCGCCGCAAGCCGACGACGTGCGTGAGGCAGCCGACAGGCTTCGCGCCGCGCTCACGGTTGTCAGCCAGCGGCTGGATGCGGCCGAATGGGCGCGCGTCAACCATCTGCTTGGCGATGCTCTGGTGACGCTCGGTCAACGCGAGGAGGCGATACGCCACTACGACGCCGCGCTGCAGGTGCGTACGCCCGAGACTTACGTCGAAGCCTGGGTCAGCACCATGTCGGCACGCACGAACGCGGCTTACGACTTGGCGCGACGGAATGGCGATACGGCGATGCACTTGGCGGTGATCGAAGCCTATCGTGAAATCGCACGGGTCCGAACGCGCGAGGTTGCGCCGGAGGAATGGGCGACAACGCAATACAACCTTGGCAACGCGCTCCACACGCTCGACAATGCGGCGTTCCCGGAGTCTGAGCAGCAGGCGGTTGACGCTTATCGCGCCTCCTTGCAAGTGCGCACGCGTGAGACCAGCCCCACTGGCTGGGCCAACGCGTTGGACGGCTTGGGCAACGCGCTGATGGAATTGGAGAGCGGCGACCGCGCTGCTCATGTCCAGGAGGCGCTCGCCGCCTACCGCGATGCGCTGAGCGCTTATTCGCGCGAGCGCGACGCCAACGATTGGGCGATCGCACAGAACAATTACGGCAATGCGCTGCTTTCTGTCGGCGATCGTGCGTCTCTCGAGACGGCAGCAGAAGCCTTCCGCGGTGCGCTTCAGGTATTTCGTCCCGAGACGGCGCCTGGCCATTTCGCAACTGTACAGGAAAATCTTGGCCGGACGCTGGACAAGCTGGTGCTCGAACATGGCAATGACGAAGCAGGCGCCGCCGCCGCAGCATGGCGTACGGCGGCGGCTCTTACGCCAGCCGATACGCAGCGACGCGCGTGGCAGGTGCGTCAATACAATCTGGCGATGGCTCTGACTCGTCTTTATGCCAACAACAAAGATGAAGCTGTACTTGCTGAAGCGATCGCCGCGCATCGGCGATTGATCGCGACTTTGGAGGGGCCGGCGACGCCCGGCTGGGGCGGGGTTCACGGCGATTTGGCGGTGGTGCTCCACGAAAGCGGCGACCGCGGCAATCGGGGCGACTATGCCGCCGCGGCGACTGCTGCGCGGGAATACGTGAACTCCGTCGATCGCGGCGCTGACGCATTGGCGTGGGCCGGCGCGCAAAATACCTTTTGCTGGTCGCAAGCGCACGCGGCGCAATACGCAATGCCTGAGGAGGCGGGCGCGGCCGCCGCAGCTGCGATTGAGGCGTGTGAGACGGCGCGAGGCGCCTTCACCCTACAGGATGACGCCGGCCTCTGGGGGCACCTCTCCGACACTTCTGGTTTCGCCTACGAGGTGCGCGGCGATATCACCGGCGCGCGCGCGGATTACGAGCGCGCGGCGGCGCTCTATCGCGAGGCGCTCACCATTCTCACCGCCGAGGCATACGCGGAAGCGCATGCAATCGCGTCGCAGGCGCTGACGCGTGTGGAGGCGAAGCTCGCGCGGGGCTAGAGCGCGCGCCTGAACAGCTCGCGATATTTCTCCGCATCGAACGGCACGGCGTTGGAGAGCGTGGCGATGTCGCTGACGGCGTAGGGGATAGCGCCCTCGCCGTGGTCCGGTTTCACGCCCATGGCGGCGAGGTTCGGCGGCAGGCCAATGCGGGCGTTGAGGTCGGCGATGTATTGGGCCAAGTCCGCATTCGGCGCGAGGTCGAGCGCGCGGCGCAGGCGTGCGAACTTTTCTTCCGCGGCGTTGCCGATCATCGCCAGCGCATGCGGAAGGATCACGGCGTTGAGCGCGCCGTGATGGAGCTTCAGTTCGTGAATGCGGCCGAGCGCATGGCTGAGCCCATGCACGGCGCCCAGACCTTTGGCGAAGGCGAGCGCGCCCTCGAACGAGCCCATCATCATGTGCCAGCGCGCACCGCGATTGGCGCCGTCTCTGACGGCGATTTCGAGCCACTTGCCGATGCGCTCGGCGCCGTCGACGCCAATGGCCTCCGCAGGCGGATGCACGACGGGGGTGAGCACCGCTTCGATGCAATGGGTCATCGCATCCATGCCGGTCGCGGCGGTGAGCGTGGGCGGCAGGCCGAGCGTGAGTTCGGGATCGCAGACGGCGGCGACAGGGACCAGATGCGCGGAGACGAACGTCTCCTTCATGCCGTTGTCGAGAATGACGACGGCGCCGGGGGACACTTCGCTGCCGGTGCCGGCTGTGGTCGGCACGGCGATCAGCGGCGGAATTTTGGAGATGAACTTCATCCCGCGTTTCGAGGCGCCCAAGCGCTCAAACGGACCCTCGTGGGTGACTATGAGGCCGACGGCTTTGGCGAGATCCATGGAAGAGCCGCCGCCGAAGGCGATGAGGCCGTCGGCGCCCGACGCGCGATAGGCTGTGGCGGCGACGTTGGCGGCGGCTTCGGTTGGATTGGCGGGCGTGTCGGTGAACACGCCGGCGGGCGGTTCGGCGAGCGCGGCCAGCAACGTGTCGAGCAGGCCGTTGGCCTTGAGGCCCGGATCGGTGACCACGAACGCGCGGTTGACGCCGTTTGCTTTCAGCACTTTCGGCAATTGCGCGAGCGCGCCGAAATCGAAGGTGCATTGGGTGAGGTAATTCATCTGGGGCATGGGAGTGACTGGGGACTATGGACTAGGGGCGAGGAACTGGCTTGTATCGCCCGTCTCCCCAATCCCCAATCCCCAATCCCTAGTCCCCAGTCCCGAGTTGCGGCGCCCGGCGGTGGACTTGGGGCGAACGCTGGCTAGTCTCCGCGCCCATGGCTGAAACGGTTCTCGAAATATCCAATCTCGCCGTCACCTTCGACACGCCCGACGGCGAGGTCGAGGCGGTCAAAGGCGTGTCGTTGACGATCGGCAAGGGCGAGTGTCTGGGCATCGTAGGGGAAAGCGGCTCGGGCAAGAGCCAGACCTTCCTCTCCGCCTTCGGCCTCACCTCCGAGAACGCGCGCGTTTCCGGTTCGGTGAAGTTCCAGGGCCGCGAAGTGCTGGGCTTGCCGCGCAAGGAACTCGACCAGTTCCGCGGCCGCCACGTCGCTTTCGTGTTTCAGGACCCGCTGACGGCGCTGACGCCGCACCTCACCGTCGAGACGCAGATGGGCGAGGTGCTGGAGCATCATTTCCAGGTGAAGGGTCACGCCGCGCGCGAGCGCGCCATCGAGTGGCTGGAGCGCGTGCGCATCCCTGAGGCGGCGCGGCGGATGTCGCAATATCCGCACGAACTCTCCGGCGGCATGCGCCAGCGTGTGATGATCGCGATGGCGATGATGGCCGAACCGGCGCTGTTGGTGGCCGACGAACCGACGACGGCGCTCGACGCTACGGTGCAGGCGCAGGTGCTCGATCTGATCGAGGACTTGCGCAAGGACACCCACGCCGCGGTGGCGCTGATCACCCACGACATGGGCGTGATCGCGCGCATGGCCCAGCGCGTGGCGGTGATGCGGCGCGGCGAAGTGGTGGAGACCGGGACGGTCGAGGACATCTATTCGAATCCGAGCGCCGATTACACAAAAATGCTGCTGAAGGCGGTGCCGCGCATCGACGGCGAGCGCTACGTGCCGCTGTCGTCGCCGGATTCCGGGGCGCCGATCCTCAAGGTCGATGATGTGCGCGTGACCTTTCCGGTGAAGGTCAACAAGCACGCGCTGATCGGCGGCAACAAGCCGCTGCGCGCGGTCGACGGCGTGAGTTTCGAACTGCGGGCCGGCGAAACCTTGGGCATCGTCGGCGAAAGCGGATGCGGCAAGTCGACCTTGGCGCGCGCGGTGGTGCAGCTGTTGCCGCGCAATGCCGGGCAGGTGACGTTCCTGGGGCGCAACCTGTTGCCGAGCGAGCGCGAGACGATCCGCAAATCGCGGCAGGATTTGCAGATCGTGTTCCAAGATCCACTCGCAAGCCTCGATCCGCGCATGACGCTGGGCGCGTCGATCGCCGAGCCGCTTCTGGCGTTCGAGCCGCTGCTGACGCGCGATCAGCGCGAAGAGCGGGTGAAGGAAATGATGCGCCAAGTCGGGCTCGATCCCGACTTGATCAACCGCTACCCGCATGAGTTATCGGGCGGCCAGAACCAGCGCGTCGGCGTTGCGCGGGCGATGATCCTGAGGCCGAAGCTCGTCGTCTGCGACGAGGCCGTGTCGGCGCTCGATGTCTCGATCCAGGCGCAGATCCTGAAACTGTTGGCCGACTTGCAGCGCGAGTATCAGACGAGCTTCCTGTTCATCAGCCACGATCTCGCCGTTGTGCGCGAGATTTCGCACAATGTGCTGGTGCTCTATCTCGGTCGCGCGGTGGAGTACGGTCCGGCTGAAGTGATCCTGCGCGATCCGCGCCATCCGTACACGAAGGCGTTGCTTGCGGCCGCGCCGACGCCCGATCCCGATATCGCGCGCAACAAGCCGCGCGTGCGTCTCGTCGGCGATCTGCCGAGCCCGCTCGATACGCGCGCGCCGCTGCGTTTCCTCAAGTCGCGGATCATCGACGATCCCGACGCGGTGCAATATCGCCCGCAATGGATCGAAGTCGCGCCCGGCCATTATGTCGCCGAGCACGATCCGGTGGATGCGGCGGCGGCTTGACGTCGCCTAGTGCCGCAGTGCCTCGGTCAGACGCTCGCGCAGTTTCGGCGCGGGCTCGTCGAGCAAGTCCTTGGAAATGTCGGCGACGATGCGCGACCTGGCGCCGGCGGGCAGCAGGTTGCGCAACAGCCCCAGCGCGCGGGGCGGCGCGGCGATGACGAGATGATCGAAGGCGTTGTGTTTTTCGGCTTCGCCTAGCCGGTCGGCGACGCGTTTGAGGAATTTCTCCTCTTCCTGCTCGTGCAGGCTGCGGCCTTTGTCCATGGCGTGGCGGCCGGCGCCGACGCGGTCGAAACTGCGCGGCGGCCGATCCTGCGCGTCATAAAGCTCGTCAGGTCCGATCTCCATCGCCCAATCGGCGGGTTCCTCCAACGTGGCGCCGCGGCGTTGTTCCACCAGCACGCGCGCACGGCGGCCGTCGGCAACAAGCATCCACGCGGTTCCATTCTGCAGCATGTCCATCTCCTCGCTTTCGCAACGCCGGCGTGCAAACGACCGTTCCGCTTTGAAGCAAAGGGCCGCACACCTTGATGGTGCGCGGCCCCGAGGTCTCAGCGATTGCGGAGGATCAATTGACGGGTTCTAGGAAGTCGTTGTTGACCCAGCCATCGTTTTCGTTCTCGTCGGTGACGCGCCACCACATGCCTTCGCGATCGCCGGAAGGATAGACGGTGGCGCCTGCAGGCAGGTTGCGCAGCACTTGACCGCCGTTCGCGCGCGAGCGCAGCGGCGCGGCCTGCGTGGTGCGATACGCGCGTTGCGGGGCGGCCTCTGCCGCGGTGGCGCCGCCCGAGGTGTCGAGCACGCCGAGCTGGTTCACCATCTGCGTGTAGGCGTCGATGAAGGCGATGGTGACGACGCGGCCGATTTCGGTGTCGGTATAGCCGCCGAGACCGGCGCCGCCGCCGCCTAGAAAGCCGATGCCGCCCCAGGTAAAGTTGCGGTTCTGGGCATTGCCTTCGGTGGCGAACGACTCGGTCGTACGCACGTTGGCGAGCGTCAGCGTGGTCTGCGCAGTCTGGTTGCGCACGCCCATGCCGCCGATGACGCCGCCGAGGCGACCGCCGACCACGCCGCCGAGCGCCGCGCCAAAGCCGCCGCCGCTGGAATTGTTGTCCTGAGCGATGACGTCGGCGAGCAGGACGTAATCGGCGGCGCGGATCTGGCCGCCGCCGACATTGGAGCCCTGCTGCAATTGCCCGCCGCCTGCGAGGTCACGCTCGCGCATGGCGGCGTCGAGGCCACGGCCGCGTTCGACAATCGTGAAGCAGCCGGATTGTTGTACAACGACGCGTAGCAGGCCCGCGGGCGGCTGCAAATTCATGCCGCGCCAACCTTGGTGTGTGTCGCCGTCCTGGATCGAAATCGTGCCGAGATTGCGCGTGCAACGGGGCACTTGCGGGGTCGTGCTTTGCGCAGCGCGCGGCTGGCCGCCCTGGGCCAGGGCGTCGGTCGCGCCGAACCCGGCGCTGACCACGACAGCCATCGCCAATGCATTGAAAACTCGACGCATTAGTACCCTCCATCAGAGCAAGCACGGAGGAGGCGCGCCTGCCCACCTATCCCTCGGCGTCGGATTTACCACGCCATTACAGCGAGGTCACGCGCGATGGAGGCGATCAGGCGTGCAGTGCGCGGTGGAGATCAAGCCGGCGCATGGCTTTGCCGGGCAATTCGGCCAGACGCGCCGCCGGCCAGCGTTCGACCCGGGCGCGGAGCGCGTATTCGGAACGGCGAAGTGCGGCGGACCAGGTCGCGCCGGCGACAACGCCGCGTTCGAGCATGCGCTGGGCGGTCGAGAGTTGACGTTTGTATTGATAATCGCCGGGGCCGAAGTCGATTTCCGCAATGCCGTTGTCGCCGGCCCAGCCGGCGGTCCAGCGCGCAAGTTGTACGCCTGGGGAATACGCGTCGAAAGCGGAATCGTGCGCGACAATCCAGAAGTGCAGGACGCGCGCGCTGCGCAGACAGAAGGCGGCGGCGGCGAGACGACCCTCGAGCGAAAGTGTAAACAAGGCGCCGCCGAAGCCGGGATCGCGCTGGTCGAAGCACGCATTAAGCACGCTGGCGATCCAGGGCGTTGACCAGATCTGCGGTTGGCCGCTGCGCGCCAGCTGCGCATTCTTCCACGCGAGCAACGTCTCGAAATCGGCGCGCTCGGCGGACATTGCGCGGAATTCCGCGCGGCCGTGCTCGCGTTCGAGCTTACGAAGCTTCTTGTCGGTCTGCCGAACCAACTCGCTGCGGCGTTGTTTCAGCGCCGCCTCATAGAGATCGCGGCCGCCCGCCACATCGGCGAGCCAGGAGCCTTCGCCGCCGGCCGCGGCGCCAGCCAGCAGCCGCTGCCCGGCCGGGACATGGGTGATGTCGATGCGTCCGACTTTGAGCGCGCGGCAGAGTTCGGCGGGGTCGATGGGCAGGTTCGGCAAGCCAACGACACCCTGGTAATCGGCGATCGGCGCGCCCAGTCCCATCGCGGTGAAGCGCGACATGCGCTGGGCGCCGAAGAAGCCTGCGCCGTCCTCGATGACGCAGACGCGGGCGTTGTCGCGGACTTCGCCAACCAGTTTGGCCCAGTCCGGTGTCAGATAGGGGCTTTGCAGACCCGGGTCGGCAAGCTGGTGAGTGCGCCAAAGCGCGGCGTCGGACGCGCTCAATTCCCGCGGATGTATCGTTTCGAGACGCACGAAATTGCCCCAAGCTGTTCGCGCGCGAGGCGTCGCAAGGGGCGGGCCTAATTGCTGGGCTTGGCCCGCTGGTGGCCGTCCACCGGCACGCCGGAGCGCCCGGACAGGAAGCTCGCCACGTGCGGCGCGATCGAGCTGGCGCTGACGGCGATGTAGTATTGCGGGCCGGCGCCATTGGGGCGGAACGCCGAGTCGACGCCGATCAGGTCGAAGCCTTGGTCCGTGCGGACCAGGAAGCCCGAACCGGAATCGCCCCGCGTCGTATCGCATTCGTGCGCGAAGGTGTGATCGAGGCGCATGTCGACGATGCGGCAGGAAAGGTTCGCAGCGAGGTGTTCGCCGGTATCCCAGGCGTAGCCCGCCTGCATGAGTTCGGCTTGCCGCGCGGTGGCGCGCGTCAGGCCGCGCACGTTGGCGTAGCCGAGCGTATCGCCGAGCGGGCGGTCGAGCCGCAGCAGCGCCCAATCGAGGCCGCTGATCTCCTCGGTGGTGCTGAAGCGCATGTAATTGTAGCCGGTGTCGATCAGATAGTCGGTGACCCGCGCGCTGTGTTCGCCCGAGGCGTTGGTGAAGCGGCCTCGTGCGTCGAGCGTGCCGCCGCCGGAATAGAGGCAGTGAGCCGCTGTGACGATGACATTGCGGCCAACCAAAGTGGCCGAACACATGCCGCCGCCCTGGAACCGTATCACCCCCATGTAGCGCCACGGCGCTTGGGTGACGTCGACGCGCACGCGATCGTCATTGCCGAAGAAGTGGTCGTTGATGCCGAGCGGGCGCGTGCGCCCTTGGCAATCGGATCGATCGGTGCGCGCTTCGCATCGATCGCTGCCGCCGCGGCCCGGTTCGTCGCAGACACCGTTGAAAGCGGTGATACATGAATCGACGCGATTGCGGACATTGACCAGGTCGCCGCAATCGGTGCGGTCGGTGCCTTGCACGCATTGACCGGTGCCGAAGGTCGGTTCGTCGCACTCGCCGTCATTGGCCCACTGGCAGGAATCGTTGTCGGCGCCGGCCCGGATCGCGCGGCAATCGGACTCGTCGGTGTTCACTGCGCAGACGCCGGTGCCGATCTCCGGTTCGTCGCACTCGTGATCGTTGGCCCAGCGACAAGTGTCGCGCGGACCGCGCACGGGCGGCTTGCCCGTCCGCTGCTGCTTCAGTTCAGCGCTGAGGCTCAGCGGCGCATAGGACACGGCAGGCGCAGGCACCGCGCCCGTGGCGATGCTCACCCCGATACATCCTGCGATCAACGCCGCCGCAGCTATGAGCCGCATCCGAATCTCCCACCCGTCGCAACAAGCTTAGGCCGAGCCGCGGACCGGGGAAACCGGCGCCGCCGCGGCTTGATCTCGCAGGCCGCCTCTGAAACAAGCGCGCCCATGACGCAGCCCATCCTCTACATCGGCAACAAGAACTATTCGTCCTGGTCAATGCGGCCTTGGCTGGCGCTGAAATGGGGCGGAATCGCGTTTGCTGAAAAGATCATTCCGCTGGGTGGGGAAGGCTACGGGCGATCGCAGATCAAGGAAGTGCGCGAGGTGTCGCCGAGCGGGCGGGTGCCGGCGCTGCATATCGGCGACACCGTGATCTACGAGAGCCTGGCGATCTGCGAGTGGGCAGCCGAGCAGGCGCCTTCGCTGTGGCCGGCCGATGCGCTGGTCCGGGCCGAGGCGCGCGCGGCGTCGTCGGAAATGCACGCGGGCTTTGCGGCGCTGCGCGAAGCGATGTCGTGCAACATCCGCAGACGCCTGGATAAGGAGCCCGAGTGGCGCAGCATAGTGCGCGCGGACTTGGAGCAAGTGTTCGATCTTTGGCGGCGGGCGCTGGACAAGCATGGCGGGCCGTTCCTGTTTGGCGAACGCTCGATTGCGGACGCGATGTTCGCGCCCGTCTGTACGCGGTTGCGCACGTATCGGGTGACGACGCCGGCGTTCGCGCAAGCCTACTGCAGCACGATCTTCGCCGATGCGGCGTTCCGGGACTGGGAGCGGGCGGGCGAAGCCGAGACCTGGACCATCGATCAAACGGAAGCGCTCTACCGATGAGAAAACTGATTCTGACTGCGGCGGTCCTTGTTCTTGCCGCCTGCGGCGGCGAGGGCGGCGTCATGAGCGAAATCGAGCGCGGCGAGAAGGAAGACGCGGCGGCCGAGGCGCAAGCCTACGATGCGGTCGGGCGTCAGGTGCAGGAAGAGGCGCGAACGCTGCCGTCTGGACTCGAGCTGCAGTTCACGCGCCGCGGCCACGACCAGTCGCAGGCGCAGCCGACCATGAACGCCCAGGTGCTGGTGCATTATGAAGGCAGCTTCGTGGAAGGCGGGGAGGTGTTCGACTCCTCGTTCGCCCGCGGCCAGCCGGCGGAATTTCCGCTGGAAGGCGTCGTCGCGGGGTTCGCGGAAGCCATCACCAACATGCGCCCTGGCGATGAAGTGATCGCGACGTTCCCCGGCTCGCTCGGTTATGGGACGGAAGGGCGCGGGCCGATCCCGCCGAACGCGGCGCTGCGTTTCCGCATTCTGCTGCTGGCGTTCCAGGAGCCGGGCGGCCAGCCGGTGTCGGCGCAGCAGCAGTGAGCGATGCCGGCGCGACGCTCGAGATTCTGACGCGGTTGATCGCGTTCGACACGACATCGCGCAATTCGAACCTCGCGCTGATCGAGTGGGTCGAGGACTTCCTGCGTCAGCGCGGAGTCGCTTCGCGGCGGGTGGCGAACGCCGACGGCACGAAAGCCAATCTCTACGCAACGATCGGCCCCGATGTCGCCGGCGGCGTCGTGCTGTCGGGGCATACCGACGTGGTGCCGGTCGACGATCAAACCTGGAGTTCCGATCCGTGGGCGCTGACCGAGCGCGAGGGCAAGCTCTATGGCCGCGGTACAGCGGACATGAAGAGCTTTCTGGCTTTAGCGCTGGCGCATGTGGATGCGGCGCGCGCGGCGCCGCTGAAACAGCCGCTCGTGCTCGCCTTTTCTTACGACGAAGAGATCGGCTGCCTCGGCGCGCCGTCGATGATCGCCGAGATCGCAACACAGGCGAACAAGCCTTCCGCCGTGATCGTCGGCGAGCCGACGAGCATGAAGGTCGTGTCGGCGCACAAGGGCGTGCGCTCCTTCATCGTCGACGTGATCGGGCGCGAGGGACACTCGAGTCTCCCGGATCAGGGCGTGTCCGCAGTGATGGAAGCGGTGAAGCTCATGGCGCTGGTGGCGGAAATGGGCGTGGAGGCGCGCAGCGAAACACACCCGCACTTCAATCCGCCGGGGCCGACGATGACGATCGGCAAGGTGGAGGGCGGCACGGCTTCCAATATTCTGGCCCGCCGCTGTTCGTTCGTCTGGGATTGCCGCTGTCCGGAGATGGCGCAGGGCGACGCCATCGAGTCGCGCTTCCGCGCCGCGGCCGCGCAACTGGATGAAGAGATCAAGAAGCGCGCGCCCGAGGGCGGGGTTCACATTACGCGCCGCACCAATACGCCGGGCCTCGCCATCGAGCGCGACAGCGCCGCCGAGGCGCTAGCGCGCGCGCTGACTGGCGACAATGAAACCCGCGCTGTCGCCTACGCCGCGGAAGCGGGTTTGTTTCAGCGCGCGGGCATTCCCGCGATCATCTGCGGGCCAGGCTCGATCGAGCAGGCGCATCAACCCGACGAATGGATCGAACGCGCCCAGATCGAAGAAGGCGCGGCGTTCATGCGCCGTCTGATCGCAAAGATGAGTGTGTGACCGCAACCCCGATGCAAGAAAAAAAAGGACGTTGAAGCCTAGAGTGCGGAGAGGGCTGCGCTTTTGGTAATCTCGCTTGAATAGGCGACGAAGCCGCGGATCAGGAAATCGCGGTCGCCCGCGCCGTAGCGCAGCGGGGCGCCGTCGAGGCGCATCACCCCGCCCCCGGCGGCGTTGAGAATGGCGTGGCCTGCTGCGGCGTCCCATTCGCTGACTTCGCCGAAGCGCGGATAAAGGTCGGCGGCGCCTTCGGCGAGGCGGCAGAATTTGATCGATGAGCTGGCATGCGTTGCGACGCCGTTTAGCGCGGCGATGAACGCCGCAGTGCGTTCGTTCCGCCCCGAATAGTCCGAAGCGACGATGCGAGGTTGTGAGGGCGGCGATTGTTGCGTGGCGACCGGCGTAAGCGGGCCGGTGGGGGCGGCTGTTTGCGGATCGCAGCGGCCGGCGAGCGCACGGCCCGGTTCGCCGGCATAGAGTTCGCCGGTGGCGGGCGCGTAGACGACGCCCATGACCGGATCGCCTTCCTCGATCAGCGCGATGTTGACGGTGAATTCGTCGCCGCCCTTGGCGAAACCGCGCGTGCCGTCGAGCGGATCGACGCAAAAGAAGCGTGCGCCGAGATCGGGAATGCGGCCGCCGGAGACCGCCTCTTCGCCGAGCATCGGGATTTCGGGCGCGAGCCCGGCGAGACCTTGTTCGATGATCAGCTCGGCGTGTTGGTCGGCGATGGTGACGATCGTGCCGTCAACTTTCGTCTGCGCGTCGAAGCCCTTGTCGCGCACCGACATGATCTCGCGTCCCGCATCGAGGGCGAGGGAGATCAGGGCGTCGAGGTGAATTGTCACCTCCCCGCCCCCCTGCCGGGCGGGGCCGGGGGTGGGGGTAGCGGCGGAGTTCTCATCGGAGATGGCGCCGCCCGCACCCCCCTCCCCAACCCTCCCCCGCAATGGGGGAGGGTGTCGCCTGTCCGCGAGTTGATCACGGCTCCAGCTTCTCGGGCGTGTTTCGGGCAAGCTCATTCAGCCATGTGACCGCATTGGCGTCGCTGGGCATGCGCCAGTCGCCGCGCGGCGAGAGCGCGCCGCCGGAGACGATCTTTGGTCCGTTCGGCACGGCGCTGCGTTTGTACTGGTTGGCGAAGAAGCGCTTGATGAAGAGTGTGAGCCACTTCTTCAGAGTGGCGTAATCGTATTGTTCGCGCCATGCGCTCCAGGCGAGGAACAGAATCTTACTCGGCTTCAGCCCGTAGCGCGTGAGCCAGAACAGATTGAAGTCCTGCAGTTCGTATGGGCCGACGACGGCTTGCGTGCTTTGCGGCGCAGCGCCTGGGATGAGTTCTGGACTGATTTCGCCTTCGAGCACTTTGATCAGCGTCTTGGACGCATTGGCGTCGAATATTTGTGAATCGGCCACCCAGCGGATCAGATACTGGATCAGCGTCTTTGGCGCGCCGCCATTGACGTTGTAGTGGCTCATGTGATCGCCGACGCCGTAGGTGCACCATCCGAGCGCGAGTTCTGACAGATCGCCGGTGCCAACGACGAAGCCGCCTTCCTTGTTGGCGAGACGGAAGAGGTAATCGGTGCGCAGACCCGCCTGCACGTTTTCGTAGGCGACATCGTAGACCGGCTCGCCGCGCGCGGCGGGGTGGTCGAGATCTTCGAGCATGCGCCGCGCCAGGGGCTCGATCGAGACTTCGCGCGCGTCGATGCCGAGGGCTTTCATCAGCGCCCAGGCGTTGGATTTGGTGGCGTCGCTGGTGGCGAAGCCCGGCATGGTGACGCCGATGATATTCTTGCGCGGCAAACCAATGAGATCGAATGCGCGGGCGATGACGATGAGCGCGTGGGTGGAATCGAGGCCGCCGGAAACGCCGATGACGACGCGGTTCGAGCCGGTGGTTTCGACCCGCTTGGCTAGACCGGAAACCTGGATGTTATAGGCCTCGTAGCAATCGCGGTCGCGGCGGGCGGGATCGTCGGGCACGAACGGAAAGCGATCGACCTTGCGCTGCAGTGGAAGTTCGTCGGGCGTGGGCCCAAGTTCAAATTCCATGTGTCCGAATTTGATCAGCCGCTCTTTTTCCTTCGCGGCGGAGTCGCGGAAGTTCGAGAGCCTGCGCCGTTCCTGCGCGATGCGCGCGACGTCGATGTCGGCGATGACGAGCTTCGGTTCGCGGGCGAAGCGCTCGCCCTCGGCGATTTTCTCGCCCAGTTCATAGGCGACAACTTGGCCGTCCCAGGCGACATCGGTGGTGGATTCGCCGCGCCCGGCGGCAGCAAAGACATATGCCGCGACGGCCCGGCGCGATTGCGAATCGCAGAGCACGGCGCGATCCTCGGCTTTGCCGACCACGATGTTTGACGCCGAGAGGTTGAGCAGGATGTTGGCGCCGGCCATGGCGCCGTAGCTCGAGGGCGGGAGCGGCGACCAGAAGTCTTCGCAGATTTCGACGTGAAAGCTGAAATCGCGAACGTCGCTGGCGCTGAAGATCAGGTTGGCGCTGAAATACTCGTCCTCGCCGGCGATGCGGATGACGTCTTCCTCGGTGTCGCCCGCGACGGCGAAGTGACGCTTCTCGTAAAACTCGCGATAGTTGGGCAGAAAGCTCTTCGGCACCACGCCGAGCACGCGCCCGCGATGGATGACGACGGCGCAGTTGTAGACCGCGCCGGCCGAGCGCAGCGGCGCGCCAACGACGAGCACCGGGAAGAGGTTCTCACTCTCTGTCTTGAGCCGGACGATCCCCTCTTCGACGGCGTCGAGCAGGGGCTCCTGCAGCAGCAGATCGTCGATGGCGTACCCGGAAAGAGAGAGTTCCGGCGTCAGCAGGATGGCGGCCTTCGCAGCGTCCGCTTCGCGCCAGAATTTGAGGATCGATTCGGCATTGGCGGCCGGGTCGGCCGGGGCCACGACGGGGGCGGCGGCGGCGACGCGTACGAAACCGTGCGCGTAGAGCGACTTGAACCGCTCGGCGGGGCCGGTTTGAGCTTTTCGGGGAGTCATCGGCTTCGGCTTACACCATTATGCTCAATCTGACCATAAGATCTCAATCGGGATCGGGGTCGATCTCGATCCGGTCGTCATAGCCTTTGCGAGCCGAATAGAACACGAGCGCCATGAGACCCCCGCCGACGGCTAGCGACAGGAAGGTGCCGAGGCCCAGAGCGATCCAGCCGTGGACGCTCATGTAGGAGGGGTCCCAATTGGTCAGAATGCCGAACAGCACGACGGCCAGAAGGCCGCCGAGCGTCAGCGTCAGCAGGAAGACTTTCATGCCCTCTATCTGCGTGCGTCGACGCAAGCTTTCCAGGCGCCGTCAAGCCGCGCGCCGCTGTGGCGCGCTCAAGCCGGGCAGCGCGCGCCCTTCTGTGCGGGCTCGCCAGCCGCGCGCTGTCGCCACTCGCCAGTTTCGGTCCGATAATACTCGCCCACCGCGATGCGGTTTTCGAACACGCCGCAAGCGACGGCGTAGGCGATTTCTTCAAGCGTGGCGATGCGGCCCGCGGCGCGGGCTTCATCGAGCTGGCGACTGTAGGCGGCGCGGCGCTGCATGTTGTTCTGATTGACGCGCCCACGCAGCTCGGCGGAAATGCTGGCGCCGGTGACGAAGCCCAGATAGCCGTCGGTCTGTTCGCCGATGAGTCCGGCCGCGCGCGCCTGCGCGAGGGTTTGACCCTGACTGAAGGCCGGTGCGGCAAGCGCGAGCGCCGTGGCGGCGCAGGCAACAAAGACAGCAAGACGTTTCATGGCGTCGGCGCTCCAAACAACTCTGAGTTCTCCTCCAGCACTTCGGCGGCGTCGCGCTCGAGACGCACGATCACCTCCTGGCGGATGTTGACATTGAGATTGATTTCGATCGGCTCGTCCGGCGCTTGGATTTGCACCGGGATGCAGGCGCCGGCCAGAACCACCGCGCCCAAGCCAGTCAACAGGTGTGCCCGCATAACGCGAAACTCCTGGCTACTCTCGTAGCCGCTCCGATCTGAATACGCTCTGAAGCTGGACTTTATCTTGGCGGCGGCGTGTCCGGGTCAACCGCTTCTTCGCCATCTGGAGGGCTTGCCTGGTCGATCAACGAGCCTGGGTTGGTGATCGTGGCGGCGGTTTGCGCCAGCTGACGGAAAGGCGCGGTCACCTTGACGTTGAATTCAAACGGCACGCCGCGGACCGAGACGTGGCCCAGCCCCGGCACAGGCGCGATCGGGCCGAGGTCCACGGGTCGGCCGGAATTGCGTCCGCTGAATTCGATCGACGACACGACATCGCCGTTCAGATTGCCGTCGAGCGTCATCGTGAGCGAATCGTAGCGGAAGCTGCGCAGAGCATCGAAGGCGACGCGCGTGACGCCGCTCGCATCACCGCCGGCCTCTCCGGTATAGGCAAGCACGCCGCCGTCGCCTTGCGAGCGCAACAGGCCGCCATCGATGAAGGCGCTGCTGCGGGTCAGCGTCAGCGGGAAGTGGCCTTCGAGCCGGCCGGTTGCTGTAACATCGGGAACGTTCAGCGCTTGCAGCAAGTCCGCTGCGTCCACGTCGCGAAGATTGAGCGCGAACTCGGTTTCATCGGCGCCAAGCGTTATCGTCGTCGGCGACATGGTGAGGACGCCCGACGCGAACGCAAATTCGGCGCGCTCGATCGAGACCCGGCTTTCGTCGAGGAGTTGAAAGCGCACCCGCCCGTCGTGCACGGCGATGCCGGGATCGAGTTGGCCGATGCTGATCTCTTGGCCGGGCGGCGTGGTCAGCGCGAAGAGATCGTCGAACGCGATTTCGCCGCGCACGTTGTCGACGATGGGGATTGTCGCTGTCGCCATCGAGACGCCATTCAGCCGCACGCTGCCCGTGCTGGTGATGGCCTCGCGCGTCCAGCCGATCTCGGCGTGCGCCGCGATCGGCCCGCGCGCGTTTTCAATGAGGCCGCGGGCGCGTTCGGTGATGTCGTAAGGCTGCAAGCCGGGCCCGAAAACGATGCTGTCGGCATCGATCAGTGCGGCGCCGACGCCCTCATCGACATCGTGGCGCGCTTCAAAACGAGCCAATTGGCGCGCGCCGGCTTCCAGCAAGATGCCGCCGGACGCGGTGATATTTCCCGCACGCAGCTCGCCATCGACATCGACGAGACGCAGCGGATTAAACAGCGTGCGCGTCTCATCGCTCGACGGGCGGTTGGCGGTGAGCAGCGCTTCGCCGGCGTTGACGCGAATGACTGGTTTGCCGTCGACGGGCTCGGCGCTCCAGGAACCTTCGATGGTGGAGACCGAACCCGGCAGCGCCGGATCGCTGAGCGTGCCCGATTCAAAGGCGCCGGAGATGCTCCAGCTGTCGCGCACGCGTGCGTCGGCGGTGATGCGCGCGAGCGCGACGCTGAGGGTTCGATCTTGAGCCAGCGCGACCGTGAGCCGCGGCGCATCCGCTTCGAGCGCCAGCGTCATGTCGCCGGTGCGGCCGCGGAAAAGGCCGACGATGTTGCCCGCGCTCAAGCGCGCCGGCTGCGCCTGCACGCCGGCCATGCGGCCGTTGAGGGCGAGACTGCGGATCGAGAAGCCGCTGGAGAGAATTTCGGCCGCGTCCGCGGCGATCAGCGCGCCACTCAGCGGACAGAGCGAAAACGCGCCGTCGGCGAACGAGAGTCCTGCAGCATCGAGACCGCCCAGGCGAACCGGCAGGCAGCCGCCGCTGTTGGTGATGACGCGCCAGCCATTGCCCCAGACGATGCCGAGATCGAGCGCTGCTTCGAGATTGCGCACCTCGCCGTCGCCGAGCGGACCGGTGATCAGCGCCGGCCCGCGCAGCTCGATGCGCCCGCCCCCGCGCGGTTGCGTGGTGAGGTTGAAGCCCAGCTCGTCCGCAGCGATGCTGGCGGTGTCCGATCGCCAGTTTGTGATCGTCAGCGTGCCGTCAGCCTCGAACGGCGCATCGGGCGTCCAGTTCACGGTGTCAAGCAAGAGCGAAGCGCTAGGCGCGCCGCCGCCGGCGAGTTCGAGCGCAACCGCGCCGTGAAGCACGCGCGTTGGCCATTCGAAGACCAGCGCAGGTGCGTCCTGGCGCAAGGCCGAAAGCTGCAACGCCGCTCCGGTCGATGCGCGCGCATCCGCAGCGTTGGCGACGTGCACGCGCACTGCGCCTTCGCTTGCGGCGATGGTGAGAGGAATCGTCAGATCGAACCGGTCGGCGGCGGCGTCGAGCGCGCGTTCGGCCTGCGCGAAAGTCGGACCGATGGGCGCATCGGCGAGATTTGGAAAAGCTGCGTGCAAATCGTCCTGCGCCGCCGCATTCAGCCGCGACCGTGCAAGAAGAACGCGCGCCTGGCCGGTGAAGGTTTCGTCGCCCTCAAGTTCGAATCGGAAGGCGCCCTCGGCGCTCGGGCTTTCCGAGGTCATCGCGAAGCCGTCGAAGCGCGAAGCGGCAAGCGTCCATCGGCCTTGGCCGCGCGGTCCATCGCCTTCGACGCGCGCGTCGAAACGCGCCTGCTGTGTCGACGTTTCGGCGAAGCGCAGATTCGTTGCGCTGGCCCGCGCTTGGCCTGCCCAGGTCGTCGGTGCGAGCGTATTGTCTTGGGCGATCCCTTCAAATCCCGCGGCGGCGGTCAAGTTCTGTGCGCGCATCGATGCGCTGACATACGATGCAGCGCCGCCAGTGGCCTCGACGTCGTAGCGCGCGAGGTCGAGCGGCGCGCGCCCGAGCACGCGCACGGAAGGCGAGGCGATCCGCGCGTTTGCCCACGTCAGGGCCGCGGCGCTTGCGTTCAGACGGAAGGCGAGATTTTCGTCACGCGAAACCACTACGAGCTCGGCCTCACCGCTCTGGAGCGCAAAATCACGTCCGGGGCGGGAGGTGCGCGCAATGCGCCCCAGCGCGGAAAAGTCGCGTCCCAACGCGCCGGAGCCTTGGAGTGTCGCAGTGAGGTCGCCGAACGGCGCTTCGACCAGCACTTGGCCTTCGAGGATTTCAAGCTCGATCTGCGGCAGGCTCGGGCGCCGGCGTCCCGGAGGCCCGCCGCTGATGCGATCGAGCGCGCCAGCGGAGACGCGTCCGCCTTCGTCGATCCTCACATGTACGCGAGGACGAACGAGTCTTAAGAAGTGCAAACGCGGCGTTAGCCCTTGCCAGCGCCAGCGCGCTTCGATCAGCGGAATGGCGGCGTCCGGTTCGGTGTCCGAGCCGAAGCGCACATTGGCGAGCGCCGCGCCGTTCCAATCGAGGTTAATGACTTGGAAATCAGCTTCGGCGCCGCGCTCGGCCAGAGCCGCGCTGAGCATGAAGGCAGCGATGGAGAAACGGACGAACCAGAGCGTAACGCCAAGCAAAATCAAGCTGATAGCCAACGCGGAGAGCGCGGTGGCCCAGCCGGCCAGCAGCCGGCGGCGTGGCGGCGGGTCTGTGGACGGCCGCTGCGGCAGCGGCTTCTCTTGACTCGCAACCGCCTGGTTAGACCTATGTGCCATACTCTTTCGCTTGGCGTGGTCCTTGCTCGTTCTGAAGCGTCCTTTGTGGCGACTTTCTGGCTAACTGGATGACGCCATTACGGTTTCTGGCTGGATAACCACACGGCTGAAAACGCTTGTCCATGGTGCGTTTTTTGCCGATGGCAGCTATTGGAGCATGAGATTGAGAGCAGAATTCGCTCATCGGCTCATGAAGGCACGCAAGGGACTGGCCGCCGCCGGCGTGATGGCGGCTGCCTCGCTCGTGGGTCTCGGGCTGGCCTGGAATGCGGGCCTGTTCAGCGGCGCGGCAACCGCCGAGGCGGCTGAAAGCGCGGCCCTGCGCGAAGCAGCGGCGCGCCGCGCCGAGCAATTGGCGTTTACAGAAGTTTACCTTCAGCATGAGACGCGCGAGATGCGCGTCGCCTCCGGCGAAACTCTTGCCGGATTATTGACGCGCGCCGGCGCCTCGCCGGCTGAGACGAACGCGGCGCTTGCCTCGATCGCCGACGTTTACAATCCGCGCCGTTTGCGGCCGGGCCAGCCGATCAGCCTCTACTTCCAGCGCACAGGCGCGACAGCGGAGCTGACTGGTGTTGCGTTCCGCTCCGAACCAGGCGCGTCGGTGACGGCCAACCGGACGACGGCCGGCGGATTCGAAGCGCGCGAAGTGCTGATGCCGCTGACGTTCGAGATCGCACGCATCGCAGCGCCAGTTGAGACCAGCCTGTACTCTAGCGCCTTGAGCCTGGGGGCCACGGACCGGGAAGTTGCCGCGCTCGCCGATGCGTTCGCCTATGACGTCGACTTCCAGCGCGATGTCCGCCCCGGCGACGACTTCGAGCTGGTGTTCGAGAGATTCTACGACGACGAAGGCAATACGGTCCGCACCGGCGAGCTGCTGTTCGTCTCGTTGGAATCGAGCCGCGGTTCGCGCGCGTTCTATCAGTTCATGGCGCCGGGCGATTCCCGCGGCGACTGGTACGACGCCGACGGCAAGAGCGCGCGGCGCTTCCTGATGAAGACGCCGATCAACGGCGCGCGGCTTTCATCCGGATACGGCATGCGCCGTCACCCAATCCTCGGCTATTCGCGCATGCACCGCGGCACCGATTTCGCCGCGCCCACAGGCACGCCCATCCTCGCCGCCGGCGACGGCACGATCGTGCGCGCGGGCCCGTTCAGTTCGTACGGAAACTACGTGCGCATCCGGCACGCCAACGGCTACGAGACATCCTACGCACACATGTCGCGCTTCGCCCGCGGCATGCGCGCAGGCACACGCGTTCGTCAGGGGCAAATCATCGGATATGTGGGAACCACGGGCCGCTCGACGGGGCCGCACCTGCACTACGAAGTGAGTTTGCGGGGGCGCCAAGTGAACCCGATGAGCCTGCGCGTCGCGAATGGTCGCAACCTCACTGGCCGCGCGTTGGAACTTTTCATGATCGAGCGTGAGCGCATCGATACGCTGCGCCAAGTGCGCGCGCGCGAAAATCCGGCGCAGCAGGCGTCGGTGCGTCCCCCATTGCGTCCCGCCAACGCGCGCGCCGCTGGATCGCCCTGATCGTCATTTCAAGGTTGAGCGTGTGAGATTTCCGTCGCAAGATTGCGGCGCGCACCCGCGTGTTTGGAGCCTTGGAACCCGGGATCATGCCGATCCGAGCTTTAGTCGCCGACGATCACGAGTTGTTTCGCAGTGGAATGAAGCAACTGCTTGTCGATGTGCTGCGCGCCGAAGAAGTACGTGAAGCAGAAACCATGGACCGCGCCCTCGAAATCTTGACGAATGAGGGGGCCGGCGATCTTGTACTGGTCGATTGGCGCATGCCCGGCATGTCGGGCGCGGAATCGCTCGCGGCCCTTCGCGACGGTTTCCCGGAGGCGAAAGTCGCCGTCATTTCGGCGTGGGAAGAACGCGCCGACATTCTTTCCGCACTCGGCGCCGGCGTGCATGGCTATATTCCGAAGTCCTTGCCGTCGACACAGATCGCAGCGGCGCTGCAGGGTATCCTCGAGGGCCGCATTTTCGTGCCGCCCGCGATGGGCAAGCGCGAAGGCGCAGGCGGCGATGCGCTGGGCGGCGCCGGCGGCAGAACCAAACTCGATATCGACAAGCTCACATTGCGCCAGCGTGACGTGCTGCAGGAATTGTTGAAGGGTCAATCGAGCAAGGAAATCGCGCGCACGCTCGATATCGCCGAGGGGACGGTGAAGATCCATTTGGCGGCGATCTATCGCGTACTCGGCGTGCGCACGCGCGCCGAAGCGATCGCCAAGATGAATCGTCCGAACTAGGCGCGCGGCGCCCGCACGATGAACGAGGCGCCTTCGCCCGGCGCCGAACGCACTTCGATCTCGTGGCCCAAAAGACCCGCAAGCCCTCGCACGATAGCAAGTCCCAGACCCAAACCCTCCGACGAGGCGCCGTCGAGGCGCTCGAACTCTTCGAAGATTCGCGTGTGATGTTCGGGGGCGATGCCGGCGCCGTCGTCGCTGACAGCAATCTCCACAGCGCCGTCTCGTTCGGTTGCGCTGAGCTTGGCTGCGCCCCCGCCGTGGCGAATGGCGTTCGACACGAGGTGGCGGAGGATCTGTTCGAGCAGGACTTCGTCGGACTTCACATAGAGGCCGGTTAGTTCGGCCGCCGCACGCGGTTCGCGTGCGCAGGCGGCGTCGAACAACTCTTTCAACGAGACGCGCCGCACCTCGGGCTCGACCTTGCCGGCTTCGATGCGAGCGAGTTCCACCAGATTGTCGAACATTGAGGTCAGCGATTGCGCTGCCTGGTCGGCTTTGCCGAGCAGTGAGCGCGTCTCGCCTTCAGCGATGCGCCGCTCGAGCGCGCCCAGATACAGCATCAGTGCCTGCAAGGGCTGGCGCAAATCGTGGCTGATGGCCCTGAGGAACCGCACACGGGCGGCGTCGCTGTCCATAACAATGTTGTCCCGCGCGAAAGCGCGATCCGCAAGGTGCTACGCTTGCTCGAGCCAGTCGATGATGGCCCGCGGCGGAGCGGGCTTGCGCATGAATGAATAGCCCGCATCGCTCGCCGCACGCTGCGCCTCGCCGCTGACCGAGCCCGACAATACGAGCACGCGGGCCTGCGTCGCCTTCTTCAGCAGTTGCCGGGCCAGCGACACGCCGTTGGCGGCGGGTCCGAGATGGAAATCGGTGATGATCATGCTGGCGCCGCTGGCGCGTGCGCCGGCGGCTTCGACCACCTGTGCGGCGTCGAGCCCATGCACAACGTCGGCGCCCCAGTCGCGCAGGACGAGCTGCAGCGCTTCAGCCGCGGCGGCATCGTCTTCGAGCAGGAATATGAGGGGACGCGCTTCGCACATTGCCTCGCATGACATCACGGAACCCGTTCACGCGGCATCCAGACGCGCGGCATAGGCGGAACGGTCTAGGCCTCCGCCTAGCGCTTCGACCACGACGTTTGGATAATTCCCCTTACATGCGTGCTGAGGCATTTCTTTTTGCACAGCAACGGGATTGACAGAATGTTGATGAGCGCGGCGGACCGCTACAACGACAGCGTCACAGAAGGCGACTGCTTTGCGCCGCCCACACATTCCGCTGGCGAATCCGATTTCTGCTCGCGTGACGGCGCCCATGCGCTGAAAGCGAAAATCGAAGCATATTGGCGTGAGCGCGGCCACAACGTGATCGTGGCGCTGCACAATGTCGGCTTCCATCCCGCCATCCGCGCCGCGCGTTTCGACGTGCGAAGCGACATGATTAACGGCATGCCGCGCAGCGCCGTTTCGACGGCGCGCCGCACGGCGGCGCCGACGGAAGTTTTCATCGACGATCTCGCTGACGACGACCTCGTATTCGAATAGACCCTGGGCGGGTCTCGGAGCGCGAAGGGCGCGGCCTCTCCTCGGCCGCGCCCTTCGTATGTCTGGCCTCCCGATTACGCTTGCATCGCTGCCGGCGCCGCGGAAGGTAGACCCATGTCAGACGATGTCGCCGCGCCGGCCGAATTCGAGATTCCAGACGGTTATGTCGCGCTCGACTGGCGGCGCGGTTTCGTGCGCCAGATCGGACCGCTTTATCGACGCCAAGGAAATGGCGCCTATACGATGGGCTTTCGGGTCGAGGATCAGCACACCAACGGCATGCACAATGCGCACGGCGGCATGCTCATGAGTTTCGCCGACATGGCGTGGGGGCATATCGTTTCCGTCGAAACCTCGTCCTATTGGGTGACGGTGCGCCTGATGCTGGACTTCCTGTCGAGCGCTCACCTGGGCGATTGGGTGGAGGGCGGAGGCGAAGTTCTGTCGACCGCCGACGACCTCTACATGGTCCGCGGCCGCATTTGGAGCGGGGACCGGACCCTCATCACCGGGACCGGCGTGTTCAAACCGATCCAGCGGCGCGACCCGCGTCCAGGCGAAAAGGCCTACAAAGTGAGCGCCTAGCGGCCGAGGCGCGCGCGATGGACGCCGCCCTCGGCGTGGCGCAAAATCGCAGGATGCCTGTTTCGCGCCGCTCCGTTCTTGCCGCTTTGCCGCTCCTCGGCTGCGCAAGCGAAGCCGATGCGCGCGCAAATACCTTCTATGTGGCGCCGAATGGGGCAGGCGCGGGGTCGTCCTGGTCCGACGCGGCGCCGCTGGGCAATCTCTCGGAGCTGTTGTCGAACGTGGAGCCGGGCGGCGAAGTGTTGGTCGCGGCCGATCTTGGCGCTTACGCAATCACCGAACCCGTCGACATCAGCGCCGGGGGCGTCAAGGGCGCGGACGTGAGTGTGCGCGGCGTCAGCAGCCGGACTGGGGAGGCCATGTCTGCCGTCGTGCAGGGTGATCGCGGCGACGGTGACGCGGGGACGAGCGCATTTCGGCTCGCCCGCGGGGCCGGCAATCTGCGGTTTTCGCACTTCAGTTTTCGCGATGTAGGCAATGGCGCCTTCGCCATCGTCGCCCCGGTTTCAAACTTGACCATCGAGGATTGCAGCTTCGAGAACGTCTATCGCTTCCTCGAGAACACGGCAGGCGGCGGCGAAGGTCATGCGAGCATGCGCGATTTTGTCGTTCGACGGTGCGCCGGCGTGCGGGCCGAGCGCGGTTTCCTGCGCATCCGCTATAATGCACGTGGCGGCCTGATCGAGGATTGCCGCGGCGAAGGTCAGGCCAACCAGGGTGGGTTTATCCCCGTCGGTTGTGCGCTCGACGATCGCGCCAGCGCGATCACCTATCGCCGATGCGTGATGGCGGGGTTCCAGCAGCTGAACGCCGGGGATTATTGGAATGGGGACGGCTTCTCCGACGAACCCGGCAACCGCAATATCCGCTACGAAGCCTGCGAAGCGCGCGGCTCAACCGACGGCGGTTTCGACTGCAAGAGCCGTGACGTCGTGCTGCAGGATTGCATCGCCGAGGATAACAAGCGCAATTTCCGCATTTGGGACGAGCGCGGTACGCTCAGCGGCTGCATCAGCCGCAACCCCAACTTCCGCGGCCGCGCCGTGGAGCAGGCAAGTCCCTGCCATCTGTGGATTGGCGGCGAAGAGGGCACGCGCATCGAGGTCGACAACTTCACCGTCGAGGACGCCGACGCCACCCCGATCATCCAGTTCGACCACGACGTGGCGCGTGTGGAGATCCGCGGAATAACCATAAGGAGCCCGCGGGTGAACTGGGGCGACGATGAAGAGCGCATTCGCGCCGGCATGCTGCTCAGCGAAGAGCCGGCGGCGGAAGACTAGTCGCCCGTGGCGAACCTGTAGCGCCGCAGGCGAGGGACGTTGCGCGCCGTATCCAATCCGGCATAACGGGAGTGCAACTCGAGTTCTCAGCCCTTCACGTTTGGTTAGCGCCTCGGCCATGGCAGCGACGATCGATACTGCGCGCGAAAGCGATGCGCCGCTCATTTTCGTGGTGGGCGCGCGGGGCGTGCCCGATGTCGAGGGCGGCGCTGAGAAGAACGCCGAAATGCTGTTTCCGCGGGTGGCGTCCGGCGGGTATCGCGTGGTGCTCGTCGGTCTCGCCGACAACATCAAGAGCGAGATGTTCAAGGGCGTGCGTCTGATGAAGGCGCCCCGCTCGAGCATCATGAAGACGGACAAGCTGCTTTACTATGTGACGGCGGTCTTCATGGCGATGCGGCTCAAGCCTCGCATCGTACATTTCCAGGGGCTGGGTTCGGCGCTGTTCTTGTGGGCCTACAAGCTGATGGGCGCGAAGACGGTCGTGCGCTATGGATCGGCGGACTATCTCGTCGGCAAGTGGGGCGCGCTGGGCAAACTGGGCTTCCTGCTGAGTGAATATCAGCTGCGCTTCGCCGATGCGGTGATCTCGGTGACGCCGGCGCTGGCGCAGCGGCTCGAGCGGCGGGGGATCAAGGGCAACGTACATGTCATCGCCAATGCAGCCGATCCGCTCCCGGCGGGCGCGGAGGCGCAGCTGCCGGCGGACAACTATGTCCTGACCGTCGGCCGCGTCACGGCGCAGAAAAATGTGGCCAATCTCATTCGCGGCTACGAGCTGTTCGCGAGTGAAGAAGCGCAGCCCCCGAAACTAGTGGTGGCCGGCGGTTTGGACGAAGCCGAGTATGTCCAGTCGCTGAAGCCGCTGTTGACGGAGCGCACGCTGCTGGCGGGAAAATTCACCCGCAGCGCCATGGCGCCGCTCTATCGCGGCTCGAAGCTGTACATCAACGCGTCCATGCACGAGGGCAGCTCGAACGCCGTGCTGGAAGCGATCGGCGCGGGCTGCTCGATCCTGCTCAGCGACATTCCCGAAAACCGCGATTTCGGTTTTCCCGATCACTGCTATTTCGACCCGCACTCGCCCGAGGCGATCGCCGGGGCACTGAAGCGCGCGCTGAGCGATCCGAAGGCGTTCGTCGTGGATTCACGCCGATACTTGACCTGGGACGCCGTCGCCCAGCGCACGCTGGACATTTACGGCCAGATTGCACCGTGCAAGAGTTCGCGCGTCCCACGCGCCGATGCGCTCATGTCGGCTTCTTGAGATCTATATTTCACTCGGTTTCTTCCGCACATTGTTGAGGTGGCATTGAATGTGCGGGATTGTCGGCATCGTCGAGGGGCGGGGGTTCGAAGTCCCGCGCGGCGAGTTTCTTGCGGGCCTCGCGGCGATCCGCCATCGCGGACCGGACGACGAAGGCGTTTGGAGCGGAGACGGCGTCACGCTCGGCCACCGGCGGCTGTCCATCGTCGATCTGTCGCCTGCCGGCCATCAGCCGATGCTCTCGGCCTGCGAGCGCTACGTCATCACGTACAACGGCGAAATCTACAATTATCGCGCGCTCCGCGACGAGCTGGATGAAGCGGCGCTGCACAATTGGCGCGGCGAGTCCGACACCGAAGTGCTGCTCGAACTCATCGTCCGCGAGGGCGTCGAAGCGGCGCTGAAAAAAGTCGACGGCATGTTTGCGTTCGCGCTGTGGGACCGGCGCGAGCAGCGCATGTTCTTTGCGCGCGACCGTTTTGGTGAGAAGCCGCTCTTCTATGCGCTCCGCGGCATGGGCCTGGCGTTTGCATCGGAGTTGGCGGCGCTCGAGCCGATCAAGGCGCTCGGCTTGCGCGTCAGCGCCGAGAGCGTGGCGCGTTACTTCAGTTGCGGCTATGTGCCGGCGCCGTACAGCATCTATGAGGGTGTGCAGAAGCTCCCGCCTGGCGCGCTGATGACCTGGCGCGCCGGAGAGGCGCCGAAGATCGCGTCCTATTGGTCGCTCGATGAAGTCGCACGCACGGCGATGACGGAGCGGCGCCCGCTCGACATGCAGTCTGCCGTGGACGAACTTGATCGTTTGCTGCAGGCGGCGGTCGCCGAGCGCATGGTCGCCGACGTGCCGGTGGGCGTCTTCCTTTCCGGCGGCATCGATTCGTCCCTGGTCACGGCGGCCACGCAAAAGTGCGCCTCGCAGCCGGTGACAAGCTTGACGCTGGGGTTCGAGGATCCGCGCTTCAACGAGGCCGATCATGCGCGCGCCGTCGCCGCCCATCTCGGCACGCGGCACATCGAAGAACGCGTGACTGCAGACCACGCTCGCGCGGTCGTTGCGCGGCTCGGGCGGATGTACGACGAGCCGTTGGCGGATTCATCGCAGATTCCCACCTATCTGCTGTCGGAAATGGCGCGCAAGCACGTGACGGTGGCGCTGTCTGGCGATGGCGGGGACGAGGGCTTTGCAGGCTATCGACGCCATTTCGGCACGCCGGCGCTGTGGAAGCGGATGCGCAAGCTGCCGGCTCGCGACCTCGCGCGCCGCGCGATCGAGGCGACGCCGGCGCCGGCATTGGATTTCGGATTGGGCTTCCTCCAGAGTTTCTCGCGCCGCTACGGTGACGGAAGCTCGGTCGGCGCTGCAACGAAGCGCGTCGCGCCCTGGCTCGGCGCCACCTCGCTCATGCATCTCCACGAACTTACGCTCGAAAAATGGCCGAGCGACGATCCCGTCGTGCTCAATGCACGCGCTGGGTTCGAGGACGCCGGCGCCTATGTCCCGGAGGGCGAAGTCGATCAGCTCTGCTTGCACGACATGCGCAATTATCTGCCGGGCGACATCCTCACCAAGGTCGATCGCGCCTCGATGGCGGTCAGTCTGGAATCACGCATCCCGCTGCTCGATCCGGAAATCGTGCGTTTCGGGTTGGGACTTCCCGAGGATCTCCGGCTCAAGGATGCGACCGGCAAGCTCATCCTTCGTGAAACGCTGAAACGCTATGTGCCGCAGGAGTTGTTCGAGCGGCCGAAAGCGGGCTTCACGCCGCCGCTCGAGGCGTGGCTGCTGGGTCCGCTGCGCCAGTGGGCCGAAGACTTGCTCGCGCCGGCCGAGTTGGCGCGGCACAACTTGCTCGACGTCAAGCGCGTGCGGAAGTTCTGGGCGCGCTACGCGCAAGGCGGCACCGGTGAGGATGCGCGCATCTGGGCGGTGCTGCAATTGCAGGGCTGGATGGCTGCGCGCGGGCTCTAGCCGGACGCTGCCGGTTTGCTTTGCAGAGACAGCAAGTAAAGCGTGTAACCGCAGATGATGCCGTAGAGAATGTTGCCCTCGATCATCCACATCGGCATCGTCGACATGTTGAGCACGAGATAGCTCAGATGGGCGCCAATCAGGACGCCCGTGTGAAGGTGGCGCGTTCGGATGGCCGCCGCGAGCATGGAAAACCACACCCACAGAATGACGACGACGCCGACAACCCCGTATTCGTATAGATAGTTCACGAGCGTGTTGTGGGCGTAGAGCGGAAACACGTCGTTCCAGGACTCGGGCCCATACCCTATCACGTGCTCTGTGAGGTCGCCGTCAAGCCATGCATAGATATAGGCGCTCCAGATTTTGGGACGCCCGGAGAGCAGCCGGCTTTCTTCGACAGAGTAGTATTCCGGCGGCTTGAAGAAATTCACGTCGCCCGAGGTGGCGACGGTGACATCCTGAAACCGCTCTGCGAACAACAGGCTCGCCAGTCCAAGGCCGATCGCGGCGATCACAATAAGCGCGCTGACGACGAATGGGCGGTCGCGCAGGGGAAAGCGCCGCAGCGACGAGAATGCGAAGAACATCAGCAGCAATGGCGCAACGCCGACCAAAGTGGTGCGATAGTTGGCCATCACGATGCCCGCGACGCACAGCAGAATAACGCCCGTCTGCAGCGTCTTGTTGAGCTGGGTGGTAAAGCACGCGACGGTCAGGCATGTCGCGAGGATTACCGAAAAGGCTGCTTCGTGATTATAGCCGCCGATATAGCTGATAGCCGTCGCATCGGTTTCCGTGGCTTTGCCGACGCCCAGCACGATCGAGAAAATCTGCCAGATGATGGTCGGCAGGAATGCCCACAGCATCGACGCCATGAAATCGCCGCCGCGGGCGCGACGCATCGCGCCGAACACGCTGAGCAGGATGACAATGAGATAGCCGTGCTTGGTGATGACGGTGATCAGTCCGGGCGTGACGCCGCCGTTCGCAACCGCACTGATGATCGCCATCGCAATCAGAACGTAGATCGGCAGCAGGAAGCGCAGCGCCAAGTGCCGCCAGTCGATCGTCAACAGGCCAACCGCGAACATACCCATCGAGGCCAGCGCGTTGGCTGACATTCCCGCAGCCAGCGGACGGTAGGTGATAGTGTGGAAAGCCGACATGACGTAACGCAGCCAGGCTGCGCCGATGACGAACATCGCCGCGCGGTCGCGCGTGCGCGCCATCACGAACAAGATGATTAACGCGCACAGCAGCGCGACCGGGTAGAGCAGGTACGCCGGTAACGAAGGCGAGTGCAGGCCGAGTTCGTTCGAGATCATTTCGTTTCAACCGAACTCGGTGAGGCTTCGAATTTCACGTACTTTCGCCCGCCAGGACGGCCGCCTGCAGTCTGACGGGTGTCGCCGCTTGCCGTTCCAGAAGCAAGTCTTATGCAGTACTCGCTCGTTTCCGGCGCGCGATTCGCATTAGCTTCGCTGCATCAAGGACATGGCCCCGTGAGCGCCCGCAAGCGCGTTCTGTTTCTGATTAACTCTCTCACCGGCGGCGGGGCCGAACGGGTGATGTGCACGCTGCTGCGCCATTCCGAGGCGGAGCGCGCCGAGTTCGACGTGACGCTCGCGGTGCTGGACGACGAGCCGCGCGGCAATGAACCGCCGGACTGGTTGGAGGTGCGTCAGCTCGATTGCCGCGGCTCATTGTTGCGCAGCGTGTCGGCAGTTGGGGCGCTCGTCGCAGAGCTGAAACCCGACGTGACGCTGAGCTTTCTTGTGCGGTCGAATTTCGCGAATGTCGCGACGGCCAGGTCGCCCTGCATCATCAGCGAAAGGGCTCATACCAGCGACCACCTGAGCCGCGGGGCGCGCAACATCGTCTCGCGCGCCACGGTCCGGCTGCTTTATCCGCGGGCGACGCGGGTCATCGCTGTTTCGGACGGCGTCGCCAGAGGACTTTGCCGGGATTTCGGGGTTTCGCCCGACAAGGTCGTGGCGATCGCCAATCCAGTCGACATCGAAGGCCTTGACGCGAAAGCGGCTGGGCCGAACGTCGTTGACGTCGGCGAGCCTTACATCCTCGGGGTGGGGCGGTTCGTTAAGGTCAAGAACTTCGAACTGCTCATCCGCGCCTACGCTGCGTCCGGCGACAAACGGAAACTCGTGATCGCTGGCGACGGGGAGGAGCGCGATCATCTGACCGCCGTCGTCCGCGAATGCGGGGTGAAGGATCGCGTCCTGTTTCCTGGCTTCATCGCCAACCCTTATCCGCTCATGCGCGGAGCGGACGTATTCGTGCTGTCGTCGAACTCGGAGGGTTTCCCCAACGTTCTGGTGGAATCGATGGCAATGGGTATTCCCGTCATTTCCACGAATTGCCATTCCGGTCCTTCAGAAATCCTCGCCGAGTCGCCTCAGCGCGCCATCTCCGGGGTTACGTTCGCACCTCACGGCGTTTTGACGCCGACGTTCGACGTGGGCGCGATGACGGAAGCGATACGCGCGATGCAGGATCCCGAGCGCTGCGCCTCCTACGGCGCCAAGGGTGCTGAACGGGCCAAGGCGTTCAGCGCCGTCGCCGGCAAGGACAGATACTGGGGCGTCATCCGCGATGTATTGCGCGAAGCCGCGCATTCACGAAAATCCCGTGCATCCGGTCAGTTCGACGCCATCTGACATGGTGAACGGCGCCCGCGGCGCGCGTGATGCATGCGCCCATGGCGAGACGATCCTTCCGCGAGCACGCAGCGTGCTCTACACGGAGCCCGAATGCCCGACGCGATAACTCTCGCCCCCAAGGTGCGCGCCGAAACCCGGCGCCCGCGCATCGCCTTGTTCGGCGGCTACGGCAGCGGCAATTTCGGTAACGACGCGTCGCTCGAGGCGATCGCGACGTTTCTGCGTGAAGAGCGTCCTGACGCTGAGCTTTCCAGCATCTGCACCGGACCAGAGTTCGTGACGCAGCGCTATGGACTTGCGGCGATCCGGAACGGCATCCGTCCCAAGTCCAAACTCGGAAATGCGCTGGACAAGCTGCTGTTGCGCCAGCCGAGTCTGTGGGCGAGCTGGCTTCATTGCCTGCGCGCGCTCGGCCGCTACGACACAGTGCTGGTGGCCGGCACAGGCGTGTTCGACGATTTCCGCGATCATCCGTTCGGGTGGCCGAGCCGCTTATTGCGCTGGGGCTTAGCGGCGCGCGCGCGCGGGGTGCGGGTGTCTTATGTCAGCGTCGGCGCGGGGCCCATCGTGCATCCGCTCAGCCGGATGTTGATGAAGTGGGCGGCCCAACTCGGTCACAGCCGTTCCTACCGCGATGCAGATTCGCGTGACTTCATGGTGCGCCTCGGCGTTAACGACAGCGCGAGCGAAGTTCTGCCGGATCTCGCGTTTCTGCTGCCGCGCCGCCCTGATGCGCCCCGTCCTGCCGACGCGCTCACGATTGGCGTCGGGGTCATGACGTATCGCGGCTGGCACGCGAGCGACCGCGCCTACAACGCCTATCTCGATCTGCACGAGCGCTTGATCCGGTGGATCGAGGCGCAGGGACATAGAGTGAGAGTGGTCATCGGGCAGACGCCGGCCGACCTCGCTGCGGTGCGTGAGCTCGAGAAGAGATTGGGCAGGCCGCTCCTCAGCGCCGCGGACGAAAAGATGGATTCCTTCCACGACGCCATGAGCGCCATCGCGGAAACCGATCTGGTGGTCGCCTCGCGCTATCATGTCCAGATCGCCGCGCTGAAGATGCGCCGGCCGCTCATATCGTTGGGCTACGCGCCGAAGAACGACGCCTTAATGGAGCTCGCGGGATTGTCCGAATTCGCTCACAATGTCGAAGCGGCCGACTTCGATAAGCTCACGCAGCAAATCGAGATCATGGGACAAGACTGCTCGAAATATGCGGCTATCGTCGACGCAAACGTGTCGGCGCTTGAGCTGCGTCTGCGCGAGGCGCTGCGTCAACTGGATGGCGTCAGGCGCTGAGACTTCAGTGCGTGGATGGTTGCGCGTCGCGCGCCCAGGGCCGCGGCGCATAAGGGCGAAGCACGTTCTTCAACAAAAGGTAGTACGGCCAGACCGCCACGGAGGAAAAAAAATCCCAGACATTCGGGTGATGGCCGCGGCTGCTGAGGCGCTTCGAATCGCGCTTGAACATGTCCATCGAGCCGGAAATACTCCACCACACCAGGCGCCGGTAATAGATGCGCAAGAAACGGTGCAGCACGCGATTGTACTCGGTGTTGGAGAGGCAAGCAGGCCCCCACCATTCGATGAACAACAACTTCTCCCAAAGCACGGCCTTAACTTTGCTCGCAAGCGTGTCGACCAGCGAACCCGAGCCCGCATAGCGGCGCGTGTCGGCGTTATAAGCGTGGACGAAGCCGGCCCGGCCGCCTCGGGAGAGCGTGCGCCAGCACGCGGCGATGTAGCACTCGACCATGTCGGTGGGGTAGAACAGCTCGTCCTTGCGGATCTGATCGCAACGTATGAGCACGTGAGCGGTCGGCACGTGCGCTTCGTCCGACAGGAGCCGCGCCAGCATGTTGCTGGATTCGTAGATCGAGCACTCGGGCGGAAAAAAATGCGGCCGGTCGACGCCGTTCATGCGCTCGCCGCCGGCGACGAGCACGACGTCGTCGCCCTTGAGCGCGAGCTCCATCATGTCGGCGATGGCCGTGGGCGGCATCTCGTCGTCGGCGTGCAACATGCGGAAGTGCGTCGCCTCGGGCGGAATGAGGCTCAGCACCTTGTTGGAATTCTCCTGAAAGGTGATCGTCTCGGGGTTGCGGATGGTGATGATCGGCACCGCGGCGTTGGCGTAGCGGGCGATGATCTCCGGCGTCGCGTCGGTGCTGGCGTTATCGACGATGCAGTGAACGAGGGGACGGTAGGTCTGCGCCTGGACGGCCTTGAGCGCAGCCTCGACGTGCTTCGCGCCGTTGTACACAGGCGTGACGATCGCCACGAGTGGGCGAGCGGCCGGCGCGGTTGGTTCAGGCATGCGTCGTTGGGCCCCGAAGCCTTAAGGCTCTTTGGCTCCTGCTAAAGCAACTCTGGGGCCGTCAGAAAACCGGAACGCGCAATTGCGGCGGCGCGGAGCGCAAGATTATCCACAGTTCTGTTAGCTGTCAGCCTGCGCCGTTCACCCAGGCGATCGCGAGGCTCACGCCCCAGATAATGCCAATCCACAGCAGAACGCTGACGGCCACCGCGCCGAAGATCGACACGAACAGCGGCCAGCGCGGCTGGACATCGGTGTAGACGCGCGGCGCCGCGTGCCGCGTCGGAGGTGTCGCCGTGGTCGCGGTCCGGGCCTGGGGAGTCATGTAATTCACGACACTCGCCTGTCAGCTCACATGATTAGTACAAAGAACAGAGCGCCGAAGTGCGCAGTCGCCAGCGTCACACAGAAGGTTGATGGGCCAGATTATTCGGATTTCCCGAGTTAAATTTTGGACAATTGTGAGTTCCGAGTGAGGACAACGCAGTTGGCGTTGACCCGTTCCGCCGCAGGGAACCGATTTTTTGACGCCGCGACTTCATGTTCTTCGCACCTGCGAGTAATACTAACTCGCCTTTGGGGGGAAATTCCAGAGCGAGTTTCACCCATTTGCTCGTGTCCGAACGTCCGCGGCTGCGGATGTGACTCCCGTCGTGAGCGAAATCGATATCGCGCCCCTAAGCATTGGCTTGATCTCCATGTTGGAGGCGTGCGTTCCTTAGAGACAAAAGCGCTGCTTTCGCACGACGTTGCGGCATGGAATCAGGCTTGTGCTCTGTGCCAAGTTAGGACGTGCTAGCGTCTGGGATACTGGCTGCGGACTTGCTTGCGAGGACGGGGGTCCCAAGCTTCTGCACTGGGGCAAGGAAACGAAGATGAACGTCATCGCCATTCGTCAGCCCACGGGCGAGATCAATCTCCCGCCCGAGGATGGCGGCGAGCTCGGCACGTTCAGCCTTAAGTGGATTCTCGCTTTTTTTGTGCGCCGCCGCATGCTCATTGGCGCGGTCACGGCTGTCGTTTTCGTGCTGGCGCTCACGGCGTTCCTGACGCAGCGCCCGCAATACAGCGCGACCGCCCTGTTGATGATCAACGCCGGCCAGGAAAACGTCCTCTCCCAGAACCAGATGATCACCAACAACTCTCAGGTGGTCCCGACCCAGGTAGTGGATTCACAGCTCGAAGTCCTTCGCTCGACGCTGCTGGCTGAGCGTCTGGTGGACTCGCTGGGTCTGATGAACGACCCCGAATGGAATGGGCTGATCGAGGAAGGCAAGCCGGCCCCGCAGCTCGACACCGCCGCTGCCGCTCAGGCCCGCCAGGAAGTAGTCGACGCCGTGAATGGGGCGATTTCGGTCCGCCGTCGCGGCCTGACCTATGCAGTCGAAGTGTCGGCGCAGGCGCAAAGCGCCGCGCGCGCTGCGGAAATAGCCAATCGCCTCGTCGAACTTTTTCAACAATATCAGATGGAAGCTCGGATCCAGACGGCCGCGCGGGCGAACTCCTGGCTCGGTCAGCGCCTGGAGGAGCTGCGCGCTGACGTCCAGCAGAGGGAAGCGGCTGTCGAGCGCTACCGAGCAGAGTCGGGCCTCATCAGCACGCAAGGCGCGCTTCTGATTGAACAACAGATCACCGACCTTCAGGCCCAACTCACGCAAGCGCGGGGCGATCTGGCGGAGCGCCAAGCCCGGCACGCCCAGCTGCAAGAACTGATCACTCAGGGCGGCTCGCCCGACACGATCGCCACGGTCCTCAACTCGCTAGTGATCACCCAGCTGCGCGCGCAAGAGGCGACCATCGCTCGCCGCCAGGCCGACTTCGAGAACCGCTACGGCGAGGCCCACCCTGCGCTCGCCAACGTGCGCGCCGAGCGCGAGGATGTTCGCAACCAGATCAACGCGGAGATCCGGCGCATCCAGACGGGCATGCGCAACGACGTGGAAATCGCGGCGACACGCGTCATCACCCTTCAGTCGAATTTGGACGTTCTCCGCGCGCAACTCACAGGCGGCGGCGAGCAGGTCGTTCGCCTGCGCGAGTTGGAGCGTGAGGCTGCTGCGGCGCGCACGGTGTACGAGTCCTTCCTCCAACGTGCGCATGAGATCGATGACCAGGGCTCGGTTAGCACGGCGCCGGCGCAGCTGATTTCGGCCGCGACCCCACCGGTGAAGCCGTTCTCTCCACGTCTTTCGATCTCGCTGGTGATGTCGTTCGCGCTGGCGTTTGGTCTCGGCCTCGCGGCCGGTTTCCTGGCGGAAGCCCTCGATGAAGGCTTCGCCAGCTCCGAGGACGTGGAGCGCAAGACCGGCGCGCCGGCCCTTGCCAGCATCCCGCGCTTGCGCCGCAGTGAGCTGCGCCAGTCCACCTCCCGCACCCAGCACCCTGCTGCCTATATGCTGGAGCGCCAGATGTCGGCGTTCGCGGAAGCGTTCCGGGTTCTGCGCACGACCATCCTCTTCGCCGCCGGTCAGCCAAAAACCCAAGTGGTTGCAGTGACTTCGGCTTTGCCGGGGGAGGGCAAGACCACAGTTTCGCTTTGCCTGGCGCGGGTTTCGGCGCTGTCGGGGCAGAAGGTGTTGTTGATCGACTGCGACCTGCGCCGCCGCTCTTTGAAGGAAGTCCTCGATATCGAACCGCCGATCGGGTTGCTTCAGGTGCTCTCGGGCGAAGCCAGCTGGCGCCAGGCGATCTACCTCGACGAGGCCAGCGGCATGTGCGTGCTGCCGGTGAGCGGGTCCGGATTCACGCCGAAGGAGATTTTCGGCGCCGAAGACATGAGCCGGCTAATCGCCGACCTGCGCGGCTCCTTTGACCTGATCGTTTTGGACTGCGCGCCGGTGCTGGCGGTGGCCGAAACGCGGGTCGCCGCTGCCAAGGCCGATTGTGTCGTGGTTGTCTCGCGGTGGCAGAAGACGCCGATGCGCGCGGTGCGCGCAGCGCTGCAGCAATTGCATGACGCAGGCGCCAACATCCGCGGCGTCGCGCTGAACGGTCTCGATCGACGCGTGCCCGGATACTATTCGTATCCGACGTACGATTTCAGCAAGACGTAGCAAGGGCCAACGACGCGGTTTTCCACACCCGCGCGCTGACTTTCGTTTCGCCGCGAGCCGCCCTTCGCCTCTTAAGCGAGCCTCTGAGGTTTCGGAACCGCGAGGTCAGTGAGCGCTTGCAATACGTGGATGGAGTGCGCTTAATGCCTGCGCTGAGAAGCTCGCGCAGAAGCCAGCGGGCCAAGGCGGGGTCGTGATGCAAGAGAGTTTCAAGTCTAGCGGAGAAAGCGCTAGCGCCCCGGCACAGGCCTACGCTCCGCCGGCGCGAACGACGCGCGCGCGCCTTACGCCAGTGTCGCCGCCGGTTGTCAGCGACCCCACACGTCCTGTCGAAATTGTACGAAACGTCCTGAGCGCCGGCGCAGCGCAGCGGCCGTCGCCGGTCGGCGGCTGGAGCAAGCGGGCGTTCGATATTTGCGCTTCGGCCGCGGCCCTCATCGTGCTTGCGCCATTGCTGGCGCTGATCGCCGTCGCGGTGCGTATTGATAGCCCGGGCCACGCGATCTTCCGCCAGGAGCGCGGCGGCTTCGGCGGCAGGACTTTCCGCATCTGGAAGTTCCGCACCATGTCAGTCACCGAGAACCGCGGCGTGGTTCAGGCCCGCCATCATGACGCGCGCATCACACGGCTTGGCTCGTTCTTGCGCCGCTCGAGCTGGGATGAGCTGCCGCAGCTCATCAACGTGTTCCTGGGCGACATGTCGATTATCGGGCCGCGCCCGCATGCGCTCGAGCACGACATCTACTTCCATAAGGTCGATGCGAGCTATCCGCAGCGCTTCATCGCGCGCCCGGGCGTGACCGGCCTTGCGCAGGTCAACGGCTGCCGCGGTCCGACCGAGACTGAGGAAAAGGTCAAGGCGCGCACCGCCTACGACGTCGAGTACGTCCGCAACTGGAGCTGGGCGCGCGAGATCGAGATCGTTTTCGCGACCGTTGCGCTGCTGTTCTGGAAGAAGGATCCCGGCGCGCTTTGAGCCGGAACTAGCGGGCCGCGCGAGCGACGCTTCTTGCATGCAGAAAGAGGGTTAGCGGGCGTGTCCGGCCTTGGGTCAGGACGCGCTTGCAGCATAGAATGGAGATGCCTGCAACGCGCGAGGCGAGCAGGCGGCGAGAGAGGCGAGTAATTCAATGAAAGTGCTGTTGACGGGATCGCGCGGATACATCGGCACGGTGATGACGCCGATGCTGCAGAAGGCAGGGCATGAAGTCGTCGGCCTGGACGCCGACCTCTACTCGCGTTGCACCTTCGAAGACGGCGGCAAGATCGTCGACATCCCGACCATCATCAGGGATACGCGCGACGTGCGCCTTGAAGACGTCGATGGCTTCGACGCCGTCATCCACCTCGCGGCGCTCTCGAACGACCCGCTCTCGAACCTCAATCCGAACCTGACCTACGACGTGAACCATCTCGCCAGCGTCCGCATCGCCGAACTCGCCAAACAGGCTGGCGTGCCGAAATTCATCTTCGCCTCCTCGTGCTCGAACTACGGCAAGACCGAAGGCGACGAGATGATCGACGAAACCGGCAAGCTCGCGCCGGTCTCGGCTTACGGTGAATCGAAGGTGCTGGTTGAGCGCGACGTGAAGCCGATGGCCGACGAGAAGTTCTGCCCGGTCTTCATCCGCCCAGCCACGGCCTACGGCGTGTCGCCGCGGCAGCGCTTCGACATCGTGCTGAACAACCTCGTCGCCTGGGGCATGACCAAGGGCGTCATCCTCTTGAAGAGCGATGGCACGCCGATCCGCCCGATCGTGCACATCGAAGACATCTCGCGCGCCTTCATCGCCGCGCTCGAAGCGCCAGCCGATCTTGTCCGCGGCGAAGCCTTCAATGTCGGCCAGACGGCGCATAACTACACGGTTCGCCAGATCGCCGAGATCGTGCGCGACATCGTGCCGAACACCACGATCGAACTCACCAGCGAAGCAGGCCCCGATCCGCGCTCGTATCGGGTGAGCTTCGAGAAGATCAAGAAAACGCTGCCAGCGTTCCAGCCGCAATGGGATGCGGTGAAGGGCGCCGAGCAGCTCTACGCCGCCTACAAGAAGAGCGGCATCACGGTCGAGGAGTTCGAAGGCACGCGCTACAACCGAATCGCCCATATCAAGAAGCTCCTGGCCGACGGCCTGCTCAACAACGAGCTGCGCCCGACTTCGGAAGCGGTGGCTGCGGAATGAAATTCCACAAGACCACGCTGCAGGACGTCGTCCTGATCGAGATGACGCCGTTCGGCGACAATCGCGGTTGGTTCGGCCGTTCGTTCTGCATGAAGGAATTCGCCGAGAACAATCTCGAGACGAGCTACCCACAGCACAATACCGGCTACTCGAAGCGGAAGGGCACCGTTCGCGGCATGCACTTCCAGGTGGACCCGCACTACGAAGTGAAGGTCGTTCGCGCGCTGCAAGGCGCGGTGCATGACATCATCATCGACATGCGCCCACATTCGAGCACGTATCTGAAGTGGGAGGGCTTCGACCTCTCGTTCGAGAACGGCCGCCAGCTCTACGTCCCGCGCGGCTTCGCCCATGGCTATCAAACGTTGACGGACGACACCCAGGTGAGCTATCTCTGTTCTGCCTTCTATGTGCCGGACTCGAACGGCGGCTATCGCCACGACGATCCGGCCTTCGGCCTCAAGTGGCCGCTACCGGTCAGCGAAATGTCAGACAAGGACAAAACCTGGCCGGATTTCGTCGCGCCGGAGAAGAGCGGTGTGAAGGCGAGTTCGATGCCGGTGCGATTCTAGCGCGAGCGCGTCACTCCGGGGCAATGCGTAGCATTGAACCCGGAATGACGACTTACTCGGCGGCTTCCCTGGCGGTGATCCAGTCGACCACCTTTTCGGAGAACCCGTTCACGCGCGTCCAAGCGTCGCTGCCGACGCCGTTCTGGTAAGACGCGACGTTCAGCATGTAGTTATGACGCCCGAACGGCTTGGCGTTCTGCGGCGAGTCTTCCGAACCGACGCCGCAATCCTGTTCGTCGGTGACAACCACGATGCGGTCGACGGCGCGTTCCTCCTTCTTCAGGTAGTCCATGACCTGCTTCAGGAAGATGCCCCCGCCGCCGAGCGGTTGGCATTGACCGTAGATCGCGTCGATCAGCGCCATGCCGCGGCGCGCCGGCACGAGCTTCGTTGCGTGAACGCGCGTGCTGTCGTTGCCCGCTGTAGCGTAGATACGCACCTCCTCGCAGAGTTCGCGCAGGATCGCCGCCAACGAGGCAGCCGCAGTGGCGCGGTTCATGTCGCTTTGCTTCGACATGTAGGAGCCGTACATGCTGCCCGAGACGTCCACGACAACGATGGTCTTGCCAGCGAGCCTCGGACGCTGCGCGAGTTCGGCAAGCAACGCCTTATCGATCGCAGCTTCGAATCCAGGCGCGGCGCGCGCCGCTGCGACATAGCGGAACGGAAGCACCCGCTCGGCGCCACGGCGCGCGAGGATCGCGTCTTCGACAAGCTTCTGATCCACCTTCGCGCCTTCCATGTTGCGGAGGTTGCGGAGGAGGGCCAGGTAGCCGAGCTTGTTGTCGCGCAGCAAACGCTCGAACGTCGCCTTCTTGTCCCTGCCGGCCGAAAGCGCGACTTCCCACGTGTCAGGCGCGTTGAGCGTGCCGTCGATCAGGTCCTTCCAGACCTTCTCCTGGGCGGCGTCCTTTGGCTTGGCGTGCGTCAGGAACAACACGTCGCGCAGACGCACCGCGCCCTCGCGGTCGTACTTCGCCAGCTGATAGGCGTCGAACTTCGCGAACGCGCGCGCCAGACCCTTCTTGGCTTGCGCCGAGACTGCAGCCTTCTTGCGTTGCTGCATCGGACCCAGCGCGTCGGCCCAGTAGATGGCCAGGAACTCGGTCAGCTCGTCCGGACGCTGGATGACGCGCTCGAGCGTTTCGGCGACGAGCCCGCGATGGGTCTCATGACGAGCCATTTCGCGCACGATCAGAAGCGGCGCGTGGCGCAGCTTCATGTCTTCGCGCGCTTCGATCGCAAGCGCGGCCACTGTGTCAGCCTTCACCTTCGGCACGAGCGCGGCGATGCGTTCGCCGATCTTGACGCCGCCTTCGTAGAACTGATCTTCCCAGAGCATGCAGTTCATCAGCGCGCGGCGCAGTTGCTGCTCGGGCGTCAACACACGGGCCTTGGCGCCTTCATGCGTACGCGGGATCACGGGCTTGTTGATCTTCACCATCTCACTCCACCTACACTTCCTACTCCATCATCATTGCAGGCCGGCGGCAATCGCTGGCGAAGCGCCAACCGGGGAACGATCAAGGCCGTACGTCACGCGCTCTCCCAGACTGAGCTACAAGCCCCGAAGGACTTGGCAGGATTTGAACCTGCGACCTCGCGCTCCCAAAGCGAAGTAACGGACCTCTTCACCACCGGTTGACTTCGGATGGCGGCTTCACCGCAAAACGACAGCAGCATTGGGGAACGAGCGAAACCTGAGCGCTCACCATGAGCGTCAGCCCGGTCAAGTCGGGCTGGAAGGATTCGAACCATCGAAGGATCAGATCTCTTCACCACCACTGCTGCATTCGTTTTGGCGGGGAACGGGCGAGATCGCGAACCCTCCTTACGGAGGCGATGCGCTCTGCGCTCTCACGCCAGCCTCTCATCGTTACGAAGCAAGCGATCTCTTCACCACCGCCAAACTGGTAAGCCGAACCGGGGAACGGGCGAAACCTGAGACGCCGCAGCTCTCTTGCGATTGCTGCGGCACGGCGCTTGACCACTAAGCTACAGCCTTTCGGCTGGCGGGGATTCGAACCCCGCGTCTCCCGCGTTGCAGGCGAAGTATCAGATTTCTTCACCACCGATGCGGCAACTGATTTGTCGGGGAACCGTCGAGAACAGAACGACATCTGCAAACGCAGGATCGTACGATCCGAACCCGCGACACGAAGCTCCTGCCGGAAGCGCCTCCACGGTACGATGCAAACGCCGCTTGCGGCCTCCACGGGAGACCTGTTGGCGAAGTATCCGTCCTCTTCACCACCGACAAACTGTATCCAGGGGAACGAGCGACGTGGGCTTGGGATCGTTGGCAAACGAAGTATCCCGCGTCTTCACCACCTGGAATTCAAAACTCTCCTCGTTTCCGCATGACAAAGGCGCCGGAGAGGCTGGAAACAAAAACCCCTCCGGAGCATCGGCTCGGGAGGGGTTCGAAAATCGAACATCTCGAAATGGGATCAGCCCATTCCGCCTCCGCGAGAAAGCGCGCGCACGTCGACCTGGCCGCAAGCCCATGGCTTCAGCGCGGTCAGTGTCGGCTGGATGAACAGGTTTCTTTTCATCGACCTTCTCGTTCTTCGCGCGCGACCATCGCACGCGAAGGGGCGGGTGTATGATCGCAGTTGGTGGCGCCGTCAAGGCGCAAAACGCGAGATTTGCGAATTTGTACTTGAGGTGATGCGCACGCGCCGGACCCACCTGCGCGCCGGGGCGCCGATCCGCGGCTCACGTTGCAGTGATCGCCGCTGCGCCTCGCGCAGACGTGAGTATGCGGCGCCGGCGGCTCGATTAGCATCGCCATGTGAGGCGGTTCGCGGCATCGGCGTGTGTCTTGGCGTTGTGCGCAGGCGCAAGCGCATTGGCGCAAACCGCGCCCGCGACCTATTATTCGATCGTCGCCGATAGCGGCGCCACGTTGGGCCACGTCGTTTTGGAAGTCGCCCCGCGGCCGGACGGGCGCGACATCATCGAGACCCAGCAGATACTTTTGCGCGAACACAGCGGCATGCCCCATCGCGCGCGCACGCGCACGGTTCTGCGTGAAGATGCCTCGGGCAGGGCGGTGTCGATCGAGTCGACGGCGCGCGCGGGCCGGTTCTGGACACGCACCCACGCCAGCTTTGGAGCGGACCGCATCGAAATCGAGCGCGAAACGCCGAACGGAAGCAGCCGGGAGACCCTCGTTCTGCCCGTGAACGTGAGGTTCGATGACGGCGACGCTCTGATTCAGAGCTGGGCGCCTGAAGTGACGCCGCGGCTGGAGTTTCTGAACTTCGACAGCGATGCGATGGCGCTCGAACGTGTGGTCGTCGAACCGCTCGGCTCTCGGGACGCTGATGGCCGCGTGAACGCGGTGCGCTGGCGCTACGAGGGCGACCAGCTCCGCGGCGTTGCGCGCCTAGTGCTGGATCGCGGCCGCGTTGTCGAAGTTGCCCAGCCAATGTTCGGCGAGACCTTCCGCACGCGACTCACGGATCGCGAAACCGCCGAGCGCGCGCATCCCCCGTATCAAGTCATTCCCAACATGGCGGCGCGCGCGCCGTTCCAGATTTCACCCGAAGCGCGCCGCGGTCATATCCGATTCCGCTACGCCTTCCGCGAAGGCGTCACCTTTCCGTTGCCGCAGACCGGCGAGCAGCGGGCGCGGGCAGAAGGCGGTTTCGTCACGCTCGACATCTGCGGCGGCTGCGGCCCGGGTTTGCCGACAGACGCCGCAACGCTGGCGGAGGCGTCGCGAGCGACGGCGTGGCTGCAGAGCGATCATCCGCGGCTTCAGGCGATGGCGGCCGCGATCCGCGGATATGACATTACCGGCGCGCGCAAAATGGAGCTGCTGCTCGAGCGCGCCATTCCATATCTCGAAGCAGCCGATTTCAACGGTCACTATTCGGCGCTGGATACGCTCGAGCGCCGTTCCGGGGATTGCACGGAAGCCGCCGTATTGTTGGCGGCGCTGGGCCGCGCGGCGGGCATTCCGACGAGAGTGGCGAGCGGCCTTTCCTATTCGCGGCAGAGCTATCACGGCGTGAGCAACGCCTTTATTCCGCATAGTTGGACGCTGGCCTATGTCGATGGCGAGTGGCGGAGCTTCGATCTGTCGCTCAGAGAATTCGACAGCGCCCACATCGCGCTGGCGGTTGGCGACGGCGATCCACGTTCGATCGCCGCCGCCGGTCAGCTGGCGAGCCTACTCCGACTCGACAGCATGGCCGAGGTCCGCACGCGAGTCGCTGACTGACTCTTCGGCGGCCGCTTCGGCCTCAGCTTCCGATTCCGCCGCATCTTCGTAGACGACGGGCATTTCGGCCGCCGGCGCGGCATTGGCATCGGCGACCGGCTCGATCTTGTCGCTGCTGACCGCGCCGATGATGACGATGTCGGTTCGTGTCGAAGGATCTTGCGCCGAAGCCAGCGCCGGCAAGGCCAGCACGGCTGCGGCAATCGCTACACCGAGTTTGAGTTTGTAGGACATGAATGTCTCCCTCCTAACGAGAGCAAGGAGAGCGCACGTTCGCGGGCGTTCACAAGATGCGTGCAATCACCAACGCGTGTTCTCAAGCGCTTCTCGCGTTGTTGTGAATGCCGAACCCGTGATCGTTCAGTGAGCCGGCGTTTCGCCAACCCAGACGAATTCCGCCTCGATCGGAAAATGGTCGGCGCCGGTGCGCGGACCGCGCCGGATCGAAGCCAGCCGCCAGTGATCGCCGGAATAGACGTGGTCGAGCGGCATGAACGCTTCCGGCGCAGGCAAGCGAAAGCGGGTCCACGCCCCCGCCGGCCAGGTCGCGATCGCGCGGTCGTGGCGTGTCAAACCGCTTTGATGGTCGAACTGGCGCAACGCGAACGACCACGGCGTGGCGTTGAAGTCGCCGGCCAGGATCAAATTGTCCCTGTTGCTATCGCCAAGGACACTCAGCAGTTCCCGGCGATGCGCCAGGTACCGCGCCGCCGGGTAGGGACGGCGCATATGCGTCGCCATCAGCCGAAGCGGGGCGCCGTCGATGTCGAAATCGGCCCATATCATGCGCAGGCCAGTCTCGCCCGCCGCAAGTTCAAGCCGCTCGCTCCGCGGCTCGTGCCGCGACAGGATGAGGACGTTGCAGTCGTGCGGCTCTGCGCAGTTGGAGAAGTACGGATAAACGGCGCGGAGATCGTCCGGTATCGCGCCGCCTTCGGCATGATATTCGGCGAGCAACAGGAAGTCTGCGCCGGAACCGAGGAGATAGTCTTCCACTCCTTCCGGTTTTGAGCCGCTCTGGGTGTTGAGCCAGACAATGCGAACGCGCGGCGCTTCGGCGGCTGCTTCATGCCGCGGCGTCGCGCGGAGCAGCTCGCCTACGATCGGAAGCGCATGAATGAAGCCCGCCGCAGCAAAGACGGCCATCACGGCCACGCGTCTCGCCGGCATAGCGAACCAGGCGCTGACCAAGCCGGCGAGCGCAACGAGAAGCCAGAACGGGCCGATCTGGTTGATCAAATCGAGCGGAAAGACGATTGCGGCGGCGAGCGACAGCGCGACGATAGCCGCGGATGCGCCCGCCCATGCAAGAACGCCGAGGCGCATATAGCGAGGGAAATCGGCGCCCGTCCTCATTGACCTCTCATAAGAAAGACCGCAGCGCGTCCCTCGCGCCGCGGCCTTTCCATTCCCCGCTCGTCAGTTCTTACTCCTCGACGCGCAGCAGGCCGTTCTCGCTCAAGACCTTCGCCGCATCGTGAATGCGCTCATAGGGCAGCTTGGCGCGCTGGGCGACGTCCAGCAGCGAGTGCTGGCCGTCGGACTGGTTCAGCATCCAGAACACCGGCAGGTTGGCGTCGTAAGCCTTCTTGTCGCCGCCGATGGCGCCGTAAAGGCCGCGCTTGCCGAGATTGGGTTCGCCGTGCGGCGCCAAATTCACGGTGCGATATTCGTTCTCGAGGATATCGATGATCTGCAGCGTGTTCTTGTACGACTTCTCCAGGCATTCGGGGCGGATGAAGTCCATGTTGTCTGCCGACGTGTGGTATTCCGGGAACAGGCCGAAACGCGAGCGCAGCAGCAGGCCGACGTTCAGGCGGAAGGCCGGCGAATTGTACTGGCGCTCGTCATAGCCGTACGGCCAGAAGTCGACGATGTTCGGATTGGCTTCCTCGTCGCGGAGGATTTTCTCGACGGCGCGGTCGATGATCGCGTCGCCGGCCTGGCTGCGCTTGTAGGTCGGGCCGCCGGGATCGCCGACGCACGACAGGATCAGGCCATTCTTGATCCGCTTGATCTTGTCTTCGTTGCGCGACAGCCAGGTGATCGAGCCGATCGTGCCCGGGGCGAAGATGAACTGGTACGAGTAGCGGGTTTTGCCCTGGAGCGTGGTCAGCGCTCGCGCCAGGTGGGTGTTGACGCTCATGCCCGAGCAGTTGTCGTTGGCGAGCGAGGGGTGGCAGCAATGGGCGGAGAACAGAAAGATCTCGTCGCTCTCGCCCTGCAGGAAATACTCGCCGTAAGTCAGCGATCCCTTCGGGTTGTGGTCTGAATCGATGAAGGCCTCGTATTCGCCGTCCGGAAGGCTCATCAGCTGGTCGTGGCTCATGCAGAAGCCCCAGTTGATGTTGTAATAGCTGGTCCGGTACGGGATCAGATCCGGCTGATCCGGCATCGTGTAAATGTGCTTCTTCAGTTCCGAGAGCTGGAACTTGCCGGAGATCGGGGCTGAATAGTTGAGCACATGCAGATTGTGCTTCTTGAAGTCGATGATCTTCTCGCCTTGCGGGTTCTTGATCCAGGCGTCGCGAATATTCCACTCCGGCGCAATGGTCCAATCGAACGCCTGGCTGCCCGACGGCACTTCGTGGATCTGCAGATCGATCTTGCTGGCGATGTGGCCCAGCGTCTCGCGGACGCCATTGCCGGAGATCGAGCGGCAGATCGGGTAAATGCCGTTGGCGAAGTCCCAGAGCTCCTGGCCGATGCCGGGCTGGTAGAGTTTCTGGACCAGGGATTCACGGATCTTCGGCATTTTATTCATCCTCAAGCGCGACGGGACAGCCGCTCACCGGTCCGCGTAAAGCATCTTTCGGGCCGCGTTCGAATACGCCGCGGCCGCTTGCGCGCCGGTGGCAGCTTCCAAATTTTGTCGGGATTTTCCAGGTGCCGTCAGAGCGCGGTTTTTGTCAAGCGAAACGCCTACTGAGTTGTGTTTTCCGCCCCACGGACGAAGCCGTTGACGCGCGCTGAAATTGGTGCGCGTAACTGCGTGGTCGGCACGGAGGTTGCAGCCTTAACGGCTGATGCGCGAAGCGCTCCGAGCTGGGTGAGCAGGGGTCATGAAAGTCGTTCTATTCTGCGGCGGTCTGGGCACTCGCATCCGCGAGTATTCCGAGAGCGTGCCAAAGCCGATGATCCCGATCGGCCATCAGCCGATCCTCTGGCACGTGATGAATTACTACAGCCAGTACGGGCACAAGGATTTCGTGCTCTGCCTCGGCTACAAGGCTAATACGGTTAAGGACTTCTTCCTTAATTATAAGACGCAAACCTACGGCGATTGCATCGTCCAGGGTTCGAAGATCGAGATGCTGGGCCCGCGCGAGGAAGACTGGCGCGTCGCGATGATCGATACCGGGGTGTGGCGCAATATCGGCAGCCGACTCTGGGCCGTGCGCGAGCACGTCAAGAACGAAGAGATGTTTCTCGCCAATTACAGCGACGGCCTCTCCGACGTGAATCTCGACGACATGATCGCGAAGTTCAAAAGGTCGAACAAGGTTGCCTGCTTCCTGGCCGTGCACCCGCCGGTCACCTACCACATCGCTGACATCGGCGACGACGGACGCGTCAATCACTTCATGACCTCGGATCGTTCGGAGATCTGGATCAATGGCGGCTTCTTCCTGCTGAAGCCGGAAATCTTCGACTACATGAACGACGGCGAAGAACTCGTGATCGAGCCGTTCGAGCGGCTGATCAAAGACAACAAGCTGATGGCCTATAAGCACACCGGCTTCTGGCGCTCGATGGACACGCTGCGTGACCGCCAAGTGCTCGAAGACATGATGGAGAAGGGCGAGACGCCCTGGAAGGTCAACGGCAACGGCAAGAAGCCGAAGTAAGATGCAGGCGCTCGACCTCGCGCGGCCGGGCAAGGCGCTTCGCGTTCTGGCGCTCGGCGCCCATGCCGACGATATCGAAATCGGCGCCGGCGGGACGATCCTGTCGTGGATCGCCTCCGGCGCGGAAGTCTCGGTCGATTGGTGCGTGCTGTCCGCGCCCGGCGAGCGCGCCGGCGAAGCGCGCGCCAGCGCCATGGAGTTTCTCGCCGGCGCCGCGCAGAGCGACATACATTTGGGCCAATTTCGCGACGGCTATTTTCCCGCCGAGCGCACCGCCGTGAAGGACTGGGTGGAAGGCCTGAAGCGGCTGGAGAAGCCGGACGTGGTGCTCTGTCATCAGCGCGACGATGCGCACCAGGATCATCGCCTGGTTTGCGAACTCGCGTGGAATACGTTCCGCGATCACCTGATCCTCGAATACGAAATTCCCAAGTGGGACGGCGATCTTGGCCAGCCGAACACGTACGTGGAGCTCAACGAGGAAATCCTCGCGAAGAAAATTGCGCTCTTGCACAAGCACTTTGGCACCCAGCGTTCCAAAGCCTGGTTCGATGACGAGACCTTCCGCGGGCTAGCGCGCCTGCGCGGCGTCGAATGCCGCGTCCGCTACGCCGAAGCGTTTTTCGCGCGCAAACTGCTCTTGAAATAGGGACGACGATGATGGCCCACCGAGGCTTTGAGAAATCCAATTCGCTGCGTGCGAGAGGCCAACGACTGATCCCCGGCGGCGCGCACACCTACGCCAAGGGCGACGATCAGTATCCATTGCTGGCGCCCGGCCATATCGTGCGCGGGAAGGGCTGCCGCTCGTGGGATGCGGACGGCAACGAATACATCGAGTACGGTATGGGCAACCGCGCCGTCACGCTCGGCCACGCCTACGAGCCGGTGCTCGCCGCTGTGCGCGCTGAGCTGGAGAACGGCGTCAACTTCGTTCGCCCCGCCGCGATCGAGGTGGCGGCGGCGGAGAAGTTTCTCTCGATGATCCCGAACGCCGAGATGGTGAAGTTCTCCAAGGACGGCTCGGACGCCACCTCAGGCGCCGTGAAGATCGCGCGCGCCTATACCGGCCGCGACTACATCGCCATCTGCGGCGACCACCCGTTCTTCGCCGTCGACGACTGGTTCATCGGCTCGACGCCGATCAATGGCGGCGTCCCCAAGGCGATCAGCGATCTGACGCTGAAGTTCAAGTACAACGACATCGAGAGCGTCAAGGCGCTGCTGGCGCAATATCCGAAGCAGATCGCCGGCTTCATCATGGAGCCTACGCGCGGCGTCGACCCGAAGGACAACTTCCTGCACGAAGTGAAGCGCCTCGCGCACGAGGACGGCGCGCTCTTCATCCTCGACGAGATGATCTCCGGGTTCCGCGTCCATAAATATGGCGCGCAGCACATGTATGACATCGACCCCGATCTCTCGACCTGGGGAAAGGCCATCGCCAACGGCTTTTCGGTCTCAGCACTCGCCGGCAAACGCGAGTTCATGCGCCTGGGCGACCTCGAACAATGGGACAAGCCGCGCGTGTTCCTGATGTCGACGACGCACGGGGGTGAAACCCATGGGCTCGCCGCCATGATGGCGACGATGGATGTTTACAAGAACGAACCCGTGATCGAACACATGATCCGCGTCGGCAAACGCCTGATGACAGGCATCGAGCAAGCCGCGTGCGCCAATGGCGTACAAGAGCACATCACCGTCTCCGGCATGCCCTCGAACGCCGTGTTCGGCACGACCGGTCCCGACAAGAAGCCCAGCCAAGAATATCGCTGCATCCTGCTGCAGGAGCTGATCAAGCGCGGCGTGCTCGCGCCCTCGATCGTGGTCTCGTATTCCCACAAGGACGCCGACATCGATCAAACCATCGACGCCTTCGACGGGGCGATGAAGATTTACGCGCAGGCGCTGAGCGATGGCCCGTCGAGGCATCTCGTCGGCCCGCCATCGGAGATGGTTTACCGCGCCTTCAACAAAAAGCCGGACGCGGCCCCGGCCAAAGCGGTTTGAACGCTGCAGCGCGAAGCCCGCCGAAAATGCTCACTTTAGGGAGGCGGCGGAGCGCCGCCATGGTGGCATTCCCTTAACTACGTTGCGGCACCTTGCACCGTTGTCAGGAGCAGCTTCGCGCCCATCCGGCCGCGAGCGATGCGCCCAGCGGAGCCCAGTTCATGAACGCCCCGACCAAGCGCGTTAATCAATCCACACCGGCATTTCCCGCCGCACGCGCATCCTGTTGCGATGTGGGCCATTTCCGCCAAACGCTTGCCGATGGTTCAATAGCCTCATCCTGGGGTGGGGCGCTCATTGGCGGGGAAGCTCTCTTGCGTATCAATCCTTTTGCCTCGCTGTTCGCTGCGTCCTTGATCGCGCTCATGCCGGTCCACGCCGCGGCGCAGACACAGCAGACCAACGATGTCGCCGACACTCGGCCGGTTTCGGTGCGCGATCGCGATCGCCCCGAGTACGATGCGCTAGGGCGCCGGATGGGCACGTTCAACCTGAGCGCCGCGCTCGACCTCGCCATCACCAGCACCGACAACCTGTTCGCGGCGCCGGACGGCTCGCCGAGCGACGTCGACGACATCATCTACACCGTCGCACCGACAGTGCGGCTGGAGTCCGACTGGTCACGCCACATGGTGGCGATCGAAGGAGGCGCCACTTTCCGCAGCCACGCGGACTTCTCGAATGAAGACGCCGACGAGCACTATTTCCGCGGCCAGGGCCGTCTCGATGTCGGCGACTCCACCGAGCTTCGCGGTTCAGCGCGCGTCGCCCACCAGGTCACGCCGCGCACGGATCCGGACTCGCCCTTTATCGGCGATCCGGTTGAATACGATCGCGTCGACACCGGCGTCGGCATTTCGCATCGTTTTGCACGAGTTCGCGTCAGCGCCGACGCCACGCGTAGCGAGTTCGATTACGATGGCGTGCAGAATTTCCGCGACAACGAAGAGAGCGCGATCCGCGGCCGTCTCGACGCTGAGCTCTCGCCGCGGTTCGGGCTGATGCTGCAAGCCAGCGTCGATGAGCGCGACTACGACAACTCACCGCAATTCGACTCTGAAGGTCAGGCTTACCTGGCCGGCGTCACCATCGACGGCGATCTGATGCGGGGCGAAATCGCGGTCGGACAATTCGAACGCGAGTACGCCGGCGTAGCGCAGACCTTCGACGGCGTGGCCGTCTCGGGCCGCCTCGAATGGTACATCACGCCGCTGACGACGATCACCCTCGACGGCCGCCGCGACGCCGACGATCAGATCGGCGCCACCTCGGGCGAGCCCTATATCACCCAGGAATACGGCGCCCGCGTCGATCACGAACTGCTCCGCAACGTCATCCTAACAGGCGCCGTGCGGATGGGCGATCGCGACTACGAGACCATCGCCCGCGAAGACGAATACGTCGAATGGGAGCTCGGCGCCGATTACATGCTCAACCGCAATGCGGTCGCCCGCTTCCGCTACGAACACGATGAAGTTGATTCCCCGGCCTACCGCGACTACGAGGCCAATGCATTTACGGTTGGCCTGACGTTGCGCCTCTAGGCGAGCACGCGGCCTGCCGGACTGGCGACAGTGAGGCAGGCATGCCCGCGGGGGGAGTAAAGGCCAAGCGCCCAAGGGGGCCAAAAACCAGCGCCGCGCGGCAACGCGCGGCGCGGGACGTTTCGCTTTCCGGCGCCTTGGCCGAGGCGGCCTGGAGCGAGGCGGACGCCGCTTTGGCTATGGCGCTGGCCGAACTCGATGAGGTTCATACCGCCACAAATGAGGAGGCCCGCACCGACGCTCTGGCGCGCCTCGCACAATCGCTGGCGCGCGCCGGCCGAAAACGCGGCCTGACGCGCATTGGCGAACTGGGCGAAAGCGCGCCATTCGACGCGCGTCGGCATGAGATGAACGCGGCGGTCGCGAAAACGCCGAAGACCGTCACTATTCAGGCCCGGGGCGTGGCGCGGGGTCAGGAAATCCTGCAGAGGCCGCGGGTCGCGCCAGTGGAGCGGAAGAAGCGCCCATGAGCGACTGGACGCTGTGCATCGATTTCGGCACCGCGTTTTCCAAGGCGGCCGCGGCCCCTGTGGCCGCATGGTCGCGGTTCGATCCCGCTTACGTGCGGCCGCTGATGCTGGGCGCCCACGAAGGGCGGGGCAACGCCTTCCTGCTCGACAGCGCCCTGTTCATCGACGACGACCGCGTCCTGTTCGGCCGCGCCGCGATCGCGCGCGCAAATGAACTCGGCGGCTCCAAGCGCACGGCGCTGCGCTCGTTCAAGACGCTGTTGAGCGTCAGCGATCTCGATCGCGCACTCAACACGAATGCGCCGGCGACGATCGACCCGCACCGCATATTTCAGATGCGCGACTTGATCGTGCTCTATCTCGCTTACCTTCTCGCTACGATCGAGCGCGCATCGGCAAGCGACACAGTGCTGGCGCAAGCGAGATTGATCAATCGCCGTTACGCCGCGCCCGCGTGGCGCGGCGGCGACAGCGCCGGCATGCACGACGCGATCGTGCGCCTGTTTGGCGAGGCGGAAGTTTTCCGCCAAGCGGCCGGGCGGCGCCTGCTCGCACCAGAGGGCATGTCTTTGCGAACGGTCAGCGACGCGCTGCCGAAGGCAATGGAGCAAGCGGACGCCGCAGAGATGGGCTTGATCTTCGAGGCGACAGCCGCGGCGGCCTATACTTCAGTTGGCCTCGAACGCAGCGCATCGCACACCATCGTCGTCGATATGGGCGCAGGCACGACCGACATTGCCGCGCTCGCGCGGATCGGCGCCCGCACGATCCAGCTTCCGGAAGCGCGCGTGACGCTGAAGCAGGCCGGCGACTTCATCGATCGCGTGGTCGCAAATCGTGTGCTCGAGCAGGCGAAATGGGCGCACAAGCAGCAACAGAAGGTGGAGCTGTGGACCGTGCTGATGCGCCAGATCGGCGACATCAAGGAGACGATTTTTGCTGATGGACGCGCCACACTGCGCAATCAAGGACGCAGCATCACGTTGTCGCTGCGCGACGTCGAGCGCGATCCGGATTTCAAAGCTTTCGCCAAGAGCTTGGGCGAGGCCTACGATCATTCGCTCGCAATCGTGCGCGACGACGCGCGGGCGCGCGGCAAGTCCGAAGTGCAAGCCATCGCCGTGGGCGGAGGCGCATCGACGCCGCTTATCCAACACCTGATTCATCACAAGGTCGGCTCGACACGGCCGCGCGTGACACCGCGTCCGGCGACGCCGGATTGGGCGCGCGGCGGGCTCTATAATGGGAATCTGGCGCCGGTGTTTCCTCAGCTGGCGATCGCGATCGGCGGCGCGCTGGCCCCGGATTCCATGCTCGCGGCAAATAGCACGCTCAGCCGCCCCGCAAACGACCAAACCGATATTCCGGCGGGACACGATTGATGTAGACGCCGGTCATGGCGCCGGGACGGCGTTGCAGCAAATTCATGGCGCGGCGGACACTGGGCAGGGGAGTTCGATCCCAGCCCGCCACCAGCACGGTTTTGTCGGCGAGGCCGGCCAGTACTGGGCCCTCGGCGCCGACCAGAGTGGGGGGGCAATCGAGCACGATCAGATCGTAGTGTTGGCTCAGGCGCTTGAGCAGCGTCTTGAATCCAGGCGTAGAACTGAGGTGACGCCACGCGCCGCTGCCGCGGGCCGCCGGAATGAAGTGGACGCCGACTTCGTCTTCTTCTCCCACGAAGTTCTGCCAGACTTCGGGGTTGGCGCAGGCGTCCAGCACCCCCTCATCGGGATCGAAGCCGAGCGCACGCGTGAGCGAGCGGCGGCGCAGGTCGCAATCGATCACGACGACGCTGCGTCCCTGCTGCGACGCGCTGATCGCGGTGCAGAGCGCCGCGGTCGTGCCGCCCTCGTTGGGCGTGGCCGACGTGAACGCCACGATGGCGTCCTTGCTGAAGGATGCTTGCAAGTCCCGAAAGGCAGTGGCGAACGGCGAAGCTGGCAGGAACGCCAGGCACCCGAGGGGATTGCGCTTGTCAGGCGGCAATTGGCGCAATGTCTGATCCGTGAGTTCAGGCGCGGCGCCAAGGATGGCGTAGCCGCGATGCTTGCCGAAGCTCGAGAGTGAAGTGACGGTGTTGCGGCTGAGCTCACGGGCCAGTGCAACGGCCAAGCCCACGGCCAACGCTAGCGGCGCCCAGAACGCTATCGATGCCCACGGCGCTACGCCGCCCGTCAGGTCGAAAGCCACGCCCGATGCTGCCACGGCTAAACTCAAAGCAGCGAACAGCGGCCACTGGCGACCAGCGCCGCGCCGCAGCCGCGCCAGAGCCAAGGATTTTGTAGGAGGCCGTCGGAGACTGGCGGCGCCCAGACTACCCGGCTCGTAACGTAACCGGTTGTCTGTCACGGGTGACGTCACCTGTTCTCCTCCCCCCAAGCGTACTGAAACGCGAATGGGAGAACGCTGGTTCCCCCGAGCAATCCACAGGCTATATCCCAACCACGGCGAATTTCGACTGCGTATGTTAGTAACCAGGTTTATTCCGTTGATCTGGAGCGCCTATTTTCCCGCGTTTGGCGCGCCTTGTGGCGCGAACGGCTGGGGTGGCGAAAAATAACCAAGAAGCGAGCAGCGAGCCGTTGAAGTTTCCGGCGGGAGGCTCTTAATCTTGCCGCGTTCAGGTCGGGAATAACCATGCTCATCCAACTGCCCAGCGGGTCGCCAGACCAGCCGGGACCGCAGAATGCGGAGCACTCTACAACTTTCGAAGCTGGGCTTCGCCGCGACCTCGCGAGCGCCCCGATCGTCTCCTACGATGTGATGCTGGGCGGCGCCGGCAAGCGCGCCGCGGACTTAGCGCTGGTGATTGCGTCGTCGCCGATCTGGCTCATCGTTCTGCTGCTGGCGGCGGTTTGGTTGAAGCTGCGCAACTCTGCGCCTGTTTTTCTCAGCGATGAGCGAGTCGGATACGGCGGCCGCAGCTTCAAGTGCTTTTCGCTGCGCGTGCCGCCGCCGACAACGCGGCCGCACGACGGTGAGGCCGCGCTGCCGGCAAATGACCTCAGCGCCGTTGCCAGCGAACACGTCGAAACACGCCGCGCCAAATGGCGGCGCGCCCTCGAACGTCTGCCGCGCCTGTTTAATGTGATCCGCGGCGACATGGCGCTGGTCGGTCCAGCGCCGCTGACGCGCGAGCAGCTTGAGCCGATGAAGTCGGCGCGCCGCTACTATCTCAGCAGCCGTCCGGGCGTCGTGGGCGTCAGCACGCTGATCGGCGCCGACGACCCGAGCCAATACAAGATCTACGCAATGTCCTGGGCGTACTCGACCGACGCGCTCATCCTCTGGGATGCGCTGCGCTCGCTGCGCGACCGGGGCGAATTGTGGAGGCCGAGCTTCACCCGCGGCAAGCCCGGTCAGAGCACAAGCGGCGTCGTTGTGCGCCGCCGCAGCGCGGGCTGAACGCTCTACGAGACGCTGTAATACGACTTGGATTCGTTGAAGTAGAGCGAGTCCGTGTACGACTGCCAGCGCGGCAGCACGTAGTTCAGCGCGATGCCAAGGATGTTGCCGCCGGCGGCTTCGGTCTGCATCACCGCCGCCCGCATTGCCCCGATCGCGGTGCGCCCGGCGCGCGCGATCAGCACGGTGGTGTCGGCGCGGGCGACGACGATGCGCGTTTCCGCCACCGCAAGGATCGGCGCGCAATCGAGGATCACGAGGTCGTAGTGCGCCCGCAGCTCGTTGATGAGAGAGCCCATCGCATCGGATCCAAATACGTCACGCGGCGTAAAGCCGGAGGAGGCGATCGGCAGCACGTGCGCTTCTGAATTGGGGTCGCGCACGATGGCCGATCGCCACGGCGCCTCGCCCGCCAGCACCTGCAGGATGCCGACGTCGGTTTCGATGTCGATGACGTCGTTGATCGACTGTTTGCGCAAATCGCAATCGACGACGCAGACGCGCTGCCCCGACATCGCCGCCACGCGCGCCAGGCACATGGAGATCGTCGTTTTACCTTCGTCGGGCAACGCCGACGTCACGGCCACCACTTTCGAGGACATGTCGAGTTTCGAATAGACGATCACTGTGCGCAGGACGCGCAGGGATTCCGTGAACGCCGACATCGGCCGGCCGACGAGATAGCCCGAAGGATGACGTTCGGCCGGCGGCATCTGGCGCATCATGCGCTTGGAGATGGTCGGGATCGAGGAGATGGCGGGCACGCCGACCTTGGCTTCGAGATCGTCGGCGTTCTTCACGGATTGGTCGAAGAGTTCGGCGATCAGGCCGGCGCCGAGACCGAGCAGCAAGCCCGCGGCCGCCATCATCAGCAGCGCAAAACGCAGCTGCGGCGAAGAGGGTTGCGCCGGAAGCGTTGCACGAGAAAGCAGCTGGGCGGTGGGCGCATTGAACTCCGACTGGTCGGCCGAGTTCTGATAGCGCTGCAGGAAGGTCTCGTAGAGCTCTCGCGCGGTCTGCGCCTCGGTTTCGAGTTGTTGCAGCCGTTCGGCGGCGGCCGCGCTCGTTGCAGGGGGCGCTGGCCGGGCTTGCGCGCGCGCCGCCGCTTGCAGCGAATTCGCGCGCGAACGGGCGCGCGCCACGTCCGCTTCGAGGGAGGCGTAGATACGCTCGACTTCGCGCTCGATCTGGGTGTCGAGGTCGCGCCGTTCGGCTTGGATTGCCTGCACGGCGGGGTGGGTCGGCAGGTAGCGGTTCTCCAGGTCTTGCTGGCGGCGGCTGATGTCGGCCTCGCGGTCGCGCAGCGTGTTCATCGACGGCGAGCTGAAGGAGGCGGTGATTGCGTCGATCGATGCGCCGGAGGATCGCAAATCCTGGAATTGACGCAGGCGCGCTTCGCGTTCCGCCAGCTCACTCTGTGCGGCGCGTGCCTGGCCGGATAGATCTTCCGCCGGCTGGACCTGGACGGCGTCTTCCGGCGAGCCAAGGCCGGTTTCAGCGCGAAAAGTCTGCAGCGCATCTTCCTTGGCGCGCGCGTCTTCGCGCAGCTCGGCCAAGCGGCGCGACAGCCACGAATTTTCGCTGAGCGCTCCGTTGGCGCTCATGTTCACCTGGCTGGCGATGTAGACGTCGGCGTAGGTATTGGCGAACAGCTGCGAGCGCTGTGCATCGGAGGTGCGCGCGCTGATCTCGATCAGCCCGGAATTCTGCCGCGGGTTAACGATGATAGTTCGTGAGAGGTCTTCGGCGAGGCCAGGCACTTCCGCACCGACGCTCTGCATGCCCAAGGCGGTCGCGAACTCGCCCATCAGCGCAGGCGAACGCAGCAGCGCGATCTCGGCTTCGAGCGCCGTCATCTGACCGGGAGCGTTGGTCTGCTGTGTCTGCGGCGGGTTCACCATGAGCAGAGCCGTCGCGGTGTAGACGCGGGGCTGCACCATGATGATCGCAAACGTGAGCGCCGCACCGGAGATGCCGGCAATGGTCACCAGCCACATGCGCCGGCGCAGCATGTTGAGCGCGGCGGTCAGACCGAGCATGTCGGCGAGCCCGCGCGGCGCATGCCTGCGCGCTGACGAAACCGCCGGCTCTTTGTCCATTACGTTCATATGGGCCACGCGCAGCCTGTTCTTGGCGCCGAAATGTGCCGGGAAACGCCACTACCCTAGCATCGCTGCTTGGTGAATGTCGTCACCCAGGCTGGGACATGCATGCTTTGCGCCGCGGCGACGTGTCGAAAAGGGCGCGGTTAACGGTGCGGGCTAGAACAAGCGCTCGCCGATCCGCACGGTGTCGCCCGGCAATACCGGCGTCGCCACCGTAAGCGGGTAGGAGCGCTCAACGCTTTCGTTGGCGTGACGGATGAAAACGCGGCCCCTATTCGCGCGATAGGTGAATCCGCCAGCGGTCGCCACCGCGTTGAGCACCGTCAGGCTGGCCGAGTAAGGGTAGGTCCCTGGCCGCTGCACTTCCCCGAGGATGAAAAACGGCCGGTAATTCGTCACTTCGACGCTGACGCTGGGGTTGCGCACGTAGGTCGCCAACGCGGTTTGCAGCGCGGTGGTGAATTCCGGCACGGTGAGACCGCCGGCGCGGATTGCGCCAACGAGCGGGTAGGAGATCGTCCCCTGCGCGCCGACGGTGAAGGGACCGGTCAGCTCAGGCTCGTTGAACACGGTGACGCGCACTTGGTCGCCCGGGCCCAACCGGTACTCCACCGGCTCCGTCATGGCCTCGGTCCCCGACGGCATGGTGGAGCAGGCGGCGAGCGCGCCGGCGGAAGCGGTGAGCGTCAACGCCCGCAGGAACGCGCGGCGGCTGTGCCAGATTGGCGAAGTCATAAAGGCAGGTCCTCGGGGCGTTCCTACGCTATCGCCTCGTGGAAGCAAGGCCAGGGCCACCGCCCGCTCGTCCGCTGCGGCACATTTCCCCGTCGCAAACGGGGGCCAGGACTGCGTCATTCGCCTGCTACGCGTTTTCGTCAGCCATGACCTTGCGCAAAAAGCGTTTTGCGGGAACTCGATTGCGAACGCGGTATGCGGATGATCTGCTCCGTTGCTGGGATGCTGCGGTTGTTCAATCGTCCTGTTTCGCCCGTCGCGAGGTTTCTCGACGGACGCGTCGGCTATGCGGTCGGCGACATACACGGCCGCGCCGATCTCCTGGCGGACATGCTCCGCCTGCTCGAAGCCCGTTCGATCGACGATACGAGGTTGGCGGGGCCCCCGATCGTGATTTTCCTGGGCGACTATGTCGACCGCGGCCACGATAGCGCAGGCGTCTTGGATTTGCTGACCGGCGGGCGTCCGCAACATTGCGAAGCGCGTTTCCTGCGCGGCAATCACGAGCAATCGCTGATGGCCTTCCTTGACGATCCCGCCGCCAACCGGGGTTGGCTGATGCAGGGCGGGGCGGAGACGCTGCTCTCTTATGGCGTTCAGCCGCCGCCGTTCAATGGCAGCCGCTCCGATTGGCTTGACGCTGCGCGCGACCTCTATGCGCGCATGCCGGCGGCGCACCTGAGCTTTCTCAATGGTCTCGAACGCTATGTCGAACTCGGCGACTACGCCTTCGTTCACGCTGGCGTCGACGCGGCGCGGCCGCTGGAAGATCAGACCGACGAGGCCCTCTATTGGAGCCGTGAGGCGTTCCTCGCGTCCAAGCGCGGCTTCTCGCACCGGATCGTTCACGGCCACACCCCTGTGGATGAGCCCTATGCGGACCAGCGCCGCATCGCCATCGATACCGGCGCGTATGCCTCCGGAACCCTGACCGCAGCGCGGTTCGAGGGTGGCGCCGTCACATTCCATCCGGTCCATCGGCCGCACGCAGCGCCCGCTCCGGTCCAGAAACGAGCGCCGGCCGCGGCTGACGTGGCCTGGTAGGCGCGGCGCGAGGTCCGCTTGTTCGGTTCTGCGGCGCGGTCTAAACCCGCGCCCACCGAACAGGAGATCACCGCATGGCGCAGACCGGCGCGCACGGAAACATGGACATCCAGGACCAGAAATCGACGTTCCACGGCTTCCTCATGGCCACCGTCTGGACGTGTGGTCTCATCGCCCAAGTTGTTGGTCTCCTGACGCTTGCGTTCGCCATTGGCGCTGGATGGTGGCCCGGCTTCGTCGTTTTTGTCCTGGTTGGCATCGCTGTGGGCATGAGCTTCAAGCTCTCCGGGGTGTATTGGGCCATCCAGGTGGCGTTCTGGATTTTGCTTGGCTTGGGCGGCCTCATCGTGCCGGCCGTTTCTAGCGCCGCGGGCTGATCGTTGAAGATCGCCGTCCTCAAGGAGACTGCGCCCGGGGAGACTCGGGTGGCGTCGACGCCGGAGACGGTGAAAAAGATCTTGGGCCTCGGTCACACGGTGACGGTTGAAGCCGGCGCTGGCGCGCGCGCCAGTTTCCCAGACGAACTATTCAAGGCGGCAGGCGCCGAGGTCAGCGCCGACGGGGGCATCGGTAGCGCCGACCTGGTCGTGAAAGTGCGCCGGCCCAGTGACGCCGAGATCGCCAAAATCAAGCCTGGCGCCGGCGTCGTTGCGCTGCTGGAGCCGTACGGCGACCGGGCGACTGTCGATGCACTCGCCAAAGCCAAGGCCGATGCGCTGGCGATGGAATTCATTCCGCGCATCTCGCGCGCGCAATCGATGGACGTGCTGAGCTCACAGGCGAACCTTGCCGGATATCGCGCTGTGATCGAGGCGTCCGCGCTCTACGGCCGCGCGTTTCCGATGATGATGACTGCAGCCGGCACAGTCGCCGCCGCGAAAGTCTTCATCATGGGTGTGGGCGTCGCTGGCCTTCAAGCCATCGCCACAGCGCGCCGTTTGGGCGCGGTGGTCAGCGCCACCGACGTTCGCCCCGCGACGAAGGAGCAGGTGGCCTCGCTCGGCGCCAAGTTCGTCGCGGTCGAAGACGAAGAATTCAAGCAGGCCGAGACCGCCGCAGGCTACGCCAAGGCGATGAGCGCCGAATATCAGGCCAAGCAAGCCGCGCTCGTCACCGAGCACATCGCCAAGCAGGACATCGTGATCACCACGGCGCTGATCCCCGGGCGCGTGGCCCCCGTGCTGGTCACCGAAGCGCAGGCGAAGTCGATGCGTCCCGGCTCGGTGATCGTTGACCTGGCCGTCGCGCAAGGCGGCAACTGCCCGCTCTCGAAACCCGACGAACTGGTGGACGCCGGCGGCGTGAAAATCATGGGCTTCACCAACCTGCCAGCACGGCTCGCATCCGATGCCTCTTCGCTCTACGCCAAGAACGTCCTCGCTCTGCTGCCGCTCTTGACCGACAAAGAGAGCAAAGCCTTCGCGCCGGCGTGGGATGACGAGATCATCAAGGGCGCCATGCTGAGCAAGGGCGGCGCGTTGATCCATCCGCACTTTGCCCCGGCGAACGCCGCATGAACGATGTCGAATTCGCCAAGCGCTATTACGCGGCCTGGAATAAGCGCGATCTCGACGCGATCCTCGCCCTCTACGCCGACGACATCGAGTTCTCGTCGCCGTACATCGCCGCGCTCGGTTTCTCGCCCGATGGCGTCATTCACGGCAAGGATTTGCTACGACTCTATTTTGAGAAGGCGCTCGAGCGCGCGCCGCAGCTGACGTTCGCGCCCGAAGACCTACTCGTCGGTGCGCGTGGACATACGTTGATTTACCGCAATCATCGCGGGGAGCGTGCTGCTGAAACCCATGAAATGGATGGCGTCGGCCTCGTCATCCGCGCGGACGCCGCCTACAGTACCAACTGAAGGTACGGAGGATGCGCATGGCCAGTTCTGCTCGTAACGCTATGCTCGCAGCGCTTGCCGCTGTCGCACTGATCAGCACACCCGCTCAAGCGCAGAACGCCAGCCAAGCGCAGGATCTCAGCAATTGCGCGGGCGCAGTCGCCGCAGCCGGCAATCTCGACGTGCTGAGCTACCCGCGCGGCGCGAGCGGCGAATGGGCCGATGTGCTCGGCCGCATTCTGGAGCGGCTCAATCGCGAAGAGGGCGTCGAGGGCATGACCGGGCGCTACGCCGCAAGCGCCGCCAAGGCTTTCTGGCAGGATCAGTCGGCTGCCGAGCGCACGGCGGCCGCAAACGCATGCCGCACTCGCTTCTCGCACTAGCGGAAGCGCGACCAAAGCGCGTCGAGCTTCGTGTGTGCTTCTTCGAGCGTGCGTCCGGCCATTTGCGGCTTGATTGACAGCTCAGGCCCCGCGCCGTCCTGGAGCACCACAAGGATGTGGTTCAGCACGTAGAGGATGCGTCCTTGCCTGCGTGTGCGTTCGATCTCGATCGAGCCGATGTCTTGCCAGCGCACCGTGCGCAGAGGCTTGAGGGGTCTTCGCACCTGCAGGCCGTATCGATCCGCCTGCACGAGCGGGCGTTTGTCGAAAATCAGTCGTGCGTGCATCACCACGCCGGCCAACACCGCAATCATCAGTGTGCCGAGAACGAGTGTCGCGAAGGCGCCGAGGAAGAAGAGGTAGGCGGGCCATGTGCCTTCGGGCGCGCCCGCAATGCTGTTGGCCGTCGCTAACGCGGCCATGCCCAGGAACGGCAACAAAACAAACAGATGCAGTGCAAGCCATTTGAGCGCCCAGCCGGGAGAGGGACGCCACTCGATCACGTCGTCTGTGCCGAACCCGCTCATGCCCCTCCCTCCGGATCGACAATTGGTTGACCTGACGCGATTTCCGTTTCTTTAGTCGCCGCGATACGAGCGTTCCGAGGAGCCCATGGAAGCGGTTGATCCTTTCGTCTTCTATCTCGCCATTTTCGTGCTGGCGATCTTCGTCGGCTATTACGTCGTCTGGTCGGTGACGCCGGCGCTGCACACGCCTCTGATGGCCGTCACCAACGCTATCTCCTCCGTCATCATCGTCGGCGCCTTGATTGCGGCCGCTGCGAGCGCAACGGCCGATGGAGGCTGGATCGCCAAAGGCGCCGGCGGCTTGGCGGCGGGCCTTGCTGCGGTGAACATTTTCGGCGGCTTCCTCGTCACCCAGCGCATGCTGGCGATGTATAAGAAGAAAGAGAAGAAGTGACTTTCGGCGTGAGACGAAAGTCATCCCGGACATGCGCAGCACGAGCCGGGATATCGTTCAGGATTGAACGATGACCTCGGCTGACTGGCGCGCGCTCATCGAAGCGTATCTCGACGGCCGGCTCTCGGCCGAAGCTTTCATGCGCCGCTTCGTCGATGGCTGGCGCGCCTCGGGCAGCGCCGTTCCGCGCGCCATTGCGGCAATGCAGCCGGCGGTCGAGGCGTTCGAGGCGGCCGTGCTCGAGGCCGGCGAAGAGGGCGCCGTCAACGACGATGAACTCCGCCAGGCCGCGCAGCGCACGCTCGCCAATCTTGGCGACGAGCCGCCGGTCGCCCCGCATACCTTCGACCGCACCCGCGCGCGCGAGGACATGCGCCGGTTTCAGATTCAGATGCGCGGCTGCGCCGGCGCCGGCTGCGTCATCGCGCTGATTTGGGTGGCGCTCTGTGTCTTGCAGATCAATTTCGTGATCGAGTGGATCCACGCGAACTGGATCGACAATGTCTGGCTCGCGGCGATCATCGGCTTTTTCCTGGCGTGGGTCCCGATCATCGGCAACATCCTCGCCTTTCTTGGCGCCACCGCCGCCGGCTGGCCGGCTTGGCTCGCCGCCATCGTTTTCTTCGCCGCGCCTGCGGTGACCATCTTCTCCGGCTGGTCGCGTTACCGCCGGTTCGGACCACCTAGGGGCTGACATGAACGCTGATCTCGCAGCATTGCTCTATCTCGTGTCCGGGGTGCTGTTCATCCTGGCGCTGCGCGGCTTGTCGAGCCCCGAGACCAGCCGCCAGGGCAACACGTTCGGCATGACCGGCATGGCCATTGCTATCGGGACGACGCTCTGGCTTGTCACTCCCGACGCGACGACTTGGGGAATTATCCTCGCCGCCATCGCCATCGGCGGCAGCATCGGCGCCTTCATCGCACGCTCGATCAAGATGACGGCGATGCCGCAGCTGGTGGCGGCGTTCCACTCGCTGGTCGGCTTGGCGGCTGTAGCGGTTGCGGCGGCTGCATTCTATGCGCCGGAGAGCTTCGGCATCGCGTCGGATGAAAATGCCGGCGCTTACCTGGTTCGTCGGCCCATCCACATGCAGTCGCTGATCGAACTTTCGCTCGGCGCCGCCATCGGCGCAGTAACCTTCACCGGCTCGGTAATCGCCTTCGCCAAGCTCAACGGCAATATGAGCGGCGCGCCGATCATTCTGCCGGCGCGCCACCTGATCAACATCGCCATTGCATTCGCCATTGTCGCGCTCATCGTCATGATGATCCAGGCGCACGGCACGGTCGCGTGGCACTTCTGGGCGCTGGCCATCCTTTCGCTGCTCATCGGCGTGCTGCTGATCATCCCGATCGGCGGCGCCGACATGCCTGTCGTCGTCTCGATGCTGAACTCGTACTCGGGTTGGGCCGCCGCCGCGCTCGGCTTCACGCTGGAAAACGTCGCGCTGATCATCACGGGCGCGCTGGTCGGCTCTTCGGGCGCCATCCTCAGCTACATCATGTGCAAAGGCATGAACCGCAGCTTCATCAGCGTCATCCTCGGCGGCTTCGGCGTTGCTGAGGGCACGGGGCCGGCTGTCGCGGTGGAAACGCGGCCGGTGAAGCAGGGCAGCGCCGACGATGCCGCGTTCATCATGAAGAACGCTGGCAAGGTGATCATTGTGCCTGGTTACGGCATGGCGGTGGCGCAAGCCCAGCACAGCGTGCGCGAAATGGCCGACATGCTGAAGAAGGAAGGCGTCGAAGTGAAGTACGCTATCCATCCGGTGGCCGGCCGCATGCCGGGCCACATGAACGTGCTTCTGGCCGAAGCCAATGTGCCCTACGACGAAGTGTTCGAACTCGAAGACATCAACAACGAGTTCAGCCAAGCCGACGTCGCCTACGTCATCGGCGCAAACGACGTCACCAATCCCGTCGCCAAGACCGATCCGCAATCGCCGATCTACGGCATGCCGATTCTCGACGTCGAGCGCGCCAAGACCGTGCTGTTCGTGAAGCGCGGCATGGGGTCGGGCTACGCCGGCGTCGAAAACGAGCTCTTCTTTCGCGACAACACCATGATGCTGTTCGGGGATGCGAAGAAAATGACGGACGAGATCGTGAAGGGGCTTTGAGTGTCGGGGAGGGTGCCGTGCTCGACGAAAACGCGATTGTTCAGGCCGTTTGCATTCACCTGCAGCGCGAAGGCTGGGAAATCACCAAGCGGTGTACGACTTCGCAGCAGGGTATCGACGTGATCGCTGAGCGAGCGGGCAAGCGCTGGCTGGTCGAGGCTTAAGGGAGCGACCAGCTCTCGTCCAGGGTCCAATCGCTACGACTTGGGTTTTCGTGCAAGTCAAGTGTTCGATAGAGTCGCGAAGGCCGCCTACACGGCGATGGAATTGCTTCAAAGCAAGGCGGTGTCGGACTCTGTCGCATTGGCTTTTCCGCGATCGCCGATGTTCGAAAGGTATATTGCTCGCGTGTCAGGCGCGCTGAACCGGCTTGGTATTTCTGTGTTTTGGGTCGATGCAGATGGCGAAGTAAGAGTGGAGCCGTAGCGCATGTCCGAACCAAAAACCCAGCGCACCAAAGCTTCTGTCTCCGCCTTCATCGCCGCTGTCGAGGACGACACGCGCCGCAAGGACGCAAGAGCCGTCGATAAAATGATGCGCGAGATCAGTGGCGAGAAGCCGGCGATGTGGGGACCGTCGATCATCGGGTATGGCGAATGGCAAACCCCGTCAGGCAAATGGCCGCGCATTGGATTCAGCCCGCGCAAGGCCAACCTCGTACTTTACGTGATGGATGGCTACGAGCGCGAGCCGCTGATGAAGAAGCTCGGCAAGCACAAGACCGGCAGGAGCTGCCTCTACATCAACAAGCTCGCCGATGTTGATGAGGGTGTGCTGCGCGAGATCGTCGCCAAGGGTTGGAAGATCATGGCGAAGAAATATCCCGAATGAACGCGGACAAGAAAAGGGGAGCGGCGGACCGCTCCCCTTGATCGCTTCACGCTATCGCGCGTCTACCAGATCGTCACGCGATCGGCCGGGGCGAGATAGAGCGCATCGCCCGGCGCCACGTTGAACGCCGCGTACCAGGTATCCATGTTCCGCACCGTGCCGTTGCAGCGATAGACCGCTGGCGAGTGCGGATCGGACAGGATTTGAGTGCGCAGAGCCGCGTCACGGATAAGCTGGCGCCAGGCCTGCGCCCAGCCCAGGAAGAAGCGCTGATCGCCGGTGACGCCGTCCAGCACCGGCGCGTCGCGGCCGCCGCGCGAGATCGTGTAGGCGTGATACGCCACTTGCAGCCCGCCATTGTCGCCGATGTTTTCGCCGAGCGTCAGGCGGCCGTTGACGTTGATGCCCTCGAGCGGACTGAACGCATCGTATTGGGCGACGAGACGATCGGTCACTTGCGTGAAGGCGGCCACGTCGTTGGCGTTCCACCAGTCGCGCAGCACGCCTTGGGCGTCCGACTTCGCGCCCTGATCGTCGAAGCCGTGGCCCATTTCGTGGCCGATGACGCCGCCGATGGCGCCGTAGTTCACGGCCGGGTCGGCGTTCGGATCGAAGAACGGCGGCTGCAGGATCGCGGCTGGGAAGACGATCTCGTTGAACACCGGGTTGTAGTAGGCGTTGACCGTTTGCGGCGTCATGAACCACTCGTCCTTGTCGGTCGGGCGGGAGAGACGCGCGAGGTCGAAGTTCCAGTCGAAAATCTGCTGGCGCTTGTTGTTGGCGTAGGCTTCGCCGGCGCGGACTTCGAGGCCGGAATAATCCCTCCAACGATCCGGATAGCCGATCTTCGGACGGAAGGTGGCGAGCTTCTCGCGCGCCACGACCTTGGTTTCGGCAGACATCCATGAGAGCTGATCGATCCGTGCGCCATATGCCGCGCGCAGATTCTCGACGAGCTGTTGCATCTGCGCTTTCGCCGCCGGCGGGAAGTGGCGCTGTACATAGATCTGGCCGATGGCTTCGCCCATCGCGCCATTCACGGCTTGCACCGCGCGCTTCCAGCGCTCGCGCTGCTGCGGCTGGCCGTTGAGCGTCGTGCCGTAGAATGCGAACACTTCATCGTCGATGGTCTTGGGCAGCACCGGCGCATTGTTGCGGACGAGGTGATAGGTCAGATACGAGCGCCACGTCGCCACCGGAGTCTGCATGAACAGGTTCGCGAGCGGACCCATGGCGCTCAGTTCGGAGATCACCACCTCCTGCACGTCGCCGAGGCCGGCCGCTTCGAACGACGCGTCCCACGGGAAGTTGGGCGCGAGCGCGCGGACTTCGGCGCGAGTCTTGAGATTGTAGGTGCGCGAACGGTCGCGGCGGTCGGCGATCGGCCAATGCCGCTCGGCGATTTGGGTCTCCAGGGCGACGATGGCGCGGGCTTGGGCAGCGGTGTTGCGCTGGCCGGCCAGCCCGAGCAGGCGGCCGATATGGGCTTCGTATTCGCGGCGGATGTTCGGGAATTCGCCGTCGCTGCGGCGATAATATTCCCGCTCCGGCAGGCCCAAGCCTGCGTGCGTCATGTTGACGACGTAGCGGTTCGGGTTGCGCTCGTCCAAACCGACGAACGCGGCGATGGGCGAATTGACGGCGATTCCCGGTGTGGAGATCAGACGCATGGTCTGTTCGTGGGTGCGCAGCGCCGCGATCTGATCGATCTCCGCTTGAATCGGCGCAAGGCCGGCGGCGTCGATGGCTTCCTGGTTCAGAAACGAATTGTAATAGTCGGCGATCTTCTGCTGGTTGGTGCCGGCCGCGCCGCCGGCGAGCGCCACTTCTTCGATGATGACGCGCGCGTCTTGGTCGGCTTTCTCGCGCAGGATGTCGAATGTGCCCCAGCGCGTGCGGTCGGCGGGGATTTGCGTGTTCGCCATCCACGTGCCGTTGGCGTAGCGGAAGAAATCGTCGCCGGGTTTCACATTGAGATCGCGTGCGCTCAAATCGACGCCCCAGGCGCCGATTGCAGCCGGCTCGCGCGGCGCTTCCGCCACATCTTCGGTTGACGCTTGCCCCGTGGCGCAGCCGGCCAAAAGCGCAATCGACGACGCGCCCATGGCGCGGCGGGTCAACAACATCATCTACTTCCCTCCGATACTTGTCCGTTATTCCGCCGCGGCCAGTCTGCGGCGGCCCCCATACAGACGTGCATAGAAGCCGAACAGGCCGCCAAACACGCGCTTGATGTCGACGCCGATCATGTAGAAGGCGGGCGTGAGGATCAAGGTCGCCGGCATGCAGATGAGCACGCCAAAGGCCAGGCTGATCACCATCGGCTTCAAGAACTGCACGATCGCCGCGTTCTCCAGGATCATCGGCGAGGTGCCGACGAATTCCGTGACCGACGTCAGGAAGATTTGGCGGAAGCGCGAGATCGAGGCTTCGGTGATGCCCACCTCGGCTTTCACACGCATGATTTGGAAGCCCATTGCTTCGAGCTCTTCCGCGCTCTCGCGGTACTCTACGCCGTCGGTCATTTTCGCCGAGGATTTCAACTCGATCGGCCCGCGCTGGAAGCCCGACTGAGCGCCCTCGATGATCATCTCCTCGTGCGGTTCGAGATCCGGAGCGATGCCGACATACTCGACCACTTGCCCATTCGGCAGCGTGATGTCGTGCGGCTCCCACTCGCTTTCTTCCGACAGCGGCGTCCCCGAACCCTTCACGCGCAGGGCAAAGTAGCCGCGGATCTGGTTGCAGCGGTCGACTAGGACGACGTTGTCGTTCACGACGACGCCGATGGCCGCGATCATGCCGAGCCAAGAGAAGAGCGCGAAGCTGATGCCGAAGGCCAAGTGGCCAAGCAGCGCGCCGACGATCGCAAACGGGATGACGCAGAGGATCATCACCGGTTGCGCGTACGAGCGGAACGTCACTGCGAGCAGGAAATAGATGCCGCAGAACGCGAGGCTCATCAGCATCATGAACTCTTGCATGAATTCGGCTTGGCCTTCGGCTTCGCCGATGGCGCGGCGCGACACCGTGCTGAAGCGCGCTTCGAAGCCTGGCCAGAAGTCGCTGTCGAGCGTGCGCATGATCTCGGCGCGCGCTTCGGCGTTGACGAGATCGGCGGTCACCAGGATCGAGCTCTGGCGTTGACGGCGGTCGAGACCGGTGACGCCGGGCGCAAACTCCCACGTCGCCACGCTCGCCAGCGGCACTTCCCGCCCGTCCGAGGTACGGATGCGGAAGGAGCCGAGGCTCTCCAGCGTGCGGCGGTCGTCGCGCGGGTAGCGGATATAGACGCGGACATCGTCGCCGCCGCGCGGCAGGCGCTGCGCTTCTTCGCCGAAGTAAGCTTGACGCACTTGCCGCGTGATATCCATCAGCGTGATGCCGAGTTGTTCGGCGCCGGGCAGGAGCTGGAAGCGCAATTCCTCGTTGGCGGCGTCTTGGCTGTCGCGGACGCTGGTCACCCCGTCGAACTGCAGCAGGCGCGCCTTCAATTCTTCGACGGCGATCTCGAGGTCTTCCTTGTTGTCGCTGATCAGCGCCATGTCGATCGACGGTGATCCGGAGCCGGAGAGCGAGAAGCTTACCTGGTCGGCGTCCGGCACTTCGCCGAGCAGCTGTTCGAGCCGCTCGGTGATGTGGCGCGAACGCATTTCGGGGCGCGTTTCAGGCGGCGTCAGGCCGACATAGGCCTGGATCGTATTTTCGTCGATGAATTGACTCCACGAGCGCACGACGCCGCGCGACATCTGGCCGGTGTTCGGGTCCTCGACGGCGTGCTCGGGCGTTTCTTCTTCGAGCGCGCGGCGCGCCGCGTCGAGCTGGGCGCTGACTTGCTCCATGCGCGAGAACGGCGTCGTCTGCGGCAGCGTGATGTTGGCGATCATGAAGTCGCCTTCGACTTCAGGCATGAACGTCTGCTTCACCCGACCGCTGACCATCAGGCCGATGCCCAGGATCATGGCGACAAGAAACACCGCCCAGGTCAGGTAGCGCAGCTTCACGGCGGAGCGCACCAGAGGCGCATGCAGGTTCTTGGCGACCCACAACACCGAGTGCGCGCATTTCTGCTGCAAGCGCATCAAGCGATCCAAGATGCCCGTGCCCTGCGGATCAGGCTTGGTGACATGCGCCAAGTGCGCCGGCAGGATGATCAGGCTCTCGATCAGAGAGAAGACGAGCGTCGAGATCACCACGATCGAGATCATGCTGGTGAACTGACGCACTTCGCCCGAGAACATCATCATCGGGCTGAACGCGATCATGGTGACGAACACCGAAGCCACCAGCGGCTTCAGCACCATTTGTGTGGCGAGAATGGCCGCGTCGGCGCCGTGGTGGCCGCGCTCGGCGCGCTCGTACACCGCCTCACCGACGATGATGGCGTCGTCGACCATGATGCCCAGCACCAAGAGGAAGCCGAACACGCTCATGAAGTTGAGCGAGACGCCCACGTACGGGAGAATGAAAAAAGAGCCGGCGAACGCCGTCATGACGCCCAGCGTCGACCAGAAGGCGACCTTCGGGTGCAACGTCAACAGTAGCAGCACGAAGATCAGGAAGAAGCCCTGCGACGCGTTCTGGAAGAGGATGCCAAGCAAGGCGTTGTAGTCTTGCGACTCGTCGTTCACCATCGTCAGCTGCAAGCCGGTGGGCAGCGTAGTGCGGAATTCGTCGAGCAGCTCGTGCAGCGCCTTCTGAGTATCCCAGATGTTGAACTGGTCCGCGGTCTGCAGCGCGACCAACATCGCCGGCTCGCCGTTCATGCGCGAGTAAAGGTTCGTGTCGACGAAGCCGTCGACGACGGTCGCAACGTCGCCAACGCGCACGATGCCGCCGTCAGGCGTTTGGCGGATGATGATGTTTTCGAAATCGAGTTCGGTGTCGGCGAGATTGCGCGCCTGCAGCTGGAAATTGCCGTCGGCCGTGCGCACCGCGCCGGCGCCCGCATTCACTGAGCTGGACCGCACCGCCCGCGCGACATCATCGAAGGTGAGGCCAAAGGCCTGCAGCGACGCTTCGGAAATTTCGATCGAGACTTCCGGGGGGCGCGCGCCCCAAACATCGGTGTTGGCGCCGCCGGGCAGCAGCGAGACCTGATCGCGCAGCCGCTCGGCGGTGTCGCGCAGCGTGCGTTCATCGACATTGCCGTGCAGGCCGATAATGAAGGACGGATTGCGCCCGACTTGCCGCGTCACGCGGATCGGATCCATGCCGGCGGGCAGGCCGGAGATGGATTCGACGCGCGAACGCACTTCTTGCGTCATCGCATCGATGTCGGCGCCGCTTTCAGATTGAATGCTGACCCAGCCGGAGCCTTCGCCCGAGCGCGAGCGCACCCAGTCGACGCCATCGAGACCCGCCGTCGCTTCCTCGATCCGGATGACGACCTGGCTTTCCATGTCTTCCGGGCTTGCGCCGGGCCAGGAGGCTTGCACGAAGACGCTGTTGTCGCGTCCCGGCGGCCAGAATTCCTTCTCCATCTTGTTGAAGGAGAAGACGCCCGCAATGACGGCAAAAAGCATCAGCAGGTTGCCGGCGACGGGGTTGCGCCCCCACCAAGCGACGAGGCCCTTCAGCATACTTCTTCTCCTTTCCTCTCCCGCAAGCGGGGGAGGTGGCGAGCGTCAGCGAGCGGGAGGGGGAAGGTCTGGCGCGTTGCGCGCCGCGCCCCCTCAGTCACGCTTCGCGTGACAGCTCCCCCGCCTGCGGGGGAGCAAGGCGCACTCACTCTACTCACGAATATCCAGTTCCTGTTGCTGCGCCGGAGCAGGCGCGGGCGTGGTGCTGCCGCCGGCGCGGTCGATCGGGGTGACTTCCATGCCTTGACGCGGCGAGGTCAACACCGAGACGACGACCCGTTCGCCATCCGCGACGCCTTCCCGGAACAGCACTTCGTCCGCGGTCGTCTGAGCCGGGCGCACTTGGCGCACGTCGATGGTGTTGTCCGGCATGACGACATAGACGAACTCGTTGCGCTTGAGCGCGCTGCGCGGGGCGGCGACCAAAGTCTCGCTGTTTGCGCCCTCCAGCCGGACCATCACGAACATGCCCGGCGCAAGCGGCGCCGAGTAGCGCGGGCTGAACGGATCGCGCACTTCGACGACGCCGTAGACCAGACGCGTGCGCGCGTCGACCGAGGCTTCCGTGCGCACGAGGCGGCCTTGCCAGGCTTGGACACGTCCGCCCGTCACCGTAGTCACGTGCGCGGCAGGGCCTCCCTCGGCGCCGCTGGCGGTGAAGCCCACGGGCAGACGCATCGACGCCAGATCGGCGTCGGTGAGCGGCACCCGGATTTCCATCGCGTCGGTCGCAAACATCACCGCCACCGGCGAACCTGGGCCGACATAGTCGCCGACATTGGCGCGTCGCTCGCGCACGCGGCCGGTGAATGGCGCGCGGATCGAGGCGCGGTTGAGATCAAGTTCAGCCGAACGCAGCGCCGCTTCGGAGGCGGCGAGTTGCGCGCGCGCTTGCGCCAATTGCGGTTCGCGCACAGCCAATGGAGGCGCTTCGCCGCGGCCCAGCGCTTGCCAGTCCTGGCGCGCCAGTTCGGCTTCGGCTTCTTCGCGGGCAAGCGCTTCCTGCGATTGCGCCACCTGGGCGCGCGCGCGCACGACGGCGAGTTGATAGTCGGCTGCGTCGATGCGGGCCATCACCTCGCCCTCGGTGAACGAGCCGCCTTCGGCGAATTTCGGGCTCGCCCAGACGATCCGGCCGGCGACCTGCGCGGCCAGCGTCGCCTCGACGCGCGGACGCGCCTCGCCTTGCACGCTGGCCGAGATCGTCGTCGGCCGCGCATGCGCCACCGCGAACTGCACAGCCGGCGCGTGCGGCGCTTCGCCCTTTTCCTTGGCCTTCGGCCCGGTCGCGATCATCACTGCGAGCAGCAAGCCCCCGCCAATGATCACGACGAGCGGCGCCGCGAAGATCGCGAGTTGCTTTAGCCGCCCCAGGAAGCCCTTCGGGCGGGTGTCTTCCTCGCTTGATGTGTGCGTCATCATATTGAGGTCCATCTTATTCATGGCGTGACTTCCCGATCTTCGTCGATCCCGCCCGTGCGGGCGCCGCCGCCAAGGGCGACATGATAGCTGATGCGGTTGGTGACGCGCGCGGCGCGCGCCGTGATGAGCCCGCGCTCCGCATCGATGCGGCGGGTGTAAGCATCGATCAATTCAAACAATGTGGCGACACCGCGGGCGTATTCCCGCTCGGCCAAGGCTTGCGCCTCACGCGCTTCGTCGGCGGCGATGGCGAACTGGGCCTCGCGCACTTCCAGCGACCGGTCGGCGCTGATCGTGCCTTCGACTTCGCGCCAGGCGGCGATCGCCGTGCGGACGTACTCTGATGCCGCGGCGCGCCGGTCCGCGGCGGAAGCGCGAGATTCGGAGAACAGCGCCCCGCCGTTGAAGATCGGCATCGTGAGGCCGGCGACGAGGTTCGACACCATGTTCACGCTGTCGTCGATCTGGTTCAGCGCCGCGCCGCTATTGCCGGCGGTGCCCGTCAGCGTTAGGCGCGGCAACATGGCGGCACGCGCTTCGTGCATGCGAAAGCCAGCCGCGCGCATACGGCTTTCCGCGGCAAGCACGTCGGGGCGACGCTCGAGCAAATCCGTGGGCGCGCCGGCCGCGGTGAGTTCGCCCAGCTGCGGCAGCTCGCCATCGGCCCGGAGCGTGCCGTCTGGATAACGGCCCATGATTTCCTGCAAACGCCGCGACGCGATCAACAACTGATCCTGCGCCTGCGCTTCGAACGCCCGCGCCGAGGCCACTTGGCTCCGCGCCGTGCGCAGCGTCAGCGACGTGGCGATGCCGGCATCATAGCGACGCTGGGTAAGGTCGAGCGCGCGTTCACGCGTCTGCAAATCTTCTTGCGCGAGCGCCAACAGCTGCTGCGCTTCGAGCACATCGACCCAACCGGTCGCCGATTGGCCGGCCACCGAAAGGCGCGCGTCATTCAAATCCTCCTCCGCCGCGTCGGCGCTCAAATCGGCGGCCATCGCGCGCGAGGTGAGGCGGCCCCAGAGATCGATCTCCCAACTCGCCACGACGCTCGACGTCATGATTTCGGTGCGAATGCGTTCGTCGCCGGCAGTCGGTTCTTCAGTGCGCGTTCCATCGACGCCGACGCTCAGGCTCGGCAACAAGTTGGAACCGAACGCGCCGCGTGCGCGCCAGGTCGCCGCGCGCGCTCGCGCTTCGACGATCTGCAACTCAGGGCTGCCGGCCAGCGCTTCGCGCGCCAGCGCAGACATCTCCGGCGAATTCAAATCGTCGAGCCAGGTTGCCGCCGGGGAAGCGGCGAGTTCAGCAGCGCGCTCCGCGCCAATCGCGTCGGCGGCGACGTAGCTGTCCGGCTCAGGCGGCAAATTGCGTCCCGCGCACGATCCGGCGAGGGCCATCAACCCGACGCCGACCAAGAGACGCACCCCGTTTTTCATCTTCCCTCGCAGCTTTGGCTCTAGCCGTGACCTTCTCGAAAGTCAACAAATCTGTATTGAAATTCGATAAGAAACTCTGGTTCGACAGCCAGGGCGCACCTCTCCCGTCATCGGTTGGATGCCGGCGTCCGCGTTTTTGGATGCGGCGGCGTCGGTCGCACGATGAATCGCCGGATTCCGTCGGCGAACAGCGGGCTATCCTATGACGTTCGGCGAGCGGCCAAGCCGACACCTGCGCTTGCGCGACTCCGATCCGGCGACCTAAGCCCTGCCGGATGGCCATGAACCGCCTAAGCCTGCCGCGTTGGCGGCTGGACCGGCTGCCGGGCGCCGCTTGGGCGGCGGTCGCCGTGGCGGGTCTGGCGGCGGTGTTGGCGTTCGTCGCTAACGCAGCGGCTGCGGCGCTGATGATCCTGGCCGGCGCGGCGAGCTACTGGGCCATGCGCGAGGGCAGGCGCTTCATCATCTCCTCAACCGGCGACGACGCCGTCGAATTCGTCGGCCTGGCGGAACTGGCGCCCTTGCTCGAAGCGCTCCCTGATCCTGCGCTGCTGGTGGATTCCGAAAGCCGCATCGTCAGCTCCAACGCCGCCGCGCGGCGACAGATGCATTTCGAGGCGCGCGGTCAATTCCTGACGTCGATTCTGCGCCATCCCGACGTGCTTGAAGCTGTGCAGGCTGCAGTGCGCGAAGGCGGGACGCGCGCGGTGGAATACGAAACGCCCGCGCAAGTCGATCGTCACACGCGCTGCTACGTCGCGCCGGTGACTTGGGGCGCCGACCGGGCGGCAATGCTGGTTTTTCACGATCAAACTGCAAGAATCAGCACTGAACGGATGCGCGCCGACTTCCTCGCCAACGCCAGTCACGAACTGCGCACGCCGCTCGCGTCGCTGACGCTGCTGATCGAAACCCTGTCCGGTCCGGCGCGGAACAATCCCGCCGACCGCGACCGTTTTCTCGGCATGATGCAGGTGCAGGCCGATCGCATGCGGCGCCTGATCGACGATCTGCTCTCGCTCTCGCGCATCGAACTCGACGAACATGTGCCGCCGTCCGATCGCGCCGATCTCGCCGCCGTCGCGCGCGAGGTGGCGGACTCGCTCGCGCCTGTCGTCCGTGAGCGGAATATCACGCTCGATCTGAACCTTCCCGCCAAGCCCGTCACCGTGGTCGGCGAACGCTTTCAACTCGCCCAGATCGTCCAGAACTTGGTCGACAACGCCGTGAAATACACCCCAGACGGCGCGGCGGTGCGCATCGAAGTCGCGGCCTCAGGCGACCGCGAAGAGGTTGTCGCCAGCGCCGGACGGCGCTGGGATGAGGCTGGCAGGGTGGCGCTGCTGACACCTGCGGCCGCCGCAAACCGCTCCTACGCTTATGTGCGGGTCGAGGATTGCGGACCCGGCGTGTCGCGCCGTTTCCTGCCGCGCCTGGGGGAGCGGTTTTTCAGGGTCGAGCGCGAATTGGGCGATGAGCGTGGCGGAACCGGCCTCGGGCTCGCCATCGTCAAACACATCGTCAACCGGCACCGCGGCGGGCTGCTTGTGGAGAGCCAGCCGGGACGAGGCTCCGCGTTCGCCGCCTATGTCGAATTGGCGGAGGAGGACTGATGCAACGGGGGGCTCGTTTCACATCACTGTCATCGAAGCTCCCTAGATACGGTTGGCGTCAGGAATGGGCCGATTCGCGGCGTGCGAGCTCTGCGCATAGGGATCGAATGGCATGGAATTTTCAGCGACCGAGTCAGAGCGCGCCATGAGCAACGGACCCGCGATGACTGCTCCGCTGGTGCGCAACAGCGCGGGCACGCTGACTGGGGCGCCGGTGAAGATCGCGGTGCGCGACGTGAACGTGTTCTACGGAGACAAACAGGCGCTGTTCGATGTCTCCATGGACATTCCCGATCGCGCCGTCACCGCGTTCATCGGCCCCTCGGGCTGCGGCAAGACCACGTTCCTGCGCTGCTTCAACCGCATGAATGACACGATCGACAATTGCCGCGTCAGCGGCGAGGTCAAGATCGAAGGCAAGGACGCCTATGCAAAGAACGTCGACCCGGTGGTGCTGCGCACCCGCGTCGGCATGGTGTTCCAGAAGCCCAATCCGTTCCCGAAATCGATCTATGACAATGTCGCCTATGGCCCGCGCATTCACGGCATGGCCAAATCGAAGCCCGACATGGACGGCATCGTCGAGAAATCGCTGCGCCGCGCGGGTCTTTGGGACGAAGTGAAGGATCGCTTGGCGCAGCCGGGCACCGGCCTTTCGGGCGGCCAGCAGCAACGCCTAGTCATCGCCCGCACGGTGGCCGTGAACCCTGACATCATCCTGATGGACGAACCGTGCTCGGCGCTCGATCCAATCGCGACGGCCAGGATCGAAGAACTGATCGACGAGATGCGCGAGAATTACTGCATCATCATCGTTACGCACTCGATGGCGCAGGCCGCCCGGGTTTCGCAGAAGACAGCCTTCTTCCACATGGGCAAATTGGTCGAGACCGGCGCGACCGAGGAAATCTTCACGAATCCTCGCGACACGCGTACTCAGGACTATATTACTGGCCGGTTCGGCTGATCTCCATGGCCGTCCCGAAGAAGTCACGCAGCGCGCCGGCCTTGGCGCGCCGGGTTAAGGCGACCATGGCGGAACATACGGTCAAAGCGTTCTCCGAGGAACTCGACGCGATCACGCAAGAAGTGGCGCGGATGGGCGGTCTGGCCGAGACCGCGATCAACGATGCTTTGGCGGCGGTTGGCCGCCGTGACACCGAACTGGCCCACGCCGTCATCCAGCGCGATCCGAAAATCGACGCCGCCCAGCGCGAAGTCGAAAAGCGCGCGATCAAGCTGTTCGCGCTGCGCCAGCCGATGGCCAGCGATCTGCGCGTCGTGCTCACCGCCTGGCGCATCGCCAGCGAATTGGAACGCGTCGGCGATCTGGCCAAGAACATCGCCAAGCGCGCGCTTATTCTCAATCAGGATGAGCCGATTCAGCTCACGCGCTCGGTCGAGCGCATGGGCAAGATCGCGAGCGCTCACCTGAAGCAAGTGCTCGACGCTTACGCCAACAAGGACGTCCAGGCCGCAATCAACGTCTGGAACTCCGACGACAACATCGACGCGCATTACAATTCGCTGTTCCGCGAATTGCTCACCTACATGATCGAGGATCCGCGGATGATCAGTTCGTGCGCGCACTTGCTATTCATCGCCAAGAATCTCGAGCGCATCGGCGACCACGGCACCAACATCGCCGAATATATTCACTTCCTCGTCACCGGCGAGGACATCGCCAACGAGCGGCCGCGCGCCGACGCGGCGGAGTAGGGCGCAGCGCCATGGCCAAAGCGACACACGTGCTGGTGGTCGAAGACGAGGCGGCCTTGGCCGATTTGCTCAGGTACAACCTCGAGAAGGAAGGCTATCGCGTCTCCGTCGCTAATGACGGCGACGAGGCGTTGGTCGTCGCCGACGAAAGCGCGCCCGACCTGGTGGTGCTCGATTGGATGCTGCCGAAAGCGCCGGGCATCGAAGTGTGCCGCCGGCTGCGCGCGCGTCAGGAAACGCGCAACACCCCGATCGTGATGTTGACGGCCCGCACCGAAGAGAGCGACCGCATCCGCGGCCTCGACGTCGGCGCCGATGACTACGTCACCAAGCCATTCTCGATGAACGAGCTCTTGGCGCGGCTGCGCGCGGTGATGCGACGCATCCGTCCGGCTCTTGCGGACGACACGGTCACGGCTGGTGACATCATTATGGATCGCGTGGCGCACCGCGTGAAGCGCGGCGGCCGCGAAGTGCACCTGGGGCCGACGGAATTCCGCATCCTCGACCATCTCATGCAGCACCCCGGGCGGGTGTTCAGTCGCGAACAGTTGCTCAACGCCGTCTGGGGCAATGACGTCTACGTTGAAGCGCGCACGGTCGATGTGCATATCGGCCGCTTGCGCAAGGCGCTCATGGTCGGTGATGAAAGCGATCCAATCCGCACAGTGCGCAGCGCCGGTTACGCGCTGGATGTGGGGGCTTAAACGGCGCCAAGCTTCGCTGGATCGAGCAGGTACTCGCGCGCGCAGAATTGGCAGCGGGCGTGGAGCTTGCCGTCGGGCTCGATCAAATCATGCAATTCGTTCCCCGGAAATTGGCGCATGACGTTGGTGAGGCGCTCTTCGCTGCAGGTGCATCTGTCTTCGAGCGCGGTGGGCGCCGCCATGCGTACGCCTTCTTCGTGAAACAGCCGATAGAGTACGCGGTCGGCCGGCAGCGCGGGATCGATCAGCTCTTCGTCGGTGAGCGTTCCGAACAGGATCGAGGCGCGCGACCAATCTTCCTCTGTGTCGCCACGCGCGCGGTCGCTTGCGAGACGCTGCATCAGCACGCCGCCTGCGCGCCATGTCGAAGGCGCATCGCCGCCCACCACTTCGCCCACCGCAAGACGGATTGCCGTGTCGGTCTGTTCGCTGACGCGGAAATAGTTCTCCGCACATTGCGCCAGGGTTGCGCCCTCTAGCGGAACCATGCCTTGGAACGGCGGTTTATCCTCGCCGAGATCCAGCGTGAGCACGAGATTGCCGGCGCCGAGCAACTCGCCCGGCGGCACGCGATTGGCGCGCGCGAGTTTGCTGTTGGCGCCTTCGGCGAGCCGCGCATAGCCGCGCACTCCGCTATTGCGGTGCTCGGCGACGAGCAGCGGCACGAGCCCTTGCCCCTGCGCCTGCACCACAAGCCGTCCATCCGTCTTCAGTAACGAGCCGACCAGCGCGGCAAGCGTCAGCGCTTCGCCAAGCAACATAGCGACAGGCCGCGGATAATCGTGGCGATGCAGGATCGGATCGAGTGCGGCGGAACCGAGCCGCCCGATCCGTCCGCGCACGGGCGCGCCGACGAGGCTGAACGGCGCAACGATGTCGTCGCCGGTCACAGCTTGCCCAAACACCACAGCAGCACGGCCTTCTGCGCGTGGATGCGGTTTTCGGCTTCGTCCCATGCGGCCGATCGCGGGCCGTCGAGCACGCTGCCGGCGACTTCTTCGCCGCGATGCGCCGGCAGGCAATGTAGGAAGATTGCGTCCTTCGACGCGCGCGCCATCATCGCGTCGTCCACAGCGTAAGGCGGAAACGCCGCCATGCGCGCGTCTTTGTCGGCATCGCCCATCGACACCCAGGTGTCGGTGACGACGATGTCAGCGCCGTCGATCGCTTTCTTCGCATCATTGTGCGCTTCGACGTCTGCGCCGGCCGCTCTGGCAGCGGCAAGTTCCTGGCCACGCGGGGCGTAAGTCGCGGGTGTCGCGATCCGCAGCTTGAAATTGAGTTTCTCCGCCGCGTGAATGAACGAGGTGCAGACATTGTTGCCGTCACCCAGCCAGGCGATGATCTTGCCGGCGATGTCGCCGCCCCATTCTTCGATCGTCATGATGTCGGCGAAGATCTGGCATGGGTGCGAGAGATCGGTGAGGCCGTTGATCACCGGAACGCTCGCCGCCGATGCGAAGTCCACCACATCCTGATGGTTGTTGGCGCGGATCATTACGCAATCGACCATGCGCGAGAGCACACGCGCGGTGTCTTCAACGGTTTCACCGCGCCCGAGCTGCGTGTCGTTGGCGTTGAGCACGATCGAACTGCCGCCGAGCTGGCGCATGCCGATCTCGAACGATACGCGCGTGCGCGTAGAGTTCTTTTGGAAGATCATCGCCAGCGCGTAGCCGTCGAGCGGCGCGTCTTCATCCTGCGCGCCCTTCGGCCAATCGATGCGCGCAGCCTTGCGCGCATGCGCCTCGTCCAGAATAGCGCGCACGTCCTCCTTGCTCAGTGCGCTGATGTCCAGGAAGTGGCGCGGGCCTTCGATCACGCGCTCGCTTCCGCCATTTGCGCGGCGAGCACCGCATCGATCGCATCCACTGCCTGACGGATTTCGTCTTCCGAGATCGTCAGCGGCGGGGCGAGGCGGAGCACGTTGTCGCCGGCGACGCCTAGAAGCACTTTCTTCTGATCGCGGATTTTGCCCTGGATCGGTTTGGGATCGATTTTCAGCTTCAAGCCGCGCAGCAAGCCTTTGCCGGTGACGGCGACGACGAGATCGGGATGGCGATCCCTCAGACTCTCGAGCGATTGCGTCAGCTGGTTTGCGACCTTGTTTACGTGCGCGAGGAACGCCGGTTTCGACAGTTCGTCATACGCCGCGTTGCCGATCGCCATCGCGAGAGGATTGCCGCCGAAGGTCGTGCCGTGCACGCCTTTGACCATGCCTTTGGCCGCTTCCTTTGTTGCGAGAAAGGCCCCCATCGGAAAGCCGCCGCCGACGCCCTTGGCCACAGCCATGATGTCGGGCGTGACGCCTGACCATTCGTGCGCCCACATCTTGCCGGTGCGGCCGGCGCCGGATTGCACTTCGTCGAAGATGAGGAGGAAGCCGGTGTCGTCGGCGAGTTTGCGGATGCCGCGCAGGAATTCGTCGGACGCCGCGCGCACGCCGCCTTCGCCTTGCACGGGTTCGAGAATGATCGCCGCCGTGGTTGGGCCGACGAGCGTCTTCAGCGCATCGAGATCGCCCCACGCGGCTTGGATGAAGCCGGGCAGGCGCGGACCGAAGCCGTCGAGATAGTTCGCGTTGCCGCTCGCGTTGATCGCTGCGTACGAGCGCCCGTGGAAGGAGCCCTGGAAGCCGATGATATCGACGCGCTCGGGATTGCCGTTGGCGGTGTGATACTTGCGCGCCGTTTTCAGCGCGCCTTCGATCGCCTCCGTGCCCGAATTGGTGAAGAACACGACGTCGGCAAAGCAATCGCGCGTGTATTTCGCGGCAAGCTCTTCCTGACCCTTCACCTTGAACATGTTCGACGTATGCCAGAGCTTGCCGGCTTGCTCTGTGAGCGCCTTCACCAGAAATGGGGGCGCGTGGCCGAACGCGTTGACGGCGATGCCCGCGATGCAGTCGAGGTATTTGTCGCCCTTGTCATCCCAGATCCAGCTGCCTTCGCCGCGCACGAAAATCTGTTCCGGGGGCGAGTAAACGGGAAGGATATGGCTTTCGGCGGCGCTCATTCTGGCCCTCTGAAATTTGGAAAGGCGGGGTTTTGAGCCGCGCCGCTTGCAAGGTCAAGCACCGCGTATCATCAACACTGAATGAGACGAGACCACACCATTCCCCGCGGCGAACTGCATCGCCTGGTTCACCAATCTCTCGTGCTTGAAGGCAATCCTCTGGGCGATCCAACCGAGCGGGAGCTCTACGTCTGGACGCCGCCCGGCTGGAGCGCCGCCGAGCGCTTGCCGCTGCTGGTGGACCTGAAGGGCTATTGGAGCTCGGCGCTTGCGCACGCGAACTGGATGCCGGCGGCGGAGAACGTGCCCGAGCGGCTGGATCGGCTGACGCACGAAGGCATGCCGCGCGTGGTTGCAGCGTTTCCAGACTGCTTCACCAAACTGTTCGGCAACCAGTACCTGAACAGCGCCGGCTCGGGCCGCTATGCCGACTATCTCTGCGACGAAATCGTCCCGTTCGTCGAAGAGCGCTTCAATTGCGGCGGCAAGGGCACGCGCGGCGTGTTCGGCAAATCGTCCGGCGGCTACGGCGCCGCCTGGCACGGCATGAACCGCAGCGATGTCTGGGATGCGATCTCGGTCCAGAGCGGCGATATGGGATTCGACGCGCTCTACATTCCCGCGCTGCTCGACGATCTCGACATCCTGCGCAAGCACAGCAATTCGATCGAGACGTTCTGGAAGGCGGCTACGTCTAAGCCCAAGATGAGCTTCAAGGAGCAGATGGCGCTGATGGATCTGGCGCAAAGCGCTTTCTACGATCCCGACACCACCAAATTCATGAACATGCGCCTGCCGCTCGATCCGCACACTGGCGAGTTCATCCCCGAATTGTGGGCCAACTGGATGAAGCACGATCCGGTGGTGATGTTCGATACGCTCGGCGAGAATTTGCGCAAACTGAAGCTCATCTACATGGACTGCGGCGACCACGACAATTTCCGCATCCATCTCGGCATGCGCCGCTTTGCAAAAAAGCTCACCGCCGCCGGCATCGCGCACGAATACGAAGAATACGACGATGACCACATGGACGTGGATTATCGCATGGATGTATTCCTGCCCAAGCTGGCGAAGGCGCTCAGTGCTTAGAGCTACGTCGGAAACAAGTACTCGTTTCGGCCGGATTGCAGCTGGCGCTCGACTGCCTTCGCGTCGGAGCGTGAAGCGCAAGGTAGTGTGCGATACTCGAGATCGGAGATATTGTGTTGTATGTATTGTCTCTTGGCGTTGTTGTTCCGATTGCCGCATCCAAGCGGACGCGGAAGCAGCGACGTCATGCGATAGGCGGTATGCCCGGCCATTCCGTACAGAACCAAACGGCGTGTATCTCGACGTCTAATTTCGTAGCAGCCTGGACCAAAAGGTGCTGTGATTACCTCCATCTTCTCCGGGTTGGGAAAAGCCGCCCATTTGGACCATTTCATACCTAGCTCCGCAGCCGATACCCGCTCTTGATCATCGCCCAGCAGGCCCAGCTCAGCGCCAGCGCAAGTGCGCCGGTGGTGACGGCGCCCAGCACAAGCGGCGCGTCGGCGTGGCCGATGAAGCCGTAGCGGAAGCCGTCGATCAGCGAGAACACCGGATTATAGTGCGAAATCGTACGCCACGGTTCGGGCAGGATCGCGGTCGAGTAGAACGTCCCGGAAAGAAACGTCAGCGGCACGATGATGAAGTTCGTCACCGCGGCGAGGTGATCGAACTTGTCGGCCCAGATGCCGCCGATCAAACCGATGGCGCCGAAAATCACCGACGCGACGATGGCGTAGTAGAGCGCAACGAACGCATTCACCGGCACGATGTTGGCGAGCCACGCGACCGCGATCAAAGATGCGACGCCGACGAGCAAACCGCGCGCGGCGGCGCCGACGATGAACGCGATCGTCAATTCGAGCGCCGAAAGCGGCGGCATCAGAAAATCGACCGCATTGCCTTGCACTTTCGCAATGACGATCGACGACGACGAATTCTGAAACGCGTTCGACAGGATCGACATCATCACCAGACCGGCTGCGAGGCCATCGGCGTACCCGCGCGCAGTGCCCGGCCAATCGCCGCCGCGTACAAGACTGAACACCATCATGAACAGCAGCGTCTGAATGAGCGGCGCGAACACGGTTTGCGCGCCGACCTTCAGGAAGCGGCGGATTTCGCGCCAGACCAGCGTCTGCAAGCCCAGCCAATTGACGGCGCCGTAGCGCCGCGAGGTCAGGGCGGGTGCGCTGGTTCGAACGGTCGTGTCCATACGCGGAACAGGTCTTTCATAAATTCTTAACGAGTCCAGGCGCTCGTTAACCATGTTGACGGGCCAAGCCTCGGATGAGGCTCAAGATAATGGGCCGAGTCCCCGCTGACAGCCCTCGGATAAGCAGTGAGTAAACGCCCATGACTCGGTGGATAACTACCGTATATTGTGTATCCCCAAGGATTACATCACCACCAATTGACATCCTCTCCAGAAAGGCGAGTGTGTCTCATTCCCGTCAAAAAAGGGCGGGGCCATGGGCCAAGGGGGCTTGAGACATGGGTCTTGGATGGAGCGAGGAGCGCGTGGCGCTCCTACGGAAGCTGTGGGCTGAAGGTCTGTCAGCGAGCCAAATCGCCAAACAATTAGGCGGGGTCACCCGCAACGCCGTCATCGGCAAAGTCCACCGCCTCGGTTTGGCGGGCCGGGCGACGCCGTCGCGGCCGGCCAAGCGCCCGGTGCGGACCGCGCGTCCGCGCACGATGGGCCCGAGCGCGCCGCGCCTCAGGCTGCCCTCGAGCGCGCCACTCGTGGTCATTCCGGACCTCGAACCCTTGAAGGGCGAGGACGGCAAAGCCGCAACCGTACTGACGCTCAACGAGAGCATGTGCAAATACCCGATCGGCGATCCGACGGACGCGGACTTCGCGTTCTGCGGCCGCGGCGTCTTCGGCAATCATCCGTATTGCCAGGACCACGCGCGCCTCGCCTATCAACCGAGCCAAGCGCGCAAGCGTCGCACCGCGAGCGAACCGGATGAACTCCGCCGCATGCTGCGCCTCGCGGCAATGTAGGGTCTAACCCTCGTGACCTTAAACGCCGCCGTCCCCGGACGGCGGCGTTTTTGTGTGGGCAAATGGTCCTCGCCGCTTGTGGGAGAGGTCCTCCGAAGGAGGGAAGACCAAATCTATCCCACAGCTTTGCAGACAATTTCCCCGCAACATCAATGCGCCGCACAAAATCTATCCGCCCCCTCCGGCGCCGGGCGTATACTCTCCGCATCGCTCCGCACTTGATGGCCAGATCGGCCTTGTTCGAACCGATTGTTGGAGCGTGGTGATTGAGCGTGAAGCTCCGATGCTTTCGTCGCGAAAGCGAGGGAAGGCGGCGCAGCCAAGGTCAGCGCGCAGGAATCGGCGCGTGCGATACAGCAGGCGAGCGTACCGCATCGGAGTTGAAGCCCACGCGGTAAACAAGCGTGGGAGCATGAACCGGACTGTTTGCGCCGAACGCAAGCACCCGCACGCCGCCGGCCGCGCCGCCTCCGGGAGTGAAATACCTCCCGCGACGGCGCCGGCGATAAACAGATCACGGGGCGCGGTGAACTCGCGTCTAGCGCGCCGTGCAAACGGCGCAACTTGCCCGGCGTGGGCTCACCGCGTCCCGGCCACTTTTATCCGCGCGCGAGCGCAACAAGGATGACGCATGCCTGCAGAGGCGAGGAGAGGGACGAGGGACGATGACGCCACCAAAGTCATTTCAGACACGCGAGGCGTGATCTGGAATCCGGAGTGAAGACCCGGTCTACGACTCCCCAGAATTCCAGATCGGCCTAGGGGCGTCTGGAATGACTCCATCTCTAGCGCCAAAGGTCGATCTATCCCGCACGATCGATCAGCACGGCAAGAAACAAGGCCGGTCCGCCATGCGCAGTCCAGGCGTGGCTCGTGCCGCGCTGGATCACGATCTGGCCAGGTTTGATGCGCGTCTCGACATTGTCGAGCACCAGCGAGGCGTCGCCCGAGATGAGGCAGATGATGTCGAGCGTTTGCGTTTGATGCATCGCCGGATGGCGGGTCTGGTCGCGCATTTCATGCGCGGCGCCGAAGTCGGCGAAGCGCTGCCGCGCTGCCGCGGCGAGCGCTTCGGCCGGCATGCCTTCGGGCGGGGGTTGGATCATGAACCAGCGCACCTTCACCTTGCCGGGCGCGGGCGAAAGGATCGATGTCGCTTCACCCCGGTCGCGCGCATCTGTCGGATCGATCGCGCCGGTGACGCTCTCGTGCCAAATTTCCGCGAGGCCGCCGAGATTGGGATCGCCGATGCCGCCCGCGGGCGGGCCGTCGACGATGATAATGGAGCGGCCATGCTCGTCGTCGCCGGTGACGACGCGGCGCATGGCTTCTTCGAAGCCATTGAAGATCATTCAATTCACCAGGCGAGAAATGTGAGGAGAGTCGAGCGCGAACAGCGGTACGTTGATGTCGAAGGCTTCGCCGTTGCCGCGCTGCATGGAATAGACGCCCATCATGACGCCGGAAGGGGCCGCAAGCGGCGCGGCGCTCGAATAACGGAAACTTTGGCCAGGCTCGATGACAGGTTGCTGGCCGATGACGCCTTCGCCGCGCACCTCCTGGGTGGCGCCGTTCTCGTCGGTGATGCGCCAATAGCGCGACATCAGCTGCACCGGGTCAGGCCGCCGGTTCTCGATTTCGATGGTGTAGGACCAGACGAAACGATTGTCCTCGGGCCGCGATTCCTCTGGGAGGAATTGCGGCGCCACGCGGACGATCATGCCGGCGGTTTCCTGCTCGTACATCGGCGTCCCTCGGGGCCCATTGTATCGACGCCGGAGCGCTGGACAAAGCCCCCAATGCAAGCCAGCAAGGCCCCATGAGCACCACACACGGCGTTCTCTCCGACAGCGAAATCAAGAAGGCGATCAAGCAGGGCTGGATCGCCGCCGATGCGGCATTCCTGGATGATCAGATCCAGCCGGCGAGCCTGGATTTGCGCCTGGGCAAGACGGCCTACCGCTTGCGCGCGAGCTTTCTGCCCGGCGCGGGCGCCAAGGTCGCCGACCGTCTCGACGGCGAACTGGTGATGCACAAGATCGATCTGAGCCAGGGCGCCGTGCTGGAGACCGGCTGCGTCTATCTCGTCCAGGTGCAAGAGGAGCTCACCCTGCCTCAGCACATGCATGCGGCGGCGAACCCGAAGAGCTCGACGGGACGCGTCGACGTGTTCACGCGGCTCATCACCGACGGCGCGCAATCGTTCGATCATATTCCGATGGGGTACCAGGGGCCGATGTGGGCGGAGATTTCGCCGTGTACGTTCTCGGTCTTGGTGCGCACTGGCACGCGCCTCTCGCAGGTGAGGCTCCGGCGCGGGCCGCCGCACCCGAAACGCGAGATCAACTTCACCATGGATTTGTCGCTCAAAGGGCCGGTGGGTTTTCGCGCCAAGCGTCATTCCGGCGTGATCGATCTCGACCGCATCGGCGGTTACGACCCGCGCGATTTCTGGGAGCCGCTCGATGCGCGCCGCGGCCGTGTCGTGCTCGATCCGGGGCAGTTCTACATTTTCGCGTCGAAGGAAAACGTCATCATCCCAGCGGATGAAGCGGCCGAGATGGCGCCGATCCGCCCGGAGCTCGGCGAGTTTCGCGCCCATTATGCGGGCTTCTTCGATCCGGGTTTCGGCATCGCGCCAAACGAGGGACGGGCAGTGCTCGAAGTGCGCTCGCGTGACGTGCCGTTCATTGTCGAAGACGGTCAGCCGGTTGGAAAACTCGTATTCGAGCCTTTGTCAGGACCGGTCGACCGGCTCTATGGCGAAAGCGGATCGAGCTATCAGGGGCAGGGCTTGAAACTCTCGAAGCATTTCGCGCCATGGGCATAGCGATGAAGCAGCTGACGCGCATCGGCGCCGCGCTTGCGCTCGCCGCTCTCGCATCGTGCGCGCAGTCACACGCGCCCGGCGCGATCACACCGGCGCTCTACGCCGTCCGCGACGCGGATTCGACCATGTACCTCTTCGGCACGGTGCACGTCCGTCCGCGCGGCGCCGATTGGGGCAACGCCCGCGTGCGCGCGGCGATCGATGAAAGCGAAGAGGTTTGGACCGAACTGATGATGTCGCCGGAGGCCGACGCGCAAACGCAGGCGCTGGCGCAGCAATACGGACGCGCAACGCGGCCGCTCTCGAGCTGGCTGAACGAAGAGGAAAACGCGCGCCTCAACGCAGCAACCGCCTCGGTCGGACTGCCGCAAGGTTCGCTTGAGGGTCTGCAGCCGTGGGCGGCCGCGCTCACTTTGACCGTCGTGCCGCTGATGCAAGCCGGCTACGATCCGCAATCTGGCGTCGACCGCTCGCTCGACGCTTACGCCGACAATGCCGGTAAACGCATGCGGGCTTTGGAAACCGCCGAACAGCAATATCGCTTCTTCGCCGAGATGAGCCCGGAATTGCAGCGCGAAATGCTGGTCGAGGCGATCGCGCAGATCGATGACGTCGCCGCCATGATTGGCGCAATGTCGGAAACCTGGGAGCGCGGCAATGAAGCCGCCCTCGCGCGCGTCGTGATCGAAGAGACGCGCGAGGACTATCCCGAACTCTACCGGACGCTCTTTGTCGCGCGTAACAACGCCTGGATGGAAGAGTTGACACGCGAGATGGAGGGGTCGGGCGTCGACTTCATCGCTGTCGGCGCAGGCCATGTCATCGGGCCGGACGGCCTCGTCGCCCAATTCCGCGCGCGTGGGTATCGCGTGGAGCGCGTGCGTTAGGAGTGACCCGGCAGCACCAGCTTGGCGCTGAAGCCGCGCGGCGTTCGGTTTTCGAGCACGAGGCGGCCGCCGTGGCCGTCGGCGATGGCTTGCGCGATGGCAAGACCGAGACCTGCGCCGTTGGCGTCGCCGCGCGCGTCATCGGCGCGGAAGAAGGGCGCGGTGAGCCTGGCCAGGAGTTCGGGCGCCACGCCCGGGCCCTCGTCACTCACTTCAACCACCGCTTCGCCGCCCTCGTTGCGGTACGTCCGCATCACGCCGCCGCCGCCATATTTGCCGGCGTTTTCCGCGAGATTGCGCAGCGCACGCGCGATCTCGCTCGGCCGGCATTCGCACATCAAAGGTTCGTTTGCTTCGGCGCGAATGTTCACACCCATGTCAGCAAGTTCACCGCATAGCGTGCGGACGATCTCGGCAAGATCGACGGTGCTGCGGGCTTCTTCGCTGGCGCCGGCGCGCGCGAGGGCAAGCGCCTGCTCAGTCAGCGTCTCCATCTCCGCGACCGACGCGAGCAGCCGCTGGCGTTCCGCCTCGTCTTCGATCAGTTCCGCGCGCAAACGGATGGCGGTGATCGGCGTCCGCAAATCGTGGGAGAGCGCCCATAGCATCTGCCGCTGGCGATTAAGTTGGCGGCCAAGCCGTTCCGCCATTGCGTTGAACGCGGTGGAGGCGCGGCGCACGTCGTCGGGACCGCTGACTGGCGCGGCGACATTGGTCTGGCCCGAACCCAATGCGCGGGCGGCGCTCGCGAGGTCGGCAAGCGGGCGTCCGATCTGCCGCGAAATCAAAGCCGCGCCGATGCCGACGACGATGATCGAAACGAGCGCCCCGGCGATGGCGCTGAAGGGCGCGGGACGCGGACCGGGCAGGCGCGCATGCGCATTGAGCCACGACCCCGGGCCGAGTTCGACCGAGACCGTGGCGACAGTGACGCGAACCATTGGCGCTTCTTCGCGCGGACCTCGATCGGGAAAATCGAACGCGTCGCCCTCGCCTTGGTCGCGACGTCGCGCTTCGCGGTCCCGGCGTACGCGCCAACGCCGCGACGGCGCGTCGAAGGTGCGTGTTTGCGTACGAACGTCAATGTCGCCCATCCGTTCGGTTACCCCGCGGGCGATGCGCGAAGCTGGGCCGCCGATCCCGGTTTGGGACACGTCCGGCGCGCTATCGACGCTGTACCGGATCGAGAAATCGCGGATCGACTCGGCGATGAGTGTGCGCCGCTCGGCCGGCGCTTCGCGCAAACGCTCGGCGGTGAAGGCCACCCGCTCGGCGACAGCGGTTTCGGCTGCACGCCGCAGCGCCGCGCCGCGCTCATTAGCGAAAATCGCGAAAGCGACCGCGTATGACACAACCACCGCGACGATGGTGACGAGGACCATGCGCCCGGTCAGCGTGTTGAGCGGGTTGGTCACGCTTTTTCGACAGGGGCCGTGAACACGTAGCCGCCGCCCCACACGGTCTTGATCAATTTCGGCGCGCGCGCGTCCGCCTCGATCTTGCGCCTCAGGCGGCTGACTTGCGTGTCGACCGCCCGGTCGAACACGTCCTTGCCGCCGTCGAAGGCGAGATCGAGGAGCTGCTCGCGCGACAGTACGATCTTCGGGCGCTGCAGGAAGGTGAGCAATAAACGGTATTCACCCGTGCTCAGTTCGTGAACCTGGCCCTCGTCGTCGACCAGCTCGCGCTCGGCGAGCTTCAAAGTCCAGCGATCGAAGCGTAAGGCCTCGCCGGTGGGCGCTTCGACATTCGGGGGGAGGGCGTGCGTCCGGCGCAAGACAGCGTCGATGCGCGCCAGCAGTTCGCGCGGATTGAAGGGCTTCACCACGTAATCGTCGGCGCCGACTTCGAGACCGATGATGCGGTCGAGATCCTCGGCGCGGGCCGAAAGCAGGATCACCGGGATGTGGTTGGTCTCCCGAATATGACGGCAAAGCGAAAGCCCATCTTCCCCGGGCATCATGATGTCCAACACCACGGCGTCGATCCGGTTTTCCTTGATGGCCTTGCGCGCGGCCTCGGCGCTTTCGACTGCGGTGGCGCGGCGACCGTTCTTGCGCAAAAACTGGGCAAGCGACTCGCGAATTTCGCGATGGTCGTCAACGACCAGAATGTGGGGGTCCTCCGGCGTCATGACGGATGATGTGCGGCGCCGCTTGACAAAAATCTACGGGGCGCGCGTGGCTGAGACGTGCCAAAGCTTGGCGGCGCGCGCTCGGCGACACACTTTGGCAATAACAGGGTCGTTTTCGCCTTATCACTGCCAAGGTCGGGCGGTTCCTGGGCTGAGGTCATTTGAGGGGACTTGTATGAGCATCAGGACTTTGGCGGCGGTGGCGTTCGCGGCGGCCGCATTGGCGGCGTGCGCCAGCGCGCGCGACGATCGGACAGCGCCGATCCGCGCGCTCTTGTCCGCCGATGCACTGATGTTCGTGAGCTTCGACGCCGATGGGGACCTCAGCATCAGTCAAGCCGAGAGCGAGGCAGGGATTGCGCGCGAGTTCACGCGCGCGGACGCCAATGGCGACGGCTCGCTGCAACCGATCGAATTCTCGAATTGGTCGAATCAAGTGTTGGGCGGGTCGCAGATTGGTCCGTATCGCCTGGACTTCGACCGCAACGTCGACAACGTCATCACCCGCGAAGAGTTCGAAACCGAAATGCGCGCGCGGTTTGCGCAGTACGACAGCGACGAGAGCAACAGCGTCAGCCGCGCCGAATTCGTGCGTCTGGTCGGGCAGGCGAGGCAGCCGGGAGCGCGCCGCCAGATCGCGCCGCCGATCGGCAGCGCCGGGCCGAACAATTAGCTGGCACGGTTTGCCGCACTTGCGGCAAATCGCGGACACACCACCTACATACTGTCAAAGCTTACGGTGATGCGCTCCTCCCCCGCGTATCCCGTCATGTGGCCCCGGCGCGACCCTCCCCCCAGGCGCTAGGGCCCGAACATAGCGGCCGGTGCTTCCCCGAGCACCGGCCGTTTTCTTTGCGCGAGCCCCCGCGCCCGACACACTTTGTCGCAAACGCGACCAACGGGCGAAAAGCGCCCACGATACCACTCCGGTCGAGAGAGGGAGTTAGGCCGCCTCCAATCGCGGCCGAAAGGAGTAGTCTCACATGCGTAGGATTTTGCTGGCCGCCACGACTGTTGCGGTCCTGGCGTGCGGCGTTGGCCTGGCGCTCGCGCAAGACAATGGCCGTGAACACGGCGGCCGTCACGGCATTTTTCAGGCGGACTCCAATTCAGACGGCGTGCTGACGAGGACCGAATTCGACGCCGGCCGCGACGCAACGTTCGCGCGCCTCGATGCTGACAATAACGGGGCCCTCACGCGCGAAGAGATGCACGCGCAACGCGGCGAACATGGCCACCGCGGCGGCCGCGGCCATCGCGGCGGCGGCATGCACATGCTGGCGCGCGCTGACGCCAACAATGACGGCAACATTACACGCGATGAATTTCTCGCGCGCCCGATTGAGCACTTCGATCGCCTCGACGCCAACAATGACGGCGTCATCTCCGCCGACGAACGGCCGCAACGGGGAGAGCGTGGTGAAGGTGGCGAACGGCGCGAGCGGCGCGCCGACCGACCGAACCCGGATACGAACGGCGACGGTTCGTTCTCTCGCGCGGAGTTCACTGCAATGGGCGCCAACATGTTCGAGCGTCTCGACGCCAACGATGACGGGCAAGTGACGCAAGAAGAAGCGCGAGCTGCGCGAGGCCATTGGCGCATGCGCGACTAAGGAGCCTGGCGCGGTCAGGTCCGATTCAGCTTGACCGCGTCAGAATCGTCGAGGGGGATGAGCGGATGGCGCGGGCCTTGCCGGCAAGCGCCGTTTCGTCATGTGAGGAAGATGGAACTGACCGCCATCAGGGAGCGCGTGCAAGGCACGGCGTCCGGGCTCTGGGCCAAGCGCCCGGGGTTTCTGCGCGGCCGCAGTCTTCTGGTCACGGGCGGCGCCGCGGCGATTGTGCTTATCGGCTGGAGCCTATTCGGGCCCAAAGGCGACGCCGAACCTTATCGCACCGCTGAGGTGGATCGCGGCGCAATCACGCGGGTCGTGAGCGCCACCGGCACGCTGCAGCCGCTTGTTTCTGCCAATGTCGGTTCGACGGTGTCGGGGCCGGTGCAAGAAGTGCTGGTCGATTTCAATAGTCAGGTGCGTGCTGGACAAGCTCTGGCGCGGCTCGATCCGACGCCGTTTCAACAGCGGATCGTGCAAGCCCAGGCGCAATTGGCGCAAGCACAAGCGCAAGCCGCCGTCGCGAATTCCGACTATCAGCGCTATCAGGTCCTGGCGCAGCGCGGCTTCGCATCTGAACAATTGATGGCGCAACAGCGCGCGGCGCGCGACACGGCGCGCGCGGCCGTGGCGCAGGCGGCGGCGCAAGTGGCGACAGCGCGCACTGATCTCGAACGCAGCATCATTCGCTCACCGATCGATGGCGTCGTGGTGGACCGGCAGGTGAACGTCGGCCAGCCGGTGGCGTCGAGTTTGCAGGCGGCCACCTTGTTCGTGATCGCGCAGGATTTGTCGCGGCTGCAGGCAAATATCACCGTGGATGAGGCCGACATTGGCGAAGTGCAGGAAGGCCAGCCGGCGCGTTTCACGGTCGACGCCTTCCCGGATCGCGAGTTCGAAGCGCGCGTCAGCCAGGTGCGCCAGCAAGGCGTCGCGGAGTCCGGCGTCGTCAGCTACACCGTGGTTGTCGAAGCCGACAATCCAGGCCGCCAATTGCTGCCGGGAATGACGGCGAACGCCGAGATCGTGCTGGAGCAGCGCGAGGACGTGCTGCGCGTTCCCAACACCGCATTGCGCTTCCGCCCGGCGGATGAGAGTCTCGTGGCGCAAGGCCAGGAATTGATGGCTGGACGTGACGGGCGGCGCGCGCGCGGCGGCGAAGCGCAGGCGCAGACGCGCGGCGAGAGCGGTGGCGAACGCGGGAGCGAAGGTCGCCGCGGCGGAGGACGCGGCCGCGGCGTCGCTCAAATTGCGGAGGCGCTGCAGCTCAACGACGCCCAACGCGCGCAGGCGCAAACCGCGTTCGAAAACGCGATGGCGTCGGCGCCGCGCGGCGAAGGCCGCGGCAGCCGCCGCGCTGCGATGGCGCGCGTGCGCGAACAGGTGTTGCGCGAACTCGAGCCGACGCTGACGGCCGAGCAACTCCAATTGCTGGAACAATTCCGCGCCGGCGGCGGGCCGCGTCAAGAGGTGCGCCAACAGGCCGTTGTCTGGGTGCTGCGGAACAACAGACCGCAACCGGTTCTGGTGGAGATTGGCGTCGCTGACAACGGCTTCACGCTCGTGCACAGCGGGCTGAACGAAGGCGATGAAGTGATCGTCGGGGGTGGGCCGCAACGCGAGGAAGAGGATCAACGCTCGCCATTCGGCGGCGGACGAGGCGGCCCGGGCGGCGTCCGCATGAGGGGCGGCTAATGGCGCTGATTGAAGCCCGCGACCTGACGAAGTTCTACCAGATGGGCGACGAGACGGTGCACGCGCTCGACGGCGTGAGCTTCTCGATCCCGGCGCGCGATTATTGCGCAATCGTCGGGCCGTCGGGTTCCGGCAAGTCCACGCTGATGAACATCCTGGGCGGTCTCGACACGCCGACGGCAGGGCGCATCACCATCACCGGCAACGACATCGGCGCGATGAACGACGAAGATTTGGCCGTTTTCCGCAACCAAACCATCGGCTTCGTATTTCAGAGCTTCAACCTGCTGCCGCGCTTGACCGCGCTCGAGAACGTCGAGTTGCCGATGATCTATGCCGGCGTGCTGCCGAAGCAGCGCCATGAACGCGCCGCCGAGCTGCTCGAGCGCGTCGGCCTCAGGGAACGCATGGGTCACATGCCGACGCAGCTTTCCGGCGGTCAACAGCAGCGCGTGGCGATTGCACGCGCCCTTGCCGGCAAGCCGGCGTTGGTCCTGGCGGACGAGCCCACCGGCGCTCTCGACACGCACACCGGCGTCGAAATCCTCAACCTGTTTACGCAGCTCAATCGCGATGGCGCGACGATCGTCATCGTCACCCACGACCACGAAGTGGCGGCTGCAACCAGACGCACAATCGAGATGCGCGACGGACGCATCGTTTCGGATCAACTGAACGATCGGAGCGAACGCCATGATGCGCACGTCTGATCTGGTTTCCAGCGCCGGGCGCGCGCTGCGCGCCAATCCCATGCGCTCGGCGCTGACGGCGCTGGGCGTAATCATCGGTGTCGCCTCGGTCGTCGCCATGGTGGCGCTGGGTTCCGGGGCGCAAGCGCAAGTCGAACGCTCGATCGCAAGCTTGGGCTCGAATCTGTTGATCGTCGTACCCGGCGCCATGCGCGGCGGTGGCGGCGTTCGCAGTCAAGCAGGCGGCGGCGGCGGCTGGGACTCGCTGACCATGGCCGACGCCGAAGCGATCGCGCAACTGGAAAACGTCGCGGTGGTCGCGCCGTCGCAGCGGGCGCGCACGCAGGTCATCGCCAACGGCCTCAACTGGAACCCGCAAGTCGAAGGCGTGACGCCGAACTATCTGGTCGCCCGCGATTGGGAGATCGCTCTGGGCCGCATGTTCGATGAAACCGAAGAGCGCCAAGCGCGTCGGGTCGTCGTGCTCGGCGCGACCGTGGCAACCGAACTGTTCCCGAACGTCGACCCGGTGGGTCAAAATGTGCGCATGAACGGGGGCGCCTATGAAGTCATTGGCGTGCTGGAGGCCAAAGGCCAATCGGGCTTCGGCATGGATCAGGACGACATCGTGTTGGCGCCGCTGACGACGGTGAAGCGCCGCATCTCCGGCCGGCGCGGGCGCGGCGACAGCGTCAGCCAGATTTCCGTGAAGGCGCAGAGCGAAGACGTGCTCGACCGCTTGCAGGAGGATGTCGAAAATCTGCTGCGCCAGCGCCATCGCACGCGCGAAGGCGAGGACGACTTCACGGTGCAGAACTTAAGTTCCATCACCGAAACCGCGGCGCAGACGACACAAGTGTTCACTTACCTCCTGGGGGGAATTTCCGCCGTCTCGCTGCTCGTCGGCGGCATCGGCATCATGAACATCATGTTGGTCAGCGTCACCGAACGGACACGCGAGATCGGCCTCAGAAAAGCGCTAGGGGCGAGGCAATCCGACATTCTTCATCAATTCGGTTTGGAAGCTGTCGCCCTTTCCGTGGCTGGAGGCATTATCGGGCTGGTTATTGGTGTTGCTGGCGCGTGGGGAATGACAACACTATTTAACCTGCCCTTGGTGGTGTCACCGGTAAATGCGGGACTCGCCATCGCGTTTTCGGGTCTGGTCGGCGTGGTCTTCGGCGCATACCCGGCCTGGCGGGCAGCGAAGCTCGATCCGATCGAAGCGCTGCGGCGGGAGTGAGGAAGAAGAAGTCCTGACATGCGCACGTTGATCGTTTCCATTGCCGCACTGAGCGCTGCGATCGGGCCCGCCTACGCCGACACGCTGGGCGAGGCCATGGTCTCGGCGCAGGACTCCAACCCAACGCTTGCCGCGCAGCGCCAGCGTCTGCGCGCAACGCGCGAGGTGTTGCCGCAAGCTCTGTCCGAGGCGTTGCCTCAGGTTTCCGTTTCCGCGTCCGCCAACGCGAGCGATCGCGACTTCGATGATCCAGCCGTGGTCGACACAGGCCGCAGCGAAACCTGGTCGGCGCAAGCCAACGTCTCGCAATTGTTGTTCGGCTCGGGCCGTGTATTGGCGTCGACGCGCGCCGCGCGTGCTCAGATCGCTGGCGCAGTCGCCGACTATGAGGGCGCGCGGCAAACGCTCTTGTTGGATGTGACGCGCGCCTATGCCGATGTGCGCCAGGCGCAAGCGGTAGTGGCCGCGCGCGAGACGAACGTGTCGAATCTGCAGCGATTGCTGGAATATGCGCAGGCGCAGTTCGAGGCCGGCGTGGTGACGCGCACCGATGAGGCGCAGGCGCAAGCCCGTTACGCGCAGGCGCGCACCCAATTGGTGCAAGCGCAAGGCGCGATGGCGGCATCGGTGGAAGCGTATCGCCGGCTGGTCGGGCGTCCGCCCGCGGATTTGCAGGCGCCGCCGGCGGCGACCGGTTTGCCGGCCAGCCTGCAGACCGCACTCGAAACTGCCGTCGACAATAATCCGGCCTTGATCAGCGCGCAGGCCGATACGCGCTTGGCGGACGCAAACGTAGCCTCCGCAGATGCACAGGGACGTTTGAACGTTACACTGGACGCGGGCTATTCGCTGGGCGCCGATTTCGACGACGAGCTTTCTGAAAGTTCGAACGATACGCTCGGCGTCCGCTTCAGCGTACCGCTGTTTCAAGGCGGAGAGCTGCGCTCGCGTTCGCGCCAGCAGCGGGCGCTTCGATCGGCTTCGAATCTGGACCTCGCGGCCACCGAGCGTTCGGTGCAAGAGAACGTCACCAACGCCTGGACCGGCCTCGCCAGCGCGCGCTCGGCGGTGAATTCAGCACGCGAGCAGGTTGAAGCGGCAGAGCTCGCCTACGAAGGCGTGCGGCTCGAACAGGAAACGGGCTTGCGCGCGACATTCGAGGTGTTGGAGCAAGAAGCCGAGCTGCTGACCGCGCGCATCGCTCTGGCGCAGGCTGAACGCGACCTGGTTGTGGCGGAGCGGCAATTGCTGGCGGCCGTCGGCATATTGGACATTCCGCAAGGATCGGGCGCGCTCATCGAGGACAACGACCAGTTGCGCGGACGCTGATCGCTCCGGACGTGCGCACGCGGCGGTTCGATGCTAGAGCCGCCGGCGCATGACAAATCTCCTTTCCGGCGCGCGTGCATGGGCGCTGCTAGCTGCGTTGTTTGCGACTTGCATGTTCGCGGGCATCGCGCTGACGCCCGACGCCGTGCGCAGCCAGAACGCGCCGGATCAATTTGACGCGCACTCGGCCCGAGATCGCTTGGAACGCATCCTCGGCGATGAAACGCCGCATCCGGTTGATAGCGCGGCGCAGGATGTCGTGCGAGAGAATCTGCTGCGTGAGATCGCAGCGCTCGGATTGACGCCGCAGGTTCGCGACACGTTTGCCTGCAGGGCGCAGCCGCGCGGGCCGCTGGTCGATTGCGCGCGTGTGCGCAATATCGTGTTCAGCGTCGGGCCGGCTGAGGGGCCGGCCATCCTCGCGGCGGCGCACTACGATTCGGTTCCCGCCGCGCCAGGCGCCAGCGACGACGGGATCGGGCTGTCGGTCTGGCTCGAAGTCGCGCAGATGCTGCGCGAGCAGCAGCTCGCGCGCCGCGTGATCTTCTTGTTCAGCGACGGCGAAGAGCCGGCCTTGCTCGGCGCCCACGCCTTCGCCACCGCCGATCCGCTGATGCAATCGGTGGATTCCGTGATCAATCTCGAAGCGCGCGGATCGCGCGGACCGGCCATCTTCTTTGAATCGAACCAGCCGAACGCCGATGCCGCCATCGCATTTGCCGCCGCGCCGCGTCCGATCGCCAATTCGGTCATGGCGGATGTCTATGCGCTTCTGACCAATTCGAGTGATGTGACCGCGCTGACGCATCCCGGACTCGATGTGATCAACATTGCCTTGATCGACGGCCTCGAAGATTATCATACGCCGCAGGACACCATCGCGTCGCAGGATCTGCGCAGCGTTCAGCACATGGGCGACATCGCGCTCTCAGTGACACGCCGTCTGGCGACGCGGTCCGACGTCGATGTGGGCGGGGCGTTCGTCTACACTGACATCGCCTCGCGCGTTTTTATCTACATGCCGAGTTGGGCGGGCCAGGCAGCGCTGGTGTCCTCGCTGCTTATCGCGCTAATGGCTTTCTGGCGCAGCTCTGCCGCCGGTCGCTGGCGTGCGTTGGCGGCGCCGGTTGCAGCGGTGGCGATCGCGGGTGGCTTGGCGTTTGCTGCGGGCTTTGCGCTCAGCCTGCTGCGTCCCGGTGAAGCTTACGCCTTCGCGCACCCGGAACCGACGCGCGCCTGGTGCGTGCTGTTCGCGCTTTTCGGCGTCTTGGCGGGCGTCTGGATCGCGAACGCGGGACGGAACCCGCAACGAGCGGCGGCGGCCGCGATGATCTGGTTCTCGCTGACGGGCGCCGTTGCGTCGCTCTTTGTTGGCGGCATTTCGATTCTGTTCGCGCTCCCCGCGCTTGTCTATGCCGTTGGATGGCTCGTGTCGTTGGCGTGGCGCCCGGCCGCATGGATCGGGATGGCTTTGGCGGCGCTGCTGGCGCTCGCCGTATGGGCGCCGCTCATCTCTCTGGTCGAGCTGGCGCTGGGTTTCGATCTGCCGTTCGTGTTTTCGATCCTCACTGCGCTGATGCTGTTGACATGGCTCGCGTCGATCGGCGCCGCATTCGGGTACGATGGCGCCTTGCGCAACGCGGCGGCGGTCGCCGGCGTCGCCGCGCTGGCGAGCGTGGCCATCTCCGCGATCGTTCCGGACATCAGCGTGGAGCGCCCGCGTTCGCTCAATATCTCCTATTTCCTCGACACTGCCGGCGACCGCGCACGGATCATCGCCGGCACGGCCGAGCGCGCCTTGCCGGCCGAGTTCGCAGGTGCGTTCGAGCCTGAGAGCATCTTGCCCGGCGATCGGTTCGAGACTTGGGCGACGCCCGCGCCTGTCGAACAGGTGGCGCCGCCAACGTTTCAGGATGTGACCACCACAGAGGCGGAGGGCGAGCGCGTGATCAGCGCGCGGCTCGTGATGAATGGCGCTTATCGTGCGATGTTACGCATTCCACTGGACGCGCGCCCTTTGCTTGTGCGCGTGAACGGTGTGCAAACCGATTTTGCCGACACCGGCGGCGAGCGGCGCGACTATATGAGCCTCGCTTGCCAAGGCCGCGCCTGCGACGGCGCAGTCGTCGAGATCGTGACCGAGTCAGCCGAGACCGATGCGGATTGGTACGTCATCGGCCAATTCCCCAGCCGTGCGTCGCCAGCCGCCGAAGCAATGCGTGCGCGCCGGCCGCCGACCGCGACGCCCATCCAGTTCGGCGACAGCGTCGTGACACTCAGCAGATTCGATCGCTGAGACTGGAGCGGGCGGCGGGAATCGAACCCGCACGAGAAGCTTGGGAAGCTTCCAGGCTACCACTACATCACGCCCGCTTTGGCGCGGTATCTAGCGAAGGCGCGTGCGGTTGGGAATAGCAGGACGTGTCTTACGCAGGAACGAATGCGTCACGCCGTGCTTGCGCCAGGGCGGCGATGAAGCCGATAGCGGCGCCGACGCCGGTGATAGCGCACGTGGCGGCGAGGCCGTAGCGAAGGGCGGATTCGCCGCCCAGCGCATCGCTGAAAAGCGTCACCAACGTCGGCGCCAGGCCCAGGCCGATGATGGCGCCCACCACCATGAACAGCGAAAGACAGACGCCGCGGATTTCGTTCGGGATCAGAACGGCGACGGCCGCAGCGGTGACGAGCCCGGTGATGGTGCAGCACGTCAGAAGCAGGCCGAGCACCCAAGCAAAACTGACGACGTCAGGCATGACGGGAAAGAGAGCGCCCGGGATCGCAAGCACGGATGCGACCACCGCGCCGATCAGGATGCCGCCCTTGATGCCGGATTTGTGGCCGCCGTCGGCAAGCACGCCGCCCAAGATCGAGCCGAGGAGTCCGGAGCAGAGGATGACGAGCCCCATCCAACTTGCGAACTGTTCGGGCTGCAGTTCGTAGTCGCGCGACAACACGGGCGCCGCCCAGATGCCGGCGGCAGTGTCGGCCATGACGGCCGAGATTTGTCCCATGAACAAGGGTGCGAGCAGCGCGCGTCTGCGCCAGATCGCCTGGAGCGCGGCGCCGAAGGCCAAGCCGGCGTCCGAACTGACCTCTCGACGGACCGGCTCACGCATCAGCAGCAGCGGCAGCAGCAAAACCAGGCTCGTGATGGCGAAAACGACATGCACGCCGCGCCACGGCGCAAGGTTGGCAATCGCCAGTGTGTTTTCCAGCGCCCCGAGTATTGGGCCGCCAAAGGCGAAGGCGCACGCGGCGCCGGCGATGTTGCCCAATGACAAGAGGAGCAGAGCCCGCCCGCGATATCCGGGCGGGCTCAGATCCGCCGCGATCGAGATGGCGACAGGCACAGCGCAAATGGCGCCGACGCTTGCCAGCATGCGGGCGAGGAAGAGTCCATAGAAATTGGTGACGAACGCAGTCGCGATCGTGCCGATCGTCCACGTGACCCCAAGCGCCAACAACAGGCGCATGCGGTTGCCGCGATCGGTGATGCGGCCAAGCGGCACCGCCAGGAGCGCAATCGGGATCGACGCAGCAAGGCCTTGCACGAGGCCGAGTTGGACATCGGTCAAGCCGAGATCGGCCTTGACGATGTCCTGCACCGGGCTGAACACCCCGCGCATGGCGAAGGCGTTGAGGATGGTTATGGCAAGCGTCAGCAGCCCGAGCCAAGCGACGCGCTCGCGCGCATCCGGGCCGTGTGTTGTTGAGAGATCGGAAACGGTCATGGCGAGGCGACCCCGACTGAGCCTATGACTTCGCCCTCGGCATGTCCTGCCTGAGTATGGCGCGCTCTCGAGCGAGAGGGGTTCTCGATTCTCGGCATGCCTCAGTCTTAGGGGTTGTGCGGGCGTGGTGGCGAGCGCCGCTATTCCCATTGGGCGCGTTTGATGCAGTCCGGGCGGCGCTCCAAGCCGAGGCGCGACGTGACCGGTGGAAATGGCGGTGAATGCGTTCTAGATTCCCGGCCAGGGAGCACTTCGATGGCCGAGATCGTACACGCCGCGCTGCGCAAGTTCACTGACGAGATGTGGACTACGGAAGTCGTGCCCACGCTCACGGCGTACATCGCCATTCCCAACAAGTCGCCGTCGTTCGAGCCCGATTGGGAGAAGCTCGGTCATATGGACAAAGCCGTCGAGCTTTTCGTCGCATGGGCCAACAAGCATCTGCCGAAGCTGCCGGGCGCCAGGCTCTCGGTGGAACGCCTGCCCGGCCGCACGCCGCTCATTTTCATCGACGTTCCCGGGAAGGCGGGCGGCGACACGGTGCTGCTCTACGGTCATCTCGACAAGCAGCCGGAAATGACGGGCTGGGGCGAAGGCAAGGGCCCGTGGATTCCTGTGTTCGAGGGCGACAAGCTCTATGGCCGCGGCGGCGCCGACGACGGATACGCCATGTTCGGCGCGCTGACCGCGCTCATGGCGCTGCAGGCGCAAGGGATCGCGCACAAGCGCGCGGTGGTCGTGATCGAAGCGAGCGAGGAGAGCGGATCGCCGGACCTGCCGTTCTACATGGACGCGCTTGCCGAGCGGATCGGCAAGGTCTCGCTCGTGATCTGCCTCGACAGCGGCTGCGGCGATTACGAACGGCTGTGGTTGACGACGTCGCTGCGCGGCATGGTCGGCGGCACGCTGCGCGTCGATGTTCTCGAAGAAGGCGTGCATTCGGGCGATGCGTCGGGGATTGTGCCGTCGAGCTTTCGCATTGCGCGGCAATTGCTGACGCGACTCGAAAGCATCGAGACCGGCGAGATTGCCGGCGCCGAATTCAACGTCGAGATACCGGCTGAACGGCAGCAGCAGGCGAAAATAGCGGCGGAAGCGTTGGGCAAGGAGGTCTACGCGAAGTTTCCGTTCATTGACGGCATGCGTCCGGCCGGGAAGGACGGCGACCAGCTCGTGCTCAATCGCACATGGCGGCCGGCGCTTTCGGTGACGGGGTTCGCCGGCGCGCCTGCGCCGCGCGACGCCGGCAATGTGCTGAGACCTTTCACGGAACTGAAGCTCTCGCTGCGTGTGCCGCCGACGGCGGACGCGAAAAAGGCGAGCGCGAAGCTGAAACAGGTACTCGAAAGCGATCCGCCTTATTGCGCGCGCGTCAGCTATGAAGGCGAGAAAGAGAGCTCAGGCTGGAACGCGCCCAAAACAGCGGCTTGGCTCGAAGCTGCGTTGGAGGATGCCTCACACGCTGCGTGGGGCAAGCCGATGGCGATGATGGGGGAAGGCGGTTCGATCCCGTTCATGGGTATGCTCGGCGCCAAATTCCCCGAGGCTCAGTTCGTGGTGACCGGCGTTCTCGGTCCGCATTCGAACGCGCATGGGCCGAACGAGTTCTTGCATATTCCGACCGGCAAGCGGGTGACGGAAACTGTCGCGCGCGTGCTGGCCGCGCACGCCGAGCAATAGCTAGCCGGCGGCCTTCTGCGCCGGCGCAGGCGCCGCGGCGGCTGCCGCCGCTGGCCGGCGCCGCGCGTAGCGCATGACTGTGGCGGCGAGCATGTCGCGGTCGGCCGGCTTGACGACGTGTTCTGCCGCTCCAAGCGCCATGGCGTGAGCCCGATCCTCGTTTACCGAAAGCACGACCACGGGGATGTCTTGCGTCTTGGGATCTTGCTTCAGGCTTTGCAGCACGCGCCACCCCGATCGGTCCGGCAGGAATATGTCGAGCAAGACCAGAGCGGGCGCCTTGGCGCGCGCAAGAGCCAGGCCCGCCTCGCCGCCGCCCACACCTTGGACGGCAAAACCGGCGCGTGTAAGCGCGCGCGCCGCGAGTTCGCGCGCGTCAGGTTCGTCTTCGATGACGATCACGAGCGGCGCGCCTTCGGCGCCTTGCACGTCGTCGACCTTCGCCGCCGCGCCCAACGCGATGGAGGCGTCCGAAAAGTCCACGGGAATGTGAAGCGTGAATGCCGATCCTTCGCCGAGCGTGCTCTGGACCATCACATTGCCGCCGAGCAGCTGGGCCAGCCGGCGCGTAATCGTCAGGCCAAGCCCGGTGCCGCCATATTGCTGCGTGATTGACGGATCGGCCTGAACGAAGGGTTGGAACAGCCGAGCCAGATGCTCGTTCGACATGCCGATGCCGGTATCGCGCACGGTGACGAACAGCTGCTCGACGCCGTTGTACTCGCGCCGGTCGAACGCGATGTCGATCTTGCCGTTCCGGGTGAATTTTGCGGCGTTGGAAAGCAGGTTGAGCACGCACTGACGCAGCTTCATGGCGTCCGTGTTAACGTCGCCGCGGATCGGCTGCGCGCTCAGCGTAACTTCGTTGCCATTGTGAGCGGCGATGGGTCGGATGGTTTCGACCAGATCTTCCAGGACTTCGATTGGGTCGAAACGGGCCGGGTTCGCTTCCATGCGCCCGGCTTCGATCTTCGAAAGATCGAGGATCTCGCCGATCAGGCTCAACAGATGCTTGGCGGCAGTGAGGATACGATTCAGATCCTGCACCGTGGTTTCGTCGCCCTCGTCCTCAGCATCCTCCTGCAACATTTCCGCATAGCCGATGATCGCATTGAGCGGCGTGCGCAGTTCGTGACTCATGTTGGCCAGGAATTGCGACTTGGCCAGATTGGCGCTGTCGGCTTCGTGACGCGCGTGGGCGAGATCGTCGACGTGGTGTTCGATCGCGTGCGCCTGTTCGCTCAAGGCGGCGACAGCGGCGAAGAGTGTTGCCGGTGTGGCGGGCGCAGAGCAGGGGACGCCAAGCTCGTTGGCGAGCGTGCGCAGAACTTCGAATTGGGCGTGCGCGGCCGCCGCGGCGCTCTCCAAGAGATCAGCGCCGGCGTGAGCGGTCGCTGCCGCCTGGGCCGGGCGCGTCACGCAGGTGACGCGCACTGGCGCGCCGTCGGGCGTCGTGCGGACAAAGCCTTGGTGGCGGACGCGGATGCTCGTGCCGTCGGCACGCATCACGTCGTGTTCGATGGCAATGCGGCGGATCGCGCCGCGTTCGGGCGAAAACGCCGCCTGTACCAGCGCCCGGTCGTGGGCTGGCGCAAAACAGGCGCGATCCGCGATGTCGGCATAGGCAACCGGCCGGCCGAGCAAGGCGCCCAAACGTTGAGCGCCGGCGAGACGGCGGCGCTCGAAATCGATCTCCCAACCGGCAGAAGCGGCATCGCCGAAGCTCATATTGAGCTGGCGCACCCATTCGGCGTCCTGCACGCGGGCGTGCGCGGCGCGGTGATTATGGTGTAACGCCGCGCCGAAGACGTAACCCACTGCCAAGGCGCATGCCGTCATCGCCGCGAGCGCCCCGACGCCTGCGCTCTCGATCAACATCATCGCGCCGAGCAGAGCGTATGGCGTGCAAGCGGCAAGCGCATGCAGTCTTCCGCGGTTGGCGTTGAGCGCTGTGTGGACGCCAAGCGCCGCAAGCAGGGCGCAGGCGACGGCGCTGGAAAGAGCCGAATTGGAGTACCAAGCGATCGCCGGCGCGACGGCGAGGCTGGCGGACGTGGCGACATCGAGCGCTAATACGGCGGCGCCGGATTGCGTCGGCGACAACAGCTTCGTCTGCGCAAGCAACGTCGATCGTGTTGTGTCGACGAGGAGAGCAAGTCCCATCCAGATCGCAGCGGCCGCGAAGCCCGCGACGCTAGCGCAGGCGAGCGCGATCAAACCAAGCAGATAATATCGTGCGTGCGCGCCGGAGAAGAGTTCAGCCGCCGCGCGTTCGATCGTCGCATGGTTGATGAAGTGTTGCACCGCCCACCCCGATGGCTAATTTCGTGGTAACGCTAGCGCAGCTCCGTAAAGCAAGCGTTGGTAATGACGCGAATTGCGTGCTGTTTTGAAACGAAGATTGATGTCACAGCGTGTAGATATGAACGAAGCATTGCACTCGCGTGCGCAAGGTAAATCAGCATGAACTTCCGCTCGGACAACACTGCGCCCGCTGCGCCGGAAATCATGGCTGCGCTGAACGCAGCAAACGACGGGGCCGCTGCTGCGAACGGCGAGGACGAATGGTCGAAGCGGCTCGATGCGGCATTTGGCGCGGTGTTTGAGCGCGATGTCCGCGTGTTCACGGTCGCGAGCGGCACCGCGGCGAACGCAATTGCGCTGGCGAGTGCAGGCCCGCCCTGGGGCAGCGTGATCTGTCATCGCGAGGCGCACATCGAGGTCGATGAATGCGGAGCGACGGAGTTCTTCTCCGGCGGCGCCAAGCTTGTCCTGGTGGACGGCCCGGCGGCCAAACTCACGCCGGACGTATTGGAGGACGCGCTGGCGCGGCAGGGCTGTGGCATCCATGCCGTCGAGCCCGCGGCGGTTTCAATCTCGCAGACAACTGAACGCGGCGCCGTGTATCGGCCCGCCGACCTCGCCGCGCTTGGCGCCATCGCCAATCGTGCGGGTTTGCGTTTCCACATGGACGGCGCGCGCTTCGCCAACGGCGTCTCAGCGCTGGGCTGCGAACCGGCTGACATCACTTGGCGCGCGGGGCTCGATCTGCTCTCGTTCGGGGCCACCAAGAACGGCGCGCTTGGTGCGGAAGCGATTGTGTGCTTCGATACGGACTTGGCCGAAGAGATCGCCCGCCGCCGAAAGCGAGCCGGGCATTTGTTCTCCAAGGGCCGCTACGTCTCGGCGCAGCTGCTTGCATATATCGAGAACGGGCTGTGGCTCAAATTGGCGGCTCGCGCGAACGGCTTGGCGCAACGGATCGGAGAAGCGGCGGCGCCTCACCTTTCAGTCCCGGTCGAGAGCAATCAGGTGTTCATTAAGCCGGGCGCTCCGGCGCTCGCACGACTGCGCGAGGCCGGCGTCTCGTTCTACGATTGGGGCGGCGAAGGCTCAGGCGAGGCGCGATTGGTCGTTTCTTGGAATCAAGCTGAAGCGGAAGTCGACACGATGTGCGGCCTGCTGGCGTCTCTGCGATGAGGCGCTGCGTCAGGGAGCGGCTGGCGGTGTGGTGAAAGGCCGTGCGCCGTTTTTGACCAATGATGTGGCGTGAAGATCAGCTCGAACACCGCCTTCATCGCTGCGACGGTGGAAAGGGGCCAATAGAACGGCATCGTCAGCGCGGCCCGCGCATGGCTCATATTGTTCGAGAGCGCGCTCGCCGTGAGGGCGGCGAACACAGCTACGCAATATCCGGCAAGCGCCAGTGCGAAATCCGCAGGTGAAAGGTTGTAAGGCGAGAGCATCGCCGTCAGCACGATGAACGCGAGCGGACCGTGGACCAGTGCGGCGATCAAGCCGCCGCCGAGGAGAAGCTGCATCGAGGCAAAGCTCCAGAATCCCATTTCGCGAGAGGTGCGAATGGGATCGCGCATCAGCACGAGCCAGGTTTGCAGGTGGCCCTTGATCCAGCGCGAACGTTGTTGGAGCCAGGCGCGCAGCGTCACCGGCGCCTCTTCGCCGGTGGGCGGGCCAATAATGCCGGCGCGATAGCCGTCGCGTGCGAGCCGGTATCCCAGATCGGCGTCTTCGGTGACGTTGAGTAATTATCGGGGTTTTTGCCGCGCTTTGCGGTTTTTCCTCGCGCGCGGCGCATGCCCTTGTCGTTCTTGGCTTTTCCTCACTAGCTGAATCCTACCGAGCCCTACCAGTCCCCACACCTCCC
>JBFWYQ010000005.1:0-265913 GCA_050186235.1 Hyphomonadaceae bacterium
GGCAAATGCCTCTGCGCACTCCAACCTTCGACGTTTGCGCGCACCCCATGCCGGCTGGAAGCCGGCGGTCCTCGGAGCCAAAATCCCGCCGCGCGAAGCAACGCTTCGCCGCGGGCGCCGGCGCGCGCCTTTTCGTCATTCTGGGCTTCGCGCAGCGAAGAATCCGGAATCCAGGGCGCCCGCTCCGCTCTACGATCCCCTGGATCCCGGATCGCGCTTCGCGCGTCCGGGATGACGATCAGAGCGCATCCAATCCCACATCCAGCGAACGCGCCGAATGCGTCAGCGCCCCGATCGAAATGACATCGACGCCCGTCTCCGCCACCGCGAACACGTTTTCGATGGTGATGCCGCCGGACGCCTCCAGCAGCGTCTGCCCCTTCGCCAGCTTCACCGCGGTCCGCATGTCCGCTTGCGTGAAATTATCCAGCAGGATCGCACTCGGCGCATACGGCAGCGCCTCTTTCAGCTGATCGAGATCATCGACTTCGATCTCGATGCAGGTGAGATGCGCCGCCGCCTCGCGCGCGCGCTGCAATGCGAGCCCGACAGAGCCCGCCGCCGCGATGTGATTGTCCTTGATCAGCATCGCGTCATCGAGCCCATAACGATGCGCGCCGCCACCGCCCAAACGAACCGCGCGCTTCTCCAGCGCGCGCATCCCCGGCGTGGTCTTGCGCGTCGAAGCGATGACCACGCCCATGCCCTCGACCGCATCGACGTAGACCCGCGTCAGCGTCGCGATGCCGGAGAGGCGGCCGACGAAATTCAGCATCGTCCGCTCCGCCATCAGCACCGATCGCGCGGCGCCCTCGATCTCCAAAATCGCATCGCCCGCCCTCAACCGCGCGCCATCGGGCGAGAGCACCGTGAACGCCAGCTCCGGATCGGTCATCGCGCCGGCGAGGATTGCCGCATCGAGCCCCGCGACCACGCCCGCTTCGCGCGCGCGCAACGCCCAGCGCCCCTGCGTCTCCGGATCGATCAGCGCGTCGGTCGTCACATCGCCCGCCGCGCCGAGGTCCTCGGCCAGCGCAAGCTTCACGATCGGCTCGATCACCACATCAGGCAGAGGCGGGAGCAAGCGCGCCGTGTTGGGTGAGGAAGCTGCGGGTGGGCGTCGCGCCATCGGGAAAGTCGCTCCTGAAATGGGCGCCGCGGCTTTCCTTGCGGCCGAGCGCGGCGATGAGAATGAGTCGGGCGGCGGTCAGCGCCAAGGCGCGTCCGTGAGCATCGCAGAGCGCCTCGACGCGGTCGAGCGCAGACGCCAAACCGGCGGCGTCGCGCACTACGCCGGCGTGCGCCTGCATCAAAGCGCGCAATTCGCTGCGGTCGGCTTCGGGCAGGGCGGGCGGCGGCGTGGCGGGTTCTATCGCCGCTGGCGCCGGCGCTTGCGCCTCGCGCAGGCGATCGGCGATGCGATGGGCGAACACGACCGCTTCGAGCAGCGAGTTCGATGCGAGCCTGTTGGCGCCATGCGCGCCGGTCGAGGCGCATTCGCCCGCGGCCCAGAGGCCCTCGAGCGTCGTGCGTCCCCACGCATCGGTGACCACGCCGCCCATGTGATAGTGCGCCGCGGGCGCGACTGGGATCGGCGCCAAGCGCGGATCGAGCCCCGCGCTCATGCAGGCTGCAAACACCGTGGGAAATGCTGCGGGGAAATGCGAACCGACCGCTTCGCGCGCATCGAGAAACGCGCCGCGTCCGGCCTCGCGCTCGACATGGATGGCGCGGGCGACGACGTCGCGCGGCGCGAGATCGGAGACAAACGCTTCGCCTTTGGCGTTTATCAGATGCGCGCCTTCGCCGCGCAGCGCTTCGGTCGCGAGCGGCGCCGGATCGCGGGCGATGTCGATGGCTGTCGGATGGAATTGCACGAACTCCGCATCGGCAATGAGCGCACCCGCATGCGCCGCCATGGCGAGGCCTTGGCCCATCGCCTCAGCGGGATTGGTCGTCACCGCATAGAGTCCGCCGACGCCGCCGGTCGCGAGCACGGTTTCCGCGGCTTCGAAGTGTTCGCCGTTCTCGCACGCCACGCCGCGCACGCGGCCATTGGCGTCTTGCAACAGCGCAGTTGCGCGGCTGTTTTCGACGATGGTGATGTGCAAAGCGGCACGCGCGGCGGCGATCAGCGCATCCATGATCGCTTTGCCGGCAAGATCGCCGGAGACGCGCACGACGCGCGGCTTCGAATGCGCGGCCTCAAGGCTCTGCGCGAGCTTGCCGTCATGAGTGCGATCGAACGGCACGCCGAGTGCGACTAGATCGAGCACGCGCGCCGGGCCCTCGCGCGCAATCAGTGCAGCGATTGCCGGATCGACCAAGCCAGCGCCGGCCTTCACCGTGTCGGCGGCGTGGAGTGCGGGATTGTCGCCGGGCGCCAAAGCCGCCGCGAGCCCGCCCTGCGCCCACGCCGATGCCGAAGCTTGTCCAAGCGGCGCCTGGCTCAGCACGACGCAGCGGCGCGGCGCCAATTTCAGCGCGAGAAACAGCCCGGCCAACCCCGCGCCGACAATGAGAACGAGGGCGCGATTCATTCCCTCCCCCCTTGCGGGGGAGGGTTAGGGTGGGGCGGCGAGCAGGGCGAAGCACAAGCGGCGCCAGCGCGCTCAATCGCGATCGCCCCCCGCCCCCTGCCCCCGCCCCGCAAGGGGGCGGGGGTGCATGAGGCTAGTACAATCTGGAAAACGTCACTTGCGGCGAGGCGCTCGAACTCAGCACGCCAACCAGCTGATTGGCTTCGCCCTGTTGCAGCACGAAATTGTCCGGCTGGTAGCCTTCGACCGCTTCCGCGAGCTGGCAGGTGATCGTGAACTGCCCGCCATCCCTGTCGCCCGTGCACGTCTGCCGCGCGGTGAGAAAAGCCTGCTGGCCGCTGTCGCGATTGACCAATCGCTCGTTCGAGACAAGCCGAATGTCGTAGCGGTTCCCGCCCGCGCGCGTGATCACCGCAGCGCCGCTCATGATCGCGCCGACTTGCTCGCTGCCATAGGACGCCGTCTGGAACGCCCACGTGCCTTCGAACGAATCGCCTGACTGCGCGCGCGCGGGCGCGGCCGCGAACGCCACCAAAGCCGCCGACACAAACAGGAATGCACGCATGCTTCGCCTCTCTTTCGCGGAGCGTGTTGGGCGGCGAAAGGGGCGGCAATTTGGCGAACGCAGCCGCTTAGACCAGTTCCACCGCAGCCGGCGGGCGGCCCGTCGCAAACGCGCGCGGCTTCTCCTTCGGGAGATCGAGCATGCGTCGGATCGCGCGCTTGGCGCGCACGCGGACGTCCTCAGGGATCGTCACTTCGTGCTGCATGTTGGCGAGCGCGTCGTAGATGCCTTCGAGCGTGATCCGCTTCATGTGCGGGCAGAGATTGCACGGGCGGATGAAGTCCACGTCGGGCGCCGCCTGGGCGACATTGTCGCTCATCGAGCATTCGGTGAGCAGCACCACTTTGGCCGGGCGTTTCTCGGTGACGTAATCCTGCAACGCCGCAGTCGAGCCTGCGAAATCGGACGCAGCCATCACGTCCGGCGGACATTCCGGGTGCGCGAGTACGACGATGCCGGGGTGGGCCGCGCGGAGCTCCGCGACGTCCTCAGCAGTGAAGCGCTCGTGCACTTCGCAGCGGCCGTGCCAGGAGATGATCTTGATGCCCGTCTGCGTCGCCACGTTCTTGGCCAGATATTCGTCCGGCAAGAGGATAACGCGATCGGTATTCCAAGTGCGCGCCGCCCACTCGACCACTGCGGCCGCATTGGAGGAGGTGCAGCAGATATCGCTCTCGGCTTTTACCTCCGCCGAGGTGTTCACGTAGGTGACGACCGGCACGCCAGGGTAACGTTGCTTGATCAAACGCACGTCAGCGCCGGTGATGGATGCAGCGAGCGAGCAGCCGGCGCGCATGTCCGGGATCAGCACCGTCTTCTCCGGCGCCAGGATTTTCGAAGTTTCCGCCATGAAGTGAACGCCGGCCTGGACGATCACGTCCGCATCCGTCTCCGCCGCTTCGCGCGCGAGCTGCAGGGAGTCGCCGCGGAAATCGCCGACGCAGTGGAAGATGTCGCTCGTCATGTAATTGTGCGCGAGGATCACCGCGTTCTTGGCGCGCTTCATCTTGTTGATGGCGCTGATCAGCGGCGCGTAGGCGGGCCATTCGACCGCGGGGATGACGTGCTTCACCCGCTCGTAAAGCGGCGCGGTCTCGGCGGCGATTTCCGGTGTGTAGGCAAGGCCGCGGCGGGCGGCGGCGTCGAGCGCGCCCCAGGTCCCATGCACCGCGCGCGGGTCGCAGCCGCCTTCGCTGGAGGTGAGGGGAGCGTCAATGATGCGGGCCATAGGCGGCCTCCTGCGCCTGGAGTCGGCGATTTATACTCCTTTGGAGCATATATGGGGTGCAAAAGATGGCCGAGAAGACCCTCGGCCCGCCCCTTATGCTACAATTGAGCATAACCTGAAGGCGAACTTATACCCAGGGACTCGGGCGTGCAAGCGAAAGGCGACTCGCCAGCCAGGCGCGCGTTAGAACGTCGCCCCAGCCCGGAGACCTCCATGCGCCAAACGCTGACGCTGATCGCCGCCGCCTCCGTCCTCGCCGCCTGCGCCAGCACTGGTGAACGGACACCCGTCGGACCGGAGACGCCGGAGACGCCGGCCGCGGAATTCGCGCTCGCGCCGGCTTCGTTCAACGACATTCCGGACTGGACCAATGTCGATCTCGCGCCGGCGCTGCTCGCTTTCCGCCGCTCATGCGAGGGGCGGCGCTTGCGCGATCCGAGCGCGAGCCTGCCGGGCGGCGGGCGTTATGGCGGCACGGTCGCCGAATGGGCGCCGGCGTGCGCAGCGGCGCAAAGCGTAGCGGCCGGAGGCGAGCGCGCCTTCTTCGAAGCGAACTTCATTCCGAACGTGGTGCGCGGCGGCGGCGAAGCGCGGCTGACGGCCTATTACGAACCGATCGTGCAAGCGCGCCGCACGCCCGACGCGATTTATTCCGCCCCGCTCACGCGCAAGCCGGGCGATATGGTCACCGTCGATATTGCCGCATTCGCCGAAGCCTATGACAACGAAGCGCTGCGCGGCGCGCCGCGCCAGCTCACGGGACAAATCCGCGGCGCGGAAGTGCGTCCGTATCCGAAACGCGAAGACCTCAACCCATCGCACGATCAAGTGTTTGCGTGGGCGCATCCGATCGATGTTTACAATCTGCAGATCCAAGGCTCGGGCCGGCTCGCGTTTCCCGACGGCACGCAAGCGCGCGCTGCGTTTGCAGCGCAGAACGGATATCGCTGGCGCTCGGCGCTCGGCGCGCTACGCGACTCCGGACAGCTGCAAGGCGGCGCGACATGGGCGAACTTCCGCGCCTGGAGCGATCAGAATGGCGCCGCCGCAACGCGTCAGGCGCTGAACGCCGATCCGTCTTACGTGTTCTTCCAGGAAGAGCGCATCGAAGATCCAAGCGCCGGCCCGCGTGGCGCAGCCGGCGTGTCGCTGACGCCGATGGGATCGATCGCCGTCGATCCGTCGTATCATCCTTACGGCGCCGTTGTGTTTATCGACGGCGAGTACGAGGGCCAGCCGTTCCGCCGTCTGCTAGTGGCTCAGGATACCGGCGGCGCCATTCGCCGCGGGCCGTTGCGCGGCGACGTGTTCTTCGGCTCGGGCGACGAAGCGGGGCGCGCTGCCGAGCGCATGAATGCGCAATCGCCGCGCTGGTGGACGCTGACGCCGCGCGCGGCGCCGACCTCGTGATGCGCGCGCGCTGGAAGTACGTCTGCTACGCCGACGCCGACGGACATGAAGTCCTTGAAACCTTCGAGCCGTCGACGCTTCACGCCGCCTACGTTTCGGAGGAAGGCATCGATCGCGGACGCTTGATTTCAGCGGGTTTCGCGACGGCGGACGGTGAATGCTACGGCGTTTCGACCTCGCTCAACCTGCCGAGCCGGCCGCTTGCCGATACCGCGCTGCTCCGCATGCTGCTCGGTTAAGCTGCGGATCACGGTTCTTTAGCCATGCTTGTTCAGCTAGCGTTCAGGCGCGGCTGCAATGGTTGAGGTGGGAGTGCGCGGCCGGGGCGAGGCGGGAGCCATGCGACACATCGCGTTGAGTTTAGCGGCCGTGCTTGCGCTGGCGGGATGCGCCACGACCAACACGCCTTATCCGAGGCCGGCTTCGGCGTCAGTCTATCAACCACCGGCGCCTCCGCCCGGCCCCAACCATTACAGCACAGCCGCACGCGCCGCGATCCACAGCGAATTATTCGCGTGTGGAAGCTGGGGCTCGAATTTGGGTCTCATCGGTCTGCGCGGCGAAGCGGAGAATTACTCGCCTTACATCGACACCCCCGCGGGGCCATTGCTGCGCAATCCCACAGAGACGGCGTGTCTGTCCTCAGGCTTCGGTTGGCGCGGCGCGGCAACCGGCGGCGGACGCCAACACAACGGCCTTGATCTCGCTAATCCGAACGGCGGTTACATCTATGCAGCCGCTGACGGGCGCGTGGTCTCCGCCGATTGGCGCGGCGGCTACGGCAATCTGATTGAGCTCGATCACGGCGCCGGCGTGCGCACGCGTTACGCGCACCTCGCCGAAATCGATCCGAGCTTGCAGCCTGGCATGCGCATTGCCGCCGGCACGCCGATGGCGCGCATGGGCATGAGCGGCAACGCGACAGGCGTGCATCTGCACTACGAAGTGCAAGTCGATGGTTTGCTTGTCGATCCGCTGCACTACGGCTTGCCGGCGCACTATCAGACGACGCCGATAACGCAAACTTACCCGGAACCGCTGCCGCTGCCGACGCCTGAAGCCACGTTCGAACAGGCGCCGGACGAAGCGCCAGTGCTGGACGCGTACCCGGAGCCGGTGCGACTCGAGCCGCCGTTCCAGCGTTAGCTCACGGCGCGCGTGTGGTTTGTCCGTAGACGACCCGCCATTGGCCGTCGCGCAGCGCCCAAACATCGATGTAACGGATGGTGACGCTCGCAGGCGCGCCGTCTTGCGTCCATGAGAGCGTGACTGTGCCACCGAGCGCTGCGCCATCGGCCCAGATGTGTTCGATCGGTTCGGTAACGGTTACAGGCGCGGGATCGAAGCCTTCGGCGGTCCAGAATGCGATCAGCTCCGCCTTGCTGGACCGCGCGCCATCGCTGCCGACCAGCACGTAATCGTCGGCAATCAGCTCCTGTAGCGTCGCAGCGTCGCCGGCGATCTGCGCTTCTTCGTAACGCTCCATCGCCGCGTTAAGATCGGGCGCCGGCGCGGAAGCGGGCGCTAGTGCACTGCACGCGGCGAGACAAAACAAAAAAGCGATCGCAGCAATCCGCACCTCGACTCCACCCCTTAGCGCGCCGTGCCGATCTCGGCATCCGTCAGCGGCACGCTGGAAATATCCATCTTGGCCGACCCTTCAACCAGTTCGCGCGAGTGCGAAACATAGAGGATCGTGCGGTTCTGCAGATCGACGATGCGGCGGATGGCGGTGTTCTTGAAAAAGAGGCTGGTGCGCTGGCTGAAAATCTCTTCGCCGGAACGTGAGGTCGGCACGCCGGCAAGATCGATCGCGCCGATGCGCTGACACGAGACGGCTGAGTTGGACGGGTTCTCGAACCAGTTTCCTTGGCGGATGCGGTCGAGCATCGAGCGGTCGAAGTAAGCCACGTGACAAACGACGCCCGGTATGGACGGATCGGGCAGCGCCTCGACCATGATCTCGTTGCCAAGCAGATCGTTCGAAAATTCGCCGACCTGACTATCGCGGTCGCCGCCGCAGGCGGAAAGCAAAGCGCACGTACAAACTGCTGCCAGAACCGCTCTCGACTTTATCGTCACGGGGACCTCCTGAAAAGCAACGGGTGACGCGCGGCGCCTGCGATTGTTCCGCTCACTCTCCGCGCGGCGCCGGCACGTGAACGCCGACGACCGGGCGTTCGCTCAGCGTTTCGCGGCGTGCGCGGAAGAGTTCTGCGGGCCGCCCGCCCGCGCTTGAATCGAATTGACCGGTGCCTTCCACCAAGCCGGTGCGGTCGAGCAGGCGGCGGAAGTTCTGCTTGTGCAATTCCAGGCCGGCGATGGCTTCGACCACGCGCTGCAAATGCAGCAGCGTAAAGTGCTCGGGCGCAAGTTCGAAAATCACCGGCCGGTATTTGATCTTCGCGCGCAGCCGTCCGATGGCCGTGGCGAGGATGCGGCGGTGATCGGACGCCATCGGCTCGCCGAGGCCAGGCGCCGCCGTCATGGCCGGCGCGGGTTTGCCATCGAGTCTGGCGCGGTCGCGCGCCGCCTCGGGCGCAAGCGCCGCTTCGTACATGAGTTCATAGCGTTCGAGCGCGCGTTCTTCGTTCCACACTGCGCCGTCGAGCGCAAAGGCGAGCCTGGCGCGTGTGCGCCGGTGATTGACCGCTTCGGCATCGTCGGCGTTCTCGGCCCACGCCTTGAGCGCCGGCGCGATGATTTCGTCGATCACAGCAGGGCGGCCTTCACGCCAATTTTCCCACGGGAAAAAATCGTACCAGGAGCGCCAGCGCGCCGAGGCGCGATCGAGCACCGCGCGAGAGGGCGTGAGCGCAAGATAAGAGATGGAAATAACGCGTTCCGCGCCGGCGTTTTTCATGTCGGCGAGCGGCATTTCGCGGCCGCGGTCGCCGAAGGTGTAGAGTTGTTCGGCGTAGCCGATGTCGAAACCCGTTTGCTCCTTCACCCAGCCGCGCAGCGACAATTCGAGCGTGCGGTCGCCGGCGGGATCGAACGGACCGAACGGCAGGCCGGGCGCGTCGCCATCCTCGCGCGTGACGACAGCGTAGGGCCCGTCCTCCGTCACCGCGACGATCACTGCGGAAAGGCCGATAATGACACGCGCTTCGCTCATGGATAGCGACTCGGGATGGAGAAGGGCGCCGCTTCGCCGATGTCGAACCAGTTCGCGCCGCGCCCGATTCGCTCGATCGCGCGCGACATGCGCCCGCTGCGGCCGAGTTCGGCGTCAGCAAGCGCGATGAAGCGGCGGTTGGGGCTGGCGGAGGGCGACGCTTCGCGCAGCGCCAGCGCGATGTGCTCTTCGTCGGCGCCAGGATTTTGCGCGCACGCGGTGATGAACGCCGTCGCGGTCGAGCGGCTGATGCCGGCGTAACAGTGGATGAGAATAGGCTGCGCGCGATCCCACGCGCCGACGAAATCGAGCATGCGTTTCATCCGCACATCGCAGCAGGGATCGAGCCCCTCCATCTCGTTCTCGATATCGTGCGCCTCGATGCAAAGATGCCGCTGCGCAAGTTCCTTCACCATCGGGAATGGCGTGCCCGGATCGAGGATGCTCACGAGATGCGACACTTGCTTTTCGCGCGCCAGATGCGGGGCGCGCGAGAGGGGGCAGACATAGATGGTCATGGGCTCGCGAGTTTACGCCGGATCGAGCAGCGACCGGAAGCGCTTCAAGAACGCCTCCTGCACCTGTCCGGTCGGGTGCGGAGTGATTTTGAGCTTCAAGCCCCGCGGCGGCGTCCCGAAAAATCGCCTCGCTTCCGCTTCGGTGAAGCCGGCAAGCTGAGTGGCCTCGAAATAGGCGCAGATGACGTCGGCGCGCTTGATGACGCCCTTCACCACCGCGGGCGCATGCGCCGGTAAGCCGAAGCGCAGATGGATCGCGGCTTCCAACTTTGCTTCGAACGCCTTGTAGTCGAGGCCGAGCGCGGCCTTGAACGGGCTGATCATGTCGCCGATCACGTATTCCGGCGCATCGTGCAATAGCGCCAGCAGGCGGCGTTTCTTGTCCCACTCGGGCGCAAGCTTGCGGCAGATCTCTTCCACCAGCATCGAATGCTGCGCGACCGAGAAGGCGTGCGCGCCGACCGTCTGCCCGTTCCAGCGCGCGACGCGTGCAAGCCCGTGGGCGATATCTTCGATCTCGATGTCGAGCGGCGACGGATCGAGCAGATCGAGCCGCCGCCCCGACAGCATACGCTGCCAGGCGCGGGGCTTTTCTGGTGCGGATACGGAGGCGCGCGCCATCGTCAATCCAATCTAGGCGGCGTTCGCCGCGCGCATAAGCGACTTCCCCTCATGCGTCCGCCGTCAGCATGGCGCGGTAGCGGCGGCTGCCGAGCACGATGAGGCCGCCGGTCAGCGTTATCTCCATGTCGCCGGAAGGCGTTGGCTTCAGCGCCGCGATCTTGGTGCGGTTCACTAACCGTGAGCGATGCACGCGGATAAAGCCGCGCGCGGTCAGCCGCGTTTCCCAGGATGCGAGCGTGCCGCGGACGAGGTGTGTCTTCGCGCCGGTGTGGAACTCGACATAATTGCCCGCCGCCTCGACATGGCTGATGTCGCTCGGGGCGAGGAAAACCGCGGTTCCGCCGTCTCGGACCTCGATGCGCTCGTCGCCAAGCGGCTGCGCTGCGGCCAGCCGGCGCTCCGCCATGTACTGGAAGATCCAGTAGGTGGCGGCGATGGCCGCGTAGGTCAGGACGTCCTTGCGCCATTCGTAGAGCATGGTGATGGCGACGCCGTCGTCGAAGAAGCCATAGCGGGCGCCCACGGCCCAATACGCCGTTTCGCGCATCACGAAGATCGCCAGGATGTGGGCGAGCGCGAACGGGATGGTCAGACCGAGATGGATCAGCGCGAAGCTGGCCAGCTTGTCCGTGCGCGGCGGCCAGCGGGCCATGGCGCGGCCGATCAGCGGCGCCAGCGCGATGACGACGACGGCGCTCGTGGTTTCCCACAGGACCGGTTCGATCCAATGCCCGCCTGACCCCTCGATGATTCCCGAGGTGGCGTTGACGAAAGCGACCGCACAGCCGACCAGAAGCACCGCCAACCACGCCCGCCACTCGGCCCGGGCCCATCGGTTCGTCCCCTTTTCATGGCCGGTGGTCACCTAGGTCTCCCTGTTCGTCCCAGCGGGCCGCCGGGCGTGGCGTGAGCGTAGCGAGGCGGGCGGAAGCGCGAAAGAAGCGGGCGCAAGGAGAACGCCTCGCCCCATGACCGACCGCCGCTACGACCTCGACTGGCTCCGCATCATCGCGTTCGGCCTGCTCATTCTCTACCATTGCGGCATGTTTTACGTGACCTGGGACTGGCACGTGAAATCGAGCCGGGCGAGCGACGCCATCGAGCCGCTGATGATGCTGACCAGCCCGTGGCGGCTGACGCTCCTGTTCCTGATCACGGGCGCGGCGACCCGGTTCATGGCTGACAAGATGAGCGCCTGGAAACTCACCGGCGCGCGCATGGGCCGGCTCTGGCCGCCGTTGCTGCTGGCTGTTTTCGTGATCGTGCCGCCGCAGAGCTATTACGAAATCGTCGAGGCGTTGCAGGCGATGCCGCCGGAGCTCGCGGCGCAGTATCCGCTCGCGCTCGACAATTTCTACGTCAAGTACGTCACCGCCTCCGGCAATTGGTGCGACGGCGACGGCTGCCTCACTACACCGACCTACAACCACATGTGGTTCGTCGCCTATCTCATTCTCTACACGCTCGCGCTCATCCCATTGCTGCCGCTACTGCGGCGCGCGCCGAAGGCGCTTGGCGCGGTGATCGCAGGGCCGTTTCTCATCCTGACACCGTGGCTGATCATGGCGGCGCTGCGGGTCACGCTCTATCCGATCTTCGGCGAGAGCCATGACTTCCGCGAAGACTGGTATCTGCACGTCCTCTATTTCAGCGTGTTCCTGTTCGGATTCGCCATCGCCAAGCATCAGCAGTTTTTCGATCGCTGCGTGAGCTTGCGTTGGTTTGCGTTGGCGATCGCTTTGATTTCGTGGGGCGCAATGATCACGTACTTCAACGCCTATCCCGAAGGCGTCACCCCGCCCGAATGGCTGCGCGCGATCATGCGGTCGGTGCGGGAGTTGGACGCCTGGTGCGCCATTGTCGCCGCGATCGGCTTCGCGCACCGCCACTTGAAGAACGCCGACGGCCCCGTGCGCCGCGTGCTGACGCACGCGATCTTTCCGTTCTATCTGATCCACCAGACCATTATCGTCGTCGCGAGCCATTACCTTGACGACCTGCAGTTGCCGCTTTGGACCGAGGCGCCTGCGCTGATCGGTGTGACCGCACTCGGGTGCTGGCTTTTCTTCGATCTGGGGCGCCGGGTTCCCGCGCTGCGCGTTTGGATCGGCCTGCCCTCGAAAACGCCGTCTGGAGCCGCTACATTATCCACACTCGCAGTTGGGGAGGCGCGTTAGCCCCCGGCGGACCAAGCGCATGTCCGCCCCATGGAGCAGACATGTTCTTCTGGTTTCTCGTCGCGGTGGGGGTGGTGGTCGGACTGACCCTGCTTGGTGCGTTCATGACGCGCCGCTCCGGAGGCTGGGATCATGATGACGGCGGGCCGATGGGGCCCTGGGTCGACCACTAGTTCCGGTTCACCCGCAAAGCGCTGGCGATGCTTCTGTTTTGCTTGCGTCTGCAGCACTTCCGCGCCTTACATGAACGCACATTATGGAGCGCCCGATCATCATCCGGCGCGCGGTTCCGCGCGACGCTGACGCTATCGCGAAGCTCGCCGCTTTGGCGGCGGGCGAAGAGGGCGCGGCGTCGAGTTTGGAGACGGACCGGATCAAGGCGCACGCCTTCGGCTCCAATGCGCTGTTCGAGGCCTGGGTCGCGCAGGAACGCAACAATGCGCCTCTGATCGCCTTCGCCATAATCACCAAAAGCTATGACGTGCGCCGCGGCGCCCCGAACCTGGTGTTGTGCGAGCTCTATGTCGCGCCGGAGGATCGGCGCAGCGGGCTCGCACGCAAGATGATGACAGCTGTTGCGCGCCGCGCCCGCGATCTCGGCGCGCGAGAGCTTGCGATCACCACCGGCGTCGAGAACGAGGTCGCGCAGAGGTTTTTCGCAGCCGTCGGCGCCAAGAGGCGTGACGCGGCCGTGTTCATGATGTCGGCGGATGGCATCGAATGGCTTGCTGCTGAGGGAAATTAGGGGGCGTGCCGCCGGCATCTTGCCGGCATGCCGTCTGGAAGGCGGCGGTACGAAACAGGACAGGGAGAGACCATGATCGCGAAACCATTGCTCAGGACGGCTGCGTCCTGGATCGCCATCGCCGCGTTCGCCGCGGCGTGCGCGACGACGCCGGCGACAACCGCGGGCGGCGCCTCGACGGGGCCGGCCAATGCTGAAAGCGCCGCGGCGTTCGTGCAGGCGGCGGAAGAGGAGTTGATGCGTCGCTCCGAGTACGAAGGCCGCGTCGCCTGGGTCTATAACACTTACATCAACTACGACACCGAATGGCTGCTGCAGCGCTCGGACGCCGAAGGCACCGAAGCGCGGGTGCGCCTTGCCAGCGAGGCGGGCCGATACGCCAATGTCGAGCTGCCCGCCGACACGCGCCGCAAGGTCGATTTGCTACGCTTGAGCCTCACTCTGCCGGCGCCGCAACGCGAAGGCGCGGCGAGCCAGCTCTCGGAAATCACCACGCGGCTGGCCTCGATCTACTCGACCGGAAGGATCGATTATCAAGGCCGCCAGGTCACGCTCGATGAACTCGAGACGCTGATGGGCACCGAGCGTAACCCGGCGCGGCTCGAGGAGATATGGACCAAGTGGCACGCGGTCGCAGCGCCCATGCGCCAGGATTACGCGCGTATGGTCGAGATCGCCAACGAGGGCGCGCGCGACCTGGGCTTTGCGAACGTCGGCGAAATGTGGCTGTCGAAATACGACATGCCGGCCGACGCGATGGAGGCCGAAGTCGAGCGCCTGTGGGGCCAGCTGCAGCCGTTCTACGAACAGCTTCACTGCCTCGTCCGAGCGCGGCTCAACGACCGCTATGGCGACGCGGTCGTGCCGATGGATCAGCCGATCCGAGCCGACCTGCTCGGCAACATGTGGGCGCAGGATTGGTCGACCTTGATGCCGATCGTGCGTCCAGCGGGCGGGCGCACCACCTACGACACGACACAGCTTTTGACCCGCGCGCGCTACACGCCGGTGCAGATGACCGAGACTGCCGAGCGCTTCTACACTTCGCTCGGCTTTCCCGAATTGCCGGACACGTTCTGGGAGCGCTCGCTGCTGACGCGCCCGCGCGACCGCGATGTCGTTTGCCACGCCTCAGCATGGGATATCGACAACGTCGACGACCTCCGCGTGAAGCAATGCATCCAGATCAACGCCGAGCATTTCCAGACAATCCACCACGAACTCGGCCACAATTTCTATCAGCGCGCCTACAATCAGCAGCCGTTCCTCTATCGCGACGGCGCCCATGACGGCTTCCATGAGGCCATCGGCGATTTCATCGCTTTGAACATCACGCCCCAATATCTGGTCGACATCAATCTGCTGCGCCGCAACCAGATTCCGCCGGCCTCCGCCGACATCAATCTGCTGCTCGAACGCGCACTGGAAAAGATCTCCTTCTTGCCGTTCGCGCTGACCATGGACCAATGGCGCTGGCAGGTGTTCGACGGCCGCATCACACCCGACCGCTACAATGCGGCGTGGTGGGAATTGCGCGAACGCTATCAGGGCATCCGTCCGCCGAACGCGCGCGACGAGACCATGTTCGATCCGGGCGCGAAGTATCACATCGCCAACAACGTGCCATACCTGCGCTACTTCCTCTCGTACGTGCTGCAGTTCCAGTTTTACGAGGCCGCCTGCCGTCAAGCCGGCTGGGAAGGCCCGCTGCATCGCTGCACCGTCTATGGCAACCAGGAAGTCGGCGCGCGCTTCCAACGCATGCTGGAGATGGGTTCCTCGCGCCCATGGCCGGATGCGTTGGAGGCGTTCACCGGCACGCGCCAAATGGACGGCGGCGCCATGGCCCGCTACTTCGAGCCGCTGATGACCCACATGCAAGAGCAGAACCGCGGCCGCACCTGCGGGTGGTGAGGTGAGCAGTGGGATGTTCGCGTAAGCGGCGCGAACATCCGCAGTTCGCCGAAACGATGCTATTGACGCAACGCAGCCGTCGGCCGCATCGTCTAGCCGGCGGGTGCTGGAAGCGTGCGGGTGGACGGCTTTTCGACCTTCGTTGGGACGTTGAAGCAAATCCTCTCTGAGGATTTGGGCGTCGAAGAAGCGCCAACAAAAATCAGAGCATTTCAGTGGGCTTTCCCAGCGTTTCTGGACCCGTTGAAAGAAGACATCACTGAACAAGACAGCGGCGCCAAGGCGCGGCGGCGACGCTACTCGGGCGGCGCCTTCAGCGGGGGACAGCCGCTGCCGCGCGGGAGGTACAGTTCAGTTTGTCAGAATGCGAACGGCGACGATCGTGAAACGCTATGTCGAGAATTGTCCGCTTATGCAGGCTCGGCGATCCGACAACGGGTTTCAGTGCACGATGATCTGACAAACGGAAGCGGATCGACAGATCGCGGCAGCTTATACCTGTGGTTTGATGACCCTGAGAAACAAATTCTCGGCCGAATGTTTTCAGGCGAGCTAGATGCCGGGATTTTTCTTCGTGAGGATCGGCCAACTTCGTTTGGCATCCGGCTCGGGTATCGGTTGAAGCAAGTTGCAATCGACAACGTTGTCGACCTTCGACTACCTGCGACGCAGAGATGGTTTTTCGAGACCTTCCGCCTTGGGGATGGAGAATTCTGGCGAAAGCCAGCCGGGACAAATGCGCAGCGCTTCACCGATATGCTGCCAACGCTTTACGACACGTCGCTCGGCGGCAATGAGGTCACCGATGCGATCGGTTATTGCTTGAGACGCATGGGCGCCGCGGGACTCATCTATCCTTCCGCGCGCTGCAACGCTGCCGCGATCGCCGAGAATGGGACGCTAAGCCGGTGGTCTGGCTTCAACTTCGTAGACTTCAGGCATGACAGTCAGGAATCGCTGTCCACGCTGCCGAACACCTTCCTCGACCAAGCGGAGTGGCAGCTGCAATTCCCATGGCCGCGCGCGAAACTCGTGGTGATTGACCCGGCTGACCGCAATGCCGAGTTGCTCAAGCAATCCTGGGCGGTGGCGGACATCCAGCAATCGCACGATGAATTCTACGCCCACGGCGGCATGCTTGGAGGGCGCGAGGTCGGGGCATGGACCAGCGCGAACGTCGATCAGACGGGTTCTCGAATCCAGGCTGACATGGCGACAATGCAAGCGGAGATGGTCGCGTCAGCGCCCGCCGACAAAGCGCAATCTGCGACGCCCGCCGATCGAGTCATTGCTTTTGCGACCAGGTTTGATGAAATCGGCGCCCTCCGCGAAGCGGCGGCTTTCTACAATCTCTCCCAGGATCTTCGCGCGCGCGGCCACACGCGGCAAAGCGAGGAGCTGTGGCAGAAGGCGTTGAACGCACTGCTTGTCGCGTCTCGATCCAAAATAGCCGCCGTTGCCCAAGCCGCGAAGTTTAAACTCGGGTGGATGCATCACGCCGTGACGGAGCGGCACCTAGCCAAGCGAGATGCGCGCAGTGCCGTCCGCAGTTCCGCCGTAGCTATCCGAATGCTCGAAGATGCAACCAAGGGGCCGATGGAGGAAGCCGCAGAGATAGCCAAGTTCGAATTGGGGCGGTGTTTGAACGATGCCGGCTGCGCTCACTTGCAAGCGCGGCAGCGCGGACGGGCGCACGAGTGCTTCGTTCGCGCGATCCAGCTACACCGAACAGCGAAAGACCCAGGGGGCGACGCTGAACTCGCCATAACCTTGGGTAACGATTCTGAGTGCAGCCTCCTGCGCGGGGATAAGAGCGGGGCTCTGGCCCGTGCAGAAGAAGCGGCGAAATGCGCGAGGGGCCTTGTGCAGGCGAACGGTGTCTTCGCGGCAACGCGCAACGCGGAGGGCGCCTATTTCCACGCGCGGGGAGCGTTGGTTCGAGCCTTGGCCGCGAGGCGGCGGACAGCCGAGGCGGAAAACTGCTTCCGCGAGAGTTTGGATGTCTTGCTGGCGACGATGGCGCGCAATCCGGATGCGGAAGCGCGGCTATCTCAATGGCCCCTCCAGGTCGTCGGCGGCATGCAACATTTAGGCGGAGAGAAACTATCGAAGTCGCTCATGGCCATCACATTTGAACGCTACCGGGCGGCGGGGCGCGAATTTCGATTGGCCATCACTTAGCTCGGATGTTGCGCTGCCTCAGGGCAACGCAAGTGTCGCGAACGTTACAGAGGTGCGCGCCGGGTCCTGCTATGGCATCGAACCCGAGAGGGCGATTCCGGGGAGACTTCCATGAAGCGATTGGTCTTGGCGGCGCTGTGCGCCGCGTTCGCTGGCGCGGCATATGCGCAGGATGAAACCGCTCCGGCGGCGCCAGTGGAGTCGGCGCCATCGCCATATGCCGTGCCGGTCGAGACGCTTCAGCTCAGCGGCGCCCGCGCAGGCTTTGCTGAATCAGGTTCTTCAGCGGGCGGCTACTCACTGATCGTCCGGCGGACTTCGTCGAGCTCATCAGTCTTCACCCGAACGCGCATGCGCTTTTCCACGCACTTCCGGTTCGTGCATGGCGAAACCAACGCGCTCGCCGGAGTCTGCCGCATCAAGATGGACGGCAACAGTCTTTGGGGGATCGACTGGAACCAGCGCACGACGCAGGCGTATGCGTGCGAGTTCGACGACCAGCCGCCGGAGCAATATGCGCTGGAAGTCGCCATACCCGCGTTCAACGAAAGCCGCATCAGCATTGGCAATTTCGGCATGACGGCTGAGCGCGATGTCGATGAGGCCGAACTGCACGCGATCCTGCGCGCGCGGCTCGTCTATCAAGGCGCGACCTACGAAGCGCTGCCCACCGCCTTCCGCGAGGAAACGCTGTGGGCGCGACGGCTTGTCGAGGGCTACGTGATCACGCGTGACGGCGCGCCCGTCGGGCGGATCGATTTCCAGTCGGGCAACATCAACAATCGGGCCACGCTCGCCGCGCCCGCCTCCGACGCCGACGGACGCGCGGCGGTGCTGTTTCTGCTGCTTCACCTTAATGCCATGCCCGACCTCTACTCGCCGGTGACGCGCGGGGAGATGATGCAGAACGATTAGGCGTCTGAGAGCAACCTTCCGATTGCCTGAAAAGCGCCGCCCAACAAGGCGGCGCTTTTTCCTCAAGCCGCCTTCTGCACAAAGATCGAGCCGGCGCTATAGCCGGCGCCGAACGAGCAGATGAGGCCTTTGTCTCCGGTTTTGAGATCGTCGCTGTGCAGATGGAAGGCGATGATCGAGCCGGCGCCGGCGGTGTTGCCGAAGACGTCGAGCACGGTCGGCGCCTCGTCCTGGCTCGCTTCATGGCCGAGCACTTTTTCCGCGATCAGCCGGTTCATGTTCGAGTTGGCTTGATGCAGCCAGAGCCGGCGCATGTCGCTGGGCTTCAGCCCGAGCTCCTTCATGTGCTCCAGGATCATCGCCGAGACGAGCGGCACCACTTCCTTGAATACTTTGCGGCCCTGCTGGGTGATCAGCTTGTCGGGATCGTCGCGGTGGGCTTCGTCGGCGCGGTTCAGGAAGCCGAAATTGTTGCGGATGTTGTTGGAGAACTGCGTCTTCAGCTTCGAGCCCAGCACCATCCAGGCGCCTTTCGGCGCGATCTCGGCCCGCTCGACCAGCACCGCGACGCAGGCGTCGCCGAAAATGAAGTGGGTTTCGCGGTCGCGGAAATTGAGGTGCCCCGTGGTCAATTCGGGGTTCACCACCAAAGCCGAGCGCGCATGCCCCGCGCGCACGATGTCGATCGCGTTCTGGATGGCAAACGTCGCCGAGGAGCACGCCACGTTCATGTCGTAGCCGAAGCCGCCGGCGCCGAGGGCGTCCTGCACCTCGATCGCCAGCGCCGGATAGGGCCGCTGCAACGACGAGCAGGAACAGATCACGGCGCCGATGTCGCCGGCATCGCGCCCGGCGCGTTCGAGCGCCTGCCTGGCGGCGGCCACCGAGACTTCCGCCATCAGCGAAATCTCGCTGTTCGGCCGCTCGGCAATGCGCGGGACCATGCGGTTCACATCGAGCGAGCCTTCCTTGTCGAGCACGTAGCGATGCTTGATGCCGGACGCCTTCTCGATGAACTCGACGCTCGATGGCAGCAGCGCCTGCTTCGCGCCCGCCGCGATCTCAGCCGCGTTCTCGGCGTTGAAGCGCTCGACATAGGCATTGTAGGACGCGACCAGTTCCGCGTTGGTGATCGAATTCTCAGGCTTCCAAAGGCCGGTCGCGGAGATGGCGACTGTCAATGCGTGGTCCCCGTTTGCCGCTGCAGGTAGCTGCGCCGCACGCGGTTAGACCCGGGAGCCGGGAGGCGTCAATCCGCCTCTCCATGCGCTTTTCAGCCGGGCGCGACTTCGCGTTGGGGAAGTATCAGCCAAGGCGGCGGATCGAGCCGGATTTCGCGGTTCGCGGCGGTGAGGCTTTGCCCTGCCGCAGCGGCGTCGAGTGCGCGGTCCAAGCGCACCAGCGCGATGGCGCGACCGGGCAGGCCGGCGCGCACCGAACCGATCTCGGCAGCGCCGGCGAGGATCGGCGTTCCATACGCGATGGCCTCGCCCTCGAACACGATGGGACAAAACTTTTTTCGCGTCGTCGCCCGCCGTTTCATGCGGCTTACATTCTCCTGACCCACAAAGCAGCCCTTGTCGAAGGCGACGCCGTTGAGTTCCTCCAGCAACGCTTCGCCGGCGAACACTTCATCCGGTTGCGCATCGCGCGCGAGATCGGGAACGCCGAGCGCGATCCGGCGGGCTTCGTGGTTTTCACCAAACTCGTCGGTGCGGGAGGCAATGCTTCGGAAGCCGAGAGCGTTCAGGCGGGGATCGGGAACCGCGCCGTCGAACGGCTCATCGCTGACCGATACGCTGATCGACGCGCTCAAATCGTCGAGCGCGACTTTGGCGCGGAGCTTATACAGCGAGAGCTTGCGCAACAGATCGGCGCCGCGAGCAGCATCCGCGTCCAGCAGCACGTCGCCGTCGCGCTGCCAAACAAACATGTCGGCGCTGACCTTGCCTTGCGGCGAAAGCAGCGCGCCATAGACGACGCCCACGGCGTCCAGCTTGTCCAAATCCTGCGTCAGCAGGTTCTGCAGAAGTTCGCGCGCATCCGGCCCGGTGACGGCGATCAGGCTGCGGGCGAGGCGCTCGGGGCGAGTCATGGCGACCACTTGGGCTGCGCCGCTCAGAGCCGCAACCCCGCTGTGCTGGGTTTGTTGACTTCACATTTACCGGCGCGCCGCCTAACCGGCGTCATGGCCTGGGTCATCTTTCTCGCGCCCGACGATCTTGGCGAGGCCGTGCTAGCCACCGGCGCTCTGGCGCACGTGGTGAATGGGGCCGACGATCTGACCGTTCTCGGCAACGAGGAAGTCAATGCGCTGATGCGCGGCGCGCCAGTCGCGAAACTCTGTTTTCCGAGCGAACATCCGCTCGCGTTCGCGGCGCTGATGCGCATGCAAGGTCACCGCTGCGATGCGCTGATCGACGCGCGCAGCGATCTGGCAGGACGGTTGATGCCCGCCAAGCGCGTGTTCCGGCTGGGGCCTCAACCGGTGTTGCAGCATCGAATTGAAGCCTGGGGCGCCGCGATTGGCGCCGAGCGCGCGCCTTTGCCGGTCGTGTGGGTGAACGAAGACGCGCGCCGGCAGGTCGCCGCGCTGGCGTCCGACGCAACGGCGCTGCTGCTGCTCGCGCCCGGCGGCAACGCCGAAACGAAGCGCTGGCCGCATGATCGCTTCGCGGCTGTCGCGCGGCGGCTGGCGAGCGGGCCGTTGGCGAGGGCGCGCATCGTCGTGCTGAGCGCCGCGCGACGCGACGCGGAGATCGCGGCGCGGATTGTGTCAAGCCTGGACGCTGACGGCGTGTCTGCCGCTGATCTGGGCGCAAGCCTCGATCTGCTCGGCGCCGCAGCACTCGCCGAACGCGCCACGCTTTGCATCGGCAACGACAATGCACTGACCCACATCGCCGCCGCCATGGGCGCGCCGACGTTGACGCTCTTCGGCCCCACCGACGAACGCGTCCGCGCCCCGCGAGGGCCGCGCACGCGAACTCTGCGTGGCAAGAGTTTCGAGGAAGCCGCCCTGGACGCGCGCGCCGCACTGGACGACATCAGCATCGACGCGGTAGAGGCGGCCGCGCTCGATCTGCTGCACGCCGGAGGCTTGAGATGAGAATGTTGGTGATGCGCCGGCCGGATGACTGGCACGTCCATCTCAGAGACGGCCCAATGCTCGCGGGCGTGGTCAACTTCACGGCGCGGCAGTTTGCGCGCGCCATCGTCATGCCGAACCTCAATCCGCCGGTGACCACGGTGGCCGCGGCTGAGGCCTACAGATCGCGCATCCTGGCGGCGCTTGAGTCGGGGCTATCGTTCACCCCGTTGATGACCTGCTACCTGACCGACGATATCGACGCCGCCGAGATCGAGCGCGGTTTCGCCGCTGGCGTCTTCACGGCGTGCAAACTCTATCCCGCGCACGCGACGACCAATTCCAGTCAAGGCGTGACGGACATCAAGAACATTCGCGCGGCGCTAGAGACGATGCAGCGCATCGGCATGCCTTTGCTGGTGCACGGCGAAGTGACTGACAGGAGCGTCGATATCTTTGACCGCGAGGCCGTGTTCATCGAGCGCATCCTCTCAAAGCTGCTCAGCGACTTTCCTGCGCTTAGAATTGTGCTCGAGCACATCACGACGGAAGAGGCGGCGAATTTCGTTGCCGAGGGTCCGGCCACGCTCGCGGCGACGATCACCGCCCATCACCTGGACTACAATCGCAACGCCATGTTTGAAGGCGGCATCCGCCCTCACTTCTATTGCCTGCCCGTCGCCAAGCGCGAACACCACCGCTTGGCGCTGCGCAAAGCCGCAACATCAGGGTCTCCCAAGTTCTTCCTCGGCACCGATTCAGCGCCGCACGCCGTGAGCGCCAAGGAAACGGCTTGCGGCTGCGCGGGCGTCTTCAGCTCGCCGCACGCGCTTGAAAGCTACGCGAAGGTCTTCGACGAAGAAGATGCGCTCGACCGCCTCGAAGCTTTCGCGTCGGAGCACGGCCCGCGCTTCTATGGGCTGCCTCTCAACGAAGGGCGGATAACACTCGAACGCGAACATCAATCCGTCCCCGCCCGCGTAAGCGCCGGCGGTACGGAAATAGTGCCGTTCCACGCCGGCGCCTCACTCGCCTGGCGCGTTGCTGGTGTGTGATGCGAAGGTCTCCGCCCCTTGTGGGCGGAGACAGACCTGAGCGCTAGCGAAGGTCAGAGGCGGGGTGCTGGCGCAGCACTTTCCGGCATTCGCGCTGCCACCCCTCACCTGCGTTTGCTGCGCAAACGCTGTCCTCTCCCACAAGGGGAGAGGACCTAACACACCCCCAACCCATCCCGATAAATCTTCGCGTCATCTTCCGCGAAGCAGCAGAACACGACGCGCTTCAGCTTCGGCGCGTTCGGCAATTCCTGCTCGCACGCCGCCACTGCGATGCCGCAGGCGAAACCGCGGGGCCAGCCGTAGATGCCGGTGCCCAAGCACGGAAACGCGATCGACTCGAACCCACGCGACGCCGCCATCTTGATCGACGAGGTGTAGCACTTCGCCAGCCCGGCCACTTTCGCGCCTTCGGGGCCAGGCTCGGTCCAGATCGGCGCCGCGGTGTGAATGATGAACTTCATCGGCGCGTCGAAGCCCGGCGTGATCACCGCTTCGCCGGTGAGGATCGGCGGGATTCTCGACGTCGCCTCCGTCAGCCGCGGCCCCGCCGCAGCACGCAGCGCGCCATCGACGCCCGCGCCGGGCGCCAGCTGCCGGTTGGCGGCGTTGACGACGGCGTCGAGCGCCAGCGTCTCGATCCGGCCAACGATGATTTCGAACGGCGCCATGAGTGACACACACTATTTTCGCGCTGACTGACTCACAACATGAGCCGCAGGGCTGCGCGAAAATAATGTGCGTCACCCTCGCCGGGCCGCACTTTTCCCTCCACATTGGGCGGTGTGGAGAAGGCCGAAGACCTGATGAAGCCCGGCCAAAGCCGGGCGCTGACGAGCGGCGAAATTGTGCTCGGCCGCAGCGTTTTTGGCGACGAAATCCGCTGGGAGAAGGTGCGCATCTTCCAGGCGCCGGCGCTGGGCTTCGGCGCCATGGTGCCGATCGGGCGCACCATCGTGTTCTCGAAATGGCGCGCCGCGCGTGATTTCGCGACAGCGCCAATCTGGGACCAGGGCTGGTTCATCCACGAACTCACGCACGTCTGGCAAGCCGCGCGCGGCGTCTTGCTCGCCGGCGCCAAGCTTCGCGCGCTGGGCAAGGGCGCCTATTGCTATACGCCGCACACACCCAAGCTCCGCGCCTACAACATCGAATGCCAAGCCGAGATCGCGCGACATCTGTTTTTGGCGCGTGCGCAAAAGGCGGAGCAGGGATCGCCTGAACTCAAGTGGTTGGAAGAAACCTGGGCGACGCGTTAAGGCTCGTTCGCCCGCAGTGTGAACTCGCCGCGCCGTGCGCGTTCCGGCAATGTCGCGCAGAACTCCGCCACCGCATCTTCGCCGTAGCGATCGACCATGTCGGCGAGCGCCGCATAGATCGCCACCGACGCAATCACCTCAGCCTCCGCGCCTTCGGCCAAAGCCGTGTCCCACGCATCGAGAATGAGCTGCAGCGCGCGGCCCTTGAGTTCAGGATCGTCAGCGGCCACCGCTACTGGCCCGCGTGGCGTGCGCTCAAGCCCTGCGCGATGCGCAGGCCGCGGGCGCGGAGTTCGGCTTCCATCTGCCGCGTGGTTTGATCGCAGACGGGGAAGCGCGCTTCTTCCTGGCGATAGCCGCGGTTGAAGCCTTCGACCAGCACGCCATTATATTGCGGCTCGCGCTGGATCACGCCGCGCATGTAATCGCGCCAGCGCTGATCGCCACGCCCGTCGCAGACGATGCGCAGGTAGTGCGCCCCGCCCAGCACTTCGGACAGCTCGACCAACTGGCCGCGATACCATTCCTCGCCCCGCGCCGGCGTCGTGGTTTGTCCTTGCGGCTGTTGCTGCGACTGACGGCGCGGCGGCTGTTGCTGCGCCGCCGCCGGCAACGCGGCTGACGCCATCAGCAGAGCGCAAAGAACGGCGCGGAATTTCATGGGCTGCCGGTAGCTCCCAAACAGGGCGGGAGTGTGGAACAGATTCTCAGGCTGCGTTCACCCCCGGCTTGCGGTCGGCCCATGGCTGCGCCCGTTCCAGCTCGTAGGCAAGTTCCAGCAGGCGCTTTTCCTGACCTTTGGCGGCGGAGAAATGGACGCCGATCGGCAACCCGCCTGCGGACCAGCCGAGCGGCACGCTCATGGCCGGCGCGCCGGCGATATTCTGCAGCGGCGTGTAGCCGACATAGTCCGAGAGCGTGTTGAAGGCGGCCATGCCCTTGGCGCCGTCGATGGTTCCAAGCGCCACCGGAGGCTTTGCCAACACGGGCGTCAGGTACACGTCGGCCGAAGTTTCGAAAAACGCGGCATAGGCCGCTTCGACCGCGCGCAAGCGTCCGATCGCGGCTTCGAGCGCCGGCATTCCCTGCGTGCGCGAGTGTTCCGCCAACTCCAGCGTTAGCGGTTCGAGCAATTGGTCGAGCGGGGCGTCGGCGCCGGCCTGGCTTTGCACCAGCTGCACGACTTCGGCTGCGCCGGCGGCCCAGAGCAGGATGAAGTCGGCCGAGAATTGCGGCCCGTCCACTTGCGGGCGACCTTCGCTCACGGTGTGACCGAGCGAACGGCAAAGTTCGGCCGCTGCTTCCACCGCCGCACGTACCTCCGCGTCCGGCTCGTGGCCCAGCGCATTGGGAATATCGAGCGCAATGCGCAGGCGCTGCGTATTCGGTTCGCTCATCACGCTGACCGGGGCGAACGCTGCGCCGTCGCCGCTCGCTTCTGTCGCTGCGAGCCAAGCCGCTGTGTCGCGCACGCTGCGGCTGACGCAGCCGTTGACGGAAATGTCAATGCCGCTGTCGGGTCGCCCGCCCGCAACGCTACGTCCGCGCGAGGGCTTCAAGCCGAAGAGGCCATTGCAGGATGCGGGTATGCGAATCGAGCCGCCGCCGTCGCTGGCATGCGCGATCGGCACGACGCGCGCCGCGACCGCAACTGCGGCGCCGCCGGAGGAGCCGCCGCACGAGCGCGAAACGTCCCACGGATTCTTGGTAGCGCCGCCAAGCAACGGTTCCGTCGTCGCCGTCAGCCCGAATTCCGGCGTGGTCGATTTGCCGAACGGCAGGAGGCCCGCAGCCAGCAGCGCATCCATGTAGGGCGGCTGTTGTTCGGCGATGTTCTCGGCGAACGCGCGGCTGCCGTACTTTGTCGGCTGGCCGGTCATCGGCATCAGATCTTTGATCAAGGTCGGCACGCCTGCGAACGAACCGCTGAGCTGTTCTGCTGCGCGGGCGCGCCCATACTCGTAGAGCGGCGTTGCGATGAAGTTCAGCCCTCCATTGACGCTTTCGCTGCGCGAGATCGCTGCTTCGAGCGCTTCAGCAGCGGTGATGTCCCCGGATCGGATCGCCGCGGCGACACCCGTGGCGTCGAGATCGGCGAGCGCATCGGCAGGCCTGCGCGCGCCGAAGATTCGCTCGCAGCCGCCGGCGCTGGTGAGCGCGCCAAGTGCGACTGCATTGGCCATCAGGCCGCGGCGTGAAAGCTTCATCGGATGTCCCCCTCGTCGTTGCGCCCGAGCTTGGCGCAGCGGCGGGTCATGCTGCAAGCCGTTCGCGGCCTTGCCTTTGCGTCAATCCCGCGCGAGGAGCGGGCATGCCCCGCATGCGCGCCGATCTGCTGCTTGTCGCCCGCGGCCTGGCCCAGAGCCGCGCCAAGGCGCGCGCCGCCATCGAGGCGGGCGGCGTCAGAGCTAACGGCGCAGTCGTGAGCAAGGCCTCCGATCTGATCGCCGAGGATGCGGCGCTCGAGGTGACGCCGGCGCATCCATGGGTCTCCCGCGGCGGCGTCAAGCTCGCGGCGGCGCTCGATGCGTTCGCCGTCGACCCCGCCGGCCGCATTTGTCTGGATGTGGGTGCGTCGACCGGCGGCTTCACCCAAGTGCTACTCGCACGCGGCGCGCGACGCGTTTACGCCGTCGATGTCGGCCGCGATCAGCTGCACGCGACGTTGCGCGCAGATACCCGCGCCATAAGTCTTGAACGTACAGATGCGCGATCGCTTACGCGCGCGCAGATTGCCGAGCCGCCGTCGCTGATCGTCTGCGACGCGAGCTTCATCAGCGCGGCAAAAGTGTTGACTGCGCCGTTTGCGCTCGCCGCCGAGCACGCCGACGCCGTGGTGCTGATCAAGCCGCAATTCGAAGCGGGGCCGGGCAAGGCCGGCGTGCTCGATGAAGCCGCTGCGCGCGCCGCCGCGCACTCCGCCATCGCTGCGCTCGACGGGCTGGAGCATTTCCGCGTCATCGCTGAGATCGATTCACCCATTCGTGGCGGCGACGGCAACCTCGAACGCCTCGCGCATCTCAGACGCTGAACGCAAAGAAAGACCCCGGCGCTGGGACGCCGGGGTTTCAGTCTTTGCGTACCAGGTGGGTTCACCTTGGAGAATTATGCCCGGCGCCACACGCCGTCATAGCCGCGGCACATGTAGACGTCTTCAACGCGGCGGCGGCCGTAGCGGTCGCGATAGACCTGCTCACGCATGCGGCAATCTTCTTCGTATTGGCCCTGACGGTAGTAACCGTCGTCTTCGTACGGGCCGCCGTAAAGATCGTCGTCATCGCCGCGATAATAGCCGTCGCCTTCGGCATAGGGGCGGCCGTAATAGGGATCGTACGCACCTTCGCGTACGGAATCGCACCGCGCTGTCGAGCGGCCGATAGCGCCGCCGGCCACCGCGCCAACCACAGCGCCGAGGCCCGCGCCTTCGCCGCGCACGCCACGGTCGGCCACTTCGCGGCCGAGCAAAGCGCCGATGACGCCGCCGATCACGGCGCCCCCAGCAGTGCGGTTCTGGCGTGAGCGTTCGCACTGTTGGGAATTGTAAACGTGCTCGTCGTGATAGCTGCGGTATTGCTGAGCCGCTGCCGGTTGGGCAAACGCCGTCAACACGGTCGCCATCGCGGCGGCTGCAAGAACATGACTACGCATTGAGGCGCTCCCTGTATTTCAGGGTGAGAGAGAAGCAGAATCAGTCTGAACGGTGCATGAAGCGGATAAGTCGCCTCTCCAGATCGCGGCCGCACCAAGCGGGGAAGCCCGGTGTTCCGGCCGCTGAGGAACGAATTCTCGCCATTTCGGCGATGGGCGCGCGTGGCGATGCAACCGCTGAGGGAGAAACCGGCCCGATCTATGCTCCCTACGCCTTGCCCGGCGAAGAGGTGCGCGCTCGCGTCGCAGGCGGGCGGGCGGAGGTGCTGGAAGTGGTCAGGCCCAGCTCCGAGCGCCAAGCGGCGGCATGCCGTCACTTTGGCCGCTGCGGCGGCTGCCAGCTTCAGCATTGGCGCGACGAGCCTTACCTGGCCTGGAAGCGTGCGCAGGTCGTCGATGCGCTGGCCAAGCGCGGCCTGGGCGGTGCGCATGTTGGGCCGGTGATCCAAGCCTGGGGCGAGGGACGCCGCCGCGCTGCGCTCCACGCCGCACGCCAGAACAGCCAGGTTCGCATCGGCTTTATCGAACGCGGCGGCGCGCGGCTGACGCCCATCACGCAATGCCCCGTGCTCGCGCCGCGGCTCGAAGCGACGGTGCTAAGGCTCGGCGCGCTTGCAGAGCTCGCACTGCCCGCACGTGGCGAGATCACCATGCAATGTTTGCTGACTGATGCGGGCGTCGACGTGTCGATCAAGGGCGCTGGCCGCGTCGATCTCCTGCATCGCGCTGCATTGGAAAACCTGATCGCTGAGGCGAATGCGCTCAATCTTGCGCGTCTCTCGTTCGACGGCGATCCGCTCATCGAGCGGGCGAAGCCGACCTTGCGCATGGGTCGCGCCATTGTCAGCCCGCCGCCGGGCGCTTTCCTGCAGCCAACCGCATTCGGTGAAGAATCGCTCGCGCAATTGACGCTGGACGCCCTGCAGGGCGCCAAACGCGTGGTCGATCTCTTCTCCGGCGTCGGCACGTTTGCGCTGCGCATCGCCGAACACGTCGAGGTGCTCGCCGCCGAGGGCGACAACGAGATGCTGGCGGCTCTGAAGAAAGCCGCCGATGGCGCAGGCGGGGCGCTGAAGCAGGTCAGCACGCTGCGGCGCGATCTGTTGCGTACGCCGCTCTCCAGCTTGGAGATGAAGAAATTCGACGGCGCCGTGATCGATCCGCCGCGCTCGGGCGCGCGCCAACAGACCGAACAGATCGCCCGGGCGCCCATCCGCAAGCTCGCTTACGTCTCTTGCGATCCCGCCAGCTTCGCCCGCGACGTGAGGATTCTGGTCGAGCACGGCTTTACGCTGACCCGCATCACGCCAGTCGACCAATTCCGCTGGAGCCCGCACGTCGAGGTCGTGGGAGCGCTGGAGCGATGAGCGCCAAAACCACGCTCCTCGATTATCGCCATTCACGCCGCAAGCGTGACGCGGAGGCCGACAATGCGCCGCTCGAAGATGGCTACTGGCGCAGGAAGACGCTCGCCGAGATGAGCGAGCGCGAATGGGAGGCGCTCTGCGACCGCTGCGGCAAGTGCTGCGTCATCTCGATCGAGGACGCAGACACAGGCGAACTTTATCTCACCGATGTTTCGTGCAAGCTGTTCGACACCAAGACCTGTGGCTGCAGCGACTACGAGAACCGCAAGCAATACGTTCCCGATTGCGTGAAGCTCACGCCGAAGAACGTGTCGAAACTGGACTGGTTGCCGCGCACTTGCGCCTATCGCCTCGTCAGCGAAGGCAAGGACCTTCACTGGTGGCATCCGCTCCACTCAGGCGACGACAACACCGTGCATGTCGCCAAAGTTTCGGTACGCAACAAGACGCGGCCCGAGGGCAGACTGAAGATGGCCGGTTTGATCAAGCGCATTACGCGGTGGCCTGCGCCGCTCGAAAAACCGCCGGCGAAATATCGGAAAAGCAAGCGAGCGAAGTGAACGCTTCGCTCTTTGTCGGCCACAGTTCCCCAACGGAGCTAACGCGAGCGAGGCAAAGCGCCGTCTCGACGGCGCCGCAAAGCCCGCTAGAGTCGTCCCATGTCCCTGATACGCGATCTTGGCCGCGCCCGTTACGCCGCAGCGCAAGGCGCGCGCGTGGCGTGGTACATGAGCCAATATTTGCTGGCGCGACGCATTTCCGGCCCGTTCAACCGGCCGGGCGAACCGAAGTTCGAACCACAATCGCCCGAAGGAGACGCCATTCGCATTCGCGCTGCGTTTCTCGAACTGTTCGCCAAGGATCGGGCGAACATCGAAGCGGGCCTGTATCCGGCGCCGGACGATATTCGTCTCGAACGCGCAATAGCCGCGCTGCGCAACTCCGCCAGCTTCTTCCGCGACCTGCCCCGGGTCGATCAGCGCCGGCTCGAGCGCGACGGCACGGAAGTGCGCGACCAAGCGAAGGGCGACAGCCGCTATCCGGCTTACTACCTGCAGAATTTCCACTACCAGACCGGCGGCTGGCTGAGCCAAGACAGCGCCAAGCTCTACGACACGCAGGTGGAGATTCTGTTCGGCGGCGCGGCCGATGCGATGCGCCGCATTGTGCTGGGCTCGCTTGCGCGCGCCATTCGCGGCACCGATCAGCGCAAGGTGAAGTACCTTGACATCGCCTCAGGCAATGGCCGTTTCCTGCGCCAGGTGATGGCGGCCTTCCCGCGCATTCCCGCAACGGGGCTCGACCTTTCGCCGGCCTATTGCGCCGAAGCGCGCAAGCGTCTGGCAAGCTGGACCCAAGTCGAGATCGTGAATGGCGCCATCGAGCAGGCGCCATTCGAAGACGAGACCTTCGCCGCGGCGACATGCGTCTATCTCTTCCACGAACTGCCGCCGCGCGTGCGCCGGGATGCTGCGCGCGAAATTGCGCGCATTCTCAAACCCGGAGGCGCATTCGTACTGGCGGACTCCATTCAGACCGGGGACGCCGCCGACCTCGACCGCATGCTGGAATACTTCCCCGTCGGATTCCACGAGCCCTACTTCACGTCCTATCTGAAAGAGGATTTCGCGGCGCTATTTGGCGAAGCAGGGTTCGATGTCGAAGAGACCGAACTCGCTTTCCTCACCAAGGTGACTCGGTTTCGGAAGCGGTGATCTTGTCGTCGCTGATGCTCGGGTATTCGTCTTCGTACACCGGCTCTTCGTGATCTTCCTGCGCGTAGGGTTCTCCGGCGTCGATCGCGGGCGCGTCCTGATAAACAGGTTCTTCGCGAAAGCCGTCCTCGCTGTCGGCATAGAGCGCCGCGATCTGACGATAGAGATCATCGCCGCCGGAGCTGTCACTCTCGGCCATATCCGGCGGCGCGGTTCCGTCATCGGCGCCAACTAGCCGTTCCTCCGACTGAGAAGTGTCCGGCGGGCGAGAGAACCAACTCATCGAGGGAATGCTGCTGCTCACATACTCCGCCGCATCCACCATACGGACGTAAGCGCCCGGCTGCTCGCGGTCGTACGCCGTCCGACCGGGGCCAAAATCGAAACCGCCTGTGACCAACAGGTCCACCGCCATCGCGCCGCCAAAGCCAATGGCGGCGAGCGCCGCGAGGCCAATGGCGCGTTCCTTTTGAGCGGGATTATCTTCGAACACGGGCGACGTTCTCCGCTGTCAAAACGGAGGCGCCTGCAGGCCGGTTCCGGCGTTTGCTGCGGACTAGAGCGCGGAGGCCAGTTCCGCCGTCAGACCCTCGATAACGATGTCGTCGCCGATGACGATTTCGGGCCCGCCCAGCAGCACTTCGCTGGTGACGCTGTAATCCACCGCCTCCGGCAAGACAGCCTTCACCGCCGCCGCATCTTCAATCGGCGCAGCAGAGGCGGGCGTGACGGCCGCCATGACGACAGGCGCCGAACGATACTCGCCGGCATAGGCAGCACTCGGTCCGAAATCAGCGCCGCCGGTGACAATCGCATCGACGCTGCCCAACGCGAAAAGACCAATGAAAGCAAAGGTCGCGTACATCGTCGCGCGATCCTGCTGCGCGGGGCTGCGCTTGAAGCGCCAGAGCCCGACACGGGCATGCCGGTATGTTGCTCGCGCCTGTCGGCCAAAGGCGGCGAGGCTGCTCCGCAAAGACAAGGAACTCACAGTTTTCTTGCGCTTTGGTAACATGCGACGGAACCCCACGGGAACGGTCAAGTGATACGCGCGTTCGCTGCGCAATGCCAGACAAAGACGATGCGCTCGGCGCGCTGCGCACGCGCGCCTACGAATTGGCCGATACCAGGCGCTACGCCGATTGGGCCTCGCTCAGCGCCGCCCTGGTGGACGAAGGGGCGCCGGACGTCATCGTCCGGCGACTCACCCATGACCCGGCGTTTCAGATTATGCTGAAGAGCCGCATCGCCTCCTCAGCCCGCGGCTAGGCCGCCGGCTGCCAGTTGTGGCGCACGCCCCGCGCCTTGCCAGCCCACGCATAAAGCGCGTCATAGACGACCAAGCCTTGCTCCAACATGGCGTGATCGTCGGGATAGTTCAGCGACAGGCCGAGCGATATGGCGTGCAGCCCTGCGGCCTCGGGCGCGAGATGGTGCGCGTCAGTGTCGGCCCCGCGCACGATCTGCGCGACGACGGCGAGCGCGGGATCGCGCAAATCGAAGCGGGATATGAAGGCGTCGAAACTACACTGCTCGCCGATATGGCTGAACGGCGCGCCGGGAATGTCGTAGGCGACGGCCGCTTCGCGCGCGGCTGTTTCGAACACTTTCGCCGTCGGCGCATAGAGAAACTCGGCGCGCGGATCGACGAAGCGGCGGATGAGCCACGGACAGGCGATGCGATCGATCTTGGGCCGCTCGCGCGTCACCCAGCGCGTCGGCCGCAGCGGGCCAAACAATTGTTCAAGCTGGGTATCGATGTGGCTGCTCGTCATCGTGCGCTCCTTACCCCAAGCGGGGCCGGGAACGGGACTTGGACGACAATCGCCTGAGCGGGCGCCCGCTGGATGAGCCCGCGGACCCAGTATGGGCGTAATCCCCGATCACGTCCAGGTGCGCGCGATTGCCCCCGCCAAGGGCCGGTGCTTAGCTGGCGCGCCCAGGGGGAGTGGCCCATGTCAGAAAGCAAGGTCGCCATCGTTACGGTTCACGGCACCGGCGATACGGCCACCGGTCCGGACGGCGAAAAGTGGTTTCAGCGCGGCTCGCAATTCAGCCAGCGGCTACAACAGAATCTGAGCGCGCAGGGCCTCAAAGCCGAGATCGTGCCGCATCTGTGGTCGGGCGCCAACAGCGCCTGGGACCGCGAGCGTGGCGCCAACAAGCTCGCCGCGCGCCTGCGCGGGCTCTACAACAAATACGACAGCATTCATGTCATCGGCCACAGCCATGGCGGCAATGTCGCCAACGATGCGGCGGTGCTGTTGAAATGGGGCCTCCGGCGCACCGCCGAGCGCGAGAAGTTCGACAGCCTCACCACGGTCGGCACCCCGTTCTTCAACGTGAAGACAGGCACGCCGCAGCGCGTCGCCGGCGTGCTGTTCGTGATCATCGCGTGGGCCAGCGCGATCGTGTTTCCGCTGATTGCGAGCTACCTGATCTTCGGCCTCGTGACCGGCGAAAGTACGATGGACATGACCCGCACGGAGGAATTCTACGCCACCCTCATTTACATATTGCTGGTAGGCCCTTGCACGCTGTTCATGCTGCACATGTCGCGGCAAGGCATCCGGCGCATTCTGCGTCCGCGCACCGGGGGCAGGACCCGAACGTCCGTGTTCAGCATCTGGCATGACAACGACGAAGCCATCGCCTTCCTGCAGCGCGTGGAAGAGCTCAAACTGGAGCCATTTCCCCGCGGATCGTTTTTCCGCGGCTCGCGCGCGTTCGCCGTTTCTCTGGGCGTGCTCATTGTGCTGGCGATTGGACTGGCCAATCCGGTGCTCTACGCCTTCGGCATGGCGGACTTGCTTGATTTCAACACCACGGGCGCCGATGACGATGTCACCAGTAACATTATCGCAGTGACCGTGATGAGCTTGTTGGTCGCCCCTGCGATTTTTACGAGCGTCTATTTGGGCTATCGTTTCCTGGTCGGCGGCGCGCAGGAGATTGGCGTGCGCGGCTCGATGAATCGTTTCGTCGGCGGCGTGATGCGCGGCGTGGCGATGGGGCGCGACGGCGACCAGATTCTATGTAATGTCGCGCCGCGGTCGCACACGTACACCACGCAGGACTACGTCATCACCGGCGAATGTGCGTCGCGGATGCAGGAAAAGGCCAACGGCGCCGCGGGCGCGCTGATCGACAAATATCGCTGGGCGCTGTTCACCGTCGGCGGCGATTCCAGCGCGTCGCTCACCTCGCTTACCACTGACGCGATGACTTGGGACAGCCTGATCCACACGACCTATTTCGATCAGCCCGAGGTGGCGGCGGCGATCGCCAATCACATCGCCCGCACCGTGCGCGAAAGTGCGCATGCGGGGAAGCCGGCCCCACAGGCCGGGCCGGTCGCCGGTGGCGCGCCGGCTACGGCATGAGCCGTGTGCCCTAGGGCGTGGGCGCAACCGTCCGCGCAGGCATCGAATAATCGACGGACGCTCCCGGTCCCAGCGGCAGATCGGCATAGACCCAGGCGAACGTCAGGCCGAGACCGACGATCAGAATCCAGAGCGAGTATGGGATCATCGTCGCCGTGAGGCTGCCGAGGCCGAAATCGGTGCGCCAGCGCTGGCAGAACGTGAGCACCAGCGGGAAGTAGACCATGAGCGGCGTGATGATGTTTGTCGCGCCGTCGCCAACGCGATAGGCCGCGGTCGACATTTCCGGACTGACGCCGAGCAGCATCATCATCGGCACCAGCACCGGCGCCATCAGCGCCCATTTTGCGCTCGCTGATCCGACGAACAGATTTATCGCCGCTGCGAACAGCACGATGAGCACCAGCAGCATGGGCAATGGCAGGCCAGATTGCTCGATCGCACCGGCGCCCTGCACGGCGAAGATGAGCCCTAAATTCGACCAGTTGAACATCGCCACGAAGTGCGCAGCGGCGAAGGCGAGCACCAGGTAGTAGGCCAAATCACCCATGGCGCCGGCCATCATCTTAACGGCGTCGCGATGGTTCTTCACTGTCCCGACGGCTGCGCCATAGGCCCAACCTGCCGCCAGGAAGAGCACAAAAAATCCAGCCACCAAGGATTGGTAGAAGGGAGTAAGGCGTGCCTGCGGGATCGCCGCTTCCTCATCGATCAAAGGCGTCCCCGGCATGAACACGAACGCCGCCCACAGCGCGACGACGAGCAGCGAAGCAAGGCCGGCCCGGCCCAGGCCTTTTTTCTCATCCTTGGTCAGCGGCGCATTGGCGTCGCCGAGATTGCTCATCGCCTCGCCATCCGGTTGGGAGTAGCGTTTGAGCCGCGGTTCGATGATCAAATCGGTTACGACCCAGATCACCGGCAGAAACACGACCAGCATCGCAGCGATGAAGAACCAATTGCCGGCGATATTGGCGTCCCAGGCTGGCACGATCTGTTCAGCCGCTGCTTCGGTGATGCCGAACAGCAATGCATCGAGCTGTCCCGGCAGCAGATTGGCGGAGAAGCCGCCGGAGACCCCAGCGAACGCTGCGGCGATGCCGGCGATCGGATGGCGTCCGGCCGCCGCATAGAGCACGCCAGCCAAGGGGATTAACACAACATACGCCGCGTCGGCGGCGAGATTGCCCATCATGCCGACGAAGGCGACCGCGGGCGTCAGCAGGAATTTCGGCGCATCTTTCACACCTGCGCGCATAGCGCTGGCGAATAGGCCCGACCGCTCGGCAACGCCCGCGCCCAGCATCACCACAAGCACGTAACCCAGGGGATGGAAGTGGGTGAACGTCTCGGGCATGTCGACCCAGAGGCGCTGGATGTTCTCGGGCGAAAGCATGCTCGTTGCAGTGATGACGACGTGATTGCCGGCTTCGTCCAGTTGCGTGGGATGAACGGCCGAATAGCCAACGGCCGCCGCGATCGCCGAACCGACAATCAGAATGCCGATCAGCCAGAAGAAGATGAACACCGGGTCGGGCAACTTGTTGCCCGCTCGCTCAATCAGTCCGAGAATGCCCTTCTGCCGCTCTTGTACTGTTTCGGCCATGCACGACCCTCCGCGAGCGCATCCGCGCTCAGCCGTCTTTGAGGTCAGCGCATGGCGGCAAACGACGAGAGTGGCAAGACGGAACCGTGAAGCGGCGGCGTCAGGCTTCTCCCGCCTGGCCGCGATGGCGTAATTTCGCATCCGCAAGCACGCAGGCGAGCATGGCTTCCGCCACAGGCGCTGCCCGAATCCCGACACAGGGATCGTGGCGGCCCTTGGTGGAGACGTTGGCGTTCTGCCCGTCGCGCGTTATGGTCTGGCGCGGCGTCAGAATCGAGGAGGTGGGCTTTATCGCGAGCCGCGCAACGACGGGCTGGCCGGTAGAGATGCCGCCCAGCACGCCGCCGGCGGCATTGGAGAGAAAGACAGGCTTGCCGTCATTGCCCGCGCGCATCTCGTCGGCGTTTTCGACGCCGGTCAGAGTCGCTGCGCCGAAGCCGGCGCCGATCTCGACGCCCTTCACCGCATTGATGCTCATTAGCGCGCCGGCGATCTCGGCGTCGAGCTTGCCATAGACTGGCGCGCCCCAACCCGCGGGAACGCCAGTGGCCTCCACTTCGACGACAGCGCCGATCGAATTGCCGTCCTTGCGCGTGTCGTCGAGCAGCGTTTCCCACCGCTTCGCCGTCTCGGCGTCTGGGCACCAGAACGGATTGTTCTCTGTTTCCGACCAGTCCCAGCGCGCGCGGTCGATCGCGATCTTGCCGACCTGCACAACGGCGGCGCGGATGCGGATGTCATCGCCCAGCACGCGCCGCGCTACAGCGCCTGCGGCGACGCGCGCCGCCGTCTCGCGCGCCGACGAGCGCCCGCCGCCGCGATAATCGCGCAATCCGTATTTCGCGTCGTAGACATAGTCGGCGTGTCCGGGCCGGTAGAGATCGCGGATGTCGTCGTAGTCTTTGCCGCGCTGGTCGATGTTTTCGATGATGAGCGAAATCGGCGTTCCGGTCGTCAGCGGGCCCTCGGTGCGGTCATCCTCGAAGACGCCGGAAAGGATCTTGACCTCGTCCGGCTCCCGCCGCTGCGTGACGAACCGGCTCGTGCCCGGCGCGCGCCGGTTCAGCCAGAACTGGATGTCGGCGGCGCTCAACGGCAGTCCCGGTGGGCAACCGTCGACAACGCAGCCTATCGCCGGTCCGTGGCTCTCGCCCCAAGTGGTGACGCGGAAAAGGTGGCCGAACGTGTTGTGGGACATGTGTCTCCGAGGGCTTATATCGGGTCGAGACAGAAGGGGAGCACGATTCCTTGTCCGGCGACGACCTGATCCCGCCTTCGCCCACATACGATCCGGCGCGCGAGCCGCCGCCGGACGACGCGACGCTGTTCGCCGAGAATGAGCCGTTCGTGCTGTTCGAGCGCTGGTTCAAGGAGGCCAAGGAGAAGGAGCCGAACGATCCCAACGGCATGGCGCTCGCCACCGCTGACGCTTCGGGCTTTCCCGATGTGCGCATGGTGCTGATGAAGAGTTTCGAGGACGGGGCCTTCGTCTTCTACACCAATTCCGAAAGCGCGAAGGGAATGCAACTGGCGGCAAACCAACGTGCGGCGGTAGTCTTCTATTGGAAGAGCCTGAAGCGCCAGGTGCGCGCGCGCGGCGTCATCTCCTTCGTGTCCGACGCGGAGGCGGACGCCTATTTTCAGAGCCGCAACCGCGGCGCGCGCCTCGGCGCCTGGGCCAGCGCGCAATCGCAGCCGCTAGAGGATCGCCTCGCTCTGGAGAAGCGCATTGCCGAGTATGCGCTGAAGTATGGGGTTGACGCGATTCCACGTCCGCCACACTGGCGCGGCTACAAACTGATCCCACTCAGCATCGAATTCTGGCGCGACCGACCGTTCCGCCTGCACGACCGGCTGGTTTTCACCCGCGGCGCGCCGGGCGAGGCGTGGGCGAAGAGCCGACTTTATCCCTGATCGACCTCTCCGGGCTCGTACGCGACAAATTCAAGCCTTGAAGATTTGACGCTGAGCCCAGGCTGTCGCTTTATCCTCCCAACAAAAGAAACGGGAGGCGTTTGATGCTTGGGCTCATGCAGGACTGGCCGCTGACGGTCGACAGAATCCTCGACCATGCCAAGGCCAGCTACCCGCGCCGGGAGGTCGTGACCCGCGGCATCGAGACAGGCGCGCTCTCGCGCACCAACTACGGCAACATCTGGCGCCGGGCCAAGCAGGTGACGAACGCGCTGCGCGACGCCGGCATTGCGCCCGGCGACCGGGTCGCGACGCTCGCCTGGAACAGCGAACGCCATCTCGAGGCCTGGTACGGCGCCATGTGCATGGGCGCTGTGCTGCACACCACCAATCCGCGTCTTTTCCCCGAGCAGATCGCCTGGATCATCAACCATGCAGAGGACAAGGTGCTGTTCTTCGACACCACGTTCATGCCGATCGTGGAAAAGATCGCGCCTCTGCTGAAGACGGTGAAAACCTACGTCGTGCTCACCGACCGCGCGCATCTTCCGCAATCATCGGTGCCGCTCATCGCTTACGAAGACTTCATCGCCGGTCATTCCCAGGATGCGCAGTGGGGCGGGTTCGATGAGAACACGGCCTGCGGACTCTGTTACACCTCAGGCACCACCGGCGATCCCAAGGGCGTGCTCTACTCGCACCGCTCGAACGTGTTGCACGCAATGGCGGCCAACCAGACCGACGTGTTCGGTTGCGGGGCCAACGATGTGGTGCTGCCGGTCGTGCCGATGTTCCACGCCAACGCCTGGGCGATTGCCTTCATCGCGCCGATGTGCGGCGCCAAGCTCGTCATGCCAGGCGCAAAACTCGATGGCGCCAGCGTTTACGAATTGCTGGAAGGCGAGAAGGTCACGTTCACCGCCGCTGTGCCGACCGTGTGGCAAGGGCTCCTCGGCTTCCTGCGCGAGAACAAACTGAAGCCGACAACATTGAAGCGCGTAGCCATCGGCGGCTCGGCCATTCCCGAAAGCGTACTGCGCGCCTTCGAGGAAGATTACGGCGTCGAAGTCATCCATGCCTGGGGGATGACCGAGATGAGCCCGATCGGCACCATCGGGAAGCTCTTGCCGGAGCATTATCAGATGGATCACGAAGCGCAGATCAAAGCCAAGATGAAGCAGGGCCGCGGGCTCTTCACCGTCGACATGAAGATTGTCGACGATGAGGGCGTGGAGAAGCCGCACGACGGTAAGGCCTTCGGCCGCCTGCTGGTTCGCGGCCCCGCCGTTGCGCGCGCCTATTTCAAGAACGCAGGCGCCCGTAACGACAAAGGCGAGTGCTTGGAGTCTTGCGGTTTCTTCGACACCGGCGATGTCGCCACGCTCGATCCGTTGGGTGTCATGCAGATCACCGATCGCGCCAAGGATGTCATCAAATCCGGCGGCGAATGGATCAGCTCGATCGACATCGAGAACATCGCGATGGGCGCCGAGGGCGTCGCCAACGCCGCGGTGATCGGCGTCGCGCATCCGAAATGGGATGAACGCCCGCTCCTGATCATCCAGCCCAAGCCTGGCGCAAAACCGTCAAAGGAAAGCGTGCTCACGTTCCTGGAAGGCAAGATCGCCAAATGGTGGACGCCGGACGACGTGGCGTTCGTCGAAGCCATACCACTCGGCGCCACCGGCAAGATCAACAAGCTGGCGCTGCGCGAGCAGTTCAAAGACTACAAGCTGCCGAGCGCGCAGGCGGCGGAATGAGCTTGTAAATAATACTTGACTTTTGACAAGAATACTTTACACTCTCTGATGGCGGGTCGGAGGAGTGTGCGATGCCTCGGTCGGAATGGATCATCATCGGTCTCGGCGTGCTCTGGGGGGCGGCGTATTTCGGAGCGCGCCTGGCGCTGGAGGCGTTCACACTGAGCGAACCGGCTCGAATAGCCGTGGCGATGGCGCCTTTCGCGCCGTTCCTCGCCTTCTTCATCGGCATGCTTTGGAGCATGCGCGGCATGGACGAATTGCACCGCAAGGTGCAGCTCGAAGCGCTCGCCATCGCCTATCCGCTGGCAGTGGTGCTGTTGATGGTTCTGGGCCTGTTGCAGCTCGCCATCGAACTTCCGCGCGAAGACTGGAGCTACCGGCACGTCTGGTTCTTCTTGCCGCTGTTCTACTTCTTCGGCCTCGCTATCGCGTGGCGGCGCTATCGATGAGGAACCTGGTTCGTGCGTTGCGAGAGGAACGCGGCTGGACGCAGGGCGAACTCGCGAAGCTGCTCGAGGTCTCGCGCCAGACCATCAACGCAGTTGAGACCGAGAAATACGATCCGAGCCTGCCGCTGGCGATGAAGATGGCGCTGTTGTTCGGGCGGTCGGTCGAGTCGATGTTCCACCTCGACTGAGGAACAGGCGCGGCGGAAGAGCGTTCTCTCTGCCGACCTCAGGCCCGAAAGGCGCTACCCCACGACAACTCCCTTTGGACTAGGTCGACGCCATCGAAACGGCCCCGGAGACGCCCGGGGCCGTTTTCATGTTCCCGCGGAGCAACGAAAAACGGCGCCGGTTTACCCGGCGCCGCCTTACACATGAGCCGCGGCTTCGTTTCCGCTCACTGCAGAAAGTTCTTTGGCCTATGCCGTTTGGCTAGGCCGCTAGCCGGATACGCAGCGCATCCGTGGAGGCGTAGATTTGCACCTGCGAAGCAGAGGATCAGACGTGCGCTACCGGATCGAATTCCTGAAGGAAACCACCGACGAGGGCGCGGTCTGTCATGTTCGGGACCCGCTCGACACCGAACTCGCAACGGCGCGCTTGCAGGCGCATGTCTGGAGCGCGCAGGTGCGCGAGGATTACGGCGCCACCGGCTTTCAGATCCGGGACCTGCGCAACCAGGGCTGCATCGTCACCTTGGAAGATTTCGACGGCCCGCCGCCGACTGTGCATTGACGTCTAAGCGAGCCGGTACTCGCTGTCGACGCACGGCGGGTCCATCACGGCCACGCGCCCGAGCTGAACCAATCTGATCATGTGCGCGAGCACCGAGTGGCAGGCGGCTGGATGCAGACGCTTGTCGACGTCCGCGTAGATCACGCTGACCATATCCTTGATCCGCGTCTTGCCGGCTTGCATTTGAGCGATGATCTGCGCTTCGCGTTCGAGTCTATGATCGATGAATGCTTGCACGAACGCGCGCACGTTGCGCACCGGGGGCCCGTGCGTGGGCCAGAGCGTGTCGTAGTTGCGGTCACGCACCTTCTCGAGGCTGGCGAGATAGTCCGACATGTCGCCATCGGGCGGGCCGATCACCGTCGTCGACCAGCCCATGATGTGGTCGCCCGGAAAGAGCGCGTTCTCTTCCGCGAGCGCATAGGCCATGTGATTGGTGGTGTGACCAGGCGTGAACACGGCTTCGAGAGTCCAACCCGGGCCGGACAAACGCTGGCCGTCTTCGACGTCGATGTCCGGCGTGAAGTAGTGATCGTCACTCGCTTCCAGGCGCAGCTCGTCGCAATCGCTGGGCTTGGGCGGAATTTTGCTCGCATACACTTTTGCGCCAGTGCGCTCGGCAAGCGGGTGGGCCGCCGGGCTGTGATCCATGTGGCGATGGGTGACGAGAATGTGCGTGACCGTCTCGCCTTCGACGGCGCGCAGGATTGCGTCGATGTGTTCGGCGTTGTCGGGGCCTGGATCGATGATCGCAACGTCGCCGCGGCCGACGATGTAAACCCCGGTGCCTAGGTAGGTGAACGGGCCGGGATTGTTAGCGACGAGCCGGCGGATCAGCGGCGAGACTTGCTGCGCCGTCTCATACTCGAATGCGCCCATGTCGCGGACGAACGGGATTTTCGCCGCCATCAGCGGACCTCAGCCCAGCGCAAATTTGCGGAAGGCGTCGCGCAGCATGTAGGTGGCCCTGATCTTGTCAGGCAGATTGAGGCCGATGGGCGGGCCCATGTCGGTCTTGTTGGCGTCGACGATGTAGAGCTTGCCGTCATTGCGGTCCCGCAGCACGTCCACGCCGCCCCAATCGAGCCCGATCTCGCGCGTGAACGAGGCAATCTGATCCAACTCCTCGCGGCTGAAGACTTCTTCCGGCGTCCGCAGCAGCACCTCGGTGTTCGTATTGAGGAAACGTTTGGTTACTTCGCGGCGCTTAATGAACACCAGCACCGGCTTGCCGCCGATCGTGCAGGTGCGCAGGTCCTCGACCAGGCTCAGGTCTGCGTGCATCCGGTTGTCGACAACGCGCTGATAGACGCGCCCCGGCACCGGCGTCGTCGGACAGTGCACGATGTGGCCGTCATGGGCGGCGTTGATCTCAGACTTCTCGACCGCTTGGCCGGTGAAAGTCGTTGGATCGATCGCCAGCGGATTGCCGAACGCGGCCGCGCAGGCGCGCGCGACATTCGTCTTCGAAACATCGCGGCAACCGAAATTCACCAGCTTGACGCCCGGCTTCAATTTCGCGGGCGGGTCGTTGGGGCTGTAGGTCGCGTCTTCGAACTGCATCACGACGTCGGCTTGGCTGGCGTCCTTCACCAATTGTGCGCCCGCCGCGCGCGCGACCGAGAAGATCAGGTACCAGGGCCTCGCGCGCTCGGGCGTAAAGGCGATGGTGAAGCTCGGACCGAGCGGCGGGATGGCTTTCGCGGCGAAGAAGTATCTGAACCAGGCCGTGACCTGGTTGATCACCGAAGGCGAATAGGGCACGCGCGCGCCGGTCTTTCGCACCGTGAGGCCGGTTAGGCCGAACTCGAAGTCCTTGAGCCAAACAGACCCGGAAGTCTGAAACACGCGAGGCGTTATGTCCGTCACTGGTTAAGCGCTCCGCGGCCCGGCGCTTGCTAGCGGGCGCGTTATGGAACGCGCTTTCGCCGCTTGCATGTTCACGTTGGATCGCGTGCGCACTGTGCTGGTCGCCTTATCCCTGATCGTTTTGGTGAAGACGGCTTGGATCCTGATCCTGCCCGCCGCCGGCTAACCCTTCGGCGCCAGAGTTTCAAGCGCCCCCCGCGCCCCGCTCAAATCGTACCCCGCCTTTTCCGCCAAGGCGATGATTTCGTCAGGACGCCTGATTCCCGAAAGCGCCTGGGCCAGGGCCCAGGCTGTTATTGAGCGCGTGCCGGTTCGGCAATAGGCGAGGACAGGGCCCTTTGCCTCATCCAGCGCCGTGGCTGTTTCCGCAACGATTGCGGGGGCAGGCACCCCGGAGAAGGGAATGGCGCGAACGGCCAGCCCCGCCGCCTCTGCCTCTGCCTTAATGTCGGCCCATTTCGGCTGCCCGAAGTCCTCTCCGTCGGGGCGATTGACGAGAAGTGTCCGGAACCCTTCAGCCGCCGCCCTGGCGGCATCGCCGCGTTTGAGTTGCCCCGCGACTGCGAAGTCCGGCGTAACGGGTTTGAATTCACTCATTGCACTGCCCTATGTGACCACGTTGACATGGCTTGCCGGGGAAGCAAGGTTCGCGCGCTTCGCGCCTGCCTCGGCGTAACAGGACGTTGGAATGCTCGCTCAAGCCGTTCGGCGCCTATTTCTAGCGATCCCGACGCTCCTCGCCATTGTCGCCGCCGCCTTTGTGCTCATGCATTTGGCGCCTGGCGGGCCGTTCACCAAGGAGCGGCAGATGCCGCCGGAGATCGAGCGGCGCCTCCTGGCCGAGTACAACCTCGACCAACCGATCCACGTGCAACTCGGCTATTATCTCGCGGGGCTGGTGCGGGGCGATCTTGGCCCCTCGATGACCTACAAGGACAAAGACGTCGTCGACATCATCGGAGAAGGCGCGCCGACCAGCGCCATCCTCGGGCTCTCGGCGATGATGCTGGCGCTGTTCGTCGGCGGCGGCCTGGGCGTGATCGCAGCGCTTCGTCAGAACAAGGCGCAAGACTATCTGGTGATGGCGATCGCGATCGCCGGGGTGTGCTTGCCGCCGCTCGTGATAGGTCCGCTGATGCAGCTGTTCTTCGGCGTCCAATGGGGTGTTCTGCCGTCACAGGGGCTCTACCGCGACCAGTTCGGCCTCATCTACTTATTGCTGCCGGTGCTGACGCTGTCGCTTCCGTTGATCGCCATCGTCTCGCGGTTGATGCGCGCCTCGATGATTGAGGCGCTGCGGTCCAACGCCATACGCACCGCGCGCGCCAAGGGGCTGCCGGAGCACCAGGTGATCTGGCGCCACGCGCTGCCGATCGCGATGTTGCCGATCGTTTCTTATGCCGGCCCGGCGCTTGCCGGGGTGATGGCGGGTTCGTTCGTCATTGAAACCGTGTTCCAGCTGCCGGGCATCGGCAAGCAATTCGTGCTCGCCGCCCAGCAACGCGACTATACGCTCGTGATGGGCGTGGTGCTAATCTACTCGTTTCTCATCATTCTTCTCAACCTCGCCGCGGATTTGACCTACCGCGTGCTCGATCCGCGGGCGCGCACGCCATGAGCGACATCCTCATAGACGAAACCCCTCAACCGAAAGCCATCAAAGGCCGCTCGCTCTGGGAAGACGCGCGCCGGCGCCTGATGCGCAACCCGGCGGCGGTGACAAGCCTCTATGTCGTGGCGATCCTGGTCTTGCTCGCCGCCTTCGGCCCTTGGCTCTGGGTGCACGACTACGACACCATTTTCCGCGAAAGCGTCGCCATCGCGCCGACGACGCAGAATATGCACCTGCTTGGCACCGACACCGAGGGTAGGGATATGGTGGCGCGCATCCTGTTCGGACTGCGCATCTCCATGCTCGTGGGCCTCGCAGCGACAGCCGTGGCGCTGACCATCGGCGTGATTTGGGGCGCGATTGCAGGCTTTGCCGGCGGTTGGCTCGACGATGCGATGATGCGCATCGTCGATGTGCTCTATTCGATCCCGTTCGTATTCTTCGTCATCGTGTTGATGACGGTCGTGCAGACCGACAGTCCCGTCACCAACCTGATGCTGATCTTCATGGCGATTGGCGCAGTCGAATGGCTCACCATGTCGCGGATCGTGCGCGGTCAAACCATTGCCCTCAGGAAGAAGGAATTCGTCGAGGCGGCGCGAGCCGCGGGCGCAAAGCCGTTGGAGATCGTGTTCCGGCATATCGTCCCGAACGTGCTGGGCCCTGTCGTTGTGTTCGCCACGCTGAACATCCCGGTCATCATCCTGGCCGAAAGTTTCCTGAGCTTCATCGGCTTGGGCGTGCAGGAGCCGCTGACCTCGCTCGGCCGCCTTATCTCCGACGGCGCACGGCAGATGATCAACGCGCCTTGGATGCTTATCTCGCCGGCGGTGACCATGCTGATCACGCTGCTGGCGCTCAACTTCCTTGGCGACGGGCTGCGCGATGCGCTCGATCCGAAGGAAAGATAGTTCGAGGCTTCTCGGGATCGTTTTTGCGTCGAGCGCGGATCGCGCGCCGAAAAGGCGATAACCGAGAACCGCTATTGCTGTCGCCGCACCCTGATCGCCGGCCCGCCAGCTTCAACATGCATCAGATAGCTTCCCAGCGATGCGCGTTCGATCGTGACCGAGCCCCCGTCGCGCACGTTGCGCGCAACTTCATCATCGATCTGCACCCAGACTTGTCCGTTGGTCATGCGGAACGTGGACGGCAGATTCCGACGGTGCGTGACGCTGGCGATCGTCATCTGGATATTGTCGATCCGTTCGAACCGAGGCGTGCTCGCCGCGGACTGGCTGCCGCCGCCGCTGCCGCCGCCGAAGATGCGCGCCAGGCTTGGCAGTTGGAAACCAAACGCTTCGCGGTCCATCTCCTGCGCCTGGCCGCGGTCGACGGCAACGAGATTGCCGGTGGTCTGCGCTTCCTGCAGGCGGCCGACGGCGCCGTCGTAACAGGCAAGGCGTTGCGCCGCGTCGCTGATATTTCGGCAGGCGTAGACCTGCTCGAGCGCGTTCGGCGCCGTTTGTTCCTGCGCCGCAACCGGCCCGGCAAAAGCGACAAAGGCCAAGCTGGCCAAGACGATGCGCATAAGGTCCCCTCCCATCGGAAGCCCGATCATCCTAGACTTTGGCGCGAAACTTTGTCAGCCCGCCAGAGCAGGGCTTACGCGGAGATGCAACATGGCGGCGTTCTGGACCGATCGCAGGCGGCTCTTGGCGGGCGCGGGCGGATTGACGGCGGCAGGCTCGCTCGGCGCCTGCGCCAACGCCCAGATCGTCGGCTTCGACAAAGCCGAACGCTCGCTCGACGTCTGCAATCAGGGCGAGCCGCTTTCGCTCGATCCGCACAAGGCCTCGGGCCAATGGGAAAACAACATCATCGGCAACATGTTCGTGGGGCTCACTACCGAGAATGCGCAGGCCGAGCCAATCCCCGGCATGGCCGAGCGTTGGGAGACGAGCGAGGATGGCCGCACCTGGACGTTCTATTTGCGCCGCGCGCAATGGTCCGATGGCGAAGCCTGCGACGCCCACGACTTCGAGTTCGCGTTCAAGCGAATTCTCAACCCGGAGAACCTGGCCGAATACGCGGCCATCCTTTATCCGATCAAGAACGCTCAGGCGGTCAATTCCGGTGAAATGACGCCGGACAATGTCGGCGTCCGCGCGCTCGACGATTTGACGCTCGAAATTCAACTCGAGCATCCGGCGCCGTATCTTCCGGAAATGCTGATGCACTACACCTCCTATCCGGTTCCCAAGCACATCGTAGAGGAATTCGGCGACGATTGGGTCCAGCCAAACAACATCGCGGTGAACGGCGCTTTCAAGCTGATCAAATGGTGGTCGAACTATATCGTTCATCTCGAGCGCAATCCGCGCTTCTTCGACGCCGCCAACGTCGTGATGGAAGACCTCTATTTCTATCCGTCAAACGACGTGAACGCCGCTGCGCGCAAGGTGATGAGCGGGGAGGCGGGCTGGTCGACGCGGTTTCCGTCCAATCAGGTCGAACAATTGCGCCGCGATCTGCCGGGCTTCGTTCGCGTCGCGCCTTATCTCACCTGCAATTATTTCTCGTTCAACACCACGAAAGCGCCGTTCAACGACGTGCGCGTCCGCCAGGCGTTGTGCATGGCCTACGACCGCGATTTCGTCGCGTCGCAGATTTACCGCACCGGCGAGCGCGCCGCGTATTCGTTCGTGCCCCCCGGTATCGCCAATTATCCGGGCACGGCGCGCTATCCGTGGGCTGACGTCCCGATCGCCGAGCGCAAGCAGGAGGCCGAGCGGCTGCTGCGCGCAGCAGGCTATGGACCGAACAATCCGCTGCGCTTCGAGTTTTCCCACCGCAACACCAGCGACAATCCGCGCGTGGCGGTCGTGGTGCAAAGCGATTGGCGCTCGATCGCACCATGGGTGACAGTGGAATTGCGCGGCGTGGAAACCCAAGTCCACTACGCCAACCTGCGCGCCAAGAACTTCGATTGCGGCGACGGCGGCTGGATTGCCGACTACAACGACGCCAAGAATTACCTGTATTTGCTCGAAACCCGTACGGGGCCGCAAAACTATCCGGGCTACAACAATCCGGAATACGACCGTCTCGTGCATGAAAGCGACTTCGAGCCGGATGCACAGCGCCGCGCACAGCTGATGTCACAGGCCGAGCAACTCGCGCTCAACGACGCGCCGATCTGCATGAGCGTGTTCATCAACTCGACTAACCTCGTGCACCCCGATCTCACGGGCTACGAGGACAACATCAACGACTATCACCGCGCGCGCTGGTTCGGGATCAGGAACGCTTAGTCACAGCGGGGAGCATCAGAACGGCCCGCCCGCCTCGTCGTCGCCGATCGCTTTGATCGCGAAGGCGTAATCGTGCGCAAGTTCGCGCAGGAATTCGAAACGCCCGGCGCTACCCGCATGGCCCGCACCCATGTTCATTTTCAGTAAGATGGGTCGGCCGCTCGTCGTGTGCGGACGAAGCTTCGCCACCCACTTCGCCGGCTCCCAATAGGTCACGCGCGGGTCGGTGAGGCCGCCGGTTGAAAGCACGGCCGGGTACGCCTTCTGCTCGATGTTCGTGTAGGGGCAGTAGGAGGCCATGTAGTCGTAAGCTTCCGCATCCTCGAGCGGATTGCCCCATTCGGGCCATTCCGGCGGCGTCAGCGGCAGCGAGGTGTCGCTCATCGTGTTGATCACGTCGATGAACGGCACGCCGCCGATCACGCCGGCCCACAGCTCCGGCCGCATGTTGTTGATCGCGCCCATCAGCAGACCGCCGGCCGAGCGGCCCTCGCAGACGATGTTGCCGGCGCGTCCATAGCCCGCCGCAATCAGTTCTTCGGCGACGGTGATGAAATCGGTGAAGGTGTTGCGCTTCTTGAAGCGGCGCCCGTCCTGGAACCAGCCGAAGCCCATTTCCGAACCGCCGCGCACATGGGCAATAGCGTAGATCCAGCCGCGATCGACGAGACTAAAGCGGCGGATCGAGAAATCCGCATCCATCGAGATGCCGTAGGATCCGTAACCGTAGAGATAGAGCGGCGCGGTGCCGTTGCGCGGGGTGTCGCGCCGGCAGAGCACCGTGATCGGAATACGCTTGCCGTCACTCGCCGTCGCGAAGAAGCGGCCGGTGACGTAATCCTCCGGATTGTGGCCGGAGGGGATTTCCTGGGTCTTACGCAGCACCTGAGTGCGCGCGCCCATGTCGTAGTCGAACCATTTGAGCGGCGTGGTCGGCGATTCATAGACATAGCGCATGGTCGCGGTTTCGAACTCGTAGCCGCCGGAGAGTTCGAGATTGTAGGCGTCTTCGGCCATCGCAATGGCGTGCTCTTCGCCGCCGCGATGCCGGATGACCACCCGCGGTAAGGCATTCGAACGCTCGAGGCGCACTAGGTAGTCTTTCGTTGCGCCGAGGCCGAGGATGTAACGGCCCTCCTCATGCGCAATGAATTCCCGCCAATGAGCGCGCGCCGTGCGGCCGGGCTCGGCGGTCATGACCTTGAAGTCGACCGCATTGTCGGCGTTGGTGAGAATATGCCAGCGCCCGTTCCAATGCGTGGGCGTGTAGAGCACGTCCGTTTCGCGCGCGCTGAACAGCGTAGGCTGCGCTGTCGGGTCGCTCGCCGGAATCGTGTGATATTCGGATTGGCTGCCGTTGCCGGCGCTGATCAGAATGAACTCGCGGCTCTCCGTCGGCGCTACGCTCAGGAAGAAGCCGTCATCGGGCTCGTCATAGACGAGCGCATCCTCGCCGCCGCGCGCCGGACGGCGATAAATTTTCGCCGGCCTGCCGTTGTTGTCGCGGAAGGTCCAGAAGATGTGAGCCGCATCGGGAGACCAACAGAAGTCGCCCGTGCAATCGCCAACGCGAGAGGCGAGCGTCTCCCCGCTCGCCAAGTCCTTCACATAGACCGTGTAGATTTCCGAACCCTGTTCGTCGACGGCGTAGGCGAGCATCGAATGATCCGGCGAATGCTGAGCCGAAATCACTTTGTAGAAAGTCTTGCCGGCCGCTTGCGCATCGACATCGATCAGCACTTGCTCCGGGCCTTCCGCGCCGCGCGGGCGGCGTGCGTATTTCGGGTGCTGCGCGCCGGTTTCGAAACGGCGGTAGTACTCCCACGGCCCGTCCGGCGCCGGGACGGATGAATCGTCCTCCTTCGTCCGACCGCGCATTTCCTGATAGATGCGTTCCTGCAACTCTGCCGTCGAAGCCATCATGTGCTCGCGGTAGGCGTTCTCTTCGTCGAGATAGGCGCGGATGTCGGCGCGCAGCAGCGAGGGATCGCGCATTACCTCCTGCCAATTGTCGTCCTTCAGCCACGCATAATTATCGACGCGCGTGCGGCCCAATTGCTCATACGTCTTCGGTTCGATCCGGGCGACGGGCGGCGCTGGCGGCGTGTCAGGCATCGATTGATCCATAGAGGCGCAGGCGGGAAGGAGGGCAGCCACAGGCAAGGCGGCGCTGGCCTGGAGGAGTTCGCGGCGATTCATGGCGCGCCTTTTGCGGGGAGGCGGCGGGGCGGGTCAATGCGTTACGTCAGCCGCAGCAGCAGCGCGGTGGCGTCGTCGCTCACCTTGAGCCGCGGATGACGCGAACCGCCGCTGTCCGCCGTCTCGATCGCCCGCAATTCACGCCCCAATTCCTGCAGACCCGCGTCGATGGCCGCCTTCACCAGCGCCTCGGGTTCGTAGATGCGGTAGCGATCCGCGAGCGCAGAGAAGCCATCCGTCATCAGCAATAAATGGGCGGGGCGTTGCAGCGTCAGCGTCCAAGTCCGCGCATGATCGGCGCATGCGGGTTGCAAGCCGAATGTCCAGTGCGCGCCTTCATGGTTCATCGCCGCGCGAAGCTCGCGCATCTTGGAGATCGCGACCGTGCGTTCGAGTAGAGGTTTGCCCGCGTCGGGCGCCATCGCGGCGAACTTCACCTCCTCATCGACGCTGCCCGCCTTGCCGCCGGCGACGTGTAGGGCGCTATCCGCATCGAGCGCAAACACACGGCAATCGCCGAGATCAATGCCTTCGATCGCGCCGCGTGCGTTCTCCGTCAGCATCAAGAGCGAGGCGACGGGCAGTTGCCAGCGCTCGATGTCTTGGCCGCGCGTCAGGTACGAAAACGCATTTGCCGCGCTCTCACTCGCGTTGCGGACGGCCTCGCGCAGGTCGCCGTAGGTCCACGAATAGAGCGCTGTGCTGGCCGCCTGCGCGATCCAGCTGGCGTCGGACGCAGTCTTTGTCACTGGCTTTTCGGTGTAGTCGGTCGCGCCGTCGATCACCCAAGCGGCGTTGCGCTGGAAGCCCAAGGCGTCGTCATTCTGTTTGGCGCGATCGCCCGCGAGCGAAATCGCTTCGACGTAGGTAAGCATTAGCCGGGGAAAATCAGCGAAACGACTTCAGCCACGCAGGCTGGGCGTTCCTGGCCATCGATTTCGATCGTGAACTGGTTGGTCACCTGGTAGCCGCCGCCGCGCGGCTCGCACGACAGCATTTGCGCGCGCATGCGGATGCGCGAGCCGACCGGCACGGTGTTGGTGAAGCGCACTTTGTTGGCGCCGTAATTGATGCCACGCGACACGCCGGTGTAGCTGACGATGTTCTTGGCCAGGAACGGGATCAGCGACAGCACCAGATAGCCGTGTGCGATCGGCGCGCCGAGTTCCTTGGTCGCCCGCTCGACGTCGACGTGAATCCATTGGTGGTCGCCGGTGGCGTCCGCGAAACGATTGACCCGGTCCTGCGTGATCTCCAGCCAGTCGGATACGCCGATCTCCTGGCCGACCAGGCTCTGGATTTCGGACAAGGGAATTTCGCGCATCGGAGTTCTCCTGGTCCCCGAGTAAGGCCACCGCCGCCGCTTGTCGAGTTGACGCGGGTGCAGCCGGGAGCGAAACGACTGGCAAAGAGGGAGGACACCAATGCTCACGCTCTACATGAACCCGGTTTCGACAGCGGCGCGTCCGGTCATGTTGTTCATCGCGGAGAAGAACCTGCCGGTTGAGCAGAAGGTCGTCGACCTCATGGCGGGCGAGCAAAGGAGCGAAGCTTACGCCGCGATCAATCCAACAAAGCTCGTGCCGGCGCTGGCCGACGGCGATTTCCGCATGTCGGAATCGAGCGCGATCCTGAAGTATCTCGCCTCACGGTTCGATGCGCCGGAATATCCGAAGAACCTCGAACAGCGCGCCAAGGTTGATGAAATGATGGACTGGTTCAACACCCAGTTCTATCGCGACTTCGGCTACGGCCTGCTCTACCCGCAGCTCTTCCCACATCACAAGCGCCGCAGCGAAGAAGCCCAAGCCGCTCATGTCGAATGGGGAAAGGGGAAGACCTGCGCTTGGCTCGAAATCCTCGACAAGGACATCCTCGGTTCGAACGACTACGTCGCCAACAACCAGATCTCGATCGCCGACTATCTCGGCGCCGGCTTCATGTCCGCCGGCGAGCTGATTGGCTGCACTTATGCGAACTACCCCAAGGTTCAGCGCTGGCTAGCGCGGATGGCTCAGTTGAAAAGCTGGGACAAGACTCACGAAGTCATGCGCGGCTTTGCGGGGTCGCTGAAGGACAAGAAATTCGAGCGGGTCTAGTCCCCCGAGGACGGGGCCGCGGTCGTGGTGTCGTAGATCACCGCCGGATCGCGCTCTGGGAGCGCCTCGAGCCATTCCCGAAACCGCGCCGAATGCCAGTGGCGCCGCAATTTCCACCAAACCTTGACCCCCGGCTGCGTCGCGAGGTCCGTCATCTGTTGCTCGATTGTGTGCCAATGCTCAGCATCGAGTGTCCCCCCCAGCATTTGCACCTGCGATGACTCGTAGAAACGAAAGAGCGTGCTTGTGAATGCGAGGAAGCGCGCGCGTTCGTCGGGATTGAGGCTCTCATAGTCCGCCAATCCTACACGCCAGATACGCGCGAACTCACCATTTTCGGCAATGCCGGCGATAATCTGCTGGTAGCCGTTAGCGTGCGCTTGCGACATCTGCGCCCGCACCGCCTTGGTATTTTGTTGGAGCTGCACACCAACAAAAATCAGCGATGCGATCACGGCCACTGCACCAATGATCTGGCTGAGATCGGCTAGGTCCTGCAGCGTCATTGCGAACCCTGCGACGCCGCGGGTGCAAGGGCGTCACTTAGATCGCCGAGCGAGGGCGCGACCGGCTTCTCTGTGCTCTCCAAGAAAGCTTGGAAGGAAGTCGTGTAGGCGTCCTTGCGCATGACCCAAAAGGTCTGCGCTCCGGGCTGGTGAAAATAGATGCGCATGTGCAGGGGCCACGGCGCCCACACTTCCGCATCGACGCGGCCGTCGCGATGTTCGAGAAACATGTTCTCGTAATGCTTGAAGAGCGCGAATAGGATCGAGACGAATTTGGTGCGGTCGTCTTCGACGAGGTCGCCGAAGCCTGGCGCTGTGCTCCGCAGTCCCGCTGTAAACGTGTGCGGATTCTGAATGACCAGATTGCTCAGTTCAAACCAACTCGAGGCGATGTGCTGGCGGGTCTGGGCGCGGGTCGCTTCCGTGAATTGCCGCACTTGCACGCCCACGAATACGAGCGACGCCACCACCGCAATCGCGCCGGCAAGATCGCCAAGGTTAGACCACTGCTCAAGGGACATCTCGCGCCCGTCCGCAACCCCGGTCAACCTAGCTAAATGATCGCGCAGGGCCAACTGTCGCGGTTGCCCGCCATGCCGACGCAGGCTAATCCGCCCCCATGTCCCTCGACCCGCTCGCGCCAGGCACGCTGGCCCTCGCCGAAGAATTCGGCCTCTCCAAGGACGAATACGATCTCGTGCTCCAAAAGCTCGGCCGCCCGCCGAACACGACGGAGTTGGGCATTTTCTCGGTCATGTGGAGCGAGCATTGCTCGTACAAGTCCACCCGCGTGCACCTGGCGAAATTCCCGACGAAGGCGCCGCACGTGATCTACGGGCCGGGCGAGAACGCCGGCGCCATCGATATCGGCGAGGGGTTGGCCGCCATTTTCAAAATGGAAAGCCACAATCACCCGAGCTTCATCGAGCCCTTCCAGGGCGCCGCGACCGGCGTCGGCGGCATCCTGCGCGACGTCTTCACCATGGGAGCGCGGCCGGTGGCGATCATGAACGCGCTGCGCTTCGGCGAACCCGATCATCCGAAGACGCGCAAGCTCGTCGACGGTGTCGTCAGCGGCATCAGCTTCTATGGCAATTGCGTTGGCGTGCCGACCGTAGGCGGGGAAACCAATTTCGACGCACGCTATAACGGCAACATCCTGGTCAACGTGTTCTGCCTCGGCATCGCACCGCGCGACAAGATTTTCACCGCCGCCGCCAAGGGCGCGAACAATCCGGTGGTCTATGTCGGCGCAAAGACGGGCCGCGATGGCATCCACGGCGCGACGATGGCCAGCGCCGAATTTATCGAAGGCGAGGATGGGCTTCGTCCTACCGTGCAGGTGGGCGACCCCTTCCTCGAAAAGCTCCTCATCGAGGCGTGCCTCGAACTGATGGCCACCGACGCCATCATCGGCATCCAGGACATGGGCGCCGCTGGCCTCACCTCATCGTCTGTCGAAATGGCCTCGAAAGGCGAGGCCGGGATCGAACTCGATCTCGACAAGGTGCCGGCGCGTGAGGAGGGGATGACGCCCTACGAGTTCATGCTGAGCGAAAGCCAAGAGCGCATGCTCATGGTGCTGAAACCGGGCCGCGAGCACGAAGCGCGGCGCATCTTCGAAAAGTGGGGCCTCGACGCTGCTGTGATCGGAACGACGACCGACACCGGCAATCTCACGCTCCGGTGGCATGGGCAAACCGTCTGCGACATTCCGCTCGGGCCGCTCGCCGACGAGGCGCCGAAATACGAGCGCCCTTATGTGCAACCGTTGAAAGCGATCCCGCTCACCGATGGCGAGCAGAAGCGGCTGACGGACGAATATCCGGGTTTCGCCAAGTCGCTCACGGCGCTGCTCTCCCAGCCCGATCAGGCCTCGAAGCGCTGGATCTGGGAGCAGTACGATCGCCACGTCATGGGTGACACGCTCGCAGACTCCGGCAGCGACGCCGCGATCATTCGCCTCTACGGCTCGAAGCGCGCGCTCTCGATGACGTGCGATGTCACGCCGCGTTACGTCGAAGCCGATGCTTACGAAGGCGGCAAACAAGCCGTTGCTGAAGCCTGGCGCAATCTCACCGTCACTGGCGCGCGACCGCTCGCCGTCACCGACAACCTCAATTTCGGCAATCCGCAGCGCCCCGAAATCATGGGCCAGATCGTCCATGCTATCGAAGGCATGGCCGAAGCCTGCCGCGAACTCGCGTTCCCGGTCATCAGCGGCAACGTCAGCCTCTATAATGAAACCAACGGCCAGGCGATCTTGCCCACACCCGCCATCGGCGGCGTCGGCATCATCGACAATCTCGAACGCCGCGCGACCGCGGATCGTCTGCAGCAGGGCGATCTTCTGTACTTGGTCGGCCTGAACGGGTCGCATTTGGGACAGTCGGTGTATGCTCGTGACTTGTTCAAGCTCGGCGGGATTGCTCCACCAGTCGATCTTGCGATCGAAAAGAAGAATGGCGACTTCGTGCGCACCCTGATTTCTGACGGGTTGGTGCGCGCCGCCCACGACATTAGCGATGGCGGTTTGGCCGTTGCCGCAGCCGAGATGGCCCTAAGCTCCGATACCGGTATCGCACTCGGATATCAGGGCGATGGGTCGGACGCGGAATTTCTCTACGGCGAAGATCAGGCTCGCTATCTCATATCTATTCCCACCAACAGGATGGATGAGCTTGATCGGCGGGCTGAGGCCGCCGGCGTGTACGTGCTGAACGTGGGCGAAGTCGGAGGACGCGAGTTGTCGTATGTCGGCGTGAATGGCAACCGCGAGCGTGTCTCGCTGGACGATCTCCGCAAGGCTCACGAAAGCTGGCTACCCGCCTATATGAAGGTGGCGCACTAGCTTAGCTCCCCGCTGCGCGGGGAGGATGAAAGTCGAGTTTGATGCCCCAACACGACTACGATCTCATCGTCATTGGCGCAGGTTCTGGCGGCGTGCGCGCGGCACGGCTGGCGGCGAAGGCGGGCGCGAAGGTCGCAATCGTCGAGCAAGTGCAAGTCGGCGGCACCTGCGTGCTGCGCGGGTGCGTGCCTAAGAAATTGTTGGTCTACGCGTCGGAGTATTCGCAGGCTTTCCGGGATGCCAAAGGCTTTGGTTGGACCGTCGATTGGGCGCGCTTCGATTGGCCCACGTTGCGCGACGCGGTGCAGAACGAAGTCAATCGCCTCTCCGGCCTCTACACGCAGAACCTCCATGCAGCCGGCGTGCAGATAGTCGAAGATCGCGCCGTGCTCACCGATCCGCACACGGTGCGGCTCACGCGCGAAGGCCGCTATCTCAGCGCCGATCGCATCTTGGTCGCCACCGGCGGCCATACCTTCCGACCCGAAAGCACGCCCGGTCAAGAGCTTGGCATCACATCGACCGACGCATTTACTCTGGCCGACTTGCCGTCTCGCGTGGTGATCGCCGGCGGCGGCTATATTGCGCTCGAGTTCGCCACTATCTTCTCAGGTCTCGGCGTCGAAACCACCGTGGTCTATCGCGGCGAGCGCGTGCTGCGGGGCTTCGATCATGACATCCGCGCTCATGTGCAGGCCGACCTGCAACGCACCGGCGTCAATATCATTTGCGGCTCGATCATCGGCGAAATCGCGCCGCTCACTGAGAACCGCAAGCTCGTCACGCTGTCCAATTCGATGCGCATCGAAGCCGATCAGGTGCTTTGGGCCGTCGGTCGCGTCCCCAACACCGCCGGCATGGGCCTCGAGGCCGCCGGCGTGCGCCTGACCGAGCGGGGCGCGGTTGCGGTCGACGAGTATTCACGCTCGAGCGTGCCGCACATCAGCGCCCTTGGCGACGTCACCGATCGCGTGAACCTGACGCCCGTCGCCATCCGCGAAGCCATGGCCTATATCGCCACCGAATTCCAAGACCAGCCAACGGCTTTCGATCATGCCGATGTCGCCAGCGCCGTGTTCTCGCGCCCCCCTGTCGGCAGCGTTGGGCTGACCGAAGAGCGCGCCCGCGAGCAGGGGCACAAGCTGAAAGTCTTCCGCTCCACCTTCCGGCCGATGAAGCACATCCTGGCGCACAACGAACAGCGGACGCTGATGAAAATGATCGTCGATGCGAAGTCCGATCAGGTGCTCGGCGTCCACATCGCCGGGCCGGACGCGCCGGAGATCATCCAGATTGCAGCCGTCGCCGTGAAAGCCAAGCTCACCAAGGCGCAATGGGACGCAACCTGCGCGGTGCATCCCACTGGCGCCGAAGAGCTCGTGCTGATGGGCGAACCCGTCAGCCACGATCACGAGGCGCCCGCGTAATCGCGGACGCCTCGCGTCGCAGTATCATTGGCCTTTGCGCTTAGCGACGCGTCGGGCCGCCTTCGAGGTCGCCACGATCGCGATGGCGACCGTCGCGATCGAAATCGCGATCATTGAAGCGGCCATCGCGCCCATCGCGATAATTGCGCTCATCTTCGTTGTTCCAGTTGCGGTCGTCACGGTCGTAGCGGCCGAAGCGGCTGTAGTTGCGGTCGAAGCCGCGCGCTTCACGCCAGGCATAGCCGCGCATCTGCAGGTGCGGTGCGAAGATGCGGTCGATCGGACCGCGGTGGCGGCGGTCGAACACGAACGCCATGCAGCCGTAGCGGTTGCAGCGGTCGGTGTAGGCGTAGGTCAAGCCCGGTTGGAAGTTGAACGGCCGATCCTGCAGGCGCCAGAACATGCGGTCGCCGCGGTCGAACGACATCACGCGGCCGTCCTTACGGATGGTGATTTCCTGACGGCCGCGCCAATCGCCGCGATCGCCACGGTCCCAGTCGCGGTCGCCCCGTCGGAAGTCCTGCGCCGAGGCGGCGCCGGCTGTGGCCAGTGTCAGCGCCGCCAATGCGGCTGCAAAAAGCTTCGTCTTCATGGTACCTTGCGCTCCCGGGACGAGTTCGCCGTCCGTCGTGTCTCTGCTGCCCTCGAGACATACTTTGGCGCCGCGCTGCTGAATCGTGACTGAGATTCACGTTCGGATTGCAGTGAGGAAAGGTGAAGGCGCCGCTTGACCCGAATTTACCAGAAACTAACCCTCCGCGCCGACCGTTCGGGGTTCCAAAAATGGACGATCAGAAAGGGGCGAGAATGCCCGCGCGCATGATCTCGGTGATCAACATGAAGGGCGGCGTCGGCAAATCGACGACCACGGTTTCGCTCGCCGAAACGCTGGCGCACCATCAACGCCGCCGCGTCCTCGTCATCGATCTGGATCCGCAGACCAATGCCTCGATCATGGTCGCGGGTCCGGAGAAGTGGAACGCGATGCGGGAGGCCGAACGCACGCTCGATTTCTATTTCGAAAGCTACATCGTTCAGCAGAAGCCAAAGCCGTTCAAACAGCTGATCGAAAAGCAGGTCAGCGATCTGAAGGGCAAGCCCGACGTCTCGCTGTGCGCTTCGGCGCCGGAATTCCGCATCGTCGAGCGCGACATGATCGAGAGCTTCGTCAAGCGTGGATTCCAGATCGACATGATCCAGAAGTGGATACTCGAACGCTTCGCCAACGGCATCAAGAACGTCGTCAACGAATACGACTACATCCTGATCGATTGCCCGCCCGGCATCTCGCTGTTCGCCGAAGCGGCGCTGATCGCGGCCGACACCATCCTGGTGCCCTCGATTCCGGACTACGTCTCGCGCCTGGGCCTCATCGCCTTCCGCAAACGCGCCCTGCGCCTCATTAATGAGCGCCGTGGCGGGCCCTCTCAGCTGATGGTGCTCGCGACCAAGTACGAGGACGGTTTCTCGCTGCACCGCTCGGAAGCACAATTGCTCAAGGATAATCTCGGCGACGCCATGTTCGACGTGCGCATTCCCCAGCATGTCGACATCGCCAAGGCCGCCGAATGGTCGGAGACGCCGCGCACATTCGAACAGAAATACGGGCAGATGGCTGGAACCATCAAAAAGCTCGGCGAAGAATTCCAGAGCAAGGTGGAGATGGCGCCGTCTCTATGAGCCTCAACAAAACGCTCGACCGCCTGTTTGACGAAATCCGCCGCGAAGCGAAGCGCAACCCCGATTTCGCCAATCGCCTCGACGCCGTGCTCCGCCTCCACGACAGCCGCCGCGACGTGCCGGATGAGGTGGTTGAGGATGTGGCGAGCGCTGCCGAGCGGGTTGCTTCCCTCGCAAGCGGGGGAAGTGTCATTGACAAAGGCAATGACGAAGGGGGCGCAAGCGCACGGGTGGCCAACGAAGAGGCGCCGCACCGCCCCCTCAGTCAGGCTTCGCCTGACAGCTCCCCCGCGCGCGGGGGAGCAAAGAAGGCGACCGCTCCTGACATAAACCCCGCCGGCGTTTACAAGCGCGCAGGCGAAGACGCCTTGCGTTCTGCGTTGCAGGGCCAGAAGCTCTCCGCGCTCCGCGCTCTGGTCGCCGAGCACAACCTCGACCCTGGCGGCGTCACGCCCGCGCTCACCCGCGACGAACTGGCGGCGCACATCGTCGCGCAAGCCAAGCGCCGCGCCGAACGCGACGAGAAGATGTTCGATTATTAGTTTTCGTCGACGAGGGCGGTGCGGATCTCTTCAATCCACCCATGACGCTCACGATCCCAGATCGGAAACGCGCCCGCAAAATCCCAGACACACCAAGCCAGCTTGCTCGCCTCGCAAGCCTCACGCACGGCGCGGGTCCACATCGCGCGTTGCGCCGTGGTCACGGCGCGGTTCACGCCGAACTCGCCCAACTGCATCGAGTAGCCGCGCCAGGCGCCCCAGATCGCTGCTTGCTGGATGTGATCGCGCATCTGCGCAACATCTTCAGCCTTCCCCCATGCGCGCCCAAAGCTCGGCGCCTCATCACCAAGCCATTCCGCGTCCTGGTGGGTGAAATCGTGCGGCTCGTAGTAATGCACGCTGACAGCGATGTTTTCGCCCGAGGGCGGGCGCCAGCGCTCCAGTGCGTCGATATTCTGCCAATTGGCTGGGCCGAACACGACAAGTCGTGTGGGATTGCTTTCGCGGATTATTCCAAGGATCTCGGCTTGCAGGTCAGTGAGTCGCGCGCCGTTCCATTGCGACCCATGCGGTTCATTCAAAGGCTCGAACATCAATCCGGCAGACGCATCGGCGAAGCGTTCGGCGATCTGGCGCCACAGACGCAGGAAGCGCGCGGTTTCACGAGCTGGGTGCTCGATCAGGGCGGCGTAGTGATGGACGTCGAGTTGGACCTTCAGCTCGTGTTCGATCGCCCAGCCGACGACTTCAGCCACGCGCGCCATGTGCGAAGCGGCTATCCGGCCCGCGGCATCCATATGCACGTCCCACCGCACCGGCATGCGGACGCCGTCGAAGCCGGCGCCGGCGACGGCTGAGAGGTGTTGGGCTTCGATCCGGTAGCCCCATTCTCCCTCACTCGGCGCCTCGAGCGCATTGCCGAGATTGACCCCGCGCCGCATCGGGAAGGACGCCGGCGAGGCCGCTTGGCTGCGCGCGTCCGGCGAACACGCGGCTAGGGCGGCGGCGGCAGCAATGATGTCACGCCGATTCATGGCGAGCACCCTAACGCCTCGCCCGCTTGCGGGGGAGGTGGCGAGCGTAGCGAGCCGGAGGGGGTAAGCTCCGAAAGCGCGCGCACCCCGCAGTCATCGCGCTACGCGCACTGACAGCTCCCCCCCCGCAAGCGGGTGAGCAGTTTGCCGCGCCAGCCAAACCCCGCTAAGCACCCGCCCCAATGTTCGACAAAATCCTGATCGCCAACCGGGGCGAGGTCGCCGTCCGCATCATACGTACCGCGCGGCGCCTCGGCATCAAAACGGCGATCGTCTTCTCCGAGGCCGACGCCGACAGCCTCGCCGTCGATATGGCCGACGAGGCCGTTTTCATCGGCCCCCCGCCTGCCGCTCAATCCTATCTCGTCATCGACAAGATCGTCGCCGCCGCGAGACAGGCAGGCGCGCAGGCCATTCATCCGGGCTTCGGCTTCCTATCCGAGAAGGCCGAGTTCGCCGATCGCCTGGATGCCGAGAAGATCGTCTTCATCGGCCCAAATGCGCACGCCATCCGCGCCATGGGCGACAAGATCGAGTCGAAGAAGACGGCGGCTCAAGCCGGCGTCTCGTGTGTCCCGGGCTTCATCGGCGAGATCGAGGGCGTCGAGCACGCCGTGCAGATCAGCGAAGCCATCGGCTATCCGGTGATGATCAAAGCCAGCGCTGGCGGCGGCGGCAAAGGCATCCGCGTCGCCTACAATCGCCGCGAAGTGGAGGAGGGCTTTCCAGCGGTGCGCGCCGAGGCCAAGGGCGCTTTCGGCGACGATCGCATCTTCATCGAAAAATTCGTCACCGCGCCGCGCCACATCGAAATCCAGGTGCTCGGCGACAAGCATGGCAACGTGGTCCATCTTTTCGAGCGCGAATGCTCGATCCAGCGCCGCAACCAGAAGGTCATCGAAGAGGCGCCGTCGCCGCTGCTTGATGAAAAGACGCGCCTGGCGATGGGCGAACAGGCCTGCGCGCTGGCGCGCGCCGTCAATTACGACAGCGCCGGCACGGTGGAGTTCGTCGCCTCAGGCGCCGACAAGAGCTTCTATTTCCTGGAGATGAATACGCGCCTCCAGGTCGAGCACCCGGTTTCGGAAATGATCACTGGCCTCGATCTGGTCGAGCAGATGATCCGCGTCGCCGCCGGCGAGAAGCTCGCGTTCAAGCAGAAGGACCTGAAGATCAAAGGCTGGGCAGTCGAAAGCCGCATCTACGCCGAAGATCCATACCGAAACTTTCTCCCCAGCATCGGCCGTCTGCGCGCCTACCACGTACCTGCGGACGGCAAGAGCGGCGACATCACGCTCCGGAACGAAACCGGCGTCCGCGAGGGCGACGAGATTTCGATGTTCTACGATCCCATGATCGCCAAGCTTATCACCCATGCGCCCACACGCATCGCCGCGATCGATGCGCAAGCCGCAGCGCTCGACAACTTCCTCATCGAGGGCATCGCCGACAACATCCCGTTCCTCGGCGCGGTGATGGAGGAGAAGGACTTCCGCAAAGGCGATTTCACCACCGCCTACATCAAGCAAAAATTTCCCGAAGGCTTCGCAGGCGTGGCGCCAGCGGCGGAGCAGGAAACGCTGCTCATCGCCACCGCCGCCGTCGTGCGCTCGTTCACCGCCCGCCGCGCCCGCCAGGTCGGCGGCCAGGTCAATGGCGCGAGTTCGTGGCAGCGCGAATGGGTGGTGATCCTCAACAAGGAGCATCACCACACCGAAGTGGATCTCGACGCCGGCGGCGCCGATGTCGTGATCGATGGCAAGAAGCACCGGTTCGAAACGCAAACCCGCCCCGGCGCGCGCATCATCACCGGCAAGTTCGACGGCAAGCCGTTTTCGGTGAAGATCAAGACCGCGCCGGAGGGCTACACCATGCGCCTGCGCGGCGTCACCGCGCGCGCCATGGTCGCCACCCCCCGCGGCGCCGATCTCTACAAGAAGATTCCGGAGAAGCAGAAGGCGGATACGTCAAAGCTGATCGTCTCGCCCATGCCCGGCCTCGTGATCTCGGTTGACGTCGAGCCCGGCCAGGACGTGAAGTCCGGCGAGGGCGTCGCCGTGGTGGAGGCGATGAAGATGCAAAACATCATCCGCGCCGAGCGCGACGGCGTCATCGCCAAAGTCAACGTCGCGGCGGGGGCAAGCGTTGCCGCGGATGAGGTGATGATCGAGTTGACCTAGAATGGACCGCGCGTCTTCAGACCCGCATCACTCCGAGCACTAAGAAAGTGGGTCTGACGACCCGCGGTCCTTTAGACCAGCCGCCCTTCGAACTCTCCGCGCTCGAATGCTTCGCGCAGTTTGAACTTCTGGATTTTCCCCGATCCCGTCAGCGGCCAGTCGTCGACCCAGATCCAGAACGCCGGCGTCTTCTGCGGGGAGAGCCGGTCGCGGATGAACGCTTTGAGCTCCGCACTGACAGGCTTGTCACCCCTGGCGCTGCGCATGAAACAGGCGACTTGCTCGCCCCATTTCTCGTCGGGAATGCCGACCACGGCCACTTCCGTCACCGCGGGATGCTCCAGCATCACGTTCTCGATCTCTGCGGGAAACAGATTCTCGCCGCCGCGGATGATCATGTCCTTGACGCGTCCGGTGATCTTCAAATAACCGCGCGCATCCATGCGGCCGAGATCGCCGGTATGCAGCCAGCCGTCGGGGTCGATCGCCTTGGCCGTCGCTTCCGGATTGTCGTTATATCCCTTCATCACCAGATAGCCGCGACAGCAGATTTCGCCCTGTTCGCCAATGGGTGCGACAACATTGGTCTGCGGATCGCGGATCGAAACCTCGACATGAGGCTGCGGCTGGCCGATCGTTTCCGTCAAATCCTTGAGCGTATCGTCGTTCCAGCATCCCGTGATCACCGGCGAGGACTCCGTCTGCCCATAGACGATCTGGATCGGCGCGCCGAACACCTCGCGCGCCTTCCGGCACAGTTCAGGCGCCACCATGGCGCCGCCCGACATCAAGCGCTTCACCGAAGAGACGTTTCGCCCCGACCTCTGCACTTCGTCGATCAGCGCCACGATCATCGTTGGCACGCCGAAGACGAATTCGCAGCGTTCGCGCTCGATCGCCCTCACGATCGGCGCGGGATCGAACATCGGCGTGAGCAGCATGGTGCACCCGAGCGCAAGCCCGCCGCCTACAAGAATGGCGCAGCCGGAGCAGTGAAACAGCGGCATGTTGTTGATGAACACTGCGCCCGGCGTGACGCCACCGCGCGTCAATGTATCGACGCCGTTGCGAATGAGGCCGTTGTGATGCAGTAGCGCGCCTTTGGGAAATCCCGTTGTGCCTGACGTGTATTGGATCTGCACCGGGTCATGCGGCTTGGGATCGCGCAGGCCGCCGCGCTCTTCGCCGTCGAACAACGCATCATGGTTCGTAAGCAGGATACGGCGCCGGATCGCCGGCAACTCGTCGCACACCGCGTCCGCCACCTCTTTCATCGGATTGCCGCGGAAGCTGGTGACGTAATAGATCGCCTCCGCGCGCGACTGTTCCAGCACGTATTTCAGTTCGCGCCTCTGGTAGGACGGGTTCACCGTCACCAGCACGACGCCGGCAAGCCCGCATGCCAATTCCAAGAGCACCCATTCCGGTGTGTTGTTGGCGTAGACGGCGACGCGTGCGCCTTCTTCGTGCCGGCTCGCGAGCGCCCGCGCCAGACGCTCGGCGTCGCGCAACAATTCGGCGTAGGTCCAGCAGCGCTGGATCGCGCCCTCGTAGTCCAGTTCCTTGAGCGCCGCGCGGTTCGGCGCCGCCGCGGCGGAGGCGCGCAGCATGCTCCCGAATGTGAACGGCGCCGGTTCTGGCTCGCCCTGTGCCGGGAAATGGGATTCCGCCAGCGCAACCTTGTACACGCGACCCTCCCTGCAGTTCCGTCACACTAGCGATGACGAGCCGGAGGCAGAAGGGTGAGCGGCGCGATTGTTCGTCGATTTCCAGCTAGCGATCCCGCCACGGGTTGGGCAGTCTGCGCCGACCAGAGGGGTCGCATATGCCGAAGTTACTCGCACTCGCGGCTGCAGCATTGTTCATGCTCGCTGGCTGCAATCAGAATTCAGCCGAATGGCCCGGCTTCCAGAACCGCTTTATCGAGCGCGCGTTCGAACTCGATCCGACCTTCGCCGCCGGCCAGGGCCGCCACGAATTCGACGGCCGCTTGCCCGATTGGAGCGAGGAGGGGCTCGCCGCTGCCGAGACATTTCTCCGCGACAGCATCGCGGAGGCCGAAGCCATGCGCGGTCTAAACGAGGAGCAAGATTTCCAGCGCGATTATCTGGTCGCCGTCGCGCGCGGCCAATTGTTCTGGCTAGAAACCGCCGACCAGCCGCACACGAACCCTGCGTTCTACATGGGCGCGCTCAGCCCCTCGATCTATGTCGCGCGCCCATACGCGCCGCTCGATCAGCGCCTGCGCGCCTATATTCAGTACCTGCAGGCTGTCCCCGCGGCAGCCGAACAAATCCGCGTCAACCTTCGCACGCCGCTGCCGGTCACATTCATCAATTACGGCCGCGCCTCGTTCGGCGGCTTGGCCGACTATTATCAGGGCGACGGCAAAGCGGCGTTCGCCGAGGTCGCCGATCCGGCGCTGCAGCGCCAACTCGCCGTCGCCTCCAATGCCGCTGCCGTCGCCATGCGCGATCTTTCGAACTGGCTCGAAACCCAGCGGCCCAATGCCACCGACGACTTCGCCCTCGGCGCCGAGCGCTTCGCGCAAATGTTGCGCGACACCGAAATGGTGGACATCTCATTGGAAGAGCTGGAGCAGATCGGCCGCGAAGACCTCGCCCGCAACCAAGCCGCGATGCGCGAAGCCTGCGGCCAGTTCGCGCCCGGCGCCACGATCCCCCAATGCATGGCGCGCATGGGCGCCAACAAGCCGGAAGGCGGCTCAGTCGAAGGCGCCCGCGCGCAACTCGCCGGCCTCAGGCAATTCATCGTCGACAACAACCTCGTCTCCATCCCTGGAACGGAAGAAGCGCAGGTCGCCGAAGCGCCTCCGTTCCGCCGGCAGAACTTCGCCTATATCGACATTCCCGGCCCATACGAGACCAACCTGCCGTCGGTCTATTACATCGCGCCGCCCGATCCGAGTTGGCCCGCCCAGGTGCAGCGCGACTTCGTGCCGGGCCGCGCCGAGCTGCTGTTCGTCTCCGCACACGAAGTCTGGCCCGGCCACTTCCTGAACTTCCTGCACGCCAACCGTTCGAACAATCAGTTCGGCCGCGTGTTCGTGGGCTACGCCTATGCCGAAGGCTGGGCGCACTACACCGAAGAGATGATGTGGGATGCGGGCCTCGGCGCCGGCGACGCGGAAACGCACGTCGGCCAAATCTCCAACGCGCTCAGGCGCGATTGCCGCTTCCTTTCCGCCATCCTGATGCACACCGGACGCATGACGGTCGATCAATCGCGCGAGATGTTCGTCAACGAGTGCTATCAGGATGAAGGCAACGCCCGCCAACAAGCTGCGCGCGGCGCTTACGATCCGGCCTACCTCAACTACACACTCGGCAAGCTGCTGATACGGCGTCTGCGCGAGGATTGGACCGCATCACGCGGCGGGCGCGAAGCCTGGCGCGAATTCCACGATCAATTCCTGAGCTATGGCGGGCCGCCCATCCCACTGGTGCGCCAGCAGATGATGGGCGGCGAGGCCGAAGCCGCGTTCTAGAACCGCGCTCGGATCGTGAAGCGCGCCGCCGTCGGCGAACCGGGCATGATGTTGTTGTCGTTGTGCGCCGTCGCCCAGTAGTCTTCGTCGAACACATTCTCGACGTTCAACTGCGCTTCGACCGTATCGGACAGCGCGTAGAACAGCGCCACATCCACGCGCGTGAATTCGGGCAGCGTCACCGCATTGTTGATGGAGGCGAACGACTCTGTCTGATGGGTGATCCCGACTCCTGCGCCCAAGCGCGGTGAGAAGCGCACCATGTTCCAGAGCGAAAACGCGTGCTCAGGCGTCAGCGGTACGACGCGGCCGGGTGGCACGGAGGTGCCGCTGGTTATTTCCACGTTCTGATAGGAATAACCGCCTGCAATCTGCCAAGTCTCGCTGACTTCGCCGGAGAGGCCCAGTTCGAAGCCTTCGCTGCGTTGTTGGCCGGTGAGCACGGTCACGCCTGGGCTCGGACTGTGGGGCGTGTTGGCGCGGTCGAGCCGGTAGATGGCCGCGGTCAGCACAAGGCCGGGCGAGACATCCCATTTCAGGCCCACCTCGATGTTTTCGAACTCTTCCGGCTCGAGCGTCGCAGTCGTCGCCGTCAGCGTTGCGAACTGATCGCCCGATTGCGGCAAGTAGGAAACGCTGTAGCTCGCATAAAACGACAACGGCTCGATTGGGCGATAGATCACGCCCAGACGCGGCGAGACGAGGTCGTCTTCCCGGCTGAAGTCGGTCGACGCCGCGACATGATTGTCGAAATCGAGATCGAAGCGGTCGAAGCGGACGCCGGCGATGAGCTGCCATTGATCGGAGAGTGCGACCTGATCCTGCAAATAGAACGCCGCAACATTAGCCTCGACACGATTGTTGGTTTGCAGTGGCGCGGGAATGACGCCTGTGGCCGTCGTGGTCGGATTGGTGGTGTTCACCGCGGGCAGGCCGGTGAAGTTCGGCGAGCGCGTATTGTCGGTCTCCTGCTGGCCGAATTCGAAGCCGGCGAGCACGGTGTGCCCGATGCCGCTGGTGTTCGTGCGCCAGATCAAGTCTGTCTGGTTGAACAGGTTCTGGCGTTCGGTGGAACTGTTATAGCCCTGCAACACCACGTTGCCCGCGCCATCCACCGGCGCGTTGGCGTGGATGTTCTGATAGAACTTGTAATAGTCAGCGACTTGCGTGCGGTTGCGCAGCGTGAGCGTATCGGAAAAATCGTGATCGACGAATGCGGAAAGCGCGTCGACCTCGGCTTCGGCGTAACTGACGAACGGGTTGCCGAAGAACGCCGAACGGCTGCCGGCCCAGGGTCGCCCGTTTTGTGAGGGCACGCCGCGATCGACGACCCGATCGTCCGCAAAGTGCTCATAGCCAAGCCGGATGTCGGTGTTCTCGCTCAGCCGGAACGCCGAAGTGGGATTGACGCCCCAGCGTTCGATGGTGGCGAAGTCACGATAGGAGTCGGCGCTCTCGTACATGGCGTTGAGCCGCAGCGCTGCGGCGTCGCTGAGTGCAAATCCGACGTCGGCTGCGCCGCGGACCTGCTCGTATGATCCCGCCGTCAGCGCCAGTTCGCGCTCCGGCGACCAATTCGCCCACTCCGTAACCCGGTTGATCACGCCCCCGCCGCCTCCACGACCGAAGATCATGGCGTTGGGGCCTTTCAGGACTTCGATGCGTTCGGCGTTGTAGAGATCGCGGTAGTACTGCATGTCGTCGCGCACGCCATCGACGAAGAAGTCAGCGGTCGAAGAATTGCCGCGCAGCGTCGGGGCGTCGCGATGCCCTTCGCCCTGACCCATCGATACGCCCGGCACGTAGCGCACGACGTCCGCCATCGAGCGCATACCTTGGTCTTCAATGAGGTCGTTGGTTACGACCGTCACCGATTGCGGCACGTTGCGCAGCGGGGTGTCGGTGCGCGTCGCCGTGGAGGTCGCCTCGTCGTTGTAAGAGGGGCGCCGCCCCACCACGGTGATGGGTTCCTGCTCCTCAGCGTCGAGCGCCATGGCGGGCGCCGCGCTCAGTCCGGTCAGCATCGTCGTCGTCAGCACGATCGCCCGTGCGAACGTTATCCGCGTGGTCATGAAGTCCCGCCCCTCCTGCGAACGGGAGAAAGCACTAGTTGCGAATGACTAGCAAGTGCGAAAACGCCGCACGAGGTGGGACGTCGTCAGTAGAGACAGCGCGCGGCGGGACTCATGCATTCCGCGCACGCACGGTTCTCCCAGCCGGCGCCGTCGCCAATCATGGCGGCGAGCCATTCGGCCAGGGGGGCGCCACCACTCGTCTCCGTGTAGAAGCGCGGTGTCCGCAGGATGGAGTGCGTTTCCCCCGCGGCAACGTAGGAGCGAAAGTTCGGCGCGCCCTGCCGGCGCACGAGCGCGCGCGACATCGCCTCGCTCCAGGCGTTGCAGGCGTTCTCGGCGCCCATGAGCGCATAAAAGCTCGTCTGCGTGATGTCGCGGGCGGTGGTGTATTGGCCGAACCGGTCGCGCGGATAGCGGGCCGCAAGGCGCGCGACGATATCGGTCTCCGGCGTCACTGTGTCGTTGCGTGCAAGCACGCCCCGCGGCAGCGCAAACCCCCAACTGCGCTGGCGCCGATCGAGAAAGTCTTGCGTCATCACGCCTTGGCCGGCGTCGCCGATCATCGTGGCGCGGCCGCGCGGATAAGCCTGCCGGATGCGCGCATAGTGCGTCGCCGCGCCATAGGCGCCCGCGCTCGATCCGGCGACCAGTATCTGTTCGGGCTGAGCGAAATTGCTCTTCATCCAATCCAGCACGACACGGAAATTGTCGGCGCCGCGATGTTCGATCGTGTAGGGCGCGCCGCTGTCCGGATCGATGTAGCGCGCCGTGTTCGAGCCCGAATGCACATCGCCGGTGCAATAGGGCACATAGACGAAATTCCAGTCGCGAACCGGGTTGCGGGGATTGTCGAGATCGAAGATGCCGCTGAAGCGGTTGGGATCGTCAGCGTCGATGAGTTCTGCCTTGTAGAAGCCGTCGTCATCGCGGGGCGCGGCGCGCAAGCGCGGGATCGCGCAGGTGACATCGTCCCAGCATGCGCCGCCGCCGTCGAAGAAAATGACGAGCCCGTCCGCTGTGCCGCGGCGGAACCAAAAACGGTACTGCGGATCGGCGCCGGGCGCTTGCGAACAAGTGGGGTCGAACAAGCGGCCATCGAGCCTGATGGCGGCAGGATCCACTTGCACCCATTGCGAGGGCATTTCGCTCGGCGCGTCCGCGGCGCTCGCGGCCGAACAAGCCGAAAGCGCAAGAGCCGCCAACACCAACCAGTTCCTGATCGACACGCGCAAAACCCCGCTGGCCGCAAGGGTCCAGTTGAGCCGCAGGAATGCGGCGAGCGCTAGACGCGCGTGGCCCCAAATTTGGATGGCGGTGAATCAAAACCTGCCGGAGGCGGTCAGTCGCCTCCGGCAGGTAAAAGACCCCGAGCCGTCCCTTAGGCGGCGCGCCGCTTGGTGGCGTAGTCGATGATGGAGAGCAGCAGGAAGGCCGCGCCTACGGACGCCAGGATCACGGCGGGGATCATCATCGCGTACATGGCGTCGCCGTCGTGATCGAGCCCGTTCATGACATAACCAGCGGCGACGAAACCACCCGCCAGGGCCAGCAAAACGACTGCGTTGCCGAGGCTTTTGCGTGCGCGGTTGCCTTCGTCGAGCATGTTCTGGGTCAGTTGCTGCACCAGCGCAGGATCGAGGTTCTGGCCGCGCGCCAGGGCGTTTGACACTAATTCGTGCGCCGAGCGCTTGGTGCGCTCCTTGGCCAGCGTCGGCACCAGGATTATCGCGGCAAGAAATCCAAAAAACACAAACGGAACAAAGATTTCGGCTTCCATCATCAGGCTCCATAGCCAGGGCGTCGCCCTATTGCTGACACAGATGCGGAAGCTGCAGGGTTTGGACGCAACCGGCCGTCGAAAATGTCGGCGCCGAACGGGCAAAGAAGAAGGCGCGTCTTGCGAGGACGCGCCTTCGAGGCTTGCACGTAAGGGGTGCGAACGGGCGCTACGTCCGCAGCGCCGTACGATCCGCCGGAGCACGCATCACCGGCTGTGGTTGCAGCAGCTGACGCTTCAAGAGATCGATCGCGTCATGGCGGGCGAACCACTCTTCGACGCTGATGCGCTTGGCGGTTCTGTCAGCTGGAGCGTTCATCTCGTTTCTCCGTCGGTGTGGGAAAAGATGTCTGCTGCTGCGTCGTCGGATGCAATTAGCACAGGCGGCCTATGCCGGCGGCGCTGTGAGTTCCGTCTTGCCGAATACGCTCTCGAACGATACGCGTAATGCTGCATCCGCATCCGCCATAGTCACCGGCAAGCCGAGATCGACCAGGCTCGTGACGCCGAATTGCGGGCCTGAAATCCCGCAAGGCGTAATGCCGGAAAAGTGTTCCAATTCGGGTTCGACGTTGAACGCGATGCCGTGGAAGCTCACCCACTTGCGCAGCCTGACGCCGATTGCGGCGATCTTTTCCTCCCGTGACCAGCCTGGTCCTTTGCGTTCCACCCACACTCCGACGCGGCCGTCGCGGATCTCGCCTTTGATGTTAAAGCGCTCAAGCGCTCCGATGATCCAGCGCTCGAGATCGGCGACGAAATTGGTCACATCGCGCCCACGCGTGCGCAGGTCGAGCATGACATACGCCACGCGCTGGCCGGGGCCGTGATAAGTGAATTGCCCGCCGCGCCCGGTGCGAAACACCGGAAAGCGGTCCCGATCCAGCAAGTCGCTTTCCTTTGCGCTGACGCCGGCGGTGTAAAGTGGGGGATGTTCCAAAAGCCAAACGAGTTCGCCGGCCTCGCCCGCGGCGATCGCCGCCGCGCGCGCTTCCATCGCCGCGACCGCGCTCTCGTAATCCGTGAGGCCCGGCGAAATCGCCCAACCGATCATCCGTTCACCCGCCCGCAACCCTTTCAGGCTCGACTAGAGCAGAATCAGATGGGGCCGTCGCGTGTCCGGTAAAAGCCAAGTCCATCACGTCGATATTGAACTTTCGGTTGTACTCGGGCGCTGCTCGATGCCGATGCAGCAGCTATTGCGCATGGGCCGGGGTGCGGTCATCCCGCTCGACACCAACGAGACCGACGAGCTTTGGATTTTGGCCGCCGGGCATCCCATCGCCCGGGGCGAGATCACCATCCAGGGCGACCGGCTCTGCATCACGGTAACCGAGCCTGCCGACGTTCACGAATTCAACGCCGCGGCCTGATCCTCGCGAAAAGGGCTGGACCGACTCCTATCTTCCTGTTCATGTAGTTCCCAGGCGTGGGACGCCTATTGCTGCGTGCGCCTGAGCCTGGCGCACACTGACACGGGGAAAGACATGATTACCAAGACGCGCCTCGCCGCCGCCGTCGCGGCCGCTGCCATCGTGCTCGGCGCCGGCCTTGCGGCCGCGCAGAACTACAATCTCAATCCCGCCTACGGGACGCTGAATCTCTCGGCCGGCTTCCGGCCCGACCCGCAAGTGGTCAACGTGCAGGCAGGCGGCAGCCGCAGCGCGCAGGCGCTCAGCTCGTCTTGCCAGGGCTACATCGCCGACGCTCCGGACGTTCGCGTGAATTATCAGGCCGGCGGCTACCAGCTCATGATCTCGGCCGACTCCAGCGCCGACACCACGCTCGTCATCAATGGCCCGGACGGCTCCTGGTATTGCGATGACGACGGCGGCAACAACGGTCTCAACCCGCTGATCCGCTTCAACAACCCGGGCTCCGGCCAGTACGACATCTGGATCGGCACCTATAGCTCCGGTTCGCTGCAGCCGGCGCAGCTCTACGTCTCGGAAATCGGCACGCGCTGAGTGCCAGCGAAAGCCGAATGAAGACGCCCCGGTTCGAGAGAACCGGGGCGTTTGTTTCGCCAATAGGCTGGTGCGCTCGAGAGGACTCGAACCTCCACGATTTTACTCGCTGCCACCTCAAGGCAGTGCGTCTACCAATTCCGCCACGAGCGCATTTCCGAGCGCGGGGGGTTACCAGACCCCTCCGGCGCGAACAAGGGCTAGGACGCCGTGCCCGGATCCTCCCGCGGACCCGAGAGCACGATCTTCATCCGCTTCGCCGGAAACGGCCGCGCCATTGCTGTAGCTTCCTCGACCGTGCCGTTCATCCACGTTTCCAGATCGTCGCCGACGAGCATCACCGGCATGGCCGCGGCATGGATGGGTTTGGTGAGTTCGTTCGCCTCGGTGGTCAGAATGCCGAACAGGAGATGGGTGCCTTCCTCCTTGCCGCGTACGCCCGTCCATGGCCGCCACAGGCCGGCGAAGCAGAATAACGGCCGCTCATCGGCAAGCGCGAACCAATGCGCCACTTTCGGCGTCATGTCGGTGTACTCGACAAAGCTCGTCGCCGGCACGAGGCAGCGGAAGCGCGGCTGTTCGAGCCAGCCGCGCCAATAAGATGAGTTCAAATTGCGGATGTTGGTGACAGGCCGTGTGCCCCCGCCCGCCGGCGGGAAGCCCCAGCGCATCATCACCACTTCGCGCATACCCTCTTTTGACACGCCGACAACCGGCGCCAGCTGATCGGGAAAGATCGCCGGCAGCGGCGGCTGGTTTGCGGTGCGGTCACGCATGGCGCGGGTGTAGGCCACGACCGCTTCGCGCGATTTCGTCATCGAATAGAGGTTGCACACGGACGTTACTTAAGCGGGCGGGCGCCACGCGCCTAGATCGAACTGTTATGCGCCGTAATCGGCGGCGCTCTGCGCCGTGCGGTGAAACGCGAGTTTGTCCGCATACTCCAGTGGGTCCTTCGGTGTGACTTGCGCATCGTTCGGCGTCGCAATCCAATCCGTCAGCCGCGTCGCGAAGAAGCGCAGCGCCGCGCCCCGCGCAAGAATGGGCACGGCGGCGCGTTCGGCATCGGTTGGCGGCCGCACTGCCGCGTAAGCGTCGATCATCGCGCGGCCGCGTGCGAGATCATATTCTTGTTCTTCGCGAAAACACCACGCATTGAGGCACACTGCCAAGTCGTACGCGAGAAAGTCCGTGCAAGCGAAATAGAAGTCGATGACGCCGCCCAGCTTGGCGCTTTCGAATAGGGCGTTATCCGGAAACAAATCGGCGTGAACGACGCCGCGCGGCAAGGCGCCCGGCCATGCCGCACGCGCTTCCGCCATGTCGCGTTCGATCAGCGCCGCCAGGCCTGGGCGTAGCGCTTCCGCTTCCGCCAAACGCGGCTCGATCAGAACCTCCCAACCTTCGAGGCTAAGCGAATTGGCCCGCTCCATGGTGAAGCCCTCAAGCGCCACATGCATCCGCGCCAGCGCGTCGCCGATAGCGGCGCAATGCTGAAGCTCCGTCTTCCGCGGCCACACGCCATCGAGGAACGACACGATCGCCGCCGGTTTGCCTTTAACGCGGGTGAGATAGTCCCCGCCGCGCGTCGCGATCGGCTGCGGCGCCTCGAAGCCGCGTTGCGCCAGGCGCTCCATCACAGCCATGAAGAACGGCAAGTCGCGCTCGGCGACGCGCTTTTCGAAAAGGGTCAGGATGTAGCGTCCCTTGGACGTAATTAGTTTGTAGTTGGTGTTCTCGACGCCCTCGGCCACGCCCTCGCTTTTCACTGCAGAACCGATGTCATACAGCGCCAACAGCGCGGCGATGTCCTCGTCCGAAAGGGCGGTGTAGACAGCCATACGTTAGCGTTCTTCAATCCGCGTGACGTTTCTCGCGTCGTCGAGGTGCACGATCCACTTTGCCCGGTGATTACCCGCGAGCATCGATCGCGTAACCCGCTCGTAATGCATCACGAAGCGGTCGAGCGCCGCGTCTTCCGCGGGCGTGAGCACGCGCCCTTGCAGCTTCTCCTCCTGCTCGCCGCGCCACGACCGGACGATCTCCCAACTCGGAGCTCTAAGATAAATGAGCGCGTCGAATCCATCGAAGAATGTCTGGTAATCGTCGGCAAGTCGTTCTGCAATGAATGACCGCCAGCGTCTGTTATCGTCCTCCGACGCTTCCAGCGCATTGATCGGCGCCGCAAGTGAAGCCGGATCGAGCGGTTTTGCGCCCATACACCAGCCGTCCACCAGGATCGCTTCCGGCAGCCCGCGAAACACCGGCCATTGATTCTGCGGAGCGCGGTCGTCACGCGCTTTGTCGAAGCGCGGCAGGGGCGTTTTCGCACCCTCCGGCGTTTCGAGACTTTGGATCGTGCGGTCGGCGAGATCGAGATCATGGGTGCCCGGCGGGCCGCGCGTGATCAGGAGCGGATGCGCCGTCGCCGCCAACGCCGCGCGCTCCGCATGGCTCAAGTAAACATCGTCCATGGAGAAGTGCGCAAAGCGTCCGCGGTTGGCGGCCTCCAGCATCCAGCACGCCGTCGACTTTCCCGAGCCCTGCGCGCCGCCGACGCCGATGAGCGCCGGCCGGTTCGAACGCCGGGTGCGGACTTGGGTAATCGCTTTGTAGATCAGGTCGGGGACGTCGGTGATGCTCACTCCGCCAGCACGCGCGGCAGCTTGAAGGTCACGTCCTCCTTGGTGACCCGCACTTCCTCAACGCGCGCCGCGAACCGGGCCGCGATCGCGGCGATCAGTTCCTCCACCAGATCCTCCGGCGCGCTGGCGCCGGCTGTCACACCCACCGCGCGCGCGCCCTCGAACCAGCGCCAGTCCACATCCTCCGCTGAACCAACGAGCCGCGCGTCTCGCGCCCCCGCGCGTTTGGCGACTTCCACCAGGCGCACCGAGTTCGAACTCTTGGGCGAGCCGATCACCAGCACCAAATCCGCTTGCGCCGCCATCGCCTTCATTGCTTCCTGCCGATTCGTGGTGGCGTAGCAGATGTCTTCCTTGTGCGGCGCGGCGATCGCCGGAAAGCGCCGCTGCAGCACGCTCACCATTTCGGCAGTGTCGTCCACCGAAAGCGTCGTCTGCGTCACGAACGACAGCTTCCCCGGATCGCGCGGTTCGAAACGCTCGGCGTCTTCGACCGTCTCCAGCAGCGTGATCGCGCCAGCCGGCAATTGTCCCATCGTGCCGATCACTTCCGGGTGCCCGGCGTGGCCGATCAGCACGATCTCGCGTCCGGCGTCGAAGTGGCGTTGCGCCTCCACATGCACCTTCGACACCAGCGGACAGGTGGCGTCGACGAAAATCATCTCGCGCCGCCGCGCTTCCGCCGGCACCGCCTTCGGCACGCCGTGCGCAGAGAAGATCACAGGGCGATCGTCGGGGCACCCGTCGAGCTCTTCGACAAACACCGCGCCCATCGCCTCGAGCCGCTCCACCACGTGCCGGTTGTGGACAATCTCGTGGCGCACATAGACCGGCGCCCCCCATTTCCGGATCGCCTGCTCAACGATCTGAATGGCCCGGTCCACTCCAGCGCAGAAGCCGCGCGGCGCCGCCAAGAGCACTGAAATTTGGGGTTTTTCCGTCGCGGTCATCGGCTCGATGGTGAAACTTGGGTCAGAGGCGCCGGGCTCTGTTGCGGGCGTCCAGGCGCAAAGCTATCACGGCCCGACGCCATTTGCCTTCAGGGCGGGGTGAGACATGCGGCCGCCGTCGCAGGGCCCTTTGAAGGCGAAACGAGGATCAGAATGAAGCTCGCGCATGCTGTTGTGCTGTCGGCTGCTCTCGCGCTTGGCGCGTGCGCCGGTTCGCGGGAGACGCCGACGGTCGAGCTACCCGGCGGCGTGAATCCTGAAGCCCAGCAAGAGGCGCGCGCGCCAAACTTCTTCGATCGTCTGATCGGCAACGATGATCGGCCCAACGTGGGCCCGTGCCCTTTGATGGGCGTGCTCTATGACAGCGCCCGCATCGTCGACTTCGCCCAACCAAACAACCAACGTTACGCCAACATAGAGTTTACCGGCGAGATGCAGGGCGTGCAGGGCCTTTGCCGCTATGTCGAGGCCGACCCCATAGCCATGAGCATCGAGATCGATATGGCCTTCGGTCGCGGCCCTGCCGCCACATCGGATCGCCAGACCTACCGCTATTGGGTTGCTGTCGCACGCCGCGGCCGCGCGCCAATCGAGAAGGCGTATTTCGACGTCGATGTGCGTTTCCCGCGCGGCCAATCGGTTGTCACCCGCCGCGAGGAAATCGGGCGCATCGTCATTCCGCGCGCCAACGAGGAAATCTCGGGCGAGAATTTCGAAATCCTCGTCGGCTTCGAACTGACGCCGGAGCAGCTCCAGTTCAACCGCGACGGCCGCCGCTTCCGCATCGACGCCGGCGACAGCCAGGCGCCTGGACAATAAGCGAGTAGCGAATAAGCAATAGCGAATAGGGGCGAGGCGTACTTTCGCCTTCCTTGCATTCCTTGCTCCCTATTCGCTACTCCCTATCGCCATGAAGGATCTCGCCACCGCGCTAACTGCCGCGAACGCAGACGTGTTCGTCAAGCTGGGGCTCGATCCCAAGCACGCCGAAGTACGTCGTTCCGACCGTCCTGATCTCGGCGAATTCCAGGCCAATGGCGCCCTCGCCGTGGCGAAGGCTGCGGGGCGCAAACCGCATGAGGTGGCGCAGGATGTCGCCGCTGCTTGGAACGCGGTCGATCTCGCGCCCGCACCCACGATCGCAGGGCCGGGCTTTCTCAATTTCAGAGTCACGCCCGGCGCGCTATCGATGCGCACACAGCAGATTGCCGATCAAACCGACGCCGGCGCTACGCCTGTCGAGCGGAGGCGCCGCGTCGTCGTCGATTATGGCGGTCCCAACGTCGCCAAAGGCATGCATGTCGGCCACCTGCGCGCGTCCATCATTGGTGAGAGCATCAAACGTATCTATCGCTTCCGCGGCGATGAGGTCTGGGGCGACGCCCATTTCGGCGACTGGGGTTTCCAGATGGGCCTCGTCATCACCGCGTTGGAGGACGAACTCGGCGGCTTCGACGATCACGCCAAGCTCGAGGCGCGGCTGAGGACGCTCACGCTCGATCAGCTGGAGGCGATCTATCCAACCTACGCAGCAAAGGTCCGCGAGGGCGACACAGAGGTGCGGGACCGCGCGCGTCGCGCCACCGCCCAACTGCAAGGCGGCAGCGCGCTGCATCGTGAGATTTGGAAAGCGATGCACGACGTTTCGATGGCGGCGCAGAAGCGCGATTTTCATGCCTTAGGTGTCGATTTCGATCTCTGGCTCGGCGAAAGCGACGCCGATCCGCTGATCCCCGACATGGTCAAGGACCTCGAAGCCAAGGGCTTGTTGGAAGAAGACCAAGGCGCGCGCATCGTCCGCGTCGCAAAGCCCGGCGAGACGAAGAAGAAGAAGCTCGACGATGGCACGGTGGTCGAAGTCGAGAGCCCCGATCCGCTCTTGGTGGTGTCGTCGGAAGGTTCGGCAATGTATGGGACCACTGATCTCGCCACCATCCTGCAGCGCGTGCGCGACCAGAATCCGGACATGATCCTCTACGTCGTCGATCAGCGCCAGGCCGATCACTTCGAGCAGGTCTACCGCGCCGCCGCAAAAGCCAACTACATCTCCCGCGAGCAGCTGGAGCACGTCGGCTTCGGCACCATGAACGGGCCGGACGGCAAGCCGTTCAAGACCCGCGCCGGCGGCGTCCTGAAGCTTCAGGACCTGATCGGCCAAGCCGAAGAGAAGGCGCGCGAGCGGCTCAGGGAAAACGACATTGGCGCGGATTTCTCGAAGGAAGAGTTCGAGGACATCGCCCACAAAGTCGCTGTCGCCGCGATCAAGTTCGCCGATCTCTCGAACTTCCGCGGCACCTCCTACGTGTTCGACCTCGACCGCTTCATGAGCTTCGAAGGCAAGACCGGGCCTTACCTGCTTTACCAAGCCGTGCGCATCAAAAGCATTCTGCGCAAAGGGGAGGAACAGCAGGTGAGGGTAGGCGCGATCTCGATCGAACACGACGCCGAACGCGCGCTGGCGCTCGCGCTCGATGCCTTCGACGGCGCGCTCCGCGCCGCCTACGACAAGAAGGCGCCACACTTCCTGGCCGAGCACGCCTATGCCTTGGCGCAGGCGTTCTCGGGTTTCTACAGCAGCTGCCCGATCCTTCCGTCGGAGGGCGCCGTTCGCGCCTCGCGCCTGGCGCTCGCCGCCGCCACGCTGAAACAGCTGACGCTGACGCTAGACCTGCTCGGAATCGAGACGCCGGAGCGGATGTAGCCACGGCCGCCGCCGCCCGTGACGGCCTGGACACGTCGCCGTCTGATGCTAACGTTTCCTCGCAGGGGGACGAGGTCGTGACCGACCTTTATCGCTACGCGGCGTTCATTTCCTATTCCAGCAAAGATGGCGGCTTCGCTAAACGTTTGCATCGCGCGCTCGAACGATACGCCGTGCCGCGCTCACTTGGCCGTTTTGATCTGCTCGGCGGAGGCGGCAAGCGCAACCGCATTTATCCCGTGTTTCGCGACAGAGAGGAGCTGCCGGCGGGAGAACTCGGACCACAAATTCAAGCGGCGCTCAAAGCGTCCAACGCACTCATCGTTGTTTGCTCCCCGAACTCCGCCGCCAGCCCATGGGTGCAGAAGGAAATCGAGTTCTTCGTCAGCCTTGGCCGGCGGGATCGCGTGTTCGCCATCGTTGCCGACACAGCGCCGTTGGAGATCGACGGTGGCGACGCCACCCCGGCGTGTTTTCCGCCCGCCTTCCTCAGTGGCTCGCTGGAGCCCATCGCCGCCGACACGCGAAAGGGCCGAGACGGGTTTAGGAACGCGTGGCTCAAAATTGTCTCGGGACTCATTGGCGTAAGTCCCGGCGCGCTGGCCGATCGAGATAAGCGACGACGGCGAATTCGCACGTGGCAGGCCGTCGCGGCGAGCGTGGTGGTTTTGTTCGCGGCGCTGTTCGGGAGCGCGGGGCTTATCTCGGCGAACTTGCGGGAACGCTCGGCTTCTCTCGCTGAACTGGCTGAGCGGGCGATTGCGGAAGGACGCTACGATCGGGCCGCGCGCTACGCGCGGCTAGGGTTGGTGATGTCGGATTGGCCGCTCATCGGCTACCTGGCTCCCGAGGCGGATGCGCAATTGCGACGTGTTGTGGTCTCGTGGGACGTGCCTGTGCGTCTGGTTGGGCATAGCGACGAGGTGACGGCCGGCGCGCTTTCGCTCGACGGCGCCGTTGCGGCCACGGGTAGCGGCGCCGGCGAAATCCGCATATGGTCCATGCAAAATGGCGAGGTTCTTGCGGAGCTGCCCGGCGCAGGCCGCGTCGAGACTCTTGAATTCAGCGCCGACGGAACGCGTCTGCTGGTGGTCCGAGACAACGGCACGGCCGAAATCCGGCAGACAAACGCGCCGCGGGACGCGCTAGCACTCCGAGACGATCAGGGCTTTAAGCACGCCGCCTTCGGCGGCGCCGGAAGGTTAGTGGCCACCGTAAACCAACAGGGCTCGCTTGCGATTTGGAACGCCGAGACGGGGCAAGTCGTGAGGCGCCTCGGCGGCGATGACATCCTGATCGCGAGCATCGCGTTCAATGCTCAAGGCGACCGCCTCATCACCAGCGGATCGATGGATGGGTCCGCCGACGTTTGGAATGCAAGTACCGGTGCGCGTGTCTTCAGGTTGACCGGGCACGAAGACGCAGTTTACGGCGGCGGCTTCAGCCCAAACGGAAATATCATTCAGACCGCTTCGCGCGACGGTGCGGTGCGGCTCTGGAGCGCCGCCGACGGACGGCCGATCGGCGCCTACCGCGATCACGGCTCGGGACAGCTCGTCATGGACGCGGTGTTCAGTCCCGACAGCGACCGTGTCGCTTCTTACTCGCCGTGGGAGAATGCCGTTCGGCTGTGGAATATCGACGATCTCGGCTTTCAAAACTTCTCAGACCAGAACCGGGTGGTGCGATTGCCCGACGGCTATCGAGCGATCGCCGTCGGTTTTCACGGCGGCGGCTTGCGCCTGCTGGTTGCGCGCACGCTTGAGCAGGAAGATCGACTCCGGCTGGCGCTCGGGTCTGGCGAAGCCTTCGACTATGCGGTGCAGGTCTGGGAAGTGTGGGCTACACGGAGCACGACGGTGCGCAGCACTGAGATATCTGATCTTGAGGCGGCCGCATTCGACCCCAGCGGGGAGCGCATCGTCGCCGGCGGGCAGCAGGGCGTGGCGATATGGAATGCGCAGACGGGTGCGGTCGTTCAGCGGTTGCAGGCAAACCAAAGCATCCCGTGGACGGTGTCCTTCAGCGCAAATGGGGAAAGAGTTGTCGCCGGTTTTTCCGACGGGGCCATTCAGGTGTGGGACGCCGCGAGCGGCTCCCAGATCGCGGCGCTGAGCGGTCATCAAGGCAATGTGCGGAGCGCCGTCTTTTCTCCGGATGGCGCGCGTGTGGCGAGCGCAAGTGCGGACGGCAGCGTGCGGGTCTGGGATGTCGCCAGCCGGCGTGTTATCGGCGCATTGCCCATTCCCGCCGACGACGGATTGGGTCTTGGCGCCTCGTTCGATCCATCCGGAACGCGTGTACTCGTTCAAATGCAGTCGAGTGTGCGCATCTGGGAGATCGGAAGCGATGCGGCGCCGATCGAAATGGCGTTGGCCGGCGAAGGGCGCGTGATCCAAACCATGTGGAGGGGCGACGGGGCTGTGCTCGTCGCCACGACGGAAGGGATGGCGTTGTTCGACGCGCGGGACGGAGCGCTGCTAAATATTGTTTCGGCGCGAGAGCCGGTGGAAGAGGTTTGGCAATCGGCGTTCGATCCGTTCGGGCTGCTGTTGGCCGTCTCTCCGAGGAGATCGGAGCTGCATATCATCGACGTCGCTTCGGCGCTCGAACTCGATGTTTTGCGCGATCAGGATTTACGTGGTGCAGCATTCAGCCCGGATGGGCGCCGCTTGGTCTCGTGGTCGCCGGAAGGGTTGCAAATCTGGACTTTGGACCCAGCTCTATCTGCAGCGCGCATCAACGTGATGGAGTACGTGTGTGCGCTCGCCCTGGCCGATGGCTCGAGCCTGCTCACCGATGATGAACTTCGTGAAGCACCGATGCTGTCCGCCGCGGACGTTGACGCATGCGCGCTCGACCGCGTGAGGTGATCGACTGGCGGCGTGGGAGGAACACGTTGGAGCTGGGTGATAGGGCTTCGGTGTGATGTAACCGGCTAGCGCCCAGCTGCATCGCGCCATGGCCCGGAATCTGCATGCGTGCGAGACAAGCGCCGTGTTGCGGGAAACGGTGATGCCAGACCGAATTGGCGAAGCGATCGAGCACTATCGCGAACAGGGCTACGCCATCGTGCGCGGCTTTTTCGCGCCCGAGGAGATTGCGCGTATGGCCGCCGCGTTTGACCGGCAATGGTCGATCGGCATGGGCCACCGCGCCAGCTGGCGTCATGGCAATCTCTTCTACCGGCTGGGTGAGGACTCCGCGCTCGGCAAAGTCGTCAGAATGGTGCAGTGGCCGGCCTATGAGGACGTCGTGCTCGAACGCGTGCGTCGCGATCCGCGCTGGTTGGCCCTGCTTGAGCCGCTGATTGGGGCCGACATCAAGCAGATCATCAACCAGTTGCACTGGAAGCCGCCCGGCGCTGCGGCTGCCGAGTTCGCCTTTCATCAGGACATCAAGTCCCGGCGCCCGCGCTCCGCCTATCGCAATGTTCCCGATTGTTATGTTCAGACCGGCATCGCCATCGATCGGCACACCGCCGCCAGCGGGGCTATGCGCATTCTGCCAGGTTCGCATCGTTTGGGGGAATTTGACCTAGGGCTCGTCGGTCATTCGCTCGGGCAGAAGATGGCGGAGGATCGATTAGCCGCCGCTGGTCTTGATCCCTCCAAGGTGATCGACCTCGAACTCGAGCCCGGCGACGTCGCGCTCTGGAACGTCTTCACCATTCACGGTTCCGGCCGCAACACGACGCCGAATGACCGCCGCTTCTACATCAACGGCTATGTCCGCGCCGCAGATTGCGACCGCGGTGAATACGCCTTCCGCGCCGGCCAGCCGGTGATGCTGGGCGAGCCGATGCTGGTCCACTACGAGGACCTGCATCGCAGGCCCGAGCCGCACTTCGTCGACGATTGAGCCGGCCTACAGCTCTCTGAACCGCTCAAAAACTCTGCGGTTGGGACAAAACGCAGGCGCTCGTTCCGTTTTTTCGGACTGAAGCCAAGCCAGGCACTTGTCCATGCTCGCGCAGTGCTCGCAGGCGCGACGCGCTCTTTCGAACGTCGCCCCGACTTCATCGTATCGAAGCTCGAGAACATCGACGCGTTGTTGGCGCATCATTTCGCGCAGGCGGCGCCCGCCCGCCGATAATGTGGTGTTCATGAAGGGGCCTCCAGGAGGCCGTGTGAGCCTGCGGGGGCGCATGGCGGGCGCCCGCAGGCTCGCGCGCGCGCTCAGAGCTGACGCAACAGCAAATCTTGCGACGTCGTCGGATCAAACAGCTCCTGCTGACGCGCCTGGTTCACCTTCGACCAATAGGTCTTGTCCTCCTGCATGAAGGTCTGGATCTTGTCGAAGGCCGTCAGGTCTTCGCAATCGAAGAAGAACACCAGCGTTCCGGTGGGGCCGCTCAGATTCTGCCAGCACACGGCCCGCTTCACCCCAGGCCACTTCTTGACGTGCTCCGTCATTTCGCGGGCAAACGCAAACGCCGCCTGCGGGTCGCCTTTGATCTTTATGGATCGTCCGAAGCCGATCATGGCACCCTCCATTCATATGGGCGCACAATCCTGAAGGCGACTGAGCGCCAAGCGGCACCATGCGCTCTTCAAGCCGGCAAGCGTTTGACCGGGGTCAAGTCGCGGCGTGACGCATCGCCGCGGCGCGGAAAGCCCATCTCCGCGCGCTCAAACCCCCATTTGCGCTAATCCCGCGCCGCGTAGCGCGCGTGCACTTCGTGTGCTTTCTCCTCCAGCCAATCCATCGCCGCGACGCAGACGCCGGAGAAGATGAAGGTCAGATGGATGATCACATACCAGATCAATTGATCCTGCGTGTAGCTCGAGAGGTTCATGAAGATCTTCAAGAGATGGATGCCGCTGATGGCGACGATCGAGGCGATCAGCTTGATCTTCAAACCGCTGAAGTCGATTGTGCCCATCCATTCCGGCCGGTCGCGATCTTTATGCGCCATCTCCATCTTCGAGACGAAGTTCTCGTAGCCGGAAAAGAGGATGATCAGCACCAGATTGCCGGCGAGCGAAAGATCGACCAGCGTCAACACCAGGAGGATGATGTCGGTCTCGTCCATCTGCAGCACTTGCGGCGCTTGCAGATAAAGTTCGCGGAAGAAGGTGACGATGAGGATGCCGAGGGCGACGATGAGCCCGAGATAGACCGGCGCCATCAGCCAGCGGCTGGTATAGATCACCCATTCCACGAACGCTTCGAGGAAATTCGTGCGGTGTCGCGGCTGCTGTTCGGCGTGGCTCATCGTTCCCCTCTCAAAAGCCGGCGGAAACTAGGGGCCGCGCTCCGCTTCGCCAACCCCGCTCGCGTAAGGGGAGGGTTGCGGCCTGCGGGAACCGAGGGGATGATCGGCTCCTGCGGAGGGAAACATGTACGATCACGGAATGATCGCGCCGGTCGTTGCGCTGGTGATCTGGTCACTCATCATGCTGATTTGGCTTTACGCCACGCGTATCCCGGCGATGTCGAAGGCGAAGCTGCGGCCGGGCCAAGCCACCAAGAGCGACATGGACGCGCTGCCGGTCGCCAACGTCGCCAACAACTACAACCACCTGATGGAGCAGCCGACACTCTTCTACGCCATTTGTTTTTCGCTGCAGTTTCTCGGCCAGGGCGAACACCCGATCAATATCGGGCTCGCATGGCTCTACGTCGCGATCCGCGTAATCCATTCGCTGGTGCAGGCGACGGTGAACATCATCATCGTGCGCTTCTTGATCTTCATCGCTGCGTCGCTCGTGCTGGGTGCCCTCACATTCCACGCTGCGATCGCGAGCGGCCTGGCGTGGTTCAATTTGCCGGGTTAGCGGACGTACGGCCCTGGTCATCCATCGTCGCGATCCACTCCTCAATTAGCGCAACGGCCCGCTGATCGACGAGTTGGCGTCCGAGTTCCGGCATCATCACGCCGGGATCGGTGGAGCGCATGCGATGGAGCAGGATCGAACGCTCGGGATGGCCTGGCTCGATCGAGAACTCGAAGCCCGCCGAGCCGCGTCCGGCGGCGACCGGCCGTTTCAGCACGCCCCACTGCGCCGGATCGCTTTGCGACCAGCGCAGATCTAGCCCCGACGTATGCGCCGGCCCTTGCGGGTTATGGCAATGGGCGCAGTTCACATCCAGATAGGCGCGGGCGCGCGCCTCGAGTGAGGCGGCGTCTGCGTCATAGGCGCTCGGCACGTGCGGTGCCGCAGAAGCCGGAAGCGCATTCAACAGATTCGCCCCGAGCCAGTGAGAGAGCTGATTGGCGGCGCCGGTGCCATATTCAAAGTCGCGGTTGAGATTCCGCGCGCTCGGCCCGATCGGCTGTATCTCGCCGGCAAGATCGTGACACCCTTTGCATTGGTTGCGGTTCGGCACCGGCCAGTCGAGCGATGTCTCCGCGCCTTGCTCGTCGACGAAGCTCACCGGCACATTCGCCCCGACCGGCGATAGCCGCGCCTCGGTTTGCGCTTCGTTCCAGACATAAGGGTAGGCGAACCAGCCCTCAGCGCGATGGATCAGGAGCCGCGTCTCCAGGAAGCGCACATTTTCTGTGGGCCGCCGCATATCGTCGGCAAAGGCGAAGGTCTTGATCAGCACGGCGCCGACGGGAAACTCGAACACGCCTTCGTCGTGATAGTGCGCTCGCTGCCCGCGAGGGATGTAGACATATCGATACTTGAGCGCCCCATCGGAATAGAGCGCCGTGTTGAGATCGTAGGGGGTGACGCCAGGGTTGGGCTGGCGCGCGCCGGCGTCGCTGAAAAAGCGAAACGCAGACAGCAGCGCCGGCGGCTGCTCGGCCATGACCATGCGCTCGTCCACCGTGGTCGGCGATCGGCGTTGCGCCGCGGCTGCCGCGGTGAGCGCGACAGCGATCGCGGCTGCAGCAATCAGGACACGCAAGGCCTCAGTCCTCGATCCGCACACGCTCCGGCTCAGCGATCGCCACCAGCGGTGGCGGCGCCGGATCGGGCGCCGCTTCGCTGAGCGGCGAGCCCGCCACCGGCATGCCAAGCGAGAGGAAGCTGCCGACGCCTGTTCGCGTCGACCGATTGTTGGCGATGTAGAGCCGCACCGGCTCGCTCCGTGGCGCGCCGCCGACGGAATACATCGTCGCCCCGTCCCACAGCACGTCTGGCATCGGCACGCCGAGTTGGCCGAGCGCCGCGAGATCGCCCGCCGGCGCGAAGCCGGTGTTGCCGAAGCCGTTGTCGCGAATAACGATGTCGCGAGCGAGCGGATTGTAGTTGGCGTCCTGGAAGCTCTCACGATAGGCGCTGATCAGCACATTGATCGTGCCGTTGTCGGCGATCTCGTTCTCGAACACGTGCACGTTGCGGTTGGCCATAATCAGGATGCCGGTGCCGGCTGGCACGCTGGCGACGATATTGCCGGCTGGGGCGAAGTTCGGCGTGTTGTTGTCGACGACGCGATTGCCGAACACGCGGATCGAATGACCGCCCTGCTGAGGCAGCCCGGGCAGGTCGAACACCAGGATGCCGCCGGTGTTGCGGGTGGCCACATTCTCGAACACATCGGCGTTGTAGCTGTTCTCGATCTCAATCCCGGCTACGTTCAACTCAGCCAAATTCTCGCGCACGATGATGTTGCGCGATTGCCCGACATAGATGCCGGCGTCAGATGCGCCGCGGGCGATCGAGCGTTCGATGAGCACGTTGTCGCAATTCACCGGATAGAGCCCGTACGCGCCGTTCTCGGGATGCGGCCCGCGCGTCCACTCCACGCGCACACCGCGAATCGTGATGCCATAGCAGTCGCGCGCCTTGACCGCGTCGCCGCGCGCGTTTTCCACAGCAAAGTCGCGCAGCAACACGCCGTCCGAGGTTATGAGCAATCCCTCGGCGCCGCGGCGTTGTCCGTTGAACGAAAGGATGGAGCGCTCAGCGCCGTCGCCGCGAATCGTGACGCGGTCGACATCCAGTGAAAGCCCGCCTGTGAGTTCGAACCGCCCGCGCGCCAGTCGGACCGTATCGCCTGGCCGCGCCTCGATCAGGGCGCTCTGCAATTGCTGTTCGGCTTCGGGTCCCGGTCGAATGCGCCAAGTGCGCGCGTCGGCGGCGCCGGTGATGACAAGCGCCGCGATGGCGCAGGCGATGAGCCGCATGAAGGTCTCCCCACGTGTAAGCCAAGCTTCGCCGCGGCGAGGGCGGGTGTAAAGCGGGCCGGGCGCCGCGCAGAGTTTACGTTGCGGTCAGCGGCGGCCAAATCGCGCGACGATGGCGATGAGATCGCGCACCAAAGTGGGGTGACGCGCTGCAAGCAGACCCCCGAGAGCTGTCACGGCCAATGTGACAAGCGGCCGCTCGCGGGCGATGTCGCCGAGACCCAGAGGCAATTCATCCATGAGCTGTGCTTGAGCGATGGCGGCCTCACGGTCGCGCTTTCTGGCGCGATGGGCGGCGATCAACGCAACGACGGTCACCATGAGCGCCGCGGCGAGCGCCACGAAGGCGGCCGCCGCGGCTGCGCCGACCGCCGGTTCGAGCAATGCGTAAAGTGAAAAGCCCAGCGCGAACACTACCATCACCACCGCGGCCGAGGCGGCGGCTGTGGCGACGACAGCGGCCATGGCGCGGTCGAACATCAGCGGCGGCTCCCCAGCAGCAGCCCGATGATCAGCCCAACGCCCAACGCCGTGCCGGCGACCGCGATCGGGCGCTCGCGCCATTGCCGTTTCAAGTAGCGATGCGCCTCGTCGAGCCCGTCCTCAATGGCGGCTTGCGCGGCCTCGTAGGCTTCTTCCGCGCGCTCGCGCGCTTCTTCGGCCAGTTCCGCGGCTCGGCTCATCTTATCCTTGGCCATCTCGTGCTTCTCCTCGATCCCAATGTAGGAAAGATCGCTGCATCGTGCGCGCGCTCTAGCCATCGGGGCGAACCGAACCGGCAAGACAGCGCGCGAACGCCCGGAAGGTTCCCGGCTTATCCGAGCGACCGGGCGGCTTCGATGATGCGCCGCGTCTCGCTCCAGAGATCGAGCGCAGTCCACTCCGCAGGCGTGAAGAAGCCCGCCTCGCTGGCGTCGTCGCCGGCGTCCGGTTCGCCCTCCGTCCAGTGCGCGGCGAAATCGATCAACACATAATGGCGGTCGGGCAAGATCGCATCGACCACATCGATCAAGCCGATCAGCGTAGCGCTGCAGCCGGTCTCTTCGCGCAGCTCTCGCAGCGCCGCATCTCCGGCGCGCTCGCCGTACTTGATGCGCCCGCCCGGTAGCGACCACGCCCCGGCAAACGGCGGCTTGGCGCGGCGGATCAAAAGCACGTCATCGCCGCGCAGGCAGACGACGCCCGCTGCTGCAACGGGTTTCAGCGCCTCGTTCATGCCATCCTCCGGGTCGAGCATGATTTAGTCGTGTTAGCTGGGAGGCGTCGATGCGGCGCGGCATGTCCCTCTTTGTCCTGTTTGCAGCCGCGACGGTGGGCATAGCGGCGGCGCAGACCGTACGGCTCACGGCCGAAGAGGCGCGCGCGGAACTGTTTGGGGTGGAATTGTCGGGCGTGAACGAGTCATTCGGCGATTCTTGGCGCGAATGCATCGAGCCTTCGGGGCGCACCGTCTATGAGCGCGGCGATGAAGTGCGCGAGGGCAGGCTCGAAATTCGACCGGACGGTCAGGCCTGCTTCAACTATCCGCCCGACACATATTGGTCGTGCTTCAACGTCGATCGCGAGGGCGACAATTATCGCTTCGACAGCTTCGTCACGCACACGGTGCGGCGCGGCGTGCGCGCGTGCGGGGCAAGCAACGACGCTTATGTGCGCGTTGGCGCAGAACTCTGAAACTTAAACGGAAAATTCGCGTTCATTAAGGGCCAAGCCTGAAGCCCAAAAGCAAGATGCGCGACGCTTTCGCGCCGCGCATCTGATGGACTTTCGTCCGTGTTCGTTGGAGCGCTTTCGCGCCCGACGACCTTACCGGCGCTTCGCCTTCTTGGCCCGCTTCTTGGCGGCCTTGCGCGGCGCCTTCGCGGTCTTTCTGGCCTTCTTGGCCTTCGACTTCTTCGCGACCTTCTTGGCCGCCTTCTTTGCTTTCTTAGCCATGCCCTGGCTCCTTCTGTAGTACGGCAACGCAGCCGCAGTACTTCTTCAATATGTCATGTGCAAGCACATTCGCCAGCGAAAAGATTCAGCGCGCTGAATCTGCAACAGCGCAACGCGCGTGATTCGCATCGTCGATCATATGCAGCGCGTATCGTTTCGATACGCGCATCACTCGAACAACGTGCGCGGGTTCATCACGTTGTCGGGGTCGAGCGCGCGCTTGATGGCGCGCATCAACGTCATCGATTCGGGGTCCTTGAAGCGCATGAGGTCGCCTTTGCGCGTAACGCCGATGCCGTGCTCGGCTGAGATCGAGCCGCCGAGCGAGGCGGCGACGGCGTAGACCTCGCTGGTGAGTTCGCCGGCTGGGAACGCGGCAGGGTCGGCGCCTTCGGCTTGCATTACGGTGTAATGGAAGTTGCCGTCTCCCATGTGGCCGAACGCGACGATGCGTGCGCCGGGATAGCGCAACTCCATCGCCTTGTTGGCGCGCGCAAGGAAGTCTGGCGTCTTAGAAACCGGCACGCTGACATCGTGGCTGACTTGCGCGCCCTCGGGCTTGTGGCCGGCCGAAATCGACTCGCGCAACGCCCAAAAAGCCCTTGCCTGGCTTGCATTTTCAGCGATCAGCGCGGTTTCGGCTTCGCCCGCGTCGATGGCGGCTCCGAGCGCAGCTTCGACGCTTTCACGCAGCCCATGTGCGTGCGCGGCCTCGAACTCGATCAGCACGGCCATCACCCGTGCATCGGGCAGGGCGTCGCGCACGTTCGGCACATTCTTGATCGTGAGGTCCATGCTCAGCCGGTTCATTGCCTCGAAGGCCGAGACCGCGCCGGTGGCCGCCTTCAGCCGATGCAGCAGCGCGAGCGCATGCGCCGGGGAGGGAACGGAGAGCATCACCGTGTCGCGCGCGGCCGGGCGGGGGAAGAGCTTCAGCGTCGCGGCGGTGACAACCCCGAGCGTGCCCTCGGCGCCGATGAAGAGTTGTTTGAGGTCGTAGCCGGTATTGTCTTTGCGCAGGCCGTTCAGTCCGGAGAACACCCGCCCGTCAGGCAGCACGGCTTCGATGCCGAGCACGAGATCGCGCATCATGCCGTAGCGCAGCACATGAACGCCGCCTGCGTTGGTCGAGACGAGGCCGCCGATCGTGGCGCTGGCCTCGCTGGCGAGACTTAAGGGGAACAAACGATTCGATTCGGCAGCTGCGTTCTGCACACTGGTGAGCACCGCGCCGGCTTCAGCCACAAGCGAGTCGTTATCGGCGTCGACGCTGCGGATGCGGTTCATGCGCTTCAGCGAAACCAGCACTTCGCCGTCGGGAATCTGGCCGCCGACCAGGCCGGTGTTGCCGCCCTGCGTGGTGATCTTTGCGCCCGCCTCAGCGCACAGCCGCACGACGACCGAGACCTCATCTGTTGTGGCTGGAAACACCGCAAACGGCGTGGCGCCACTATATCTGCCACGCCATTCGCTCAGGTATCCGGCAAGATCGGCGCTGTCGGAGACGACGCTCTTCGGGCCCAGGCGGGCGGAGATTCTGCTGGCGAGATCATCCATCGGAAGCAAACTTATCGCGGCGCGGCGGCTCGGGCGAGGCGGTCGCGGATCGCTTCCGCCAGACCCCCGCCTGGAATGGGCGCGACCGCGATGGTGTCGGCGCCCGTCGCGTCGAGTGCGCGCAGATGCGCATAGAGGTTCGCCGCCGCTTCAGTGAGATCGCCGCTGGCGGAAAGTGTAAGCCCGCCGGGACGCGCAGGCGCGGCGAAGGCCAGATGGGCGGCGCCGGGTTCTGGTTCGATTACATCGAGGAGCAGCCGCGCGCGCGGTGCGTAATGGCTCTCCATCATCCCGGGCGCTGTGACTGCTCCAGGCTTGGCTCCGCCAAGCGGACCAGTGATTGCCTCGATCGCGTCGCGGCTGATCGCCCCTGAGCGCAGCATAGTGGCGCTTCCCTCCGTATCGATGGCGACGATGGTCGATTCGAGCCCAATTGCAGATGGCCCCCCATCGAGGATGAGATCGACGGCGTCGCCGAGATCGCCGCGCGCATGCTCGGCGGTGGTGGCGCTGACATGGCCGGATCGGTTAGCGCTCGGCGCCACGACAGGCCCGCCGAACGCCGCGAGCAGCGCACGCGCCAACGGATGCGCCGGCGCGCGCAGGGCGATTGTGGCAAGCCCCGCGCAGGCAAGTTCGGCGACCGGGCTCTCGGCGCGCCGCAGCGCGACGATGGTCAGCGGGCCTGGCCAGAAGCGTTCGGCGAGCGCACGGGCGTGAGGATGAAACACGCCGTGCCGTTCGGCCTCATCCAATCCGAGCACATGGCTGATCAGCGGGTTGAAGCGCGGCCTCCCCTTGGCGGCGAAGATTCGGGCGACGGCGCGCGGATTGGCGGCGTCCGCGCCCAGGCCATAGACCGTCTCTGTCGGAAAGACCACGAGCCCACCGGTGCGCAGGATTTCGGCCGCTTTTTCGACGCTCATGGCGTCTGCGCGGCCTCGACGCGGATCGTGACCTCCACGTCGCGCGAGACCATCTCGTCGGCCTCGGTGTTTTCGCCGATGCCGAAATCGCGCCGGTCGATGGAGATTGTGCCGTTCATCACGGCGGTGGCGCCGTCGATGACAAGAGTGAACGGCAGAGCGACGTTGCGCTCTCGGCCCTTGATCGTGAGCGGGCCGCGCGCCTCGTAGCTTTGTCCGCGGCGGCGGAATTCAGTGGCGCGGAAGGTCGCCGCCGGATGCGCGCCCGAATCGAACCAGTCCGCCGTCGGCAGAGCGCTGTCTTGCGCAGAGACGCCTGTCGTCGCCGACGCCGTCTCGATCGTTACGAGCGCCGACGAACGATCGAGGTTTGCCGGATCGAAGCGGATGTCGGCGCGCCAGCGGGTGAAGCGCCCGCGGATCCGGCTGGCCCCGCTGCCATCGTCGAGCGAGAAGGCGAATGCGATCGAACTCCGCGCCGGGTTGATACGCCAAGCCGGGGCGGCGCTTTCGGGCGCAGGCGATTCCGTCGCTGGCGCTTCGTTTGGCGCTTGCGGCGAAGACGCCTCCGGCTCGACGATCTCCACGCTGGATCGTTGCTGCGGCGCAGGCGCGGAGCCGCCGAACAAGGCAAACAGCGCCGCGGCGAGCGCGACGGCGATGAGCGAGAGCCCGACGCCGAGTGCGGCGAGACGGCCGGGATTCTTCGGCGCCGATCCGGTTTCGAGCGGCGCGCGCAGGCCGGGGACCATGTGGGCCAGCACGTCGTCCTTGTCGAAGAAATGGTGCTTCAGCGCCGCAAGCACATGCAGCGCCGCAAGTCCGATCATCGCATAGGCCATCAGCCAATGCGCGGTGAACGCCGCTTCCGCCGCCGCCTCGCGCACGTCCGCGCTGGCCTGTTGCAGGCCGAACAAGTGCGGCACGACGAACAGCCCGAAAAAGTGCGTCGGCACCGGCAGCGGCTCGTTCTCGTGAATCGACCAGCCCGCGGACACATAGAACCAGCCTGAAAGCGGCAGGCCGATCGTCAGCGCGTAGAACGCCCAGTGCGTCGCCCTCGCCACAGTGCGCTCCCATGCCGGCATGTGATCCGGCAAAGGCGGCGGTGGATTGACGAGCCGCCAGCCGAGCCGAATGAGGCTGAGCGCCAGCACAGTAAGGCCGATCGACTTGTGCAGCTGAAACGCGCGGAAAAGGTCGTTGGTGGCGGCGCCATGCTCGGCCTGGATGTGCATCCAGAAGCCCAGCGGAATCATCAGTATGATGGCGAAGGCGATCGCCCAGTGCAGGACGATCGCCACCGCCGTGTAGCGCTGAACCGATGCCGCCATCTCAGTTCACAGGCTCCGCCGTGCTGGGACCCGGCACCGGGGCCGTCTCGATCGGGCGCGTGAACTCGGCCTCGATGACGATTTCGACCTCATCGCTGACGCCATCATTGCCGCCGGCCGACGCCAGCAATTCGGTGATCCCGAATTGCGAACGCCGGATTGCGCCGCGCGCCGAAAAGCCGATCGAAGAGATCTGCATGCCCATCGGGTGCGGACTGTGGCTGCCGTCGTAGGTGACGTCGAACGTCACCGGGTGCGTTTGTCCACGCAGCGTGAGGTCGCCGGCCACGCGCGCCGTGTTCGGGCCGGTTTGCTCCACCGATGTCGAGGTGAAGGTGGCAGCCGGGAACGCTGTGCTGTTGAGCCAGGATGAATTCTGCAATTCGGCGTCGAAGTCGCGTTGGCCGGTATAAGGCGTGTCGAGCGAGGTCACATCCACCGTGGCTTGAACAGTGGTCTGGGTCGGGTCCTCGGCGTTGAAGTTGAGCGCGCCGCTCAGCGAATTGAAGCGAAGCGTGTAATAGGCGAGCCCGAAACGCTGCGCACGGATCGTTAGCGTCGAATGGTTGGGATCGAGCGTGTATTCGCCCGACGGCGCGTTGACCGCGACTGGCGCCGGTTCGGGCGTCGCCGGTGTTTCGGCCGGCTGATTGCACGCCGCCAGCGTCAGCACGGCGGCAGCGGCGATCCATGATCTCATTACGGGTTCTCCCTCACTCAAACCCCTTATGTAGGGCGCAGGACGGCGCCGGCTAACCTAGCCGCCGCTCTGTGGACATCAACAGGCGCGGGTTCAGCTTTTCACCAGTTCAGCCTCGATGACGATCTGCACTTCGTCGCCCGTGAACGAGCGCCATTCGGTGACGCCCCACTCGGTGCGATTGATCGAGCCGTGTGCGGAAAAGCCGAGCACTTGGGCGCCGCCGCGTAGCGGATCGACTGCACCGCCGTCGAACCTCACCTCGAGCGTGGCCGGATGGGTCTGGCCGTTCATAATGAGATCGCCGGTGAGGCGCGCGGTGTGCTCGCCGGTGCGCTCGATCGCGGTCGACGTGAAGCTGATGGTCGGCGTCGCCTCTTCGCCCAACGCACGGCCGATGCTGCGGTCGAAGGCGCGCTCGCCGTCTGCATTGAGCACGCCCGTGTTCACGGTGTCGGCGTCGACGCTGGCGCGCAGCTGCGAGCGCGACGGGTCGGCAGGGTCCAACGTGAGTGTTGCGGCCTTGCCGTCGAATCGCGCCGTGAACCAGGCAAGACCCATATGCCGGATGCGGAAGGTCACGCTCGCATGGCGCGGATCGAGCCGGTAGGTCCCCGCCGGAAGATCGACAGCGATGGGAAAGTCCGCCGCTGGCGCGGCGGTTGGCGTCGGGGCCGCGAAGGGCGGGGGCTGATCAGGTGAGCCAGCCACCGTTGCGCAGGCCGATATGGCGAGAGCAAATAGAAGGACGTTCACGCGCATGCGGCGCCTCCGGATCTCGACGCGGGAAGTCTAGGTTAGTCCGCGCCGCGAAGAAGCGCTCGCGCGACGAGCAGCTGCGGCTATTGTGCGCAACGGAGGTCTCATGAGTTACGCCGCGCCGATCGCCGACATCCGCTTCGCGTTGGAGGCCTGTGCAGGGTTCTGGTCGCTGCGCGAACGCTATCCCGACCTGGACGAAGATACCCTCGCGGCGATTCTTGAAGGCGCAGGCGCCCTGGCGGGGGAGACGTTAGCGCCGCTGAACCGCAGCGGCGATCGCGCCGGCGTCAGGCTGAAGGACGCCGTGGTGACCGCTGCGTCTGGTTTCCGCGAAGCTTACGAAGCGTTCAAGCAAGGCGGCTGGCAAGGGCTTGCCGCGGATCCCGACTACGGCGGCCAAGGACTGCCGCGCGCACTGGCGCTCGCAGTGATGGAGACCGTGCACAGCGCCAACATGAGCTTCGCGCTGCTGCCCATGCTCACGCTCGGCGCCATCGAGGCAATTGAACAGCACGGCGCGCCGGATCAGAAGCGGCTCTATCTCGAAAAGCTCATATCCGGCGAATGGACCGGGACGATGAACCTGACCGAGCCGCAGGCTGGCTCGGACCTCGGCGCGCTGACGACGAAAGCCGTGCCGCAAGCCGATGGTTCGTACGCCATCATCGGACAGAAGATTTTCATCACCTGGGGCGAGCACGATCTCGCGCCCAACATCATCCATCTGGTGCTCGCGCGCATCGAAGGCGCGCCGGCGGGCTCGAAGGGCATTTCCATGTTCATCGTGCCGAAGGTTCGAGACGACGGTTCGCGCAACGCGGTGCGCTGCATCGGGGTCGAAGAGAAAATGGGCATCCATGCTTCGCCCACATGCACGATGGCTTACGAGGGCGCCACGGGCTCGCTGATCGGCGAAGAAAACCGCGGGCTCGCCGCCATGTTCACGATGATGAACGCGGCGCGGCTTAATGTCGGCATGGAGGGCGTCGGCGTGGCCGAGGCCGCCTACCAGAAGGCGCTTGCCTACGCCAAGGAGCGCAAACAAGGGGGCAAGCTCATCATCGAGCATCCGGACGTCCGGCGGATGCTGATGACCATGAAGGCCAAGATCCAAGCCGGCCGCGTCATCTGCTACGCCACCGCCATCGCCGCAGATGCCGGCGATCATGCGCGCGAAGACTTGCTCACCCCCATCGCCAAGGCCTGGTGCACTGACCTCGGCGTGGAAGTCGCAAGTCTCGGCGTGCAAGTGCATGGCGGCATGGGCTTCGTGGAAGAGGGCGGCGCGGCGCAATTCTATCGCGACGCGCGCATCGCGCCGATCTATGAGGGCACGAATGGCATCCAGGCCATTGATCTCTGCGGCCGCAAATTGCTCGGCGATCGCGGCGAAGCCATGCAGAGCTTCATCGCCGAAGGCCGCGCCATAGCAGGCGCAACCCATCCCAAGCTGAACGCCGCGCTCGACGCGCTCGCGGACGCGACGGCGTTCATGCTTTCAGCCCCACGCGAAGACGCCATGACCGGCGCCTACGCCTATCTCCAACTCGCCGGCGACGTCGCCGGCGGTGTTCTTCTCGTGAAAGGCGGCGAACACGGCGCCAACCCGGAACAAGCCGCGCTGCTCCGCTTCTACGTTCGCACGGTGCTCGCCCGCGCGCCGTCGCGGCTGGCGGAGGTCAAGCTCGGCGCGGATGCGCTGAATTTGGCCGATTTCCCAGGATAGTCGCGGCTTGCTATTGTAGAGCATCAAGCCAACGCGGGAGGAGCATCTCGGATTGGACCCGTTTGGGTCTTATGACGTTCTACGGCCTGCTGCTGGGCCTTGCGGTAGCTGTACTCTTTGGCGGGCTTGCTCGCGTCATACAGGAACGAGCGCGCCGGGCCTGCCGTAACGTCTCCCCGGTTTGCGGCCGTACCGCACCCGGACGATGGGTGGTGAGCCTCGCCTGGCTCGGCTAGACTCCTCCCATGTCCATGGATGGTCTTGAAGACGATGTCGCGCCGGCGCGGGTGAAGCCGCAGCTTTCCTATCCGTTGGGTGATCCGCCCGAGCCCGGCGTCGCGCGCGAGATTGCGCCGGGCGTCAACTGGGTGCGGATGCCGCTGCCCTTCGTGCTCAAATGGATCAATCTCTGGCTCCTGGAGGATGGCGACGGCTGGACTATCGTCGACACCGGCGTCGCCTTGGAGCAAACGCGCGAATACTGGCGCGCCATCTTTGAAGCGAAGCTCGACGGCCGCCCGGTCAAGCGCGTGATCTGCACCCACATGCATCCCGACCACATGGGGCTTGCCGGCTGGATTTGCCGCAAGTTCGGCGCAACGCTGTGGATGAGCCGGCTCGAATACATCACCGGGCGGATGCTGGTGGCCGACACCGGACGCGAGGCGCCGGAAGAGGGCGTCGCATTCTATCGCGGCGCCGGCTGGGACGAGGATGCGCTGGATAGCTACAAAGTGCGCTTCGGCGGCTTCGGCAAAGCCGTCTCGAAAGTGCCGGACGCCTACAAGCGCATCGGCGACGGCGACGTGATCGAGATTGGCAGCCGGCCATGGCGCGTCATCACCGGCAACGGCCATTGCCCCGAACACGTCTGCCTGTGGCAGCAGGAGTTGAAGCTCTTCATCTCCGGCGATCAGGTGTTGCCGCGCATCAGCTCGAACGTTTCTGTCTTTCCGACTGAGCCCGAGGGCGATCCGCTCGCGGATTGGATCGCGAGCTGCAAGAAGTTGCTGGCCGCAGTGCCCAATGATGTGCTGGTGCTGCCCGCGCACAACGAGCCGTTCCATCGGCTGCACGAGCGGCTGCAGAACCTGATCGACGGCCACGAACGGGCGCTCGATCGCGTCCTGAGCCGCATCCGCCAGGAGCCGCGCCGGGCGATCGATCTGTTCGGCGCGCTGTTTGCGCGCAAGATCGGAGCGGATCTGATCGGCATGGCGACCGGTGAAGCCATCGCCCACGCCAACTGCCTGATCGGCCGCGGGCTTGCGCGGCGCGAGGTCGATAGCGAGGGCGTCATCCGCTATGCCGCAACCTGAAGGCCGCAATCCTGAGCACCGCTCGTCGAGCGCCATGCTGTTGTTCTGCACCGGCGCTGGCCTTTGCGTGTTGGCCTATTTCCTCGGCGTCGGCGCCGTGATCGGCGCGGTGATGACCGGCGGCAATCCTGCCGTCGTCGTTGGCGGCGTGCTTGCGGCGATCGGCTTGGCGCTGGCGACCTCAGTCGGTGTGCTGCTGATGCTGATCGGCGGCGTCTGGATGATCGTGCAAGTGATCGCCGATCAGAGCAGCGACGCAAGCGAAAAGCGCTATCGCAACATCGAGCGCTGACTGGGTTTGGAGGGCGATATACGATGATCATTTCGACGACGTTCGACGTTCACGGTCGCAGTGTTGCGCAGCATTTGGGACTGGTGCGCGGCAACGTGGTGCGGTCGCGCTTCATCGGCCGCGACATCGTTGCGGGACTGCGCATGATCGTCGGCGGTGAGATTCACGAATACACCAAGCTCCTGGCCGAAAGCCGCGAGCAGGCGCTCGACCGTATGGTCCAGCACGCCCAGCAGCTCGGCGCCGACGCCGTGATCGGCGTGCGCTTCGAGACCACGGACGCAGGCCAGGGCCAGGCGACGGAAGTGCTGGCTTACGGGACGGCAGTGAAGCTCGCGTAGCAACGCGACGCGAGCCGAAATCAGAAATCAGAAATCAGAAAGCAGAAATCAGAAGCCAGAAGTCAGAAGGCCATTCTGGCGTCTGACTTCCGGAATCGCGTGCATCAGCCGCCACGCGGCGAGCATGACGACGCCGGCGGAGACGTCGATCATCATGCCGTAAGCGACCAGGAAGATGGCGTGATGCGTAAGCAGATGAGCAGCCGGTGCGGCGGCCAATTCGCCGAGGCGCCAGTCGGCGGCGCGGCGCAGGCCCCAATCGAAGAACGCGCCCGCCGCGAGCGCACCAATGCCGATCACGATCCACGAGGGCACGTGCGGCAGGTCGAGCGGCAAACCGGCGATCATGTGCGGCGCGGTGAAGGCGACCAGCGTCAAGCCATAGATCGGCGTCAGCCACGCATGGGCGAGCGCCTTCAGCGTCGTCTCAGCCGGTCGGCCAGCAGCTGAGGCCAGCCGCGTCGCCTCGCCGATGCTCCAGCGCGCGTCGGCGGTGAGCCTCCACACGAAAAGGACCCCGACGGCGCCGGGCAGATCGAAGAACGCGCCGACGATCAGCGCGCCGACGACAGGTCCGGCAAGACGCGTCCAGTCGACGGATTCGCCCGAGAGCAGCACCCGTGCGGCGAGCGCTGCGAGAGCGAGCAAAGCGAGCGGCGGGAAGAGCAGGGAAACCGCGCCAAGCGCAAGCGCCGCAACGGCCGCCATGACGCCGCGGTCAGCCGCAAAACCGATTGCCGCGTCGGCACGGGGCGCAGCGGCAGCGTTAGGGATTCTCCCATCCATGGCTCAAGCATTTGAGCCATCGTCGTGAATTGCACGTAAACGCAAGGATAACCAAGCGTTTACGCTGATGGATCACACGTTAATCGCGCCGGCTCGGATCGCGGTTGCGGCGTTCGCGCCGAGTGCTTTCTTCGGGGGCCTGCTGCTGCGCGGCCGGCTGCGTCGCCGCAGCCGCAGCCGCAGCTTCTTGAGCGGCGCGCGCGGCGGCTTGATCCGTCGCCGCTTGTTGCCACGCGGCGTCGTTTGGATGACCCAGGGACGCGAAGATCGGATCGTAAGCGGCAGGGGAGGAAGCGCCCGAGCAAAACGCGCGAATTTCAAAGCCGGGGCGCGCCAGAATCGCGCCGTAGACTGTTTTCGAAGGTCCGCGCAGTTCAGCGCGCTGAACTGGCCAAAATCCGCTCGTGTCCACGCTCTGCGAAACAAGTTCCGGCGTGCTGCCTTCGAAGAAGTCGCGAACCGGCGCCGCCGCTCTCACCCATGCATCGGCGGCGAGTGGCGAGGTGGCGTTGCGCGCCGCGCCCGCGCTCGAGTTGGCGGTGGCCGGATTGGGGGCGCCGAAAAAGAAGCAGTCGTTGGTAGGATTGAATGCAAGCACAACAGTCTGCGTGGCGCTGTTCTGCGGCTGCACGCGCCAACCTGACGGCGCGTTGAACGTCAAACGCCCATTCGGGTCGGTCCATTGTTCCGCAAAGGCGAGCCCGCCCGCGGTCAATCCCACGCCGATGATGGCGGCAAGCGCAAGCGTGCGCATCCTATGATCCTCCAAACTCGCCCTCAGGCCGGAATCTCCCCGTCTTCAAGCCGCAGTCAAGGCCAGATGCACGCCCGCTCACGCTGGATTGAGGCGAGGAACGGCCTATTGTGGCGAAAACTGGGAGAGGCCCATGAGCCTGCGCGGTAAGACCCTGTTCATCACCGGCGCGAGCCGCGGCATCGGCTTGGCCATCGGCCTCAAAGCCGCGCGTGACGGCGCTAACGTTGTGATCGCCGCCAAGACCGCCGAGCCGCACAAGAAGCTGCCGGGCACGATTTATACCGCCGCGGAAGAGGTGGAAAAGGCAGGCGGTCAGGCATTGCCGGTGATTGTCGACGTGCGCGAACCAGATAGCGTGAAAGCGGCGGTGGACGCTGCCGTTGAGCGCTTCGGCGGCATCGACATCTGCGTCAACAACGCAAGCGCGATCCAGCTCACCGGAACACTTCAGACCGACATCCGCCGCTACGACCTGATGAACCAGGTCAATGCGCGCGGCACCTTCATTACCTCGCGCACCTGTATTCCGCACCTGAAGCAAGCTTCAAACCCGCACGTGCTGATGCTGTCGCCGCCGCTCGACATGTCGCCGCGGTGGTTCGCTGGGCACGTCGCCTACACGATGGCGAAGTATGGAATGAGCATGTGCGTCTTGGGCATGGCCGAGGAGTTCAAGGACGACGGCATCGCCTTCAATGCGCTCTGGCCGCGCACCGGCATCGCCACCGCTGCGATCGAATTTGCGCTCACTGGCGAAGAAGGGTTGCGGCACTGTCGCACCGTCGACATCATGGCGGACGCCGCCTATGCGATCTTCACCTCGCCGTCACGCCAGTGCACGGGCAACTTCTTCATCGACGACGTGCTGCTCTACGAACGCGGTGAGCGCGATTTCGACAAGTATCGCATCGATCCGACGAAGAACCTGATGCCGGATTTCTTCGTGCCGGAAAACACGCCGCTGCCGCCAGGCGTCAGCATGGGGCCGAAAGCCTAACCTTCGCCCCGAAGCTGTGCGCTGATTTCCGCGGCGGGTCCGTCGCGGCCGGCGAGCCAGATACCGAAGAAGTGGCGGCGGAAGCTCGGCCAGCGTACGTCGCAGCGATGCGCGCCATTAAGATAGAAGCGCGCGGTATCTGAGCCGGTGCTGACGCCGGTGAAGCGGTCGCCGCGCGCAACGCTGGTGAAGCAGCGCTCGAACTGGGCGCGCAGGGGCGCAAGCGCTTGGGCATTCCCGGCGCCCCGCGACCCCATTTCGCGGATCGAGCGGTTGATCAGCGTGCTCGCGCGCGCCGAGCGTTCATACGTCAACGACAGCGCAAACGGCCGCTCCCACGAAAACGCACCGTTCTCATTCCAGAGTTCGGCGCGGAAGAGCGGCACGGAGAGCAGACGGTAGGTCGCCTCGCCGACCATCCGGGCGCCCGGAATGGCGCGATCGACCTCGGCCGGGCTGGCCGATGCGGGCGTGGCTGTCAGCGCAGCGAGGGCGGCGAGAGCGGCGAGGCAGCGGCGCATTTCCGAAACTCCGGCGAAAGCAAGTCAACGCTCGATACGCGCGAACGGCGCCATTGGTTTGACGGAACCGTCAGGCGAGCCCCGTTCCCTTGACCAGAAATTTTTCCAGCGCTTCGAGCGTGTCGGCATCGCTCGGCTGTTTGTCCCAGCGTATGCGAGAGATGCGTGGAAAGCGCATGGCGACGCCGCTCTTATGACGCGTGGAGCGCTGCAGCCCTTCGAACGCGACTTCGAGCACCAGCCCCTTGGTCTTGGTGTGGGTTACCTCGCGCACCGGGCCGAAGCGGTTCTCGGTGTGGTTGCGGACGAAGCGGTCGAGCTCGATCAGCTCTTCGTCGGTGAAGCCGAAATAGGCCTTGCCGACGGGCGTGAGTTCGCCGGCTTCGGTCCAGACGCCGAAGGTATAGTCGGAATAGAACGAACTGCGTTTTCCCGAACCGCGCTGGGCGTACATCAGCACCGCATCGATCACCATCGGATCGCGCTTCCACTTGAACCAATAGCCTTTGGGACGGCCTGCGAGGTAGGGCGCGTCGCGGCGCTTGATCATTACGCCTTCGACCGCCTCCGCGTCGATTCCCGCCCCGCTGTGCGCGGGATCGGCGCGCGCAGCGCTCAATTCATCCCAAGTGTCGAACCGGATCATTGGCGAAAGATCGATCGGCGCCAGCGGATGCGTGTTGACGAAGGTTTCGAGCTTGGCGCGGCGTTCGATGAAGGGAAGCATGCGCAAGTCGTCGTCGCTCAGCGCCAGCAGATCGTAGACGCGGATGAAGGCAGGAAATTCCGCCATCAGCTTGGAGTTGACGGTCTTGCGGTTGAGCCGTTGCTGCAGCGTATTGAAATCCTGTACGCCGCCGCCGCGCCTGATCAGCAATTCGCCGTCGAGCACGGCGTCGAAATCGAACCCCGTCACGAGGTCCGGGAAGGCGCCGGAAATATCCTCACCGGTGCGCGAATAAAGCCGCGCGACGCGCTTGCCGCTGGCATCTCTGCCGGCGGCGGCTTGCACGCGGGTGCCGTCCCATTTCCACTCGGCGACAAAGTCCGCTGGATCGAGCGGCGGGAATTCCCCGGGCTCGATGGGGTGCGATAACATCGGCGGATAGAACCGCACCGTGGTGGCCACGCTGGGCGCTTCACCGCGGCCTTCGAGCCAGGCGAAGAGATGCGCGTAGGGCGGCGCGTCGGCATGCCAGACGTCCTCGATCTCGCCTGCCTTGCGACTACCGAGCTGTGCCAGCGCTGTTCGCGCCAGCCGCGCCGAAACGCCAATCCGCAGCGCCCCCGTGATCAATTTCAACAGCGCCCAGCGGCCGTTCTCATCGAGCCGATCCAGCCAATCGGCGACGCGCGCCGGTAGTCCTTCCTTTGGCGTCGTCTGCAAGCCTTCAATCACGTCCGTAATCGTGAGTTGGGCATTGGCGCGCGCCGCGTCCGCCGGCCACATCAGCGCAACGGTTTCGGCGAGATCGCCGACGAAATCATACGAGAGCGCAAACAATACCGGATCGGTGCGTTCGGCGGCGAGATTGCGAATGAGGCCAGGCTTTGCGTTCTTGAACGAAAGCGCGCCTGTCATCGCAGCCAGCGCCCAGCCGCGATCGGGATCGGGCGTCTCGCGGAAATAGCGTTCGAGCAACGCCAACTTGCCGAGCCGCCGCGGCTCGTACGCCAAACGATCGAGCAAGGCGGCAAAGCGGTTCATGCGGCAGCGCCCGCCGGTCCCTCTTCATCGCCATAGCCGACGAGATGCAACGCCTTCGCCTTCAGTCCTCGCGTTTCGCACCAATACGCCAGTGCATCGGCCTCGCCGTGCGTGATCCAGACTTCTCCTGCGCCCGTGTCCAGAATGGTGCGCTGCAGATCGGCCCAGTCGGCATGATCCGAGATCACTAACGGCAGCTCGACGCCTTGCTGGCGCGCACGCGCCCTGATGCGCATCCATCCTGATGCAACGGAGGTCACTGGATCAGGAAAGCGCCGCACCCACGGCGTCTGCAACGCGCCCGGCGGGCACAGCACGATAGCGCCTGCATAGAAGCTCTTAGGCGCCGTCTCCACATGGCGCACATCGCCGAGATCGACGCCATGGGCCAGGTACAGCTCCGTCAGCATCATCAACGCGCCATGCACGAAGATCGGCTTGTCCCAGCCGCAGCGGCGCAGCTCCGCTATCACCCGCTGCGCTTTACCCAACGCATAGGCGCCGATGACATGTGCGCGTTCGGGAAACATCGCGACCGAGGACAGCAGCTTGCGGATTTCGTGCTCGGCGCTTGGGTGCGAGAACACCGGCAGCGCAAACGTCGCCTCGGAAATGAACACCTCGCACGGCACGATCTCGAATGGCGGGCAAGTGGGGTCGGGCTGGCGCTTGTAATCGCCGCTGACGACGACGCGCGTGCCGCCGTACTCGGCGGCCGCTTGCGCCGAGCCCAGAACATGGCCCGCGGAATGAAGTGAAAACGTCACGCCGTTGAGGTCGATCCGCTCGCCGTACCTCAACGCCTGAGCCGACCCCGCGAAGCCCGGCCCGCAGCGCGCTTGCATGATGGCCAGCGTTTCCGCTGTCGCCAGCACGCTGCCGTGCCCCGCCCGTGCGTGATCGGAATGCCCGTGCGTGATCAGCGCCCGCGCCACCGGTCGCGTGGGGTCCACGTAAAGGTCTGCCTTCGGGCAATAGAGGCCCTCAGGGCGCGGATGTAGGATTTGGGCAGGCTGCATTGTCTTGAAGAAAGATAGGATTTGTTGCGGTCATTGCCGCACGCCTCCTGCGGATTATCGAAACGCCTCTAGCCCAATCCGGTTCGCCGCCCTATGTCCCGCGCTTCTGAATTGATCCCCGAGTCGCCTGTGCAGCCCATCATTTCCATCAAGGACGTGAGCAAGACCTACGCGTCCGGCGTCCAAGCGCTGAAGCCCACCTCGCTCGACATCATGAATGGCGAGATTTTCGCGCTCCTGGGTCCGAACGGCGCCGGCAAGACGACGCTGATCAACATGACCTGCGGCATCGTCAATCTGTCGAGCGGGACGATCGTTGCCGACGGCCACGACATCATCCGCGACTACAAGCAGGCGCGGAAAAAGATCGGCCTCGTCCCGCAGGAGCTGCACACCGACGCCTTCGAGCGCGTGATCGACACCGTGCAGTTCAGCCGCGGTCTGTTCGGGTTCGAGCCGAACCCCGGTTACATCGAGAAGGTGCTGCGCGACCTCTCGCTCTGGGAGAAACGCAACGCCAAGATCATGGAGCTTTCCGGCGGGATGAAGCGCCGGGTGATGATCGCCAAGGCGCTGTCGCACGAGCCGAAAATCCTCTTCCTCGACGAACCCAGCGCTGGCGTCGATGTCGAACTCAGGCGCGACATGTGGGAAATGGTGCGCGGCCTCCGGCAGAGTGGCGTCACCATCATCCTCACGACGCACTACATCGAAGAAGCCGAAGAAATGGCCGACCGTGTCGGGGTCATCAACAAGGGCGAACTGATCCTCGTCGAGGACAAGAAGACGCTGATGCGCAAGCTCGGCAAGAAGCAGCTCATGCTGGAATTGGCCGAGCCGATGACGCAGGCGCCGCCGGGGCTCAACGGCTACAACGTCGAACTCGCCAATGAAGGCCGCCAGTTGATCTACAGTTTCGACGCCCAATCCGGCGACACCGGCATTCCCGCTTTCCTGAAGCGGATCGGCGAACTCGGCGTCGACTACAAGGATCTTCATACCGAACAATCCTCGCTCGAGGACATTTTCGTTTCTCTGGTGCATCGCCAATGAACACCTATGGCATCCAGGCGATCTATCGCTTCGAAATGGCGCGCTGGTTCCGCACGCTGGGGCAGAGTCTGTTTTCCCCGGTGCTCTCGACCTCGCTCTATTTCATCGTCTTCGGTTCGGCGATCGGCTCGCGCATGATCTCGATCGGCGGGGTGAGCTACGGCGAGTTCATCGTGCCGGGGCTGATCATGCTTTCGATCCTGACGGAGAGCGTCTCCAACGCCTCGTTCGGCATCTACATGCCGCGCTGGGCGGGCACGATTTACGAGCTGCTCTCCGCGCCCGTTTCCGCATTCGAGGCCGTGTGCGGCTATGTCGGCGCAGCTGCGACCAAGTCGGTGATGATTGGTCTCGTGATTCTCGCGACCGCCCGGCTGTTTGTGCCGTATGAAGTGGAGAACTGGCCGGCGGTGCTGGTTTTCCTCGTCCTCACCAGTGTCTCGTTCTGCCTGTTCGGCTTCATCCTCGGCGTTATCGCCGACGGTTTCGAGAAGCTGCAGATCGTGCCGATGCTGATCCTGACGCCGCTCACCTTCCTCGGCGGCACGTTCTACTCGATCGAAATTCTGCCCGACCCGTGGCGAACGATTACGCTGTTCAATCCCGTCGTCTACCTCATCAGCGGCTTCCGCTGGGCCTTCTTCGGAGAGCAGGCGGCCGACGTGAACATCGTCGTCAGCGTCGCGGCGATCATGACGTTTCTGCTGCTTTGCCTTGCGGCAGTGTGGTGGATTTTCAAGACCGGTTATAGGCTGAAGAACTGATCCTTCAGGGGAGCCGGCCGTGAGTGAAGATCATATCGTCGTTTTCCGCGACGGCGCGGTGCTGGAAATTCGCTTCAACCGGCCCGACAAGAAGAACGCCATCACCAACGCCATGTACGGGGCCATGGCCGACGCCATCGCCGAGGCGCAACGCAGCGACGATATCCGCGCTGTGCTCTTCACCGCCGCCGGCGACTTCTTCTCCGCCGGCAATGACATCAAGGACTTGGCCGCTCAATCCTCGGGCGCATTCGACGGGCCGCGCCATGTCGGCCGTTTCCTCGAGGAGGTGATCAACGCCGAGAAGCCCATCGTCGCCGCCGTTCAGGGCCATGCCGTCGGCGTCGGAACGACGATGCTGTTTCAATGCGATCTCGTCTATGTCGCCGAGGACGCGCGCCTCACCGTGCCATTCATCGATCTGGGCGTCGTGCCGGAGAACGCATCGAGCCTGACCATGGTGGCTCGGCTCGGCCACGCGCGCGCGTTCGCGCTGTTCGGTCTCGGCGAGCCGTTGATCGGCAAAGACGCCGCCGCATGGGGCCTCGCCAATGCGGCGCTGCCAGCGAATGAAGTTGCGCCGCGCGCGCGTGCTGCGGCGCAGAAGCTGGCGGCGAAGCCGCCGCAATCCATGCGTCTCACCAAGAAGCTGATGCGCGACCGCGAAGCGCTGATGGCGCGCATGCTGGAAGAGGGCGAGATTTTCGCCGAGCGGCTAAAATCACCCGAAGCCGCCGCGGCGTTCGCAGCGTTCCTGCAAAAGCGTTGAAAGAGCGGACACGGACGCTAGCTGCGGCACGCACGCGCTGTGATCTCGGGCACACGATCCGTCGAATCGCCGCTCCACATCAGCACTCATGACGACCCAGCAAGCCTTGGCCGCTTTTTGCTTTGCCTGCGCCATCCTTGCGCTGCTGGCGCTCGTGATCGTCGCCGGTATCGGGCTCTGACCAGCTGGTGACGCAAGTCACGGCGGCGCGCTAGGGCAGCGATTACCTTCAATCCATCGAAGCGAAACCCTCAAGGATCAAGAACATGACCCGCAGCGGGAAACTCTACAGCCTGATCCTCTCGGCGCTGCTGGTGGCGCCGTTCGCATACGCCACGCTGAACCAAGCTGCGCAAATCGTCGCCTGAGCGACGCTCCCCTTCAAAAGAGGTCCCCATGACGAAGTTCTATGCGCTGATCGCTGCGTGCGCCGTGTTCGCGCCGGTTGCATTCGCCACTATGCAACAAGCCGCTCAAATGGTCGCGTAACGCCGCCGCTCTTCTTGTTTCTCAACGGCGGAAGGTCTGCGTTCGCGCGGTGCTTCTGACAAATGCGCGCACTTGCTCGACGCTGAGAGAGAAAAGGTCGTTTTCGTAGTTCGGATCGTCATTGCACGGATATTGATCGTTCCGGTAGTCAGGATGATGCGCCACGATGACAACAACCGATGTTTGCGGCGCCACGGCACTATAGGCATTGTTGATGACGCCACTCGAAACTGTGCCGGCGACGGCGCCCTCGGCGATACTCTCGGGCAACACGATTTGCCTGCTGTGGCGGCGCCCGCTCGCACGGTTGTTGAGAGACCAGCTGAGAGCGTGCCCTGCGGGCAGTCCCTGCCAGGTTCCTCGGCCAATATTGCGGGCCTCGGCGTCAACGCTGAGTTGGCCTAGGCCGCCCTTTGTAAGCGTCACGCTGACAACGGCGAGATCGGGCGCGCAGGCCGTCACAATCGGTGGCGTCGGTGTATTCGGCGGGAGCCGCGGAGGCGTGATCTGCACGCCTGGGGGCGCCTGTTGAACCTGTGCGGAAGCGGTCGCGGCGAGAAGGAAGGCGCAAGCGCACGCCCCGAGAAACGGTTTCAGCATGAAGCCTCCGTCAGCAATCGCCCTCGGCGCTGTGATACCGCGCCGTCGAGCACGCGAACAGAAAAAAGACTGGCATGGCAGCTGGCATGTTGCGCGCGGCGCGGCTTTTAACGACGGCTGAATAGCGATCTTGCGCTGCGTTCAGGCGCGCGGGCGCAACATTGCCCCGCATCTTCCTCGGGAGGGATTTCGATGCGAAGTCTGTCTCACTTCTTTGCCTGGCTGCTGAAGCCCTTCTCCGTGGCGCAGCTTTTCGCCGACCGTTCGTTCCTGCTCTGAACATCAAAGGGCGCAGCCTTCGCAAGCTGCGCCCTTGGTGTTTCTTGTCTCTCAGGCCTAGCGGCGGAAGAGCTGCGTGCGCGGCGTTCCAGACAGGAACCCCCACACCTGCTCAGTGGTCAGGCCGAAGCTGTTGTTGGCTGCGTTGCGGTCATCGTTGCAGGCATTGCCGTCAATGGCGATGTCGGGATCGAACGCAAGCGACGCCTGCACTGTGCCGGCGAACTCATGCGCGTCGAACGCATTGGCGATCGCCGGCGAACGCACGAGCGCGGCGCGACCGTTGCGAGCCACGCGACGCCCGCCGAACGGAACGGACAGAGTGAAGTCGTTGTTGGTGTTGTTGTTGTGAACGACCAGATTGACTTGTTGTTGCCCTGCCGCTGAATTCCACGTCGACGGACCGAGATTGGTGACCTCGACTTCGACCGTCGCACTGCCAGGCTGTGACAACTTGTTCAGTCTTATGCTCGTAATGGCGAGATCGACCATGCAGGTGGGCTGGATTTGCGGCGTAGGCGTGCCCGGCGGCAACTGCGGCTGCACGATCGGACCTTGTGGGAGTTGCGCCGCGGCGCCGCCGGAGAGCAGCGCGACCGCAAGGCCCGCGCCAAGAAGCAATTTGCGCATGACTATCACCCCTGAACCAGAAGGTCCCTCGCGCCAACGCTAGCGCTTGCGCCGCTACATCGCCAGCGTAATCACGCCTACGCAAAAGGAGTGCGCATTCCCTGCCGTTCTATGCACAAGATTTTGCGTCGCACGCTTTAGCCTATTGATCTGGTTCGGCGCTTCGCGTCGCGCTAAGTCGGCGGCATGCTCTTATTCACGCACCCTTCCATGCTTCGCCACGAGCCGCCGGGCGGTCATCCCGAGCACCCCGGCCGGTTGCAGGCGGTGCTCGACGCTCTGGAGAACATGGAATTCGATCGCCGCGAGGCGCCTCATGCGGAGCGCGAGGCCATCGCCCGCGTCCATCCCATTGCGTACATCGATGCGCTTGAGCCAGCGTTCGGCGAGACTGCGGACACGCGTGTTCGCCTCGATCCGGATACTTACATCTCCTGGGGTTCGCGCGAGGCGATCTACCGCGCCGCTGGCGCCTGTGTTGCAGCCGTAGACGCCGTCATGAGCGGCGACAGCGACACCGCCTTTTGCGCCGTGCGTCCGCCTGGGCACCACGCCGAACCGATGGCGCCCATGGGCTTTTGCGTCTTCAACAATGTCGCCATCGCGGCCAAGCACGCGCTCGAAGCGCACGGGCTGGGCAGAGTCGCGGTCGTGGACTTCGACGTGCATCACGGCAACGGCACACAGACCGTCGCCGAAAGCGAGCCCCGCTTGATGTTCGCATCGACGCATCAATCGCCGCTTTATCCGGGCACGGGCGCAGCGTCGGAAACAGGCGTCGGCGGTAATGTCGTCAACGCACCTCTCCCTGCAGGCGCGGGCAGCCGCGCGTGGCGTGCAGCCATGGAGGCGCGCGTGCTGCCTGCGCTCGACGCATTCGCGCCCGAACTGATCCTGGTTTCGGCGGGTTTCGATGCGCACAAAGCCGATCCGCTCGCCGGAATGGAGCTTGAAACTGAGGATTTCGCCTGGGCGGGGCAGCGTCTCAGGGAACTCGCATTACGCCACTGCAAGGGTAAGCTTGTCTCGACTCTGGAGGGCGGCTACGACTTGCCCGCGCTCGCTGGGTCGGCTGCGGCCTATTTGGCGGCGCTTCAGCGCGACTAGACCCGCTCGAGGGGAGGGGGCGTCGGTTCGCGTGTAGGGTCAGAATGACGACGACCATGGCGCCCAATGAGACGCTGGATCGCCGTTCAGCCACGCGGATCGGAACGATCGTCATCGCGAGGCACGGCAAGCCGCACGCCGATCGCAAAGTACGCATCGATCATCACGGCTATCGCGAATGGTGGGCGGGATACGACCGTGCTCGCCTGCATCCCGAAGAGCGTCCGCCCGACAATTTGCTGAGGCTCGCGGAGGCTAGCGACGTCATCTTCGCGTCCACGCTGCCGCGCGCAATCCATACCGCCGAGATGGTCGCGGGCGGGCGCCAGATCGTCACCGATCCGGTGTTTGTCGAGGCGCCGCTGCCGCCGCCGCCGATCTGGGGCAAGCGCAGCCCGCGGGCTTGGGGCGTGTGGTCGCGCGCGGCCTGGTGGGCGGGCCGTCACGAAGATGGCGAAAGCCGCGAGGAGGCGGAGGTCCGCGCCGAGGCTGCAGTCGCCACGCTGACCGCGCAGGCTCTGCGGGGCCAGAACGTGCTTCTGTGCGCCCACGGCTGGTTCAACCGCATGATGCGCCCGATCCTGCGGGCCCAGGGCTGGAGAGAAGTCGAGGACGGCGGCGACCGCCATTGGAGCTATCGCCGGTACGAGAAAGTGAAATGAAGTGAGGGGAGTAAGGGAATAGGTGTTGGATTGGGCCTAACATACTCCCTTATTCCCCCTATTCCCTTGCTCCCTTGGAGTTCATACCTTCAGCCAACATGACGCCGGACCAAAAAGACCCCGCCACGCTCTCCTTCGAAGACTCGTTGAATGAGCTGGAAAAAATCGTCGCCCATCTGGAGCGCGGCGATGTTCCGCTGGCGGATTCGATTCGTATCTACAAACGCGGCGCTGCACTCAAAGCGCGCTGCGAAGGGCAGCTGAAAGACGCTCAGCTCGAAGTCGATCAAATCGTGATGGGACCTGAAGGCCCGCGCACAGAGCCCGCAAAGATCGGGTCATAGGGAGAAGAAACGCCAATGGCCGACGATCCGCAAAACAATGCGCGCCTGCCAATCATCTCGTTTGACGACTTCCTGAAAGTCGACATCCGTCTCGGCACTATCGTCGATGTAAAAGTGTTCGAGGAGGCCAAGAAAGCCGCCTATCAGCTCTGGATCGATTTCGGCGATCCGCTCGGCGTCAAGAAGTCGAGCGCGCAAGTCTCGCAGAATTACGACATCGGCGAATTGCTTGGCCGCCGCGTCGCCGCCGTCGTGAACTTCGAGCCGAAGCAGATCGGCAAGTTCATGAGTGAAGTGCTCTGCTTGGGCTTTCCAGACCGCAACGGCAATGTGGTGCTCTTGAACATCGATCGCCCCGCGCTGCAGGGCGGGCGGATGTATTGAGCGCGCGACGAAAGCAAGACTGACAAGGGTGCGGGTCACTTCGCGCCCTTTTTCGGCGGCCTACCTGCCTCAATTCGTCGGGTTCTCAGACGGCGGCACGGTTGAGTCTTCCGTCGGCGGCGTAATCGGCGTGGGGCCGCCTGTGTCCGGAGTTGGCGTCGTTGTCGTGCCTGGCGGCAGCAGATCGGGGTCGGTGGCTGGCAGTTCCGGCAATTCCGGCAGCGCTTCGGCCTCCGAGGCAGGCGTCAGCGTGCGGAGTTCGGCGATACGGCCGCGCGCGCGCGTCGCGCGCGCGCTTTCCGGAAAATCGTTCAGGAAGGCTTCGTATGCTTCTATCGTGTCTGCATTGCTCGCGGACGCGTAGCTGCGGTCTTCGAGATCGGAAAGCGCAGCTTCCGCTTCGTCGCGATAATCTCCGGGATTGTCGGCCAAGAACGCGCGGATCGCATCGGCGCTGTCGCGCGACACCGCGTCCCACGCCGCTGACGTGGCCTGCGCGCTGTTTTGCGTGAAGTACCAATAGCCGCCGCCGCCAAGCGCCGCGACCAGAACGAACACGATGGCGGCGATGATCACCATGCCGCCGCCCTTCTTCGGCGCGTCGGCGTGCGCGGGGATGCTGCGCGGGGGCGGCGCCGCGCGCTGCTGCTGCTGCGGCCGCGGCGCCTGTTGTTGGCGCGACGCGCCTTGTTGCTGACGCTGCGGTTGTGCGGCGCGTTGCCCGCCCGCGGCCGGCGCGGCTTGCGGCGCGCCTGCCGGGCGCCCCGGTTGGAAGAAGCCAGACGGCGGTCGCGGCGCCGGCGACGGGAGTGGAGCGACGCCGGCTTTGTCGGTCACCAGTTTTGCGAGTTCACGCCAAGGCGCGAACTCGTCCTCGCCGCGCCAGCCGGTCAGGTTCACCGCTTTATCGTTACGAAATTGCTCGGGCGCCTGCGCGCTTTGCATCAACGCGTGAAAGACTTTGCTCTTGCCGCGCGCGAAATTGACCTCGTCGGCGAGCTCGGCGATCTGGTTGGAGCGGGGTGACCAGAGCGCGATCGTGACTGGCGCGCTCTTCACTGCGGCGCGCAATTCCTCACCCGGAGGCTTTTCCAGCACCACCTGCAATTGCGCTTGGCGCAATTTCTCGGCCAGGGCGCGTGCCGGCAGCGTGTCTTCCGCGGCGTGGATGATCACCACAGACGGCATTGATTCTTCCCCACTCTTTTCGACCAAGAGGGACCAAATCCCCCGGCGCCTCCATTGTGGTGCGCCGGGCGCCTTCTGCCCCCTCAGGGCATATCTTGCCCGTTTAATGCGTCTGTTGAAAGACCGGGCGAGCAGCGGCGACCGCATACACCCCTATGGGGTGCTTGCGCGGGCGGGGGGCTCTGTTACGGGAGACCGATGGCCCAGCTCGAGACAAGACTCCGCGAGACCGCCGAACGCATCAATACCGCGCTCGACGGTCTCTTGCCCAAAGAGCAGGGCTCCGAGGCGCGCCTCCTGGGGGCCATGCGCTATGCGGCGCTGGGCGGGGGCAAGCGGCTGCGTCCGTTCTTCACCATCGAGACCGGCCGCATTTTTGACGCTGACGAAGCAGCACTGCTGCGCGCCGCGTGCGCGATCGAGTGCGTGCACACCTACAGCCTCGTGCACGACGACCTGCCGGCGATGGACGACGACGATCTCCGCCGCGGCCGCCCGACCTTGCATCGCCAGTATGATGAAGCGACCGCCATTCTCGCCGGCGATGCGCTGCTGACGTTCGCGTTCGAGCTGATGGCCGATCCCGCCACGCACTCCGATCCGCAGATGCGCTGCAAGCTGATCACAGGGCTCGCCAAAGCGTCCGGCGCGCAAGGCATGGTTGCAGGTCAGGCCGCCGACATGGCCGGCGGCGACATAGGTTCGGACCTCATTGCGGTGACGCGCATGAACCGGCTGAAAACCGGCGCGCTGATCAATTTCGCCGTCGACGCCGGCGCCATGATCGGCTGTGCGTCGGAAGCGGAGAAGACAGCGCTCTCGCGCTACGCCCACGACGTGGGCTTGGCCTTCCAGATGGTCGACGATCTGTTGGACGCCGAAGGCGTCGTTCGCGACACCGGCAAGGCCGTCGGCAAGGACAAGGGCCGGGGCAAAGTGAATTTCGTCACCGTGCTCGGCGCCGGCGCCACGCGCGAACGCATCGCCATGCTCGCCGACCAAGCCCGCGCGCACCTCGCGCTGTTCGGCCCACGCGCGCGCATCCTCCTCGACGCCGTCGACTTCATCGTCGGGCGCAGGTACTAATCGCTGTTCATGTCGGCGATGGCGATCACCTACGTCGTTGGCCTTTCCCAGGCGATGTTCCTTGTTCTCGCTTTGGCGTCGATGCGCGTGCGCAACCGCGCCGCGCTCGGGTTTTTGATCGCACTGATTGTGGTGTTCAGCGTGCTCCTGGCTGAGGAAGCTTTGATGACGTTGACGGATGTCCCAAGCATTGGCCTCGGCCTTGCCGTCGAGTTCGCCATTGCGCCGCTGTTGTTCTGGTTCGTTCGCGCGCTCTATCGCGGCCAGGGCGTCCCAGTTCAACGCATCGCGCCGCATTTTGCGCCGCTCGTGCTCGCAAGCTTGGTGCTTGTCTGGCTCAATGTCGGTTTTCCTGGGCAGGTGAGCCTCTCCAACCCGGCGATGCGTTCGATCGTCGCTGCGATTGTCTTGATCAAGATCGTATATTTCTTCGCCTACGCCTGGGCGACGCTGCATGAGCCAATTCCGGCTTCGGCTTCGCCGGAGCGCCGCCGGACGCTGGCGCCGGTGCGATGGCTGCTTGCCGTGTTCTTCGCCGCCTACGCGCTCGTCGCATTGAGCTTCATTGCGTTCTTGCTCCGTGTGCCGCTCGCGCCTGACTCCGATATCATCGGCGCCATCGTCATAGCCCTCTCGCTCTACGCCATCGGTTATTTCAGCCTCGTCAACCGTCACGTGTTCGATCTGCGCGATCGCTACGCGGACTCGCCCATGACGGCAGACGAGGCCGCTGCGCTGCGTGCACGTGCCGCGGCTCATCTAGACGCTGGCGAGGCCTTCCGCGATCCGAGCCTCAACCTCAATCGCGTCGCGCGCGCCATCGGCGCGCGTCCAGCCCAACTTTCGCAAGCGCTCAACGCGCTGGGTAACGGTGGCTTCAGCCAGCTCATCAATCAGCGCCGCCTGCACGCCTACCTGGCCGACCGCGCCCGTCCCGAAAACGAAAACAAGACCGTGCTCGAGTTGGCTTTCCACGCCGGCTTCAACTCCAAAGCCACTTTCTACCGTGTCCTTCGAGACGCCTCCAGCGGTGAAGGAACGCCGTCGGTCGCAGAAATACAGCCTAAAGCGTCTCAATAAAGCGCGTGAGACGACGCGCCGCCTGCGCATGAGTTGTCATTCCGACGGCAACTCGGAGCATCTGATGCGACTTTCACTGATCGCGCTGACTACGTTGGCGCTCGCCTCAGCCGCAGACGCAGATCCGCTTGCCGATCGCGACGCGGCGGGTCGCCTCTACCGCGCCGAACAATGGAATGAAGCGGCCGAAGCTTACGGCCGTCTCGCCGCCGCAAATCCCGAGTTCGGCGCCTACTTCTATTTCTGGGGCGTCTCGCTCGCGCACAGCGGTCGTTGCGCTGAAGCGGCGCCCGTATTGGACCGCGCCGTAGCGCTCGGGGCGGCCGCCGGCCGCCCGAGCCTCCGCCGCGCGCAGGTCGAACTCGCCGGCTGCGCCGCCGAACGCGGCGACGCCGCAGGCGCGGTCGCACACCTGCGCACCGCTTACGTGCGCTTTGGCTTCGAGGATTTCGCCAGCCTCGCCGAGGACGCGCGCTTTGCCTCCTTGGCCAACAACGCGGCGTTTCGCGATCTCGCTGACCTCAACGCCGCGGCGCCCAACCGCGTCGCCGGCTGGCGTTCCGATCTCGATCGCTACGTCGCGCTCGTTGAAGCGCGCCACCCCAACCCATACCACAACGTGGACGCTGGCGCATGGCGCGCCGCCATCGCGGCCCTGCACGACGACATTCCGCGCCTCAGCGATGCCGAAGCAGCGGTCGGCTTCATGCGCCTCGCCACCATGATCGGCGACGGCCACACTAACATCATCCCGCCGCTCGAGGGCGAGGGCGCGTTTCATCTGCTGCCGATCTGGCCGTACGCATTCGGCAACGATTGGTACATCGCCGCCGCTGCCCCGGAGCATCGCGAACTGGTCGGCGCCCGCATTCTCTCCATCAATGGCGCGCCGATTGCCGCCATCGATGCAGAATTGCGCACCATGATCGCACACGACAACGACATGACGCCCCGCTGGGTCGGTGCGGTCGGTCTCCAATTTGCCGAGTTCGCGGCCATCGCCGCCCATGGCGCGGCGAGCGAAGCCGTCACCATGGAAATTGAGACAGCGGCCGGCGCCCGCAGCCAAGTGTCGCTGCTGCCGGGTCCCATCGATCGCAATCCCACCGCACCGTGGTGCCCGCGAGGCTGGCCCAGCATCGCCGACGCCGCGCCATCGCCGCCGTGGCTTGCGCACACAAGCGATGCCTTCTATCTCGCGCAGGCGGACCGCAATGGCATCGTCTACGCGCAAGTCAATCGCATCGGCGACGCCGAGGACGAGACTTTCGCGGCCTTCTCCGCCCGCCTGGGCGAAGCACTGCGTCAGCGTCGCGTCCGCACTTTGGTGCTCGACTTGCGTCACAACAACGGCGGCAACGGCGCCCTGAACTGGACACTCGTGCGCGAACTGGTGCGCGCCGAACACATCAACCATGAGCGCGGTCTATACGTTGTCGTCGGCCGTCGAACGTTTTCCGCGGCGATGAATCTTGCCTCGATGATCGAGACGCACACCAACGCCATCTTCGTCGGCGAACCGACGGGCTCGCGCCCAAATTTCTACGGCGAAGACACGCCGTTCCGGCTGGCCTATAGCGGCCTTACCGGCTCGATCTCCAGCGCCTGGTTTCAAGGCGGCGAAACTTCCGACGATCTGCGGCCCTGGATCGCGCCCGATCTGCCTGCGCCGCTTACCCTCGATGATCTCAGGGGCGGTCGCGATCCCGCAATGGCGGCAATCGCAGCCCACCTCGCGGAGCAACGCTGACGCAACCGCCACGGCTTCCTTGGCGTTGATCAACCATGTCCACGCCGGTCACCATCACGATCTCGCACAAGCTCGGCCGCGCCGAGGCGCGGTCGCGCGTCGAGGCGAGCCTCGGGCGGTTCAAGGAGCAGATGGGCAGAGCCGGCATGGGCAAAATCCAGCATGCCTGGACCCAGGATCAGCTCGGCTTCCATGCGCAAGCCTTCGGTCAAGGCATCACCGGGCGCATCGACGTGCGCGACAGCGACATCAAGATCGAAATCGATCTGCCGGGCATTCTCGGCGCCTTCGCCGACAAGATCGCAGGCAAGCTCAAGAAAGAAGGCGCGCTGTTGCTCGAGAAGAAGTAGCTCCGCACGCCCGTTGCGCCCAACTGCAGTTTTCAGAATTTAGCCGTCGCGCCGAGCGACGATTCGCCCTTACCTCTGAGTGCGAGCAGGGGGAGAGATCATGCTCGCGCGTCGTATCGTTCTTGCAGCGGCGCTCGCTGCGCCCGTGTCTGCGTTCGCATCCGATGAGATCGCGGCGCCCGTTTTACCGCCGCCGCTCGAGGGCATGGCGCACGTGACCTTCACCCGTTTCGACGGCGCATCGGCTAGCTTAAGGGATTTGCTGGCGCCCGGGGTCGCCAGCATCGTCAGCTTCTGGGCCACGTGGTGTCCGCCTTGCGCGGTCGAAGCACGCCACCTCGGACGCATGCGCCAGCGCATCGCGCCGTCGCGCTTGAACATGCTCGGCGTCAATGTCGACACCCGCGCCAACGAGATCGAGATCGCGCGCTTTCTGCAGGCCGCAAGCGCGCGCTATACCCAAGTGCGCGGCGACATCGACGCCTACAGGGCCTTCGGCGGCGGCGGCAATATCGAGCTGCCGCGTCTTTTCGTGTTCACCCGCGACGGCCGCCCGCTCGCCGCCTTCGACCGCTATCTGGGCCCCGCCACCTCCAGGCGCATTGACGACGCGGTTGCGGCGGCGATGGGCTAATCGATCAACCGCTGCGTCAGATACGTGTACTCCAGCGTCCGCCGCCGCGCGGCTTCGCGCAAATTGGCGTTGGCTTGGTGGCCGCCGTCGGTGTTTTCGTAATAGAGATACGGCACGCCCAGCTCCGTCAGCCGCGCGCCGTATTTGCGCGCATGGCCGGGATGCACGCGGTCATCTTTCGTCGACGTGTAGATGAACACGATTGGAAAATTCGCGCCGGCCGCCAAGTTCTGATACGGCGTGATCCGCTCCAGGAATGCGCGTTGCTCCGGCACGCTCGGCGACCCGTACTCGCCCACCCAAGATGCTCCCGCCAGCAGTTGATCGTAGCGCAGCATGTCGAGAAGCGGCGAGCCGATCACCGCGGCGTTGACCATCTCGGGATGCTGATTGAGCATCACGCCCATCAACAAACCGCCGTTGGAACGGCCGGAGATGCCCAAGCGGCGCGGGCTGGTGATGCGCCGCTCCACCAGATCGCGCTCGACAGCGTAGAAATCGTCATAGATGCGCTGACGATTGGTGAGCAGCCCGGCCTGGTGCCAGTTCGGCCCGAATTCGCCGCCGCCGCGGATGTTGGCGAGCACGTACGTGCCGCCCTGATCGAGCCACAGGCGCCCGATATAGGGGTTGTAGTTCGGCACTTGCGACAGTTGGAAACCGCCATAGGCGTAAAGTAGTGTCGGATTCTGCCCGTTCATCTGCATGTCGCGCCGGCGCACCACGAAATAAGGGATGCGCGTGCCGTCGGCGCTCGTCGCCTCGAACTGCTCGGTGACATAGGGCGAAGCGTCGAACTGAGCCGGCAAGGAGCGCACCGCGCGCGCTCGCGCGCCGTTGAGCGCATATAGCGTCGACGGGGTCAGAAAGTCCTCGAACGTCGCAAACGCGCGCGCATCGCTGGTTGAGGCGCCGGCGATGTGCACGACGCCTGTGGGCGGCACCTGGATCTGCTCGCCGCGCCATTGCCCATTGTTGAACGTGAACCGCTGCAGGCGCCCGCGCACATTGTCGAAGCCCGCGACCAGCACGCCTTCGCGCGTGGCCGACACCTCCTCGATCGACTGCCGCTCGTTCGGAGAGAAGATCAGCTCGATTGCCGGTGTGGCGGATGCTGCTTCGGCCAGCGGCAGCGCCAGCAGCGAGCCGTTCGGATAGGTGCGCCCGCCGATCGTCCATTCCTCTTCGAGGGTGACGATCAGCCGGTCGTGGAAGAAGTCGCGGATCGAGGACTTGCGCGGCAGCGTCAGGCGTTGCGGCCCGGTGGGCGTGATCAGCGAATAGACCGTCTCGAAGAAGGTCTCCGCTTCCACCGCGATGGCAATATGATCGTTGCTCTCATCCTCGAACGTCGCAACGCCGATCGAAACATCTCTCGCTTCCCCGCGCATGATTTCGGTGGCGGCCGAAAGCGGCGTGCCGCGCCGCCAGGCTTTCAGAATGAACGGATAGCCGGACTCGGTAAGCGAGCCTTCGCCCCAGTTCGTCGCCACCAGCAGCGTATCGCGATCGAGCCAGCCCAGGTTCGACTTCGCTTCCGGCACGAGAAAGCCGCCGTCGACGAACTGGCGGGTGTTGAGATCGAACTCGCGCTCCGTCGACGCGTCGAGGCCGCCGTTGGAGAGCGAGACCATGCAGCGCACGCCCGAAGGATCGCAGTCGGCGCCCTGATACACCCAGTTCGCGCCTTCAGCGGTCGCCAACGCGTCGATGTCGAGCACGGTCTCCCATTGCGGATTGTTCGCTGCGTAGCTGTCGAGCGACGCGCGCCGCCAGATGCCGCGGACGTGGTCGGGGTCCTGCCAAAAATTGTAGAGATAGCCGCCACGGATCTGACCCAACGCTAAGCGGTCGCGGCTCTCAGCCACCTCGAGCGCGGCCGCCAACAGCGCCCGATAGCGCGGATCGTTCTCCAGCACCGGCAGCGAACGGTTGTTCTGTTCGTGCACCCAAGCCAGCGCCCGCTCGCCTTCGACCTCCTCAAGCCAGAGATACGGATCGGTCGCGCCCTGCTGTGCTGCCGGCGCAGCCGGCGCTTCGCTCGCCGTCGCCCCCGGCGAGGCACACGCCGCAGCCAAGGCCAATGCCGCCAAGCAAGCGCTCAGTCTGGTCGTGCTCATGTGTCCTGAATCCCCGGAATTTTCGCGCTCAGCCTAGTCATTCGCGCTGTGCCGCCAAGTCCCTGTCGACACTCGACATCCGTCGCGCCACTGATACGCTCCGGTGGTCCGGGGGGACGCATGGCAGAGCTTTTCCGCTACGCCGCTTTCATCTCCTATTCGAGCAAGGACGCCGCCTTCGCACGCCGGCTGCATCGAACGCTCGAGAGTTACTCGATCCCGAAATCGCTTGGCGCGTTCGATCTCATCGGCGGCGGCAAGAAGAACCGCATTTATCCAGTTTTCCGCGACCGGGAAGAGCTCTCCGCCGGCCATCTCGGCGAGTTGATTGAAGCCAACCTCAGAGCTTCGTCGGCGCTCATCGTCATCTGTTCTCCCAACAGCGCAGCGTCTCCGTGGGTGCAGAAGGAGATTGAGTATTTCGTCGGCCTCGGCCGCCGCGACCGTGTCTTCGCCATCATCCCCCACACCGCGCCGCTGACGGATGAAGCCGGCGCCGATTGCACCCTGGCATGTTTTCCGCCCGCGTTCCGCACCGAAGCGCGCGCTGACAGCGCCGCGCTCGAACCGCTCGCCGCCGACGCGCGCAAAGGCAGGGACGGCTTCCGCAATGCTTGGTTGAAGGTGGTCGCCGGCATGATCGGCGCGAGTCCGGGGCAACTGATCGACCGCGACAAGCAACGACGGCGGCGTCAGCGCGCTGTGCTTGCCGCGAGTCTCGTTACCGTAGTGTTGAGTGCGGGCTTGATCGCCGCCGCAGCCGATGCGCAGCGCTGGCGGACACGGCTGGCGAATTACGCGGATCTCGTCGCGAACGACGGCCGAGCGCGCGAAGCGTTGCCCTACGCGATCGCTGCAATGCCCGGCAGAGGCGCCGCGCTGCCTCAACAAGGCGAACGCGCGCAGGCCATGCTGACACGGCTCGGCGCAACGCGCATCGTTGCGGAGCTCGGCGAACTGCAAACCATGCGCATGTCGTCGACCGGCGCCGTGGCGGCAGCGCTCCAACCCGATATGCAAGGGACGGCGAAGCTATACGATCTCGCCGCCATCGCGTCGGGGCAGGGCGATGTGCAGATCGATCTCGGCGCGGTCGGCCAGCCCGATGTCGGCGGTTTTCTGCTCTCCGACAACGGACGCACGTTGCTCGCCGGCGCTCTGATGGGCGGCGGCGGTCGGGTCGCTTACGACTTGGACGCCCTTCGCGCGCGGCGCTCGACGCCGCAATTGGATCTGGGCGTTTCGGTTGGGATTCAAATGTCGGCGGATGGATCGAAGGTGGTCGCGCTCGGGCGCGATGGCGAGCTCACTTGGATCGATCTGGACGCCCTTCGCAGCGGCGACGCCGGGGCACGTCTTTCGTTGGGCCGGTCGCCACGCATTCTTCTTTCGGCTGACGGCGCTCGTCTTGTCCAACATCGCGGACAAGGGGAATACGACCTCGTCCAGATGGTTGAAGGGGAAGCGGGCCGCTCGCTGATGAGAACCGCATTTTCCCTTCCGGACGACAGTCGCGGTTTAAGGAATCTTTCGCTGTCGAGCGATGGGAAGCGTCTTTTCGCGCATGACTATGACGATGAGGCCTTCGTAGTCGATCTCGAACACGTCGCGGCGGGGGCAAGCGATTCACTGCAGCAAATCGGCGATCTCGACGCCTACTGGGGAACGATCATTTCGGCTGACGGACGTGTGCTCCTGACGCGAGGCGAAGACGGCGCGGGGACCGCCTACGATCTCATGGAGAATGGAGCGCGCATTGGCCTGGGATCGCTGGGATCGCCCGAATTCGACGTTACTGTGTCGCACGACGGGGCCAGGGCCGTGGCCATTGGCGAGGATCACCGCGCGACGCTAATCGATATTCGCGCCGCGCTGCGCGGCCAACCGCACAGGATCGACCTCGGAGATGTCGGCGAACCGAGACATCGCGGCCAGTTCCTTTCCGGCGAAGGAAGAGTCTTCGTGGTGCTGCGGACTGACCGAACTGGACTCCTGGTTGACCTCGATGCAGCGCTCGAGAACGCATCGGCGGCGACGCGCGAACTCGGAGATCTCGGTGACGTCTATCAGCTCATGGGCAACGGGATGCTTTCCCATGACGGTTCTGTGCTGGCGCTGCAGTCAGGCCAAGGAAGCTGGGCGCTTTACGATCTCGTCCACCCCGTGTGGGGACCGCGCGTGCCGAATGGCGCTGCACTGACGCGCGCCGTGTGCGATGCAAGCGGCGACGGGGTTCGTCCGTTCAATATCTCCAGCGCCGACGTCTCGATGACTGACGAGCACAACCTGCCGAGCGTGTTGGCAGGGCGGCCCAGGAATCCCTGCGACTGGCGCGGTTTGCTGGCGATCCTGCCTGACGCCGCGCGAGGCGACGGCTGGTTCGAGGGCGCCAGACAGTGGCTGCGACTCTTGAATGTGCGCTATTTCGGCGGCGCCGAATGGACGTGCGAGGAGACCATCTCCGCCGCCTCAGCCGCAACCCGCGCGCGCCGGCGTGAGATGTGCGAGCGCTTTGCCAGTCAAGCCGCAGAACCGCCCATCGCTAATTAGCCGGCCGGGCCGCCCGCTATTCGTCGCAATCGCGGAGCTATAGTCTGCGGCGTCACGGGAGGAGTCATGTTGCGACGCCGCGCGTTATTGATGGCCGCGCTCGCCGCCGCCGCGGCGCCGGCGCGAGCGGCGAGCAGCGACGTGCCTTTGCCGCCCGCGCTTGACCAACTTCTCAGCTTGCCGCTGCAGAGGTTCGACGGCGTAGAGACAACGCTGGGCGATCATTTGCGGCCCGGCCCCGCCTTGGTCAGCTTCTGGGCGTCATGGTGCGCCCCGTGCGTCGTCGAAGCGCGCCACCTATCCAACGTGCGCCGCCGTTACGACGTTCAACGTCTCAACATTGTCGGACTCAACGTCGAACTCATCGCCAACGAAGCGGGCGTTCGTCGTTTCCTCGAGCGAACGCGTCCCACCTTCACGCAATTGCGCGCCGATATGTCGACTTACCGCGCCTTCGGCGGCAGCGCCACTCAGCTGACTTTGCCCCGCCTGTACGCGTTCGACGCCACAGGCCGCCCCACCGCGGCCTTCGGCGCAGTGACCGTCGGCCAGATCAACCGCGCCGCCGCAAGCATCGTCGGCGGTTAGCCAATCCTCCACTCAGGTGCGGTAGTTGCTTCCGCACGCTGCGCTCTCGCTCTAAGCTGCCTTATTGGGGGGACGCGAATGCGGCGGCTGATCTTTGCGAGTGCGGCCTTGGCGCTGGCGACAAACGCCGCCAGCCAGCCGTTGCCTGATGATCTGCGTTCTGCGGGCGTCACGGTCGAGGAATACAACGAAGAGATCGAGATGATCCGCGCGCTCGCCCGCGCCCGCGGCGCCGACGCGCGCAACGCCCTGGCGCGTCTTTTCGCAGAGCGTGCGCGCGAGGCGGTTGACCGCGAGGACTATGCGCTCGCTGCTCGCTATGCGTTGAGCGGTTGGCGTGTCGCTCCAACAAACGAGGCCGAGTATCGAAGGGTGCTGGGAAATTTGCTACATAGCGTCACTGATAGCCGTCAGTTGCCGGGGGGGTCGCGTGCCGGGGTCGCGCAAGCGTTTAGCCCCGATGGCACCCGCATCGTTCTCAGATCCGAGGATCGCGTGGCGCGCGTTTGGGATGTTTCCTCTGGAGACGAACTTACGGTGCTGAGGGGGCACACCAGCACGGTGTACGCCGCCGGTTTCAGCAATGATGGCGCACTCATCGTTACAGCGTCGAGCGACGCAAGTGCTCGCATTTGGGACGCGGCTTCAGGACGCGAATTGCGCACATTGGTTGGACACGCAGGCCCAGTGCGCGAGGCTAGGTTCAGCCAGGACGGCAGATTGGTGCTTACCGAGTCCGACGACAGGACTGTACGCTTGTGGGACACTGCGACCGGCCAGCAATCTACTTTGATCCAAGTTTCCGATCTGATTGAAGAAGCGGTTCTGAGCCCAGACAGGAAGTGGGTTGTTACGATCGCCAACGGCGAATCCATCGCGCGTGTGTGGGATGCTTCGACCGGAGTCATCAACGCCGAGTTGCTTGGGCATGAGCGCGATGTCGTGAGCGCGGCGTTCAGCCCAGATTCCAGCTGGCTAGTAACGAGCTCCGACGACGGTACGGCGCGCATATGGGATTCCGTTTCGGGCGCTCAGCGTGTCGTTCTGCAAGGTCACGAGCCCGGCGATCGAGGCGTCAATGTGACCGGGGCCGTTTTTAGCAATGACGGCACGCGCGTTGTTACGAGATCTCGGGACGGAACAGCCCGCGTATGGAACGCTGAGAGCGGGATCGCCATAGCCGTGATGCGCGGCGACGCGCGCACGGCGATCCGGGACGCCGTGTTCAATCCTGATGGAACAGTTGTTGTCACGTCATCCAACGATGCCGTTGCGCGCGTGTGGGATGCGGCGTCGGGGAGGTTGTTGAACGAATTGCATGGACATGTCGGTGATGTGCAGGGCGTCGCCTTCAGTCCCGACGGCGCGCGCTTGGCGACAGTTTCAACCGATGGGACCACTCGCCTTTGGGCAAGCGCCTCCGGTCGCCTACAATCGACCCTTCGCGGGCACCGATCGCCCGTTGAAAATGCCAAGTTTAGCGCGGATGGGACGCGCGTAATCACGACGGCGTCATTTGATCTGACCGCACGTATTTGGGACGCCGCGACTGGGCGCGAGCTCGCCGCATTAGGCGACCGCAACCGATACATTGGAGATGCCGCGTTTAGCCGCGACGGGACACGTGTGGCGATCGTCTATCAAGACGGTTTGGTGAACGTGCATGGCCCGATGTCGGGGCAGGTGATGTCTCTGAGGGGCCATACGGCGCGGGTGCGCACGGTGAGCTTCAGCAACGACGGTGCGCGCATTGTGAGCGCGTCTGAAGATGGCACCGCCCGGGTTTGGAATGCGGCGACCGGGCAGTTGATCGCGCTGTTGGGGCAGACTGAAGGTCAAACGACTTCGAGCGCGGCGTTCAGTCCCGACGACCGTCTGGTCGCCACCGCGCGCGCGGGCAGCGTGTACATTTGGGATGCCGCCACTTGGCGAGAGCGTTTGGTCCTTCCCGGGTCCGGCGGGCGTGTGGCGTTCAGCCGCGATGGATCGCACCTTGTGTCCACGTCCTTGGACGCCGCCCACATTTGGGCTGTCGCCACAGGGGGTGTGTTGCGGGCGCTTCGTGGGCATGAAGACGGCGTTTTGAGCGCCTCTTTCAGTGCTGATGGCGCTCTCGCCGCTACGGCGTCAGCGGACGGGACTGTGCGCATCTGGAATGTGCTAAGTGGCCGCGAGATTACCACGCTCGTTCGTCACGAAGGCGTAGTGCGAAGCGTTGAGTTTAGCCCGGATGGCAGGGGTGTCCTCGTTGGTTTGGACGACGGGACCGCCCGAATCTATGACGTGTCGCGTTTAGTGCAGCCGATGAATGTTCTCGCACACGACGCTTGCCGGGACCTTCTTCGGCCTTTTCAGCGACGCTTCACGCATGAGGAAATTCTGGCCGATCCGTTGATCCGTGAGGTTTGGCTTCGCGGCGGGCAAACCGACCGCGATGTCTGCGAGGGCGTCGCCGGCGCGCCGGCGCTGTAACATTGGCGTTGCGTTTTGCCTCCGCGCTTCTGATCGCCGCCATCGCGTCCAGCGCATCAAGCCAGCCGCTGCCGGACACCATTCGCTCCGCGGGCGTCACGGTTCAGCAGTACAACGAAGAATTGTCCGCCATTCGCGCGCTGGCGGCGTTGCGCACTGAAGACGCGCGTAACGCGATCGCGCGTCTTTTCGCCGAACGCGCCAGGGAAGCTCAGGAGCGGGGTGATTTTCCGCTTGCCGCGCGTTATGCGCTCGCGGGCTGGCGCGTCGCGCCCGCGAATGAGGCCGACTATCGCGGCGCGCTCGGGCGCTTGCTGCAAAACGCGATCGTGAGTCAGCCGCTTGCTGGACACGAGGGTTACGTGCTGTCGGCGGCGTTCAGCCGCGATGGCGCGCGCGCGGTAACGTCCTCCGCGGACGGTACGGCCCGCATTTGGGACACCGCAACCGGCCGCGAACTCGGCGTGTTGCGCGGCCATCGCGGCGATGTGCGCAGCGTGTGGTTGACGCCCGATGGCGGGCGCGTGGTTACGCTCGGCGCGGATTGGTCCGCGCGGATTTGGGATGCCGCAACGGGCCGCGAAGTCCACAATCTGAATACCATGGACGTCATCTTCACCGGCGCTCTCAGTCCGGACGGCCAGCGCGTTCTCGTCGGTTACGCCAGCGGCGTGGCGCGCATTTGGGACGCGAACACCGGCGCGCTCGTCCACACGCTCGCGCATTCGGCAGACGTTTTCATCAGCGCGGTTGCGTTCAGTCCCGACGGCGGGCGCATCGCGCTCGGCGCCGACGACGGCAGCGTCAGCATTTGGAACGCCGCGACTGGCGCCCGCATCCAGTCGGTGCGTCCGCACGCCTACCAAATGATCAACATCGAATTCAGTCCGGACGGCAGACGATTTCTCTCGATGGCCAGAGACTCCATGAAGCTGATCGACGCCGCCAACGGACATGTCATCCACACGCTGGTTGGACACGAAGGCTGGGTCGTTTCGGGCGCCTTCAGCTCCGACAGCCGCAGGATCGTCACCGCGTCCTCCGACGAAACCGCACGCGTGTGGGATGCAGCCAGCGGTCAACAACAACTCGTGCTGCGGACGCCGGACCGATCCGTGTCGTCGGCCGCCTTTAGTCCGGATGGAACGCGCATCATCACCGCCGCCGGCGCGCGCGCCTGGCTCTGGGACGCCCAAACCGGCGCGCAGATCGCCGTGCTGCGCGGCCATGAGGGCGGCGTGTTCAGCGCTGCGTTCAATCAAGACGGCTCACGCGTGTTGACGGCGTCGAGCGACAACACGGCGCGCATCTGGGATTTGACGCCGTCGACGATCGTCGTGCCCATCGATGCCGAGAACGGCGTCACCGCCGCCGTTTTCAGCCCCGACGCTTCGACGATCGCGACAGTCACGCGCAACAGCGTACGCTTGTGGAACGCCGCGACCGGCGCATCGCGCGGCGAGCTGCGTGGCCATGAGCGCGGCGTCAGCTCGGTCAGCTTCAGCCGCGATAGCGCCCGCATAGTCACCGGCGCCGATGATGATACGGCCCGCGTCTGGGACGTCGCCACGCAACGCGAACTGGCGGTGCTGCGTCATGGCGAGTATCTGAAGAGCGCCGCGTTCAGCGCGGATGGCGCGCGCGTCATCACGACGTCTGGAGACGGCACGGCGCGGATCTGGGATTGGGCCGCTGGCCGCGAGGAGCGCCTCGCTATCACCTTGGCGCCACGTGAGACGTGGGTCTCGGCCCCGTTCTTCTCAGCGGCGGGCGCGAGGCTCGCGTCAGCCCGCCGCGACAACACCGCTCAGATTTGGGATGTCGCGTCAGGGCGCGTGCTTACGACCTTGACGGGACACGAAGGCGTCGTCTCTGCCAGCGCCTTCAGCGCCGACGGCGCGCGCGTGGTCACCGCGTCCGGCGCCCCGCCCGCCGACGGCACGGTGCGAATCTGGGACACGGCCACGGGCCGGCAAATCGTCATTCTGGATGGCCACCTGGGCTGGATCACGGACGCCGCCTTCAGCCCCGATGGCTCGCGTGTCGCCACCGCTGCGAGCGACGACACGATCCGGCTTTGGGACGCACTCAGCGGACGCGAGATCGCTCAGCTTCGCGGCCACGACGGCACGGTCGGCAGCGTCGCCTTCAGCCCCGATGGCCGGCGCATCGTGTCGAGCGGGCACAACGATGGCACGATGCGTGTGTGGGACGTAAGTCGGCTCACGCAAACCATGCCCGAACTCGCGCGACGCCTGCACAATGTTCTTGGCCGGCGCCGGGCGACGTTTCTCCGACATCGAAATCGGGGCCGACCCGCTCATCCGCGAAGTCTGGTTGCGCAACGGCCAAACCGACCGCGACGTCTGCGAAGGCGTCCCCGGCGCGCCGCAGCGCAACTGACCCGGTGCGCTCGCGTGCCGCACGAAAAGGGCGGTAAAACCATGATCCTGCCATGGTGCGGGCGTGGCCTCTTAACCGGATCAATTGTAGGCTTGATGCAAATCAACGGCTGAGGACAGATGACCACTCAAACTCCGCTGCTCGACCAGATCAAGCTCCCGGCCGATCTTCGGAAATTGGAGGGCCATCAGCTCCGGCAAGTCGCCGACGAGCTGCGCGCCGAAACGATTTCCGCCGTCAGCCAGACTGGCGGCCATTTGGGCGCGGGCCTCGGCGTGGTCGAGCTTACGGTGGCGCTCCACTTCGTCTTCGACACGCCTACCGACAAGATCATCTGGGACGTCGGCCATCAGGCCTATCCGCACAAAATTCTCACCGGCCGGCGCGACCGCATCCGCACGCTGCGCACGGGAGGAGGCCTCTCCGGCTTCACCAAGCGCGCCGAGAGCGAATACGATCCGTTCGGCGCCGCCCACGCGGCCACCTCTATCTCCGCTGCGCTCGGCTTCGCCGTGGCGCGCGACAAGCGCGGCGACGACAGCCACGTCATCGCCGTGATCGGCGACGGCTCGATGTCGGCGGGCATGGCGTACGAAGCCATGAACAACGCCGCTGAGACCACCAAACGCCTGATCGTCATCCTGAACGACAACGACATGTCGATCGCGCCGCCCGTGGGCGGCATGTCGACCTATCTCGCTCGGCTCGCCGCGACGAAAACCTATCGCCGCATCCGCAAGACCGCGAAGGGGCTCGCCTCGGCGCTCGGCGAAACCGTGCACGACATCGCCAAGAAGGCCGAAGAATACGCCCGCACCATGGTCACCGGCGGCACCTTCTTCGAAGAACTGGGCTTCCACTATTTCGGCCCGTTCGACGGCCATGACGTCGAGGTGCTCGCGCGCGTGCTGACCAACGCCAAGGAATACGACGACCGCCCTGTGCTGATCCACATCGTCACCAAGAAGGGCAAGGGCTATGCGCCGGCCGAAAACGCCGCCGACAAATATCACGGCGTCACCAAGTTCAACGTCGTCACCGGCGAGCAATCGAAGGGCGGCGCGGCGCCGAGCTACACCAAAGTGTTCGCCCAGGCGCTGGTGCGCGAAGCCGAGAAGGACGAGAAAATCGTCGCCATCACCGCGGCTATGCCGTCGGGCACCGGGCTCGATCATTTCGGCTCGAAATTTCCCGACCGCACCTACGATGTCGGCATCGCCGAACAGCACGCCGTCACCTTCGCCGCCGGCCTCGCCGCCGACGGCATGAAGCCGTTTGCCGCGATCTATTCGACCTTCCTGCAGCGCGGCTATGACCAGGTCGTCCACGACGTCGCCATCCAGAAGCTGCCGGTGCGTTTCGCCATGGACCGCGCCGGCCTCGTCGGCGCCGACGGGCCCACGCACGCGGGCAGCTTCGATGTCGGCTATCTCGGCCAGTTGCCGGGCTTCATCCTCATGGCCGCCGCCGACGGCAACGAGCTTTCGCGCATGGTCGCCACCGCCGCCGCGATCGACGACCGTCCTTCGGCCTTCCGATATCCGCGCGGCGACGCCGAAGGCGAACTCGGCGCCGACGCGGCGACGCCGCTCGAAATCGGCAAGGGCCGCATCCTGCGCGAAGGCACCTCAGTTGCCTTGTTGAACTTCGGCGCCCGCATGTCGGAAGCCAGCAAGGCCGCCGACAAGCTCGCGGCCATGGGACTCTCCACAACGCTCGCCGACGCGCGCTTCGCCAAGCCGCTCGACGAAGATTTGATCCGCCGGCTCGCGCGCGAGCACGAAGTGGTGCTGACCATCGAAGAGGGCGCGGAGGGCGGCTTCGGCGCCTTCGTGCTGCACTTCATGGCCAAGGACGGTTTGCTCGACCGCGGCGTGAAAATCCGCACGCTGACGCTGCCCGATATTTTCCAGGATCAAGACAAGCCCGAAGCGATGTACGCCGCCGCCGGACTTGATGCGGACGCCATCGCCAACGCCGCGCTTCTGGCGCTAGGCCGCGGCGTGAACGAAGCGCGGGCGTGAGGTCACGCACTTTCCGCGCGCTGGTCTTCCCGGCGTTCGCTCTCGGCGTGCTGGGCTTATTTGCTCATTTCCTCTGGTGGGTCAGTTCGGGGCATCTGGACTTCTGAGTACCCACCTTCAGTTGACGCCCATCCACTCAGCTAGCCAAATGATGGCTCCAGCCATCACGGCGACCCAACCGAGCGCCCGCTCCGCCGAATACGACCACCCGTCTCGCCGCTTGCCCAGCGCGCCGGTGATCAGCGCGAGCACCGCCAGCGTCACGAACACCGCCGTCATGAACACGGCGAGCGCGCCGAGCGGCGAGGGATAGAGCGCCAGCGCCGCAAGACTTGCGAGCACGCCAATGACGGCGAAGGACTTAGCCCAGTGCAGCATGGTCAGCTCGAACGTAGGGACCGAGAGGCCCGTTTCCAACCGATCCGCCTCTAAGACGAGCGGCGCGCGCGACGCCCCGGAACATCGGAGGCAGCGCCGCCGTTTGCTCCGCACCACTGCTTGACGGAGCCATTGCCATGAAGACCACCCGCACCCGCGCCGCGTTGTTTATCCTGCTCGGGCTTGCCACCCCGATCGTGAGCGGATGCGCTCTTGCCGCCGGCGCCGCCGTCGGCGCTGCCGCCGTCGATTACTTCTCGGACGACAATGACGTCTGCAACGGCCCCAACGACGAAGGCCTGCTCGACAGCGACTGCCACGACTGACCCAAGAGGCAGTGGGCAGTAGGGCGGCCCACGCCCTGCAAATTCCCTATTGCCTATCGCCCACTGCCTATTGCCTAATCTCCGTCGCCACAGCGACGGAGATTTTCCATGGCCAAAGGTCAAATGCGCTCCAACAAGGAGAAGCGGAAGCCGAAGCAGAACAAAGACGACAAGAAGGGCGCGAAGAAGTAGGGCGCAACGCCTTTTTTAACGGATCGCCGCCGTATCGCCTCACGCGAACGGCGGCTTTTGTTTTGCGGCGGAGGCATCGAGCGCCAGCAGCAAACAAAACGGCCCGAGCGAGGCTCGGGCCGGAGGATGCGCGGAGGATAAATCTAGTTGTTGCGATCTTTGTCGGGATCGACGTTGTCGGAGGCTTCATCCAGGCCTTCCGCCGTATCGTTGCGGACTTCGTTGCTGGTTTCTTCCACGAGATTCTCGGCCCGGTCGGCGCCTTCCGAAAGCGCGTCGCTGGTGCCTTCGGCGAGTTGCACCGCAGTCTGATCGATCTCGCGGCCGACGCGCTCGGCCGACATGTCGTTGTCGACCCATGCGTAGACCAGCAGCGCAACGCCGGCGATCAGCGCGACGGTGGCGAAAGTGCGGCCCGAGCCGCCGTGGCCTGTCGCATGCGTTCCGCCAAACGCGTTGAACAGCAACGACAATACGAAGAGGGCGAGAAACACCCAGAACAGAATGATGGCGATGCCGGTAAACGCAGATGCGATGCCGCCAAAGCCAAACACGGCCGCGACAAGCGCGGCAATGAAGAAGCCGATTGCCCAGCCAAGCATGGGAAACTCTCCGTTCAGCAAAAAGACTGCCGGTGGAACGTGCGGTTCCAAGCGAAGTTCCCGGGGTGTGCAACAAATGTTGAGGGCGGCAGTCGGCAGTTGCCATTCGGCAATCGTAACGACAGCGCTGAAATCCTACTGACCACTGCTGGTTGCCGACTGCCGATCAGATCGGCATCCGCAGAATTTCCTGATACGCACTGATCACCTGATCGCGCACGGCGATCACCGTTTGCAGTTGCGTTTCCGCCGCCGCGATTGCGGTAACGACATCGACGATGTCGGCCTGGCCTGCCGCCACCTGCAGCGCTTGCTGTTCGGCAACCGTCGCGCTTTGGCCGGCCTGTCGGATCGCTTCCTGCACCAGATTGCCGAAGTCGACGCTTTCGCCACCGCCTGCGGCGCCGCCGTTCTGCATGGCTTGCGCGGCTTGCTGATAGGCGCGCGCGGCCGAGACTGGATCGATCGCCATCTATTATCTCCGCAGCAGATCAAGCGCGCGGTTGGTCATCGTGCGCGCGGCTTCGATCATGTTCAAATTGGCTTCGTAGGCGCGCGTGGCTTCGCGCAGATCCATCATCTCGACCAACGTGTCGACGTTCGGCAGCTGCACGTACCCGTTCGCATCCGCCGCGGGGTGAGACGGGTTATATTCCTGGCGGAAATCCGACATGTCGAAGGTCGCGCCCGTCACCTGCACGCCGCGCGCGCCCGATGCGAGCGTGGTGCTCTCAAGCAGTGGAATGCGCCGGCGGAAGGGATCCTGATTGGGGTCCGTGCCACTTGAATTGGCGTTGGCGACGTTTTCAGCAGCGATGCGCATGCGCACAGTCTGTGCGCGCATGCCCGACGCGGCGGCGGCGATGGCGGCGTTGATGTCGGTCATTCAGATCACCTTCCCGGCGCCCGCGCCGCCATGCGCACGAGTTCGAGGCCCTTCTGGTAGAGCGCAATGCCGGTCTCGAACGCCATCCGCGTTTCGGCGGCGCGCGCCATCTGCTCTTCGAGCACAACCGCGTTGCCGTCGATCGTCGTCTCACTGTCGTTGCGCGTCACGATGTTACCTGACGCCCGCACGCCGCCCGGGCCCATGTGCCCGGGATTGGTCCGCGCCATCGTCACGCCGCCCGAACCATTGCCCGCGGACGTCAGCATCCGTTCGAACGCAGAGGTATCCACATCGCGCGGCCGGTATCCCGGGGTCGAGGCGTTGGCGATGTTTTCCGAGATCAGCCGCTGACGCTCGCTCAGCTGATCGAGCCGCGCGCGAAGCATGCCGAAGAAAGGCGTGTTGGCGAGATCCAAGCGGTCCGACTCAGGGCTGCAAACTTTGCCTAGTCGAACCGAACATGGTTAAGCGCAGCTTAATTTCGGGCGCGCAAGTTAAGGTCTCGTTTACCAAACCGGCTCAGCCAAAGCCCCTGAACTCCAGAACGGAGGCGTTGGTGGAAGTGCTGGATTGGGCGCGCGCTCTGTTCGCGCTCATCGCAACCTTGGCGCTGATTGCGGGCGCAGCCTATGCGGCGCGCCGGCTCGGCATGCTGCAGCCTGGCGCACAAGGGCAAAAGCGCATGCGCGTCACGGAAACGCTGATGCTCGACCCGCGCCGGCGCCTGGTGATCGTGCGCGTCGACGAGCGCGAACACGTCCTGCTGCTGGGGCCGGGCGGCGATGTCGTCGTCGGCGACATGGCGGCGAAGGAAACGCCCGCAGCGGTGGAGGCTGCGTCGTGATCCAGAAGAATCCGTTCTGGGAGTCCGGCTGGGGCAAAGTGGCGATTGTCTTCGCCGCCTCGCTCGCGCTTTCGATGTCAGTCGGCGCCGGCGTTGCCTATGCGGCGGCCACGAACCCGACGCTCTCCGTCAATCTCGGTACCGGCGATGGCCTGACCGCCCGCGTGCTCCAGCTCGCCGCCTTGATCACCGTGCTCTCGCTTGCGCCGTCGATCATCATCATGACGACGAGCTTCGTCCGCATCGTCGTCGTGCTCTCGCTGCTGCGCACGGCCATCGGCCTGCAGCAGGCGCCGCCCAACGTGGTGATCGTGTCGCTGTCGCTGTTCTTGACGGCGTTCGTGATGCAGCCGGTCTGGAACGACGCCTATCAGGCCGGCATCGGTCCGGTGATGAACGAGGAAATGCCGCTGGACGAGGCTTTCCCGCGTATTGTCGCGCCGCTGAAGACGTTCATGGTAAGCCAGACACGCGAGGACGATCTGGCGCTGTTCATCGACATGGCGCGGCTCGAAACCCCGCCCGCGAGCGCTGAGGAGACGCCGCTGCGCATTCTGGCGCCGGCCTTTATGGTGTCCGAACTCAGGCGGGCGTTCGAGATTGGCTTCATGCTGTTCGTGCCGTTCGTGATTATCGACCTCGTGGTCGCGTCGCTGTTGATGGCGATGGGAATGATGATGATGCCGCCGGTAACGGTGAGCTTGCCGTTCAAGCTGATCTTCTTCGTGCTGGTCGACGGCTGGCGGCTGGTGGCGGGCAGCCTCATAGAAAGCTTCAATGCCGGCGCGCCGCCCGGCGGATAGCCTGGGTCGTTCGAGCCTTAGCGCTCGATGCCGAGATCGGCGATCAGCAGGTCCTTGAAATTGTCGGCCTTGCGGCCGAACAGACCTCTGAAGAAGCTGGCTATCGCGTTCAGCATGTTAGCCCCTGCAGCACGTTTCCTGGACGTGTTCTACGTTTCGGAACGCTCATCGTTCCATGCACGTCTGAATCCAAGATGAGGTGGATTCGGTAAATTGGATGCCCCTCACTGAAACTGAATCGAAGTGTTGCCACGCGAGCACGTTTTCGCGCTTGGCGGGTGCGCACTGCCGCCTTGCAGAGACGTAACGCCGGCGGAAACGCCCCATTAACCGCGTCGGGCCGACGCCTGTCGTGCGGGCGGCAGAATTTGCCGGGCCCGGCGGAGGCCTCATGTCTGGCGCGGAAGTCCTCGACCTCGGACGCGATGCGATCTGGATCACAGTGCTGGTGGCCGCTGGTCCGATGATCGTCGGGCTGGTGGTTGGCCTCGTCGTCTCGTTGCTGCAGACGCTTACCCAGATCCAGGAGCAGACCCTGGTGTTCGTGCCGAAGATCCTGGCGATCTTCTTCGCCATTCTGCTCTTCCTGCCGATCATGGGCGGCCTGCTCGGCGGCTTCACCACCGACATCTTCGAACGCATCGCGGCGTTCTGATGAACCTTACGCTCTACGGCGTCGAGATTTGGTCGACCGCGCTGCTGTTTGCGCGCATCGGCGGCATGATCATGCTGCTGCCGGGCTTCGGCGAACCGGCGGTGCCGGGGCGCATCCGCCTGGGCTTTGCGCTGGCGATGGCGATCGGACTTGGACCGGCGCTGGCGAGCGCGGTGCCTGAGCCCGCCGCCACCGCTTGGGGCATGGCGTTCCAGGTGACCTCCGAGGTGCTGATCGGCGTGCTGCTCGGCGGCGCTGCGCGGATGCTGGTCTCATCGCTCGCGACGGCTGGACAGATCGTCGGCATGGAGATGGGCATCTCCTTCGCGCAAACCGCGGACCCGACGGCGACGGCGTCGGGCCAACTCGTGTCGGTATTTCTCGGCGTGCTCGGCGTCGCGCTGATTTTCGCGACCGGGCTGCATCACATGTTCCTGCAAGGCATCGCGGGTTCGTACCAAGTGATCGCGCTGGGCGCGCCGCCGCCGCTCGGCGACGCGGCGGAGCTTGCGCTCGACGCGACGGCAGCCTCGTTCCGCGTCGGGTTTCAGATCGCTGTGCCGCTGATCGTGGCGGGCATTATCTTCCGCGTCGGCATGGGCGTGCTGTCGCGGCTGATCCCGCAGATCCAGGTGTTTTTCGTTACTCTGCCGCTGCAGATCATGGGCGGGCTCGTCGTCTTTGCGCTCGGGCTTTCCACAGGCATGCTGATCTGGCTCGACAGCCTCGAGCGCTACGCAACCTGGTTGAGGTAGCGCATGGCCGAGCAGGACGACGAGCGCACCGAAGAGCCGACACCGCGAAAACTCGAACAGGCGCGCGAGAAGGGCGACATCGTCTACACGCCGGAAGTGGGCTCGGCGCTGTCGCTGATCGCGCTGACCGGCGTCGTTGCGTTCATGGCCGGGCCGATCGCGTCGCAGATGGCGCACGCGTTCATCGGCTTCCTGGCGACGCCGGATCAGTATTCGACATCGCCCGGCGCGCTCGAAGCGATCCTGGGGCAGATTGGGCTGAAGCTGCTCGCGATCTTCGGGCTCTTGTGTCTCGCGCTCGCGGGCGCCGGCGTGGTGGCGCGCTACATTCAGGACAAGCCGACGTTCACCGGGGAAAAACTCACGCCGAAGGCAGAGAAGCTCAATCCGATCGAGGGCTTCAAACGCGTGTTCGGCAAGGCTGCGTTCGCGGCTTTCTTGAAATCGCTGGCTAAGCTTGCAGTGGTCGGCGGAGTGATGCTGTGGGCGCTGTGGCCCAAAGACGCCACGCTGGAAAACCTCTCGCTGCTCGATCCCAACGCGCTCTTGCCCTACGTGCAGGATCGCGTCGTCGCCATGCTGCTGGCGTTGGCGAGCGCTTCGGCGCTGATCGCAGTCGTAGACTATGTGTTCACGCGCCAATCGTTCATGCAGCGCATGCGCATGAGCCGGCGCGAGATCAAGGAGGAACTCCGCCAGCAAGACGGCGATCCGATGGTGAAGGCCAAGCTGCGCGCCATCCGCATGGAGCGCTCGCGCCGGCGCATGATGGCGAACGTTCCCCAGGCGAGCGTCGTCATCACCAACCCGACGCACTATGCCGTCGCGCTCAAGTACGAGCCGGGCGAGACGCCGGCGCCGATCTGTCTCGCCATGGGCGTCGATGCGGTAGCGGCACGAATCCGCGAAACCGCGGAACAGCACAACATTCCGATTGTGGAAGATCCCCCGCTGGCGCGCGCCTTGTTCGCCACCGCCGAGATCGACCAGCCGATTCCGAAGGAACATTACGAGGCCGTGGCGAAAGTGATCGGCTTCGTCATGCGCCTGGCGCGCCGGCGCGGCCGCCGCCGCTCGAGTTTGTGATTGGAGACGCCCGATGGCGGATGGTTTTCCCACACATGGTTACGGTGCTCGCGGGCCCGAATCGGGCTCAATTGGCGGGCCTATGACCGACCACGCAGACACCCCGGCGCCGCGCAGCGGCGGGCGGCTCGATCCGCTACAGATATTGTTCTGGTTCTCCGTGGCGGTGGGCCTCGGCGCCGCCGGCGTTGCGCTGACGGCGGGACAAGCGGTCGGCCAAGCGGGCGCCATTCTGCTTATCCTGCTCGCAGCCGCAGGCCTGGTGTTGTTTTTCTGGATGTCTCGCGGCGCAGGGCGCCGCGTCGGCGCATTTCCGGAGCGCGGCGCGATTGCGGCCAATGTGCTCTTGGGCGGGCGCAACGATTTTGCGTTCGTCGAAGCGCTCGATGAAGCCGCACTGATCACCGACGCGCAGCTTTCGCCGCTGACGGCGAACCACGGCTATCACGCCATTGCGGAAGCGGCGGGCATTCTGGGCGAAAGCGATCGGCCGCCGATGATGAGCCGCCTGTTCGGCGCCGACCCGATGCTGTCTGCGCCGATGTTCCGTTTGTCGAAGGCCGCGCAGCTGGGGCAGACGCGGCGTGAGGAGTTGCCGGCGACATCGGCGATCACCGGCAAGCATGCGCGCTACGAAGCGTGCGTGGGCCCGATCCCGGGCGGACATGTGCTGTGGCGCCTGCGCGAGCTGGGCGCGGCCGAGCAGGGCGAGGGTGTGCCGCACGACCGCCAGCTCTTCCTCGACGACTCGCCGGTCGGCTTCTTCGCGGCGCGCGCGGACGGGCAGATCGTCTACATGAACCGTTCGCTGCGTGCGGTGCTGGGGCTCGGCGACGATCCGCAATTGCTGCGCGTCAAGGACATGATCAAGGAAGACGCAAGCCGGATCGTCCGTCGCGATCGTCGCGGCTTTGGACCGTCGCGCGCGAAAGTGACGCTGAAGGGGATCGACGGGCAGGAGACGCAAGCCAGCGTGCTGAGCTTCACGCCGGTCGACGATATCGACGGCGCGGTGCGCGGGCTGGTGTTCTTCTCCGATGCGGAGGCGCCGGAGACGGCGACGCCGGTGCGCGCAGCCGATGTGTCCAGCGCCGACGGCGTATTTGCGCAGGCGCCGTTCGGCGTCGCCGTGCTGGACGGCATCGATCCGGCGAGCGCGGCGGTGCTGGATTCGAACGCTTCGCTTATGGAAATGACGCAAGGGCGCGCGACGCCGAGCGCGGCGTTCGCCGATCTGTTCGACGCCTCCGAAGGCCCCGCTGCGCTGGCGCATCGTTTGCGCCAGGCGATGAACGATCCGATCGAGATCACTTTGGCGACGACGCCACCGACAGCGGTACACCTCAATCTGGCGCGCGGCGCCGATGGGCGGGCGCTCGCGTACATCGCCAACGTCAGCCAACAGCGCGAACTGGAAACGCGGCTGGCGCAGTCGGAAAAGATGCGCGAGATCGGCGAACTGGCAGCCGGCGTGGCGCACGATTTCAACAATCTGCTCACTGTGGTGATGCAGACCTGTTCGTATCTGCTGCGCCGGCACCCCGTCGGCGATGCGGACTATCCGATGTTGAAGGAAATCGCCGATCACGCCACGACGGCGAAGGAGCTTTCGGAAATGCTGCGCGCCTATGCGCGCCAGCAGAATTTTGCGCGCGAAGTGTTCGACGTCGGCGACTTCCTCGGCTCCAAGCAGGAGCTGATCCGCCGCATCATGGGCGCCTCGATCCAGACCGAAATCCGCCACGGCCGCGATCTGCCGTACGTGAAGGTCGACAAGACCCAGCTCGAGCGCGTGATCGTCAACCTCGCCACCAATGCGCGCGATGCGATGACGCCGAAGGGCTCGCCGATGGCCAAGGACGGCAAGCTGATGATCCGCACTTCGGTGATCGATGCGACGGCCGCGCGCGGCTTGGGCCATAACCCGATCGAGGACGGCAAGTACGTCATGATCGAGGTGGAAGACACCGGCGGCGGCATCAAGCCGGAGCACGCGGCGAAAATCTTCCGCCCGTATCACTCGACCAAGGAAGCCGGCAAAGGCACGGGGCTGGGGCTTGCAACCAGCTACGGCATCGTCAAGCAATCGGGCGGCTACATCTTCTTCAGCTCGAAAGTCGGCGTCGGCACGACGTTCCGCATCTTCCTGCCGGAGTACGCGCCGACGCAAGAAGAGCTGGACGACATCGCCGCCAAGGAACGTGCGCTGATCGCGCCGCAGCCGAAAGATGTCTCGGGCCGCGGCAAGATCCTGTTCGTGGAAGACCTGGTGCCGGTCAGGCGCGCGACCGTGCGCAATCTGAAAGAGTGCGGCTACGAGGTCGAGGAAGCAGGCGACGGACAGGAGGCGCTCGATATTCTGACCGCGCGTCCGGGTTCGTTCGACATCATCATCTCCGACGTCTCGATGCCGATCATGACTGGGCCGGAGATGCTGGAAGAAGCCGAGCCCGCGATGATCGGCAACGCCAAAGTGCTCTTCCTCTCAGGCTATGCGCCCGAAAGCTTCAGCGACGTGCTGGAGAAATATCCGGTGCACTATCTGAGCAAGCCCGTGACCATGGAGCAGCTCGTCGGCCGGGTGAAGGAGCTGCTGGCGGCGGCTTAGAGGTGGTGCAATGGGCGTTGTTACGACAGTCGTCGGCGTTCTGATTGCGCTGCTGGGTCTCATGCTATCCGACGGCAACGCGAAGTTTCAAATCTCTCTGCTATGAATCTCAAGACGAACTTGGTGATCGTAGGCAGTGCGTTGTTCGTCGGAGGCGTAGTAACTTCGTCTTTCGCGAAGGTGGAAAAGGCAATAAAGGCGAGGACAGCTGGCGAGGCGATGGATCAGGCCATCGCACGCCGCGAGCGAGGAATTTCCGCCTAAACCAACTCAAACCTGAGGCTTCGCCCCACGGCATGCGCCGCGCGCGCTAGCGTCTCCAGGCTCACGGCGTGGTTCTCCGGATCGAGCAGGCGATCGAGCTGGCTTCGGCTCGTGTTCATGCGGCGCGCCATCTCGGCTTTGGAAACGTCGCCCTTCTTCATCGCTTCCTCGATCTGCCAAGCCAGAACGCGCTTGATCGCGATGGCTTGGCTTTCTTCGTAGCGGCCCTCCGTCTTCAAAAACGAGTCGAAGCTCGAACCGACGCGACCCTTCGCCTTCCTCTTTGCGCTCATGACTTCGTGTCCTTCAACCGTTTCAACGCCAGGTCGAGATCAGTCTTGGGCGTCCTCTGGCTCTTCTTTATGAACCCGTGCAGCAGCACCATTTGTTCCTCGATCACTGCGAAGATAACGCGCGCCTCGCGCCGGCTGGGAAGCGACGATCGCACTTCCCACAAGCTATCACCGAGCGAACGGCATGTCGGCATGCCAACCGGCCAACCAAACTCGACGGTCGCCATGTCGATGCCGATAACGCGACGGTCCTCTGCGTCGAGCGTCAACAACCAGTCGCGCACCGGCTCTGCGCCGGCCGCGGTCTGGTAGAAGAAGGCCGGAATCTTCTTCGGCTGTCGCGCCACCTATTCGCCCCGCGAACATGCATGTACCGCATACGGTACATGCATGTCAAGGACCTTAGCGGGCCGCCTCGCTTAGCGTGTCGAACTCCTCATCGCTCAGTTCGATCGCGGCAGCTTCGGTGTTTTCCTCGAGATGCTTCACCTTCCCAGTGCCCGGGATGGGCAGCATCACAGGGCTCCGCTTCAGCACCCAGGCGAGCGCGATTTGGCTGGGCGCGGCGCCTTTGGCTTTGGCGATCTTGTCCAGCACCGAACCTTCGCGGGCGAGATCGCCGGCGGCGAGAGGATACCAGGGAATGAAGCCGATGTTCTGCGCTTCGCAATAGGTCAGCACCTCTTCGCTTTGGCGGTTGGCGAGATTGTAGAGGTTCTGCACCGTCGCGACGGGGAAGACCTTCTGCGCGGCCTTGATCTGATCGACGCTGACTTCGGAAAGACCGGCGTGCGCGATGATGCCTTGATCGAGCAATGACTTCACGGCGCCGAACTGTTCGTCCGCGGGCACTTTCGAGTCGATGCGGTGGAGTTGCCAGAGTTTGTGTTGCTCAACGCCCAAGCGCTTCAGGCTGCCTTTGGCGTCGGCGATCAGTTTTTCGGGACGGCCGTCCTGGCCCCAGATTTCAGGTCCGCCGCGCGTGAGGCCGCCTTTGGTGGCGATAAGAAGGTCGTCGGCGTAGGGCGCGAGCGCTTCGCGGATCAGTTCTTCGGAGAAGTGGGGGCCGTAGGATTCGGCGGTGTCGATGAAATTGATGCCGAGTTCGGGCGCGCGCCGCAGCACCGCGAGAGCTTGCTTCTTGTCCTGGGGCTGACCCCAGATGCCAGGGCCGGTGACGCGCATGGCGCCGAAGGCCAAACGGTTCACTTCGTATTCACCGCCGATCTTGAATTGGCCTGAGCGTGCAGCGAGCGTGTTTGATTGCGACATGAAAGCTATGTCCTTGAGTGACGCGATGGCGCCGCATGGAAGCGGCGCGTTTCGGGGAGAATGGGAGGAGCGCTGAAGGGCGCGAACAGCATTTGGGAATGTGGCGCGTTCGCGGCAAGGGAGGCCTTGCATGAATGTTTTGAAACGGCGCTCGCGCGAACGTCAGGCGATCCAGCGGGCGATGGCCTCCGCTACGGCAGGATCATTGTCGCTGCTGAGCGCGAAGCTCGCCATGGCGTCGAGGCCTGGCTCGGCGCGCTTGTAGAAATGCTGCAGTTCAGGAAAGCGCGCGATCTCTGTCGGAAGTCCGGCGCGCGCGGCGGCGAGTTGGTCGACTTGTTCGGGCGTGACTGATTGGTCTCGTCCGCCTTGGATGAGAAGTGTGCGTAGACGCACGGCGCTGATCGCGTGGCACGGATCTACGGCGTCCACCTCGCGGATATAGTTCAGCGCTTGCGGCGGCATGGCGGCCAAGCCTGCGAGCATAGGATTGCTCCGCGCGGCGTCGCCGAGCGGGCGGCCCGCGCGAATGTCGGCGGCCACTTGCTCGAAGTCGGCCATGCTCATGCCCATCGCGGTGTTCTGCACGCGCATGATTTCGACAAGGCGGAGCGCAGGGCCGGAGAGGCTGATCATGCCGTCGATGCCTTCGCCTTCGCCCCCGCAGAGCAGCGAGGCCACAACTGCGCCTTCGCTGTGGCCGGCGACAAAGAGCGGCAAGCCAGGCGCCGCTTCGCGCAAGTGCGCAACAGCTGCGCGCGCAACGACAACGCGCTCGGCGAAGTGTTGATGCGCGGGCGAGAGCGCGGGATCGACCGTCTCGCTCCCGGTCCCTGGACCGATCTTGGCTTGGCGCATTGAAGCCACGCCGAGATCAGCGAGCTGATGTGCGAGATCGCGATAGACGTGCGGGCGAACGTTCCAGGCGGGGAAATCGCCATCGGCGTCGGCAAAGAGCGAACCCGGGAGGATGAGCACGCTCGTGCGCGCGGCGCCTGCGGGTTTAGCGATACGGCCAGGGATGCGGACCCCGTCGACCACGAGTGTCGCGTCTTCTTCAGTCATGGTGGTGGTCTCCTGGGCGGTGGCTTGGTCTGCGACAGCGCACGCAGCGGCGGTGGCAATGAAGGTTCTGCGGTTCATGGCGCTCGTCTGGGGTCGGACCTAGGGGACGGCTCAAGCGCTAATTTCATCGAACGGCAGGATCAGCCGTGTGCCTTATTGCGCGCCGGCGTCCGCTGCATATTTCTGAGCCGGGAGATTGCTCTGATGAGAAAGCTGACCGCCGTTCAGGATGCGCCGCGCCCGCATTGGGTGGGAGACGGCTTCCCCGTGCGCTCGATGTTTTCGCCGCAGTCGCATGGCGCGGCGTTGTCGCCGTTCATCCTGCTCGATTATGCGCCGCCGACGGAGTTCGCACCGGCGGCTCATAAGCGTGGCGTAGGCGTTCACCCGCATCGCGGCTTCGAGACGGTGACGATCGTCTATTCCGGCGAAGTCGATCACCGCGACTCGACTGGCAATGGCGGCCACATCGGCCCGGGCGACGTGCAATGGATGACGGCGGCGTCAGGCATTCTGCACGAGGAGTTTCATTCGGCGGCGTTCACGAAGAACGGCGGCGTCATGGAGATGGTGCAACTTTGGGTGAACTTGCCGGCGAAGGATAAGATGTCGCCGCCTGGATATCAGAGCTTGCTCGACGGCGAGATCCCGCCAGTTGAACTGAAGAACGGGGCAGGTCGCCTGCGCGTCATTGCGGGCGAATACGCTGGAGCGCGGGGCCCCGCCAAGACATTCACGCCGATCAACATCTGGGACGTACGCCTGAACGCCGGTGCGAAGACCACCTTCATGCTTCCCGAAGGCCACACGCTCGCCGTGCTCGTGCAAAGCGGCGCGGTGAAGCTCAATGATAGCGATGTCGCGCGCGACGCGCAGTTCGCGATCTTCGAACGCGAAGGCGGCGCCATTGAGATTGCGGCTGAGAGCGACGCGAAAGTGCTGGTGCTGAGCGGCGAGCCGATCGAGGAGCCGGTCGTGTGGTACGGGCCGTTCGTGATGAATACCGAAGCTGAGATTCGTGAGGCGATCACGGATTTCAACGCCGGCAAGTTCGGCGATGTCCGGGCGCTTGCTTAGCGACTGACCTTCGGCAGCCGGCGCGCCGCCAGGATCACGAGTTTGTCGCTGGGCGGATAGACGACGACACCGCCGTCGGGGGCGGTGAGGAGCACCATGTTGGGATCGCCGCGCGCGGGTGCGGCCGGGCGCGAGAGTGCTGCAGTCTTGACCCGAAACGAGGTCAGGCCCTCCAGCGTCGCTGGATGGTGGCCGCGCGGCGGCAAGGGCGCCAAGGACTGAGCCATCGGTCGATCCTCTCCGTTTCCCCCTCGAAATCGTTTAACTCGAAGTCGCGAAGTCGCGAAGTCGCCAATAGGCAGTCCATGCATCGAGCTGGCCAGGAACGCCGCGATCTTGCGATTTCGCGACTTCGCGATTTGGCACAATGTTCCGCTTGTGTTCCCAGAACAAACGCGGTACAAACGATTCTCAGCGGCGCGTGGGCTGGCTGATGGCCTTTGGAGCTGGACTCAGGGCCAAATGGAGGGCGTGAGATGGCGACCAAGCTGAAGCTTGTTGAGGCGGACGTGGAAACGGACAAGCAGAAGGCGCTGGCCGCAGCCCTGAAACAGATCGACCAGGCCTTCGGCAAGGGCTCGGTGATGCGCCTGGGCGAGAAGCCGGTGATGGAGATCGAGGCGATTTCCACCGGCTCGCTGTCGCTCGATATCGCGCTCGGCATCGGCGGCCTGCCGAAAGGCCGCATCGTCGAGATTTATGGTCCCGAGAGCTCGGGCAAGACCACGCTTGCGCTGCACTGCATTGCGGAAGCGCAGAAGAATGGCGGCGTCTGCGCGTTCGTGGACGCCGAACACGCTCTTGACCCGGTGTATGCGCGCAAGCTCGGCGTCGATCTCGATGACCTCTTGGTGTCGCAGCCGGACACCGGCGAGCAGGCGCTCGAAATCACCGACACTTTGGTCCGCTCGGGCGCCATCGACGTGCTGGTGGTGGACTCGGTCGCAGCGCTGACGCCGCGCGCGGAAATCGAAGGCGAGATGGGCGATCAGCTGCCGGGCTTGCAGGCCCGTCTGATGAGCCAGGCGCTGCGCAAGCTCACCGGCTCGATCAACAAGTCGAAGACGCTGGTCATCTTCATCAACCAGATACGCATGAAGATCGGCGTCATGTACGGCAACCCGGAGACGACGACCGGCGGCAATGCACTGAAATTCTACTCCTCGGTGCGCCTCGACATCCGCCGCACCGGCCAGATCAAGGAACGCGACGAGGTGATCGGTTCGGAAACCCGAGTCAAAGTGGTGAAGAACAAGGTCGCCCCGCCGTTCAAGCAGGTCGAGTTCGACATCATCTACGGCGAGGGCGTTTCGAAAACCGGCGAATTGATCGAGCTTGGCGTCAAGGCCGGCGTGATCGACAAGTCCGGCGCCTGGTACGCCTACGGCTCGCAGAAGATCGGCCAAGGCAAGGAAGCCGCGCGCCGGTTCTTGAAAGAGAACAAGGCGGTCGCGCTCGAAATCGAAGACAAGATCCGCGGCAAGTCGAACGCAGTTTCCGACGCGATGTATTCGCCGCCGGAAGGCGACGAAGAGAAGGACGCCGCCGAGGGCGGTTGAGAGTTTCGCCGGCCGGTTCGGGTGACGCGTAGCCGACCCGACCCCATGCCCTGGCCCGTCACTGGGCCGGCCGGCGAATTACCAATAAGAAGGCGCCTTACGAGCGCCCTGGGTTTGGTGTTCAATGAGCGGCATGGCGATGCGGAGCAGCCTTGCGCCTCTTAGGCGCGATGTCCGCAATCTGCAGACAAAGCTGGATCGCGTCACTTGGCGGTTAGCGGGCGCCTTTCTGCTTGAGCTGAATTCTCGTTCGCCTGTCATACGTTGGCCTTTGAGGGATCGATGGAGCCGCGCGTTTCTCTGATCACGCTTGGCGTCGCCGATCTGGCGCGGTCGCGTGCGTTCTACGAAAGACTCGGATTCAAGGCGTCGTCGATGGGCGGCGATGAGGTCGTGTTCTTCCAGATCGGACCGCTCGCGCTCTCGCTCTTCCCGCGTGAAAGCCTCGCGTGCGATGCAAACGTGCCGGCCGATGGCTCGGGCTTTCGCGGCATTACGCTCGCGCACAACGTCCGCGAGAAGGATGATGTGTCGAAGGTCATTGCCGAGGCGGTCGCTGCAGGCGCGACCTTAGTGAAAGCGTCCGAGCAAGCGACCTGGGGCGGGCAGTCCGGCTATTTCGCCGATCCGGACGGACACCTCTGGGAAGTGGCGTGGAATCCCTATGCGCCGCTCGGTCCCAACGGCGAATTGACGCTGCCGCCGTGACGTAAGCGCAGAGCCGCCGCGCGTCCCGGTGCTTGGCGTTCTTGCGCCCACTACCTATACCAAGCCTCGAATCCCTGATTTGGCTTGAGTAGAAATGCCCAGCGTCAACGACATCCGCACCCAGTTCCTGGAATTTTTCCGTGCGCGGGGCCATGAGCTTCCGGGCTCGTCCTCGCTCGTGCCGCAGGACGACCCGACGCTCTTGTTCACCAATGCCGGCATGGTGCAGTTCAAGAACTATTTCACCGGCGCGGCCAAGCCGTCATACGCGCGCGCCGCCACGAGCCAGAAGTGCGTCCGCGCCGGCGGCAAGCACAACGACCTCGACAATGTCGGCTACACCGCCCGCCATCTCACTTTCTTCGAGATGCTCGGTAATTTCTCGTTCGGCGACTATTTCAAGGACGGCGCGATCGAGGCGGCGTGGACGCTGATCACGAAAGACTACGGACTGCCGAAGGACAAGCTGCTCGTCACCGTCTATCACGATGACGACGATGCGGCTGCGCTCTGGAAGAAGATCGCCGGCCTCTCCGACGACAGGATCATCCGCATCGCGACGTCGGACAATTTCTGGTCGATGGGCGACACCGGCCCCTGCGGTCCGTGTTCGGAAATCTTCATCGACCGCGGCGGGCACATCGCCGGCGGCCCGCCGGGTTCGCCGGCCGAGGACGGCGACCGCTTTCTCGAGTTCTGGAACCTGGTGTTCATGCAGTTCGAGCAGTTCGCCGACGGACGCCCGCGCGAGAAGCTGCCGAAGCCGTCAATCGACACGGGCATGGGGCTCGAGCGCATTGCCTGCGTGCTGCAGGGCGTGAACTCGGTGTTCGAGACAGACCTGTTCCGCACGCTCATTGCGGCGTCGGAAGAGCTCACCAAGACCAAGGCGAAAGGCGAGCGCGCGCCGAGCCACAACGTCATCGCCGACCATTTGCGCTCGTCGTGCTTCCTGATCGCCGATGGCGTCTCGCCGTCGAACGAGGGTCGCGGCTATGTGCTGCGCCGGATCATGCGTCGCGCCATGCGGCATGCTCACATTCTGGGCGCGAAGGAACCGCTCATGTATCGGCTCGCGCCGACATTGATCGCGGAGATGGGCGGCGCTTATCCGGAACTGAAGCGCGCGCAACCGGTGATCGAAGCGCAGCTGCGCGAGGAGGAAGAACGCTTCCGCCGCACGTTGGCGAACGGGTTGCGTTTGCTTGACGATGAGCTCGGCGATTTGAAGAAAGGCCAGAAGCTTTCGGGCCGGACGGCGTTCAAGCTCTACGACACGTTCGGCTTTCCGCTCGATCTCACCCAGGACATCCTGCGTGGGCGCGGGCTCGAAGTGGATGTCGCCGAGTACGATCGCGCCATGCAAGAGCAGAAGGACCAGGGCGCGGCGAGCTGGAAGGGCGCGGAGGGCGCTGACAATCCGGCGATCTGGCACTCGATCCTCGAGCGCACGACCGGCAACGAGTTCCTGGGTTACGGCGCCGAGAGCGGCGAAGCCCAACTCGCAGCGATCGTCGCCGCAGGCGCCGAGCAACATGAGCTGCGCGAGGGCGTGCACGCCGCGCTCGTGTTCGACCGCACCCCGTTCTATGCCGAAAGCGGCGGGCAGGCGGGCGATCATGGCCTGATCAGGTTCGCCAACGGCGCCGCCTTCGTCGTCGAGGACACGCTGAAGCAGGCAGGTGCGCTGCATGCGCACGTGGGCTGGTTGAGCAAGGGTTCGATCAAGGTCGGCGACAAGGCCAAGCTCGAAATCGATCATGAGCGGCGCGCCAAGATACGTGCGAACCATTCGGCGACGCACTTGCTGCATGCGGCGCTGCGCAACGTGTTGGGACCGCACGTCACGCAGAAGGGCTCGCTGGTGGAGGCGGAATATTTTCGTTTCGATTTCAGCCACGGTCAGGCCATGTCCGCCGACGAGATTGGCCGCGTCGAGGACGAAGTGAACGCCGTAATCCGCCAGAACGCCGAAGGCGTGATCAAGGAAATGGCGCCGGCGAAAGCCATCGAAGAAGGCGCGCTGGCGCTGTTCGGCGAAAAGTACGGCGACACGGTGCGGGTGCTGCGCATGGGCGATGCGCTCGGGGGCGGCGGCAAAGCCTACTCGGTCGAACTCTGCGGCGGCACGCACGTGAAGCGCACGGGCGACATCGCCGTGTTCTCGGTGCTGAGCGAAGGCGGCGTCGCAGCCGGCGTGCGCCGCATCGAAGCGGCGACGGGTGCGGCGGCCCTGGCGCACTTGAAGGCGCAGGCGGCGCTGGCGAAAGCGATTGCGTCGAACATCAAGGCGCCGCTGGCCGAGGTCACCGAGCGCGTCAGCCAGCTGCAGGACGAGCGCCGCAGGCTCGAGCGCGAATTGGCGGACGCAAAGAAGAAGCTCGCGCTGGCAGGCGGCGGCGGACTGACGGCGCCCGCTGGCCCTGAAAGCGTCGCCGGTGTTTCGATGCTCGCGCGCGTGCTCGAGGGCGTGCCGGCGAAGGAGCTGCGCGGACTAGTCGATGAAGGCAAGAAGTCGCTGGGCTCGGGCGTCATCGCCTATGTCGGGGTCGAGGACGGCAAGGCGGCGCTTGCCGTCGGCGTCACGGATGACTTGAAGAGCAAGGTGAGCGCCGTCGATCTGGTGAAGGCGGGCGTCGCCGCCGTCGGCGGACAGGGCGGCGGCGGACGCCCAGACATGGCGCAAGGCGGCGGTCCGAACGGCGCGGAGGCGGCGAAAGCGCTCGACGCCATCCGCAGCGCGCTGCAAGGCGCGCTGGCGGCATGAGCGACATACTTTATCGCGATGCGCGCGTTGAAGATGCGGAGGCGCTAGCGAATTTCGCGCGCCGGAGTTGGGTCGCCACGTTCGGTCACCTCCCGTATCCCCCGGAGGATCTGGAGGCGTTTCTCTCCAAGAATTACGGCCCCTCGATTCAGCGCAACGAGATTGCCGACGCCGAACTGCGCTATCGGCTCGCGCTGCGTGAGGGTGAGATCGTTGGATACAGCCTGGTCGGCGTGCTCGACATGCCGGTCGACGATGCGAATGCAGTGGAGCTGCATCGGCTCTACGTGGATGAAAGCGTGAAGGGCGCGGGCGTTGCGGCACAGCTGATGGACGATGCGATCGCGTGGGGTCGCGCGCGCGGCGCGGGCGCGATGTATCTGAGCGTCTGGGAAAACAATTTCCGCGCGCAGCGCTTTTACCGGCGCTTCGGTTTCGCAGATCACGGCGAGTGGGATTTCATGGTCGGCAAGACCGCCGATCGCGATTTGATCTGGCGGCTCGCGCTCTGACGTCTCGGGCCGGTAACGTCTCGGAAACCAAATCAATCGTTTTTGGAGATTCGATTCGGTTGTGGGGACGCCGACATGACGCAGAACGATGCGCTGGCCGCCTATCTCGGGCCAGAGCTTTTTGAGCGGCTCGACTGGGGCCGCCTGACGGTCGTGCAGCGTGATGCGATTCTCTCTGTGTTCCGAGTCGGATTAGGCGCCGGCGTGCAATCGGGCGCCGTGTCGACGATCGATTGCGTGCTGGCGCGCGGCAAGGTGCTGATCTGCGAGGACGGCTCGCACTGGCAGGCCCGCGATCATGACGATGCCGAACTGATCGAGGATTGGGGCGCAGGTTCGCTTGTGGCGATCCACCGCCAGCTCGTCTACCGGCTCGATCCCTATCAGGCGGCGGAAGTGGAGCTGCTTCGGCTGTAGCGAAATCGCGAAGTCGCCGATCATATTTCGATAGTGGAATATCTGCACGGGCGGGGATAGCCTCGCAGCACCTATTTGGCGATCTGGCGATTTCGCGATTTGGCGCTCGGAGCGAACATGCCCAACTACGAAACCATCAAACTCGATATCGCCGACAGCATCGCGACGATGACGTTGAACCGGCCGGATCGGATGAATGCGTTCACCGATCAGATGGTGCGCGACATGATCGCGGGGTTCGACGAGACCGACGCCAATGACGACGTGCGCGCCGTGATCGTCACCGGCGAGGGGCGCGCGTTTTGCGCGGGCGCCGACCTCGGCACTGGCGGGGCGACGTTCGATTACGAGAAGCGGCTGGCGGCGCGCGGCGGGACGGGCAAATTCGATCCGGATCGCGCGCGCGATGGCGGCGGACAGGTCGGCATCCGCATCTATGAGAGCCTCAAGCCGGTGATCGCGGCGATCAACGGCGCGGCCGTCGGCGTTGGGGCGACGATGACGCTGCCGATGGATATTCGCGTCGCTGTCCCCGGCGCGAAGATGGGCTTCGTGTTCGCGCGCCGCGGCATCGTGCCGGAGACGCTCTCCTCGTATTTCCTGCCGCGGCTCGTGGGTGTTTCGACAGCGCTCGAATGGACGATGACGGGGCGCGTGTTCACCAGCGAAGAAGCGCATCAGCGCGGGCTCGTGCGTTCGCTGCATGCGCCGGATGAGTTGCTGCCGGCGGCGCAAGCCTTGGCGCGCGAAATCGCCGACAACGCTGCGCCGGTTTCGGTGGCGCTGGCGCGGCGGATGATGCTCGACATGCTCGATGCGGGCCATCCGATGGAGGCGCATCGCCTGGAAAGCCGGTTGATGGTGGCGCGCGGCCAATCCGGCGACGCCAAGGAAGGGGTGACCTCGTTCCTGGAGAAGCGCGCGCCGGCCTATCCGGACAAAGTGTCGAAAGACATGCCGCAGCCATTCCCGTGGCGGCCGACGCCGAAGTTTCGCGAATAGTCTGGACCGCCAGCGCCGTCGCTGGCACGGCGCCGATGCACCACACTGGAAGGAACGCATGCGGCGCTCCGCGCCGCATGCGCGGCAGGAGCCGCGCGCTCCAACCTGCAAAGACCTGCGCGAAAAGGCCGGCGATCCAGATTGAGTGAGTGTTTGCATGCGCACATTGTAGGCGCATTGGAGTATGTGTCGGATTGTAATCTTCGCGGAGCGTTGCTGCCGCGAGTCCGCGCTCAGCGCCGGTACTGAATGAAGCCCAGGTGACGGGCGACTTTGTCGTAGAGCCGGCGCGCGGTGGTGTTGGTTTCGTGCGTCAGCCAATAGACGCGTTCGATGCCGCGCCGATCGGCGAGTTCGTACACCGCTTCGATCAACGCGCGGGCGACGCCGCGATTGCGGGCGTTTTCGGCGACGAAGAGGTCTTCGAGATAGCAGAAGTCGCCAATCGCCCAGGTGCCGCGATGGAAGACGAGGTGGGTGAAGCCGATGAGCGCGCCGTCATCGTCCTCGGCGACAAGGCATAGCATGGGCTCGGCGGGATCGTGGAAACGCGCCCACGTCGTGTCGGTCACGGCGCGCGGCAGTTCGGAATTGTAGAACGCGAGATAGCCCGCCCAGAGCGGCTCCCATGCGGCGCGATCGGCCGGCCTGGCTTCACGAATTCTCATCTGCGCACCTCGATCCCGACGTCCGCGCTCTCTTCTGCTTCGACCGCCTCGCCGTCATCGTCGCGCACCATAAAGAACGTGCCAGACCAACCGGGAGGGACGATCCACTTGCCTTCGATGCGCATGAGCGCCTCGTCTGCGGCGCCCTCGTAGCGGATGGCGTGACGAATGCCTTGATGATGGTAGAATTTGGTGAACGTGACGGCGCCGCCGTCGCGGACGCCTTCGATGTCGGCGGTGAGCACCGCGCCCGCGTCGGGCATGAAGTCGTTGGGCTCTTGTGTCGAACCGACGAAGGCCCCGTTCACTTCTTCGATTTGGGCGTTGAAGACGGTCTCGGCTCTCGCAATGGCCGGATAGCGATACGCGCCGCTCCAGCCGCCGGTGAGCGAAGAGCGGCGCTTGGTCATGTCACGCGGCTCTGGCCATCGCGCGATCGAGGTTGTCGCCAATGGCGTCGAGGAAGCCTTCGGTGGTGAGCCAGGTCTGTTCGTCGCCGACGAGCACGGCGAGATCCTTGGTCATCTGGCCGGACTCGACTGTGTCGATGACGACCTTCTCCAAGAGATGCGCGTAGTCGGTGAGCTTCTGATTGTTGTCGAGCTTGCCGCGATGGGCGAGACCGCGCGTCCAGGCGAAGATCGAGGCGACCGAATTGGTGGAGGTCGGCTCGCCCCTCTGATGCTGACGATAGTGGCGCGTCACGGTGCCGTGCGCGGCTTCGGCTTCCATGGTCTTGCCGTCCGGCGTCAGCAGCACCGAGGTCATCATGCCGAGCGAGCCGAAGCCCTGGGCAACGGAATCGGACTGCACGTCGCCGTCATAGTTCTTGCAGGCCCAGACGAAGCCGCCCGACCACTTCAGCGCCGAGGCCACCATGTCGTCGATGAGGCGATGTTCGTAAGTGATCTTCTTTGCCTTGAACTGATCGGCAAACTCTTTGTCGAACACCTCTTGAAACAAGTCCTTGAAGCGTCCGTCATAGGCTTTGAGGATGGTGTTCTTGGTCGAGAGATAGAGCGGCCAGCCTTTCATCAGCGAATAGTTCATCGACGAGCGGGCGAATTCGCGGATCGACTCGTCGAGATTGTACATCGCCATGGCGACGCCGGAATCCGGTGCGTCGAACACTTCGTGTTCGATGACTTTGCCGTCTTCGCCGACGAACTTGATCGAAAGCTTGCCCTTGCCCGGGAATTTGAAATCGGTGGCGCGATACTGGTCGCCGAAGGCGTGACGGCCGACGACGATCGGCTGGGTCCAGCCCGGCACCAGGCGCGGCACGTTCTTGCAGATGATCGGCTCGCGGAAGATGACGCCGCCCAGGATGTTGCGGATGGTGCCGTTGGGCGACTTCCACATTTTCTTCAGGCCGAATTCCTTCACCCGTGCTTCGTCCGGCGTAATGGTCGCGCACTTCACGCCGACGCCGTATTGCTTGATGGCCCTGGCGGCGTCGACGGTGACTTGATCTTCGGTGGCGTCGCGGTGCTCGACGCCGAGGTCGAAATATTTGAGATCGATGTCGAGATAGGGGTGAATCAGGCGGTCCTTGATCAGGGCCCAGATGATCCGGGTCATCTCGTCGCCGTCGAGTTCGACGACTGGGTTGTCCACCTTGATCTTGGCCATCGCTCAATCCTTCCGCTTGCGCGGGCGGGTGGTAGCAGCTTGGCGTGGGCGCGCAACTGTGGCGGTCGGTCCTACTCGCGGGCCTGCGAAATGTTCGCCAGTTCGGCGGCGCTCAGGATTTCGTACCCGACAGGCTCGCCGCCTGCGGCGTCGAGCGGCACGTCGTTGCGGCGCGGCGCGGTGCGCGTTCTCTGACGCGGCGCCGGCCCTGCAACGCCGCCAGCGAGATCGGCGTTCGCAAGCTCCGGCCGAGCGGGCGGCGGCTGGGGCAGCGCGATCTGCGGCGCGGCGGCAGGCGGAGGCGTCGTTGAACGGTTAAGATCAGGCGCCAGCCAACTCGCAACAGCGACGGCGGCGGCGGCGACGACGAGCACGCCAATGCGCCGCATGGTCCACACGGATGCACGCGCGCGCTTGCGGCGCGCCGTGGGATGCGAAATGACGTTTGCGGACATGTCCCGATCCGGCCTTACCGCATGACACGCGCACGAAATATGCCGCCCGCCATTGAAGACCTTTGGCCGGCTGTCTGCCTCGTGCGACCCCAGATGGGCGAAAACATCGGCGCCGTTGCGCGGGTTCTGTTGAATTTCGGTTTGGTCTCGCTGCGCCTCGTCGCACCGCGCGATCGCTGGCCCAATCCCAAAGCGGAAGTCGTCGCCGTCGGCGCCGACAAAGTGCTGAAGGGCGCACGTGTCGAATGGACGCTCGAGGAGGCGCTGGCGGATGCAACCTTGGTGATCGCGGCGACAGCGCGGCCGCGCGAGCTGGAAAAGCCGGCGTGGGGTCCGCGCGAGACCGCGGCGAAGCTGAAGGCGGCGATCGCCGCGGGAGAGCGGCCGGTGGTGATGTTCGGACCGGAGGCGTCGGGGATGGAGACCGACGAGGTCGCCAAGGCCGACGCCATCCTGACGCTGCCGGTCAATCCCGGCTTCGCCTCGCTCAACCTTGCGAATGCTGTCGCGGTGTTTGCCTACGCCTATTCCGAGGCGCGGCAAGAGAGTGCAACGCCGTCCTGGTTTCATGGCGGCGAGAGCGAACCCGCGACCCAGGACGAGCTCGAAGGGCTCTTCCTGCACCTCGAGCAAGAGCTTGAACGCGGGCGGTTTTTCCATCCCCCGGACAAGTCGCCGCTGATGAAGCGCAATCTGCGGTCGATCTTCCTCCGCGCCCGGCTGACGCAGCAGGAGGCGCAGACCCTGCGCGGCGTGATCAAGGCGCTGACCATCGGCCGCGGCGGGCGCAAGCAGGGTGACGAGTTACCGTAGGCCCCTTTACGCGCGTGGGGCGAACCGCTTATCCACAGCGTTGGATGCAGAACCGGAAGCGCCGAGCCCCCGAGCCTGAGTTACGCGCGGCCTCGCGCGAACTCGTGCCGTGGGGCGGCGAGCAGGTCGATGTCGATCGCTTTTATGCCGAAAGCTGGATCGATCTGCTCAATCGCCAGCGCTGGCTCTCCCGCAAGCTCAAACTCGAAACGGCGCCCTGGCAGGTCGATCAGAACGCCGGCCTGATCCAGTTCGAGCGCAAGGACGGGGCGCTGGTGACGGCGCCGGTGCAGATCATCGGCGCCTGGAATCCGCGCACGCACATTTTCCGCTGGGCCTGGGACCATCCGCTGGTGGTTCAGCGTCTGCGCAATGACGCCGAGCGCACGCGCTGGTTTGGCGACAAGCACGGGCTCGAAGAACTGACCGTGAAATCGCTCAAGATGGACGAGCAGGAAGCCTGGCAGATGACGGCGCTGGCGATGAAGGTGAACGCCGCGCACGGGGTCTATCGCGCGCCCACTGAAGGGCCGGTCATTTTCATGACGCTGGGCGAACCGAAAGTGCGCAAGTAGCTGGTTGCGGCGCCGGCGCGCGGCCGCCATGCTCGCGTGATGTCCGATGTCGAGCAGCAGTTCCAGAGCTTCGTCGCTCACCTTCGCGGCGACCGCCAGATTCATGAGGACTACATTGCCGAGCAGATGCAGGCGATGGCGAACGCGGGGCACGGCGGCGCCGCGCTGATCTCGGCGACGATCCGCGGCATCGGCTATGGCTGCGAACAGGATTGGCAGCGCGCGCTCGATTGGCTCGCCGTCGCCGCCGAGGGCGGCGAACGCGGGGCGCGTGAGCAGTTGCAGATGCTTTCGGGCGAGAGCGGCGAAGACTGGCGGACGCTCGCTTGTCACGTGGACGTCTCGGCTTGGTCGGCGGAGCGGCCGACGCGCGTTGTGGTCGAGCGCCCGCATATTGGCATGGCGGAAGATTTTCTGAGCGCGCGCGAATGTGCGTGGCTGATCGCGCGCGCGTCGCCGCTGCAGACGCGCGCGCTTGTCTATCATCCCGTGAGCGGCGCCGCCGCGCAGGACGATCATCGCTCCAACACGTTGGCGACGTTCACGATCCTGACGCTCGACTTGCCGCTGCTATTGATCCGCGAACGCATCGCCAACACGATTGGCGCGCCATTGGCGCACTTCGAGCGGACATCGGTGTTTCGCTATCTGCCGGGGCAGGAGTTCACCAGCCACGTCGACTACCTCTCGCCCTCGCCGCAACTCAATACGGAGATTTCGCAATGGGGGCAGCGGCCGCTGACGTTTCTGGTTTATCTGAACGACACGTTCGACGCCGGCGAGACGCACTTTCTCGACATCGACCGCAAGCTGCGCGGGCGCGCGGGGGAAGCGCTTTACTTCCGCAATGTCGATGAGAACGGCGCGCCGGACCTGCAGACGACTCACGCCGGGCTGCCGCCCGAAGGCGGAGAAAAGTGGCTGCTCTCGCAATTCATCCGCTCGAAGCCGCAACTGCCGGGATAGGCGTGGTTCGAGCTGACTGAAATCATACGAGTTTGTGCCGAGCCAAACCGATCGGAACACGCTCTAACGCCGTTCGCCCGTCACGGCCCAGCTCGAGGAGCCGGCCCAGACTTCGTCGCCGCGGCGGCGCTCGGCGAACATGGCGCGCAGCGCATCGGCGACTTTCGGGCGCAAGCGTTCGCCTTCCGCGCCGGCGAGCCGGATGATCTCGCCCGCAGGCCCCAACGCCATGGCGAACTCGACCGCTTCGTCCATGTCGGCGCCAATGCAGATGTCGCAATCGTAACGCTGGAAACGGACGTTCTTGAAACCCGCGGCCTGCATCATGTCGCTGACCATGTCGGCGCCGGCCATCGAAAACGGGCCCGGGCCGCAGTGGACTTGATCGGTGTCTTCGTGCGCAACCACGGGCACCATTTCGCGCACCAGTCGCTCGGCGTCGTGAACCCACGGGTTATCCTCGCGCTTGCGCCAGACCACCATCGTGAACTCGCCGCCAGGCTTGATGGCGCGTGCGATGTTGCGCAGTGCGGCGCCTGGCAAGTTGAAGAACTGCGTGCCGAAGCGGGCGAAGCCGTGATCGTATGGGCCGCGCAAATCGGCTGTCTGAACGTCGGCGGCAAAGAACTTCGCGTTGTTTACGCCGGAGGCTCGGGCTTCCTCTATCGCCAGGTCGATGAAGTTCTCGGCGCAATCGACGCCGACGGCTTCGCCGGCGGGACCAACCTGCCTGGCGATGTCTTGCGTTGTGTCGCCGAAACCGCAGCCGACATCGAGCACGCGGAGGCCGGGTTGGTAGCGGAGGCGGGCAAGCGCCACATTGCCGTGCTCGGACAACCCTGCCGTCAGCACGCGGCGGAAGCGCACGAACTTGTCGAACAGAACCGTGTTCCAGGCTTCGATCGGAATATCGTTGGCGTCGTCGGCCATGGCAAATGTCTCCGTCGGCGCATGCTAGCACCGAAGGCCCGCGAGGTAACTGTGCCGGCGGTTACGCCCGTCGCTCAGCTCGTGTCGAGCGCGGCGAAGACAGGCGCAGCGAACATGGCCGCGCCGATCGCATCGATGATGAGGCGCGGGTCGTATGGGTCGGGGACACATGGCCGCTCCGGCGCGATGGCGAAGCGGTCGGCCGCGCCGGGATAGCGCCGGCAAAGGCGGCGAAAGATCCGCGCCAAGCGTTCGGCATAACGCAGCGGGTCGGCGAGCACGCGGCGCAGGGCTTCGAGGCGAAAGGCGTAACGCAGTGCAGATTCGGTGGCGCGCCGGGGCGCGCGTTGCGGCGGCGGCGGCGCGGGCGGCGGCGCCGGGCCCCACAACGCGCGGATGCGCGGTGCGCGGCTCTCGGGCACGGCGCACGGATCGGCGGGCGGCGCAAACGCGAAGCGCGCCGGCCAAGTTTCGGGCTGGGCGGGATCGACAGGGGCGCGTGTTGTCGTGATTGCCCGTGCGCGCAACGGAGTCCGATATGCTGCGCCTTGCGCCAGGCCGAGGCTTGCGAGTTTGATCGCTTCGAAGCGGGGGCGGCGGTCTTGCGCCGCGCGCTGGCGCCGCTCCTGCACCAGGCCGCCGGCGATCGCGAACAGAAGCTTGCGCACGATCGACTCGAGCCGCGCAATCCAGCCCGCGATGCCGTATTTGTCGTCCCGCGAGAGCGCTGTCCGAGCGGCGACCGCAGCCGGTGCGCCGATGGTATCGATCGCGCGGGCGAACATGGCGCGCGCTCGCTTCCAGAGTGCGGCGAGGGTGGCGGGGTCGGGGTGAGTTTGCATCGTCGGCCGCTAGTATAAGCGAGGTGGGCGCCGGTCGGATTGAATCGGCGGTCGCGCGCCAAATCCTCAGCAAAAGCAACGGCGCCGGCCGCGCCAGAGGTGGGATAAAGCGGCTGCCTATCCCCGTCTTCTGCGGCCGCGCGCTGCTCGTGACCGGCGTCGCAGTCCATGGCGGGCGACCATCGCATATTGCTCCGTGACGCATCCAGGAGAGAGCGCCATGCGCAAGTTCAAATACGCCGCACTCAGCACGTTATCTGCACTGGCTTTCGCCGTTGGCTCGGCCCAGGCGCAGAATTGGCAGCGCTTCGAAGCAGCGCCGCGCGCGCAGGTGCTGGCCCCCGATACGCGGCTGACGCCGCAACCCCGTTACATCGTCACTGCCGAGCGCCTTTATGCAAACGATGAAACCGGGCGCGATTGGCCGGGTTCGGACGAAATCTATCTCGTGTTCGGCAGCGCCGACACGGACCGCTTCGGCTATTCTTCGATTTTCGGAGACTTCGACACCGGCGAAACCAGAAACATTCCGGCCGGCCGCTGGTGCCTCGCGCCGCTGTTCGAACCGGTCTACCACCAGAACGGTTCGCTCTATGGCTGGCAATGCCAGACCGAAGGCATTGGCGGCCCGTTCAATTTCACCGTTCAAGCGTGGGAATCCGACAGTTCGTGGACGCCGCACGCGTGCCTGCCCGACGATCTGCCGGCGGGCGTGGCGTGCCAGGACGATTTCGTCGGCGGGCGTACGATCAGCTATTCGCGCGAAGAATTGCTCGCCGCCATGCCGAACATCGGCGACAGCGTCGCTGAATCGGTGCGCCTCGGCGGCTACACCTTCACCTGGCGCGTGACGCGGATCGCGGATTCCGGCACGCCGCCTGTGATCTACTGAGGGCCCAGAGCCGACGCACGCTTGCCGCAATAGGACTGGATGTGCGAGCGCCGCGTCGGGGAAACTCTCGTCAGGTGTCACGCGCACGATCGGCGCGCGGATCGTCGACGATCGAGGGACCAATGATGGCGAGCGCCTCCGCGATCTTCAGCGCAGCCTCTTCGGCTGGTGTTGCGTCGGTGTCGACGGTGATCAGCGGCGCCGGCATGGCTGCGAGACACGCATTGAACATCGGCCGTAGCTCCCGCAGAGAGTCGAGCGACATGAGCTTGCCATGGCTCGCGCGGCCGACATCGATGATACGGCGTTCCTGCTCGTGGTCGGATACCTTGAGTTGCACGAAGCAGACTTCGCCATCTGCCGATTCAACGCTCGACCTCACTCGCTGCGGAAAATCCGGCGGCACCGTGCTTTCCGGCGCGAACGTGAAGATAAGAGAGCGGTTAGCTCTTGCAGCATATGCAAACGTCTCCAGCCAGAAGCGCTCGCGCAGCGTGACAAAGGACTCTGAGCCGAACGGAAAGACGGCGCCCACCGCATCGACGACGAGGTGATTGTGGAAAAGCGAAAGGCCGGTGATGCGCGCGAGATGACGGGCGATTGTCAGCTTGCCGGAGGCAACGGGGCCGAAGAGAAAGATCAGCTTCATGTTCGAAGCCTAATCCATTGAGGCTTGGCGTCCGACCAATTCGTGGCCTTCGGCGGCGAGGATTTCGAGCTGGGTGATTGCGCCCGGGGCGATCTCTTCGTCGCTGTCGACGTAGACCACGCCGTCGATCTCGGGCGCGTCGGCTTTGGTGCGGAAGGCGTAAGCTCCGGCGTCTTCGTCCCAGCCGTCGCAAATGGCGTCCACCATTTTGCCGATTATCTGTTGGCCGCGAGCATCCGCGAGCGCAGTCTGCACTTCCATGAAGCGGTCGTAGCGCTCGTTGACGTCGTCCTGGTCGACGTGATCGGGGAGATCGCGTGAGGGCGCGCCTTCGACGTTTTCGTATTTGAACACGCCGGCGCGATCGATCTCGGCTTGTTCGATGAAATCGAGCAGTGTTTCGAAATCGTCTTCGGTCTCACCGGGGAAGCCGACGATGAAGCTGGAGCGGATGGTGAGGTCGGGGCAGATAGCGCGCCATTTCTTGATGCGGTCGAGGACTTTTTCCTGGTTGGCGGGCCGGCGCATGGCTTTGAGCAGCGTCGGTGACGCGTGCTGGAAGGGAATGTCGAGATAAGGAAGGATTTTGCCTTCGGCCATCAGGCCAACGACGTCGTCGACGTGGGGGTACGGATAGACGTAGTGGAGACGAACCCAGGCGCCGAGTTCGCCGAGTTCCTTGCAGAGATCGTAGAATTTGGCGCGGACGGTGCGGTCCTTCCATTTGCTTTCGGCGTATTTGACGTCGACGCCATAGGCGGACGTGTCTTGTGAGATGATCAGCAGTTCTTTGACACCGGCTTTCACCAGCGACTCTGCTTCTCTCAGCACCGCGTTGGCAGGGCGCGAGACGAGGTCGCCGCGAATACTCGGGATGATGCAGAAACTGCAGCGATTGTTGCAGCCTTCGGAAATCTTCAGATACGCGTAGTGGCGCGGCGTGAGACGGAAGCCGCCTTCGGGCACGAGATCGATTTTCGGATCGTGCAGTTTCGGCAGGTGCGCATGCACGGCGCCGACGACGGCTTCGTATTGATGCGGGCCGGTGACTTCGAGCACTTTCGGGTGGGTGTCGCGGATCAGCGTTTCTTCCTTGCCGAGACAGCCGGTGACAATGACTTTGCCGTTCTCGGCGATGGCTTCGCCGATCGCGTCGAGACTTTCGGCTTTGGCGCTGTCGAGAAAGCCGCAGGTGTTGACGACGACGAGATCGGCGCCTTCGTAGCTGCCGCTGAGCTGATAACCTTCCGAGCGCAGGCGCGTGATGATGCGCTCGCTGTCGACGAGCGCTTTCGGGCAGCCGAGGCTGACCACGCCGACGGTGGGGGCTTTGGCGGACATGAAGGCGGGGCTATTAGCGCAAAGCGCAACTTATCCCAAGTCTGCTGCTGAAAAATGAGCCGGTCCGGAAACGGCCAGACACCTGTGTCCGTTTCTGGCGAAATGGTGCGGCATGGAGGCGCTTATGGCGACGATCAGAAAAGAGTTCCGGTCCGCGCGTTCGGCGGAGGAGGTTTGGGCGCGGCTGAGACGCTTCGATGCGGTGCATGAGTTAGCGAAGGGCTTCGTCACGGCGACGAAAATGGAGTCGAGCGGGGCGCGTCTGGTGACGTTCGCCAACGGCATGGAGGTGCGCGAGTGGTTGGTATCGAGCGACGATGGAGAGCGCAGGCTGGTCTACGCCATCAACGATAGTCCTAACTATCAGCACTACAGCGCGAGCGCACAGGTGTTCGAGGATGGTGCGGGAAGTCGTTTCGTGTGGACCGTCGATTTCCTGCCGGACGCCATGGCCGGAATGCAGAATGCGGCGATGGAGGCAGGTGCGGCGGCGATGCGCGCGGCGCTGAATTGACCTTACAGCGCCAGTTTCACACCAAGCGCAGCAGCGACGGCGCATAATGCGGCGTCTTTGCTGGCGAGGTCGAGGCCGGTGCGCTGCGCCAGTTCGAGATAGGCCGCGTCGTAGGCGGTGAGGTTGTGGGCGCGAGCGAGGAGGAAGGTTTCGCGTCCAGCGCGCGCAGCGCACTCCGCGTCGATTGCGATTGGAAGCAGCGCCAAATCAGCAAGGTGCCCCGACGCGTCCGCCACGCTGATACGCGCGCGGCGAATGCCGGAGAGGAGAAGGTTGGCCACTTCCCAGTTCCAGAGCGCAGGCACGACGCCGCCGGTGTTTCGCACGCGCGTCAGCAACGCGTCGGTGGCGGGCGTCGCCTCGTCCTTGAAAATCCAGCACGCCGCGGCTGAGGCATCGACGACGACGCCCACTAGTATTTGCGGCCTTCGTCGCGCAGCGCTTTCCAACCGATGCCGCCGGTCGTTGTGCCCTCGCGGCGCTGCTTTATCCGGGCGATGGCGGCGTCCACCTGTTCGAGCGATGCTGCCTCCGCCTTGACCAAGCGGGCGACGGGTTTGCCATGGCGCGTGATGATGACGTCCTCGCCTTGCTCGACCTTGTCGAGCAGGGCGGAGAATTGGGTCTTGGCTTCGAAGGCGCCGACTTTAATCATGCCCTGAATTTAGACCAGAAAAATAGACTAGTCAATAATTCTGGCCTGAATGTGCGCGGCAGATGGCCCCTTGCTTCCGCTTGATCTGGATCAAGACAGCGGCGTCCTGTGGTGCGACCATGACGCTGCTGCGAATGACTTGCAGGAGCGGCCGCGGCGGGTTAGGAAACTTTTGCGTCTGCAAGTCAGTCGCCGGAAAAGTCTTTGCTTTCAGAGAAGTGCGGGATGTACGTCTGCAATTGTAACGGCGTGACTCGGGCGGAAGTGGATGAAGCCATCTCCGCCGGCGCGCAGGGTCCGGAAGACGTGCTCGCCCACCATGGCTGCGAGCCGTGCTGCGGCCGCTGCCTGCCGGAGATCGCCGAAGGCATTTCTTGCGGCGGGATGGCTGGCAATGCCCGGAGCCTCGTCGCAGCGGAGTAGCGTGCGATGAAGGGCGATGCGGACGTCATCAAACAGCTCAACAAGATCCTGACCAACGAGCTCACGTCCATCAATCAGTACTTCCTGCATGCGCGCATGTACGAGCACGAGGGCTACGGCAAGCTCGGTAAAAAGACGTACGAAGAATCCATCGAGGAAATGAAGCACGCCGACCGCATCGTGAAGCGCGTGCTGATGATCGAAGGCCTGCCCAATCTGCAGGCGCTGAACAAATTGCAGATCGGCACCACCGTCGATGAGCGGCTGAAAGCCGACTTGAAAGCCGAGATGACCGGCCACGCCGCGATCGTCGAAGGCATCGCGCTCTGCGAGACGAAGCTGGATTACGTCTCACGCGACATGCTGACCGAAATTCTCGACGACACCGAGGAACACATCGAGTTCCTGGAGACGCAGTTGCAGGTGATCGGCCAGATCGGCGTCGAGAATTATCTGCAAAGCCAATACGAGCTGAGCAGCACCGAGGGCTAACGCGCCGGCCGGAGGAAGGCGCGGCCTCAATGACATAGGCTGAACGCCGCTTTGAGGTTAAGGTGCCGCACGGAGGCGGGCGAGCGTTCAATGCTGAGTGCAATAGCGCACCGGCGCTTCTCGTTTGGAGCGCATCTGGCGGCGTTCGCTCTGCTGGTGACGTTGCCGGTGGCTGCACTTTCACTGCTGCTGTTGCTGCGCTCGGCCGACATGGTCCGCGACAAGGCCGAGGCGCGGCTGCTGCAACTGGCTCACGATCTTTCCGACGACATCGATCGCGATGTCGAGCGGCACATCCTCGTCCTGAACACGCTTTCGACGCTTCCTTCGTTCCGCGCCGGCGACTGGGCCGCGTTTCACACGCAAGCGACCACTGCGCTGCGTGGGGACGGCTATATCGTTCTTATCGACTCCTCCTTTCGTCAGTTGGCCAACACCTATGTCGCGTTCGGTCGAGCGCCAGCGCGGACGGGCGATCTCGAGACCGCGCAGCGCATCGTCGCGTCACGCCGGCCGGAAGTCTCGAACGTGTTCACCAGTCTCGTCACGGGCGGGCCGGTGATCAACTTCGACACGCCGATCCTTCGCGACGGCCAAGTCGGCTATATCCTGATCTACGCGCGCCCAGTCGAATACGTTTCCGGCATTCTCGCTGGCCAGGGCCTTGAAACCGGATGGGCCGGCTCGGTGTTCGACCGCAACGGCGCGTTGATTGGCGGGTCCGCTGCAGCTGCGCCGCCGGCCCAGATGCTCACGCCGGGGACGAGCGTGCTCACGCGGCACGCCGATTCCTCGGGCGCGGCCATTCTGCGCGCAACCCACGTGTCGGAGCTGACGGGTTGGACCGTGGCAGTCGATGTGCCCCTCGCGGTGGTCAGCGGCGAGATCGATCGCAGCCTGCAATGGTCAGTATTGATCGCGACCGCGGCGCTCCTGCTGGCGATCGGGTTGGGCGTTGTGTTCGGGCAATTCCTCAGCAGCCAGCTTCGCCGCGCGTCCGCTTACGCCGTCGCGATGGGGCGCGAAGAAGCGCCGCCCGACATCGGGTCAACGACGTTGCAGGAAGTCGACACAATCACGCAGTCGCTGCAGAACGCACGCGCTGAACTCGACAGGCGCATGGCCAAGCAGCGTTTGCTGTCGCGGGAACTCAGCCATCGCGTCAAGAATGTGCTGAGCGTCGTGCAGGCGGTGGTGCGGCTGAGCCTGCCCGGCGGCGACACCACGGCGCGCGACGTCGTGTTGTTGCGCCTGCGCGCGTTGGGACGCAGCCACGATCTGCTGACGCACGCCGAGTGGACCGATCTGCCGCTGCGGCGAATTGTCGAAACGGAAGTGACCTCGTTCGCCGAGCGAGTCGCTTGCGACGGGCCGGATATTCTCGTTCGAGCCGCCCATGTGCAGAATATGGGCCTGATCCTGCACGAGCTCGCAACCAATGCGTTGAAGTACGGCGCGTTGCGCGACGGCAGCGGAACCATCTCCGTGAATTGGGCCGTGGGCGGCGAGGCCGGCGACAAACGCTTTACGTTCGTGTGGAAAGAGCACGCCACGCCGGCGCCCGGCGCCGATGTCAGAAGGAGCGGCTTCGGCAGCACGCTGCTGAGAAATACCTTCACTTCGGCCGATTGCCGGCATCGGCTCGACATCGAACCGGACGGGCTGATCTATGAACTCGATCTTCCGCTCGACCTCGTCATCGCCAGCGGCGAAGCTTCGTGACGCGATTTTGAGCCGGTCGCCACATGGGCGGCGTCGAAACGCGCGAGTTCGGCGAAGTCTTCGCCGCGTTCCAGCATAGCCGTCTCGGCGGCGCTCAGCACCAGCCAATCGCCGGCGTCCGCGTATGAGGTGAACTGACGAAGCGTGCTCGACATGGCTTCGCGCGTGTCGCGCTCGCCGATCCAGTAATCGATGTGCGGCTGTGCGGCGGGGCTCAGGCATAGCCAGGCCGACCGGCGCACGATCTGAAAGTCGATCGGTGCGAACATGATTTTGTAGCGGCCGAAGAGGTGGTCGAGCGCGATGAAGGGGACGCCTTGGAAATCGGCGCCCGGAAGGACGACGCTCAGGCAGTCGTGCTTCAGGAAGGAGCTGTTCTGCGCCAGGAACGCCGCCACGCCTTCGAGCTCGGCGAATGTCACCGGGCCGAGATACTCCGCCAGGTTCATTTCGAGCTGAGCGTTGTGACGCAAGACGACCGGCACGGCGCGCGACTCCCGTCCGATTACCCTGTGCGCCCTGCCTTGAGGAACGGTTAAGCCTATGGTCGCAGGCGGGGCGCCGATGGTCGCGGGCGCCGTTGACCGCGGGCGCTGGAGCGTTGCTTCTGGCGGACATGATGAGAGCGGTCTTGTTTGCAGCGGTGCTCGGCGCTTGCGCGTCGGCGCCCGAAGCGCTTCCGAGCGCAGCGCCTGTGATCGCAGCAGAGCGCGCTTTTGCGGCGGACGCGGCCCAGCGCGGTTGGGCTGCTGCGTTTCGAACGTATGCTGCGGCGGAGGCGACCACGCTCAGTCCGGGGCCGGTGAACGCGCAGGAGAACCTGGCGCAATTCGAGGGCGATGGAGAGACGACGCTGGACTGGCGACCGGCCTATGCCGGCATCGCTGCGAGCGGCGATCTTGGATTCACGACGGGGCCGTTTCAGTTTCGCGGCCGCGATGGAATCGTCGGGCACTACTTCACGGTGTGGCGGCTGCAGCCGGACGGCCAGTGGAAGTGGATTTTCGACGCCGGCACGGATGTGCGCGATCCGGGACCGGCTGTGGCGGCCGACGCGGTCATTCCGACGCTTCCGGTGGTGGCGAGTGGCGCAGGTTCGGCTGAGGCGGCGATCGATGAAGTTCGCGCGATCGAAACGCACATCCACCGGGCCCGGCCCGATCCGCGGGGACAACTGATGCGGCTGCTGGCTGAAGACGTGCGGCTCAACCGCCCCGGGCTTGCAGCCGCTGTAGGGCGCGAGGCGGCGACGGAGGCGGCGGAGGCGACGACCATGGGATCAACGGACGAGTTGATCAGGATCGATGCCTCCGGCGCGGGCGACATGGTCTTCGTGCTGGACCCGACGTCCTGGCGCGATGGGGAAACGAGCCGGGACGGCTACTACGCGCGCATCTGGCAGCGCCGGGGCGAAGATTGGCGGATCGTGTTCGATGAGATCGTGCCGCGGAGAGGTGAGTAGGCCGCGCCACGTATATGAGTGGCGCGGTATCCTGTGCTCAGCGAAGCGGCAGAATAAGTTCGCGATCGTCGCCGGTGAAGCGTTTGAACGGCCCGCCGGAGCGTTCGGCCAGGAGGCCGCCGGCGCCCCCGGCGCCGCGCCACTCGACACGGATCGAATCCATGTTCCAATTGTCCCCGCCGATGCCGCCGCCAAAGGTCGTGCGCAGCCGGATATTGCGGATGCTGGCGACCGTCGTGCCCCGTGGGAGCGTGAGCGTCGCATCGTTGGTGGTGTTGTCGGCCCAGCGCCCGGCGCTGCGGTTGAGCATCACTTCGGGCAGCCATCTGTCGCCAACCTGAATGCTGGCGAAGACGTTATCGTTGCCGCCGCGCAGGTCATCGCCGCCGGTACGGATGCGGACGAACAGAGAAGAAGCTGTGGCTTCCGCTGCGGGCGTCGGCGTCAGCTGGATTCGCAAGGGCGTGACGTAAAGCGCACCCGAACCGTCGAACGTGAGCGCGTCTCGCCGTGTCGATGGCGTGGTGACCCAGGTGGAGACGCTCACAGCGCCGCCAGGCAGGCCCGTGAACGCTTGCGCGGGCGGCCGTTCTTCGGGGATGCCGGAGATGGCGGGCATGAGCACGAAATTGATTCCCGTCGGCTGATCGGGATTGAACGTCGATCCGATCGTAAGCTGGCCGACGAGATCGATGATGTCCCAGGTGTCCCACATTTGCGCTGCGAGTTGCTGCATGCGGCCCATGACGCGGTTCGAGATGTCCGCTGAGGTGCCCCCGCCAATGAACGTTCCGGCCAGACGGCAGCTCTCCACTTCTTCGCGCAGAATGGTGCGCGTGATTTCGACGAGGCGCGCCATCTGATTGCGGATGACGTGCGGGGGCGTGTTGTTGTTGTCGAAGCTGATGATGACGGCCCCGAGGATTTCGCCGGTCGCCGCTGCCGGGTTGAGCGTTCCGTCCGGCCGCAGCAGCGGCGCCACGGTGACGTTGTCCCAAGACAGCGCACCCATCCAGCTCGGCACCGGCAGGCTCTGCCCGTTGCGCATGTGGTCGGCGCCGCCGAGACGGCCGAGGTTCCACTCCGGCTTCGACACCCAGTCGTGCGGTTCGCGCTCGAGCAGTTCGACCGTGGTCGTGTTGCGCCGGCACATGCGGCTCCGGAACTGGAGGGTCATAAAATAGGGGCGGTCCCCGCTCGCCTCGCGTTGCCGGTCCACTCGCACCGATTCCAGTGTGAATCGCACCTGATCGGCCGACGCTTCGGATATGCAAACGAATGCGGCCGCGGCCGCAATCAAAAGGCTGCGTAACATGGTCCCAACCTCCGCCTCGCTCGGCAAGCGAAGCGCCGGGGCGACGATCTTGTCAACGTGATCCAGTCCGCCCCGGTTGACTTCGCCGGACCGATCGACCAAAAGCCCCGCTTTCCGCGGCTTCGGCCGCAGGACACATGCTGGGCGACGGGCGTACCGCCAGGGCAGTCGCGGCTTCATTGGGAAGCCGCCGGGCCCCGTCACGGAAGAAGGCGCCTGTAGCGCATGACGAAGCGTATTGAAGCAAAGTACAAGTCGGACCGCCGGTTTGGCCAAAACCTCTGGGGCCGTCCGAAATCTCCCGTCAACAAGCGCCAGTACGGCCCCGGCCAGCACGGCCAGCGCCGCAAGGGCAAGACCTCCGACTTCGGCCTGCAGCTGGTCGCCAAGCAGAAGCTCCGGCTCTATTACGGCAACATCACCGAAAAGCAGTTCCGCAAGACCTACGAGGAAGCGGCGCGCCGCAAGGGCAACACGGCTGAGAACCTGATCGGTCTGCTGGAGAGCCGTCTCGACGCGGTGGTGTATCGGTCGAAGTTCGCGCCGACGGTGTTCTCGGCGCGCCAATTCGTGAACCACGGCCACGTCAAGGTGAATGGCAAGCGCGTCACCATTCCGTCTTTCCTGGTGAAGGTCGGCGACGTGATCGAAGTGCGCGACAAAGCCAAGTCGATGGCCATCGTGCTCGAAGCGCTGCAAAGCCAAGAGCGCGAGACGCCGGAATACATCGAAGTCGACGCCAAGGGCATGACAGCGCGCTTCCAGCGCATTCCGCAACTCTCCGACGTGCCATATCCGGTGCAGATGGAGCCGAATTTGGTGGTCGAGTATTACGCGAGCTAGGCGCGCGAAATCGCGACAAGGCAATAGTGGAAAGAGCAATAGGGCAGTAGGGGGATCCCTATTGCCCTATTGCCTTATTGCCTTACTGCCTTTGGGCATGGCCAACTGGAAAACCATCGACGCCGCTGTTTGCGTGAAGCCGGGGGGCAAGTCGAAGCTGAGCGCGCGTGGAACGACGTGCGACGAGCTGCTGCCGGACAAGGCAGCGGCGAAGAAGGCGACCGAGCGCTGCGCCAAAGAAATCGACGCGCTGCAGGATCGGCTCTACGCCGAACAGAGCCGCTCGCTGCTGGTGGTGCTGCAGGGGATCGATACGTCAGGCAAAGACGGCACGATCCGCGGCGTGTTCAATCAGTGCGGACCGCTCGGCGTGAACGTCAAAGCGTTCGGCAAGCCTTCCGATCTCGAACTGCGGCACGATTTTCTCTGGCGCGTGCATGAAGCGGCGCCGCGCACGGGCATGATCGGCATTTTCAACCGCTCGCACTACGAGGACGTGCTGGTCGTCAAGGCGCGCAAGCTCGCGCCGGCCGATGTCATCGAGCGCCGCTACGAGCAGATCAATGCGTTCGAAAAACACTTGAGCGAAAACGGCGTGACCGTGCTCAAATTCATGCTGCACATCTCGAAGGATGAACAGCGAGAGCGGCTGCAGGAGCGGCTCGACGATCCGGCCAAGCACTGGAAGTTCAACCCGGGCGACCTGGAAGACCGCGAATTGTGGGACGACTTTCAGCATGCCTACGAGGTCGCGCTCGACCGCTGCTCAACCGAACTCGCGCCGTGGCGCGTCGTGCCGTCTGACAGAAAGTGGCAACGCAATGCTGTGATCGCGGCGATCGTGCATGGCGCGTTGGAGGAGATGAACCCGCAATATCCGCCGGCTGATTTCGATCCGAAGTCAATTGCGATCAAATAGCACGAAGGCTCGCATCGGGGCACATGCGGCTGTCTCCGGCTTAGCGCTGCTGACACGCGATCCGCGACGATACCGGACGTACTTTCCAGCCGTTCAGATCGTCGCGTCGTGATCACTTCGCGACGATATCGTCCGCCTTGCGGATGATGCCGAGGGAGATGACGCGTTTCAGCGCTTCGTCGGGCGGGATGGCGAGCGGCTTCAGCACGGTGCGCGGCAGATAGAGGAGAAAGCCCGACGTCGGGATCGGCGCTTGCGGCACGTAGACGGCGACGAGATCGGCGCCGATGTCGTGCGCGACTTCGGTGGTGTCCTCGTTGGTGATGAACCCGATGGCGTACGAGCCCGGCTGCGGAAACTCCACCAGCACGGCTTGCTTGAACGAGGTGCGCTCAGGCGCCGCGACTTGTTTGAAGACTTGCTTGGCGCCGCCATAGATCGTGCGGACCAGCGGCAGATTGGCGATGCCGGTGTCGGCTGTGCTGACGATCCAGCGGCCGACGAGATTGCCGGCGAGCGCGCCGATCAAGGTAAGCGCAGCGACCGCAAGCAGTACGCCCCCGCCGGGGAAACGGGTGAAGAATTCGAAACCGGGCGGCACCAGCGGCTCGACTCGCGTGTCGATGAAGGCGACGACGATCCAGATCAGCCAGGCCGTCACCACGAATGGCAGCACCAGGGCGACGCCGGCGAGGAACGAATTCCTGAGCCACGTCAATGGATGGAACGGGCGCGGCTGCGCCGTTTGCGTCGTGGCGGGCGGGGAGGGCATTGGGCGCATGTAGGGGAATTGGGGGCGAGGAGCTAGGGAAGAGGAACGAGGGACGGTGCCCGATGCCTCCGCCCTCGTTCCCAGTCCCTCGCGCCTTCAGCCCGAATTGCGCTTGCCCCTGGGCGTCCTTACGTTTCGGGTCATGTTCGGACGCAAGAAGAACTTTGTCTCGGCGACGCCGCGGCGCGGTTCGCGGGACGCTTTCTCGGAGACCGTGATCCGGGTCGTCGATGAAATCGGGCCGGCGGTGATCGGTGTGCGGCGCACCAGCCGCCAGCAGCGCGGCTTGTATGACGGGGCCGGATCGGGCGTGATCATTTCGCCGGACGGCTATGCGCTGACGAATAACCACGTCGTGCGCGGGGCCGGGACGATCGAAGGCGTGTTGCACGACGGCAGCATCGCCACAGCTGATGTCATTGGCGCCGATCCGGACACCGACCTGGCGCTGCTCCGGCTCCATGGCAAAGGCCATCAAGCTGCGGAGCTTGGCGATTCCAGCGCGCTGCGGGTGGGCGAACTGGCGATCGCGATCGGCAATCCGCTTGGGCTGCAGGCGACGGTGACGGTGGGCGTCGTTTCGGCGCTGCGGCGCACGTTGCGGGGCGAGAGCGGACGGCTGATCGAGGACGTGATCCAAACTGATGCTGCGCTCAATCCCGGCAATTCGGGCGGCGCGCTGGTCGATGGCGATGGCGCCGTCGTCGGCATCAACACAGCGATCATCGGCGGAGCGCAGGGTTTGTGCTTCGCGGTGCCGAGCAGCACGGCAAAATTGATCATCCCCGAACTGATGCGCGACGGCCGCGTCGCGCGCGGCTGGCTCGGCATCGGCGGCCAGACGCAAGGGCTGTCGCGCGCGCTGGTGCGGCGTTTGCACCTGCACGCCGAGAGCGGCGTGCTGGTTGTCGCTGTCGCCGGCGGTGGGCCGGGCGAAACGGCGGGGCTCGAAGAGGGCGATGTTATCCTGAAACTCGATGGGGAGGCGACGCCTTCGGTGGACGCCATCCACAAGCTGCTGACGCGCGAACGCATCGGCCGGACGGTCGAGCTCTTGGTGCTGCGCAACGGCGCGTGCATCAAACTCAAACTCGCCGTGACCGCGCGGCCCGAGCCGAAGGCGGCCTAGAGCGCGCGGTCAACAACGACCCTGGTTGCGTCAGTGCAATGTCAAGCGCACGCCGACGCCGGCATCGGGCGCGGTTTCGGATAAGCCCGCCAAAACGTAAGCGCCGAGGCGCGCACTTTCGTTGACGTCGAAGGCCGAATAGAGAGTGACTTGCGTGCGCTCCGGTACGTTGGCGATGCGTGCTTGCGACCAATCGGCGCTCATGCCGATGAAGACGGCGTCGCGCACGCGGCCTTCGACGCCGACGCTGGCGAAGAGGCCGTCGTCGCCGCTTTCCGTCGCATTGCTGTAGCCGACCGCGCCGTACATCGCGGCGGCCTCGCCGATCGGATGGGCGCCGCCCGCGGCCAGCGAAAGCACGGTCTCGCCTGCGCCCAGCGAGCGCTCTTCGTCGCCGGTCGGCAGCCGTGCTGCGCCCAGGACCGAGAACCGCGCGCCGTTGTCGCCGATATAGGGCGTGAGGCTCAATTCGACCGTGGCGTCGCCAAGACCTTGCTCTTCGATCGGCGGCGCGAGCACGCCGGCGCCGGTTGGCCCTGTAGGTCCGAGCAGGGGATTGGTGACTGAGCTTAGCGCGCTGCCGCCGCCGATCGCGCTGGTCGAACCCGGCACGACGCCGGGCGCGCCGTCCACGCTCACGTAAGGCAGCGTGACGCCGACGCGCCAGCGGGATACGCCGTACGAGGCGGAGAAGGGAACGGACACGATGGTCGTGTCCTGACCGGTGTCGTAGTCGCCTTGTGAGTAGTCGACGCCGGTGGAGAAACTCCAGCTCCTCTCTTCGGCGGAGGCGCCGCCGACGGCCGCGGCCGTTGCACACAGGGTGACGAGAAGCGCAGCGCGTGGCGCAGTGGTGTTACGAAACTTCATGAGTATTCCCCGCTCAATGCGCGTCTGCACCGCGCGAAAATCGTGATGCCCACTAAGAAAGGAGCGGGGGCGCGGGTGGCGCCGCGCCGCCGCACGTGGTCTGGGGCTAGTTTTGGTTGCGGCGTGAGGAGCCGCGGCGCGGACCGTTTCCAGCGCTACTGGCGCGCGCGCCTTCTTCAGCGACGGCCGCTGCGCCATTTTCAGTGACGCTGGCCGCGCCATCGACCGTCGCTCCGGCGTCAGCGGAGACATCAGGAGCGGCGGCGCCAGCGCGACTTGCGGCTGAATTGGCGGCGCCTTGAGCGGTCGCCGCAGCACTGCCCGCAGTGGCGCGCGCTTGATTGACAGCTGCGCCTGGATCGACGCCGACGCTGGCGCCAGCGCTGCCGGAGGCCGAGCCGGACGCCGAGAGCGGACCGGCATTCACGGCGCCGCCAGCGGCGCCTGAGCCGGTTACGTCGACCTGACGCGCCTGGCTCGCTTGGGCTTCAGCTTGCTGCGCCGCTTGACGCGCCTGGCGTTCGGCGCGGCGCGCTTCGCGCTGCGCGCGCGCGGTGGTTTGGTCGACGACGCCGGTGTCGGCGCCGACATTGCCGGCGCCGCTCACCGCGCCGCCGACGGAACCGGTGGCATTGCCGATTTGGCCGCCGACGCCGCCAACAACCGAACCGCCGCCGCCAATCAATTGCGCCGACGCGGGCGCGACGCTCAGCATCGCCGCCAATGCCGTCGTCGCGATCAGAATCTTGGTGCTCATAGTTGATCTCCTCAAGAGCCGGTCAAATCCGGACTTCGAGGAGACAACGAAGCGCTGCGGCGATTTCTTCCGAAAAAAATTCAGCGGCTTTCGACGAGGCCGTAACCGTAGACATCGTCGCGACCGTTCGCGCCAAGATCGCGGGCGCGTTGCGCAAGATCGTTAATGCTGCGCGGCGCCGCCGTTGCGTCGTTGGCAAGCACGGCAAGCCGTGCCGCAACGATGGGCGCGGCGTAAGAGGTTCCCCGGGCGCGCCCGTGGACTCCCAAGGCGGCGAAATCGACTTGCTCGCCGCGTCCGGCTTCGATCAGCACGCGCGAGCGCGCGTCGACGCCGGTGACGCCGACTACGCCGGGGTAAGAGGCCGGATAAAGCGGCGCCGCCGCCGGCCCGTCATTGCCAACGGCGGCGACAATGATGAAACCGCGCGAAACCAGACCGGCGATGACAGTCTCGACGACGCGATTGCGCGGGCCGACCAGGCTCACATTGATGACGCGCGTGTTCTGGGCCGCCAGCCAAGCGAGCGCGCGCGCCAACGCGGAAGAGGCGCCGCCGGTTGGCGCGCCTGCGTAAATGTCTGCTGCATAGATGCGCGCGCCGGGCGCGGCGGTACTGAGTAAACCGGCGATCGTCGTGCCATGCGGCGCCGCGACCGGCGCCGCGCCAACGAAACTGCGCTGTGCGGCGGTGGGCACGCTGACGCCGACGCCGCTGTCGATCAAACCGATGCGAGGGCCGGCGTTGGATGCACTCGATTGCGCGACGCCGGCGACGACGGCGCCGGCGCCGGATTCGATATGCAGGTGGTCGAAATCGTAGGCGCCGTTCGGATCGGTTTCACGCAGGCGGCGTAGCGCACGGCGGGTCGATTGGCCGGCTGGAGCGCGCAGCGTGACCATGGCGCCTGCTTCGCCCAGATCGTCGATGCTGACGATCTGGAAACCGGCGGCGCGGGCGGTGGCGATGGCGGCCTCGCTCATGCCGACGGCGATGATCTGGCTGCGCACGATCGGCTGGCCTGCCGGGTCAGCTTCGAGTTCCCGGCGGCGCAGGAGTTGGCGGACTCGAAGCTCACGGACCCCGGTCAGGGCCGCAGCGTCGTTAACCACATTGCCCACATCGGGCGTCTGGACGCCGACGTTGGGGATCTGGGGCAGCTCGACGCCCGGCAATTGCGCCTGGGCAGGCGCGGCCAGGGCGGTAATAAGGAACAACAGGGCGACGAGACGCGTCATGGCGACCTAACGTTCGGGCGGTCCATTTTCATCCTGCTTATCATTGCGGCGATTCTGGAAGAAACCGCCGTCTCCAGTCGTTGGGTTGCCAAGTGATGACGAGCGCCGCCGATCAGACCCGCTCAGACATCGTCGCGATGCTGCCGCGCCTGCGGCGTTTCGCGCGCGGCCTGACCGGTCAAGTGGCGGATGCCGACGACATCGTCCAGATCGCGATGGAGCGCGCCTTGATGCGGATCGATCAGTTCCAGGCCGGCACCAGACTGGACGCGTGGCTTTACGCGATCGTCCGCAACGCCTGGATCGATGAGGCGCGCGCGCGAACACGGCGCGGCAAGGTGTTGGCGCCGGCGGAACTCGGTGAGCAGGTGGGCGCCGACGGCGCAGCGGAAATTCATGCAAAGCTGGAAGCCCATGATGTCTGGGCAGCGATGCGCAAGCTGCCGGACGAGCAGCGCGAAGCCGTGGCGTTGGTCTGCGTCGAGGGGCTCGCCTATCGCGAAGCAGCCGATGCGCTGGGCGTGCCGATCGGCACCTTGACCAGCCGTCTGGCGCGGGGGCGGGAAGCGCTGATGAGCATGTTGGGAGACGCAAGATGAGCGTCGATGAGGAAACCTTGATGGCGTTCGCCGATGGCGAACTGAGCGGTGAGGCGCGCGCGGCGGTTGAAGCGGCGCTGGCTCGAGACCCGGCGCTGCGCGAAAAGTTCGACGCACACCAGCGGCTGCGCGCGCGGCTCTCGGATGCGTTCGACGGCGTGCTGTCGGAGCCCGTGCCGGAGCGATTGTCGGCCGGCGCCGCGAAGCGCGGCGCGGACGTCGTAAACCTCGCCGAGCGGCGCGCCATCAAATGGTCGGCGCGCGAATGGGGCGCGATGGCGGCGAGCATCGCGGCCGGGCTGCTGATCGGCGTCGGCGCGATGAACACGCAAACACCGATGATTGCGGCGTCCAGCGATGGTTTGGAAGCGCGCGGCGCGCTGGCGCAAGCGCTCGACGCGCAGCTTGCGTCCGATCAGCAGGGCGCAGTGCGGATCGGGCTGAGCTTCGTGTCGAAGGACGGCGGCTATTGCCGTACGTTCAGCATGACGCGCACCGACACGTCGGGATTGGCGTGCCGCGATGGCGACGCCTGGACGATAGCCATGACCGCGCAAGGCGGCGGCGGCGAAGTTCGGATGGCGTCGGCGCCGGCGTCAATTCTCGCCGCAGTCGACGCCATGATCGTCGGCGAGCCGCTCGATCAAGCGGGCGAAGCGGAGGCTCGTGCGGATGGCTGGCGGCGTTAGCTCAGGCCGCGACCGTCACGCCTTTTTCGTCGAACAGCGCTTTGAGTTCGCCGGTTTGAAACATCTCGCGGACGATGTCGCAGCCGCCGACAAATTCGCCTTTGACATAAAGCTGCGGGATCGTCGGCCAGTTGGAAAAGTCTTTCACGCCTTGGCGGATGCTCTCGTCGGCCAGGACGTTCACATCGTGATAGTCGACGCCCATGTGATCGAGGATGCGTGCGACCTGGTTGGAGAAGCCGCACTGCGGTTGATCGGCGACGCCTTTCATGAACAGCACGATGTCGTGCGAGGCGACGATGTTGCGGATGGATTCAAGCGCATCGGACATGGGGCGCAAGTAAGACGGCTATCGGCAGTCGGCAATAGGCAGCCGGGAAGGCGGCTCAGCCATCGATTGCCAACTGCCGGCTGCCTCACTTCGGGCCTGTGTCCAGCGCCAGCGCGTGCAGCTCGCCGCCCATGCGGCCCTTCAAGGCGGCGTAAACCATCTGGTGTTGGGCGACGCGGCTTTTGCCGGCGAACGCCGCTGACCGGATGGTTGCCTGATAGTGGTCGCCGTCGCCGGCGAGATCCTGGATGTGGATATCTGCGTCCGGCAGCGCCTCCCGCAGGAGCGCTTCCAGGTCTTCGGCTGTCATCGCCATGATATCCTCCTGAAATGTCTGGGATTCTAGCTGCCCCATGCGAGGGCGCATAGCCCTCAGCACGACCCTCGGGAACTGCATGACGATCACGAAAGTTTTGGTTGCACCCAGGGACGCCGGTCAGGCATCAGCGCCAGTCTGGGGGATGGGCGGTCCCGTTGGATCGCCCACTGCGTGGGAGACGTTGACAAGAACACCTTTTCCGAAAATTTAGGCGCTGGCGTCGTTTGTCCGCAGGGGAAAAGACCGCGAAAATGCGGCAGCCCGCGCGGCGCCTGGTGGGAGGGTGCGCAAGCCAGGTTCAGGGCAATCGAGCCGAGCGCAGCCGACCATCGAACACGCAGAATAATACCTCATCGCGGTGAGCCCGCGCGCAGAGCAGGAGCGCGTTGGGGAGCCGAAACAGAATTCAGGCAGGCACAAAGGGCAGACCATGACGTTGATGAATTCGCTGCTGATGTTCGCGCAGCAAACCACCACTCCCGCCGGGCAACCGCCGGCGACGACGACGGCCGCGCCTCCGCCGGTGACGCCGCCGTCCGCTGACGAACTCGCGGCAGCGAAAGAGCGCGGCGCCGCCGCCGCCGCCGAAGCGGCGGGTCAGCAGGAAGTCTCGATGCTGGAACTGGTCCAGCACCTCAACGCCGTCGAAATGGGCGTGATGGTGATCCTGGGCCTTTGCGCGATCTACGCCGTCGCGCTGCTGTTCGAAAAAATTTACGTCATGCGGAAGGCCTCGAAGCAGACGAAGGACTTCCTCACCGCGTTCCGCAAAGCGAACTCGGTAGAAGAAGCGGAAGCCATCGTCCGCAAGCTGCCGAACTCGGGCATCAAGTCGATGTTCGACGCCGGCATGGCGGAAGTCCGCCGCACGCAGGACCTCGGACTCTACACGATGCGCGATGCGCGCGATCACACCATGCAGCGCGTAGCCTCGGCGATGCAGACGCGTCAGAACGAGCACCTGGATGACTTGGGCTCGTCGATGACGTTCCTGGCCTCGATCGGCGCGAACGCGCCGTTTATCGGTCTGTTCGGCACGGTTTGGGGCATCATGGTCGCCTTCGTCGGCATCGCCAAGACGCAGACCACCTCGCTCGCGGTCGTCGCGCCCGGCATCGCCGGCGCTCTGCTCGCGACCGCCGCCGGTCTCGCCGCCGCTATCCCGGCGGTGCTGATCTACAACTTCGCCGCCAAGCAAATCTCCAAGCAGTCGAGCAAGCTCGAAGACTTCGCCGCCGAGTTCATTGCGCTTGTTTCCCGCGACATGGACCGTCGCGCCGGCTGAGACTGACCTAGCATTGGAGGAGACCCCCAATGGCGGGTAAAATCTCATTAGGCGGCAGCCGGAAGGGCCACGGCCAGCATGACGTGACCGCGGATCCAAACGTGATCCCGTTCATCGATATCATGCTCGTGCTGCTGATCATCTTCATGATCGCGGCGCCGATCTCGAGCGTCGACATCGAAGTCGAAATGCCGGACGCGCGCGTGCAGCCTTCGCAGCGGCCGCCGCGGCCGACCTGGATTTCGGTGGCCGACACGCCCACCGGGGTTCAGGTGTACGTGATGAACGACGCAGTGAACATCAACGACCTCGGGCCAAAAACCTTCGAGGCGGTGATGGTGAACTCGCCGCAGATTGCCTACGACGAGTTCCTGGTAAAAGAGCAGCGCATCTACATCCGCGCCGATTCAGATCTCGCTTATCGTCACGTCGTCCGGGTAATGAACCAGCTGCAAAACTCCGGCTTCACCAAGATCGGCTTCGTCGCCGAAGACCGGCGGAGGTGAGCCATGGCTGGTAAAGTTGGTGGGACTAAAGGCGGCCCGGTTTCCGAACCGAACGTCATCCCGTTCATCGACATTCTGCTCGTGCTGTTGATCATCTTCATGGTGACGGCGCCGATCCCGACTGTGGATATCCGCGTCGACCTGCCGCCGCCGAACCCTGTGCCGATCCGGCTCCAGGGCTTGAACCCGACCATTATCGGCGTGCGCGAGACGGCGAGCGGGCTTGCGATCTATGTGGACGAGGAAGTCGTGCAGATGTCGCAGCTCGGCGACCGGACGCTCGATCACGCGATCCGGAACAATCCGGCGCTCAACATCGAGCAAATTTACGCTGAAGCGAAGATTTTCGTGCGCGCTGATCAGAGCACGGCGTACGGCAACGTCGTCGATGTCATGAGCCGGCTGCAGGAAGAAGGCTTCGTCTCAGTCGGCATCTTCGCTGAACTAGCGAGCGAGGGGTAGGACGATGGTTGGTCTACGCCTTATTTCGCTCAGCTTGGCGGCGCTGATCTGCTTGTCGCTTGTCTATCTCGCGATCACGCGGAAATTCAGCGCGATCTCGGACCTGTTCGAGGATTCCGAAGCGGTGAAGGTGGAAATCGAGGAGGAGGAAAAGCCTCCGCCGCCGCCGCCGCCGCCGGATCGTCCCCCGCCGCCGCCGCCGCCTGAACAGCGCGTGCCGCCGCCGGACTTGTCGGCCCCGCCGACGCCGACGCCGCTGCCGCTCGCGGTCGATCCGCCGCCTGCGCCGCCGACGCCGTCGGTCATCACCAACCCGCAATGGTTGGAGCAGCCGAACGGCAACGACTATGCGCGTTACTATCCCGAACGGGCGCGTGACCGCGATGTCGAAGGCCGGGCGACGATCGAGTGCATCGTCGGCGCCGATGGGCGTTTGACCTGCACGGTGACGTCGGAAGATCCGCCGGGTTACGGTTTTGGCGAGGCGACGCTCCGCGTGGCGCGTCACTTCCGCATCGCGCCGGCGACGCGCGACGGGGTCGCCACCGCCGGTGGCCGCATCCGCCGCACGATCCGCTGGCAGTTGGCGAACTGATCGTACAGAGAGTCCGGTCGGCGAGCGCTGACAGGAATTGCGTGCAGTGAACACCGGCGTACCAGAAACGCCAGAGCAAGCCGCGCCGTCTCTACGGATGGTGCGGCTTGTGTCGTTTGGCGCTGCGGCAGCGCTTGCCGGGCTGGTGCTGCTGGGCGCGGCATCGCTGCGCTATGCGCCGTTCGCGGACGAGGAGGCGGCCCCGATCGCCGTGCTGGGCGCGATCGAACCGCCGCCGCCGGCGCCTCCGCCCTCAGAACAATCTCGCGCGCCTCGCCGCCCCGAACCGCGCCAGATCGAGGCGCCGAATGCGCCAATCGAACCGCCGCCGGCGCCGCCTGCGTCGAGCGAACCCGTCGTCATCACCGATCCGGTCTGGGTTTCGCGCCCGCGCAACCTGGCGCGCTTTTATCCGCGCGAAGCCTTCATGCACGGCTTGAGCGGCCAGGTCGTGCTCGACTGCGTGGTCGAAACGACGGGCCGGCTCGCCTGCACGATCGCGTCCGAGACGCCGGAAGCGCAGGGCTTTGGATCGGCCGCCCTCGCCATCGCTGCTGAACACGTGATGCAGCCGGCGACGCAGAATGGCGCAGCGGTGCGCGGCCGCTATCGCATGATCGTGCCGTTCACGGCCGGGTGATGTCGCGCACACGTGATTAGGATCGCGCGTGTGTGAATTCCAGGTGTCAGGTGTCGGGTGTCAGCATGTCCGAGTGGGCATGAGCGTATCTGACCTTGAAACGCTGACACCCCGACACCTGGGAGGTGATGCATGGCGCAAACACTCGGATTGCGTGCGACGTCGTTCATGGCGTCGGCGGCGTTGCTTGGACTTCTCGTTGTCGGCGCGGTGAGTGTGAAGATCACGCTCGACGCGTTGCCGATGCTTGCGCCGCCAATCATCCCAACCGTGATCGAACGGCCTGACCCGCCGAAACCGCCGCCGATCGTGCGTGAGCAGCCGCCTGAAGCGCCGGTCCAACAACAGCCATTCGAGACGCTGGCCTCGGTGAACCCAGAACAGCCGCTTACGCAAACTTTGCTGCCGTTCAGCCCGCCTGCGGGGCCGCCGGAGATCACGACGCCGAGATGGCTTCGCCGACCGGCGAACCTCGCAGCTTATTATCCGCAGCGCGCCGTCGGTCGGAGCATGGAAGGCGAAGTGGTGCTCGATTGCCGGGTGCTGACCACGGGCGATCTCAACTGCACGGTGGCGTCCGAAACGCCGGAAAACTGGGGATTTGGCCAGGCCGCCCTGCGGATCGCCCGCGACCACCGGATGGCGCCGGCGATGCGGGACGGCGTGCCGGTCGAGGGCCGCTACCGGATGCGGGTTCCGTTCGAACTCCGGTGATCGCCGATTGCGAGGCGGTCACCGCATTTTGGCCGTGATTGCCTCGCAAATCCCGCCGCCGAGGGATAGAACGAGCACGTTCTGGACAGGAGAATATCGAGATGAAGGTTCTGCTCGGCGCGACCGCCGCAGTGTTTCTGATGGCGTCGCCAGCCCTCGCGCAGGTGCAAACGCAGGGCTCCTGCCAGAACTTCCCCGCCGCGCCGACGGTCCCCGATGGGGCGACGGCGAACCGCGAGGAAGTCACCGCTGCTCGCGACGCCATCGTCGCATGGGACGCCGATATTCAAGCGCGCGTGGCGGCCTGCAGAGCGGAACTCACTGCGCTGAACGACGCGGTCAACGCCCAGGAGACGGCGCGTGTTGCGACCGTGAATTCGATGGCTGCCGAGATTCAAGAGTTCACGGGACGCACTGATGCTCAGCCGAGCGGGCGCGAACGGCGCCGCGACGGCGGGGTGATGACCCGCACCGATCACTAAAGATCAACGCGACCATGATCAGAGTCGTGTTCGGCGCGACTGCTGCGGTGCTCGTTCTGGCGCCGATGGCAGTCGCCCAAACGCTGCCGGCCGCATGCGCGTTCACGCCGGCCCCGCCCATTCCTGACGGCGCCACGGCCACCAACGCTGCGATGATCGGCGCTCGCGAAGCGCTGCAGGAATGGCGCGCGACGCGCGCCGCAGAACTCACCGCCTGCAAGGGCGCACTGGATCAGGCGCACGCGCTGCTCAACGCAATCGAGACCGCTCATAACCAGGGCGTCACCGAGACGGATGCGGCGATCGACCGCTTCATCGAAGAGAACGCCGAATACAATGCGCGGGTGCGGGCGCGGCGCGACGGCGCTACGCGTCCGGATCGGTAAGTTGCGGTTGATGCGGCGTGTAGCGCCAAAGCGGCGTGAAGGTCGCTAGCGCGAGCGCTGCAACCGCAAGCCCGATTGCAGGCGCGAGTGCGGCGGGACGCGATCCCCATTCGCTGGCGGCGAAGCCGACAAGCGCCGAGCCGACGGGCGCTCCGCCCATGAAGCCCATCGAATACACGGCGAGCACGCGGCCGAGATAGCGTTGTCCCGCTGCGCTCTGAACGATGGTCCGGCTCGTTGAGATGGCGACGCCGGCGGCAAATCCCCATCCGACGACAATGAGCGCGAACAGCCCAAACGGCTTGTCGAAGGCGAAGGTGAAGAGGGCCGCTGCGCCGCAGATATGCGAGGCGATCAGCGCGCGTCCAGGTCGGCGCAAGGGTTTCAGCCGGCTCAGCAGCACCGCCGACACGAACGAGGCGCCCCAGAAGCAGGCGAACAGTGCGCCGAGCCGCCCCGCCTGTGTCGGCGCTTCGCCGCCATAAGCGTCGCGGACGATCAGCGGAAACAGCACCTGGAACGAACCGATGACGAAAACGCCGACATACCCCGCCGAGATCAGCATGGGCGACATCACCGGATCGCGGAAGGCGTAGGCGAGACCGTCCTTCAAGTCCCGCAGCGCGCCTTGCAGGGTGCGCTCATGCCCCGACGGCTTGGGCGCCTGCATGCCGAGCGCAACTGCAGCGCCCAGCGCCAACGCGAGAGCCTGGATGGCGAGGAAAGGCGCTGGATGCGAGCCGGCAAAGCGCGCGACCAGGATGCCGACGATCTGCGCGCCGATCTGCACCGCCGTGGTGACGGCGGCGGCGGTGGCGATGGGCGTGTGGCGCCCGAGCGCGGCCTCGCGATCGATGACGCCGTTCAAGGCGGCGTCGCGCACCGGCATCGCGAACGCGGCGCAGGATCCGACGATGATCGCGTAGACGATCAGCAAAAAGTAGGTGAGCTGTCCGGTGACCACGATCGCCGACAAGCCGAGCGTCGCGAACGCGAAGAGGACGTAGAGGATCGCGAGTGCGGGGCCCGCGCGTGCGCGCTCGGCGAGCAGGCCGCCGAACAGCAGCAGACAGAACATCGGCGCTGAGAGGGCGGACTGCGCCAAACCGATGCCGGCGGGCGTTGCATCGAGAACGAAGGCCACCAGCGACGGGAACAGCACGAACTGCATGCCAAAGGCCAGGAAGTAGAACCCGACCAGGAGGTAATAGAGGTTGAGTTCGGACATGATGCCCGAACCGCGTTTCTGTTCGCCCTCCTCGCCCGACTGCGCCATGGGCTTTTGCCATAGTCGCGGCCTCAAGGCCGGTCCAGCCCGGGGTCGTTGACGAGAGCTTAACGCGGGCGTGGTGCGCTATAGCATGGCGTTCCCGAATCAGCCCCGGCTGGACATGGCGGATCCCCCGCCGCCGCTCGAGTTGACCGAGCCGCATGCGCCGCGCGCGCGCACCGCGCTGATCCAGCGGCTCTGCGAAATCGTTTCGTGGCCGGAGACGCGGCTCCCCTCATACGAACGCCAACTCGCCGCCGACATTCTCGTTGGGCTGTTGCGCCAGAGCGGGGTCGAACTCAGACAACGCTGCGCGCAGGGATTGGTGCGTGTGCACGACGCGCCAAAAGCGCTGCTGCGTTATCTGGCGCGCGATGAAATCACAGTGGCGCAAGGGCTGTTGGAGAACGGCGCCGGCTTCGACGATTCCGATCTGATCGCGACGATCCGCGGCGGCGTCGCCTGGCATTGGCTGGCGATCGCCAAGCGCCGCAACCTCAGCGAGCCCGTCACCGACGCGCTGCTGCAGGCAGGCGATACCGCCGCGATGGAAGCGGTGCTGCGCAACGGCACCGCGCGCATATCGACGCAAGGGATCGATTTGCTGGTCGCCAAGTCGCGACAGGCGCCGAATTTGCCGCCGCTGCTGGTGTCGCGGCCCGAGCTCAAACCGACGCAGGCTTTGGTGCTTTTCTGGTGGGCCGCCTACGAGGCGCGGTTGCAGATCCTGCGGCGGTTTGCAGTCGATCGCCAAGTGCTGATCCAGGAATTGGGCGAGGTGTTCAAGCTCGCAGCGGCCGAAGGCTGGTCGGACGCCGATACGCGCAAGACGCTGCAAGTGATCGAACGCCGTCAGCGCAATCGCGCAGCGGCGGCGCAGAGTCCCTACAAGTCGCTCGAGGGCGCGCTGGCCGCGGCCGAGCATGGGCTCGACCGCGGACTTATCCACGAGATCGCGCACTTGTCCGGTGTGAAGCCGACGACGGCGTCGCAAATCTTCGCCGACGCCGGCGGCGAAGCGATCGGCGTGTTCTGCAAGGCAGTCGGCCTGAAGCGGCCGCTGATGATTGCGCTTTGGCGCGCGCTGCGCCGTCCGCACGGCGATCCGGACCTCACCGACAATTCGCTCGGCCGCGCAGTTTACGTGTTTGACACGTTGGCGACGGCGAAAGCGCAGACGGTGTTGCGGTACTGGAACTGGTCCTTCACCGCCGATGCCGTTGGGATCGAACAAACCGCGTTCGGCAGCGAAGACGTGCTCGAATTGTCGCTGGCGCGACGGAACGCCGCTCTGTTGTTCACCCGCAACGGTTAGGCGCGCGACCGCCTTCAATCTGGCGAATCCACCTGCTCGGAGCTAAGCCTGAACGCCGCGCGCAAGAGCGGCGCGGGGAGGCGAGGTCATGCTTCACGCCGCAGCCATGCTGTGCGTTTTGATCGTGCTGTGGATGCTGGGCGCACAGGCGTGGAGTTTTCCACAGGCGTGGACGGTTGCGGCGGCCGCCGGGCTCGGATGTGTGCTGATCACGTGGCGCATCGGCGGACTGAGCAGCGCTTACGCGCGCGCGCCGCGTCTTGTGCTTCTATTTTTCGCACGCAGCGGCGCGGTCGCGCGTGGGGCGCTCTCGGTCATGCGGCGCGCAGTCTCGGCCGACGTGACGCTCAAACCGGCCTTGGTGCGCGTGAAGACGCGCGCCGGTTCCGCCGCCGAGCGCGCGACGTTTGCGCACGCGCTGACAGCGACGCCGGGCATGGCGGTCGTCGAAACCGACGCGGATGGCCTGCTGCTGCATGTGATGAACGAAGACAAGATCGACGCGACGGAGCTTGGCCGTCTCGAACACGCCATCGGGTCCAGGAGAGGCGCCGCATCATGACAGCCATCGCTGCGGCGGCGGGCGCGGGCATCGCGCTGCTGCTTTGCTTGATCCGCCTCTTCGCCGGGCCGACGCTCTACGACCGGACGCTCGCGGTAAACGGCCTCGTCATCAAACTGGCGGTGGTCGCGGCGGCGGCCGCGGTGCTGGCGGCGCGAGCGTCGTGGGTGGATGCGGCGCTGGCGTTCGTATTCGGGCTGCTGGTGATCAACGTCGCAGTGCTCAAGTTCTTTCGAGCGCGCACGTTTCAGGCGCCGTTGGCGCGGGCGGAGGAGTTGTAGATGGATCCCGCCACGTTCATCGAGGTTGTGCGGCTCGTGCTGTCGGGCGTTGTGATCGCGATCGGTCTCGTCCTGATGGCCGGCGGCGCTCTCGGGTTGTTGCGCTTTCCCGACCTCTATACTCGGCTGCACGCCGCCAACGTGTCCGATCTCATCGGCTCGGTGACCGTCATCTTCGGATTGGCGATCGCAGCGCCGGATGGCGCGATCGCCGTGCGGTTGTTGTTGCTGGCGGCGCTGCTGAGCGCGGTCGGGCCCACGCTCACGCATCTCGTCGGCCAAGCGGCGCATGCGGCGGGATTGGCGCCGATCGCTGGACGCTATGCTGCGCCGCGCCCAGGCGCGGCGCGCAGCGGATCGTCATCGTGAGCGGCGATGTTCTGACATGGCTTGCCTGCGCGCTGCTCGCAGTCGCGATGGCGGCGGCGTTCGGCGCGATATCGGCGCGCTCGTTGTTTGTTACGGCGATGCACTTGGTTGCGGCGGGCGTTTCAGTCGCTGCGATCGTGCTGTTGTTGGGCGCGGGCGAGGGGGCGTTGGGCGTGGCGTTGTTGGCGGCCGCGTGGGCGCCGGTGCTGCTGCTCGGCGCCGTGTTGCTCAGCGCGCGCGCGGCCAAGCCGGCGTATCCCGGCGCGACGCTGCTCGGCTGGCTCGGCGCAGCGCTCGCGGCGCCGCTGCTGTGGTGGCCGCTCGGCGAACTTAGCGGGCGCCCGCCAAGCGCGAGCGCTGCGGCTGTCGGCGCGGGTTTCTGGCTGGCGCCGCTGCTGCTCGTGGTGTCACTCGCGTGCCTGGCGCTGCTTGGTTATGGCGAGCGCGGCGCGATGACGAAGGGAGACCGGTTGTGAAGCCGGGCGCTCATATCGTCGTAGCGGCGGCGTCGGGTTTCTATACGCCGCTCATTCTCCTCTTTGCGCTCTTCACCCTGCTCGGCGCCGCGCCGGGCGCTGGAGTGGGCGTTGCCGCCGGACTTGCGTTCGGTCTGGCGCTGATGCTGCACGCGCTGGTGTTTGGCGCCGCTGCTGCGCGCGCGGCGATGCCCGCGACGATGATGCGCGTTCTGCTCGCGGCCGGCGCCGCCCTCGCGCTGGCGGGCGCAGGACTGCCTGGGCTCGCCTACGCTCCACAGCTTATCGAAGCCGGCGTGTTCGCGGCGACTGTCGCTGGCGCTGCGATCGTGCTCCAGGTCGTGTTCGGCCGAGCGCCCACGCTCCGCGACGAGAATTTGTGATGGAGGCGCCCGTCCTGCTCGAGCGCTTGCTGGCCGGCGGCGCCGCCGCACTGGTTCTGGCGGGCGCAGCTTCGGCGTTGATGTCGTCGAACGCGATCAAACGGCTGGCGGGCGTCACCGTCTCTGGCTTCGGCGTGCTGGTTGCATTGGCCTTGTGGGCGCCGCAGGTCTTGATGGCGGCGGTGGCGATCATGTTCGCACAGCTCGCCGTGGGCGCTGCCATCATCGTGCGGCTGCAGGAAACCTACGGCTCGGTCGAGGTGCGCGAGATCGACGCGCTAGACGCAGCCGCAGAGCCGCGAGATCGCGGCCAATGAGCGAAGGCTATCTCGAACTCGCACGCGCGCACGCAGCGCTGCTGGCGGTGACGCTGCCGTTATTCGGGGCGGCCATCGCCCTGCTCAGCGGCCCTCGCTGGGCGTGGGCGGCAGGCGGCGTTTTCGCGCTCGCCGCGCTGATGGTGGCCGCCGACCTCGCCATGCGCGGGCCGGGCGCGGCGACCGCGGCGCTCAATGTCGCGCTTCACCAGGACGGCGTCGGCGTCATGGCGGCGGCGCTGCTGGCGGGTGTTTGCACGCTTGTCGTGATCGCCGCGGGCGCGTTGTTGGGCGAGTTGGAGCAACGTGTCGCGCCGCTCGCCGTCGCGCTCATCCTGTGCGCCGGCGGCGGCTGGGCCGGCGCGCTGATGGCGCGCGATCTGATTGGCCTTGCTGTCGCGGTCGAGACTGCTTGGCTTTCGGCCGTGGGTTTGATTGCGCTGTCGGCATCGCACGCGCGCGGGGCGCTGAACGGCGCTCTGCGGATGCTCGTTGGCGGCGGCGTCGGCGCCGTTCTCTTGCTGCTCGGCGTGGCGATGATCGCCCGCGCCGTCGGCAGCGTCGATCTCGAAGCAATGCCGCTGGCGCAATTGCCGGCGCCGAGGCTGGCGGGCGCGGGCGTCGTTCTCGTCGTGCTTGCGCTTGCGCTCAAGGCCGGAGTGGCGCCGCTGCATGCTTGGGCGGGCGCCTCGCTCGGGCGCGCGAGCGGCGCGGCATTGCTCGGCGTGGGTGCGCTCGGCGTGGTGGGCGCGCTCGCAGTTTTGGCGCGTTTCACCGCCTACGCGATCACGGCGCCGCAAATCGGCGCCGGGGTGTCCGCGGTGCTGGGCGCGCTCGGTGCGGCGAGCGTAGTGATCGGCTCTATGCAGGCGATCGGCGCGCAGAATTTGCCGCGCTTGGCGAGCTACGCCGCCGCTGCGCAAGCAGGTTGCATTTTGCTCAGCATCGCCCTCGGTTCGCCGGCGGGGTTTGCTGCTGCGCTGGTGCAGCTGTTTGCGCTCGCTGCGGCGACATTGGCGCTCTACGGCGGCGCAGCGGCGGGACGCGTGCAATCGCTCTCCATGCTCAATGGTTTTGCGCAGCGTGCGCCCTTGGCCAGCGCCGCCATCACCGCGGGCGCGCTCAGTCTCATGGGCGCGCCTTTGACACTCGGGTTTCTCGGGCGATGGAGCTTGGTGGAAGCCGGCGTTGGCGCAGGGTGGTGGTGGGCGGCGGCGCTGGTGATTGTCGCGTCTTTTGCGGCGGTATTCTACGGCGGGCGACTGGTTGAGCGGATGTATTTCCGACGCGCTGACGAAACCTTCGCCGGCGAGCGCGGGCTCTGGCGGTTTGCGTTGTCGCCGGCGCTGTTGGCCGCGGTGGTTTGCATTGCCATGGGCGTGGCGCCGGACGCGCTGTTGCGATGGGCGGCGTCGGCGGCGGCGATGCTGATGGGGCCGGCGGCATGAACACCGAACTGGCGCTCGTGGGCGTGCTCGGCGCGCCGCTCGTGCAAGCTGCGCTGGTGACGGCGCTGCCGCGGCCGCCGGGGCTGCGCGACGTCATTCACATCGGGTTTTCACTGTTCACCGCAGTGTGCGCATTCATTCTCGTCGACGCAGTGGCGCACGGGCAGACGGCGCGGATCAATCTGGCGCGGCCGTTGCCGAACGTCGATCTCGCGTTCGAGATCGAACCGCTCGGCGCACTGATGGTGGCGACGTTGACGGGGCTCGGCGTGCTGCACGCGGTGCATGCGGCTGGCATCGTGCGGGCCAAGCAGGAGCAGACGCCAGCGCGTTTGCTGGCGTTCGTTGCACTTTCCATGTCGGCCGTGACGGCGGTGGCGCTCTCGGCCAACTTGTTCAGCTTCTTCGTGGCCTACCAGGCCTTGACCTTGGCGGCGTTTCCGCTGGTGGCGCACCGCGGCGACGAGGAGGCGCGTCCCGCGGCGCGCAGCTTCCTCGCCATTCTGCTTGCGAGTTCGATCGGACTGTTCTTGCCGGCGATGATCTGGACCTACGCGCTCGCTGGCACATTGGAGTTTCAACCCGGCGGCGTGTTGGCGGGGCGCGTCGACGCGCTCGCGGCCAACGCTTTGCTGGTGCTGTTCGTGTTCGGCTTGGCGATGGCGGCGATCCCGCCGCTTCACCGCTGGCTGCCGCTCTCGAGCCGCAGTCCGTTTCCGGCGCTGGTGACGATCCAGGCGCTCGCTGTGGCGCCGGCGGGCGGGATCGGGCTCTTGAAGATCGCTGCGTTCGTGTTCGGGCCGGCGATGCATTTGGCTTCCATTGCGGCGTGGCTGCTCATCGTGCTGGTCGGGACGGGGATGTGCGCGGCGGCGCTGATTGCGCTGTCGAAGCGCGATATCCGCGAGCGCCTTGCCTATTCGTGCATGGCCCAATCGCTCGCGGTTGCGATGGGCGCGCTGTTGGCGCTGCCGGCGGGGTTGTTTGCGGCGGCGTTGCACGTCGTGGCGTTGGCGTGCGCTGCGGCGACGCTGCTGATGGCGGCGGGCACGACTGCGGCGATCACCGGACGCACTGATGTCAGCGACTATGCGGGATTGGGACGCGTCATGCCGTGGACGTTCGCCGGGTTCGCGATCGCATCTGCAAGCATGATCGGCATGCCGCCGTTTGCCGGAGCATGGGCGAAGCTTTGGCTGATCACAGCGGCGGCAGGTTCTGGATTGATCTGGGCGGCGGCGCTCGCGGGCGTGGCGGCGATCCTGACATTCACGCATCTTGGCCCGCTGGCCGCCAACGCGCTCGCCGCACGCGCGCCGACGGACGCGTTCAAACGGCCCGACGGCGCATCCGTGCTACTCGCCGCGCCCGTAATCTTGAGCGCTGCGGCGACGTTGTGGCTGCTCGTGCTGGCCGATCCGCTCGCCGCGTTTCTGGCGCCGATCTGGACGCCCGGCCCATGAGCGCGCGCACGCCTCCGCCGAAGAGCGGCATTACCGGCGTGTTGCTGGTGTTCTGCATCGCTGCGGTGCTGGCGGGCCTGGGGTTCGATTTCGGCGCCGGCGCCCGCACCGACTTCTGGATCGGCGATCAAACCGGCGCCGCGGCCGCGATCGGCCTCGCCACCGCCGTGTTTGCCGTCGTCGCCTCGCGCGTCGCGCGCATCGTGTTTGGCCGCGTGCAGGGGAGCAGCGATGCCGGCCCTGACGCTTAATCCAGGCTTTGCGCCGATCCTCGCGGCGTTGCTGATCTTGACGACGCCGCGCAACGCGCGCGCCCCGCTCATGGTGGTCGCAGCGCTGAGCGCGCTCTGGCTGCTGTTAGACCACGAATTCGGGGCCGCCGCGGCGCGCGCGCAAATGGGCTTGCCGGTGGTCATCCTCAATCTGGATGCGCTCAACCGCATCTTCGGCCTGGCGATGATGATTGCGCTCATCGCCATCGGCATCTTCTCGGGCGCGAGACGCAATCGCTACGAGGACGCCGCCATTCTGCTGCTCGCGGGCAGCGCGATCTGCGCCTTGTTTGTCGGGGACCTCGTCAGCTTCGTTGCGGCGGCGGCGCTGGCGGGGCTTGCGGCGGCCTGGGTCGTGTTTGCTTCGCCGGTTGCGGGCGCCAATCGCGCAGGCGTCCGGCTGTTGGTCTGGCATGGCCTCGAAGGTTTGCTCTTCCTCGTGGGTGTCGCGCTCCATTTGTCGGCCGGCGCCGAAGGCTCGGTGTTCACGCGGCTGGACACCGGGACGTTCGGCGGCGCGTTCATATTTGCAGCGCTGCTGATCCGCACCGGCGCGCCACTCGCGCACGTCTGGCCGAAGGACTCGATTTCACATGCATCGCCGGCGGGCGCGGGGGCGCTTTCCAGCTACACGACCATGCTTGGAGTCTACGCGCTGGCGCGGCTGTTTCCGTCCGAACCCATGCTCATGCCCATTGGCGCGCTCATGATCGTGATCGGCGCGTTTTACCTCGCCGCCGAAGACGATCTTCGACGGGCCGCTGCTTATGGGCTGACGATGCAGACTGGCGTCTGCGTGGCGCTCATCGGCATCGGCGCGCCGCTCGCGCTGGCCGCGGCTGAGGCGCATGCTTTCGCGACGATCCTCGCCTTTCTCGCGTTGCAGCTCACTTTGGGAGGCGTGCTCGAGCGCACCGGCAGCACGCGCATCTCCCACGTCGCGGGATTTGCGCGAACCATGCCGATCAGTGCGCTGCTGTTGCTTGGCGCCGGCCTGGCGATTTCGGCGATGCCCGGCTTTGCGCTCTACGCCACGCACGCTGTGGCGCTCGAAGCGGCGGCGGAATGGGATGTGCGTTGGCTGTGGCTCTTGATCTGGGCCGCGCCGGGGCTTGCGCTTGCCGGGCTCGCGTTCCGCGCTGTGCTTGCAGCGTACGCATCCACGTCACAGCCGCGAAGTCTTCACGAAGCGCCATTCTCGATGCTGCTTGGCGCAGGGCTCGCCTTGTTCTTGTCAGCCTCGGTTGGGCTGGCGCCGCGTTGGCTCTACGATTTGATGCCGGCCGGGCTTTCGTTCGATCCTTTTGCGCTCGATCGCGTTGCCTCGCAGGCGCAAGTGCTCGGGGCGTCCGGGATCGCGTATTTGTTATTACGCGGCGTCGCGGCCGATCCGCGCCGGCGCGACGTGCATCTGCTTGACGTCGATGCGCTCTATCGCGGGCCGTTGGCGGGCGCGGGCGAATGGGCGGGCGTGCTGGCGCTGCGGGTGTACGGGGCCTGGCAGGAATGGACGCGAGACGCCGGCGCCGCCGCCATGCGCGCATTGGCTGGTTTGGCCAACGCCTGTGACAGACCTTACGCCCGTCTGGGTTCTGGGCTGATCTCGTTTCTGTCGCTCGCGGCGCTGCTGACGGTGATGTTCCTAGCGCAGTAAAGATGTTCTCGTTTGGTTTTGAGGCTGTTCCTGCGCGAACCTGATACAAGTCAGTTACCATGAACGCGCGTTAGAATAATTACCGCTGCTTTTCCCTTGCAGCACCTGAAGCTATACTTATACTGTATCTGTCTTCCACTTGATGCACGGCCCGATAATTACAATGGAAAACCAGCGAGACCTGGTTCGCCTGACGGCGGAAATCGCCGCAGCGTATATTTCGGCCAACCCAGTGCAGGCGCAGGACCTGCCTGGTCTTATTCGTACGGTCCATAATGCTCTGCTTGAGGTCGCCGGCGCGGCGCCCGTTCAGCCGGAGAACGCGCAGGAACCCGCCATATCGATCAAGAAGTCGGTGACCGCCGATTACATCATCTGTCTCGAAGACGGTAAGAAATTCAAATCGTTAAAGCGCCACCTGCGGACTCGCTACGGCATGACGCCGGACGAATACCGAGCCAAATGGGGCTTGGCGCACGATTATCCGATGGTCGCGCCCAATTACGCCAAGGAGCGCTCGAACTTGGCCAAGCGCATGGGACTCGGCCAATCCCGCAGAACTGGCTGAAACTGCGGTCTGCGGAAAATAATCCTATAAATAGGAAAAAATCTATCCTACAGCTCTGAGACGGCCTTATTCTGCCTGCGCATGCGGTTGGGTCGATCGGAGGTGTGGGTAAATGGGCGTGTTGGCAAGACGCGCGGAAGACGCGGCGTCGGCTGAACTGGCGGCGAGCGTGACGAGCTTTGCGCTCGGGGTTCCGCAGCATTCCATTCTCGATGGCGCGCGTGGCGGCGTACAGATCGCGTTTGCGCGACAGGTGGCGATGTATCTCTGCCATACGGGCTTCGAGCTGAGCCTGGCGCGTGTGGCGGCGGCGTTCGGACGCGATCGCTCGACGGTGGCGCATGCGTGCCATGCAATCGAAGATCGCCGCGAGGAAGCGCAATTCGATCTCTGGATCGCCGGACTCGAAGCGATGTTGCGTGTGGCGCCGAAGTCGTTCGCTGCGGAGCGCCCGGCATGAGCGAGGGGCGCATCGCGCGCGCATTGGCGCAGCTGGCAAAACCCGGCGCCGTCATGGCGCCGTGCCGCAACGGCGTGTTTGGCGTTTACCCGCGCGGCGACCGTCGCAGACGCCCGGCGGTAAGGCTGAGCGCCCAGGATGCGAAGGCGCTGGAATCCGATGGCGCCATCGCGCCGCGCGAAGACGGCGGCTATGTGCTGACCAGCGCAGGATGGGCGCGGGTGCGCAGGCAAGCCGTGCTCGAAAGCGAAGCGTTTGCCGCGCAGCATGTTGCGATCGAAGATCGCGCTGTGATCGACGACGACGGCGCGACACGCATGGTGCGCGGACTGGATCCGGACGCCGTGATGCGCCGTCTCGCGAACCTGAAGGACGCCGCGGGCAGAAGCTGGTTCGACGCCGCTGAACTTGCGGCCGCCAACCGGTTGCGGCGCGACTGGGCGTTGGTGGAGATCGGCATGCTGCGCGGCTCGGATTGGACCGCCGCGCCGATCGGCGCGGCGCCGCGCGGCGCTGCCAACGCACAAGAAGCGGCGATGGCGCGGCGCTGCGATGCGCGCAAGCGCGTCGCCGGGGCATTGGAGCGGCTGGCGCCGCCGCTGCGGCGTGTGGTCGAGCGCGTCTGTCTGCACGAAGTCGGGCTCGATGTGCTGGAGCGGACGGAGGCGTGGCCGCAGCGCTCGGGCAAACTGGCGCTGAAACTGGGCTTGGCGCAACTCGCCGCCGTGCTCTGATCAGGCCACGCCGCGCGCTTCCTGCTGAATCCGGTTCATCATCGAGAAGAGGCCGTTGGAGCGCTGCGCGGTGAGGGCGTCTTTCAACCCAAGCCGCTCGAACACGGCGCGCGGATCGACCGATAGGATTTCCGCCGGCATGCGTCCGGAGAAGATGCGCAGCAGCATGGCGATCTCGCCGCGCACCAGGTGCGCATCGGAATCGCCGCGAAAATAGAGCTTTTCCGGCGCCTCCGGGCGGCGTTCGCTGACCAGCCAGACACGGCTGACGCAGCCGCGCACGCGTGTCTCTTCGTTGCGTTCGCCTTCGCTCAGCGGCTCAAGTGAGCGCGCGAGCTCGATCACGTGCGAAATGCGCTCCTCCCAGTCGGGAAGGAGTGCAAATTCGTCCGAAAGCTCTTGGACAGCTTGATCGATGCTGGACATGGCATCTGAGATGCGCGTTGCTGCGCCGTAGAGCAAGGACTCAGCATGCCTTCGCTGGGCTAGCCTGGAAAAAGAAACGCGGGCCCAAGAGCCCGCGTTTCAGTTCGATTGTGCAGCCGGCGAAGACGCCGGCACTCCAGATTAGTCGCGTCCGCCGTGGCCGGAGACCGGGGTCATGGCGGTGGTGTCGGGCTGAGCGACGGCGCCGATGCAGAGGCCGATGTCGCGCAGGCCGTGCTGGCCGAGGCAGAAGGCGTTCTCATAGCGGAAGCGCGCCGCCGACATGCATTGATAGAGCTGCAGCTGCGCCATCTCGAAGCAATCGTTCGAGCGCTGATCGTTGATGAGCTGGGTGATGGCGCTGCGGTGCGAAGTGGTGGCGTCGAGCGCTTGCAGCGCCGCGACCGCACTCATGCGGTCGAGCGCTTCGCCGCGCGTGGCGTTGACGCGCCATTGCGCCGCGGCCGGCGTCGACGAAACTTCGACGACCTGATCGCCGCCGCGGACCGCGTCCCAGAACCGGCGCCCGCCATAGACGGAGGGGTCGGTCGAGGGAGACAGGCTCAGCGGGGCAACGGCGAGGCGCGGCGAGACTTCGGCGGGCACGGCGTTGTCGGGCGAGCCTTCGCGGCCAAGCGCGCGAACACGCTGGATGCGCGCCGGTTGCCCGGGGGCGACGGCGTTGGCCCAGCGCTGGCGCTGCAGCGAATAGGCCATTTCCTGGTAGCGGTCGGCGACGCTGATGATGCGCGCGCTGTCGGCGTTGGCCGAGCTGAGCAGCATCGAGGTCGCTTCCTGGCCGCCGCGCAGGCCGCGCGCGTAGGAGGGATCGACTGTGACCGCCCAGATCACGGCGTCGCGGCCGTAATAAGCGGCGGCGTCGCGCACGCCCTGCATGAACGCCGGCGATTGGGCGGCGATGTTCGACCCGTAGGCGATCCAGCCGCGCGTGAGTTCTTCGCGATTGTGCCGGCCGACGCGATCGAGCGCGGCGTCGAGCGAATTGGCGTCGCGCAAATTGGCGGTGCGCAATTCTGAAACGTCGCTTTGATAAGCGGCGTAGGCGGTGACCGCAGTCTGCAGGTCGCCAGCGCTCGCAGCGCCGGCCTCGGCCGGAGCTGTGGTTTGTGCATTGGCGACGCCGAGAAGGGCGACGGCCGCGGTTGTGGTCCAGACCGCAAGGCTACGCATCGGCTTCTGCTCCCCTAGAACTAGATTGGCGAGTCCGCTTCCGAGCACGACTCGGAACGGGCATCGTGTCCCCCAGCGCGTTAAGAAGTCTTTTACTCGCGAGCGGCGTTTCTGTGTCAACACAAAGGGCGGTAAGGCCAGGTGCAAAAGCAGCGCCAAAGGCAGCTGTTCTAGCGCTAGCGGGCTGGATTTGGCTTGCATGCGTCGCCGCCGCTGGTTTGGGCGCGGTGTTTTTCGGTGGAGATCCGCGCGATGTGGCCGCCGCCTCGGCGCTCGCCATCGCGCCAGGGTTAATCGGATTCATCCTGTTGCCGTGGCTGCGGCTGAGATGGGCGGCGCTCGGTTTCATTTCGGTTTGGGTTCTCGCCGCTGCCGGGCTGGTTGCGGGAACCGGCGGGGCGGGGTCGCCGCTCGCGGTGGCGCTCCTGATGGCGCCGGCGCTGGCGCTCACGCTGAGGCGCTGGACGGTGATCGCCGGCGCGGGCGCTGTGCTTGGGTATGCCGTGGGCTACTGGCTCGCGCCCCTCGACGCGGGCGGCCATATCGGGCCGTTCGCCGCGCTGATGAGCGCGGGGACGCTGGCGGTGATCGCGTGGCTGATGGTGGCGGCTGAGCGCGGCGGAGGCGGCGCGGGAGACGGCGCCATCAGCGCGCGCGTGGCGGAAGTCAGCCACGAACTGCGCACGCCGCTGACGCATATTCTCGGGTTCTCCGAGATGATCGAGCGGCGCATCTTCGGCGAGGTCAGCGACCGCTATGTCGAATACGCCGGGCTGATCCGAAAGAGCGGCGCGCACCTGCTCGGACTCGTGAACGATCTGCTCGATCTGTCGAAGATCGAGGCAGGGCGGTTCGATCTTCAGATCGAGACGTTCGATGTCCGCAACCTCGTCGAGGACGTGGTGCGGCTGTCGCTCGATAGCGCGGAGCGGAAGCAGATTGCGCTCGGGCTGCTCACGCCGCAAACGCCGCTCAACGTGCGCGCCGACGATCGGGCCGTGAAGCGGATGCTGATCAATACGGTCGGCAACGCCATCAAGTTCACGCCGGAGGGCGGGCGGGTGATGGTGGAGGCGAAGGCCGTGGACGGATCGCTGCAGCTCGACACGATCGATAACGGGCCGGGCATTCCGGAAGAGGATCGCGCGAAGCTGGGGCAAGCCTACGAGCGCGGGTCGGGCGGCGCGCGCGCGGAAGGCACTGGGCTCGGACTTTCGCTGGTGCGCGCGCTGGCGGGTTTGCACGGCGGCGCGTTGAGTTTTCACGATGCGCCGGGCGGCGGCGCGCTGGTGCGGATTACGATGCCGGTGCTGGCGGAGCGCACGGAAGGCTGAATGACGCGCGCTCGCGTGGCTATCCCTTGATGCAGTCCCAGGCAATGCCGCACGCTTCCAGCCGCCGCCTATAGCGCATCACGGCACGATGCCCGCCTTCGACGACACGCTGGAAGTCGCCTTCGCCGAGACGCTGTGCCGAACGCACGCGGTCGTCCTCGTCGATGACGATCAGCCCGGCTTCGGCCAATTCCTGGGTCTTTCGCCTGACGGTCTCCCTCGACAAGCCCGTTTTCTCGGCGATCATTCTCCGTGAGATGGCGCCGCGGATGTCGTCTGACGGCCGCTCGGCGGTCAACACGAGGGCGCCGGGCGCTATATTGTTCATGAAAGGGCGCATCGTAGCGTCTGTTACGCAGAGAAGGATCGCGACGCTTTCGAGATCTTTGTTGGCGTATGACTGCAACAGATAGAGTAGCTCCAACGTCAATTCCGTTGCGGCGAACGTTATCGGGCGAAGGTGCGGAGCGATTTCGTCTGCCATGCTGCTTCCTGCGATATCCCGCAAAGGTACGCGGCCGGTGAGCCAGCGCAAAAGATGCTAATCGATCAGGAGCGTGTGCCGCACGGTCGCACGTCGTTCAGGTCCGCGATAGTTCGGGTCCTTCCAGCGTCGTCTGTCCGGGCCGGCAAAGCCCGTCGTCGCGACGAATTGGCGTCCGTCGTTCACCGCGCGCGCAAGTTGCGCCGCGACTGATGCGCGCGAAAACGGTTTGACCAGAAATCCGCTCGCGCCACAATCTCGCGCCTTGCTCAACATCAGCCGCGAACTGCCGCTGCTCACCACGATGATCGGCGTGCGGCGGAAATCTTCGGCGCCGAAGCGCACGTCGCGGACGAAATCGAAGCCAGGGTCATCGAGCCGTTCCACTTCGACGAAGACTGCATCGAACACGACAAGCTGCATGCGTTCGAATGCGTCGAGCGTCGAGAATGCCGACACCACGGCCCGAAAACCAAGCTGTTGCAGGAGTTCGATCAATGGCGAACGCCGCAAAGCCAAACGTTCGATCGTCAGCGCGCTTTGTGCCATGCGCGGAAGCTGCCGCCGCCGAGGAAAAGCGGGGTTAATGAGCAGAGCCGTGGCGACCCGAATTGGGTCACGCGCGAGCGCTGCATTGACCGAAAAGGATTGTGCAATCGACGCCCTGATGGCCCATTCTGCGCGCCGGCGATCGAGCCATCCGAACCGGATTCTGGATCGCAGTCGCCGCGCCCGGGCAGCCCCAACCATCTACTGGGCGCGGCGAACACCCTTCACCGGCAACTCACGCCGAATGCGTGGTGCTGGTCGGTGCAGCTATTGGCGGGGCGTCGCGGCTAGCGGATTGTCAGGAATGCGCGCGCGGCGGCGATGTCGCCGACTTCGATCAACAACCGCTGCACGCTGCGGCCGGTGGTCAGGCGGATTTCCACGGTTTCGCGCGGATCGAGCGCGACCAGGTCGCGGAAGGCTGTGTCCGGGAAGGTGAAGACGGCGTGCTGGCGTCCGTCGATGCGCTCCAATGTGCGCGCCGAAGGCAGTGCCACCGATCCGTTCGGCGCCGGCAGCCCGGCGGCAAGGCCCTCTGAGACGCGCTGCGTCAACGGAATCTCGCGCACGCCGGCGCGCGCGACGTTGCGCATGATGAGCTGCGCGGTGGCTGGCGGCGCCGCACGCGGCGACACTGGGACGACCAGCGTCAGATGTTGCACCTCATCGCGCTGGCGCACGCCGAACGTTGCCGCGTCGATGGTTTGGCTGAGCCGCCAGCCCTCGCCGCTGGTGCGGCGCGCGCGCCAGGAACGCTCCCAGCCGGGAAACTCCATGGCGCTGACATTGATCCACGACGAAAACGCGCGCCGGGCGTCGTCGGCAGCGACCGCCGTGCGTTGATCGTTGCAGGCGCGGCTGCGCGCGGCGCTGACGGCGGCGGATTCGAGCGAGCGCATGTTGGCACTGGTCCAGCCGGCGCGCAGCAGCGCGCCGCGGGCCTGGGCGACGCCGACGGTCAGGGCCGAACGGATGTCGGGCGTGAAGAGGCGGCATTGCGCGTCCGCCTCGAGCAGGGCGCGCCGTTCCACGAAGGCGGCGCGCGCGTTCAGGGGCTCGGTCGCGGCGGCGGTCGTCGTCATGCCAAGGGCGAGGGCAAGGAAGTGGAAGCGCATGGGGAGCGTAAAGGTTAAGCTCATCTTCTTGCGTTCTGGTGAATGGCGGCGATGGACGAGCTGAAAACCGAGTTCTGGGCGAGTGCGCTCATCCGCCGCGCCGAGATCGCGGGCGCCTTTGCGGGCGTGGTCAAGAAGGGCGATGCGGACGCGGGCGCGGTGTTGGTGAAGGTCGCCACGCTTGACGGCAGGGCGCGGCTCTATGGGCCGGCGCGCAACGGCGAAGGTGAGCGGATATGGCTCGATTTGTCGGCCGGGGAGCTGGGCGATGTGGAGGCGGACGTGGATGAGTATGTCCGCAAGCGCCGCGCGGGCGATCCCGATCTTTGGGTCATCGAGATCGAGGATCGCCAGGGACGGCATTTCTTGCAGGAGCCGGTCGAGTAGGTTCTGGGTGTTGGGTTCTGGGTGTTAGTTGGGTAATCGCGCCATGGGGTCGCATCGTGTCCCTAACACCTAGCACCTAACACCTGGATCCCATGTCCGATCCCGCCACCGAGGCCGCGCGCCGCCGTACGTTCGCGATCATCTCGCATCCCGACGCCGGCAAGACGACGCTGACGGAGAGCCTGCTGCTCGCCGGCGGCGCCATCCACCTGGCGGGCGCAGTGGCGGCGCGCGGACAGGCGCGGCGCACACGTTCGGATTGGATGAAGATCGAACGCGAGCGCGGCATCTCGGTGTCGAGTTCGGTGATGATGTTCGAGCACGGCGGGCTCGTGTTCAATCTGCTCGACACGCCCGGCCACGAGGACTTCTCGGAAGACACCTACCGCACGCTCACGGCCGCGGACTCCGCGATCATGGTGCTCGATGCAGCCAAGGGCATCGAGCCGCAGACGCTGAAGCTGTTCGAAGTCTGCCGCCTCCGCGACATCCCGATCACGACTTTCATCAACAAAATGGACCGCGAAGCGCAGGATCCGTTCGCGCTGCTCGACGAGATTCATTCCAAGCTGGCGATGGATACCGCGCCGATGTACTGGCCTGCGGCCTCGGGTCAGCGTTTTCGCGGCATGCTCGATCTCGAGCGCAACGAATTCCTGGCCTACCATCGCCCCAGCGCAGACGACGAAGGGTTGAAGCCCGCCGAACGCATGGGCGTGCAGAGCGCGCCGTTTCTGGCGGCAGTGCCGGACATCGAGCGCGCAGAATTGCTGGAGACGGCGGAGCTGGCGCGCGAAGGCTTGCCTAAGTTCGATCTCGCGGCGTTCCGCGAAGGACATTTGACGCCGGTTTATTTCGGCTCGGCGCTTCGCCGCTTCGGCGTGTTGGAATTGCTGGCCGGGCTCGGCGCGCACGCGCCGGCGCCGCGGCCGCAGAAGGCGACGGTGAAGGGCGAGGCGACCGAGATTTCGCCGGGGCGCAACGACGTCAGCGGCTTCATTTTCAAGATCCAGGCGAACATGGATCCGAAACACCGCGACCGCGTCGGCTTCTTCCGCATTTCATCGGGCAAGTTTCAGCGAGGCATGACGCTGAAGAGCGCCGCCGGCAGAGGCTTCAACGTCCACAATCCGATGATGTTCATGGCGCAGGACCGCGAGATCGCGGACGATGCGTTTCCGGGCGACGTGATCGGAATTCCGAGTCACGGCGGCTTGCGTGTCGGCGACTCGCTTTCGCAAAGTGGCGATGTTGTGTTTCAGGGCATTCCGAACTTTGCGCCGGAAATCCTGAAGCGCGTGCGGGTGAAGGACCCGCTGAAGCAGAAGCATTTGCGCAAGGCGCTGGACTCGCTTGGCGAAGAGGGCGTGACGCAGGTGTTCAAGCCGGTGCATGGCGGCGATCTCGTCGTCGGCGCGGTGGGGGCGCTGCAATTCGACGTGCTCGATGAGCGGATGAAGGCAGAGTACGGGCTCGACGTGATTTTCGAAGCCTCGCCCTATCAGGCGGCGCGCTGGGTCAGCGCCGAGAACCGCGCCGATCTCGAAGCATTCTTGGAAAAATCATCGGCGCAGATGGCCGAGGACGTCGACAGCGCGCCGGTGTTCCTGGGCAAGAGTTCCTGGGAGATCGGGTACGTACAGGAGAAGAACCCGAAGGTGAGGTTCAGCGCAGCGAAGGAGCGGGCGGCTTAAGCCGCCTGTGCGTTCTTGCGTACTTTGAAGAAGCGCATGGCGCGTTGGGCGGCTTCTACGGGGACGTTGTTGTACATGCGGCCGAATTCCTCGGCGCGTTGCATGGCTTCGTCGCCACCGCAGGAAAGCACGGCAAGCGTGACGAACAGCGGGCGCTCGATGCCGGCGGCGCGGCAGATCATGGCCAGCCCGTCGATGTCGCGGCGGTTGATCAGCTCGGCGACGGTCTCCGGCTCGAGATTGGTGATCTCGGACAGGCCGTAGAGGAAGTGCGTCTGCTTGGCTTCGCGATAGAGCGAGACCAAGAGGCGCGCATTGAGTTCGCCGCTGTTCTTCTTCGACTGGATGAAGGCCATGGCATTCTTGGCTTCCGCGCCCATGTCGCCGACATTCTGGCGCATGCGTTCGCGGGCCTTGCCGAGCGCGGCGTCGAGGGTTGCGGGATCGACCGAGGCGTTGCGCTTCATGATCTGGTCGCGCAGCGTGTTCTCGACCACGAAGTACATTTCGTTCACAAGATCGAGCGGTAAGTCCGAGCGTCCGACCACGCCCTCATGCAACAGCGTGTTGCGGCGGGCGCGGTCGACGGCGGCTTCCATGCAGCCACGCGAAATCCTGGCGCCGTCATTGCGGATCAGAGCATCGAGCGCGTGGTCGTCGCCGAATTTAACGATGGCTTCGGACACCGTCTCGCTCACGTCCTCGCGCTGGGCGACGGCCTTGATGTGCTGCTGGCTCTGGTAGTTGACGATCTGCAGCAGCGTCTGCTCATCAAGCACCCTGCTGCGCTGAAGCACCGGACCAGCGATCTCGAAGGAATGGTTGGCGAGATCGCGCATCAGACCGATGGGCGCGTCGTTGGCGTCGGCAAAGAGCTCGGAAAGTTCGGCCAGGACGCTGTCTTGCATCTCGGCCGCGACGAGCTGGAGCACATCGTCGAAGAGCGCGGTCTCACGCGTATTGCGGCTGCCGGAGGTCTCGAAGAAGAGATCGGTGACTTCCCGCAACAATTCGCGGCGCTGGTCGCTGTCAGTGGTGCGCGCCAGATCGACCAACTTCGCGAACCGGGCTTGAGACATGGCTGGGGAGACTCCTCAATCGGACAAAAACTAGGTTGCGTGCGGTAAATAAATCCTACCTGGGAACTTCAGTTTCCGAGCCGAACGCGGAGGTCGCCCTCGGGCGACAGGCCGCCGAGCAGTTGATCGGAGAGGTCGGCTTCCGCGGCGAGCCTGATCGTTTCGGTTGCCGATTCCACACTTGCCGGCGGCTGCAGAGGCGAGCGTTCCTCCGCCATTGCCTCGCGCATAGGCGTCGTGCGCAACGAGGCCGGCGCGCGTGCGCTGACGCCAGAAACGCTCCCGTCCTCGGCGATCGCACGCGGCACCACGGCCTTCAATTCGCAGAGATTGTCGCGGTAGCTCCAGGCCATGCAGAGCGTGTCTTCAACGCAAAGCCGCTCGCAGGCCCCGGCGCTTTCGGCTTCGAGAATGGCGAACGCGGCCCCGGGGCGGGCGGTGTTTGGTTCGCCCAGCGCCCACGCCGCGCCGACGTGCGCAAGCATCAGCGCCGCAAGGATCAGTTTTCGCATGCCCGCAAGCTGCGGCTGCTTTGGTTAACAAGTGATTCACTCTTGTGCGCCGAGCGCCTCGCGCCGGAGTTCGATGTCGAGCCACTCGGCTTCGGCGGCCTCGCGTTCGGCGCGTGCGGCTTCAAGCCGCGCAGCAGTGGCGGCGAAGGCGCCGCTGGCGAACGCGTCAGGATCGGCGAGCTTGGCTTCGAGTGCGGCGATCTCGGCGGCGAGCTTAGGCAAAAGCACATCGAGTTCGGCGGCGCGGCGTTCGTCCTTGTAGCTGAGCTTGGTCGGCTTGCGCGGCGGTCTTGCCGCGCCAGCTTCCGCCTTTGCTGTTCGAGCCATGGCGGACAAGGGACGTCGGCGGTCCAACTGAGCGCTGTGTTCGCGTTCGAAGTCAGACCAGCCGCCCGGCGTTTCAGCCCATTTTCCGTTGCCCACCGGCCCGACGATTTGCGTGGCGACGCCGTCGAGGAAGGCGCGGTCGTGACTGACGATCAGCACCGTGCCGTCATAGGCGGCGAGCATGTCCTCGAGCGCATCGAGCGTATCCATGTCGAGATCGTTGGTGGGTTCATCGAGCACAAGCAGGTTGGCGGTCTTGGCCAACGCGATGGCAAGCGCCAGACGATTGCGTTCGCCGCCGGAGAGCGCTGCGACAGGCTGGTGCAATTGTTCGGGCGTGAACAGAAACTCCTTGGCGTAGGAGGCGACGTGGCGCGGCGTTCCGCGCACCATCACCTGGTCGCCGCCAAGCGGGGTCAGCGCCTCCTTCAGCGTGGCGTTATCGTCGATGATGTCGCGCTGCTGATCGACATAGGCGATGGTGAGGTTGTCGCCGAGGCGGACGCTGCCGCTGTCGGGGTTGCGGCGCTTGAGCAGCACTTCGAGCAACGTCGTCTTGCCGCTGCCATTGGCGCCGACGACGCCGACGCGGTCGCCGCGCATGATGCGCAGCGAGAGGTTCGCAATTAGCGGGCGCTCGCCGTAGCACTTGCTAACCGTTTTGGCCTCGATGACGAGCCGGCCTGACTCGGCGCCGCGTTGGGCGGTGAGCGACGCCGCCGGCGTCGCGCTCAGGTGCTTGCGCTCGCGCCGCTCGGCGCGCATCGCCATGAGGCGCCGGCGGCGGCCTTCGTTGCGGGAACGCCGCGCGGTGACGCCGCGCCGGAGCCAATGCTCCTCCGCCCTGAGGTTTGTTTCGAGCCGCGCCATCTGCCGCGCGTCTTCCGTTTCGACGGCCTCGGCCCAGTCCTCGAAAGCCGCATAGCCGCGATTGTTCTTGATCAGCTTGCGCTGGCGCAGCCAGAGCGTCGCGGTCGTCACGCGTTCGAGGAATCGGCGGTCGTGGCTGATGACGAGGCAGGCGCCGTGGAAGGCGGCGATGCGCTGTTCGAGGTCCTGGATCGCGGCGATGTCGAGATGGTTGGTGGGCTCATCCAGCAGCAGAATGTCGGCGTCCGCCGCAAGCGCGCGCGCCAGCGAGGCACGCCGCGCTTCGCCTCCGGATAGCCCGTGCGGCGCGCGATCGGGATCTAGGCCGAACGATGTGAGCGCGGCTTCGGCGGCGTGCGCTGGCGCCTCGATGTTCGATCCAGTGAGTGCGACAGACGGAGCGCGCGCATAATCGCGCAGCGTAACGAATCTGTCGAAGCGCGAGTCCTGCGGCGCAAAGGCGACGGTGACGCCGGAGGCGTAGACGATCTCGCCTGCGTCCGGTGCGGTCAGTCCCGCCATCATCCGCATCAGCGTAGATTTTCCCGCGCCGTTGGCGCCGACGAAGGCGGTGCGCTCGCCCTGATGCAGCACGAATTCCGCGCCGTCGAACAGCGGCGCCCCGCCCAGCGTCAGCGCCAGGCCTTTGACGTGCGCGAGCGCAGCCATCTAGTTGAAGATGTCGCCGAGGTCGGGAAAGTCGTCGTCGTCGTCGTCACCGGGCGAGTCGCCAAAGGCGTTGGCGAGTTCATCGAAAAAGCTCGCCATCTCGACCTGTGCAGGCGTGTAGGCCGGCTGCTCGATGCCAGGCAACGCGTGGTTTTCGACGCCTTCGTGGGCGACGCGCATGGTGTCGGCCCAGATTTGCGCCGGCAACGTGCCGCCGGTGGTGCGGCCCATCGACGTGAAGTCGTCGTGCCCGACCCAGACGCCGGCGGTGAAGTCGCGGCTATAACCGACGAACCAGGCGTCGCGCCAATCCGAGCTGGTGCCGGTCTTGCCGGCGATGTCGCGATCGCCGATGCGGGCGCCGGTGCCGGTGCCGCGCAAAACGACCGCGCCCATCATGCTGGTCATGCGGCGCACGACTTCTTCATCCAGCACGCGCGGGGCGTTGAACGGCGGGCGGACATAGATTTCCTGTCCGGCCGTATTGGTCACGCGCTGCACGATGTGCGGATCGACGCGCATGCCGTCGTTCATGTAGACGCCAAAAGCGCTGACCATGTCCCAAAGCGTGACTTCGATCGAACCCAGCGCAATGGATGGCGGCACAAAGGCGTTGCGCGCCGGCATGTTGTTCACGCCCAAGCGGCGGGCGACGTCGGCGACGCGCGGCGGGCCGACCTCGTCCGCCACGCTCGCCGCAACTGTGTTGATCGAAAGCGCGAACGCCGTGCGCAAGGTGACGGCGCCGCGATAGCCTTCGTCGTAATTGCGCGGGCGCCAGCCATCGATGACGATCGGCTCGTCGTAGCGCACGTCCTCGGTGTCCAGTCCGGATTCGATCGCCGCGGTATAGACGAAGGTCTTGAACGCGGAGCCGGGCTGGCGCTGGGCTTGAGTGACGCGGTTGAACTTCGAGGTGTTGTAGTCGGTGCCGCCGACAAGCGCGCGCACGCCGCCGTCGCGGTCGAGCGCCACGATCGCGGCTTGCAGCGGGCGGCGGCCGAAGGCGCGGTTGCCGAGGCGGCGGCGGATGGAATTCGCCGCGGCTTCCTGGGTATCGCGGTCGATCGTCATTTGGATGACGAGATCGGGCGTGTCGCGGCCGACGACGGCGCGCGCCTGCTCCACGGCGAGGTCGAAGGCATAGCCCATGGCGCGCTCGACGTTGGGGCGCTCGACGACGCGGATTTCCTGCGCCCGCGCTTCGTCGCGCTGCTCAGGCGTGATGAAGCCCGCATCGACCATGGCTTCGAGCACGACGTGCTGGCGCGCGGTGGCGCGCTCAAGGCTTTCGGTCGGCGCCGAGCGCGAGGGCGCTTTCGGCAGGCCTGCGAGCATCGCCGCTTCTGCAAGCGTCAGCTCCGACGACGGTTTGCCGAAGAAGCGGCGGGCAGCGGCGTCGACGCCATAGGCCTGATCGCCGAGATAGACGCGGTTCAGATAGAGTTCGAGAATCTCGTCCTTGGTCAGCCGCCGTTCGATGCGCGAAGCGAGCACCATTTCTCTGAGCTTGCGGTTCAGCGTCTGGCGGGGCGTGAGGAAGAGGTTGCGCGCGAGCTGCTGCGAGATGGTCGAGCCGCCCTGCACGGTTTCACCGGCGCGCAGGTTAGCGATGAGGGCGCGGAGCACCGCCATGCGGTCGACGCCTTCGTGTTCGTAGAAACGCCGGTCTTCGATGGCGAGAAAGGCCTGGGGAACGTAGTCGGGGATTTCGCCGAGACGTGCGCGGTTGCCGTAATAGGGGCCGCGGACGCCGAGGATTTCGCCTTCGCGGTCGACGAACATGACAGATTCCTGCCGGTTCAGCGCCCAGAGCGAGTCGGCGTCGGGCACGCGCGGCAGGCCCCAATAGATCCAGAGCCAGAGCGAGACGACGAACAACAAAACGCCGCCGGCGGCGATGCTGGCGACTTTGCGCCAGGTCATGCGCTGGCCGAGCACGCGGTTGAGGTGCTCCTGCGCCGCGGCGGCGCGCACCTTCGCCCAGTCGATGCTGCGGCGGAAATCAGGCCGGTTGTTGTCGGACAAAGGAGTCTCCGGAGCGGGTGTCCAATAGAGGTATGGCCGAATTCTGGCCAGAAGAAACGCGGATAGGCGCCCTGCGTATCCATGCGTTTACGCGTCTAAGTCCGTGATTTTTGGGCATCGATGCAAAATCAATCCGACCGAACCGGAGCGGTGGTAGAGTTCCGGCACGGTCGAGAATTGGGTTTTGAGAGGAGATGAGGCGGTGACTGAGTTCGCGGCGCCCCTTCGCGCCATGCTGGAGGAGGCGCGGGATGCGCTGAACAAAGGCGACGCTGTCCAAGGCGAGCGCCGCGCCAAGGCGGTGTCGGCCATCGTGAAGGCGGAGCGTGACGTCGCCGAGTTCCTGGTCGAACAGCGCGCCGCCGCCTGGGAGGATGATGACGAAGCCTGTCGTGCAGAACTGCGGCGCCGCCTTGCTCGCTTCGCTGAAGCAGCATCAGAGAGCGCTCCTGCCGATGTTCTTGCCCGTATCGCTGCAACGGGCGCTGCAACGTGACTTTTTCTGGTGGGCTCAGCCCGCGCAGCAGCCGCCCGTCGGCAATTGGCGCACCTGGGTGTTCATGGGCGGACGCGGCGCCGGTAAGACGCGCGCCGGGGCCGAATGGGTGTCCGGACTGGCGCGCCGCGGTCGCGCTGGTCGCATCGCGCTGATCGGGCCGACTTTTCACGACGTGCGTGAAGTGATGATCGAGGGACCTTCGGGCGTGCGCTCGCTTCCGGGCGCGCGCCCTCGCTATGAGGCGAGCCGGCGGCGGCTGGTGTGGAGCAACGGCGCGCAGGCGGCGTGCCTGTCTGCGGAGGATCCCGATAGCTTGCGCGGGCCGCAGTTCGATGCGGCCTGGTGCGATGAATTGTGCTTCTGGTCGTATCCGCAGCAGACGCTGCAAACGCTGGAGCACGCGCTGCGGCTGGGCCAACACCCGCGCATGATGGTGACAACGACGCCGCGTCCGAGCCGCACGCTGAAGCGGCTGCTCGATGCGCCCGACACCGTCATAACGCGCGCCGCGACATGGGAGAACGCGCACAATCTGTCGCCGAACTTCGTGGCGGCGGTGAATGCACGTTGGGAAGGATCGGTGCGGCACCGCCAGGAATTGCTCGGGGAATATATCGAAGACGCAGAGGGCGCCTTGTGGCGGCGTGGCGACCTGGAAGCAGTGCGCGAACGGGTTGAGGGCAGTTTCGATCGCATTGTCGTCGCCGTCGATCCGCCGGCGGGCGTCGGTCCGGACGCCGCCGAATGCGGCATCATCGCAGCGGCCGTTCGCGGCGAAGGTTTCGCGCGCGAAGCTTGGGTGTTGGCGGACGCCAGCGTCCAGGGCGTGCAGCCGCAAATCTGGGCGTCGCGCGCAGCCGAGCTTGCGCGATCGGTCGGCGCGCATGCCATCGTCGCCGAAGCCAACAATGGCGGCGAGATGGTGCGCTCGGTGCTGAAGGCGGCTGCGCCGGAGTTCTATGTGCGGCTTGTCCGCGCCAGTGAAGGCAAACGCGCGCGGGCACAACCGATTGCCACGCTTTACGCGCAGGGGCGCGTCAAGCACGCCGCGGCGTTTCCTGATCTGGAAGATCAGATGTGCGCCTTCGGCGCGGAAGATTACGGCGAAAGCCCGGACCGGCTCGATGCGCTGGTGTGGGCGCTGACGGATTTGATGCTCGGCGGCGCAGCGCAGCCGCGCATCCGGATGCTTTAACGAAAGAGACTCATGTTCGATTGGATACGAAAACTCCGCGCTCGGCGCGCGGAGCGCAAACTCATGGCCTGGCATGCGCCGGGGCGACCGGCCTGGCCGATGCGCGATCCCGCCGCGTTTGCACGCGAGGGCTATGCGCGCAACGCCATCGCCTATCGTTGCGTGCGCATGATCGCGGAAGCCGCCGCGAGCGCGCCGCTGAACGTGGGTCCAAACGATCACCCGCTGGCGCGCCTGCTCGCGCGGCCAAATCCCGAGCAAACTGGCGTTGAATTGATGGAAACGTTCTACGGCCACCTGCAGGTGGCGGGGAACGCCTACCTCGAGGCGGCCTCGCTCGCAGGCGACGCGCCTTCCGAACTCTACGTGCTGCGGCCTGATCGCATGAGCGTCATTCCGGGCGCCGACGGCTGGCCGGTCGGCTGGGAGCACCGGGTCGGGTCGAACGTGCGCCGCTTCGATCGCGATCCGGTCAGCAACGATGCGCCGATCCTGCATCTGAAACTCTTCAATCCCGTCGACGATTGGTACGGGCTTTCGCCGATGGAGCCGGCGGCGTTCTCGATCGACACGCACAATGCCGGCGGCGCCTGGAACAAGGCGCTGATCGACAACGCCGCGCGCCCGAGTGGGGCGCTTGTCTTCACCGGACCGGGCGGCTCAGATCGGATGGGCGACGAGCAATTCCAGCGCTTGAAGCAGGAATTGGAAGGCATGCATGTCGGCGCCGCCAATGCGGGGCGGCCGATGTTGCTCGAAGGCGGACTGGAATGGCGGCCGATGTCGCTTTCGCCGGCGGACATGGATTTCATCGAAGCGCGGCACGCCGCGGCGCGCGACATTGCGCTGGCGTTCGGCGTGCCGCCGATGCTGCTCGGCATTCCGGGCGACAACACTTACTCGAACTATCGCGAAGCCAATCTCGCCTTCTGGCGCCAAACGGCGCTGCCGCTGGCGATGAAGGCCGCGCGTGCGATCGAATCCTGGCTCGGCGATCGCTGGCCGGGCCCGCCGGCCGCAGTCAGTGTCGATATCGACAAAGTGCCGGCGCTGACGATCGAGCGCGAAGCGCTTTGGGCGCGGCTCGCGAGCGCTGATTTCCTCGATACGGGAGAAAAACGCCGCCTGGCCGGCGTCGATGCGCCGGAGCGCGCGCCATGAAGATCGATCCGCGCATTACGCTGGCGCTGATTCTCGCTCTTTTTCTGGAGACGGCCGGCGGTCTGATCTGGGCGGGACGGGCAGCCGCACGGCTCGACAAGGTCGAGCAGGCGGTGGCGACGCAGCCGGAAGTCGCCGAACGTCTCGCGCGGTTGGAAGAGCAGCTCGCCGAGGCGCGCCGTTCGCTTGCGCGCATCGAACGGCGGCTGGACCGCGAATGATCGTCGAAGGCTACGCCGCCTTGTTCGGCGTCGAAGATCAGATGCGCGACATCGTCCGCGCCGGCGCCTTCGCCGCAAGCTTGGCGCGACTCTACGAACCGTTGCCGATGCTGGTGGAGCACGAGCCGCGTTTGCTCGCGGGCCATTGGAACGAGGTGTTTGAAGACGGCCGCGGTCTCTTCTTGCGCGGAGGGATCGACGAGCGCTTCGCCGGGGCGCCGCGCGCCAAGCGCATGATCGGGCGCGGCGTCGACGGGCTCTCGATCGGCTTCGTGCCGGTCGTGCAGCATCGCAGCGCCGGCGGCGTCCGCGTGCTGAGCGAGATCGAACTTCTGGAGGTGTCGATCGTGACACATCCGATGCAGCCGCAGGCGCGGCTCAACCTTGCGCGAGAGATCGTCCGCGCTGCTTAAGGAGAAAGACGTGAAGAAAGAAACGAAGGCCGCGCCTCCGGGCGCGGCGGACGCCCTCATGCGCGCGTTCGAAGAGTTCAAGGCGGCCAACGACGCCCGCCTCGAGGCGATCGAGAGCAAGCGCAGCGACGTGCTGCTGGAAGAGAAGGTCGACCGCATCGACCGGACGTTGACCGAGCAGAAGGCCCTGATCGAACGCGTCGCGCTCGCAGGGCGCCGCCCGGGTCTCGCCGTCGATCCGGCGGTGAGCGAGCACAAATCGGCCTGGCACGCCTATCTGCGCCGCGGCGACATTTCGGCTCTCACGCAATACGAGTCGAAGGCGCTGTCGGTTGTCGGCGATCCGCCGGGCGGCCAGGACGGCGGCTATGTCGCGCCGCCCGAACTCGATCGCATGATCGAGACCCGCTTGCGCCAAGTGTCGCCGATGCGTGCTATTGCGACCGTGCGCACGACCGGCGGCAACGTGTTCAGGAAGCCGATCAGCATCACAGCTGCGGGCTCGGGTTGGGCGGCCGAAACTGGCGCGCGCAGTCAGACCGACACGCCGACATTGACGCTGCTGGAATTTCCTGCGGCGGAACTCTACGCCAATCTCGCGGCTACCCAAACGCTGCTCGACGACAGCTTCGTCAATCTCGAAGAATGGATTGCGAGCGAAGTTGAAGAGGCGTTCGCGGGCCAGGAGCGCGCTGCGTTCGTCAGCGGCGATGGCGACAGCAAGCCGCGCGGCTTCCTCGATTACGATCTCGTCGCCGAAGGCAGCCATGTCTGGGGCAAGATCGGGTATGTCGCGACCGGGGTTGACGGCAATTTCGCCGCCTCCGACCCGGCCGACAAGATCATCGATCTGATCTACACGCCGAAGACGCAGTTCCGCCAGAACGCGCGCTTCGTGATGAACCGCAAGACCGTCTCGGCCGTGCGCAAGCTCAAGGACGGCGACGGCCATTATATCTGGGAGCCGAACGAAACGGGCGGGGCGGCGCTGCTCGGCTACCCGATCACCGAGATCGAGGACATGCCGGACATCGCTACCGACTCGTTCTCGATCGCGTTCGGCGATTTTGCGCGCGGTTATCTGATCGTCGATCGCGCCGGCGTGCGCGTGTTGCGCGACCCGTACTCCGCCAAGCCTTTCGTCTTGTTCTATGTGACCAAGCGTGTCGGCGGCGGCGTGCAGAACTTCGACGCGATCAAGGCGCTGAAGTTCGGGGATAGCTAAACCTTTGCTCCCCCGCCTGCGGGGGAACTGTCAGCGAAGCTGACTGAGGGGGCGGGGCGAGCACCGCCCCCTTCGTCTCGCGCTTCGCGCGATCCACTTCCCCCGTACGCGGGGGGAAGAAACTGAGTAACCATGACCATCAAAATCATCACGCCGCCCGCCAGCGAGCCGATCTCGCTGGCGGAAGCGAAACTCTTTCTGCGCGTCGATCACAATGCCGAAGACGCGCTCATCGCCACGCTGATCGGCGCTGCGCGTGAGGCGGTCGAAGCCGGCATCGGGCGCGCCTTGATCACGCGGCGCGTGCGCGAAAGCCTCGACATCTGGCGCCGCGACGCCGTCAACGGCGCCGCGCTCGGTCTCGGCCCCGTCACCAACGTCGTCGCCGTCCGGCTTCTGGCCAATAACGGCACGCAGAGTGTGATCGATCCGGAACGCTATCGCCTCGAAGGCAATCGCGACCGGCCGCGGCTGGTGTTTCCCGCGGGCTTCCCGGCGACGCTGCGCAGCGCCGGCGGCATCGAGATCGAATACGATTGCGGTTACGCCGACGAAGCCGAGGATCTGCCGGTCGCACTGCGCGTGGCGACCATGCAGATCGTCGCCTCGCTCTATGAGTTGCGCCAGGGCGAAGGCGGCATACCGGAGACGGCGCGGGCGCTGATGCGCCCGTTCGCGCCGGCCCGGCTATGAGCGATGCGATTAGCGCGCTGCGCGCTCGCGTGACGCTGCAGGAGCCGGTGCGCGTGCCCGACGAACTCGGCGGCGCCGCTATCTTTTGGGCGGCACGCGGCGAGGTCTGGGCGGCGATCGAACCGCGCGGCGCGCTCGAACGCGTGACCGGCGATGCGTCGGTCTCCGCCGCCGCTCTTCGCGCGACCATCCGGCGCCGCGACGACGTTCAGCATGGTTGGCGCATTGCGTGGGGAAGCCGGCTGTTGCGCGTGCTGGGGCGCGACGATGCCGGCGGGACGCGCATCGTGCTCTATTGTCAGGAGGAAATTCTGTGAGCGCTGAGACGGCGCTCGCCGCCGCCATCCGCGCTGCGGCGATGGCGCACGCGCCCGTTGCAGCGCTGATCGCCGATCGTTTCTATGACGACCCGCCGCCGGACGTGGTCTTTCCCTATGTGACGATCGGCCGCGTGGAGAGCCGGCCCATCGACGCGAGCGAACGCGAGGCGCTCGAGCATGCGGTCACCTTGCACGTCTGGTCGCGTTACGGGGGGCGGGCGGAAGCGCTCGACGTGATCGCGGCGCTGCGCGGCTGTCTGCACAATGCGTCGCTCGATGTCGCCGACCGCCGCCTGGTTCTCCTCTTCGCGCAATTTGCCGACGTGTTCCGCTCCGGCGACGGAATCACCACGCATGGCGTGTTGCGTCTCAGAGCCATCACCGAACCCGAATAGGAGCAAAGCATGTCAGGCCAGAAGGGACGCGACGTCCTGATCAAGATCGGCGACGGCGCGGCGCCGGAAGCCTTCGTCACCGTCGCCGGCATTCGCGCCAAGACCATTTCGCTCAACGCCCGCGCAGTGGATGGAACGTCCGGCGAAAGTCCCGCGGCCTGGCGCGAGCTGATCGCCGGCGCCGGCGTCAAGTCCGCAAGCGTCAGCGGCGCAGGCGTATTCAAGGATGCAGCCTCGGATGCGCTGATCCAGCAGAGCTTCTTTGCTCAGGTCGTGCGCAACTTCCAATTGGTGATCCCGGACTTCGGCATGCTCGAGGGCCCGTTCCTGGTCGAGGCGCTCGATTATTCCGGCGATCACGACGGCGAGGCGGCGTTTGCGATCACGCTCGCCTCCGCCGGCGCGTTGTCGTTCACGAGCCTCTGATGCGCGAACCTCACAACAAAGCGCGCGGCGAGGTGATGCTTGCGATAGACGGCCGCGCCCGGCGGCTCTGCCTTACGCTGGGCGCACTGGCGGAGTTGGAAACGGCGTTCGATGTCGTGTCGCTGGCGGAGCTTGGCGAGCGCCTGGCGCAGCTCACCGCCGCCGACCTGCTCACTGTCATCTCAGCGTTGAGCGGGGGCGGCGGCGAGCGCGTGAGCGTGGCCGAGCTTGCAGACGCGCGCGTCGATCCGAAGGGAGCCGCTGCCGCCGTCGCGGCTGCGTTTCAGGCGGCCTTCGATGACTGAACGCACGCCGTGGCCGGTCATGCTGAGCCTCGCGCGCCAGATCGGCATCGAACCAAGCGCGTTCTGGCGGCTGAGCCTGCGCGAATGGCGCGCGCTCGCGGCGCCTTCAGCAGACGCGCTTTCACGCGCCGCATTCGCAGACCTGGCGCGTCGCTTCCCGGACACCTCGCATGGCTGAAATCAAATCGAGCTTCGATCTTGCCGACTTCCAAACCGAATTGAACGCCGCCGCCAGCGCGCTGCAATCGTTCAGCCAAGGACCGGTGCAGCACACTGCGGATCGCGTCGGCGAGTCGTTCGAACGCGCGGGTCAGCGGATTGTCCGCGCGCTCGGTTCGGCGGCGATGGGCGGTGAAGCGGCGTTCAAGCGGCTGGCGAAAGTCGTGTTGGAAGAACTGGCGAAGATCGCGCTCGACCGCCTTTTCGCCGGCAAGGCGCTGTTCTTCGGCGGTCGCGCCGCGGGCGGGGCCGTCAACGCGGGCGGCGCCTATCTTGTCGGTGAGCGCGGGCCGGAAGTGTTCGTGCCGCGCAGCGGCGGCGACATCATCGCGCCCGGCGTCGGCAGTGTTTCGGTGCACTTCCATATCGCCGGCGGCGATGCAAATGCGATCGTGCGTCACCAAGGCCAGATCGCCGCTGCGATCGCGCGGGCGGTCGCTTACGGGAGGCGCAAGCTGTGAGCGCGTTTCATGACGTGCTGCTGCCGCTCCCGTTTGCGCTGGGCGCAAGCGGCGGCCCGGAGCGGCGCGTCGACATCGTCGCCCTCGGCTCCGGCGCCGAAGTGCGCAACACGCCCTGGGCGCATGGGCGCAGGCGTTACGATATCGGCGGCGCGGTGCGAACCTTAGATGAGCTGCACGAGCTGATTGCCTTCTTCGAAGCGCGGCGCGGCAAGCTGCACGGCTTCCGCTTCCGCGACCCGTTCGACTTCAAATCGTGCGCGCCGTCCATGGCGATCGCTGCGACGGACCAGTTTATCGGCGCTGGCGATGGCGAAACCACAATCATGCCGCTGACGAAGACGTATGGCGCAGGCGAGGCGGCTTATGCGCGACCGATCGCAAAGCCGGTCGCGGGAAGCGTGCGCGTGGCCATCGACGGCGATGAGATCGATCCCGAAGACTTCACGATCGACGGCGCGGGCGCGGTGGTGTTTGCGGTGGTGCCGACCGAGGGCGCCATCGTCACCGCCGGTTTTCTGTTCGACACGCCGGTGCGGTTCGACGCCGACCGGCTGGATCTGATGTTGGATGGCTTCGGCGCGGGGCGGGCCGTCGCCGTGCCGCTGGTGGAGATCATTATCTAATGCGCACGATCAGCGAAACGCTCGCCCCCAAGCTGGCGGCGGGCGTCACGACGCTTGCCCATGTCTGGCGCGTCCAGCGGCGCGACGGGGAAGGGTTCGCGTTCACCGATCACGATCGGTCGTTGACGCTCGACGCGATAACCGCTGAGCCGGTTGAGGGTCTGAGCGGCGGCGTCATCGAGAAGAGCGCCGGGCTCAGCGCCGACAGCGCCTCGATCGCGGGGGCGCTCTCGTCCGCGACGATCACCGAGGCCGATCTCGCGCGCGGACTTTGGGATGGCGCGCGTGTCGATGTCTATCGCGTCGATTGGACCAACCCTGCAGATCGCGTCCATCTCTTTGCGGGCCATATCGGCGAGGTGCGTCGCGGGGTCTCGGCGTTCGAGGCGGAGCTGCGCGGGCTTCAGGCCGCGCTCAACACGCCGGTCGGCCGCGTCTATTCGCGCTTCTGCGACGCCGATCTCGGTGATCAGCGCTGCGGCAAAGATATCGACGACGAAGCGTTCCGTGGCGAGGGCGATGTCAGCGAACTTCTCGGCAGTCATGTGCTCAAAGCGTCGGGGCTCGAGGCCTACGCCGACGGCTGGTTTTCGCGCGGCCGCGTGGTGTGGGCTGACGCGTCCGCGTGCGAAGTCGCGGTGCATCGCACGGAAGAAGGCGGCGCCGTGATCGAATTGCTCGATCATCCCGGCGCCAACCTCGCGCTGGGCGCGGCGTTCGTCATCTACGCCGGTTGCGACAAGCGCTTCGGCACCTGTCGCGCGAAGTTCGCGAACGCGATCAATTTCCGCGGCTTCCCGCACATGGCGGGCAACGACGCCGTTCAAGCTGGTCCTATACCCGGCGATCGCCTCGACGGCGGCTCGCGGTTCTCATGATTGCGCGTCAGGCGATCCTCGCAGAAGCGCGCGCGTGGATCGGCACGCCTTATCAGCATCAGGCCTCGACCAAGAGCGCAGGGTGCGACTGCCTTGGACTCATCCGCGGCGTCTGGCGCGCGCTCTACGGTGCTGAACCCGAAGCCGCGCCCGCCTACACGCCGGATTGGGCCGAGCGGCACGGCGTCGAAACTCTGATGCTGGCGGCGCGTCGTCACCTTGTCGAAACGCCGCGTGAGATAGCGCAACCCGGCGATGTGCTGCTGTTTCGCATGGCGCCGGACTCGCCGGCCAAGCACGCCGCTATTCTCGACGAGGACGAGCGGCTCATTCACGCCTATTGGGGCCGCGCCGTCGTGCGCTCGCGCTTTGCGACGTGGTGGCGCATTCGCTGCACGGGCGCCTTTGCCTTTCCGGATGTCGCGCCGTGGCCGAGTTAGTTCTTTCAACCGTCGGCCGCGCCGTCGGCGCGCGCTTGCCAGGCATGTTCGGCAGGATCGGCGCCGTCTTTGGCTAGGCGCTGGGCGCTCAGCTCGGCGCCTCCATCGATCAGCGCCTGTTTGGTGCAGCCCGCGAAGGCGCGCGCCTTACCGACCTCCACATCCAGGGCTCGACCGAAGGCGCGTCGATCCCGGCGGTGTTCGGCAGCGTGCGCATCGCCGGGCAGGTGATCTGGGGGGCGCGTTTCAAGGAGCATGTCGAGACGACGGAGTCCGGCGGCGGCAAAGGCGGGCCAAACATCAAGACCCGCACATATCGCTACACGCTGTCGTTCGCCGTCGGCCTCTGCGAAGGCGAGATCGCGCGCGTGGGGCGCGCGTGGGCCAATGGCGAGCCGCTCGACTTATCGCGGTTCAACTGGCGCGTTCACACGGGACGCGAAGATCAGGCGCCGGACAATCTCATCGAAGCGATCGAGGGCGGCGATGCCGTGCCTGCGTATCGCGGTTTGGCCTATGTGGTGTTCGAGGACATGCCGCTCGAAGAGTTCGGCAACACCATTCCACAGCTCTCGTTCGAGATCATTCGGCCAACACCGGCAGCGCTCGGCGGCAAACGCTTTGAAGAACGTGTGAAGAGCGTCTGCTTGATTCCAGGCGCGGGTGAGTTCGTTTATGCGACCGAGCCGGTCTTTCGCGAAGTTGGCCCGGGCGAGCAGACAACCGAGAACGTGCACCAGGAACGCGAGCGCGCAAACCTTCTAGTGTCGCTCGATCAGCTTGCTGCGGATTTTCCTAATTGCGAGATGGTCATGCTCGTCGTCGCCTGGTTCGGCGACGATCTGCGCTGCGACGAATGCCAAATCAGGCCCGGCGTCGAGATCGCCGATAAAGAGAACTGGCCGGAAGAGTGGCGCTCCGGAGGTGTTGGCCGCACGGGCGCGCGACTCATCAGCCAACACGATGGCTCGCCAGCTTATGGCGGCACGCCAAGCGATCGCGGCGTGCTGCAGGCGATCGCCGAGCTGAAGCTGCGCGGCTACAAGGTCGGGCTCTACCCGTTCGTGCTGATGGATGTGCCGCCGGACAATGCGCTGCCAGATCCCTATGGCGGCGCGTCGCAGGCGGCCTATCCCTGGCGCGGGCGCGTCACCGTCCATCCTGCCGCCGGAGAACCGGGCAGCGCTGACAAGACCGGCGCGGCCGGCGATCAGATTGCGGACTTCTTCGGCGCCGCGGCTGCTGAAGATTTCGGCGAAGTCGACGGCTTGCCGATCTATGCCGGTCCGGCGGAATGGTCGTTCCGCCGCTTCATCCTTCATTACGCCAAGCTTGCCGAACTCGCTGGCGGCGTCGATGCGTTTATCCTCGGCTCCGAACTTCGCGGCGTCACCACGGTGCGCAGCAGCGCAACGGGCTTTCCTGCTGTCGGCGCGCTCCGATTGCTCGCCGCCGATGCGCGCGCCTTGCTCGGCGAAGATGTGACGATCACCTACGCGGCCGACTGGTCGGAATATTTCGGCCATCAGCCGCAGGACGGCAGCGGCGAAGTGTTCTTCCATCTCGACCCGCTCTGGGCCGATGACAACATCGATGTCATTGGCATGGATTGGTATGCCCCACTCAGCGATTGGCGTGCGGGCGACACCCATCTCGATGCGCAGCTCGCCCGCGCCATTCATGATCTCGATTATCTGGAGAGCCGGATCGAGGCCGGAGAAGCGTATGACTTTTTCTATGCTTCGGACACCGATCGCGCCTCGCAGGAGCGCTCGCCGATCACCGACGGCGCCGACAGCGAGCCTTGGGTTTATCGCGCCAAGGATGTGCGCAGCTTCTGGAGCAATGCGCATTACGATCGGCCCGGCGGCGTGCGTTCCGGGACGCCGACGGATTGGATACCGGAGTCCAAGCCGATCTGGTTTACGGAGCTGGGATGCCCGGCGATCGACAAGGGCTCAAATCAGCCGAACCTGTTCATCGATCCCAAGAGCAGCGAAAGCGCCGAGCCACACCACTCGACGGGGGCGCGCGACGATCTGATCCAGCGGCGCACTTTGGAGGCGTATCTGCGCCACTGGGATGAGGACGGCGCCGACAATCCGATTTCGTCGCTCACCGGCAAGCCGATGATCGAGAAAATCGCGCTCTGGGCGTGGGACGCGCGGCCTTATCCAGCGTTTCCGGCGCGCAGCGATGTCTGGGCCGACGGGGCCGCATGGCGCCGGGGCCATTGGCTGAACGGCCGCGCTGGGCTGTCCGGACTGGCGGAAGTGGTGCTCAGCCTCTGCGAACGCGCCGGCGTGCATGACGCAGATGTGAGTGCGTTGATCGGCGCCGTCAGCGGATACGTCGTCGATTCTCCGGCTTCGACGCGCGACGCGCTGGCGCCGTTGATGGCTGCATTCGATTTCACGGCGGCCGAGCGCAACGGCGTCGTCACTTTTCTGCATCATGACGCGAACGCGCCGCTGACGTTGACATCGGCTCACCTCACCGCCGTCGGCGCCGGCGAGAGCTTTGCGCAGCGCGATGTGACCGAAGCGCCGGTCGAAGCGCGGGTGCGCTATCTCGATGCGGCGCGTGATTATCTGATCGGCGCGGTGAGCGCACGCCGCCTCGACCGCGCCGAGGGCGGCGTGGTCAGCATCGATGCGCCGCTGGTTCTCGAGACCGAAACCGCGGAAAGACTGGCGCAACGCATCCTGGCGGACCGGCGTTCGGAGGCGGAAGCGTTGCTCCTCGACATCAGCCCGGCTCTGCTTGCGCTGGAGCCCGGCGACCGCGTGAGCTTCGGCGGCGGCGAGGATGCTCTTGCGGTTGATCGTATCGAAGACGCCGAGGCGCGCCGCATTGCGCTGCGCCGGTTGCGGCCAGACTCAACAGCTCTCGTTGATGTTGGCGAACCTAGCGAGCCACTGCCGCCGGCGACCGCGTCGACGCCGGTGCTCTCGGTTCTCGACCTGCCGCCGCTGCCTGGCTCGGAGGCCGACGGCCGCCCGCTCGTCGCAGTGTTCGCGCGTCCATGGATCGGCGAACACGAAATCTTCGCCGGCGCCTCACTCACGCGCCGCGCAACAGCGCTGGCGCCGGCGATCATGGGGGAGTTGCTTTGGGCGCTGTGGCCCGGCCCGGTCGATCGCTGGGATCGCGGCAACCGCATTCGCATCAAACTCTTTGGCGGTGCGCTAGCCAGCGTCACGCCGGAAGCCGTGCTCAACGGCGCCAACGCGTTCGCGATCCAGGCGGGCGGCGAATGGGAGATCGTGCAGGCCGCAAACTGCGAGCTGGTCGGCGCCAACGAATACGAACTCTCGCACTTCTTGCGCGGCCGCCTCGGTACGGCGCACGCGATGGCGGCGCCGCATTCTGTCGGCGCCCGGATCGTCAAGCTGGATCAGCGTCTGGTTCGCGCCGAGGTCAGCGCGCACGAATGGGGCGAGAGCCTGACCTTTGTCGCGCCCCCGTTCGGCGCTACAGGTTCGAGCAACCGGGCGACAAGGCTCGATGTCAACTTGCCCCACGCCGCGCTGCGTCCATGGGCGCCGGCGCACCTGCGTGCGGCGCGCGCCAGCAGCGGCGATGTCGCGATCAGCTGGGTGCGCTGCGCGCGGATCGGCGGCGACGCCTGGGGACCGGGCGAGCCGCCGCTCGGCGCCCCGATCGAAGGCTATGCGCTCGACATTCTCGACGGCGGCGACATCGTCCGGTCCGTCAACACGGCTCTCCCCAGCTTTGTTTATTCCGTGGCCGATCAGACGGCCGATTTCGGCGCGCCGCCGGCTTCGTTGCACATCCGGGTCGCTCAATTGGGCGAAAGCGGTGCCTCAGGGTTGAACAGCGAGTTAACCATAACATTATAGACGGGCGGGCCAGAATGGCCGGACGCGCCTGATTCCGAGCGATAGGGTCACGCGCGCCGTCTTTCTCCCGGAAGTCCGGAGCGCGTCTGACACCTTGAGCTGGGACCCTTATGCCGCCCTCGGCGTCAGCCGATCCGCCAGCGCGGACGATATTCGTCGCGCGTACCGCACGCTTGCAAAAGAATTGCATCCGGACGTGCGGCCCGGCGACAAGGCGGCCGAAGAGCGCTTCAAACGCGCGACGGCAGCGTTCAATCTCTTGTCCGATCCCGTCACCAAACAGCGCTTCGACCGCGGTGAAATAGACGCCGACGGGAACGAGCGCATGGCGTTCAATGCGCGAGGTCCAAGGCAAGGTGCGCGATCCTACGCCGGCGCGGGCGCGAGTCCCGGCGCCGGCGGCGGTGCTGCCGGCGCCGGCGATCCGTTCGATCTCGGCGATATCTTCTCCGATCTGTTCGGCCCTGGTTTCGGCGGCGCGCGCACCTATTCGCGCATGCGTGGGCGCGACATCCGCTTCACCCTCGACATCGATTTTCTCGACTCCATCAACGGCGCGCGCCGGCGCATCTCGCTTGCCGAAGGGCGTACGCTCGATGTGGCGATCCCCGCGGGCGTCGAGACCGGCCAAGTGCTGCGGCTGAAGAACCAGGGCGGCCCCGGCGTGCAGGGCGGCCCGGCCGGCGATGCGTTGGTCGAACTCAAAGTCCGCCCGCACCCCTTCTTCCGCCGCGAAGGCCAGGATGTTCACATGGACTTGAATATCTCGCTGACCGAGGCGGTCGAAGGCGCGCGCATCCAGGCGCCGACGCCGGGCGGACCGGTGACGCTGACCATTCCCGCCGGTTCCAACACCGGCAAAGTGCTGCGCCTCAAGGGAAAGGGCGTCTCCGGACAGGGCGACCAATTCGTCCGCCTGCAGGTCATGCTGCCGGAAACTGCGGACGAGGATTTACGTAAGTTTGTCAAGAAATGGCCGAAACGGGACCACACGCCGCCGCGTCCGAACGGTTAAGGCATAGCATACGTTACATTCAGCGCAGGTTCAGTGGGCGGCGCGTAAACCGGACACGCTATGTGGGCTAAGCCTGTCCTCCTCTCCGCACTGGTTGCGGCCAGCGTCTTCACGGCGCCGGCGGGCATGAGCTTGTCCCAATTTGCCGCATTTCAGCCGCAATGGGTGATGCCCGCGCAGGACCGCCGTGAGGACCTTCGCGATCTGCGCGAAATCCTCGCCGAATTGCGCGCGCGTTATGGCGGCGAACTCGTCAGCGCGACCCCGATCAGCGAAACCGTCTATGAGATTCGTTGGCGCGACCGGGACGGTGAGATACACGTCTTCCGCATCGACAGACGCCGTTAGGACGGAACGAATTCATGCGGGTATTGGTGGTCGAGGATGACAAGAACCTGCGGGAGCAGCTTGCTTCCGCATTGACCGATGCCGGCTACACTGTCGACAGCGCCGACAATGGCGAAGAGGGCCAGTTCCTCGGCGAGACCGAACCGTACGATCTGGCGATCCTCGATCTCGGTCTGCCAAAGGTCGACGGGCTCACGGTCCTCAAGTCCTGGCGCAAGGACGGGCGCAACATGCCTGTGCTCATCCTCTCGGCGCGCGACCGCTGGAGCGAAAAAGTCGAAGGCCTCGATTTGGGCGCCAACGATTACGTGACCAAGCCGTTCCACATGGCCGAGCTGCTGGCGCGCGTGCGCGCCAATGTGCGCCGCCAAACCGATCATCAATCCTCCGTGCTGGAAGTGGGCGATCTCCGGCTCAATTCGGCGACCGGGCAGGTCACCGTCAACGGCGCGCCGGTGAAGCTGACGGCCTATCAATACAAAGTGCTCGACTATCTGATGCACCACGCCGGTCGCATCGTCTCGCGCACCGAACTGACCGAGAAAATCTACAGCCAGGATCACGAGCGCGATTCCAACACGATCGAAGTGTTCATCGGCATTTTGCGCCGTAAGATCGGCTCGAACCGCATTCTGACCGAAAAAGGTCTGGGCTACCGGCTCATCGATCCCGCGGAACAGCAGTGACGGCAACGGCGGCGGGCATATTGGGCGCGTCGCGGGGACTGATCCGGCGCTCAATGGCCGCACGGCTGCTGACGATCGCCGCCATCAGCGTCATCGGTCTCGTCGCCATGGGCTGGATCGCGCACGCCCAGTTCAATGCACGCCTGCTGCGCCTGCTCGTCGATCCCGAGATCGAAAGCGTCGCCACCAACCTGATCGGCAATGCGGGGCCAGGTCTCGGCGGTGAAGTCGTGCTGCGCGATTTCCCATCCGACCCGCGCTATCTGCAACCGGTGAGCGGACGCTATTTTCAGATCGCGCGACTCGCCGAGGAAGGGCGCATGGAGATCCAGGTGATCTCGCCCTCCTTGTTCGATGTCGCGATCAGCTTGCCAGCCGACGTCCAATCGGAGCTGCGCGCGGCGCGCCCAGGCGACGGCCCGCGCTATTACACGATCCAAGGCCCGGACCGGAATCAGCTGCGGATCGTCACGCGCGTCGAGGAATTGCCAGAGGTAGCCGGGCGCTACGTATTCGTCGTCGGCATCGCGACCGAGGCGATCGTGGCGCCGGCGGCCAACCTCGTCGGCTGGGCGTTCGCGGTTTTCGTGATTTTCTGCGCCGGCATGGTCGCTGCGGTGACGGTGCTGCAGGTCCGCATCGGACTCGAGCCTTTGCACGAACTTCAGCGCGACATCGCCGGCGTGCGCCGTGGCGATCAGGACCGGCTCGAGGGCGATTATCCGGCGGAACTGAAGCCGGTGACGCAGGAACTCAACGCCCTTGTCGATCACAATCGCGAAGTGGTCGAACGCGCGCGCCGACACGTCGGCAATCTGGCGCATGCTCTGAAAACGCCGATTGCGGTGTTGAAGAACGCCGCCGCCGATGGCGGGCAGGACGCCGTGTTGAAACAATCGATCGAGGAGATGGAAGGCTTCGTCGAGCGCCAGCTGCGCCGGGCGCGCGTAGCCGCGCGGGCGGAGGCGCGCGCCGGCGCACAGGCGCCGACGATCGCCTATCGCACGCCGGTGCTGAAAAACCTGCAAGACCTCGTTTTCATGATGGAGCAGAAATACGACGCGCAGAAAGCCATGGACATCTCGCTCGAAGCGGAAGCCGATGTCACTTTCCGCGGCGAGCGCGAAGACTTGCTCGAAATGGCGGCCAATCTGATCGACAACGCCTGCAAGTATGGGCGCAGCCAGGTCGTCGTGCGGCTGTTGCCGTCGTTCGAGAGCAATGGCTTGTTCGAGATCGTCGTCGAAGACGATGGGCCCGGGCTTTCCGACGCCGAGATCGCGCGGGCGATGGAGCGCGGCGCGCGCCTCGACGAAGCGGCGCCGGGGCAGGGGCTTGGGCTCTCCATCCTCAAGGAAACCGTCGAGCTCTATGCCGGCGAACTCGTATTCGAGCGCGGCGAACTGGGTGGCCTCAAAGCGCGGCTAAGGCTGCCGGCAACCGACTGACCTGCGGCGTCCGCGACGGTTTCAACCGGAGCCGAACCGCGCTACCTGCTGGCCTGTCTTGATGCCCATCGTCGTCATTCTCGCCGGAGCGTCGATGGCCGCCGCCGCGGCCCTGTGGACGCTGCGCGCAGTGCGCCGCGCCGGCGGCGACAAGCGCTTGGGTCTGCAGGCGTTGCTTGCCTGCGCAGGTGTCGGGGTGCTCGCGCTCGTGATCTATTTGGTCATCGGCAGGCCCGACTTGCCCGGCGCGGCATATGCGGCTCGGCTGGAAGAGCTGAAACAGCGCCCGCCGCAAACATACACCGCCGACGAGGCGCTCGCCGTTCTCGCAGAAGGCGCGCGCTCACATCCAAACGATGCGCTGCCGCATCTGTTCAGCGGCGAGATTTTCCTCTCGAGCGGCCGACCCGAAGAAGCGGCGCGCTCGTTTAACGCGGCGCTGCGTCGCGACCCGCGCTCGGCGGAAGCCTTGCTCGGCTTGGCCAAGGCGCAACTCGCGATCGACGGCGGGTTCACGCCCGAGACGCTGGCGCTCTTGGAGCAAGCGGCGGCGCTGACCGACGATCCCGCGCCCTGGCTTTACCGCGCGATGGCGGCGATGGAGCAGGGACAGGACGCTCAGGCGCGGCGCATGTGGGGCGAGGCGTTGTCGCGCATGGGCGCCAATGATCCACGCCGCGAAATGGCGGCGCGCTTTGCGTCCGGAGCGCAGCCGTGAAAATGCGCAGGCGCGATCAGCGGCTCATGATCATCGGCGTTGTCGGCGCCGTGCTTGCCCTCGCCGCTGCGCTGACGTTCGCGGGCCTGCGCAATTCCGTGACTTATTTCTTCGCGCCGTCGGAACTCGCTGCGAATGCGGAGCCGGGGCAGCATATCCGGCTGGGCGGTTTGGTGGTCGAAGGCACGTTGCGGCGCGAAGGCGTGGTCAACATATTCGCGGTCACCGACGGCGCCACTCAAGTGGAAGTGCGCTACGAAGGCTTGCTGCCCGATCTCTTCCGTGAAGGCCAGGGCGTCGTGTGCGAAGGGCGCTGGACGCCCGGCGAAGCCTTCGTCGCCGATCGCGTGCTCGCCAAGCACGACGAAACCTATATGCCGCGCGAAGTCGCCGAAGCGCTGAAACAGCGCGGCGAATGGAAGGGCGGCGCTACGCCATGATCGCCGAGACCGGCGCGTTCGCAGCCGCACTGGCGCTGGCGCTTGCTCTGGCGCAGGGCGTGTTGGGACTTGTCTCATCTCAGCACGGCGCGCGTGCGGCCGCAGCCGGGGCGATTGCGCAAGGCGCCGCCCTCGCCTGCGCGATTGCATTCGCGTGTTTGATTGCCGTGTTCGTGCAATCGGACTTCAGCGTGGCTGCTGTCGCCTCTTACTCGCACATCGACAAGCCGCTGATCTACAAGATCGCCGGCGCCTGGGGAAACCATGAAGGCTCGATGCTGTTGTGGTGTCTGGTCTCGGCGGTGTTCGGCGCGATTTTCGCGTCGTTGCGCGGCGAACAATCGCTCGGGCTCTGGTCACGCACGATCGGCGTGCAGGGCTTGGTGACGGCAGGCGCGCTCGTCTACACGCTCTTTCTGTCCAACCCATTCGCGCGTCTCGATCCGGCGCCCATGATCGGCTCGGGGCTCAACCCGCTATTGCAAGACCCTGCGCTCGCGGCGCATCCGCCGCTGCTTTATATCGGCTATGTCGGCATGAGCGTGCCGTTTTCGCTGGCGATCGCTGCGTTGATCGAGGGCCGCGCCGATCAATCCTGGGCGCGCGCGCTAAGGCCCTGGACGCTGATCGCGTGGACATCGCTCACGCTCGGCATCGGGCTGGGCTCCTACTGGGCGTACTATGAACTCGGCTGGGGCGGCTGGTGGTTCTGGGACCCAGTCGAGAACGCGAGCTTCATGCCGTGGCTTGTCGCGGCCGCGCTGGTGCACTCGGCCATCGTCACAGAGCGGCGCGGGTCGTTGGCGAGTTGGACCATATTGCTTGCGATCATGGGCTTTGGCCTGGCGTTGCTCGGCACCTTTCTTGTGCGCTCCGGCGTGCTCACCTCCGTGCATGCATTCGCGGTCGATCCCGAACGCGGCATCGCGGTGCTCGTGCTGCTGAGCCTCGCGCTCGGCGCCGGGTTCGGACTCTATGCCTGGCGCGCGCCGAAGCTGGGTCAGCCCGCAGGCTTTGCTGCGGTGAGCCGCGAGAGCATGCTGGTGTGGAACAATTTTGGTCTCGCAGTCGCCGCCGGCGTGGTGCTGATCGGCACGCTCTATCCGATGCTTGTCGAAGCGGCGGGCGGCGGGCTCATCTCCGTCGGCCCGCCTTTCTTCAACATGACGGTGGCCCCGCTGATGGCGGTGCTCTTCTTTTTGTTGCCGCTCGGACCGATGCTGACCTGGCGCGTCGGCGACATGGCCGGCGCGTTGCGCAAACTTGCGCCGGCGATCGTCGTCGCCCTGCTCACCCTGATCGTCGCTCTTTTCGCCACGCAGTGGCGCACGGCGCCGGCGATCGGGCTGATGCTGGGCGTTTGGCTGGTTGCGGGAGGGATCGTCTATCTCTGGGTTCGCTTGCAGCGCGGCGAAGGCAAGTTCGTCGCGAAGGCCGCGGTTCTGCCACTGGCCGTCTGGTCCATGAGCCTCGCCCATATCGGCGCCGGCGTATTGACGCTCGGCGCAGTCGCCGAAACCGCCTTCCGCACCGAACGCGCGGTCGCGCTAGCGCCGGGCGAAGGCGCTGCATTCGCGGGACGGCGGGTGACCTTGCTCGAAGTCGGCGAGATCGAAGGGCCGAACTACTCGGCCATCCGCGCCAACTTCCGTGTCGACTATGCAAACGGCGCGCGCGCGGTGTCAGCCGAGCGCCGTCATTTCAACACCTCGCCGATGCCGACGACCGAAGTGGGCATTCTGAGCAGCTTCGACGGCGATCTCTATCTCGCGCTTGGCGATCCCGTGCGCGACAGCGGCGGCCAGTGGACGATCCGGCTCTATCACAATCCGCTGGTCCAGTTCATCTTCATCGGCGTCGTGCTCATGGCGCTCGGCGGCGCGTTGAGCTTGATCGCGCTCGCGCGCAAGCGGAAGCTCGGGTGATGAACCTCGTCGCGCTCTTCATCGCAGCTGTTGCGCCCGCCGTGCTTGCAGACCCGGCGCAGGAAGCGCGTGCGCAATCGCTCGAACGTGAAATCCGCTGCGTGCAATGCGAGAACGAGCCGATCGCGCAATCCACAGCCGACATCGCCGGCGACATGCGCGCTCTGGTGCGCGAACGCATCGCCGCCGGCGACAGCGACGGCGAAATCCGCGCCTTCTTCCGCCAGCGCTACGGCGATTTCGTCCTGTTCCGCCCGCCGCTAGACACCCGCACCTGGGCGCTGTGGGCGGCGCCCTTTCTCCTCATTGGCGCAGGTCTCGCAACTGTGATCGGCGCACGCCGGAGGTCGAGCGCCGCAGCCGGGGAGATCGCGCCCGAAGAAGGAGAACGGTGAAGGTCGTGCGAACCGGCCGGTTCGTCGCGCAAGTTGCTGAATGTCCTAAAAAAGCCGCCGGGTTCTGCCCCAATCCATCGCAACTTCGCCCTAAACGGCTCTTAACCGACGCCCTAGCGCGCCTAACTAGGGCTTGAAACAAAGTCAGGCTAAGCCTCCTAATCGCAGCGTCCTCCCAAGGGTTCAAAATTCATGACCGAAGTCGTCCCGATCAAGTTCCTCCGCCGCACCCTGATCGCCAGCGTGGTGGCCATGGCGGTGTTCGCCGGGTTCGCTGCGCCGGCGCTGCTTTCGGCCACCGCCCAGGAGATCAACCCGAGCGCCGTCGCCCCGCCCTCCGGCGCGCCGATGAGCTTCGCCAATCTGATCGAGCGCGTTCGCCCGGCGGTCGTCTCGATTTCGGTGCGCCAGCGCCCCGACGCGGTGCAGGCGCCGACGATCGAAGGGTTGCCGCCGGGTTTCGAAGAATTCTTCCGCGGACGGCCGGGGCGGCCGGGTCCGGCGCCGACCTCGCTCGGCTCAGGCTTCTTCATCGACGACGACGGCACCATCGTCACCAACCACCACGTCATCGAAGGCGCCGAAGAGATCACAGTGCGCACCAGCGACGGCCGCGATCACCAAGCTGATCTGATCGGGTCTGACGAGGCCACGGATATCGCCGTCATCCGCGTCCGCGGCGGCGGCCGCTTCCAATTTGTCAGGTTCGACGACGCGAGCCATTTGCGCGTGGGCGATTGGGTGGTGGCGGTCGGCAACCCGTTCGGTCTCGACGGCACCGCCACGGCCGGCATCGTCTCGGCCATGGGCCGCACCGACGCGGGCTCCTCGGCCTATGTCGACTATTTGCAGATCGACGCGCCGATCAACCGCGGCAATTCCGGTGGCCCGACGTTCGACCTTGCCGGCAACGTCATCGGCGTCAACAGCGCCATCTTCTCGCCGACGGGCGGCAATGTCGGCATCGGCTTCGCCATTCCCGCCAACACTGCAAACGGCATCGTGCAGCAATTGCTGCGCGGCGGCCGCGTGACCCGTGGCTGGATCGGCGTCTCGATCCAACCGCTCGACGAAGACATCGCCCGCAGCCTGGGGCTCGACGAACCGCGCGGCGCGCTCGTCGCCAGCGTGACGCCGGACGGTCCGGCCGCGCGCGCCGGCATCCAGCAGGGCGATGTCATCCTCACCTACAACGGTGATCGCATCGAAAATAGCCGTGACCTGACCCAGCGCGTTGGCGCGACCGCCATTGGCGGAAACTCGCGCGTGGAGATTCTTCGCAATGGCCAGCGGCGCACGCTGAACCTGCGTCTCGGCGAGCGCCCGTCCGAGCAGCAGCTCGCATCTCAGAACACGCCGCCAAACGCAACGCCGGAGCCCGAACAGGAAGAGCAAGGCGGCGTCGCGCAAAGCTCGCTCGGCGTTTCGGTGCGTCCGTTGACGGCTCAGGACCGGCAGCGCACGGGGCTCGCCGCCAACGAAAACGGCCTCGTCATCACGTCGGTCGAGCCGACCAGCGATGCGGCGCAAAAGGGCATCCGCCCGGGCGACGTGATCATGCAAGCCGGCGGCCGTGCAATTCGCACCGCCGCTGAACTGACCGCCGCAGTCGACGCCGCACGGCGCTCCAACCGGCCGCTGCTGCTGCAAGTCAGCAATCGCGCCGGTCGCGGCTTTGTTGCAGTGGATGTGGGGGGCCAATGAGGAGAGACGCGATGCGGGTGCTGCTGGTTGAGGACGACGCCGATATGGCTGCGAGCCTGAAGGCGTCGCTCACGGCGGACGACCATGAAGTCGAAGTCGCCGGCGACGGCGAATTGGGTCAATCGATGGCGTCGACGGGCGGCTACGATGTGATCGTGCTCGACCGCATGCTGCCGAAGAAGCTCGGCGTTTCGGTCGTGCGCGATCTGCGCGACCAGGGCGTGTCGACGCCGGTGCTGATCTTGTCGGCGCTGCACGATGAGGATCATCGCGTCGAGGGGCTCAACGCCGGCGCCAACGACTATCTGGGCAAGCCGTTCTCGACCCGCGAATTGCTCGCCCGCGTCCGCGCGCTCTGGAACGGGCGCGATCGCGAGCCGCAGACCAGGCTCCAAGTCGGCGACCTGGAGATGGATTTGCTGGCCCGCACCGTGAAGCGGGGCGGCAAGAAACTCGACCTGCAGCCGCGCGAGTTCAGGCTGCTCGAATATCTCATGCGCCACGCCGGCCAGACGGTGACGCGCAAGATGCTCCTCGAAAACGTCTGGGATTATCATTTCGACCCGCAAACGAACGTGATCGACGTCCACATCTCGCGTCTGCGTTCGAAAATTGACCGCGACTTCGCGCAGTCCCTTTTGCACACGGTGAGAGGTTCGGGTTATCGACTGGAGGCATGAGGCCTAGCCTCTCGCTCCTTCGGACGACGACGTTCCGGCTGGCGCTAGCGCAAGCCGGGATCGTGTTCGCGTTCGTACTGGCGCTGCTGGCCTACGTCTATCTGGCCACGATCGGCCAACTCAACGCCGACGCCGACCTCTTGGCCGATCAGGAATACGCCGCGCTCGACAGCGCCTATGTCGAAGGCGGCATCCGGCGCTTGAATCAGGAAGTGGTCGAGCGCGCCGCCCGACAGGGACCGCTGCTTTACGTGCTGGCCGAAAGCAACGGCACGGTCATCACCGGCGATTTCCAACAACTTCCCACTGTGCCGTCAGGCGAGGCGGAGCCAGTCGATTTCAGTTTCGAACGTGTCAACGAAGAGGGCGCAGCCGTACGCGGGCGCGCCCGCGGTAAAGTCGGGCGCCTGCTCAATGGGCCCATCCTGCTCGTCGCCCGCGATCTCGGCGACAGCGCACTGATCTCCGGACGCATCACCAGCGTGCTTTGGAGCGTCGCGTTCATCGGCGTGGTGCTGTCGATCGCGAGCGGTCTGATCGGCTCATGGCTCGCAACCAGGCGAGTCGAGGCGTTGTCGGCGACCGCACAGGAGGTGATGGGCGGAGATCTCAACAGCCGGGCGCCCGTGCGCGGCGAGAACGACGAGTTCGACGTGCTCGCCATCGCCATCAACAACATGCTCGACCGCCTGCAGCATCTGATGCAAGTCTCACGCACCGCCGGCGATTCCATCGCGCACGACCTGCGCTCGCCGCTCACGCGCTTCCGCCAGCGTCTGGAGGCGGCGCTGGAAAATCCGCCCGACACCAGCGCCGATCGCGAAGCGCTGCGCACGGCGCTCGACGAGGCCGACAACGTGCTCAACACCTTCGCTGCGGTGCTGAAGCTTGCGCGCGTCGAAGGCAATGTGACATGGCGCTTCGAGCGCGTGAACGCGACCAGTATCCTGCGCGAACTGGTCGATTTTTACGAACCGGCGGCGGAAGAGCAGCAGCGCACGCTGAAGGGCGAAGTCGAGGATGGGCTCTACATTCACGGCGAGCCGGGCCTGTTCACGCAGGCCGTGTCGAACCTGATCGAGAACGCGCTCAAATACACCTATGTCGGCGGCCACGTCGAACTGCGGGCCGTGCGCCGTCCGGACGGACGCATCGAGATCGCGGTGGCGGACGACGGCCCAGGCATTGCGCCGGAAGATCGCGATCGCGTGATGGAGCGGTTTGTGCGCCTGGAGAGCGCGCGCTCGACGCCGGGCGCCGGCCTGGGCTTGAGCCTCGTCGCCGCCGTCGCGCGCTTGCACAAAGGCGGCCTGCACTTGCGTGACGGTCTGGGCGGCCAAGCTGAACGCAAAGGCTTGGGCGCGGTGCTGGTGTTGCCGGCGTTGAGTGCGCAATGACGGACCCGGTGCGCGCCGCCCTCGCCAGCGAGTCTGCGCCGGTAGCGCTCGCCGGAACAGTATGGGAGCAGGCGGCTGCTGCGGCGCAGTCGCACGCGCCCTATTTACGCCGACTGATGGCGCGGCGTCCTGACCTGCTGGAGCAGGCGGATGCGAATTGGGTCGAGCGTTTGCTGAGTGAAGCCATCGCTGAAGCACAGGCCATCGCCAACAATCCGCCTACGATCGAGGAGGCGATGCGCACGCTGCGGCGCGCAAAAGATGCCGTACACCTCGCCGTCGCGCTGGCCGACCTCGCACGCATGTGGCTGCTTGAGCGCGTGACTCAGGCGCTGACCGATTTCGCCGACGCAAGCCTGCGTGCAGCCATAGCAGTGGCTGCCGGCGAAAGCGCCAAACGAGGCGACCTTCTTACTTGCGAGACGAATTCGTCATCCGGTCCTGCGCCGGGCGTCGCGCTGATCGCGATGGGCAAAATGGGCGCGGGCGAGCTCAATTATTCCAGCGACATCGACTTTTCCGTCTTCTTCGCTGCCGAGAAGCTCGCCGCCGCCGGCGCGCGCGAACCGCGAGTCGCAGCCGTGCGTCTGGTCGCACCGCTCGCGCGCGTGCTCGAAGAGGTCACGCCAGACGGCTACGTTTTCCGCACGGATTTGCGTCTACGTCCCGACCCGGGCTCCACGCCAGTCGCCGTTTCGATTGCCTCGGCAGAGCACTACTACCAGACGCTCGGCCAGAACTGGGAACGCGCGGCTTTCATCAAGGCGCGCGCCGCCGCAGGCGACATGGAGGAGGGCGCAGGCTTCCTCGCCGCGCTCGCCCCGTTCATCTGGCGCAAGCACCTCGATTTCGCCGCCGTGCAGGATGTGCATTCGATCAAACGCCAGATTCTTTCCGCGCACAAAAGCGCAGTGCTTGGCGATCCCGTCTTCGACGTGAAACTCGGACGCGGCGGCATTCGCGACATCGAACTGTTCGCGCAAACGCAGCAGCTCATCCTTGGCGGACGCAACAAAAGCCTGCGCGCCCAACAGACTGTCGCCGCCCTGCTGGCGCTCGCAGACGCGGGCGCCATTTCAGTGGACGCCTGTGCGGCGCTGCAGGAAGCCTACGTGTTCTATCGCGAGATCGAACATCGCGTGCAAATGCTCGAAGACGCGCAGACGCATAAGACGCCAGCCGATCCAGAAATGCGCGCGCGCGTCGCCGCGCTCGCCGGGTTTGCGACGCTCGAGGCCTTCGACCAGGCGCTGATCGAACGCCGCCGCGTGGTGGCGGACATCGATCATGAACTGTTCGGACGCGAGAAGAGCCTGGCCGATCCGATGGGCAGTCTGATCTTCACCGGCGTCGAAGATCACCCGGAGACGCTGAACACGATCGCCAAGCTCGGCTTCGCCGACCCCGTTGCGGTGAGCCAGACCATCCGCGGCTGGCACCACGGCCGCATCCGCGCCATGCGCTCGGAACGTGCGCGCGAGTTGCTGACGCGCCTGACGCCGCGTTTGCTGCGGGCGTTCTCAAATGCAGGTGATGCCGATCAGGCGTTTGCGCGCTTCGCCGCGTTCTTCGCCAGCCTCACGGCGGGCGTGCAAGTGCTCGCGCTCTTGGATGCGCGGCCGATCTTTCTCGATCTCTTGGCGCGGTTGCTCGCCGTAGCGCCGCGCTTGGCCGACAAACTCGCCCGCCGTCCGGCGCTGCTCGACGCATTGATCGAGCCGCGGTTCGCAAGACCGTTGTCCGAGGACACGCCCGGCGCGCGGCTTGCCGAACTGCGCGATCGGCTGTCGGACGCAGCGACCTTCGAAGCAAAGCTGAACGCCGCACGCCGCTTCCACCGCGAAGAAGCCTTCCGCATCGCCGTTCAAATTCTCGAACAAGCGGCGACCGCCGAGCAGGCAGGCGCGGCTTATGCGGATTTGGCCGAGAGCTGCGTCAACGCCATGGCGGACGCCGCGCTCGAAGAAACCGAGCGCCAATATGGCGCCCAGCCCGGCGTGTTTACGGTGGTTGCGCTGGGCAAGTTCGGTGGGCGTGAGTTGGCTGAGGACTCTGACCTCGACCTCATGCTCGTCTACGATGCGCCGCCCGATGCGGAAGGCGCCCTGCCGGCGGCGGATTTTTACGCGCGGCTCACGCAACGTGTGATCAGCGCACTTTCCGCGCCGACCGAAGAAGGCGCGCTCTACGAGATCGATACCAAGCTCCGGCCGTCCGGATCGAAGGGCCCGGTGGCGGTGCGTTTGTCTTCGTTCGAGCGCTATTACGCGGGAGAAGCCTGGACCTGGGAAATGCAGGCGTTGACGCGGCTCCGGCCCGTCGCGGGCGATTGCGCGCTGAGCGAGCGCGTGCAGGCAACGGCGCGCGCAGCGATCGCACGGCCGCGCGACAGGGCGAAGACGCTGGCCGAGGTCGCCGACATGCGCGCGCTGATGGATCGGGAGCGCCCTAGCCGCAGCATTTGGGACTTGAAGCTCGCACCCGGCGGTTTCGTCGACATAGAGTTTTCGGTCCAGGCGCTGCAACTCGTTTCGGCCGCCGGCAACCACGCCGCCATCGACGCGAATACGGGAGAGGCGCTGGTGAAGCTCAAGGCGGTTGGTGCGTTGGCGCCCGACGCCGCGTCCCGCCTGGCGGCTGCCTGGCGGCTATTGAGTTCGCTGCAACAGACGCTGCGCATCTGTCTTGCCGGCGACTTTACCCCGGATTCGGCGCCGAAGCCGCTGCTCGGCCGCTTGGCGGACATAGCCGGCGTTTCCGGCGGGCCGGAGCTGGAAACCGTATTGCGGGCGACGCAGGCTTCGGTGCGCGCGGACTTTCTGCAGATCGTCGCCCCCGGCGGCGACGGAACGGCGCGGCAGGGCCGTTAGACGGTAAGACTGAGGCGATGAAAGCGCGGCGCGCATGATCGACGCGGACGCTGAACTCGTCCGGAAAGCGGGTGCGGGCGACGCCCGGGCCGCGGAAATGCTCGTGCGCCGTCATCTGTCGAAGATGGTCGGCTTAGCGCGACGCATGCTGAGCGACAGCGCCGAAGCCGAAGACGTCGCCCAAGAAGTGTTCCTGCGCGTCTGGCGAGAAGCGCCGCGCTGGAAGCCAGGCCAGGCGAAGTTCGAGACCTGGATGCATCGCGTTGCGCTCAACCTTTGTTACGACCGCCTTCGCCGGCGCCGTGAAGTGCCGGATGCTGACGCCGGGGTGCTGGTGGCCGACGTCCGGCCACTGGCCAGCGACGAATGGCTTTCGCGCCAACGCGCGGCGAAGGTGCATGCGGCGCTCGCGGCGCTGCCTGAACGCCAGCGCGCGGCGATCGCGTTGGTGCACTTCGACGAGATGAGCAACATTGCCGCGGCGGAAATACTCGAGATCAGCGTTGAAGCTCTCGAGTCGCTTTTGGCGCGCGGACGGCGCGCGCTGAAGGCCGCCTTGGCGGATGTCGCGCAGGACTTGATCGGCGGCGCGGAGGGCGCGCCGTGACGAAGAAGGAAGAAGCCATGGACCGGGAGCGGTTCGAACATCTTCTGGACGCCTACGGCGCCGATTTTCGCCGCTGGCCGGCGGAAACCCGTGCGGCCGCGGCCGCCTACGCAGCCCAGAACGCGGATGCTGCGGCGCCGATCGCCGAGGCGCGCGCACTCGATGAGCGGCTTGACGCGGTGCGCGCAGCACCTGCGCCTTCGCCTGCTCTCGCTGCGCGCATCCTGGCGCAGGCGCCGCGCGTCGCGCGCGCGTTCGACAGGCGCGCTGTGATGGCGCTGGCCGCGTGCGCGGTGTTCGGACTGCTGTTGGGCTATGGCGGAGGTCTTCTGGCGCCTGCCCCGCTCGAGGACGATGCCTATTTCACCATGGCTTTCGAAGCGCCGTTTGCGTTCGAGGATGAAGGATGAACGAGCGATCCCGTTTTCCGTGGCGCACGCTGCTGTTTCTCTCGCTGGCGCTGAACCTACTGATCGTCGGCGCGATCGCCGGTGCGGCAGGCGCTGGCGTGCGCCTCGAGCGCAGCAGGGGCGCCGTCGTCGAACGCATGCCGGGCCCGCGCGCCTTCCTGCGGGCGCTGCCGCCCGAGACGCGCGCTCTCATGCGCCAAGAACTCGCCGCCAGCTGGGGCGCATCGCGCGAAGCGCGCCAAGCCGCAATCCAGGCGAGACGCGAGGCGTTCGCCGCCGTTGCAGCCGAACCCTATGATGCGGCGCGCGTCCGCGCGGCGTTCGAGCGCCTGCGCGCCGCAGATCAAGCCGCAATCGCCGTGTTTCATGACAATGTCGCGGACGCTTTCGGCACGCTTAATCCCGAGCAGCGCCGCGAAGCGCTGGACGCGTTGCGGCGCGCGGCGCCCGCCTCGCGCGCCGATGCGCGTCCGGCAGACGATGGCGCGTCGGAGCTGACGCCGGAAGAGCGTCAGCAACGGCGAGAGCAGCGGCGGCAACGCTGGCGCGAGCGGCGTGAAGAGCGGCTGCAACAACAGGGCGCCGAGCCCCAGCCCTGATTACTCGGCGGCTGTCGCTTCCGGTTCGCGGCGCCCGCCGAAGGTGCGCGGCAAGGTCACCGTGACGATGGTGCCGCGGCCGACCTCGCTCTGAATGGCAAGCTTGCCGCCGTGCATTTCAGCAAGCGACTTGGTCAGCGCCAGGCCCAAACCGGTGCCGTGATTGTTGCGGGTGAGTTCCTCCTCGACCTGTTCGAACGGGCGCGCCAGACGCGGCAGGTGCTCGGGCGGGATGCCGCAGCCGGTGTCGACCACGCGTAGCGTCAGCGCATTGGGCCCGCCGCGCGCATGCACCATGATTGCGCCCTGGTCGGTGAACTTCACTGCGTTCGACAGGAGGTTCAGCAGAATCTGTTTCACCGCGCGGTGATCGGCCTCGATCTCCGGCAAGTCGTCGGCGTCGACGACGACGGAGAGCCCTTTCTCCTCCGCTTTGCGCTTGGTCAGGCGAACCGCCTGTTCGATCGCCACCATCGGATCGAGCGGACGCGGCGTCAGCGTCAGCTTGTTGGCTTCGATCTTGGCCATGTCGAGGATGTCGTTGATCAAATCGAGGAGGTGGTTGCCGCTGTCGAAGATGTCGCTCGCATATTGCTTGTATTGCGGGTTTTGCAGCGGGCCGAACAGTTCTTTCGCCATGATCTCCGAGAAGCCGATCACGGCGTTTAGCGGCGTTCTGAGTTCGTGGCTCATATTGGCGAGGAACGTGCTCTTGGCGCGGCTGGCTTCCTCGGCCTTCTGCCGCTCTTCGTGCGCTTCTCTCGCCAGCGCCTTGATCCGATATTCCTGCTGTTCGGCGCGGCTCAGCGCGTCCGAGAGGCGGCGCTCGTTGCGGGCAAGTTCTTCTTCCTTGCGCTTCAGCGGTGTGATGTCGACGCCGACCGTGATCACCCCGCCATCAGCAGCGCGGCGCTCGACGATGTGGATCCACTCACCGGTCGAAAGTTCTATGACGCGCACGTCGGGATTGGTCGGGTCATGCTTCTCGCGGCGGATGCTCGACGTCGAGGCGGCAGCCACCGCTTCGTACGAGGCGCGCGTGCGCAGGATTTCTGGGCCGAGATTGAAGGCCTTGGCGAAGCTCTGGTTCCAGAGCAGCAGGCGCTTGCGCGCATCCCATAGGGCAAACGGGCCGGAGAAATTGTCGATCGCGGCGCGCAGTTGCTGTTCGAGGCGCGAGACGCGGGCCTCAGCTTCATGGCGCTGCGTCGCGTCGATCACGGTGCCGAACACACGCGTCTCGCTGCGCCCGCCGGCCTCTTCGACCGCGGCGCCGCGCGCTTCGATCCAACCCATGCCAGCGCCGCGCGTGACGCGGAAGCGGGCGTCGAGCATGCCCGACTGGCGGGCGCGCCGGAACTCTTCCTCCACGCCGAAGCGGTCCTCAGCGACGATCAGTTCCAGAAGCTCTCGCAAGCCGAGCGTGTCGCGCGGTGCGCCGAGCAGGCGAGCTGCGCGTTCTGAGAGCTGAACTTCGTCCGCGGCGGGGCGCCATTCGAGCACGCCGACCTTCGCGCCGTCAGCCGCGATCGAGAAATGCGTCTCGGCGCGCTGCGCCTCGGCTGCGAACATGCGCGCGCGTTGCGCATTCTGGCGCATCAGCAGATAGAGCACCGCCATCGCGGCGAGCGGCGCCGCGGCGATCAGTGCAAAGCGCAGGAACGCCGCGATCCACAGATCGACGGCGCCAGGCGCGGGCGCCGCCGCCATCACGCTCAGTTCGCCGATCTGCGCGTGCGATTCCGAGGCGACCCAGGCTGCGCCGCGGCCATCGCGAAGCAACGCGCCCGCTTCCCCATTGCGTGTTGCGGCCAGCACCTGCTGTTGCGCGCGCGCGCCCGCCTGCTGTAGGGCGGGCGATGCATAAAGGATCGCACCGTCGCGTGAGGCGATCAGAATGCGCGCGCTCGCGTCCAGTTCAGGCAGCAACATGGCCGGATCTATGACGGCGACGACGACACGGCCGCCGAGATCGCGAACGATCACCGGCGCCGTTGGAAGTTCGCCCATGTCGGGCGCGCCGACCCAGACGTCGGCGGGGCCGGCGACGCGCAGCGCGGCGGCCACCAGTTCGGCGTGCTGCGGGTTGGTGATCGCTTCAATCGCGCCCGTGCTGTTGACGACTGCGGCTGCGGTCGCCGGCGGCGCTGCAGCAGCGGCGTTGGCGATCGACGCCGGTGCGGCGAGGCCGTCGCGCGCCAGATCGGCGACGCCGGCCGTTGCGCCCACGGCGATCGCCAGGTTGGCGTTCACGCGTTCGGCGATCAAGGCGGCCGCCGACGACTGTGCGGCGATGATGGTGTCGGCCGCATCGTCATGATGGCCTTTGATCTGCGCCGCGATCGCAGCGAAGAAGGCCGTGACGAAAATCAGCACCAGCGCGAGGAACGCGCGGTTGCCTTTGTCCGGCGCGCCGTTTGCCGGCGCCTCGTAAGCATTGTCGTTCGACACAAGTATTCCCCGGCCGCCCCGAATCGCCGTTCGGAATCCTGAAGAGTTTGAATTGTAACGGCTGGGTAAACGCGATGTCGATGCGTGCGCTGAGACTACCCTCAGCGCAATGTGGCATGTCTCCTAAACGCCCTTGTGAGTAACTATGCGAGTGTACGTTCGACCATTTCCCGCGTGTTCTTCGACAATTGCGGCAGCGCCGCCAGATGTTCCAACGCGGCGCGCGCGTGGCCCTGGCGCCCGGAATCGAATCGCCTCCAGGATTCGAACGGTGTCAAGAGGCGCGCGGCGAGGGCGGGATTGAGCGGATCGATGGCTTCGGCGAGCGACGTCAGGAAGCGATAGCCTTCGCCGTTGGCGGTATGGAAAGCGCGCGGGTTGCGCATTGCAAACGCCGCCGCAAGCGAACGCACGCGGTTCGGATTCTTCAGGTTGAAGTCTGCGTGCGCGCGCAGGCGTTCGACGCGCTGCAACGCATCGGTGCGCGGAGACGACGCTTGCACCGCAAACCATTTGTCGATCACGAGCGGGTTGGCGCGCCAACGCTCGTAGAACGAGCTCAGCGCGTCATCGAACGCGGGGCTTTCAGACGCGCCGAGCGCTTCGAGCGCGGCGATGGTTTCGGTCATGCTTTGCGCATTGTCGTAAGCGTCGGTCAGAACCTGGCTCGGACCGAGCGAAGAGAGCAAGTCGAGCGCCGCGCTCTTCAGCGCGCGGCGCCCGGCGGCGTCGGCGCCCGGCGAGAACGGCGTTTCGCCCTTGGCGCGCGCGATCGGCTCGAGTCGCGCTCGCAGCGCCGTGGCGATGCTCCGGCGCACGCTTTCGCGCCCGGCGAAGAGCTGCTCGGGGTCGGGCGATTTGGACGCGAGGATCAGTTCGTTGAGATCGGGCAGGCGCAGCGCCAAAGCTGCGAAGGCCGGATCTTCCTGCGCGCGATCGAGTTCGCGGCCGAGCGCAGCGGCGAGGGCGTGAACGGAAGCGCCGGTTTCGCCCAGCATGATCGAGCGCGCCAGCGTCTGGCCTGCTTCCCAGCGCGTGAACGGATCGGGATCGTGGGCCATCTGCGCTAGGCGCGCGTCCGGCGCGAGATCGTCGTCCAACGTGACCGGCGCCGAAAACCCGCGCACGATCGAAACGATCGGGTCTTCGAGCACGTCGCTGAAGCGTAGCGAAGCTTGCGTGTCCTCCAACACGACGCGGTGTTCGGTGCGGGAGATGGAATCGCCTTCGATCTTCGAAGCGATGATCGCACCATCGGGGCTGATAAAACCGATCTGCAGCGGGATCGGCGCCGGCAGCTTGTGCGGCTGGCCGGGCGTCGCCGACAGACGCTGGGAGAGTTGAAGTTGATATGTGTGCGCGGCGGCGTCGTACGCGCCGCGCGCCTTGAGCGCAGGCGTTCCGGCCTGTTCGTACCAGCGCATGAATGTTGCGAGGCTCTTGCCGGATGCGTCTTCGAAGCAGCCGATGAAGTCCTCAACCGTGGAAGCCGTGCCGTCGCGACGCTCGAAATAGAGCTGCATGCCGCGATCGAAGGCGTCTTCGCCGATGATCCGCTTCAACATGCGGATTACTTCGCCGCCTTTTTCGTAGACGGTCGCGGTGTAGAAATTGTCGATCTTCTGATAGCTGGCGGGCCGAACTGCGTGGGCGAGCGGCCCCGCGTCTTCGCCGAACTGGCGCGCGCGCAGCCGTTTGACGTCCTTGATCCGCTGCACCGCGCGCGAACGCTGGTCGGCGCTGAATTCCTGCTCGCGATAAACGGTCAGCCCTTCCTTCAGGCAAAGCTGGAACCAGTCGCGGCAGGTGATGCGGTTGCCGGTCCAGTTGTGGAAATATTCGTGACCGACAACGGCTTCGATGGCTTCGAAATCGGCGTCTGTGGCGGTCTCGGCGTCGGCGAGGATCAGCGAGGAGTTGAAAATGTTGAGCCCCTTGTTCTCCATCGCGCCGAAATTGAAGTCGCGGACGGCGACGATGTTGAACACGTCGAGATCGTACTCGCGCTGGAATGCCGCTTCGTCCCACTTCATGGCGCGCTTCAGCGAATCCATCGCGTAAGCCGCGCGCGGCGCATCGCCGGGGTCGACATAGATGCCGAGCGCCACCTTGCGCCCGCTCTTGGTCACGAAGGTGTCGTGGATTGACTCGTATTTTCCGGCGCAGAGCGCAAATAGGTACGAGGGCTTGGGGTGCGGATCGATCCAGACCGCAAAGTGCTTGCCGCCCTCCATGTCGCCGGTTTCGGTCAAATTGCCGTTCGAGAGCAGCGTGGGGTAGGCGGCCTTATCGGCCTCGATGCGCACCGCATAGCGCGCCATCACGTCAGGGCGATCGAGCGCGTAGGTGATGGTGCGGAAGCCTTCGGCCTCGCACTGAGTGCAGAAGCGGCCGCCGGACATATAAAGCCCTTCGAGATGGGTGTTCGTCGCCGGTGAAAGCCGCGTGACGATGTCGAGACGGAAAGAGCCCGGCGGTTTCTCGATAATGAGCAGACCCGGTTCGATCCGGTACTGGTCGGCGGCGAGCGCTTCGCCGTCGATGGCGATGCTCTGCAGCTCGAGCCGCTCGCCATTCAGCACGAGCGGCGCTGCGTCGGCGCCCGTCCGGCGCACATGCGAGCGCGCGGCGACCAGAGTGGCTTCCGGTTCCAGCGAGAAGACCAGGGCGATTTCGTCAATCAGATAGTCCGGCGGACGATAATCGGACAGGCGGACAGTGACGTTTTCGGCGTCGCGCATTCAGGCCTCCAGGGAAGGCCTGACATAAGTGAGAAATCAGAAGCCAGAAACCAGAAATCGGAAGAAATCAGGTGCAACCGCAGCTGTTCTTGGTTTCTGGTTCTGGACGCGCGGCGCCTACTCGGCTGCGACGGGCGTTTCGGTCTTGGGCTTCGGATCGTGATAGATCGCGGCCATCACCATCTCTGCTTGCAACGCCAGTTCGTGCAATTGGCCCGGTGTCTCATGTGGGTAATCTTGCGTGAACTCGATCAGTTCGCGCGTCACCCGCATCAGCCGCAGCGCATTCGCGAACACGCGTGACTGGTGCTCGACGCGCATCGGATCGCGGTCGTACTCGGCCATCGGCACGCGCCAGCCGCCCCAGTCTTTTTCGTCCGTGACCACGACCGGGAAGGTGCCCGGATACGGGTGGCGTGGATCGCGGGGATCCTGCGACAGCCGGTTCACGGCGCGGAGGATGCGCCAGTTTTCGGTTTCGATAAGGTCGGGCTTGCGCGCATCCTGCTCTTCGGCGGCCAGTTCATGCGCATGGAAGTCGCGGCCGAGACCAGCGTCATATGTGACGCGCAGCGGCTCCTCGACGCCTTTGACCCATTGCGGGTTCACGTGTTCGACCACCGCCCACGTCGCCACCGGCTTCACGTAGACGCGCTGGCCCTTATGGAAGACCGCCTTCGCCATGAGACTACTCACCCCAAAATCCGAACCGCCAGCTTACGCCCAAGCCCCTTGAGCCTTCGTGAACAAGCGTTGACGCCAAGACACTCTTTCGGGCTTTGCAGTGACGGCGTTAGGATGACGGCAACCATAAGCCCGGGAGGAACGGGGTGAATTTCGATTTTTCCGACGACCAGAAGGCGCTAAAGGACGAGGCCCGCAAGTTTCTGGCCGACAAATCCAGCATCAAGGTCGTGCGCGGCGTCTTGAACGACGAGGCCAGATCCTACGACGAAACGCTGTGGCGCGGCGTCGCGGAGATGGGTTGGCTTGGCGCTGCGATCCCGGAAGAGTACGGCGGCTTGGGGTTGGGGCGCTTGGAGCTTTGTGTGGTGGCCGAGGAGATCGGCCGCGCGGTCGCGCCGATTCCATTTTCATCGACGGTCTACTTCTTCGCCGAAGCTCTTATGCTCGCCGGCAGCGATGCGCAGAAGGGCGCGCATCTGCCGAAGGTGGCGAGCGGCGACACGATCGGGTGCTTTGCTGTGAGCGAAGGGCCCGGCGCGCCGACGCCTGCGAGCATCAGCGCGAAGTTCGACGGCTCGACGCTGACCGGCGTTAAGATTCCAGTCACGGATGGCGATTGCGCGACGCACGCCGTCGTCGTCGCCAAGGATGGCGGCGGTGTCTCGCTGGTGCTGGTTGATCTCAACCAACCGGCCGTCACCCGCACGACGCTGAAGACGCTCGATCCCACACGCGGCCACTCAAAGCTTGAATTCAAGGGCGCGAAGGCCGAACGGCTTGGCGCGGCTGGCCAAGGCTGGGACCTGGCGGAACAGGTGCTCGACCGCGCCGCAGTGCTCATTGCGTTCGAGCAGGTCGGCGGGTCGCAGGCGTGCTTGGAGATGGCGATCGACTATGCGAAGTCGCGTTACGCTTTTTCGCGGCCGATCGGGTCGTTCCAGGCGATCAAGCACAAGCTCGCCGACATGTACGTCAACATCGAGGTCGCGCGTTCGAACGCCTATTACGGCGCCTGGGCGCTTTCGACCGAAGCTGCCGAGCTTCCGTTCGCCGCCGCCGCCTCGCGCGCCGCAGCAAGCGACGCTTATTATTTCTGCGCCAAGGAGAACATCCAGACGCACGGCGGCATGGGCTTCACCTGGGAGGTCGACTGCCACCTCTTCTTCCGCCGCGCCAAGCTGCTTGCCGTGCAAGCCGGCTCGCCGGCGGCGTGGAAAGAGAAACTCGTGAAGCGGCTCGAACAAAGGAATGCCGCGTGAAGGCGCTGCAGATTTATACTGTCCTTGTCGCGCTGGTGCTGATGGTCGGCGAAGGCTATCGCTCCTGGGGCGCTGGGCGGCCGGTCATCACGTGGCTCGACGATATGATCTTGGGCGCTCTGATGATTGCGGCCGCCGTCGCCATGGGCCGCGAAACGCCGGCCCGACGCGCATTCCTCACCGGCGTGTGGGGCATCGCCATCGGCGCCGTGTTTGTTTCGTTCATGAGCAAGATCGTGGATCCCGCTTCGACCATCGCCGGCAATTTGCAGCTTTCCGTACTGATCTGGGCGCTCGCCATCATCTTTGTCGGCACCATCGCGGGCTTCGCCGCCAGCCTCGTCATCCCTTTCAAACAGCAAGCGTGAGATAGACTCATGGATTTCAATGACACGCCCGAGGAAGCGAAGTTCCGCAGCGAAGCGCGCGCGTTTCTGGAAGCGAACGTTCAGCCCAAGAGCGCCGAAGCAGATCGTATGATCCGCAAGCTGAAGCCGGCTGAGTATCTGAAGGCGGCCAAGGAATATCAGAAGCGCAAGGCCGAGGCCGGTTTCGCCGGCATCACTTGGGCCAAGGAGCAAGGCGGGCGCGGGCTGGCGCCGATCTACGCCGTCATCTTCAATCAGGAAGAGGCGAAGTTCGACGCGCCGAGCGCGCCATTTTCTATCGGACTCGGTATGTGCGTGCCGACGGTGATCGCGTTCTCCGATGAAGCGACGAAGGATCGCTATGTCGCCAAGGCGCTGCGCGGCGAGGAGATCTGGTGTCAGCTCTTCTCCGAACCGAGCGCGGGCTCCGACGTCGCCGCCGGCAAGACCAAGGCCGTACGTGACGGCGATGATTGGATCGTCAACGGCCAGAAGGTCTGGACGACTGGCGCGCAATTCTCCGACTTCGGCATTCTGCTCACGCGCACGAATCCGGACGTCGAGAAGCACAAGGGTCTGACCATGTTCATCGTCGACATGAAGCAGAAGGGCGTCGAGGTGCGGCCGATCCACCAAGCGTCGGGCGGGCGCGAGTTCAACGAGGTCTACTTCACCGATGTGCGCATCCCGGACAGGAATCGCCTCGGCGATCCCGGTATGGGCTGGAACGTCGCGCTGGTGACGCTGATGAATGAGCGCCTTGCGGTCGGCGGTTCGTACGGGCCCGACTACAAGGAGATTTTCGATTTCGCCAAGGGAATCAATTCGCCGACCGGCGAAGGCGCCTTGATCAAGGACGAAGCGTTCCGTCAGAAACTCGCCGACTGGATCGTGCGCGCCGAGGGCTACAAGCTCGCGAAATTCCGCACCATGACGGCGCTGTCGAAGGGCCAGACGCCGGGGCCGGAGAGTTCGATCGGCAAAGTCATCAACGCCAACCAGATGATGGACATCGCCAACACCGCGATCGAAGCGCAGGATCACTACGGGATCATCAACGATCCCGATCTCGCGCCGCTCGAAGGCGCGTTCCACCAAAGCTACATGTTCGCGCCGGGCCTGCGCATCGCCGGGGGCACCGATGAGATTTTGAAGAACATCATCGCCGAACGCGTGCTGGGCCTCCCGCAGGACGTGCGCGTGGACAAAGGCGTGGCGTTCAAGGATCTGCCGACGGGGCGGTGACTAGCCCGCGGGCGCGAGACGTTTGATCGTGCCTTCGAAGATCGCGGTCGTGTCGATGCCGAGCGAGCCATGCGCGATCTCGCCGGTGACATTCGCGGCGCCCTGCAGGCGAACATCCTGCGCCTGAATGCGCCCTTCGACGGCGCCCAGAACCAAGATAACGTCGGCGGCGAGATCGCCTTTCACCTTGGCGCCGGCGCAAACGGTGATCGACGCGGCGCGAACGTCGCCCTCGATTTTGCCCCGAATCTCGACGCTATCCGTGGTGACGATCGTGCCGCGGATTTCGGCGTTGGCTGACAGGATCGTCGGTTCATGCCGAACCGCCGGAGTGAGTTCGTTCGCTGGCTCGAGCGCAGACGCGTCGGCCCGTGCGGCGCCCATGCCTGCGGCGGCCTTGAACATGGTCATCGACGTGCGGCGAACGGTTTGCATGGTGTCGGACACGGCTCAAAGTCTCCAGCGCAAGGGCGCGCAAGCGCAGGCTGCAAGAGTTGCGCCTCATCTTTGGCGCGTTATCAGCCGGCGGATTTCGTGGGGGACGCGAATTCCGCAACGGAATGGGCCGCGCGTGTTGAACCGCTGGGCCTGCATCCAAAGCGTGGCCCGCGCACATCCCTGGGCGACGCGGAGGGATCGCATGAGAATTTTGGGTCTTATCGGCAGGGTCATTCTCGGAATGGCCGGCGTGGGATTGGCCGTGGCTACGGTGCTGGCGTTATGGCCGATCAACGCCACCGTGCCAGTTATCGAAGCGCGAGACTCGACCCAGTACTGGCAGATGGCGGGAGGCTATCGCATCGCCTACACGCATTTGCGCACCGCCACCGCGACGCGTCCGCCCATTGTGTATCTGCACGGTGGACCGGGGGGCTACATTCACTCCGCGCGCGGACATGGCGAATATGAGCGCGCCGGTCCTCGTGTTGCACGGTCAGTGTGACACCATTCCATACGAGGCGGTTGCGGAATATGCCGATCTCTTTCCCAATGCACGCTATCAGCTGATCGAGGGCGCTGGACACGAAATGTGGTGGGACAAGCCGGATGAGTATGCAGGCGCGCTGAGGACGTTCCTGGCCGCGGCTTTTGCTTCGGCAACTGAGACGGAGAACGACTAGGCCAGTTCCTCGAACAAGCTCGGTTCGTTTTCGCGCCAGCCTTCGATTTTCAGCATTTTGAGTTTGGTCTTGATGCCGCCATTGGCGGAGAAGCCGACGAGCTTGTCGTTGGCGCCGACGACACGATGGCAGGGCACGACGATGGCGAAGGGGTTGCGCCCGAGCGCCTGGCCGACGGCGCGAGCGCCATCCGGTTCGCCAATGGCGCGGGCGATCTCGCCATAGCTGCGCGTGGCGCCGGGCGGAATGGCGCGGGTGGTTTCGTAAACACGGGCGTTGAAGGCGGGCACGCGTGAAAGGTCCAATTGCACCGCCCGCAGCGATTTCTTCTCGCCGCGGAGCAGCGCCTGGATGTCGTCGATGGCGCGCGCAATTTGCTTTGGCGGCGCGACCTCTTCGGCGTTGGGACAAAGCCGCATCAGCCGGATGCGCGTCGCTTCAGGGCTGCGCTCGGGCAGCTGCACGCCGATGAGCCCGCGCTGGCCCCAGGCAAGCGCGCAGCGGCCGATGGCGGTGTCGAACAGGGCGAAGGCGAACACGGTGTTCAGTCTTTCCTTGGCTCAAGGAGCGCCGCGATATCTCGCGCGCCGTGGAGGATGCGGACGATCTTCGCGGTGTCGTTCCCGACTTTGAAGATTACAAGGTGCGCTTTAGCGACCACGCGGAAGTAGCCTTCGGGCAAATCCTCGCGGCGTGCGCGGGCAAGGTCGATGCGCGTTGTTGCTCGAACGCCGGCTTGGATGCTGCGCGCGGCTTTTGCCGCTGCCTGAGCGCCAAGTTCACGCCGATACCAAGCGAGGATCAAGGTAAGATCGCGTTGCGCTTGCGGAGTGACCGCGAGGCGTCGCGTTTTCATGCTCCGGCTTTTGCCTCGCGTTCCAGGCGTTCGATTAAGCTGTCCATTTCCGCGAGGAAGGCGTCGCCTTCGATCCAGCCGTCGCGGTTGGCTTCATCGACCGCGGCGTCGAGCGAGGCCCGGAATTTCTCGACCTGTAGTCTGTGAGCCTCAAGAGCTTGGGCGGCTAGTTTTTCCACGCTTTCGGCGCGCCCAGCCAAGACTTCGGCTTCAGCCCAGATTTGAAAGGCGCGTGGGAGCGGGATCGTCATCGTGACCTGTCTTTGATTTAGGGCCGCAGCTTGCCGGATGGGAATCGTTTTGCTAGAACATATAGAGAACATGAGCCTGCGTCCAGCCTCCTTTTCCTTTGCTTTCCCTCCTCGCGAGGGGAGGGGGCAGGGGGTGGGGAGAACATCGGTATTGGAAGATTTCCGAGCGAAATTTCAGACAACTTCGCTCCACCCCGCCCCCTACCCCCTCCCCTTAAGGGGAGGGGGATTCAAAGCTGTCGCAACATCTATGTCGAGCCAACCGCTGCATGAAATCGGCCCTGCCGGGGCGGGGTTGGAGGCCGCCGCTTTGGGCTTTACGCTCGCGTTGACGGCAAGCTGGATCGGGCAGGGCGCCTTGTTCTGGGTTGGCGAAGAGGCAGCCTTCGCGGAGGAAGGCGCGCCCTATCCGGTCGGGATTGCGCAATATGGATTGCCGCTCGATCGATTGATCGTCGTACGCGCCAAGAAACGTGAAGACGCGTTGTGGGCGGCCGAGCAGGCGCTTGCCGCAACTGGCGCGATCGTCATCTGTGCGCTGGGCGCACGCGGCAAGCCGCTCGATCTCAAAGCCAGCCGGCGATTGCTTCTGTTTGCCGAGCGTTATCGTTCGCATTGTTTGCTGCTCATGCCGGAGCAGGGGCCGAGCGCGGCGTGGACGCGCTGGCGCATCGCGCCGGGCGAAAGCAACGCCGAAGCGGACGAATTAGGCCCCCCTGCCTTCCGCGCCGAACTCACCCGCAATCGCGCCGGTCCCGCCGGCTCTTCTTTCACTCTGGACTGGAATGCTCATGAGCGTCGCTTTGCAGAACGAGGCGCGCTGGCTTGCGATCTATCTGCCGCGCCTCAGCACGGATCGGTTGATCCGCGCCGGGCGCGGGCCGTCTGACGATCGCCCGCTCGCCATCTACGCCAAAGAAGCGGGCGCTTATCAGCTGAAAGGCGTCGATGCGCGCGGCTCTGCGTTGGGTTTGCACCTCGCCATGTCGCTCGCCGACGCGCGCGCCATGCAGCCTGCGCTCGAAGCGGTGGAAGCAGAGCCGGAAGAAGACGCGCGCGCGCTCGACAACATCGCCGCATGGTGTGAACGGTTCACCCCTGTCGTTGTCGTCGATCCGCCGGAAGGACTTTTTCTCGATATCACCGGCTGTGGTCACCTGTTCGGCGGTGAAGAGAAACTGCGCGCAGAAATCATAACCCGTTTGACTGCCCAAGGTTTTGCCGCCCGCGCGGCCATTGCGCCTACGCCAGGGGCCGCATGGGCGTTCGCTCGCTATCGACAGAAACGGCTGCGCACACTGCGTGAAGAGTCGCACGCTTCGCTCTCCACGGAGTCCTGTGAAAATCTACGGCAAGACTTGGCGCCGCTGCCGGTCGAAGCGTTGCGGCTTGATCCCGCCGCCGCCGCCTTGCTGCGTCGCGTCGGTCTGAAAAAGATCGGCCATTTGCTCGAAGCGCCGCGCTCTTCTTTCACGGCGCGCGCAGGCGAGAACGCCATGCTGCGGCTCGATCAAGCGCTCGGCCGGGCGCGCGAAGCGCTGACGCCGCGGCGTCCAGCGCCGATGGTGTTTGCGTTGCGCCGGTTTCTCGAGCCGATCTTCACCGCCAATGCGATCCTGCACGTCGCAACCGATCTTTGCGGCGACATCGTCGGGAAACTCGATGTCCGAGGCGCAGGCGTATTGCGTGCGGAGCTCGTGCTGTTCGGCGTCGACGGCCGCGACCGCATCGTCGCCGTCAATGTCAGCCGGCCGTTGCGCGAGGTGAAGCCGCTGATGCGGCTTTTCCGCGAGAAGCTGAACAATATCGGCGAAGATCTCGACGCCGAGTTCGGGTTCGAGGCGGCGCGGCTCGATGTCGTGCAGCTGGCGCGGCTCGATGAAAGCGCGCGCACGCTCGTGGACGTCGAAGTGAGTAACGCGAGCGCTGAAAAGCTCAGCGCCATCGTCGATGTTCTGAGTTCGCGGCTTGGCGCGAAACGCGTGCTGCGTCCGCAGGTGCACTACGACCATGCGCCGGAACGCGCGGCGGGCTGGCGTTCAGCCCTCGGCAAGGCAAATGAAGCGGGCGCCGCAAAGCCGCCGGTCGACGGCGTGCAGCGCCGGCCTATCCGTCTCTTCGCGCCTGCACAGCAGATCGAAGTGATGGCGAGCGTCCCCGACGGTCCGCCGATCCGTTTCCGCTGGCGGCGTGTGACGCGTGAAGTCGTGCGCGCTGAGGGACCGGAACGCATCAGCGGCGATTGGCAGCGGCGTGAGATGACGCGCGATTATTATCGCGTCGAAGACAAGCAGGGCCGCCGCTACTGGCTCTATCGCGAAGGCTTGTACGGCGAGGCAGTAAGCCCGCGGTGGTTCGTGCACGGACTGTTCGCATGACAGGTTTCGCCGAACTCTGCGTCACCACGAACTTCTCCTTCCTTCGGAGCGGTTCGCATCCGGAGGAGATGGTGGAGCAGGCGGCGGCGCTTGGCCTTGCCGGCATAGGCATAGCCGATCGCAACACGCTCGCCGGCGTCGTCCGTGCGCACGTGAAGGCGAAGTCGCTGAAGAAGGACGAGGGAATCGACATTCCCATCATCGTCGGCGCACGCCTCGTCTTTCGCGACGGCGCGCCGGACCTGATCGTCTATCCGAAGCATCGCGCTGCCTTCGCCAATCTCACGCGCCTGCTGACCATCGGCAACCGCCGCGCGCCGAAAGGCGAGTGCTGGCTCGATTTCGCCGATTATCTCGCCCACGCCGAAGGACTGCAGACGATTCTCATCCCTGCGTTCGCACTCGGTGAAGAACCCTTCGCATTGGGGCGCTATCTGCAAGACATCAAACAGGCAGCCGGCCAAGCTTGGCTTGCCGCGCCGTTTCAGTTCAACGGCGAAGACCGCCGCCGCATTCGCCGCTTGCAACAGCTCGCCGTACAAACGGGCGCGCGCCTGCTGGCGACGACAGAACCGCTCATGCATCATGGCGAACGCTGCCCGCTGCTCGATGTCGTCACCTGCATTCGCGAGAAAAAGAAGCTCGATGATGCAGGTGCGCTGCTGGCGAAGAACGCCGAGCGCCAGCTGAAGCCGCCGCAGGAGATCGTCCGGCTTTTCCGCGACGCGCCGGAAGCCGTGGCGGAAAGTTTGCGCTTTTTCGAGGCCGTCAGCTTCTCGATGGAGCATTTGCGTTACGAATATCCAGAAGAGGTCGCCGCGGGTTTTTCCGATCCGCAACAGGCTCTGGAGGTGCTGTCGTGGGAGGGCGCGCGCTCGCGTTACCCCGAAGGCATCCCGCAGAAAGTCTCCGACGCACTCAAGCGCGAACTGGAAATCGTGGGGCGAATGCGATACGCGCCATACTTCCTGACCGTCGCCGACATCGTGAGGTTCGCACGATCGGGTTTCGACAAGGATGGCGCCAAGGTCGATCCCATCTTGTGTCAGGGTCGCGGCTCGGCGGCGAATTCGACGATCTGTTACTGCCTCGGCATCACGGCCGTTAATCCGGCCAAGAGCGAGCTTCTATTCGAACGCTTCGTCTCCGAAGAGCGCGGCGAGCCGCCCGATATCGATGTCGATTTCGAGCACGAACGGCGCGAAGAGGTCATTCAGTACATCTACAAGAAATACGGGCGCGATCGCGCCGGCTTGGCGGCGACGTTGATTTGTTATCGTGGCCGGAGCGCCATCAGGGAAGTGGCCAAAGCGTTTGGCTATTCGGAAGATCGCATCGCCAGTTTGGCCAAAACGTTGCACTGGTGGTCGCGCGGCGTCGAAAAGAACGACCTGCGCGAGCAAGGGTTGGACGTCAGCGACGCCAAGCTCATGCAATGCGTAGCGTTAGCGAACGAGTTGCAGGGCTTTCCGCGCCACTTGTCTCAGCATGTCGGCGGCTTCGTTATCACGCGAGAGAAGCTGCACGATGTCGTGCCGGTACAGAATGCGGCGATGGAGGATCGAACCGTCGTCGAATGGAATAAGGACGATCTCGAAGACTTAGGCATCCTCAAAGTGGATGTGCTGGGTCTTGGCATGCTGACGTGCTTGAAAAAGGCCTTCGACCTCTGCAAGCAGCACTATCCCGGCCACGAGATCGTAAAACTCGACTCAACGGAAACCGGCGACGAGCGCGTCTACAAAATGCTGCATCGCGCCGACTCGATCGGCGTTTTCCAGGTGGAAAGCCGGGCGCAGATGTCGATGCTGCCGCGCCTCAGACCGAAGAATTTCTACGACATCGTTATTGAAGTCGCCATTGTTCGCCCTGGCCCGATCCAAGGCGGGATGGTCCATCCTTACTTGAAGCGCCGGCAGGGATTGGAGAAAGCGACATCGCCGAAGCCTGAGCTATGGGATGTTTTGAAGCGCACGCTCGGCGTGCCGTTGTTTCAGGAGCAGGCAATGCAGATCGCCATCGTCGCGGCGGGCTTCACGCCATCGGAGGCCGACAAGCTTCGCCGCGCCATGGCGACGTTCAAGCGCGTCGGCACGATTGGTTCGCTGAAGGAAAAGTTCATCGATGGCATGATCGGCAACGGTTACACTAAGGAATTCGCCGAGGCGTCGTTTGCGCAGATCGAAGGCTTCGGCGAATATGGTTTCCCGGAGAGCCACGCGGCGAGCTTCGCGATCCTGGTCTACGCATCGTCGTGGCTCAAATGCTATTACCCCGATGTCTTCGCCACAGCGTTGCTTAACGCGCAGCCGATGGGCTTTTATGCGCCGGCGCAGATCGTGCGCGATGCCGCTGACCACGGCGTCGAGATCAGGCCGATCGATGTAAACCATTCGGATTGGGACAATGCGTTGGAAGCAGGGCCGGAAGCGGCGAAGCGGCTGCACCCGCGCCACGCCGAAATGGTTGGCGACATCCGCTCCACGCATGCGATGCGGCTGGGTTATCGCCAGGCGCAGGGGCTGAAAGAAACGGAGATGAAGCAGCTCGTCGCCAGCCGGGGCGTGGGCTACGATTCCGTTCGGGACCTGTGGCTGCGCAGCGGATTGCCGGCTTCGACGATCGAACGTCTGGCCGATATCGACGCATTCCGCTCGCTTGGACTCGATCGGCGCGATGCATTGTGGGCGGCGCGCGGGCTGAACCGCGTCGGCGGACAGGAAGATCTGCCGCTGTTTGAGCGCGGCGAGGATCGCACGCGCGAACCGGATTTCGATCTTCCGCCTATGCTGCTGGGCGAGCACATCGTGGAGGATTACCGCACCATTGGGCTGTCGCTGAAGGCGCACCCAGCCTCGCTCTTGCGCAATGAGTTGGCGGCGCGGCGCGTCATCAAAGCCGAAGAGCTCACGCGCATCCGCAACGGCGAGCGCGTGCGTGTATCGGGCCTGGTGCTGGTGCGCCAGCGGCCGGGGACTGCCTCCGGCGTCATTTTCATGACGCTGGAGGACGAAACCGGCATCGCCAACATCGTCGTGTGGCCGAAATTGTTCGAACAATACCGGCGCGAAGTCTTGGGCGGACGCCTAGTCGCCGTCGACGGGCCGGTGCAGAGCGAAAGCGGCGTCATCCATGTCATCGCCGAGCGTGTCCATGATTACACGCCGCTGTTGGCGCAGCTCTCCGCGGCGGGTGCGGCCATCGATGCTTCTGGGCCGACCGATGAACCGCGCCGCGCAACCTACGAAGATCCGCGCCAACGCCATCCGCGCAACGTGCGCATCAATCTCGATGTCTCGAAGGCCGCCGACGTGATGCCGAAGGGGCGGAATTTCCACTAGCCGCGCCAACGCGCGAAGATTGCCGTTGGCAACAACTCGCTGCGGCCCTCGTGCGGCAGGCACATTTCGCCGTACTGCCACTGCCCGCCCGCGAACATCTGCTGCGCCGCCTGCGCCAGTGCGAGATATGAAAGCCGGACCGCATACACGGTAGCGATCATGAAGCCTTTGGCGCTGGCGCGCTCGTTAGCGTCCGTGCGCAGCAGCGTCTGACAGCCGTCGAGCAATTCGGGCAAATCCGTTTCGAGCCGCCAGGTTTCGCCGTCGGGTCCGCGCCCGAATTTCGGCGGATCGAGGATGATCCCGTCATAGCGCCGCCCGCGCCGGACCTCGCGTTTCACGAATGCGAGCGCATCGTCGACGATCCAGCGGATCGGCGCTTCGGCCAAGCCCGCTTCGCGCTGATTGTCCCTGGCGAACCCGATCGCTTTCTTCGAGGCGTCCACATGGGTGACTTTCGCGCCGGCTTTCGCGCACACGAGCGAGGCAAGCCCGGTATAGCCGAATAGGTTCAACACCTCCGGCTGCACGCCGCGATGGGCCTTCAAGCATTCGCGCGCGAAGCGCCAATGCACCGAGTGTTCGGGAAAGAACGCCAAGTGACGAAACGGCGTCGGCCGCGAGAGGAAGGCGATGTCATCCCATCGCAGCGTCCAGCTTTGCGGCAGTTCGCGATTGAAGCGCCAGCGGCCGCTGTCTTCGTCGTCGCCGGAGGAGGGCGCAAAGATCGCGTCCGCTGCGTCCCATTCTTGCACAGGACGAGCCGGCGCCCACAGCGCCTGCGGTTCGGGGCGCACGAAGCGGTATGGCCCCACTAGTTCGAGCTTGCCGCCATTGCCGGAATCGAGCAGCCGGTAATCGCGCCAATCGTCGGCAATCAAGAGATCAGGCGCGCGCGCCGTCATATCCGCGTCTCCGCCACAGATCGTAGAGCATCACCGCGGTCGCTACGGCAAGGTTCAAACTGTCGGCGCGCCCGCGCATCGGCAGTTTCACGAGCACATCGCACGCCTCTTCCATGTGCGCAGGCAACCCCGACTGCTCGTTGCCCATGAGCACGATCACCCGCGCCGGCGGGGGCCGGTCGGAGTCGAGCGCTGCGCCTTTGAGCGAAAGTCCCATCATGGTCGCGCCGCGCTCGCGCTTGACGAGCAGCAGATCATCGAACGACGTGCGCGCGACCTTCACCGCAAACAGCGAGCCCATGCTGGCGCGCACGGCTTCTACAGAGAAGGGATCGCAGCTTTCGCCGATCAGGGTGACGCCGCCGGCGCCGGTGGAATCGGCGGTGCGCAGAATCGTGCCGAGATTGCCCGGATCGCGGACGCCTTCGAGCGCCACCACGGTATCGCCGACGACTTGCTCCAGCGGCGTCAGACGTTGCTTGTAGGCGCCGATCACGGTTTGCGGATTGTCGCGCTTGCTGATCTGGGCGAGCACGCTCTCGCTGGTCTCGATCGTGCGCACGCGGCACGCTTCGGCTTGATCGATCAGGGTGCGAACCTGTTCACGTTCACGCGCGGCAGGCGAGAACACCAGGATCTCCGGCCAAACGCCGAGGTCGGCCGCCTCTACCGCAAGCCGCGCCCCTTCGGCGAGAAACAGCCCGGTCTCACCGCGCGCCTTCTTCAGGTGGAGGCTCTTCAGCGTCTTGATCAGCGGATTGGAGGTGCTTGTGATGTGTTGAGCCATGTCGGCTTTCGGCCAAGTGGTTCGCTCTGTGGGGTTTTCCGGTTTTCGCCTAGAACGCCGGGCATTAGAAGTGCGTTAAGGCTCAAGCGGTGCGCGCAACGCGGGAAAAATGATCGGCCTTATCTTCTCTGAGGTGCTCCTCTTCGCCGCAGCGGCGCTGATAGGCTTCGCGGTGGGCTGGCGCATTTGCACCATGGCCGCCGCGCAGCGCCGTGCAGCCGACGAGCGTGACATCGAGCGCCTGCGCAGCGCCCTGACGGAGGCGCAGGTACGTCGCGCGCGCGGCGCATGACGGACAGACCCGACCTCAGGACCTCACGGCGCACGCTGATGCTCGCCGGACTCGTCGGCGCGGGCGTCTCGGCGTTTCTAGGCATGGTCGCTCCTCACAACGGCGCCCTCTGGCGCATCGAGGGCACTCTGAAGCGCGACGTTTCGAGTGCGCTCTCGGCTGCGGGCCTTCCGGGGCTCGATGTCGATATGAGCGGTCAGCGGGTCATCCTGCGCGGCATTGTCGAGAACGAAGCAGACATCGTGGCCGCGCGCCGCGCGGCGCTGGCGGCCGCGGGCGCGGGCGGTATGTGGGCGGGCGGCGTCACCAGCGTGAACGCCACCGGCGTCATGGTGGGATCGTTCGAGCGCCCGTATGCGTGGAGCGTCAAGCGCGAACAGAACCGCGTCGTGCTGAGCGGCGCCGTGCCCAGCGAGAACGCGCGCACTGATTTGATGGCGGCGGCCGCGCTCGCGTTTCCCAACGCCGAGGCCAGCGACGACATGCACGTCGCCGGCGGCGCGGCATCGCCCCTTTTTTCCGATGTGGCGCGCGCTGCTGTGCGCGCGCTGGCGGAGCTTTCGACCGGCGAGGCGCGCATCGTCGATAGCCAGATCGTCGTCATCGGCGACGGCGGACAGCAGGGCGTCGACGCGGTGCGCGCAGCGCTGGGCGAACCGCCCGCGCCGTTCCGCTCGCGCCTCGCGGTGACCATTGACGGCCTCGATCTCGATCACCCGGAGTTGCAGGGTCTCAATCTCAATAGCGGCGACGCCGAAACCTGCGAGCGCGCGTTCGACCGGTTGATGGAGCGCAATGTCATCACATTTGCGGAAGGTTCAGCGGCGATCGCGCCGGCGAGCCGTGGCGTCTTGAACGCGCTCGCATCCGTTGCGCTGCGCTGCGACCGCTTCTCGATCGAAGTCGCCGGGCACACCGACAATCAGGGGAGCCGCGAACTCAACATGGAACTCTCGCGCCGCCGCGCCGATGCGGTGGCTGCTTATCTCGCCGGTCAAGGCGTGGCGCGCGCACGGTTGACCGCGCAGGGCTACGGTCCCGACCGGCCGCGCGCCAGCAATACGACGGAGGGCGGACAACAGGCCAACCGGCGCATCGAGTTTTATGTGAGCGGCTGAGATGATCTACCTGATCGGACAATTGTCGATCTGGCTGCTGCTGACGGCGGGCTTTGCCGGTCTTGCGGGCTGGGCCTTGGCCGCCGAGCGCGCAGCGCCCGAGCAGGAACGCCGCGCCCGCGAGCGCGAGACCCTGTTGCAGGACATCATCCGCTACGCCGGCGATGGCGCCGATGCGCCGGAGCCCGATCGTATTGACGATGCCTCTGGGCGCCTGCTCGGCCTTCGCGACGCGCGCATTGCAGAACTCGAGCGCTCGCTCGAGATGGCGCGCTCGCGCGCGGACGAATTGGGCGGCGAACTGGCCGAACTCCAGCGGCGCGGTTCATTGAACAATCCCGACGCCGAGGAGCTTGCGCGTTTGCGCGCGCTCGAAGCCGAACGCGCGCGCACCGTCGACGCGGAAGCTTCGCCCGTGGAGGATGAGAACGCCGTGCTGCAGACTTGGCGGCTGCGCTACTTCGAACAGCGCGTCCGCTATCTCGAAACCCAGGCGCGCGCTGCAGCCGCATCTCCCGAGCCTGCGCGCGGGCCGGCAGCGACGCCGTTGCTGGCGGCTGCCGCCGAAGCAGCGGCCGAAGCGGCGGCGACCCAAAACTGGGCGGCGCGTGAAGCGGCGGCGCGCGCAGCTTTTTTGGAGGATGAACTGCGAACGCTTCGCGGCGCGCCTGAAGCCGACGCGGCTGTGCCGCAACAAGCGGCGGAAGCGGCGCCATTCGCCGCCAACGCCGAGGTCGATGCGCTGCTGCGCTGGCGCATGCTCTATCTCGAGCGCCGGGTTGCGCACTTGCAGAGTGAGGCAGCCTCGGCGCCTCCGGCGCAGGCCGCAAGCGCACGCGAGCCTGTCGCCGATCCGGATCGTTGGAAGTGGCGCGCGCGCTATCTGGAAGCGCGCGTGCGGCACTTGGAGCAGCGGCCGGAACCGGCGGAGGCGATGCCGCGCGCGGCCGCAGAACCCGAGACAGCGCCGCAGCCACGCTCAATCACGCCCAGCCGGCGCGCAAGGCCCCCGGTGCTGGCGAGCGCCCGCAACGGCGCGCCCGATGATCTCACCTTGATCGAAGGCGTGAGCCCCATGCAGCAGACCACGCTCTATGCGCTCGGCGTATTTCACTTCGATCAGATCGCGGCCTGGTCCGAAGAGCATGTCGCCTGGGTCGATCAGTACCTGCGCCTGCAGGGCCGGATCGGCGAGGAGGAATGGGTCGAGCAGGCGGCCGATCTTGCGCGCGAAGGCCCCGCGGCGGCGCGCCGCGTGATGCAGGACGAAGACGCCTGAGCCTCAGTGGACGCGCTGTTCTAGGCGCACGGTTTCTCGCGTGCCGTCGCGTCGCTCGACGAACACCTTGCTGAAGTCGGGACTTGCGTGGGCCTTCGCGCCCGTCGCTTTCGCCAGCGCGATCTCGCGCTCCGCGCGCTCCCGGAGCTTCTGCTGATCGAAACGTAGTTCGCTCATCATGTCCTCCGTCCGCCCAATCTGGAGCGTCGCTCGCGGACGTCAACTTACCCTTTGAAATAGGCGCAGAACTTGTTCCCTTCTGGATCGCGCAAATAGGCGCCGTAGAATGGCGGATCGTACTCGCCGCGCACGCCCGGCGCGCCTTCGTCTTTGCCGCCTGCGGCGATTCCGGCCGCATGGAACGCGTTCACCGCTTCGCGCGAGACGGCTTTGAATGCGAGCATGGAGCCGTTGCCGAGACAGGCGGGCTGTCCGTTCTCCGGCGTTGCGAGGTAGATTTCGAGCCCTTCCTTCTTGCCGCCGGGGCCGTAGCCGGCCCAGCCGCCGCCGTCGAACGTCCGTTTGTAGCCGAGCGGTTCGAAGGCCGCGTCGAAGAAGGCGCACGAGCGCGCAATGTCGTTCGAACCGATGGTGACGTAGCCGATCATGTGATCCTCCCGTTCGCGTCTATTCACCGAGCGGCGCTGGAATGTCAAGAACAAAACGAGAACCGCGCCTCAGTGGATGAAACCGCCGGGGCCCGACGTTCTGTTGGCGAGGGAGGGTTTGTTGTGGGCGGAGCAGCGGCGATGAAGTCCAAGGAGCGCGATGCCTCAGGCGTTCTCTGGCTCTTGGTGGCGCTGAGTTGGCTCATTGGACTGGGCGCAGTGCTGTTCCTGCTCCCATGAGTCATATGGGGGTGCGCGCTCCGCACTTTTCAGCAGCCTGCGATGATTACGGCCAGCACCTCGGCGCCGTAGCGTTTGAGCTTGGCTTCGCCGATGCCGGGGACGCGGGAGATCGCTGCGAGATCGCGCGGCTTGACGCGGACCAGTTCGGCGAGCGTCGCATCGTGAAAGATGACGTAGGGCGGGACGCCATTCGCGTGCGCGGTTTCGCGCCGCCACGCCTTCAGCGCCGCAAACAGCGTTGCATCGGCGCCTTCGAAGCCGGCCTGAGCTGCGCCTCTCGCCGCGCGCGCGGCGCGGCGTTCTTCCTTACTGCGCCGCGCAGGCTTTGCCGCCTCGCGGATGCGGACGGCGCGCTCCTTGCGGAAGATCGCGCGCACCGCCGCTTCGTCGCCGATCGAGAGCGTGGGGCGCTCGTCATCGCCTTCACTCAGCACGCCTTCGAATAGCAGGTGCTCGATCACGTTGCGCCAGACGGGTTCGGGCGTATCGGCGCCGATGCCGAAGGTGGAACGCGAAGCGTATTGTTCGTCGAAGCCGTCGCCGGTGCGGCCGAGCAGGTGGCCGACGACCCGCCCGCGCCCGACGCGCTGATCCATGCGCAGCACGGCGGAGATGGCTTTGGCGGCGAACTCGGATGCGTCGATTGACGTCGGCGGATCGGTGCAGACGTCGCAAACGCCGCAAGGCTCTGCGTTCTCTTCGCCGAAATAGCGCCGCACGCCGGCGCGGCGACAGGTCAGTCCGTCGAGGAAGGCGAACAGCTGGCGCGCTTTCCTGATCTGCACGGCTTTGATCTGCTCGCCCGCATTGGACTGGTTGGCGAACATGATGGCGCGGCGCAGGTCGCTGGCCGAGTAGATGCAGAAGCCTTCGGCGGTCTCGCCGTCGCGTCCGCCGCGGCCGACTTCCTGCCAATAGGCTTCGATGCTCTTCGGCGAATCCGCATGGATGACGTAGCGCACGTCGGGTTTGTCGACGCCCATGCCGAAGGCGATGGTGGCGACCATGACGACATCGTCTTCTTCCTGGAAGCGGTGCTGGCGTTCGGCGCGAAGGCCGGCGTCAAGCCCCGCGTGGTAGGCGAGCGCGGGGACGTTCAGCTCCTGCAAGTTCGTCGCGATCTTCTCCACGTGGTCGCGGGTCGCCGCGTAGACGATGCCGGACTTGCCGCGGCGCGCGCCGACGAGATCGAAGATGCGGTCTTGCGGGCGTGTGGACTTGCGTTCGGCGGCGAGGACGAGATTGGGACGATCGAACGAAGCGATGAAACTCTTCGCGTGCTCCAGGTGCAGCTGCGTGCGGATGTCGGCTTGCGTCTTCAAGTCGGCAGTGGCTGTCACGGCCATGCGCGGCACGCCCGGAAAGCGCTCGGCGAGCTGGCCGAGCGCGCGATAATCGGGGCGGAAATCGTGGCCCCATTGGCTGACGCAGTGTGCTTCGTCGATGGCGATGAGTGCGATAGCGCAGGTCTCGAGGAAATCGAGGAAGCCCTGCGCGAAGAGGCCTTCGGGCGAGACGTAGAGCAGATCGAGCCGCCCTTCGCGTGCGGCGTCGAGCCATTGGCGGCGCGCTTCGCCGTCGAGCGTGGAATCCAAGCGCGCCGCAGCGACTCCGGCGGCTCGAAGTGCGGCGACCTGGTCCTGCATCAACGCGATCAACGGCGAGATGACGAGCCCAACGCCCGGGCGGAGCATCGCTGGAATCTGATAGCAGAAACTCTTGCCCCCGCCCGTCGGCAGCACTGCCATCACATCGCGGCCGGCAAGCACTTCGGCGATGACTTCGGCTTGCAAGCCGCGAAAATCGTCGTGGCCGAACACGCGTTGCAGCGTTTCACGGGCGGCGGTGAGACTCATGGCGTCGTTCATGCACGATCCACCCCGTCGCCGCGAGGGGAGGGACTCTTCAGCGCCGCCAAACGCCAATGCGTTTGGCGGGATCGGCGGGCGCGGCGTCGGGGAGGTATTCGGAAGGCGGGCCGAGGTCGAACGGTGCGATTTCGAGATTGAGCGGGCGCCAGTCGCCGGTGTCGATGTCGTGATTGCAAATTATGGTTGGCGTCGTGGTTGCGAGGAAGATCGGGATCGCCGACCCGCGCCAGTGCGCGATGACGCGCTGCGCATCCGCGAACGGCATGTGAAAGAGCGATTCCCGGCAGAGCCAGACATCGGCGGCCGGAGGCGGCTCGGCGACGATGTCGGCGACATGAAATGTGCGTCCGGGCGCGCCGTAGCGCGCCTCGTTATCGGCAATCAGCGGCGCCACGATGTCGGACCCGATATAAAGCGTGCGCGCCGGCAGCCGGACGTGGCTCATCCACAGGAAGTCGCCGCACGGCGCATCGTAGAATACCTGCGGCTGCTCGCGCTCAAGCAACGCTTCGAGCGCGGCGCGAAGCGGCGCCGTGCGTGCGACGCCGGAGCCCGGGCCTGAGCGCGACTCTGCGCCGCCCCAAATGTGCTGGCGCCAGATGTCGGTGAAGATGGCGGCCCGTCGCGCGGTGTCGTCGCTCATGCCGCGGCGCTCGCCGGCTTTGCGGCGCCGTGCAAGCCGAGGGCGCCGAAACAGATCGCCGCCTGGCCGGCCCAGTAGATCATCCAGCCGGCGAAGCTGCGCCAGTACGCGAGCGTCGGATCGGCGAGCGGATGGAACATGTTGGCGGCGACGAAGCCGTCGGAAATGAAGAACAGCACCGCGCCGAGCATCGCGAGCCAACGCGTGGCGGAGAGAGTGAAGGAGGTGAGCGCCATCAGCGTCAGCACGCCGGTGTAGACGCTGAGCGGGACTAACAATGCGTCGCCGCGCGGCACGAGCAGCGATGTCATGACGATGGCGGCGGCGATGAGCGCGAACGCGGCGAGGAGGCGCGGCGGCTCTTTGAATGCGCCGATGCCGAGCCCGGCGCGCAGGAAGAGGGCGATGTAGAAAAGATGGCCGATCAAGAAGGCAAGCGCGACGAAGAGAAATGTGCCTTCGCTCCACGCCAACAGCGCGTCGCCCAGCGCCCCGAAGAGCAGGCCCGCGGCGAGCAAGCGCGAGCGCGCGAACAGCGCGATGAGGCCGAGGATGACGATGCTTGAGGCTTTAAAGATTGTGCCAACGACGTACGGCGGCTCGCCTTGGTAAAGGCTCGAGCCGCATGCACCGTAGGCAATGGCGAGGATCGTGGAGAGAGCGAGCAGCGGGAAGCGCATTGCGAGCGAGTTCGCCAAGTCAATCTCGCCGCGCCGGCTGCGCGTAGCCCAGCTTCTGGTTCAGTGCGCTCAGCAAATCCTGTGCGATTTCTGCGATCACGCCGCCTGGCGGATACACTGCGGCGGCGCCCATTTGCTTCAGCGTTTCGATATCATCCGGGGGTACGACGCCGCCAATGACGATCATGATGTCGCCGCGGCCGCGTTGTTCGAGCGCGGCATGCAAAGCGGGGGTTAGCGTGAGGTGGCCCGCCGCCAGTGAAGAGACGCCGATGATGTGGACGTCGCTCTTGATGGCTTGGGCGGCGACTTCTTCGGGCGTGGCGAACAGGGGGCCAATCTCGACGTCGAAGCCGAGATCGCTGAAGGCGCTCGCGATGACTTTCTGGCCGCGGTCGTGGCCGTCCTGGCCCATTTTGGCGACGAGGATTTTCGGAGGCCGACGTTCGCTCTCCCAGAAATCCTTCACGGCGTCGCGCGCGCGCGCGACGGCGCCGTCATTGGCCGCTTCGCGCTCGTAGACGCCGCGCACGAGGCGGATCGGCGGCTGGTGGCGGTTGAAGGCGCGCTCGAGCGCTGCGCTCATTTCGCCGACCGTGGCCTTGGCGCGGGCGGCTTTGACGGCGAGATCGAGGAGGTTGGACTGATGGAGCGCGTCGCCGCCGGCGACGCTTGCGCGGCCGGAGGCCGCGCGCTCCAAGGCGGCAGCCGTCAGCGCCTCAAGCGCCGCATCTACTTCCACCTGTTTCCGCTCCGCCTTCAGCCGCTTCAGCTTTTCCAGCTGCATCGCGCGCACCTTGGCGTTATCGACTTTGAGCACCGGCACGTCTTCCGCTTCGGCGAGCTTGAACTTGTTCACGCCGACGATGGTCTGATGCCCAGTGTCGATGCGCGCTTGAGTGCGCGCGGCGGCTTCCTCGATGCGCGCTTTGGGCAGGCCTTGATCGATCGCCTGCGCCATGCCGCCGAGTTTTTCGACTTCCTCGATATGCGCCCACGCCTTCGCTGCAAGATCGGCGGTGAGGCGCTCGACGTAATAGGAGCCGCCCCACGGATCGGCGGGACGCGTCACGCCGCCTTCGCTTTGGAGCAGGATTTGCGTGTTGCGGGCGATGCGAGCGGAGAAATCTGTGGGAAGCGCCAAAGCTTCGTCGAGCGAATTGGTGTGCAGCGATTGCGTGCCGCCATACGCCGCCGCCATCGCTTCGGCGCAGGTGCGCACGGCGTTGTTGTAGACGTCCTGCGCGGTGAGCGACCAGCCCGAGGTCTGGCAGTGCGTGCGCAGCGCGCGCGAGCGGGCGTCCTTCGGATTAAACTCACGCGTTAGCTTGGACCAGAGCAGGCGCGCGGCGCGGAGCTTGGCGATTTCCATGAACGGGTTCATGCCGATCGCCCAGAAGAACGAAAGCCGTGGCGCGAACTTGTCGATGTCGAGGCCGCCGGCGACGCCGGCGCGGATATATTCAACGCCATCGGCCAACGTGTAGGCGAGTTCCAGGTCCGCCGTCGCGCCGGCTTCCTGCATGTGATAGCCGCTGATCGAGATCGAATTGAACTTCGGCATTTCGGATGCCGTGTAGGCGAAGATGTCCGAGACGATCCGCATCGAGGGTTTCGGGGGATAGATGAAGGTGTTGCGAACCATGAATTCTTTGAGGATGTCGTTCTGGATCGTGCCGGAGAGCTTTGCGTGCGGCACGTTCTGCTCTTCGCCGGCGACGATATAGAGCGCCATGATCGGCAACACGGCGCCGTTCATGGTCATCGACACGCTCATCTGGTCGAGCGGAATGCCGGCAAACAGCGTGCGCATGTCGAGAATGGAATCGATGGCGACTCCGGCCATGCCGACATCGCCGACGACGCGCGGGTGATCTGAATCGTAGCCGCGGTGCGTGGCAAGATCGAAGGCGATGGAAAGTCCCTTCTGCCCGTGCGCGAGGTTGCGGCGGTAGAAGGCGTTGGAATCTTCGGCAGTCGAGAAGCCCGCATACTGCCGTATCGTCCACGGCTGCTGCACGTACATGGTTGGATAGGGCCCGCGCCCGAACGGGGCCACGCCCGGGAAACCGTCGACGAAATCGAGGCCCGCACGGTCCGCTGCGGTGTATGCGCCCTTCACCGCGATGCCTTCTGGCGTGAGCCAAGCTTCGCCGGCCGGCGGTTCCGCTTTGGCGACGTCCGCCCCGAGCGAGAGCTTGGAGAAATCTGGGAGGGTCATGTTGTAGGCCGCGCGGAAGAAGCAAACGCCGTCAGCTCCGCTGCATCGCCGCGGAACGCGTTGAGGTCCACCGGTCCCTCCACGCCGCGGCGGTGGCCGCGATTGTGGTGTTGCCAGATGATCCAGTCGCGCTGACGGAAACTGGGTGGCGTGGCGATGGAGCGGAGCCAGAAGCGCTCGCCGGTCAGCTCACGCAAGTGCGCGTCGTGGAATTCGAGCGTGGTGTAGATGATGGGGCGGACGCCGTAATGCGCTTCGACACGATCCATGAACGCGCGCGCTTCGACGATTACGTCCGGCATGGTCGGGCCATCGCGGCAAGGGCCCATGTGTTCGAGGTCGACGGCGGGCGGCAGCGCGCCTTCGACGCGTGGCACGACGGCGATGAAATGCGAGGCTTGCCGCGCGCCAGGTTGGCACAGTGTGAAGAAATGATAGGCGCCGCGATAGAGACCGGCCGCTTCCGCTTCGCGCCAATTGTACGCAAAGCGTGTATCTACGTGATCGGCGCCTTCGGTGGCTTTAATGTAGGCGAAGGCGATGCCGTCGGCGGCAAGCGAGCGCCAGTCGATCGCGCCTTGATGCCACGAAACATCGACGCCCTGGATATAGCGGCCCGCCCACGGCGTCCACCATCCACCAGCGCCGGCGATGACTGCGCCCGCGACCACGATGGCGGCCAGACCAAACGCGGCCAACACGGCGCGCTGGCGACCAGGGCGACCAGTACGACAATTGTCGCGCGCCATTGGACTGGGGTCGCGTGCCGTCGTCACGACGAAATCCCCAACGCCGCGTGCAGCGTTTCGAGTTCTTTCAGCGCATCCTGACCGGCGTAGACGAACTGATCCACGCCGGCAGCGCGCAGCGCCCTTTCGCGCTCCCCCGGCTTGCCGGCGAGGATCACCCAATCGGCGCCCGCCGCTTTCAGACGCTGCGCGGCATTCTCGGCGTGCTCGGCGTAGCGTGCATCCGTGCCGGTGATGACGGCCACGCGCGCTTTGGTCATGCGGAAGGCGTCGATCAGCGTGTCCATTCCGGCATGCGCTTCTTCCGGTCCGATGCTGCCCACGCCACCCGTGGCAAACAGACTACGCGCCCATTGCGCGCGTGGGCTAAACTCAGCAAGCGCGCCGAGGTTAGCGAAGAAGACGCGCGGCGCGCCCCAGGCTTCGGCCTTCGCGCGCAGCGCTTCGAAGGGCTCGGCCCAGCGGATGGGGGTGAACAAAGGATCGTGGGTCTTCAGACCCGCAAATGCTCCAGCGGCGGATGGAAGTGCGGGTCTGAAGACCCGCGGCCCTGTCTCTTCGAACACCGGGGTTCTTTCTTCGAGCAACGGAAAGTCGGTGACGCCGGTGATGGTTTCCCGTCGCATCGCGATGGCTGCGCGTCGCCGGTCGCGGGTTTCGGCGACTTGAGCTTGCAGCAAGTCGAGCGGCGCGGCATGCGCTTCCATCTGCTGCATCAGCGACCAGGCGCGTTCGGCGAGTTCGCGCGTCAGCTTCTCGACGAACCAGGCGCCGCCGGCGGGGTCGGCGACATGGCCGAGGCGGCACTCTTCCATGAGCACGTGTTGCGTGTTGCGCGCGACGCGGCGTGCGAACGGCGTCGGCCCGCCCAGCGCATCGGTGAGGGGATAGGTGGTAATCTCATCGGCCCCGCCGATGGCTGCACCGAACGCGGCGGTGGCGACGCGCAGAATGTTGGTCCAGGCGTCGTAGCGCGTCATCATGCGCCGCGAGGTGAAGGCGTGGATGTGCGCGGCGCGCCGTTCGGGCGCCGCGCCTGATGCTTCCAGCACGCGCGCCCAGCAGAGCCTGAGCGCACGCAGCTTGGCCGCTTCGATCAGCACGTCGGGCCCGGTGGAGACGGCGAAGCCAATGGCGTTGGCGCTGTCCGCAATGCCGAGCGCCCGCGTTTCGAGCCCGCGCAAATACGCGATGCCGCAATGAAGCGCGTAAGCGATCTCTTGGGCTTCGCTGCCGCCGGCTTCGTGCACGATGCGCGCGTCGGCGCGAAGGTAGCGCGCGCTGGGGAGATCGCGCGTCGTCAGCGAGGTGAACAAATAGGCCGCGAGCGCCGCCTCGTTCTGATCGGCGCCGGTGCGGAGCTTCGCCCCGATGGGATCGAAGTTGAATGCCGTGCCGGGCGCCGCGACCCCCTTGAGCTTGTCGCGCAGCAGAGTCGCAGCCTGCTCTGCATGGGCGCCCGCATCGAGCGAAACCGGTGCGGCTTCGAGGATCACGTCCGCAAGCGCGAGATCGAGATCGCGCGCGCTCCGAATGGCGACGCCGTCCTTGCCGTCCGGATCGATAACCAGCTCGATCGCGCCGGCGCCGCCTTCGAGGTCGGCGAGGATGTCGCGATTGCTGCGCTCGGGATCGGGGTGCGCGAAACTCTGTCGGATCAGCCAGCCGCTCTTGCCCGCGCCGCGCACGAAGGGCGCTGAGCCCGGCATGCCGGAAATGTCGGTTGCGGTGTGAATGTCTGGTTCACGGTAGAGCGGTTCGATTGCGATGCCGTCGGCGGTCTTGCCGACGAGACGCTCCCAGCCCGCGCCTTTGAGTCCCTGCTCGACTAGGGCGCGCCAGTCCGCCTCGTCGGCGGCTTCGCCCAGCTGCAAGGTTGGTTCGGACATTTCCGCTCCGCTTGACGCCATGTCAGGCATCGACGCGCTTTTGAACGCACGCTAGGCCTGATGGCAACCCGGAGAAAAGCATGGCCCTGCCGCCTTTGTTCGACAAGTTGCGTTTGCCAGCCGTGGGCGCCCCGCAATTCATCATCGCCAACCCGGAATTGGTGATCGCGCAATGTAAAGCCGGCATTGTCGGCGGCTTCCCGGCGCTCAACGCGCGGCCGCAACCGCTGCTCGACGATTGGCTCTACCGCATCAAGGACGAGCTTGCAGCCTACGATGAGGCGAACCCGGCCGCGCCGGCCGCGCCGTACGCGGTCAATCAGATCGTGCACAAGACCAACGAGCGGCTGGAGCAGGATGTCGCCGCGTGCGTGAAGCATAAAGTCCCGATCGTCATCACCTCGCTTGGCGCACGCACTGACGTAAACGATGCGATCCACTCGTATGGCGGCATCGTGCTGCACGACATCATCAACATCAGATTCGCAGAGAAGGCGCTCGAGAAGGGCGCCGACGGCTTGATTGCGGTGTGCGCCGGCGCGGGCGGTCATGCCGGCGGGCTCTCGCCGTTTGCGCTCATTCACGAGATTCGTGAGTTCTTCGATGGCCCGCTGCTGCTTTCCGGCGCGATCGCCACCGGCAGGGGCATCCTCGCCGCGCAAGCCCTGGGCGCCGATCTCGCTTACATGGGCTCGGCCTTCATCGCGACCAGCGAGGCGAACGCGCCCGATGCCTACAAGCAGATGATCGTCGATTCTTCGGCGGGCGATATCATCTACTCGAACCTCTTCACCGGCGTGCTCGGCAATTATCTCAAGGGCTCGATCGTCGCCGCCGGGATGGATCCCGACAACCTGCCGCAAGGCGACGCGAGCACGATGAATTTCAAGAGCGGCGAAGGATCGAAAGCGAAGGCGTGGAAGGACATTTGGGGCGCCGGGCAAGGCGTCGGCGCCGTGCATGAAGTCGTGCCGACAGCCGAGCTCGTGGCGCGCCTGAAGCGCGAATATGACGAGGCAAAGCGGGGATTGTGCACGGCCTAATCCTACACTTCGCAGTCACGAGCGCATTGAAACACAACGCTTTCGCCGCCGCACGCACCGATTCAATCCGACCGGCCCGCCACGCCCTTATGCTTCTCGTTCCCCACGAGGAGCATCATGAACACACTCGTCCCACCTCTCGATAAGCCGGCTCTACAATCGCTCACGCTGCGCAGCGCCGCCGCGATCGCCGTCGCTGCGGCGGCGAGCCGGCTCGGCGTCGAACTGCCGGAAGGCGCCGCCCAAGACCTCGCCGGCGCACTGATCGATCTCGTCATCACGCTCGGCCTGATCGGCGTCGCCGTCGGGCGCACGCGTGCGCGCACGCAGATCAGCTGAGGAGCCTCACCATGAAACATTTCTTCCGCACCGTTGCGCTCACCTGCGCGCTCGCGTTGACGCCCGCGTGCGCCGCGTTCGGCCCAGCGCGCATCGAAAACCCGATCGCCGCGGCGCAGACCATCGACCAGCGCGCCTACGCGCTCCTCCATGCCTACGCCGCGGTGGTGGAGGAGGCGACGGACATCGTCGCCGATCCGGCTGCTCCGCTCGCCTTAAAGCGCGCGCTGGGCCAGGCTGAACGCGCCGCCACGCCCGCCGTGGAAACGCTTCAGATCGCCGTCGTCGCTTATCTGCGCGCCCGCTCCGATTTCGAGGCCGCTTCCGGGGCAAGCCAGACTGGCATCGAACGGGCCGCAACCGCACTCAGCATCACGGCCCGCCGCCTCAACGAGGCGCTTGCCGCAGCCCAGGCGCCTATCGCCGAACTCGAAGGCCTTGTCCGCGCGCATCGCGGCTGAAGGAGACCAGTCATGCTCAATCTCATCCTGCAACTGCAACTTCTGTTCGCGGCGCTGTCGGCGTTTCTTCCGCTCGTGCCGGAAGCGCACCGCAGCCGCGCCGGCGAAATCCTCGACGTGGCCGCGCACGTGCTGTCGGCCGGCGGATCGATCGGCGCCAATGTCGACGATCTCGCCTTAAAGCTCGCTGCCGTGCGCGCCGAGATCGAAGCAATGGCTGCGGCCGGCCACGACGTCAGCGAGGCTGAACTCGACGCCGCGATAACCCGTGTGCGTACGGTGTCCGCTGCGTTTCGCGCCGCGCTGGCGGACGTGAGCGAATAGCGCACGGCGAGTAGCGAATAGGACTTTAGCGTTTTCACCGCTCGCCATTCGCTACTCGCTATTCGCTCTTGCACGAACGCGAGCGAACGGTTCAAAACCGCCCCATGGGCCAGCACATTCTCGCCATCGACCAGGGCACAACGTCCACGCGCGCGATTGCCTTCGATCTCGACTTCCAGCCGAAGGCGAGCGCACAGATCGAACTCGCACAACATTATCCGCACCCGGGCTGGGTCGAGCACGATGCGGATGAAATCTGGGCGGCGACGCTTCAGGTGTGTCGCGACGTGATCGAGCGGATCGGCGGCGTCGCCAGCGTCGCTGCGATCGGCATCACCAACCAGCGCGAAACGACAGTTGTCTGGGATCGCCAGACCGGCGCGCCGGTGCACAAGGCCATCGTCTGGCAGGACCGGCGCACCGCTGACGCATGTGCTGAGCTGCGCGAGGCCGGCCACGAGGCGAATGTGCAGGAAAAGACCGGCCTTCTGCTCGATCCGTATTTTTCCGCTACGAAAATCGCCTGGATCCTTGATAGCGATCCCAAACTGCGCCAGCGCGCCGCACGAGGCGAACTCGCGTTCGGCACCATTGAAACCTTCCTGGTCTGGCGCCTGACCAACGGCCACGCCCACGTGTCCGATGTCACCAACGCCGCCCGCACGCTCCTGTTCGATATCGCCAAGCGCGACTGGAGCGACGAGATGTGCGCTCTGTTCAGCGTGCCGCGTGCGTTGCTGCCCAAGACCTTGCCTTGCGAAGCGGACTTCGGCGTTGTCGATGCGGCGCACTTCGGCGCCCCGATCCCGATTCACGGCATGGCTGGAGATCAGCAGGCGGCGCTCGTCGGCCACGGCTGTTTCAAACCCGGCGCCGCGAAGTGCACCTTCGGCACCGGCGCCTTCCTGGTGATGAACATGGGCGCCGCGCGGCCGCGCTCGCGCAATCGCCTGCTCGGCACGATCGGCTATCAGGTCGCCGATGGCTTTGCCTATGCGCTCGAAGGCTCGATCTTCTCGGCCGGTGCCACCATGCAGTGGCTGCGCGACGGGCTGAAGCTGATCGAGACTTCAGCCGAGTCCGAAGCTATCGCCGCAGCTCTTTCCGACAATGGCGGCGTCTATCTCGTGCCGGCGTTCGCGGGGCTTGGCGCGCCGCAATGGAATGCCGAGGCGCGCGGCACGATCGTCGGGCTCACGCGGGATTCGCGGCTCGAGCATCTGGTGCGCGCTGGCCTCGAGGCGGTTGCGTACCAAACGGCCGATCTGCTCGATGCGCTCCATGCCGACGGGGCGCCGAAGATGGAGTCGCTGCTTGTCGATGGCGGGCTCACGGCCAACAATTGGGCGATGCAATTCCTCGCCGATATCTGCGACGTCGAAGTGGTGCGGCCACAATTTCAGGAAGTGACTGCGTTGGGCGCGGCGAAACTCGCCGCGGCCGGCGCTGGGCTGAAGCCGCTCGAAGGGCCGCCTCCCGAAAACAGCAAACGCTATGCGCCGCAGATGGCCGAGCACGAACGGCAACGCTTGCGCAAGGCGTGGCGCGCTGCAGTCGCGGCGGCGCTGGCTGCGGCGAAAGCGGCCTGACGGCCGCTTTCTTCATGGCTTAGGTTGCCTCAAGCCGAGCATCGGCTTAAGTGCCGCGCTTCGCGAGAGCCCGTAGCTCAGTCGGTAGAGCATCTGACTTTTAATCAGGGGGTCGCGGGTTCGAATCCCGCCGGGCTCACCAAGCGGATCAGCCAGACGGCGGCAAGTCCACCGGCGGGATCGGCGCCGGGGTTGTCGGCGGCGTCGAACTTGTGGAGGGCGGCGGCGGGGGTTCCGCCGGCGGCGCTGCAGGCGCAGTGCGCCGTGGCGCTGGAGCAGATGTGGCCGGTGCGGGAGTTCCGGTCGCCTCGGGTTCGGCCGCCGGCATGGCCTCTGGAGCGGGAGCGTATCCGGCGTCGGCGACTTGTTGTTCTTGCACAGCCTCCGGCGCGAGCGCGGTTTGCTCGCCTTGTTGCGGCGCAAGCGTCATGTAGCCCCAGGCGGCGGCCCCAAGCAGGGCGGCGACGATCGCCACGCGCAGGATCGGGCCAGAGCGGTCATGGTGCATTGGCGGCGGCGCGTAGGGATCGTCGTTTCTGCGTTTCGGCATCGGAGAACTCCTTCCCGAACCTAACTCGGCCTCGGGGAGGGGGTTCCGACACCGTTGGGGTCACGCGTATGTGACGGCCAGAACACAAAGAGCGGGAAATGCCTTCCACAGGCGCCTTCGGCTCTGGCCGGATCGGCGCGCCTGAATAAAGGTGTCGCCCTCCTCGAGTTTTACGGCGGGGGAAGCTCTCGGGCCTGGACCCTTGAGAGCGCGCGCAGGGGCGATGAGGGGACGGGGCCGCGCCGGGAGGGGCGCGGCCCCATTCTTCTCCACCTGGGCTTATGTTGCCGTCCCGAAAGGAGCGGCACAAAATCAACGGTCCCCCAGAAAGTGGTCCGGAGCGTCTTGTGCTTGATGGACTTTGTCCGGAGCGGGGGCCTAAAGTCGCCCCAACGGCCACGGACGGGGAACTGGAGCGCAACTCAAGCGTTGCGTTGATCAGCCTCCGCACCGGGTCGCAAGCGCGCATTGCGCGGACGACTGCGTTGCGAGCGCAGGGGATCATCAAGAGGGGTGAAAATGAAATCGCGCATCACCAAAACAGTCGCGCTTGCGGCGTTGATGGCCGGCGCCACCGGCGTGGCGAACGCCACGGAAGGTTGGTACGGTCGGGCAGACATTGGCTGGTCATGGGCAGGGGACGCCGATGCGGACGTGTTTCCGCAGAGCACCGACCTGGATCATGATTGGACGGAGCATCTGGGTCTTGGCTACGCCTTCGACAACGGCTTCCGTCTCGAAGGTGAGTTGGGTCACCGCTTCAACCAGATGCAGACGACGCCTTCGATCGCCAGCGGCGACGTGCACGTCTGGTCGGCGATGGCCAACCTGTTTTACGACTTCAACCGCGGCGGGCGCATCGAGCCTTATATCGGCATCGGCGCGGGCGCTGCGCGTCTGAACGCCGGCGCAGTCGGCGCGTTCGGCCAGTTCGAAGACGAAGACACGGTTCTGGCGTATCAAGCGTTGGTGGGCTTTGCCGTCGGCATTGGCGAGCAATGGGATGTCGACGTTGGCTATCGCTATTTCTCGGCTGCCGATGCGTCGATGGAAGACGGCATTACGCCGGCGGACGATTTCGACGTTCGCCACGAAGCTCTGACGGTGGGTCTGCGTTATCAGTTTGCGGCGCCTGCTCCGCCGCCGCCTCCGCCGCCTCCGCCGCTTCCGCCTCCGCCGCCCCCGCCGCCGCCAGCAGCGGCGTGCCCGACGGGCAACTTCGTTGTGTATTTCGAGTGGGACCGCTCGAACCTCACGCAAGAAGCGGTTGGCGTGATCGATGCGGCCGTGAACCAGGCGCGTCGCTGCAACATCAGCGGCGTTCTGTTGGTCGGCCACACCGATACGTCGGGTTCGACGGCGTACAACCAGGGTCTGTCGGAACGGCGCGCCAGCGTCGTGCGCGACGCGCTGGTTGCACGCGGCATCCCGGCCGGGTCGATCACCACGCAAGCGCGCGGCGAAACCGATCTGGCGACGCCGACACGCGACGGCGTGCGTGAGCCGCTGAACCGGCGTACGGCGATCACGATCAGCTTCCGCTGATCGGGTTCAAGACCTGAGCTAAAGCGCGGGCCCGGCCAAAAGCCGGGTCCGTTGCCGTTGAGGAGAGGCGCTGTAGCGCCGATTTCGCCCGATATTTGTATTTCCGCGTCGATGGAACCCGAGTTTCCTGGGGGCGTTTGATCCGTCAGGATGCGGGGGAACCACTCATAAAGCCGATCCGCCTGCCCATGATCTCGTCGGACATGTGGCGAAAAAGTGGTTAACGCGCGGTCCGAAAAGGAGCTAGAAGAGGCGTCTGACGGTCACGTCGAACGGGTCTGACCGTGGGGCCAAAACAAAAGGGGACGGTCCAATGACATCGAAATTGAAGCGTACGCTTGCGCTTGCGGCGTTGATGGCCGGCGCCACCGGCGTGGCGAACGCCACGGAAGGTTGGTACGGTCGGGCAGACATTGGCTGGTCATGGGCAGGGGACGCCGATGCGGACGTGTTTCCGCAGAGCACCG
>JBFWYQ010000006.1:0-199649 GCA_050186235.1 Hyphomonadaceae bacterium
TCGGCGACCGCATCCTGTTCGGCAAATGGTCGGGCACGGAAGTGAAGATCGACGGCGAGGAGCTCCTGATCATGAAGGAGTCCGACATCATGGGCGTCATCGAACAGAAGAAGGCGAAGAAGGAAGCGGCCTGACGGCCGCCGCGAGTAGCGAATGGTGATTAGCGAATAGCGCGCCGCGCTTGATCGCCCCCTATTCGCTACTCGCCATTCGCTATTCGCTATCAACACAAAAGGAAGCAAAACATGGCTGCGAAAGTAGTGAATTTCGGGACCGACGCGCGCGAGCGGATGCTCGCTGGCGTCGACATCCTGGCCAATGCGGTGAAGGTCACGCTCGGCCCCAAGGGCCGCAACGTCGTCATCGAAAAGTCGTTCGGCGCCCCGCGCACCACCAAGGACGGCGTCACCGTCGCCAAGGAAGTCGAACTCGAAGATAAGTTCATGAACATGGGCGCCCAGCTTGTTCGTGAAGTAGCGTCCAAGACCAACGACGAGGCCGGCGACGGCACCACCACCGCCACCGTGCTGGCGCAAGCTATCGTCCGCGAGGGCATGAAGGCCGTCTCCTCGGGCCGCAATCCGATGGATCTGCGCCGCGGCATCGACAAGGCGACCGCGGCAATCGTCGAAGACCTGAAGAAGCGGTCGAAGAAGGTCGGCGGCTCGGAAGAAATCGCCCAAGTCGGCACCATCTCGGCCAACGGCGACACCGACATCGGCAAGTTCCTGGCCGATGCGATGCAGAAGGTCGGCAATGACGGCGTCATCACCGTCGAAGAAGCCAAGTCCCTCGAGACCGAACTCGAAGTCGTCGAAGGCATGATGTTCGACCGCGGCTATCTGAGCCCCTACTTCATCACCAACGCCGACAAGATGGACGCGACGCTGGAAGACCCGGTCGTCCTGCTGTTCGAAAAGAAGCTCTCGTCCCTGCAGCCGATGCTGCCGGTGCTCGAAGCGGTGGTGCAGAGCCAGCGTCCGCTCTTGATCATCGCCGAAGACGTCGAAGGCGAAGCGCTCGCCACCCTCGTCGTCAACAAGCTGCGCGGCGGCTTGAAGGTTGCGGCGGTGAAGGCGCCGGGCTTCGGCGATCGCCGTAAGGCCATGCTCGAAGACATCGCCGTCCTCACCGGCGGCCAGGTCATCAGCGAAGACTTGGGCATCAAGCTCGAGAACGTCTCGCTCGACATGCTCGGCAAGGCCAAGAAGGTGGTGGTGAAGAAGGACGACACCACCATCGTCGACGGCGCCGGCGCCAAGGCGGACATCCAGGCTCGCATCGGCCAGATCAAGAAGCAGATCGAAGACACCACCTCCGACTACGACCGCGAGAAGCTGCAAGAACGTCTGGCCAAGCTCGCCGGCGGCGTTGCCGTGATCAAGGTCGGCGGCGCCACCGAAGTCGAAGTGAAGGAACGCAAGGACCGCGTTGACGACGCGCTGAACGCCACCCGCGCTGCGGTGGAAGAAGGCATCGTCCCCGGCGGCGGCGTGGCGCTCCTGCGTGCTGCGTTGAAGCTCAACTTGAAGGGCGACAACGAAGACCAGAACGTCGGCATCGCCATCGTCAAGAAGGCGCTCGAAAGCCCGATCCGCCAGATCGCCGAAAACGCCGGCGTCGAAGGCTCGATCGTGGTCGGCAAGCTGCGTGAGTCGAAGGACGAAACCTTCGGCTTCAACGCCCAGACCGAAGAGTACGTCGACATGCTGAAAGCCGGCATCATCGATCCGGTGAAAGTGGTGCGCGTGGCGCTGCAGGACGCAGCCTCGGTCGCGGGCCTCATCATCACCACCGAAGCCTCGATCGCCGAAGCGCCGAAGAAGGAATCCGGCGGCGGCGGCATGCCCGGCGGCGGCATGGGCGGCATGGGCGGCATGGACTTCTGATCGGCCACAGCCGATCACCCCGGATGGCGACACATCGCCATTCCGGGGTCCATACGCACCAAGCCCTCAGGCAAAAGCATCAACGGCGGAGCGCAAGCTCCGCCGTTTTTCTTGGATCTCATTCGCCGCGCCCCGCCCCCGCCAGTAACGCCGCTTTCCACAACCTTCGTGTCGCCGGCGTAACGACTTATCCCGAATCACCGCAGATTCGCCCCCGCGCCGCAATGGCGCGGAAACCAGGGAGGTCAGGCATGACCACCGATCCGAGAAAGCAAACTGGCGATCGCGCATCGCAAATCGCCGCCGCGGTCCTCAACGGCAAGACGCCTACGCGCGACGAGATCGAGGCGCTTGCGGCTTCGGTTCTCGGCCAGGACGAGACGCGCGGCCGGCGTTCCGATCAAAAGCCAAAGTAGGCTCGGCCAATCGAACGATACGTACAACGCAGCGTGCAGGAATCCGGATCACGCCGGACACCTGTGCGCTGCAGGCGCCGTCGAGCCCGCCCAGATTTGGCGCCAGCGCTTTCAGATCGTCGCCGTCATGAATGAGCCAGCCGACTGAAGCGACGCGCACGACGCCCCCCGGCTCGAAGCTGTGCAAATGCGACCACGCCGCCACCGGCTGGGCGCTGTCTTCCCATTCGATCATCACCAACGGGCAATCGGACATCGCCCGACCGTCCCCCGATTTGCTTAAGCAAAGATTCACGCGCGCGCTCTGAACGCCGCCACGTTGCGATGGATAGATCGGCGCCAATCCGACCGGCTCGATCTCCCAAAACCCTGTCTTTCCAACGCTCGCGCCCGCACGAGCGGCGATTCAATCCGACCGGCTTACGCCCGGCCGTATCATGGCGGCGCTTGAACTACACACCGCCCCCTCCGCTGCCGTCAGAAACCCGCCTCGCCAGGCTCGTGACCTGGCTGGCGCTGACCGTCGCCTGCTTTGCCGCCCACGTGCTGACGCTGATCGCGCCGCACACGGCCAAACGGCAACTGGCGAAATACGCGCGCTGGAGCTGGATCGTTTTGGTCGCGCGCGCGCTGAAGCGCCTGCGCCCGCCGCGGCGCCAGCGGCGCCGGACCGTGCATGCGCTCACGCCGAGCCGCTATCCGACGCTGCGCCGCATCGCCGGCGTCAAGCTGCGCCGCGCCTTGCGCGGACGCACGCCGATCGAGCGCGCCCGCGCCATCTACGCCGTGCTCACCAATCCCGAACCTTGGATCGCGCATCTGATGCGCCGCATATGCCGGCGCCTGACCAGGCTGCGCGCTCTGCCGCGTCCTGCCGCCGCCGATGAGCGCGCGCTCGCTCTTGCGGACGTTTGCGCAGCGCTCTCGCCTGCGCCGCAGTTTCACGATTCGTCGTAGCGCATGCGCGATCTCGCCAACTAGGTTCCGAACGCCGCCCGCGAGAAACCCGCGCAGCGCGGGCGCCGGCGCGCGCGCCGCGTCCGGTTTTGCTTGCCTCGCTGCGCTCCATCCTTAGGTTCGCGCCGCGATGGCGCACGACAAACCTTCCCGCTGGTGGAACCATGATGCGGCGCCCGGCGTGCTGCTGGTCATCGCCACGCTGGTTTCATTTGCATTGCAAAACAGCGCCGCACGGGACTGGTTCGACGATCTCTTGCATCAGCCCATCGGACTGCAGGCGGGCGCAAACCTCGTCAGCATGGACCTGGCGCATTTCATCGCCGACGGCTTGATGGCGGTGTTCTTTCTCTATGTCGGCCTCGAACTGAAGCGCGAGACGATCGAAGGCCCGTTCCGCAATCGCGATGAAGCAGCAATGCCCGCAATCGCCGCGCTCGGCGGCATGGTCGTTCCAGCTCTCATCTATCTCGCTGTCAATTGGCGCACGCCTGCGTATCTGGCGGGCTGGGCCATTCCGGCTGCAACCGACATCGCGTTCGCCATGGGCGTGCTTTCGCTGCTAGGCGGGCGCGTGCCCGCCAGCCTGCGCCTTTTTCTGCTGGCGCTCGCCATCATCGATGATGTCGGCGCCATTCTCATCATTGCCCTGTTCTATTCGAGCGGGATTGCCGGTTGGGCGCTCGACGGCGCGGTGCTCACGTTCATCGCCATGCTCCTGCTCAATCGGGCGGGCTTGAAGGCGCTGGGCCTCTATTGGCTGCTCGCCCTTTTGCTTTGGGGCTTCATGCTCGCATCGGGCGTCCACGCAACCATCGCCGGCGTTCTCGCCGCCATGACAATTCCGATGCGCGACAGCAATGGACGCTCGCCGCTCATCGCCGCCGAGCACGAACTGAAACCATGGGTGCTGCTGGGCGTCATGCCAGTTTTTGCGCTCGCCAATGCGGGCGCTCCTCTGGATGGGAGCGCGGCGCTTCTTCTCGCCCATCCCGTGACGATCGGGGTGGCGCTTGGGCTCGCGCTCGGCAAGCCGATCGGGATATTGGGCGCGGTATGGCTGGGGGCGCGCGCATTCCGCTTGCCTGCCCCGGCGCCGGCTCTGGAAGTGTTGGGCGTCGCCATGTTGGCGGGGGTCGGATTTACGATGAGCCTATTTGTCGGCGGCCTCGCTTTTGGCGATGGCCCGCTTGCGGCGCCAACGCGACTAGGCGTGTTGATCGGCTCGCTGCTGTCGGCAGCGGGCGGGCTGCTGCTTCTTTCGTGGTCGCTACAGCGTCGCACGCCTGCACACTGAGGGGGACAAAGGATCGATGTTGAGCATTCCGATCGAATTCATTCTGTTTGCCGCAACCTTGCTCGGCGTGGCGCTGTTCCATCATCGCACCTTCACGGTGGCGGTAACCGGCCTCATTGCGATTCTCGCCTACAAGTTCCTGTTCTCGGATTTCGACGGACACGCCGGGCTCGACGGGTTCTTGCAGCACCTCGATCATCAATGGATCGAACTGGCCAATCTGGGTTTGCTGCTGCTGGGCTTCGCGCTGCTTTCCCGTCATTTCGAAGAAAGCAAGCTGCCCGACCTGGCGCCGGACATCCTCCCCAACGACTGGACCGGCGGTCTGGCGCTGCTCGGCATCGTCTTCGTGATGTCGGCCTTTCTCGACAACATCGCCGGGGCGCTGATCGGCGCGACTATCGCAGCTCACGTGTACCAAAAACGCGTGCATATCGGCTTTCTCGCCGCGATCGTCGCAGCCTCGAACGCCGGCGGCGCGGGCTCGGTGGTTGGCGACACGACAACCACGATGATGTGGATCGCCGGCAAGAGCCCGCTCGACGTCCTGCATGCCTATGTCGGCGCCATCGTCGCGTTCTTCGTCTTTGCCATGCTCGCGGCGCAAGCGCAGCAAAAGCATCAGCCGATCCTGAAGCACGATGTCGGCGGCATCGTAGTCGATTGGGCGCGGTTCGGAATTGTGGTGGCCATGCTTGTCGGCGCCGTCGGCGCGAATGTCACGGCCAACCTCGTTGCGCCGCAGCTATTGCATACGATTCCGGTGATCGGCTTGGCGCTCTGGGGCGTGCTGCTGACCGCTTCGATTATCCGCAGACCGGATTGGAGCGTGATGCCGGAAACCATCAAGGGCACGACGTTTCTGCTGTCGCTCGTGTTGGCGGCGTCCTTGATGCCGGTCGATCAATTGCCGGCGCCCTCCTGGGAATCGACCTTTGCGCTCGGCTTCATCTCCTCGGTCTTCGACAACATTCCGCTGACGGCGCTGGCGCTGCAGCAAGGCGATTACGATTGGGGCATTCTTGCTTACGCCGTCGGATTCGGCGGCTCGATGGTGTGGTTCGGCTCGTCAGCGGGCGTGGCTGTGTCGAACATTTTTCCCGAAGCCAAATCGGTGTTCGGTTGGCTTAAAGCTGCGTGGTTCGTGCCGATCGCCTACATCGTCGGCTTTCTGGTGATGCTCGGGGTCATGGGCTGGCATCCGACGCCATAAGCAAAACAAAAGCGGCCGCACCGTTCCCCGATGCGGCCGCCTCACGTCGCTTAGTAGAGGGCGTCTCCTCCCCGAAACGCGACCGTCCGCGACGCCGACGATCGGGCGGGAAATTGAGCCGCGCCGGGCGCGCGGTCAAGCGCCTGCGCGCGCGTCACGGTCCCAGCGTTGCAGCCGCGCGTCTAGCGGGCGAGAATTTGCTGCACTGCGGCAACGAGCCCGGCGCGCGGCACTTCGAGCTGCGCCTGCTCGCGCGCGCGGGCGTAGGCCTCGCGATCTTCCCCCAAGCCCGCGGCGATTTTTGCCCCCAGCTTCAAGTCCTTCAGCGTCACCGTGCCCTTGGCCAATTCGTCCCCGCCCTGGATCACCGCGACCGGCGCGCCGCGTTTGTCGGCGTATTTGAGCTGCGCCTTCATGCCGGAGGCGCCGAGATAGGCTTCGGCGCGAATGCCGGCGCGGCGCAATTCCTCGGCCATCGCCAGATAATCGCCCATCCGCGCTGCATCGAGCGCAAGCACGACCACCGGCGGCGGCGCCGCGTCCCGCCGGCCAGGGCCAAGCACGTCTTGAGCAGCGATGAGCCGGCTTACGCCGATCGAGAACCCCGTCGCCGGCACCGGCTTGCCGGTGAAACGCGCGACCAGATCGTCATAGCGTCCGCCTCCGCCGACCGAACCGAACCGCACCGGCCTGCCGTTTTCCTTCGCCGTCAGCGTGAGCTCCGCCTCATAAACGGCGCCCGTGTAATATTCGAGCCCGCGTACGACAGATGGATCGATCCGCGCCCGCGCATCATCAACGCCGAGCGCGTCGAGCGCTGCGTCGATGCCCCACAATTCCTTCAGCCCGGCAATGCCTGCATCATTATCGCCAACGATCGGCTCCAAGCCTTTGAGCACGGCGCTCCGCGAATCCGTCGGCAGAGTCACGAAGTCGATCACGCGCTGCACGCCCTTGGCGTCGAGATTGGCGCCCGGCGTGAAGTCGCCCGACTCGTCCTTGCGTCCCTTACCCAGCAGCGCCGCAACGCCGTCGACGCCGACGCGATCGAGCTTATCGATCGCACGCATCACGATGAGGCGCGCCTTGTCTCCTGCATCGAGGCCGACGCCGCGCAAAACGCCGTTCAGAATGCGCCGCGAATTGATCTTGAACGTATAGCCCTCGCGCGGCACGCCGACGGCTTCGAGCGCCTGGCCCGCCATGGCGATGATCTCGGCGTCGGATGCGGGATTATCCGAGCCCACCGTATCGGCGTCGCACTGCACGAATTGGCGGAAACGCCCTGGCCCCGGCTTTTCGTTGCGCCAGACTTGCCCTGTCTGCCAGCGCCGGAAAGGCTTGGGCAGCGCATCCCAATTCTCCGCCGCGAAGCGGGCCAGTGGCGCAGTCAGATCGTAGCGCAGCGAAAGCCAGCGTTCGTCGTCCTGAAACGAGAACACGCCTTCGTTCGGTCGGTCGAGATCGGGCAGGAATTTGCCCAGCGCTTCGGTGAACTCGATGGCTGGCGTTTCCAGCCGATCGAAGCCCCATTGTTCGTAAACACGGCCAACGGCGGTGACGATGCGCTCTTCAGCGCCCGCCGCCTCGCCGAGCTTGTCGGAAAATCCGCGCGGCTGCTCAGCGGTGACAAGAGAAGGTTCAGGACTGCTCATGGGAAAGACTTCCGGGTGTGAACTGGCGTTCAAGGCGAAGGCGCGCAGCGGCGCGCGTTGCGAGCGTCAATGTCGCTCGAACCGATAACCAGTCGCCTGCGCGATGTCGCCGGAGAGAACTTTCTCGGCCAATGCTTCGATATCCAAAGTCAATTCGCGGTCGCCGCCCCGCCGCCACGGCGGGAAGGTTTCTGCGATCTTATCTAGGGCGCCCTGGGTGGACCTGCCAAGCGCAGCCGGCTTCTCGCCGCGGTCGGGATGCTTGAGATTTTCGGCCCGCACGCGCTCGGCCTGTGCTGCGAAGGCCATTTCGATCGCCAATATGCGCGCCAGCGGCTCGGTCGCCGCATGTGCGCGCATGGCGACGTTTGCGGCCATGCTGACATGATCTTCCTGACCGGAATCGGTCGACAGCGACATGAGATGCGATGGCATCGCGAGGCCAAAGATCTGATTGCAGAGCCCGGCGGTGGTGTATTCCGCGATCAGCAGGCCGGACTCCGTTGCGTCCGGATTCTGCCCGCGCACCTGCGGCCCAAGCCCCTTGTTGCGTTTCGCGTCGACGATGCGGGCGCAACGCAGATTGGAGAACTGCGCCATTATGCTCGCCGCCTGCAGCAGGCCATAAATGTCGACCGCCAGCGGCATGCCGTGGAAATGGCCGCCCGAGGTGATGAGATCGACGCCATAGTTGGCGTCCGCTTGCGTATTCAGATCGATCGGATTGTCGGTGACGCTGGCCGCTTCGATCTCGAGCGTCCGCTTGGCGCGGCCCACTAGTTCGAGGCACGGCCCCAGCGCCTGCGCCGAGCAGCGCAAATTGTAGGGATCCTGAATCACCCCGTCATGTTCGAACTTCGCATCCGTATCGACGTCGCGGAACGAATAACCGTCGAGCAGATCGAACACCCAGCGCGCAAACATCAACGATCCGTCGTGCCGACGCAGATCGTGCAGGTCGCGGCGGAAAGGACGGCCCATGCCGCGCAACGCCTGCACGTGCAGCGCCGTCGAAACCGCCGCCGCCTCGATCAGCCGCTCCATGCGCGCCGCCGCCAGCGCGCCCCATGCATTGCTGTATTGGCAGCCATTGTTGAGCGCCAAGCCCTCTTTCATCTCGAGCTCGATCGGCTTGAACTTTGCGCCTGCATCAGCCGTGCGCATCGCGCCCTTGTCCGTCAGCACCCTGCCCTCGCCAATCATCACCGCGGCGATGTGCGACAACGGCGCGAGATCGCCGCTGGCGGCGACGCTGCCGTCGCGCGGCACAACCGGCGTCACGTCGTTGTTGAGCATATCGATCAGCGTTTCGATCAGCACCGGACGCACGACGCTGCGCCCACGCGCAAGCGAGGCCGCCCGCAGCAACATCGTCGCGCGCACGACCGGCGCCGGCGCTGGCTCGCCGACACCGGCGCAGTGCGAAACGATCAGGTTGCGCTGCAGCTGCTTCAAGTCGGCCGGCGACACATAGTCTTTGAAGTTACTGCCGAAGCCTGTGTTAACGCCATAGACGCGCTTGTCGGGATTGGCCGCGAGCTGTTCGACGGCGCGGGTGCGAAAGGCTTGGACCCGCTCGCGAGCGGCGGCGTCGAGCGCCACCTTGGCGCGCCCATAGGCGACGTCTTCGATGTCGGCGAGGCTCAGGGCGCCGTCGTGTTGGAGCGTAATCGTACGGGTCATGGTGGAATCTGGGTTAGCGTAAACACCCGTGCGAGGCGAGTGCTACTCGCCCTTCTGGCGCGCGATTTGCTCAGCGTTCGGGCGAAAGGCTTCCCATGCTCACCTGTCTCGCTTTGGCGCTCGGCGTCAGCTTCGCCGAACTCCCTTCGCTTGCCGTCACGGTCGAGACCGAGGCGCGTCAACTGACCGTACAACGCGAAATCACGCCGGCGTTGCTGGCCGATATCGAGGCCTTCTCCGCCGACGCCGAGCGCTTCTCGGTGTCGCTGCGCGAATTGGGCGTGGAGCAAGATTTGTCTTGTATCTTCCACGGCATTGCCGAAGACGCGCGCGCACGTGCAGTCGAATTGCGCGAAGCCGATACGCCGGACGAACGCGAGACCGCGTTCACTAATTTGCGCGTGCTGCTCGACGACGCCGTTCTGATCGCGCCGATGGCCGCCTCCGCCGCGGCCGACCGGATGGCGCAACAGCCAAACTAACAACCAGCGGCATCCGGCGCCGCTCTTGCTCAAGCCTTCGCGTTCGCGCGCGAAGGATTGTTAACGATGCTGACCTGTCTCGCTTTGGCGGCCGCCCTCAACTCGAGCAGCATGGCCGAGATTCCCGCGCTCACGGCGGCGATTGAAGCCGAGGCGCGCGCGCTCAGCGTGGAGACGCAATCGACGCCGGCGCTGGTCGACCGCATCGAAACCTTTTCCGGCGACGCCACGCGGCTATCGGCGCTGTTGCAGGATGCCGGCGTCGGCCAGGACATGCCGTGCATTTTCCAAGGCATCGCCAAGGACGCCCGCGACCGCGCGGCGGAATTGAGCGCAGCCGACACGCAAGGTGAGCGCAACACTGCCCTCATGAACCTGCGCGTGCTGATGGATGACGCCGCCATGATCGCCCCGATCGCCGCCACCGTGGCCCAGGATCGGGCCGAACACCGCGACGTCGCGCTGCGCTAAGTCGCGTATTTCACGCTGCAGCCATAAGGCTGCGTTTGCGCGACCTGCACCGGACGGCCTGCGTCGATATCCGCCCACGCCGCGCGCACATAATTGGTCGCGCCTTCGAGCGTCTCCGGCCGCGCTGACGGGCGATTGTCGATGGCCCCTTGATAGACGATGCGTCCTTCGGGGTTGATCATCACCATTTGGGGCGTGTTCAGCGCACCGTAGGCGCGGCCCATGACGCCCTCGGAGTCGAGCAACGTGGCCGTCACCGTCGCTTCGTCTTGCACCACGCGCGCGGCCGCACCCGGACCATCGAGATAGCCCTGCTCACCCGGCGCCGAAGAGATCACTTGTAGCCACACCCATCCGCGCTGCGCCGCATCGCGCTGCAGCGCCTGCATGTTGCCCGCGTCATAGTGCTTGCGCACGTACGGGCAGCCATTGTTGGTCCATTCGAGGATGACGTTCTGTCCGGCGAACTCCGCCAATGTGCGCACGACGCCGGTCGCGTCGGCGACGGAGAAGGCCGGCGCCTGGGCCCCAGTTGCGACCTGCTGCAGATCGGCGGGAATCTGGTTGCATGCCGCCAGCGTCAGCATAGCTGCGCCGGCAAGGAGGACGCCACGCTTCGAAACCATCATCGTTCGTCTCCCGCAATCGTTTCCAGCACCAAAGACTCACTCAGCACTTGCGGCAAGACCCGAGGTTCGCCGCCATCGGCTGGATAGAACACATAAAGCGGCACGCCGGCGCGTCCACGCGCGGCGAGTTCCTGGGCGATCTCATCATTGCGATTGGTCCAATCGCCAACGAGATAGGCCACGTTCGCCTCGGCAAACGCCTGCGCGACGCGCGGCTTCGACAGCGCCGCCATTTCATTGACCTTGCAGGTGACGCACCAGGCTGCGGTGAAGTTCACGAACACGCCGCGCCCTTCGCTCCGCAATGCGGCGACACGCGCAGTGCTCCAGGGCTCGGAAACCAGGACCTCCTGGCGTTCGACGCCGACCAACGGCCGCCAAGCGAACGCGAGGGTCGCGATCAGAACCAGCGCGCCGGCCGCAAGCCAGACGCGGCCCCAGCGGGCGACGAAGATGAGAAATACGAGCGCGGCGGCTACGCCCAGCAATGCGGCTACACCATCGGCGCCCGATTGCTCGGTCAGCACCCATGCCAACCACACTGCCGCGCCGAACATGGGAAACGCGAGCACGTTGCGCACGCGCTCCATCCACCGACCGGGCTTTGGGATGAGGCGCTGCAAGCCCGGCGCAAAATGCAGCAGCGTCAACGGCAGCGCGAAGCCAAGTCCGAGCGCGGCGAAAACTAGCAGCGTTGTCGAAGCTGACTGCGTCAGTGCGGCGCCTATGGCTGTCGCCATGAACGGGGCCGTGCACGGCGTCGCAGCGACCACCGCAAGCGCACCGGTGAAAAAAGCTCCCGCATCGCCGCGCCGCGCCGCAAGCCCGGCGCCAACATTCTGTGCACCGGCGCCGAAGTCGAACAAGCCCAACAGGTTCAAGCCGATGACGAAGAAGAGCAGCGCCAGCGCGCTCGTCACCCATGGCGCCTGAAGCTGAAAGCCCCACCCAACGGCTTCACCGGCGCCGCGCAGCACGATCAGCAAGCCCGCGAGCAATAGAAACGTCGTCATTACGCCGGCGAAGTAAAAGCCGCCGTGCCGGCGCGCCTCTCCCGCTTGTACGCCGCCCGCAAACGCAAGCGCTTTCATCGACAGCACCGGCAGAACGCACGGCATGATGTTGAGAACAAGCCCGCCCAAGAAGGCGAGCCCGAGCGCCACCATCAGCGCCAAGCCGGTCATATCCGCGGTTGGCTGCGCAGCGGATGAACCAGCCGACTCCAGCTCAGCCAAGGCATAGTCGCTCGAAATCGGCGCAGCGGCGTCGCTGGTCGCGGCAATCGCCTCTCCGGGCTCGGCGGCGATCTCGACGCCGCGCCGCATCCAGGCGCCGTCTTCCTCGATCTCGTAGACGACGACGCCCGCGAGCACGGCCTGGCCGAGATTGTTGCGCACGCCAGGCGTCAGCGAAAAACTCACGCCCCTGGCGCCGACGCGCGGCGCCTGCGCTGCCGCGGCTTCCATCACATCGCGCTCGAACGGAAAGAAGCGCGGGTTGCGAATCCGGCTCGCATGCGGCAGCGACACGCTCAGCCGCGCCGGCGATCCGGTCGCGATCGTTGCGTCCACGCCCTCGGCGCGCCGCGGCAGGTTGGCGACGGCTTCGGCGATACGCGGCGCCCAGCGCGGATCGTCGCGCCCTTGCGCTTCGACGGGGAGCGTTAGCGTCACCACGCCGTCTTCGGGAATGCAGATGTCGGAGCAGACCAGCCAGTACGCGTCAGCGCTCAGTGTGACAGTCGAACCGACGCGTGCGTCGTCGGGAGCGGTCAACTCGATGGGAAACAGGATCTCGCCCTCGTAGCCATAATTCACGAGCATCGCGAACGGGATGCCCTCGGGCGCCGGCCACTGAATCTCACCCGCGCGCCACCCCGGCGGCAGCCGCCACGTCAGCGTCGTTGCTTCGCCGCTATCGCCCGGATTGCGCCAGTATGTGTGCCAACCTTCGTTGATGGTCTCGCGCAGAACGACGGTGAAGGTCTCACCGGGCGCAACGGCGGCGCGCGCCGAGTGCAAGCCGACATCGACTTGGCGCGGCCCCGGCAAGGGCTGTGCTGCAGCCGGCGCAGCGAAAAGGCCCAAGACAAGCGCCGCCAGCGCGAGAAAACGAAGCATAATCAGCGCATACAGGCTCGCGGTCGGGCCGCCAATGCGGCGCCCCGGCACAACAGGCCATTCGTCTCGCAGCGGCGAAGCGTTACGGTCCTCGCACAAAGAAAAGCGCCTCTCCTTCCGGAGAGGCGCTCGTCCATTGTCCGTCGAACCGGCTTAACGTAGCGGCGTGGCCGCCTGGATACGCGCGGCGCGGCTCAAAATCTTCGGCCAGAGGCCGAGCGAGAGCAGGTGCGCGTGCATCACCGCGGTGACGCCCTTGTCGCGGAGTTCGAGATAAGTGTCCTTCGGCAGCTTGTTCAGCTTGGCTTCCGAAATGCGCAGGTATTCGCCGAGTTTAGTCGGCTCGTCCGGCGTGCCGTCCGACTTGGCGCGCGGCAGCGCCAGCGGTGTCAGCTCGAACAGCTGATGCTGATCCATCAGCTTCACGAAGTCCTGCGTGCGGCGTCCGAGCATGTCGAACTCCTTGCAGAACTGGATCGCCTCCTGCGTGAAGCGCGAGGGCTTGTCGCCTTCGAAGAAGGGCAGCTCCGGCGTCGAAGAGAGCATCTTAGCGGCGCGGTCGATGCAGACGAGCACCTTGTCGTCGCCATTTTGCGCCTGCTGCGTGCCCGCCATCACCGGCAGGAACGGGTAGCGGCGCGCGAACGCCGGCAGATAGACTTCCGGGTCGAGCGAACCGTCGGCGCCCAGAAACACGTTCATGCCCGGACGCAGGCCCATCACCGCCAGCGGCGTCTTCGACTGCGCATCGAAAATGATTGGATAGCAGACCGCGGCGAGGCCGAACTCGTCGACCGTCAACGGCACCAAGTGCGTATCCGCCAGGAAAGAGAACGGATTGGCGACTTGGCTCACACCCAGATTGCGGTGCTTCTCGATCGAGAGCGGTTCAAGCTGGTTATAGAAGAGGATTTTGCCCAGCGTCTGCTGGCCGCCTTGGGCGGTCGTCATGGGTGTCTCCGCGAGTTCCCTACCACAGGGGGCTGTCAAAACCACGAATGCGCGATTTCCGCAACAGCGTAGCGCAAATTCACTGCGCCCGGCGGCCTTTTCTCACACGCGACGCATGCTATGGCAGGCCCCCGGCTTACAGCGGGGCAAAGATGCGGCTTGCGGGGAAAGAATGAGGCGGATCGATTGGGCGTTCGCATTGGCGCTGGGAATGACGCTCCCAGCCTGCGGCCCCCGCCAGGCCCAGCCGATGACCGCGTTCGAGGGCAAGCTCTCCGATTGGGCGCGCGAAATCCTGACCGACAGCCCCGAGACCGCAAGCATCGCCGCTGTATCCGCCGATGCTGCCGGGGGTCCCTATGCGGATCGGCTGGACGATCGTTCGGCGCTCGCTGTCGAAGCCCGGCGTAGCGCCGCACTACGCCGCTACGCCGAGATCAGGGCGCTGAGCACCGACGGATTCAGTGACGAAAGCCAGCTCACCTACAACATCCTGCGCGATCAGTTCGCCAACGCCGCGGCCGGCGCCGCGTTCGCCTACGGCGACTTCCATCCGCTCGGCGGACTGCGCCCCTACGTGCTCAACCAGATGGACAGCGCCTTCCTCACGCTGCCCACGTTCATGGACGATCGCCATCCAGTGACGGATGCGGCCTCAGCCGAAAGCTATCTGAGGCGCCTGCGCGCAGTCGCCGACGCTATCGACGAGGAAACCGAACGTGCGCGCGCCGACGCCGCTATCGGCGTGCGTCCGCCCGGCTTCGTCATGGATACTGTAGCCTCCATGCTCGAGACCGCGTTGCGCGAGCCGGCTATTGCGCAGCCATACATAACCAGCTTCCGCCGCAAACTCGACGCGATTGCCGCCGCCGAACAAAACGCCGTGCAACGCGCGGCGATCGAGCGTGACAACCTCATGCTTGCGGCGCGCGCGGAAGCGATCGTGCGTGATCACGTGCTGCCGGCGCATCAGCGCGCGCTGGCGTTTGTTCGCTCCGATCGCGGCAATGCGGGTGACGCGCCGAGCGTCTCGCGCCTGCCCCGCGGCGCTGAATTCTACGCGGCGGCGCTGGGGATCGAAACCACGACCGATCTCACGCCGGACCAGATTCACCGCATCGGGCTGCAACGGGTCGAAGCGCTGAACCGCGAACTGGACATCGCGCTCCGACGCCTTGCGCTGACGGAGGGGTCCGTTGGCCAACGGTTAGCGCAACTCACCGCAGATCCGCGCTATCAGTACGAAGACAGCGACGCCGGCCGCGCCCAGCTCGTCGCCGACGTGCAGGCTCGCGTCAATCGCGTGCTCGAGCGCGCGCCGCAATGGTTCGGCCGCTTGCCGCGCGCGCCGCTCGAAGTGCGCCGCGTCCCTGCATTCGCTGAAGCAGGCGCGCCGGGCGCGTATTACAATTCTCCCTCGCTCGATGGCAGCCAGCCCGGTATCTATTTCATCAACATGCGCAACCTCGCCGAGATGACGCGCATCGATCTGCCGACGCAGGACTTTCACGAAGCCGTCCCCGGCCATCACTTCCAGATCGCGCTGGCGCAGGAGCGCGCGGACACCCCGCTTCTGCGGCGCCTGATTTCGTTCAATGCCTACACCGAAGGCTGGGGCCTCTACGCCGAACAGCTCGCCGACGAGCAGGGCTTCCATGAGGGCGATCCCGCCGGGCGCATCGGCTATCTGCGTTGGCAGCTCTGGCGCGCCGTGCGACTGGTTGTCGACACCGGCCTCCATTCGAAGAATTGGAGTCGCCAGCAGGCGATCGACTATGTGATGCAGACAACCGGCGACTTGCCGAGCGTGGTCGCAACCGAAGTCGATCGCTACATCGTCTGGCCCGGCCAAGCGTGCGGCTATGAACTCGGCCGCCGCGAGATCGCGCGCTTGCGCGAAGCGGCGCAGACCGAGCTCGGGCCCGACTTCGACTTGCGCGGCTTCCACGACGCCGTGCTGCTCAACGGCGAAGTGCCGCTCTCCGTGCTCGACACTTTGGTCCGCGAGTGGATTCCCGAGCAGCGCCGCCTTGCCGAACGCGAGCGGCGGCGCCGCTAGCAACGGCCGCGCAAGCTTAATTAAGCAGGCCTTACGGGGGCTCCATGCTTAGAGCTTCTTTACGATGAACCACTAAAACCCTCGATACGCTTAAATCGGGGGCGCGCATGGCGCATGCAAGTGCAACCGGCGCGTCCGTTGACGTGGCCATCATCGGCGCAGGCCCCGCCGGCCTCACTGCGGGCTATCTGCTCTCGAAGCAGGGCGTCAGCGTTCTGGTCGCCGAGAAAGACCCGCACTATGTCGGCGGCATCAGCCGCACGGTGGTGCATGAAGGCTACCGCTTCGACATCGGCGGCCACCGCTTCTTCTCCAAGTCCAGCGAAGTCGTCGCGCTCTGGAATGAGCTGTTGCCCGACGATTTCATCACCCGCCCGCGCATGTCGCGCATCTATTACGGCGGCAAGTTCTATTCCTATCCGCTGCGTGCGTTCGAGGCGCTGTTCAACCTGGGCGTCTTCCGCAGCGCGCGTTGCATGCTCTCCTACGGCCGCTGGCGCCTCCTGCCGCACAAGGAGGTGAAGACGTTCGAGCAATGGGTCGTGAACCAATTCGGCGAGGAACTCTTCCAGATCTTCTTCAAGACGTACACCGAAAAGGTGTGGGGCATGCGTTGCGACGAGATTTCGGCCGATTGGGCAGCCCAACGCATCAAGGGCCTTAATCTGATGACCGCCGTGCTCGACGGCCTCAAGCGTTCGATCCCGATGCTGTCGGCCAAGAAGAACGACGGCATGCAGACCAAGACGCTGCTCGAGAGCTTCCGCTATCCCCGCCGCGGCCCCGGCATGCTGTGGGAAGCCGCGCGCGACAAGGTCGTGGCGCAAGGCGGCCGCATCGAAATGGGCGCCGACGTCACCCAGCTTTCGTTCAACGAGACCACCCAGCGCTGGCGCGTCGTGATCACCGATGTGAATGGCCAGCAGCGCATGGCCTCGGCTGCGCATGTCATTTCGTCGGCGCCGATGCGCGAACTGGCTGGCAAGATCTTTCCCCTGCCGGCGTCGTTCAATGCGGCGCTCAATTTGCGCTATCGCGATTTCTTGACCGTTGCGCTGATGATCAAGGCAGACGATCTCTTCCCGGACAACTGGATCTACGTGCACGACCCGAAGGTGAAGGTGGGCCGCATCCAGAATTTCCGCTCCTGGTCGCCGGAAATGGTGCCCGATCCCAGCGTCGCCTGCGTCGGCCTCGAATATTTCTGCTTCGAGGGCGACAACGTCTGGGCCTCGAAGGACGAATATCTCATCACGCTGGCGACGCGCGAGTTGGCAACGCTCGGCCTCTGCAATGAGGCTGATGTCGTCGGCGGCTGTGTCGTACGCCAGGAGAAGGCATACCCGGTCTATGACGAAAGCTATCAGGCCAACGTGGACGCCGTGCGCTGCGAACTGGAGCATGCCTACCCGACGCTGCATCTGATCGGGCGCAATGGCATGCACAAGTACAACAACCAAGACCACGCCATGATGACGGCGATGCTGACGGTGAAGAACATCGTCGCCCAAGATCGGCGCTACAACGTCTGGGGCGTCAACGAAGACGCCGAGTATCATGAGGCGGGGTCTGAGGGCGAAGCCGAAGCGCTCAAATCGGAGCGTCTCGTCCCACGCCGCGTGGCCTGATGCGCTTGGCTGCGCTCACGGCTGACACGATGCGCGTGCTCGGCGAAGACCGCGCGCGCTATGTCATGGTGAGCGCGACCGCACTCGCCATCGATACCCTGATTACCCTGAACCTCGCCTGGGCAGGCGTTGCGCCTGCGCTCAGCGCCGCCGCCGGCTACGTCATCGGGCTTGCGCTGCATTGGGTATTGTCGACCCGTTTCGTTTTCGCGGCGGAACTCGGCGAAAGCCACGGCGCCCGCGCGCGCCAAGCCGCGCTCTTCTTTGCCTCCGGCGTCGGCGGCCTCGCCGTAACCGTTGCCGCCTTCACCACGGCCATGACGCTGGGCGTTCCGGCGCTGATCTCGAAAGCCTCCGCTGTCGCCGTCAGCTTCTGCGTCGTCTATCTCATTCGCCGTCATCTCATTTTCCCGCAACGCTCATGACCGCCGCCGCGCTCGGCCGCCGCGAGGTCGCGGCGATCACTCTGCTCTGGGCGTCCCTCGCGGCGACATTCGTTTTCATTCATTGGAGCGCCATCACCTCACTGCGCATGCCCGATGCGGACGATTACTTGCGTCTGCAGCAGGTGCGCGATTGGCTGGCCGGGCAGGCCTGGTTCGATATCGGTCAGCATCGCGTCAACCCGCCGACCGGCGGGGCGCTCCACTGGTCGCGTATCGTCGACCTGCCGATCGCCGGGGGCATCATCCTGCTGACGCCGTTAGTCGGACAGCCGACAGCTGAGGTCGTCGTCGCCACTGCACTGCCGCTGCTGCTGATGGGCGCGGCCATGTTTCTGGTCGCGGCGATCGCGGCCCGGCTTGTCGGCCGGGCGTGGGCGCCGGTGGCGGCCGCGTGCGTGCCGTTCTCGGCGATCACCTACCCGCAAATCATTCCGCTGCGCCTCGATCACCACGCATGGCAGGTCGTGTTTGCGCTGACATTGCTGTGGGGGCTAACGGACGAATCGAACAAACGCCGCTCAGGCATGATTGCTGGCTTCGCGGCGGCGTTGTGGCTCAACATCTCGATCGAAGGACTGCCCATCATCACTGTGGCTGCGATGATTCTCAGCGTGCGCTGGCTTTTCGACGGGCGAGAGCTGGCGCGACTGCAAGCCTTCCTCTGGACGCTCGCCCTGGGCAGCTTCGCGCTCGAAACGCTGACCATGCCGAGTGCATGGGCGTTGGCCGAATGCGATCGCATCTCGCAGCCATACCTCGCCGCGTTCGCCGTCGCCTCACTCGCCGGAGCCGCCGCGAATTTGCCTCTGCTCGCGCGTGATTGGCGCTTGCGCCTTGCCTTCGCCGGCGTTTCGGGCCTCGCCGCGGGCGCTGTGTTCGCTTCCATGGGACCTGCCTGCCTCAACGGACCTTTTGCCGCCCTCGATCCGCTCACCAAGTATTTCTGGCTCGATCGCGTCGGCGAGTCGCTGCCGCTGTTCGACAAAGGCTTGGGTGCTGTGATCGCTCATGGCGGCTTTTCGCTGATCGGATGCATCGGCGCCGTGCTCGCGATCGGCGCCACGCAAGGCGAGCAACGCAAAAGCTGGATCACGCTCTTCGTGCTGGCGTTCGCCGCCGGCGGATTGATGTTCATCATCTCGCGCACCGGCGCGGTGGCGCATGCGTTCAGCGCGACGGGCGCAGCTTTCGTCGGCATGACGCTGCTCCGGCGCGCCCGCGCGACCAACATGATGGTCGTGCGCGTGCTGGGCACGGTGCTCGCCATCGTCGTCGCGACGCCTGGCCTGCTATTGCCGGCATTGCAGTTCGATCTCCGCGCCGGGCCGCCGCGGCGCGTATGCGACAACGCCTATGCGGCGCTCAACCAGCTGCCGCCCGGCCTCCTTTTTGCGCCGATCGATATCGGACCGCGCATGATCGTGCATACTCCCCATAGCGTGATCGCAACCGGCCATCATCGCAACCATGCGGCGATGCGCCAAGTGATCGCGGCATTCACCGGCCCGCCCGAAGCCGCGAGACAACACATCGCCGCGCGCGGCGCCGACTACGTCGTGCTCTGCCCCGATGCCCCGGAAGTCCGCAACTATGTTGAGTACGCTCCGGAAGGCTTTGCCGGCCAACTTGTTTCTGGCCGAGCGCCGGGTTGGCTCCGCCCGCTCGACATCACGCCGGAAGGATCAGGCCTGCTGGTGTTCGCCGTGGACACGAACGCGCCTGCGCCAGGAGACGAATTGCGCGGCCGCCTCGCGTTCGACGCGATGCAGGCGCCCGCCCTCTAACCATCAGCGCGTTGTTTTGCACACATGCGCGTGAAGCACGGCCTCGTGTACGCAAAACGCCGCGCGCTTGCCCCATCTTCGTCGCGATCGAAGCGCTTCGCTTACCGCCGCCAACATCATCCGCGTCCGGGCGGTTCGGGAGGGAACGTCCATGCTGCGCAATACTCGGCGCGCCAGCTTTGTGCTGTGCGCAATAATCCTTACTGCCTGCGCGTCGCAATCGTCGACTCAGAACGACCGCGACGAAGAATCCATCGTCGTCACAGGCGAACGCACCGATCAACAAACTCAAGAGTCCCTTTCGCCACTGACCACCATTTCACCGCCGCCGTCCGCGCCCATGGGCGTCCTCTCAGACGGCCGCATGCGGCAGGCTCAAGGCGGCACGTATGCGCAATCTGTCCAGCAGCCGATGCCGGGCGACATCGATCGGGAGAATTATGAGGACGTCGACACCAACCCGATCCGCATGGTCTCAACCGATCCGGTCTCGACCTTCTCGATCGATGTCGACACAGCCTCTTATTCGAACGTGCGCCGCCTGTTGAATTCCGGCCGCTTGCCGCCGCAGGACGCCGTGCGCACTGAAGAGCTGATCAACTACTTCCGCTACGACTATCCGCTGCCGCAGTCGCGCGAGCAGCCCTTCTCCACGAACGTCACCGTAGCGCCTTCGCCCTGGGCCGAAGGCCGCCAACTCGTGCACATCGGCCTGCAGGGCTACAACATCGTCCCGCGCGAGCGCCCGCCGCTGAACCTGACGCTGCTCCTCGACGTTTCAGGCTCGATGGCGGCGGAGAACAAGCTGCCGCTGGTCATTCAAAGCATGCGCATGCTGGTCGAGCAGATGAATGCACGCGACCGCGTTTCGATCGTCGTCTATGCCGGCGCGGCCGGCGCTGTGCTCGAACCCACGCCCGGCAACGAGCGTGGCCGCATTATCGCGGCGCTCGAAAACCTGCAGGCAGGCGGCTCGACTGCCGGCGGCGAAGGCTTGCGGCTTGCTTACGCGCTGACGGAACAGAACTTCCGCCGCGACGCAATCAACCGCGTCATTATCGCCACTGACGGCGACTTCAACGTCGGCATCAACGATCCCGAAGAACTCGAAGACTTCGTCGAGCGCAAGCGCGACACCGGCATCTATCTGTCCGTGCTGGGCTTCGGCGGCGGCAATTACAACGACTTGCTGATGCAGCGCCTGGCGCAGAACGGCAACGGTGTGGCCGCCTACATCGACACGCTGAACGAAGCCCGCCGCGTGCTGCGCGACGAGATGGCCTCGAACATGTTCACCATCGCCAACGACGTGAAAATCCAGGTCGAGTTCAATCCCGCGCGCGTCGCCGAATATCGTCTGATCGGCTACGAGACCCGAATGCTGAACCGCGAGGATTTCAACAACGATCGCGTCGACGCCGGCGAGATCGGCGCCGGCCACGCGGTGACGGCGATCTACGAGATTGTGCCTGTCGGCGGGCGCACGTTCAACGACCCGCTGCGCTACCAGAACGAGCGCACGGCGCCATCGACGGCGAACGAACTCGCGTTCCTGCGCATCCGCTACAAGCTGCCGGGCCAGGATACGTCACGCCTAATCGAACGCCCGATCACCGATCGCGACTTCGTGCGCGACATCGCCAGCGCGCCGGAATCCACACGCTGGGCCGCGGCCGTCGCCGGTTACGGCCAATTGCTGCGTCAGGACCAGTTCCTGCGCGCCGGCTATGGCTATGACGATGTGATTGCACTGGCCCAATCCGCCCGCGGCCGTGACGAATTTGGCTGGCGCGCCGAATTCATCCAACTCGCGCGCACGGCGCAGACCGCAGCCGCGCTGCCGACCGCGCAAACCGCGCAAGGCGGCGGGAGGCACTAGACTAACCTGCTTTTTTCCCCTCTCCGCTGCGCGGAGAGGGGACCGGGAGTCGCTCAAGCCGCCCACACCAGCCTGACGCCGCTTTCGTCCGCGGCTTCTGTCAGCTCGGCGTCGAAGAACGGGCCATTCATGGCCGGGCGGAGGGCTTCGGCGAGATCGGCTTCGACGTATTCGCGGGCGTCGCGTTCGTCGTGCTGGTGGATCAGGATGTGCGTGGCGCCCAGCAGCTGGGCCTCCGGCCATTGTTCGTGATTGGCTAGGCGCCTCGAAAGATTGCCGGTGCGCGAGAGGAAAAGCGGTGTCCAGCCGCGGCCGCCGGGGCCGGGCCGGGCGAAGCAATAGACGGCGGCCGCGCCAGCGAACTGCTCGTGCGGACGATGCACGCTGAAGCGGTGCAAACGGCCTGAAATTCCACGGAAAATTGCTTCTGTCATCGGACGCCCCCGTCGGTCTTGAACCACATCGTTCGTGCTATGTTCCGGATTGATACGCGACTCGGATGTTCTTGTAAAGTTCTTTGCGGCCCCGATCTCAAATCTACCGCCGCGCGCCCCCATCTTTTCGGCGACGCCCCAGCCTGCGATCATGAACTGAATGGCGCACGCCCACGATCACGCCGCACACATCGCGGACGCAGAGAAACGCTGCAGCGAGGCCGGCGAAAGCCTGACCCCGCTCAGAAAGCGCGTCCTTGAACTGCTGCTCGATCAGCACGGGCCGGCGAAGGCCTACGATCTCCTGCCCCTGATCGACGCCGACAAGACTTCGAAGCCACCGACCATCTATCGCGCGCTCGACTTCCTCGTCCGCATGGGGCTCGCGCACCGCATCGAGAGCTTGAACGCCTTCGTCGCCTGCGATGTCGGCGCTTGCGAGCGCTCGACCATCTTCCTCATCTGCGAAAAGTGCGGCGGCGCCGAGGAGTTCGACGCCGGCCACGCACTGGTCGACCTCAGCGAAGCCGCCAAGAAAGACGGCTTCTCGATTCGCCGCACCATGATCGAAGCGAGCGGGATCTGCGCCCAGTGCCAAGCGGCATGAGCCATCCGGCGCTCCTGCCCGCGCCGCTCTACCAGGGCAGCGTCAACACCTGGGAATGCGACGACGGCGGCCATCTCAATGTGCGCTTCCATTTCGAACGCGCGTTCACCGGGCTTGCGCACATGGCGCGCGCGCTCGAGCTGCCGCGCGCCTTCACCGAATCCGCGGGTTCGACGTTGATCGCACAGGACGTGCACGTGCGGTTTCTGAAAGAAGCGCGCCCCGGCGCGCCGCTTCAGATGCATGGCGGCGTCATCGAGCTCGGCGAGACCGACGCCACGCTCTGCCTCGACATGCGCCATCACGACGGCGCGCCCGGCACGGTGTTCACGTTCAAGGTCCGCCACGTCGAAACCCGCGGCCTTCGCAGCTTTCCCTGGTCGGCGCGCAGCAGGGCGGCGGCGAAGCGGCTGAAAACGAAGCTGCCCGATCACGCCAAGCCGCGCTCGATCGATCTGACCAAGGCGCCGGCGCAAGCCTCGCGCCAAGCCGCGATCGATCTGGGCGCCATGCGCATCGGCGGCGCGCTGGTGCAGCCCGATCAGTGCGACGCGCTCGGGCGCCTGCGCGGCGAACACATCGCCGGCCGCATCTCCGACTCCGTGCCGAACCTGCTCGCGCAGTACCGTCAGGCGACTGCTGAGAATGGCGCATCGCCAGCGGGCGCGGTGGTCGAGGCGCGCGTGGTCTTCCGCAAATTCCCGCGCGCGGGCGAGTTGATCGAAGTGCATTCCGGCATCGTCGAAGTCGGCGACAAGACGCTGCGTCTGGTGCATTGGGTCGTCGATCCTGAAAGCGGCGCAGCCTGGGCCAGCATGGAAGCGGTCGCGCTCACCTTCGACACCAAGACGCGCAAGGCGCTCGCGCCGAGCGCAGAAGCGCGCGAACGGACAGCTAAGCTCGTTGTGAAGGGGTTGAGCGTTTAGCGCGGTTGTCGGTCGTCGGTTATCGGTTATCGGAACGCGACCCCCGATCACCGATAACGGAGCTACTCCACCAACGCGTCGTGATACTTCCGCCCCTGGCGCGCCAACAGCACGGCGCTTTCGATCGCCGCGCGGGCGCGGTCGGGGCGTTCCATTGGCAGCATGTGGCCTGCGCCATCCACAGTGGCGACGCGCGCGTCGGCCTTGATCGCGGCGATGCGATGCAGGCTCGCGGCTTGTATGGTGGAATTGTTTTCCGCGCGCAGCACGATCATCGGATCGGTGACCTTGCGCAGGGCGCCCCACGGGTCGTGCCGCTGCGCGCAATAGGTCGCCGCTTCGAACGACGGCCGGCATGCGAGTTTGAAACCGCCCTTGCCGTCTTCGATCAAGCCGTCGGCAACATAATCTGCGACCATCTCTTCCGGAAACACCTTGAACACGCCACGGCCGGTGAACGCCTTGAGTGCTGCTTCCCTGCTCTCGAATTCATTGCGCCGGTTGACGGCGCCGCGCGCGAGCGGCGTCGAGTAGCGCAGCAACAGCGGCGCAAACGGCAGCTGCCACATCGCGTAGCCGGCGTCCGGCAGGATCACCGGCTCGAGCAGCGCCAGTCCCGCGACCAGATCCGTGCGCGCGCCCGCAGCGAGCAAACTCACCGTCGCGCCCATCGAGTGGCCCGCCAGCGTCACCGGCGCGGTGAAATGCTCCAGCACGGCGATCAGGTCATCGCGATGGCGCGCCCAAGACGTGTAGCCGAACAAACGCGCCGGCAAGGTGCTCCGCCCATGCCCGCGCGCATCGAGCGCCAGGACATGGAACTTCTCACCGAGCGGCGCGAGCACCGCGCGATAGGTGCGCGCGTTGAAGCCCGTCGCGTGCAAAAACACGATATCGGGAGTGGCGGTCTCCGCGCCGAACGCGATGCCGGCCATACGCCCGCCCGGAATTTCGAACGTCACGCGGCGGAAGTCTTCGGTGGTCTCAGTCACGGGGCGAAAGGCAATACGGCAATACGGCAATAGGGCAATAGGGGGCATCTGGCATATTGCCTTATTGCCCTACTGCCCTACTCCCCTAACCGAACACCCGCCGCATAATATCGCTCGTGCGCCGCCATGGATCGCGGCGGATGGCGCGTTCTTCGTCGGCGATGAAGCTGAAGCAGACGTCGAGCGCCTTGGCGGTCGAGAACTCGATCACCTCGTGGCGAACATCGCTGGTCATGCTGGCGAGACCGACTTCGCGCAGCGCGGCGCGCAGCAGCGTGAACGCGCCTGATGCCGTCAGCGCCCGCGTCATCGGCGGCTTCAACAATGACGTCAGCCGCGTCTCGGTGCGGCCGCGCAAATAGAGCGTGGCGCTGTCGTCGCCGCCACGCACGATGTCGATCGCATCGGCGATGGTGATCGTGCGCACGGCGTTGACGAAGAGCGAGCCCGCCTGCGGCATCGTCGTCTCGGCCGCGTGGTTGATGCTCTGCTGCAGGTCATCGAGCGGACCCGACATGCCGAAGCCGGCCAGCGTCCGCTGCGATTGGCCCAGCAAGCCCGGCAGCGGAATCCGCACCTGCGCATTACCCCAGAACCCATCCGGCTGGGCTAGCCGGTTGGTGGCATTCGTCGCCGCGAGACCCAGCGCCTCCTTGATCCCCCGGCTCGCATCGCCTTGCGTCAACCCGTCGAGCAGCGACTGCTGCGCGAAGGCAGGCGCCGCGCCGAGGAGCGCGGCAATAAAGAAGCGGCGGTCGAAGTGATTCTTCATGCCGGCAATATATCCCTCCCCGCCAGGGGAGGGTGTCGCGAAGCTCGCTTCGCGACGGGTGGGGAAAGCACGGGACACTTCGAAACAATGGCGCCATCTTCCTACCCGTCAGCTTTCGCTTCGCGCAAGCTGACACCCTCCCTTCCAGGAAGGGAGGAAACATTCCGTCGCAAACTGTCACCCGCTCGCCGCTGACAAATCACAACAAACCCGCCATTGTTTCGGAGCCATGACGCTCGCCGACCTCCTGCCCAAGCTCCACTACCCGACGCGGCTCGAAAAGCTGGTCGACGGCTGGGTGCATGGGGTTGCGCTGATGCTGTTCACCTTCGCCGTCGGCGCAGCGCTTGGGCTCGCCATCTGGCAAGGCGGGCTTGGCATGGCGGCGGCGGTTTCGGTCTACGCAATCTGCGTCATGACCATGATCGGCTGCTCGATGGCCTACAACATGACCGAGCAACCGAAGCGCAAAGCGCTGCTGCGGCGCTTCGACCACGCCGCCATTTTCCTGATGATCGCCGGCACCTATACGCCCTTCACCACCATCCGCTTCGACGGCGCCTGGGCGATCTCCATGACCAGCATCGTCTGGGCGCTGGCGCTCATCGGCGCCGCCGGCAAACTCTTCCTGCCCGGCATCGGCAAGCGCGTCTGGATCGCCTTCTACGTTCTGCTCGGCTGGCTGGTGGTCGCAGCGCTCGGCCCGATGCTCGACGGCGTGCCGCTCGCCGGCCTCATCCTGCTCGCCATCGGCGGCGCGCTCTACACCATCGGCGTGCCGTTCTATGTCTGGGAAAAACTCCCCTTTCGCCGGGCCATCTGGCACGGGTTCGTCATGGCCGCAGCTGGCGTGCACTACGCCGCTGTTCTCACGGGCGTGGTGTTCGCGTAGCTTCTCCGACCGGAGAGAGCCGCGCCCATGACCGAATCCTGTTTCGCCTTATCGATCGAAAACAATATCGCCCACATCGTCCTGAACCGCCCTAAAGCGTTCAACGCCATGCCGCGGCCGTTCTGGAATGAGCTGCCGGTGATCGTGAACGACATCAACGATCATGCCAAAGCACGCGTCATCGTCATCTCCTCCACCGGCAAGCACTTCACCGCCGGCATGGATATCTCGGTGTTCACCGACGGCGAAGGCGTCTCCGCCAGCGGCGGCGACCAGCATACGCGCGCCGAAGCCTTTCGCCAGTTCGTGCTGAAGCTGCAGGACAGCTTCTCGTGCCTCGACAACGTGCGCATGCCGGTGATCGCCGCGATCCAGGGCGGCTGCATCGGCGCCGGCGTCGACATGACCAGCGCCTGCGACATCCGCTATGCAACCGAAGACGCCTTCTTCCAGATCGCCGAGATCAATATCGGCATGACCGCCGACGTCGGCACCTTCCCGCGACTGTGCAAACTCATCCCCGAAGGCTGGGTGCGCGAGTTGGCTTACGCCGGCGGCCGTTTGCCAGCGCAGCGCGCCAAGGAGATCGGCCTCGTCAACGACGTGTTCGACACGCAGGACGAAATGCTCGCACACGTCATGGATTTGGCGCGCGAGATCGCAACTAAGGCGCCTGTCGCCGTCGCCGGCTCCAAGCGCATGATCAATTACGCCCGCGACCATTCCATCGCCGATGGCCTGGATTACATCGCCACCTGGCAAGCCGGCATGTTCGCGCCACCCCACATGATGGAAGCGTTCGCCGCCAAAGCGCAAAAGCGCGATCCGAACTTTCCGGACTTGGCGCCGCTCAGAAAAGAAATGTGAGCCATGGACATCCGTTTCGTCTCTCCCGGCCCCAACCCACCGCACGAGGTCAACGCCTTCGTCGAAATCCCCCAAGGCGGGCTGCCGGTGAAGTATGAGCTGGATCAGAAATCCGGCGCGCTTTTCGTCGATCGCTTCCTGCACACCTCGATGCTCTACCCGAGCAATTACGGCTTCATCCCGAATACGCTCGGCGAAGACGGCGATCCGCTCGATATTCTGGTGGTCACACCGATGCCGGTTGTGCCGGGCTGCGTTATCCGCTCACGCCCTGTCGGCGTGCTATTGATGGACGATGAAAAGGGTGTGGACGAAAAGATCCTCGCGGTCCCCGTCGATGCGCTCAATCCGTTCTACAAGGACGTGAAGTCATACGACGACCTGCCGCCCCTTCTCGTGCAACAGATCGCCCACTTCTTCCGTCACTACAAAGACCTCGAGCCCGGCAAGCAGGCGAGCGTCGGCGAATGGGCGTCGCTCGATGTCGCGCACGAGCGCATCGATCTGGCGATCAAGCGGAAGAAATGACCGACTCCGCCATCGCCGCGCGCATCGTCAACGCTTTGGAAGCCGCCGCCGACCGCGAGGCGGGGGCGCAAACGGCGCTCGTCTCGGTCGCCATCGACATGCTCGCCCGCGCCGACGCCGGCACGATCGAAACATTGCTCGTGCGCAAGACGCGCACTTTGGTGTTCATGAGCGCGGAGTTTCGCACCGACGCCGGCGAACGCATCGCGACGGCGAGCAGCGTGCATAAAGTGATCGCTTGATGCTCCCCGTTTACGGGGGAGCTTGCGGGGGAGGATCAGACGCGCGGCGCGATCCAGCGCATTTCGGCCAGCGTCGCGTCGTGCAACAGGTCCGGTTCGATTTCCTCGAACGTTCCAGCGTGGTTCGCGCCTTCCGGCAAGCGATAGATACGCCAGAACGTGCCGTCCATCGCCGTCGAGCAGGCGAAGCCCGGCGCGCCGTCCACATATTCGGTCATGCAGAACGCCACTTGCTCAGGCGGCGCGATGGCGAACTTCGCCGTGCCGATGATCTCCCCGGCAGGGCTGCGCGCCTGGGTCGAGCGCGTGACGATCGCGTGCGCATGGCGGCGATCGGCGGTCGGCAGGATACGGAAGACTTCTTCGTCCCCGGCCGACAGCGTGATCGCCTTGAACGGATCGCCTTCGACAGAATCGTCCACTTCGGCGACGATGTAGTTCGGCGCCGCCGCGCGCACGGCTTCGACGTTCATCGCCACGGCCGTAGTGATGCCCGCCGCCCCGGTTGGACCGATATTCGCGTCATAGTTCGGCGCAGAGACCACCGGATACGCTTCGCTCGTCTCGCGCTGCTTCTGCGCATCCTGCCCGCATGCTGCGAGCGCCAGCGCCGCTACAATGATCCAACGTCTCACGAAAACACCTCGAAAAGCCCCGCGGCGCCCATGCCGCCGCCAATGCACATCGTCACCACCGCTTTCTTCGCCCTGCGCCGACGACCCTCCATCAGCACGTGACCGACAAGCCGCGCGCCGGTCATGCCGAACGGATGGCCGATGGCGATCGAGCCGCCATTGACGTTGTATTTTTCCGGATCGATGCCGAGCGTGTCGCGGCAATAGAGGCATTGCGACGCGAAGGCCTCGTTGAGCTCCCAGAGATCGATGTCATCGACTTTCAGTCCCTGACGTTCGAGCAGACGCGGCACCGCGAACACCGGGCCGATGCCCATCTCGTCGGGATGGCAGCCGGCGACGGCGAAACCCTTGAACATGCCGAGCGGTTCGAGCCCGCGACGTTCGGCTTCCTTTTCGTCCATCAGCACCAAAGCAGCGGCGCCGTCGGACAGCTGGCTCGCATTGCCGGCGGTGACGAAATTGCCTGGTCCGCGCACCGGTTCGAGCTTGGATAGGCCCTCCATCGTCGTGTCGGGCCGGTTGCAATCGTCGCGATCGACGACCGCATCGACAATGCTTTCAGCCTTTGTCTCTTTGTCGACCTTCTTCATCTTGGTCTTCATCGGCACGATTTCGTCCTTGAAGACACCGCCCTCTTGCGCCGCCGCGATCCGCTGCTGCGAACGCAGCGAGTATTCATCCTGATATTCGCGACTGACATTGTAACGCTTGGCCACGTTGTCCGCCGTCTCGATCATGGTGATCCACATGTAGGGATGCTCTTTCATGAGCTTCTCCTCAAACATGTGATCCTTGTTCATCGCCGACGAGAGCCGCGTCAGTGAAATCGACTCCACGCCGCCGGACACCGCGACCTTGGCGCCTTCGTTCATGATGTAGTGCGCCGCCTGCGCCGTCGATTGCAGGCCAGAGGAACAGAAGCGGTTGACCGTCGTCGCCGAGCATTTGAAATCGAGCCCGGCCCACACGGCCGCCAGGCGCGCAATGTTGTGCCCCGTCGCGCCTTCGGGCGATCCGCAGCCGATCACCACGTCTTCGACCGCGTCGCTTTCGACCTTTGCGCGTTGGACGGCGTGCTGGATGGCGTGGCCGGTCATCGCCGCGCCATGCGTGTCGTTGAAGGCGCCGCGGCCAGATTTAGCCAGCCCCGTGCGGGCGTAAGAGACGATCACTGCGCGGCCCATCAGGCTCCTCCTCGGATTTGTCGCGCGCACACTAACGAGCGCGATGCGCGCGCGGAAGCGCGTATCGCGGCGTCACCGGCCGAAACGCGGCTACGAGATCGCCTGGTTGTTCACCAACCCGCCGCCCGGTGCGGGTTGGCTCGCTACCGGGTACGCCTCCGAGGCAGCTGCGCCGCCCTGCTGGAAGATGCCGCGGCCGCGATCCTGTATCCATTTGGCGATGTCTTCCGACATGACGCCGGCAACGATGCCGACGAGCGACACTGCGAACGGATTGAGCGTCGAAGATGTCGTCGCCTGCTGCACCGAGGACGCGATCGAGAAGCCGGCGATGGCAGCGTTGGCGAGCACGTAAAAGGCGAGCGCCGCGCACATGCCAAAAATGAGACGCACGACAATCTCCGCCATCGTCACCGGCACGGCGCGATTGAGATAAGCCGGGAAGAGGTAGAGCAGCGCGCCGAGCGCGCCCATCAGCAGGACGAGCACGGTGGACAGAAGCGCCGGATGGCCTTGCGCCAGGAACGCGCTGGCGCCAAGCGGGCTCATGCTACGCAGCGCAAACGCTTCGCCGCGCACGCGCGTATAGTGCTCGTAATCCGGCACGACGGTCTGCTGTAGCGCAAACACGCGGCGATTGGCCTCGGCCACCTGGCCGCTCACCAGGCGCTGACGCGCAACCAAAGCCGAGCGCTCGGCGCTGCGGTCGTCCATCGCCTCTTCTTGTTCGGCCAGTTGCTGAACCTGAACGCGCAGCTGCGCCACACCTTGTTGATCCGCGGGCGCCAGACCGGGGCGCGCGGCCAGCGCGTTGACGCGCTGCGACAGCCCCTGCGCGCTCATGTCGGCCGCGGCGCTTTGGGCGGTCTCGACATTGGCGCGGGTTTCGATGTCAGCGATGGCGCCGACCATGGCGGCGCGCACTTCATTGGCGTTGCTTTCAGCGCCCTGAACCTGGGTGTCGAGCGCTGCGATCTGCTGATCGATCTCGAGCAGCTCGCCGCGCGGCCCCGCGCTTTCCGCTTCAAGCTGTTGGATTTGTGCGTCCGCCGCTTCGAGCTGGGCGAACGAGACCAAGCCGTTTGTCGACGGCGAAATCTGCGCCACGCCGAATTGGAAATCGCGGGCGCTGAACACGAGCGCCGTCATGGCGAGCACGGCCACCATCGCCACCGCCAGCACGACGCCCACGGCAAACTTGTAGAATGTCATCGCCAACCATCCCCTTGGTCTGTCCCGACGCGCCGTCCCTCGCGTCCCGCCTGGAATTGAACCTAGCGCATCAACGGCCCGCCCGGTTGGCCTTTTTTAACCATAGACAGCGGGTGAAAGCCGCCAGTTTCCCCCTTCGAACCGAGCCACGTTTCCGCAAGGTAAACTCTATGCGCTGAATAATTTTCTATTCCTTCAATTTTCTCTTGTCAGCCGTCAGCGAACACGGCATAAGGGTTCAGCGCTCCTCCCCAAGCAGCGCGACCAGTCCAGGAGATAACTGAATGTCCGCCCTTCGTTCGATCGTCGCCGCCGCTGTCCTCAGCGCTGCTTTCGCCGCCCCCGCGTTCGCGCGCGATCTCTACACGATCAGGCTCGCCGCTCCGGTCGCCGAAGCGACCCGCGTCATCGCGCTCAACACGATTTGGGATTGCAACGGCGACACCTGCGTGGCCCGCGCCGATCACGGCGCCAATGTGCGGTCGTGCCGCCAGTTCGTGCGTGAGTCGAACGGCCTGCGCATCGCCTCATACGGCAGCGCCGAGGACCAGCTCAGCGCCGATGAAGTCGCGCGCTGCAACGGCGAAACCTATCAAGCTTCGACCGGCCAATCGGGCCAATAAGCAACGCTTTGCAGCGACTTGAGTTGAAAGCCGCCGGCCAGAAGTGGCCGGCGGTTCTTCATACCCGGCCCCGCAATTCCTCTTTCCACGGATGGGCGCCGCAGGGCGAGAGGGTCAACGCCGTAACCGCCGGATCGTCGGCGAGGCGCAGGCGGGCGGAGCCGGTGCGCCCATCGACGATGGCGTGCGTCAGAGGCGCGATGCCGCCGCTCGGTTGGCGCGCCAGCACGACGACGCCGTGCGCGCCGGCGACGCGCGCGCCGCCGGTGACGCGCGGCAATCTGTACGTGATGCGAACCCGGAACGATTGACCGCTGCTTTCCAGTTCGTAACGTGGGTGTTCGAACAGCGTCGCCGTTTCGTCCTCATAGACGACTTCAATCGCGTCTGTGTTGAATCGCACACCGACGCCGGCGGCGCAGGCGGCCGGACCGGCGCTCCACAATCCACCCAATTCCGCAGGCGGACGCGAAGGGCCGGCGCACGCCGACGCCAGGCAGAGCAGGAAAAGGAGCGCTGTTGCGCGCTGCATGAAGCAAACCAGCTACGCTCGTATGGTTGACGCTGTCTGAACGTCGCATAAGGACTCGCCAAACCCGGTCCGGCGCCCCATGTGACGCTTCATAATCGCCCATGGATATGCCGGTCCCCGCCTCTCCTGCCGAGCCCGGCCCCACGCCCAATAAAGGGCGGTCCGCTTCCTACTTGCTTGAAGACCTGCTCGAGGCTTTCCCTGGCGAAAGCGTCAGCGTCGGCGAATTGATCGATCGGCTCGATTCGCGCGCGCATGGCATGCTGCTCTTGGTGCTGGCGCTGCCAATGTGTGTGCCGAACGTGCCTGGCATTTCGACCATCTTCGGCGTGCTGATGCTCGCGCCCGCGCTGCAGATGGTGTTCGGTTCGCGCCGTCTGCTCGTGCCTCAGCGTGTGCGCGAATGGCGCGTCGATTGCCGCGCGCTCAGACGCACGTTCAATCTGGCCATCCCGACGCTCAAGCGGGTCGAATATCTAATCAAGCCGCGCTGGTCGCGGATGACGCGGTTTCCAGCGACGATTCTCGTCGGCCTGCAGACGTTGTTGATGGCGCTGGTGCTGATCCTGCCGATCCCGTTCGCGAATTGGCCGCCCGGCATGACGGTGGCGATGACCTCGCTCGCGCTGCTGCAGCGCGATGGCATGCTCATGCTGTTGACCATCCCCGCGGCCATCGCCTCGGTGGCGTCCGTCTATCTCGGCACGCGCGTCGGGCTCGCAGTGATCAACAACACGATCCAGTGGATTCAGAATCTGATCGGCTGACGAGCAGCTCAGCAGGTCGTGCGGATAAGCCAGCCGAGTTGTGCGCCGGTGCGATCCGTTGCGGCCTCGACCGACCGGCAGTTGCGCGCGCTCGGACGCGACCCGCCGGGCTGGAATTCCGGGTCGCCTTCGCCCGGACGGCGATCGACGTCCGAGAGAGGCTCATAGACCGAGACCGCACCGCTGGTGACGATGCATTCCCGGCGCGTGGAATTGGCTTCGCGGATGCGCACCAGCACTTCGCCTTCATCCAGCGCTGACGCGAAGGTCACGCGCCCGGGCGGCGCGCTCACGCGCTGCATGCAAGTGTTGATCGCCGACATCAGCTCGGGCAGCACCGACGCCCAGGTCGGCCGTTCGCCTTCGATCACGCCGCGTCGCGCGCAGCCTTGATAGGCGACGCCTTCGAACAGGACGTGCGCGGTGTAAGGCAATTCGACGCCGCTTGCCGTACAGGTCTGTTGCGAGATGGTGATGGTCAGCGGCCCGGCGACAACGCGCATGCCGCGTTCGCGAAAATCGCGGTCACCGGGAATGCCGCCGTCTTCGCCGAGACCCGGGCGCGCGAACTGTGCGTAGTCCTCCAGCAGCGTCAGCTCCCAAGCGCCTTCGGCATTTCCCAGCGAATCGATTCCGCCCGAAGCTTGGAATTCGCCCTCGTAGAGGGCGCGCTGTTCGGCGTTCGCCGCGCCGCCCAAAGCGGCCAATGTTTCGGCGGCGATTTCAGCCTCGCGTTCGGCGTTTGTCGGCACGGAGGGCCCAGCCTCGCCCGACGGCGCCTGGCGCTGACAGGACGCCAGTACGGCCGCGCTCAGCACGATCCCCACTAGCGCACCGCGGATCAAAGTCCGCATCGGCTTCCCCCCGTTCGGTTCTGCCATCCGGATGGATGTCAGCACCCCCGCGACGGTTAGTATAGCCCCATGCAGCGTGATTCCGGCGCCCCAGTGTGGGAGTTTTTCGCAGGCGGGGGCTTGGCCCGGCTCGGGCTCGAACCGGATTTCGTCTGCACCTTCGCCAATGACATCGATCCGGCCAAGGCGGCGGCCTATCGCGCCGCCTTCGCCCCCGGTGAAGAAATGTACGAAGCTGACATCTGGAAGCTCTCGCCTTCCAAGCTGCCTGGCACGGCGGCGTTGGCGTGGGCGTCCTTCCCCTGTCAGGATCTCTCGCTCGCCGGCGCGCGCCGCGGACTGGCCGCGCCACGCTCGGGCGCGTTCTGGGGCTTTCATCAGCTGATCGAGAAACTCGGCCACGTCGGCCGCGCGCCTGACATTCTTGCACTCGAAAATGTCACCGGCCTGCTGAGCTCGCACGGCGGCGCCGATTTCACGGCGCTGATGCATGCACTCCACGATCTGGGCTATCGCGCCGGCGCCTTGGAGATCGACGCCGCGTTGTTTACGCCGCAATCGCGTCCGCGCCTCTTCATTGTCGCTGCGCGAAATCCGCCGTCGCATCTCACAGCGTCCGGGCCGAGCGAGCCGTTTCATTCGCAAGCGATCCGAAATGTGGTGGCGCGATCGCCGGACAATTTGCGCAAGCGTGTCGTCTGGTGGCGACTCGAGACGCCGCCGAAGCGTAACACCCGGCTCGCCGATCTGCTCGATGACGAGAGCGATGCGTGGAACAGCGATGAGCAGACAGCCAAGCTCGTCTCGCAAATGAGCGCGCTGCAACTGGCGCGGCTCGAAGCGCTGCAAGAAAGCGGACGCCGCCAAGTCGGCGCCGCGTTCCGCCGCATCCGCATCGAACACGGAGAGCGCGTGCAGCGCGCGGAAGCGCGGTTTGACGGGCTTGCCGGCTGCTTGCGCACGCCTGCCGGCGGTTCGAGCCGGCAGCTCCTGCTCTTCGTGGAGGGCAAGCAGTTGCGCTCACGCCTGCTCTCCCCTCGCGAGGCGGCGCGGCTGATGGGCGTGCCTGAGCACTATCCGCTGCCGAGCGGCCAGACGGCGGCGCTTCACCTCGTCGGCGACGCGGTGTGCGTGCCGGTCGTGCGCTGGCTGTCGCAGCACCTGCTCGCCCCGCTTGCGGGCGCTGCCGCGGCGCGTAAGAGCGCGTGAATGCGCGCCGACGTCTTCGATGCCGCCAAACGATCCGAGGTGATGCGCGCGGTGAAGTCGCGCGACACTGCGCCCGAACTGACGGTGCGCGCGGCGGTGTGCGAACTGGGTTATGCGCGGCGCTATCGGCTCAATGGCGGCAAGCTTCCCGGCAAGCCTGATCTCGTCTTCGGCGCGATGCGCAAATGCGTGTTCGTGCATGGCTGCTTTTGGCACGGCCACGCCTGCAAGCGCGGCGCGCGCCAGCCGAAGGACAACGCCGCCTACTGGCGCGCGAAGATCGCCCGCAACGTTGCGCGCGATCGCGCGTCGCTCGCGGCGCTGAAGGATGCGGGCTGGCGGTCGCTGGTGATCTGGGAGTGCGAGACGCGTGACGGCGCGGCGCTTGCGCGGAGGCTCGCGAAGTTTCTGGGCTAGCGCTGCCGCGCTGATCCGGCCTCCGGTCCTCGTGCCAGCGACCGTTCCAGGCGCGCTGCCGCCATCATCGCAGCCAGCGGCGCGGCCCCGATCAGCCGCACTGCCGGCGCATGGGCGCTCGCGTTGGGGCGATCGAGCAAGGCGGCGATGCTCAACATGGCGGTCCTAGTTGCAAACCGTTCGCAACAACAGCATGGCCGTGCGGCGCGGTCAAGACCGGCGTTCAGGCGGCTGAGCTGGCGGCTTCGGACACTCGCGCATCGAGACTGAAGGCAAACACCGAGCCTTCGCCCAGTTCGCTCTTGGCCGTGAGCGTGCCGCCCATCAGCCTGGCGAGCCGGAGCGAAATGGCGAGGCCGAGACCGGGGCCCTCGCCGCCCGCGCTCAAGCGTTCGCGTCCGAAGATCAGCGCGAGCTGGGAACGCGACATGCCCGCGCCGGTGTCGGCGACGACAAAGGTAAGCCGCGTCCTAGCAGCATCGATCGCCTGCGCGCTCAGACGTATCCGCACGCCGCCGTGCGTCGTGTAGCGCACGGCGTTGGCGAGCAGGTTGAAGAGCAGTTGGCGCACACGCTCGGAATCGATTTCGACCAAGGGCGGAGTCGCCGGATCGATGTCGACGAAGAGTTCAAGATTTTTGTCCAACGCCGCGGCGCGAAACGCGCCCATGACGCTGCGCAGCAGCGCGCGCGGATCGGCAGGTTTTACGGCGATGCGCAACTGTCCGTTCTCGAGCGCGTCGAGATCGGACAGATCGGCCAGCACCAGTTTCAACACTTCGCCGGCTTGCACGATGGAGGCGATGTGGGCGCGCGCTTGCGGCGATTGCGCGGCGCGTCGCAGATGTTCGGCGGCGCCGACGAGCGCCGTCATCGGCGTGCGCAATTCGTCGTTCATGCGCTGAATCATGCTGGTTTTTGCGGCTGCCGCGGCAGCAGCGGCCTGACGTTCACGTAGCACCGCCGCCTCGGCTTCAAGCTGCGCGGCGTCCGAAGCGAGCAGGCTTCGCCAGAGATTTACGCCGAAGGCCAACAGCAACAGCCCGCCCATGAGCGGCATCAGGTCGAGCGGATTGCGCGCGCCGTTGATGAGATATTCCGCGAGCGGCAGACCGAGCAGAAACGACACCGTCGGGCCGGCGCCGGCGATCGAGAGCGGCACAGAGGCGCGCAAAGTCGCCGCCGCATTGGCGAGGCCGCCGAACATGTAGATGATCGCCAGCGTCTCGCCGGGCACGTAAGGCGAGAACCAGAGCATCACGGCGATCAGATTCCCGTAGACGCTCTGCGCTGTGACCCAACTGATCGTACGCGCGAGACTGCGCGGGGCGTCGTTGTCCTGACAGCGCTTCAGCAGGCGCTGGAAGATCCAGCGGTCGCTCAGCACGACCGGCGCAAGGCCTGCGAGCCAGATCAGCGGCCAGGTCGTGCCCACGATCGAGGTGGCGACCGCGGCGACAATGACGCACGAGCCGAGACGCAGCCAGGTGTTGGCGATGCGGGCGCGCGCGACACCTGCGAGCGCGCGGGCGCGCTTGGCCCGGTCAGGCGGGGAGGCGTGGGCGTTCAAAGCGGGCGGGATTGTGACAACTTGCCCCTGAACTTTGGTTAATCGCGGAACCGACTTGAATGATCGTTCAAAACACGCTTGATTGAGCGTTCAACGGGGGGAGTCCATGCGCATCATTCTCGCAACCATCGCCATCGCTTTGCTTGCCAGTCCGGCGCGGGCCGAAGTCGCTTCGGCCTCGGCTTCGGCCTTTGAAATCAAAGCCGAAGTGGAAATCGCCGCGGCGCCAGCGCGGGTCTGGCGCGATCTGACCCGGATCGGCCGCTGGTGGAATGACGAACACACCTATTCCGGCCAAGGCTCGCGTATGCAGCTCGACGCCCGCGCCGGAGGCTGCTGGTGCGAGCGCTGGGGAAACGGCCAGTCGGTCGAGCACATGCGCGTGGTGCTGGTGATGGAGCACGACGGCGTACACACACTGCGGACGGTCGGCGGGCTCGGGCCAATGCAGGAAATGGGCGTCAGCGGCGTGCTGACTTTCACCGTCTCTCCGCACCCCACAGGCGCTAAATTGACCATGTCTTATCGCGTCTCCGGCGATCCGGGCCTTAACCTCAACCAGCTGGCGCCCCTTGTAGACATGGTTTTGATGGAACAATTCGGCCGCCTCAGCCGCTATAGTGCGTCGGGATCGCCCGACTGAGCCCAGCGTTCAGCGTCGGCTCAGAGTACCGGCGCCACGCTCCCCTCCGGATCGGGCCCGATCTCGCGCCCGTTTTGTTTGGATGGAGGGATTCCATGATCCGTAAGTTTTGCGCCGCCGCCGCGGCGCTCGTTCTCATCACCGGCTGCACCACGGTCGATCCGGTTACCGGCGAACGCGAGCCTAACCGCACCGGCACCGGCGCGATTCTGGGCGCCATCATCGGCGCAGGCGCAGGCACGCTGGCCGGCGGCGACGATCGCCGCAACGCCATGATCGGCGCCGGCGTCGGCGCGCTCGCGGGCGCAGCGATCGGCAATTACATGGACCGCACCTATCAGAATCTGCGCGAGCGTCTCGCCAATACCGGCGTGGGCGTGGAGCGCGTGAACCAGGCGCAGATCCGGCTGATCTTTCCCGCCGACCTCACCTTCGACTTCAATCGCGACACGGTGAAGAGCCAATTCGTCGGCACGCTGCGCGACACCGGCGCCGTATTGCGCGAATACGATCAGACCACCGTCGACGTCATCGGCCACGCCGATTCCGTCGGCAGCGACGAATACAATCTCGATCTGTCCGAACGGCGCGCCGACAATGTCGCCGACATCCTGCAAAGCGGCGGCGTGTCGAGCTATCGCATCCTGAAAGAAGGCCGCGGCGAGCGCCAGCCGATCGCCAGCAATTCGACCGATAGCGGCCGCGCGCAAAACCGCCGCGTCGAGGTTTATATCAGCGCCTTCCAGGGCTGATCCGGCTTGGGTTGAATGGAGAACGCCGCCGCGCTTCAAGCGTGGCGGCGTTTTCACATCGGAGCGAATGCCATGAGAGCCCTGATCCTTGTTGCGGTCGTGGCTGCCTGCACGGCGCAGCCGGCGAAGCAAGAAGAGACGCCGGCTGCGGAGACGAGCGCCACGGCGGCGGCGAACACAAACGACTCGAACCTGGCGCAAATGCCGTCCTGGGAAAGCGCGCGGGCGGAGGGCGTGGATTTCCGGGCGGTCGGACAAGAGCCGGGTTGGATGGTCGATATTTATACGGAGAACCGCATCGTCGCCCTGCTCGACTACGGCGAGAGCCTGATCGAATTTCCGCGGCCAGAACCGAGTTCTCCGGTCGAAGGCTCGACGAGCTACCAGACGCAAGCCGACGGGCACTCGCTCTCCATCATCATTCGCCGCTCGCCCTGCCAGGACGCGATGAGCGGTGAGCCTTATCCCGCGACCGTCGATGTCGTGATCGACGGGCGCGCGCTGAACGGGTGCGGACGCAGCGTTTGACGCGCGCCGGCGCCCGCAAGATCGCGAGGTCGCCAGGTCGCGAAATCGCGAAATGGGCTTCGGACGTGCGCCTGCGCATCGAAAGGCTTCCGCCTCTCGATTTGGCGATTTCGCAATTTCGCGAGTTCGCGGATTCGCGGTCATGAGCTGTCGGCGAAGGTCGGCGTGAGCGCCAGCCCAAACGGCACAGTCGTCGCAAGCGGCCAGGCGATGGCGAACACGGCGAGCCAGCGGCGGGTGAGGCCGCGGCGCAGGCGCTTGGCGACGCCGGCCGCGTAAGCGTCGATGTTGAGGAGCGCGTGGATCAGCACGCCGATGCGTTCGCCGACATGCTTGCGTTTCAGCTGACGTTTGAGGCGCATGCCGATGATGGCGTCGACGGACGTGCGCGGGGCGATCGAGCGTCCGCGAAAACGGCGGACGCGGCGAGGCCGGCGCCAGCGAAACGCATCGAACGCGCGCGAGACGATCAGCAGCTTGACCTGCTTGGTCAGCCGCTGGAGCGACATGCGCCGGGCGCGCTGGCGCTCGTGGCGCGGGGTGAACGGGCCGCCGGCGAACAGCACCTGCGCCAGCCACAGCAACATCGCCAGCGTCGCGGCGATGAGCCGGGCGCGGCGATGTTTGCTGAGGGGGCGGTTCTGGAGCTGCATTGTCGGCGCCGACTGTAAACCCGCCGCGGATCGGTCGGACTGATTTTGCGGCGTGCGTTTGTTTTCAAGCGTTTGCGCTCAAGACTGCATGGATAGACCGCGTTCGTTCCAGCATATCTCGACGTTCGTTCGATGCCACTATTGCGCTCGCCGCGCACCCGAAACGCGAAGCGCCTCCTGGCGACAGTCGTAGGGCAAGTCCGGATCTTCACAGAAGTCCGGCCAGCGGTTGGTCTCGAGCCAGTAGTCGACGAGGCCGGCGCGGTGCATCAACGGCATGAAGCGCTCGTCGCGGCGCATTGGCGCGGTCATCGGATAGAAGTAGACCCGCCAGGGATGATCATGAATGCACGCCGACGGCGCGGGCGAGCCCGCAACTACGTCTTGACATTCAGCAAGCATGTCTTCGGAAGCCGAGAAAGCAGCGTCGACCTCTCCGATCGCGGCAAGGATCAGGAATCGATCGCGGGGCCAGCATTCGCGTGCGCCTCTCATCACCTGCCGCCGTGCTGCGCCGGTGTTGGTCTCCAATGCTATCACCGCGAGCCTGAAGCACTGAATCTCAGCCGTGGTGAAACCGCTAGGCGCCTCGTCGAGCATCCGCAACGCAGCGGCACGCGATCCAAACCATAGATTTATTCTGAATCTCTCCCACCAGAGGTCTTCATTGCCTGGCCAACGAGCTTCGGTGTCCGCGAGCAAATCGAAGGCTTCACGATCGCCGCCGACGCTCGCCAGCGTGAACACAAGTTCGCGAACGTTACCCGGCGACAGCGGTTCGCGGGCGAGGGCGCGTCGCAAGTACGATAGGGATTCTCCCGGCCTGCCGTGCGTTCTTAGAAAGATCGCATATAAACGATTGAGGCCGGGATTGTCCGGTGCACGGCGCAGCACGGACAGTAGCGCCGTTTCCCACTCGGCGCGCGACAACGTCTCTGAGAGGATGATTGTTTTCACCAGCAGCGCGTCGCCGTTTGCCGGATCGATACGTAGCGCCCTATCTGCCGCCGCGGTGGCCTGCTGCAGAAGCTGCTCGCGAAGACTTCCAGGAGGCTCAAATGTGGATGCAAAATAAGTGAAGCTCGCGAAGCGGCCTTGCACGAAGCTCGAGTCGGGAACCGCTTCCGCTACCTGCCCCAGCAGCCTCCACTCTTCCTCGCTTTCACCACCGAGCGAGAGTTCGCAGCTTCGCAACAGCAATGTCAGGGTCTGGGGGGTGAATTGCGGCGCTCCGCGCCGCGCTTCGACGGCGCATTGCATAACCGCCACTGCGGCCGAGGCCACTTCGAGACGCAGTTCTGCCGCGCGCGCGCTTGGGCGTTCGAAGGTTTGAGCCCACAGCGTCTGGCGGCCGTTGACGTCGCTCAGCCGCACCGAGGCGCGCACTGTGTCGCCCTCAGGAATGAGGTCGCCGTCGATCGTGAAGGCGGCGCCGAGCGAACGAGCGCGCTGGGCGATCGAGCGTTGCTCGTCCGTTGTCTCGCCCGGCGACGCTGTTTCGATGCCAATCTGGTGCAAGGTGTCGACAATCTCGTTCGTCACCCCACGCGCCAACGAAGTGAGTTCCGCGTCGCCAGCGGGCGCCTGCAACGCGAACACTGCGGTGCGGACGCCGCCCCGCGGCTGCAGCACCAGCACCGCCCCTAGCACCACGGCGGCCAGCAGCGCTGCGCCGATCGCGGCGAAGCGCGCGCGCCGGCCGCGCAGAAACGGGGGAAGCCCGCCGCGTTTGACGTTGGCGGCGTAGATGTCGAGGGTCTCGGACATCTTGTCGAGCTTCACGTCGCCCAGGCTGACGAGGTTGCTGGTGAGCGCGCCACGCGCCGAGCGGCGCACGTCTTCCGAGAGCACGATTTCGCCGGGGCTGGCGCGCTGCTGCAGGCGCGCCGCGATGTTGACCGCATGCCCGAGCAGGTCGCCGTCGGCTTCGACGAGGACTTCGCCGCTGTGCAGGCCGATGCGGACTTTGAGCGGCGGGTCGAATTGCTTGCAGGCTTCCGTTATTGCGAAAGCCGCTTCGAGGCCCGCCGTCGCGGTCGGAAATTCGAGCATGAAGCCGTCGCCGGCGCTGCTGAAGATGCGGCCCGCGCGAGCGGCCGAGACCTCGCTCAGCAGAGCGCGCGTCTTGTGGACGGCCGCGGCGGCGGCGGAATCGTCGCGCTCGGTGGCGCGCGAATAGCCGACGATGTCCAACGCAAGGATCGTCGCCAGTTTGCGCGTCTCGGACACGGCCGCACTCCCGTCCGACGTCGGTTATAGGCAGGGCGGCGCGCGCCGTCTCACATCAAGTGGCGCAATCAGCCCAAAAACATCAATGACGAAGGCGACCGCTGCCGGAGTGGTTGCGGATAATTGCGGCGGCGTCTCCCGTCACTCGGCGGCGACAACGGGCCGCTGACATGCTAGCCTAACGTCGACGCCTCGGCGGGAGCAGCAATGACAGCTGGATTGGAGCGAAAGCTCGCCGCGATTGTCTCGATAGATGCGGCCGGCTACTCGCGCCAAAGTGAAATTGACGAGGACACAGCGGTGCGTGAGGTTCGCGCGCTGCGCGAGCGCATCGCCGCAAGCTCCATGGCGCACGGCGGACGCTTGTTCAATGTCGCCGGCGACGGCTTCATGTCGGAGTTCGCCTCAGTTTCGAGCGCCGTCGAGTTCGTTGACGAAGTGCTTTCCCATGCGCGCGTCCCTCTGCGGGCCGGCCTTCATCTCGGCGAAGTGATGGCGACAGGCGATGGCGACTTGCTGGGACATGGCGTCAATGTTGCGGCGCGCTTGCGCGCGCTGGCCGCGCCGGGCGAGCTGATCGTATCGGGCGATGTTCACCACGCCCTGCGCGGCTCGCATGCACGGCGGCTCGTGCCGCGGGGCGTCGTCAAACTCGACAAGATGGACGAACAGATCACGACGTTTTCCCTGAGCAGCGGGTGGCGCGTCGATGCGGCGCCGCCGAAGCCCGCGGCGGAGCGCGAGGGGAGAACGGCGGGCGCATCCACTGCCCCATTATTGAGACAGGCAAGGCAGTTGCTGGCAAACGCAACGGTCCTGTTGCGCCGACGACCGGCCATTCTCGCTGTTGCGTTGGTTGTTGTAGCTGCGCCGGGTTTATGGCTATGGCGCGCGAGCCAACCGATCGACTACGCAATCGACCGCATCGAGACAGTCGCCGGCGCCGCCGGCGTCGAACGCTTTCCGTCGCTGTCTCCGGACGGAAGCTTCATCACTTACAGCGCCGCCTCTCCCGGCCATCGCACGACGTATGATCTCTATTTGCTGAATACCGCGGGCGGAGAACCGATCCAACTTACAAACTCGCCGGAAGAAAACGAACTCGCCACAGCGTGGTCGCCGACCGGCGACCGGATCGCATTCGTGCGCGGCGATCCGCCGTGGCTCGAGCGGCGCCGGCCCTGCCGTATTTTTGTTCGCGCGGCGCCGGCGGGTGACGAGCGGCAGGTCGGGAGCTGCGAAGGACTCACCGATCCCTCACGGCTGTCGTGGTCGCCGATCGAGGACACGCTCCTCTACACCGATGCCGATACGATTAGAGAGCTCAATCTCGCAAGCGGAGACGTCACCCAGCCATTCCCTTCCGAGCCGGATGTATTCGATTTCAACGCCAGCTATTCGCCGGACGGGCGCCGCTTCGCTTTCGTTCGCTACACCGCGAACTACACGGCCCACATCATCGTTTTTGACAAGAGCAGCGGGCGCGCGCGCACTGCCTTGAGCGGCATCAATTCGCAGGCATGGATCGCGTGGGCGCCCGACGGCAGGAGCGTTTTTGCGGCCGCCAACCTATCCGGGGGGCGCGATCTGCGAACAGATCTCTGGCAAGTCAGGGTTGACGGCGTGGGCGCGCCTCGGCGGCTGGGTGCGCCAGATGCAGCATTTCCAGACATGCAGGCTGGGCGCCTTGCCTTCGAACTCAATCATCTCAGCGTCAACATCATCCGGCTCCATGGCGACGAGGAAACGCCGATCACGGATGGCATCCGCCACGATTTCGATCCGGATTTTTCTCGCGATGGCGTGCTCGCATTCACCAGCAGCCAGGGCGCCAGCTGGATTTATCTCCAATCCCCGGGCGATGAACCGCGTCGCGTCGCACAATTGGACATGAATGCGCCGCGACGCATAAGGTGGTCGCCAGACGGGCGTCACCTCGCTCTGATCGGCGAAGTAGATTCAAGTCAGCGAATCTTCATCGCGGATTCGGAAACGGGGCGCACGCGCGAGGTGCGAACGCCGGGGCTTACGCCGCGCAGCGTCGATTGGTCAAACGACGGCGCGGCGGTGCTGTTCGCCGGAGCGGATGACACTGGCATCGCTTTGTGGCGCATCTCTACAGACACCGGGGCTCAACCCCGCCGCATCTACGACTACGGCTGGATTGATGTCATTGAATCGCCCGAAGGTCTGTTCGCAGAGGCGGGGTCATCACCATCGGCGCAAGCGAGACCTCCCGGCGTCTACCGTTTGGATCGGCCGCAGGGACCGCTCAGATTAACGCCGGACATCGCTGCGCCCGGCGGGCTGCGATGGTGCATTTTTGGCGGCCGGGTGTACTTCATCTCCAGCTCGCAAACCGCCACGCGTGTGTATTCAGCGCCAGTGACCGGAGGGTCGGTCACCGTCATCGCGACGATCGACCCCAACGTGGACTATGGTCTGAGCGTCGATCCTCGAACCGGCGACCTCGCCTACGGGCGCACCGATCGAACGCAGATCGACGTCGCAATCGCCGCGCTCCGCGAGGCAAGCTGAGAAGGCTGCGCGCTGAGTCCCGGAGATAACGTGCTCGGGTGCGAGCCGCTAACGCAGCTTCAGCCGCTTGATCTCGGCTTTGGAGAGTTGGCGTTTGTCGCGGGCGTAGACGTTCGCGCGGCCGTAGAGCTTGTCGGCGGCCATGCGCGAGAGTTTCGCGCGGTGGACGACATCGATGTAGAGCTGCCCCGCCGGAATCCTGGCGAGCTTCACTTCCCACCAAGCGTCGCCGAAGAGATGCGCTTGCGTGTTCGCGTCGATGACGCGCATGCGTTGCGCCAGTTCGGCTTCAGCCTTGCGGCGTGCTTCGCGCGTGCGTTCGCTCCAGCGCTTGAAGCGCTCGTTCTTGCGCAGCAAACCGGTGCGCGGGTGGACATAGTAGGGCGACCAATCCTCCGCGAGCGGGCGTTCGCCGCCGAAGCGCGGAGTGACCATCACCTGCCCTGCCCGCATCCGCGTCTTGGTGGCGACGAAATCGTCGAGGTGATCGCGCACATGCTGCTGCACGGTGGAGGTCGGCTTCAGATGTTCGCTGATCTCGGAATAGACCTTGTTCCAGGGACGGCCGACGTTGGAGGCGAGATAGCGCTTCAGCGGATTGAGCGTTTCGTTGAGTCCCTTGGTCTTTCGCTCGCGCAGCTGCGGCTCGCGCACATTCTTGACCGCGCGGACCGGTTCGCCGTCGTTGTCGACGAGCGCGCGCGTGCGGCCGGGCTTCTTGCCCGCCACAGCGCGGCCCCAGCGGGGCCGCTCAACGATGACTTTCGACATGTCCTTACGCATGGGGCGCGCGGTTTAGGCGCATGCGCGGAGGTACGCAAGATCGAAGTACGAAGGTTCACCCCACCCCTGACCCCTCCCCTTGTGGGGAGGGGGATTACGATACGCGCACTTCGGGGAGGCGTTTGTCGGGTTTGATCTTGCGGTTGAGACGGGTGCGGAATTCCTGGACGGCGCGGGCGCTTTTGAAGCGGCCATAGATCGAGCCGAGTTTGGCGGGCGAGGCGTTCAGCTGAAATTCGCCGCTGAGCTCGGCGCCCGGGTTTTCGCTTTGCGAGATGGTGACGCTTTGACGGAGCGCGACGGGTGCAATGGCCAAAGCCGCCTGCGCCGCCGTTTGCACGACGCGGGTTTGCGACGCGTCGCCCAGATTGAGGCGCAAGTCCAGGCGGGCGATGCGCGGCTTCAGATCGTAGACATCCTTGAGCGCGATATAGACGGCGTCGGCGATGCCCGGCGTCATCAGCGCGTGTGAGATACGCCGCACGTCGCCGAACGACGGGAGCGGGCTGCCGTGCGCTTTGCGTGGCAAGGCGCGCGTGATCATCGCGGCGCCGAGACCCCACAATGGGCGCATTTCGGCGCGCGCGGTCGACGTGGGCGTGTCGATGACGATGCGCGTCTTGGCGGGCAGGAAAAAGATGGCCGCCGGTATCAGCACCGCCGCCGCCGCCGCGACACTCCAAACCATCCAGTCGTCCATGGCCGTCCCCCGGCCGGAGATTAGGCCGATGGCAGGCGTTGCGCTACGGGCAAGAAATGCAGCGCCCGGCGTCCTCGCCGGCGCTCCATATTAGACTTTCGTCGGCTTGCGCTGTTTCCGGTACTTTGGCGGCGCGCTGTTCGACCAGACGGCGTTGCCCTTGCGGTCGCGGCGGTCGCCGGCGTCGCGATGGCTCGGACCGTGGCCCTGCTTGGCGTGGGCTTTGCCGTGCGCTTCGGAAGCGTGGTGCTTCTTGGGCGCGTGCTTGCGGGCGGGGTGGGCGCGATGGCTCGGGCCCTTGGGGCGAACCGGACGCTCGTCCGCTTTCGGCGCACGGAGCGAGAAGTCGGTTTCCAGTACGGGGACCGCCTGTTTTGTCAGCTTTTCGATGTCCTTCAGGTAGGCGCGTTCATCCGGCGCACAGAAGGAGATGGCGACGCCGCTCCTCGTTGCGCGCGCCGTGCGCCCGATGCGGTGGACGTATTGCTCCGGCACATTGGGCAGATCGAAATTGATGACGTGGCTGACGTCGTCGACATCGATGCCGCGGGCGGCGATCTCGGTGGCGACGAGAAGGCGCGCGTGGCCCTTCTTGAACGCGTCGAGCGCGCGCATGCGCTGGCCCTGGCTCTTGTTGCCGTGGATGGCTTCGGCGTCGAAGCCGGCGGCCTCCAGTTTCTTCACCACGCGATCGGCGCCGTGCTTGGTGCGGGCGAAGACGAGCGCACGCTTGATCGACTTGTCGGCGAGCAGAGCGTGCAGCAAATCCTGCTTCTTGGTCTGATCGACGTGGATCACCGCTTGCTCCACACGCTCGGCGGTGGTCGAGGGCGGAGTGACGGCGATCTTTTGCGGATTGTCGAGGAATTGTGCGGCGAGTTCTTCGATCGCGGCCGGCATGGTGGCGGAGAAGAACAGCGTCTGGCGCTGGCGCGGCAGGATGGTTGCGATGCGCCGGAGATCGTGGATGAAGCCCATGTCGAGCATATGGTCGGCTTCGTCGAGCACGAGGATTTCGACGTTCTCCAAACGCACCGAGCGCTGCGAGACGTGGTCGAGCAAACGGCCCGGCGTGGCGACAAGGATGTCGACGCCGCGATAGAGCGCTTGCTTCTGCTTGAACATCGAGGCGCCGCCGAAGACGACAGCGGTCGAGAGGCCCAGGAACTTGCCGTAGGCGCGGAAGCTGTCGCCGATTTGCGCAGCGAGTTCGCGCGTCGGCGCAAGCACCAGCGTGCGGCAGGCTTTTTCGCCCGCGTGTTTGCGGTTGGCGGCGAGGCGATCGAGGATCGGTAGCGCAAACGCCGCCGTCTTGCCGGTGCCGGTTTGGGCGAGACCGATCAGGTCGCGGCCCTTCTGCACGATCGGCAGAGCCTGGATCTGGATCGGGGTCGGTTGGGTATAGCCCTCGGCGTCGAGCGCCCTGAGGATCGGCGCGGAAACGCCGAGGTCTTTGAATGTGGTCACGAATGTACTTTCAGCCGCCCGCGTGTCCCGCGATGCGGCTCATCTGTTCTGGAACGATGCGACGGCGAAGAAAGGCGGCGAGCCGATGCCCTAATGGGGGCTCAAAGCCGAACGTCGATGGTGGCGTTCCGTGGGACCGCGTTCAGCGCTGGTAGCGCGCGAACGGTCGCTGAGGCGGGATATCGGGGGAAAAGCTTGAAAAGTCAATAACACGCCCGGGCAGAAGGTATCCGGAAACGCCTTAGGCCATGGCGCGCGCTATCCAGCACGCCGCGGCGAGCGACACGCCGGCGGGCGTTTGCGCCTGGGCGAGACGCGCGATCATCAGCTTCTCGGCGGCGGCGGGATCGAGGCCGTATTCCTTGATGGCGCGCGCGCAGGGCCCGATTTTCAGCAGATATCCGGCCGCGTGTTTCGCATCGGCGCCGACAATGAGATTGCCGTCCCATGGGTCGACCGAGACGTCGCGCCATCCCGATGCGGCGAGGATTGTCTTGATCTTGTTGGGGTCGGCAAAGAAGAACGGGCCCGGCAGGCTCTCATCCGCCGGCTGCAACGGCGCGGGCAACAATGGGGTGAGCGCCTGAGCCGCGGCGTAGGACCACGCGTTTTCGGAGAACGGGCGCCAGCAGAGGAATACAAGACGTCCGCCGGACCTAAGGCTCGTACGGATGTGGGAGAACGCGGCGATCGCGTCGTCGAAGAACATCACACCGAAGCGTGAGAATGCGGCGTCGAACGGCGCGCCAGGGATGGCAGCGGCGCCTGCGTCGGCGTCGATGAAGTCGACATCGAAGCCTTCCGCTTGCGCGCGTTCGCGAGCCAACTCGAGCAGCGGACGCGAAATGTCGATGCCGGCGGCGCGGCCGCTCGGGCCGACTTTGCGCGCGATGGTCAACGCGGTTTCGCCCGCGCCGCAGCCGATGTCGAGCACGCGTTCGCCGGGTTGAAGCGCCAGCGCGTCGAGACCTGCGCGCGTGAGTTCGGCGAACATCTTGTCGGTGCGGTCGGCCTGGCGCGCCCACTCCTCGCCGACGGGGCTGTTCCAATATTCGCGCTGCGTGACCGGCTGTGTCATGCGCCGAGCCTACAGAGGCGGACGCGGCGGCGCCAATAGGGCTAATTGCTCTGCGGCAGAGGCGCGTCGCTGCGGAAGCGCGGACGCCATTCGCGCAGTTCGGCGACGAAGATGCCGCTGACGATGGCGGGATCGGCGGCCAGGATGGCGCGCGCTTCTTCGATGTTCGCGGCGGTGATGATCGCCATGCCGCCATCGTCGCTGGCGTAGCCGCCGCCCGCGTAGAGACGGCCCTCGCTCTGCAATTGCTGCATGTAAGCGCCATGGGGCCCAAGCCCCTGCTGACGCATCGGCACGCCGTCGCGCCATGCAGGACCGCGGGAATATTGGAAGAGGAAGAGCTGCTGCGCGACGGTCGCTTGCTCAGTAGAAGCGGTTCGCCCAGCAGCGCAGCCCGTCGCCAAGATCAAGGCAAACGCCAGTGCGAACGTGCGCGACGTGCGGGTCAACATGAATCGAGTCTCCCGCAGCGAGTGAACGCTGGCGAGCGCCAGCGTTCAAGTCATGCGGAGCCTCATCGCGCGGACGTGAAGACGCCAGCGACGCCGAACCCGCCGCGTGCGCGTGTAGCGGCGACGATCCGATACGGTGGCGAGAACCAAGCGCAATTCTGGCTGCCGGCTGCTGGGGGAGTTGAAGACTCGGCGGCCGGACGCAGGGGCTGCCAATCCAAATTCCATCGGGGCGTTGCCCCGCGCCAGGACGTCGACCGGCGCTTCAGCCGGCGCGGCGCCGGCGTCGTCGAAGCTCTTGGGCGCGCTGAATGCAAGTGCGCTTTGAGACGGCGCCATCGACGCGCATGCGCCGAGCATGACCGTCGCCAAGGCGACAAACGCCATTCTGAACATGGCGAACCCCCAAATTCGGCTGGCAGCTTACGCCCGCCGGCGCGCGCCGCCAGCGAAATCGTCAAGCCGGTTCTTCGACGAAGCCTTTCCAGGTGCGCATGTAATTGACGAAGGCAGGGCCGAGGCCCTGCTCATTGAGATAGGCTTCGCTGACCGGCGTGGGGGTGGCCGAGAAGTTCGGATCGGCGGCGGCGCGCTTCGGGAAATCGTGGTGGAGGATGGCGGCGCGGCCGAGAATGGGAAAATCGAAGCCCATCGCCAGAACGTCGCGCGCATCTTGCGCGCTCATGATCTTGCCGGCCGCACCGAGGCGCGTGCCGTTGCGGTCCAACTCGGTGAAGTAGGAGGCAAGCGTGTGGCCTTGGAGGGCTTCGTCGTTTGGCTCTTTCTTCACATCCCAGAGCGACATGTCGATGTAGTCGACTTGTCCGCAGCGCATGAGGCGCTGGGCGAGATCGCGAATTTCGGTGACGACGAGCCCCCAGCGTTCGGGCGAGAGGCGTACGCCCAGCGAGAATCCCGGCTTGGTGGCCGCGCGCACGCCGTCGACGCATTCGAGCAGGAAGCGCATGCGGCGCTCGGGATCCCCGCCGTACTCATCGTCGCGGCGGTTGAGTTCGGGCGACAGGAACGAGCAGATCAGATAGCCGTGCGCGCCGTGGAGTTCGACGCCGTCGAAGCCGGCGCGCTCAGCCCGCTGGGCGGCGGCGATGAAGCAATCGCGGCTTTCGCGCACTTCATCGAGCGTCATCTCTTCGGCTTTGAGTTTTTCGTCCGCGCTCGGCGCTTTTGGATTGTTGAGCGAGCGCAGACCGCCGTGATGCAGCTGTCCGACTGCGTGGCTGCCGTGCTCTTTAATCTTGGCGGCGAGGCGCGTGAGGCCGGGCAAGTGCTTGTCATCGTGGAAGCCAAGCTGACCGGGGAAGCCAACGCCGCCTTCCTGGACTGACGCCGCGCAGGTCATGGTAAGCGCAAACCCACCCTCGGCCCGCATGGTGAGCCAGCGAAATTCGTCGTCGCTCAACACGCCGTCGGGATGAGACTGCAAATTGGTCAGCGGCGAGAGGACGAAGCGGTTCTTCAACGTGGCGCCGGAGCGCAGGGAGAGTGGGTCGAACAAGTTAGGCAAACGCGTTCTCCTCTTTGCTCACCCGTTTACGGGGGAGCTGTCAGCACGCGAAGCGTGGTGGCTGAGGGGGCGCAGCAATCTCAGGCCTCTGCCGACTGAGCGCGGATCGCCCCCTCTGTCTCGCACTGCGTGCGAGACACCTCCCCCGCATGCAGGGGAGGAAAAACTACGCCGCCTTCTTTTCTTTCGCGCCGAAGCGCTCGTAGAAGCTTTCGTTCTTGGCGGCCATGTCGCGGAGGAGTTTTGGCGGGCGGAAGCGCTCGCCGTACGCATCGGCGAGGCGATCGGCTTCTTCGACGAACTTCTTCGTGCCCCAGAACAAATCCATGTAGCTGATGCAGCCGCCGGAATACGGCGCAAATCCCCAGGCGAGGATCGAGCCGACATCGGCGTCGCGCGGATCGGTGATGACGCCCTCCTCGAAGCAGCGCGCCACTTCGATGCACTGGCGGAAGAGGAAGCGCTTGGTCAGCTCCGTCTTCAGCTCAGGCGGGCACTCTTTGACTTTCACTTCGACGCGTTCGCTCAAGCCCGGCCAGATGCGGGTCGGTTTGCCGTCATCGCCGTACTCGTAATAACCCTTGCCGCCCTTGCGGCCGACGCGGCCTTTGTCTTCGACGATCCACGACAGCAAGTTCGCGCGCGGATCCTTCTTGTAGTCCTGCTGCGAAAGTTCGGCATTGGTTTTGCCGATCTTCAACGCGGTATCGAGGCCGACGGAGTCGGAGACTTCGAGCGGGCCCATCGGCATGCCGCATTGGCGGCCAACGTTTTCGATGATCGCCGGCGCGATGCCTTCCATCAGCATCTCGACGCCTTCGGCCGGATAGGTGCCGAAGCAGCGCGAGGTGTAGAAGCCGCGGAAATCGTTCACCGTGATCGGCGTTTTGCGAATCTTGATGACGTAATCGATCGCCTTGGCTTGGGTTTCGGGGGTGGTCTCCTTGCCCATGATCAGTTCGACGAGGCCCATGCGCTCGACCGGCGAGAAGAAGTGGATGCCGATGAAGTTTTTCGGACGCTTGGAAGCTTCCGCCAACCCGGTGATCGGCAGCGTCGATGTGTTGGAGCCGAACACGGCGTTGTCGCCCAGGAATTCTTCGGCCTTCTTCGTCACTTCGGCCTTGAGTTGGACGTTCTCGAACACGGCTTCGACGACAAGATCGGCGCCTTTGATCAACGAGTAGTCCGTCGAAGGCGTAATCAGCGCGAGCAGCGCATCACCCTTCTCCTTGGTGATCTTGCCGCGCGAGACGTCCTTGTCGACGATGCGCTGCGAGTAGGCTTTGCCCTTCTCGGCGCTCTCCTGGCTGACATCGAGCAGCACCGTCTCGATGCCGGCCTTCGCTTGCACATAAGCAATGCCGGCGCCCATCAGGCCGGCGCCGAGCACGGCCACCTTCTTGATCTCGTAGGTCGGGAAGCCTTCGGGGCGGTTGCCGCCCTTGCCAAGTGCTTGCATGTTCACGAACAGAGTCCGGATCATGCCCTTCGCTTGCGGCGTGTTGGCGGTCTTGATGAAATAGCGGCTCTCGATCCGGAGCGCGGCATCGATCGGCACCTGCATGCCTTCATAGATGCACGAGAGAATGTTGCGCTGGGCGGGATAGTTGAGGTTGGTCTGTTTCGAGACCATGGCGTTGCCGCCGACGGCCGCCATCGCGCCGCCCGGCGTGAACGGGCCGTCCTTCACCTTGTAGCCTTTGGCGTCCCACGGCGCGATCGACTTCGGGTTCGGCCCTTTGGCGTAGTCCCACGGCAGCGTCGACTTCACCCAGGCTTTGGCGGCGTCGACGGTTTTGCCGGCTTCGACGACTTCATTGATGAAGCCGAGGCCCTTGGCTTCCTGCGGAGATTTGTCCTGGCCTTGCAGGATCATCATTGCGGCGTTCTGCACGCCAATGAGGCGCGGCAGACGTTGCGTGCCGCCGGCGCCGGGGAGCAGGCCGACTTTCGATTCCGGCAGGCCGAATTTGATCTTCGGATTGTCGGCAGCGACGCGGTAGTGGCAGCAGAGCGCGATTTCCAGGCCGCCGCCGAGGGCCAGGCCTTCGAGCGCGACAGCGACAGGCTTGCCGCAGGTTTCGATGGCGCGGAGCGATTTGTTGAGCGTGAAGCTTTGCTCGAACTGACGCTTCAGCTTCTCTTCTTCGCTCTTCGGCTCTTCTTGGCGGGCGGCGCCGCGCTGATTGAGTTCGCCGAGATCGGCGCCGGCGCAGAAGCCGCTCGTCTTGCCCGAGGTTATGACCGCGCCTTTGATGTTGGCGTCGGACTTGATCGTCTCGACCAGGGAAACGAGATCACGCATCACCGAACCCGTGATCGTGTTCATGGAGCGGCCCGGCACGTCGAACGTGATGAGCGCGATGCCGTCGCTGTCGACGTCGATCTTGAAGTTTTCCATCGGACCTACCCTCTACCTATTCCCAATCGTTCTTACGTTTTGGTGGTTGGTTCTTGTCGTCTTCCTTCGGCGCCATCGCCGCGCCGAGCGAGACACCCAGCCCGGCGCCGATAGCGACGCCGAGGCTGAGCCAAAGCCCGAGATCTCCGGTAGCCACACCGACGCCGACGCCGATAGCGACGCCAACGCCGATGCAAATCGCGAAAATCCCGCCGTTCATTTAGTTCGCCCGCTCGATCACCATCGCCGTGCCCATGCCGGCGCCGATGCAGAGTGTGATCAGCGCGCGCTCCTTGTCGGCGCGCTCGAGTTCATCGACCATGGTGCCGAGGATCATCGCGCCGGTGGCGCCGATCGGGTGACCCATGGCGATGGCGCCGCCATTGACGTTGACCTTCTCCATGTCGAGATCGAGCGCCTGCACCCAGCGCAGCACCACCGCCGCGAAAGCTTCGTTCAGCTCCCAGAGATCGATGTCCTCTTTCTTGAGGCCGAGCTTTTTCATCAGCTTCGCCGTCACCGCTTCGGGGCCGGTCAGCATGATCGAGGGCTCGGTGCCGATGGAAGCGCCGCCGACGATGCGCGCGCGCGGCTTCAAACCCAGCGCTGCGCCCATCTCCTTCGTGCCGATCAGCACGCCGGCGGCGCCGTCGACGATGCCGGACGAATTGCCGGCGTGGTGGACGTGTTCGATCTTCTCGATTTCCGGATAGCGCTGCTTAATCACATCGTCGAAGCCGGGCATCACTTCGCCCTGCATCTTGAACGACGGTTCGAGCGCGCCCAGCGATTGCAAGGTGGTCTCCGGGCGCATGTGCTCATCGTGATCGAGCAGCGGCACGCCGAGCTGATCCTTCACCGGCACGATCGACTTCTTGAAGCGGCCTTCCTTCCAGGCCTTCGCGGCGCGCTGCTGCGATTGCACGGAATACTGGTCGAGATCGGTGCGCGAGAAGCCGTACTTGGTGGCGATGGCATCGGCGGCGACGCCCTGCGGCACGAAGTAAGAGGGCATGGCGACGGATGGATCCGTCGCCCAGGAACCGCCGGTCGAGCCCATCGGCACGCGGCTCATGCTTTCGCAGCCGCCGCCGATGGCAAGCTCCGCTTCGCCCGATTTCACTTTGGCCGCAGCGATGTTGCAGGCTTCAAGACCGGAGGCGCAGAAGCGCTCCACCTGCACCCCGGCAACGCTCTGCGCGTAACCCGCATTCAACACCGCCGTGCGCGTGAGATTGCCGCCCTGCTCGCCGATCGGCGAAAGGACGCCCATGTAAACGTCATCGACCTTCGACGTATCGAGGTTGTTGCGATCGCGCAGCGCCTGCAGCACCTGCGTCGCCAATTGCAGCGACGTCTGCTCGTGCAGCGACCCGTTCGACTTGCCCTTGCCGCGCGGCGTGCGCACCGCGTCATAAATATAGGCCTCAGCCATTCTCTTCACTCCAACGTTGCGGCGCTCGCGCCGCTTCGCCCTGAATGGGACCGGAGTCGTCCCTGGCGTTTCCGCCTACTCCGCTGACCGCTGCGCTCGGGCTGAGCGCAGCGCGGCAAAACTAATGCGCCTCCCCGCCGCCGATGGCGATGTCGCCGCGGAACGAGTTGGCGATGAAACAGGCTTCGTGAGACTTGTGATGCAGCTCACGAATTTCTTCCGGCGCCGGCGTTTTGTCGCCGCCCCAGATCACGATCGGGTTCAAGCGGACCTGCGTCACCGCCATGCGGCCGCGCTCGTCCTTGCCCATCACGCCTTCGGCTTTGTCGTTGTAAGCGTCGATGACGAAACCGGCGCGGCGGGAGAAATCGAGGAAAAAGAGCATGTGGCAGGAGGCGAGCGCCGCCACGAGCATTTCTTCGGGATCGACCGCGTCGGCGCGCGAGAGCGGCAGCTTCACGACATGGGGCGAGGAGGATGCGGGCATGGTGACGCCGCCATCGAAGCTGATTTCATGCGCGCGGGAATATTGTCCGTCGGTGAAGACAGCGTCGTCGCGAGTCCAATTAAGGGTCGCGGTGTATGACGCCATCAGAACGCCTCCGCCGAAAGCGCCATCACCGGGCCGGCGCCGCTCTTCAGTTTTGCCAGATGCGCACCAGCGTCGGGCAGCATGCGGGTGAGGAAATAACGGCCGGTGGCGAGCTTTGTGTCGTAGTACGGATCGCCGGCGGCGCCGTTCTTCTTGGCCGCGAGCGCGGCCTTCGCCTGCAACGCCCACATATAGGAGAGCGCGGTGAGGCCGAAGAGGTTCAGATAATCGTGTGACGCCGCTCCGGCATTGTCGAAATTGGTCATGCCGTTCTGCATCAGCCACATCGTGCCATCTTGCAGCTGCGCCTTCGCGCCTTTCACGGCGTCGACGAACTCTTTCAGGTCAGCATCGTCTTCGTGGTTGTGAACGAAATCGTCGAGTTCGTTGAAGAACGCGAAGATCGCGCGCCCGCCATTGGCGCCCAGCTTGCGGCCGACGAGGTCGAGCCCCTGAATGCCGTTGGCGCCTTCGTAGATCATAGTGATGCGGGCATCGCGCACGAACTGGCTCATGCCGTGTTCTTCGATGTAGCCGTGGCCACCGAAGATCTGTTGGCAATTGGTGGCGTTGGCGTAGCCCTTGTCGGTGAGATAGCTTTTGATCACCGGCGTCATCAGGCCCATGTAGTCTTCAGCCTTCTCGCGCACTTTGTCGTCAGGCGAGACTTCCAGGAGATCGCCATGGATGGCGGTCCAAAAGGTGAAAGCGCGGGCGGCTTCGTTGAAGGCTTTGGCGTCCATCAGCATGCGGCGGATATCCGGATGGACGATGATCGGATCGGCTGGGCCATCAGGATTTTTCGCCCCGGTGATGGAGCGGCCCTGCAGCCGGTCCTTCGCGTAGGCGACTCCGTTTTGGTAGGCGACTTCGGATTGACTTAATCCCTGCAGGCCGACGCCGAGGCGCGCCACGTTCATCATCGTGAACATGGCGTGGAGGCCCTTGTTTTCCGCGCCGATCAGATAGCCGACAGCGTCATCATAGTTGAGCACGCACGTCGAGTTGCCGTGGATGCCCATTTTCTCTTCGATCTTGCCGCAGACAACGCCGTTGCGCTCGCCAGGATTGCCGTCCTTGTCGAGCAGGAATTTCGGCACGATGAAAAGTGAGATGCCCTTCGTGCCCTGTGGCGCGCCTTCGATGCGCGCGAGCACGAGATGGATGATGTTGGACGCAAGATCGTGCTCGCCGGCGGAGATGAAAATCTTCTGACCGGTGATGCGGTAGGAACCATCGGCTTGCGGGATCGCCTTTGTGCGCAGCATGCCGAGATCGGTGCCGCAGTGCGGCTCGGTCAGATTCATGGTGCCGGTCCACTCGCCGGTCACGAGTTTCGGCAGGTAGGTTTGCCGCTGTGTATCGCTGCCGTGGTGATGGATCGCAGCATAGGCGCCGTGGCTGAGGCCCGGATACATGCCGAAGGCCATGTTCGACGAGGCGACCATTTCGTTCCAGGCGAGCGCCACGACGTGGGGCATGCCTTGGCCGCCGTAAGCAGGGTCGCTCGAGAGCGCGGGCCAGCCGGCGTCGACGAATTGCCTGTAAGCGTCTTTGAAGCCGGGCGGCGTTTCGACGGAGCCGTCGTCTTTGCGTGTGCAGCCGTGCTCGTCGCCGACCTTGTTCAGCGGCGCCAGCACGCCTTCGCAGAACTTCGCGCCCTCCTCCAGCACCTGATCGATTAGATCGAGCGGCGCATCGGAGAACGTGGGCAGATTGGAATAGCGCCCAATGTCGAGCACGTCGTTCAAAAGGAAACGATACTCACGAAGCGGGGCGGTGTACGTCGGCATCGTTCGCTCCGAACGAGGGAATGGGGAATTCGGAATAGGGAATGGAGAAGGGCGCGATCCCCACTCCCATTCCCTATTCCCTACTGCCTTTAGTGGACTTCTTCGAGCCGCTTCTTGGCTTCGGCCTCGAACGCGCGGGCGTTGGCGATTGCTGCAGGCGCTGCGGGCTTGGCGAGGAATTCTTCGAGCTTCTTGACGCTGTCGTGCAGGATTTCGATCGCCGCATCGACATCTTCGCGCTGCGCCTCGAGGGCGACGATGCGCTGCTTGTATTTCTTCAGTGCGGTCTGCGCCTGGGCGCGCTGATCGACTTTGTAGAGATCGAGGATTTCCTTGATCTCGATCAGCGAGAGGCCGACGCGCTTGCCGCGCAAGATGAGCTGGAGCTTGGCGCGATCGCGGTGGGAATAGACGCGGTTCATGCCGTCGCGTCGCGGCATGAGGAGGCCCTTGTCTTCGTAAAAGCGCAGCGCGCGCGGCGTGACCTCGAACTCACGGGCCAGCTGCGAAATCGTATAGGTGCGATCGGCCTTGGGGGCGGTCATGGGAGGTCCCTCCGGTTTACCCAGCGGCCGCAAGCTAGTTTCCGTTTACGGTAGGGTCAAGCGAAGTTGACGCATCCGTCATAAATTACGGTTAACCATCAGTAAATCCCGGGAAATATCTTCGCGTCGGGCAGCCATTGAGGGCCATGTTGAGGTCGAGTTCGGCCAACAGATATTCCAGTACGGTCTGCACGCCCTGCTCCCCGGCGAGCGCGAGGCCGTAGACGTAAGGCCGGCCGATGCCGACGGCGTTCGCGCCGAGCGCCAGTGCTTTGAAGATATCGGCGCCGCAACGGACGCCGCTGTCGAAGAAGACAGGGACCCGGCCTTTCACGATCTCGGCGACGAGCGCGAGCGCATCGAGCGCGCCGATGCCGCCATCGACCTGGCGGCCGCCGTGATTGGACACCATCACGCCGTCATAGCCTTCGCTGACGGCCTTGGCGGCGTCATCGGCGCGCATGATGCCCTTCAGGACGACCGGCAGTTTCGTCCACGATCTGATCTTGGCGATACGTTTCCAATCGAGACTGGGATCGGAGAACATCTGTGTGAACTGCACCGCGGCGGCGAGCTTATTTTCTTCCGGCGGCTGGGCGAGCAGCGAACGGAAGACGGGGTCAGAGAGATATTGTGCGATGCCCTGCCCGCGCAGGAAGGGCGAGAAGCCGAGATCGAGGTCGCGCGGACGCCAGCCGAGCACCAAAGTATCGAGCGTGATGAAAATGGCGCGGCAACCGATGGCCTCGGCGCGGCGCACGAAACTTTCCGCCAGCGCATCGGACTTGCCCCAATAGAGTTGGTAGAAGCGTGCGCCATCGCCGTTTTCCCTGGCAATCGCCTCCATTGGGAATGATGCCTGAGACGAAATGATCATCGGCAAATTCAGGTTCTTCATCGCGCGCGCGACGGCGAGGTCGGCATCCGGATGCATCATTTCCAAGACGCCGATCGGACAGGAAAACACCGGCGCCGCGACGCGTGAGCCGAATATTTCGCAACCGAGATTGCGTTCGCCGGCGCCGGCAAGCATGCGCGGTGCGATGGGAAAGCGTGAGAATGCGGCGCGATTTGCGTCTGCGGCCGTCTCCAATCCGGCGCTGCCGGCGGTGTAAGCCCAGGCTTCCGGACTCATCTTCTGCTGCGCCGCGGCTTCGAGTCCGATGAAGTTCGTCGGTATCTCCGGATGCGCGCCGCTCAACCCGCGCAAATAGATCGCGCCTTGTGTTTCGGGGCCGAATTGGCGCGGCGCATCTGACATGGCTAATCCCTGTTTACGATTTTACCGGCCATTAACACGGCAACCCCTTTCATCGACACTGCAAGGTCATGGGCGATTCTCGAATCTCTCGAGGCGAGCCTAGGGGGTTGGGCGTGAGCCGCGGACGCGCGGCAAGAACGCGGCGAGGGCTAAATGAGCGGTGCGCAAAGCTGGAGCGTCAAGGGCATCGACCCGAAAGTGCGAGAAGCGGCGCGCGAAGCTGCGGCTCGACAGGGCATGAGCCTGGGCGAATATCTGAACCAAGCGCTCGCGCACGGCCAGACAGGCGCAAGCAGCGCCCAGACAACGCCGCAGAGCACGCCAACGCCGCCGGCGCGCCAGCCGCGCGCGCGCAGTTACGGGCTTCAGCACACCGACTATGACACCGAAGACGACTGGAATGTAGGCGGCGCGCACCGCTCGGCCGATCCCGCGCGTCTGGCGCAGCGCATTGAATCGATCGAGCGCCGCACGCAGCTTGCGGTGACGGGCCTCGACCGCGCGGTTTCGACCATCGATCGTTCAGTGCTCGGACTCGCCGCGCGCATCGAGGACGCCGAAGCGGCGTCGAGCGAAGCGGCGGAGCGCATTTCGGAAGCCTTGGAACAGTTCCGAGCCGCGGGCGAAACGCTGAGCGGGCGCCTTCAACGCGCAGAACAAGCGTTCGAGGGCGCGACGGGTGACATTTCCGGCGTCAAGCAACGTCTCGAACACCAAGTCGCCGTCGCCGAGGAAGTGGCGCGGCGCGCTGAAGCGGCAGCTTCGTTCCTGACCAACGAAATGGGCGGGCGCGATGAAGTCATCGCGCAAACACTTGCGGAAGCGCGGGCCGTCGCCGAGGAAGCGGCGCGGCAAGCGACGGCGGCCTCGGCCGACGCGGTCAATGAACTGCGCCGGCTGCAAGAGGAATTGAGCGAGCGCCTCAGCGACAGCGAAGCTTCGACGCGCCGCGCCATAGAGACAGCGGTCGCGGAAGTGCGCACCGAGACGTCGACTGAAACGCGTGGCGCGCGCGAAGCGCTGCTGGAAGAGGTGGTGCGGCTCGAAAGCGAGATCGCCAGGCGCGTCGGCGCCGTCGATACCCTGAAGGCGGAGCAAACGGCGCTGATCCAGCGCATCGAACGCGCCGAGGCCGGCGCACGCGAGAGCACGGCAGGCTTGCGCCAAGCCGCAGGCGCCGCGATCGCGGATTTGCGCAATGCGCAATTGACGCTCTCAGCGCGGGTGAAGCAGGTCGAAGACATCGCCGGCCAAACCGGCGCGGTCGATCTCACCGACATTCGCCAGACTCAACACGACATTGCCGAGCGCCTCGCTTCGCTCGAGAGCAAGAGCGACACGAGCCCCCTCACCGGCGCGCTTGCCGCGTTCGAAGCGCGCATTTCCAGCGTCGAGGCGGCGACAGCAAACACCGCGAAGGTCGATCACATCGGCGATACCGTGGAGTCGCTGGACCGCGCCTTGCAGCGTCTGGCCGAAAAGCTCGAGGAAACGGAATCGACCGCCAACACCGCGATCCGTCATCTCGAAGAGACGGTGTCGTCGCTCGGCGCGCGCATCGAGCACGCCGGCGGCGCGGCTGAGGAAACCGAAGCCGTACGCGCGATGCTCGAGCAGCGGCTCGACACCATGGCGCAGACGGTGCGCGAAGAGCTGACGCACGAGTTGCAGGCCGCGCTTGCAGGCGGCGACGGCGTGGAAGAGGCGCTGGCGGACGTGAACCGCCGCCTGGCCGCCGCCGAACGCCGCCAAGCGCAGACGATCGAAGCGATCTCCGTCGAGATCAAGCGCATGTCGGAAACGGTCGACCAGCGCTTGCGCACGGTCGAAGCGCGCAACGACGACGCGGCCGCCTCCGCGGTGCGCGAAGAGTTGTCGCGCATGGCGCAGACGCTGGAGCAGCGCTTCGACGAAATCGAACGCCGCGAAGCGGCAGCGTTCGATCGCATGGGCCTCGAAGTGGGCCGCCTGTCGGAGCGCCTGGAAGAGCGCGTCGGCGCTGTCGAACACCGCAGCGCGCAAGCGATCGAGCACGTGGGCGAGCAAGTCGCCCGTATGGCCGAGCGCTTCAACCAGCGCCAGGATCTGATGGCGCGCGAACTTGGCGAGCGCATGATCGACAGCGAAGAGCGCGCGGGTCAGCGCGTCTCGGAAGCCATGAGTTCGATCATGGAGCGTCTGGCCGAGGTCGAGGAACGCTCGCACGAGGCTATTGCGCCGGTGCAGAAAGCGGTGTCGAGCGTCGCTTCGAAACTCGAACAGTTCGAAAGCGAACTGCCGTCGGCGCCGCGTCCGCAGGAAGTCGTGCCGCCGAAGCCGTCGCGCCGGATCGAGGACTTCCCCTCCTTCGGAGACGAAGAAGAACCGTCGGATGCGTTCAACCTGAGCAATCCCGAGCCGCAACCCTACGTCTCGCCGCGCGATGCGGCCCGGCCGGCGCGCGCCGCCCCGCTGCCGCCGCGGCCGCACCTGAGCGACGTTCCGAGTCCAACCGACATCTATTACCCCGAACCGGCGCACGATGACGGCATCGACGACCTCTTGGTCGATGACGCCGCCGCCGAGGAAGCGTTCGTGCCGCCGGAGTACAAGGAGATCGAACTACCGCCAGAAGGCGATCTGATGATCGACGATCCGGGCGGCGAGGATCTCGACGCGGCCGCTGCCCCGCCGCTCGACGACGATCCGTTCTGGACGCCCGACGATCTCGCGCCACAGACCATCGAACAGGCGGTAGCGCCATTGGTGAATGCGCCTATCGTCGATCCGCTTGCTGCGGCGCCTGTGCTCGGCGACGCAGACGTGCCCCTCGCGCATGGCGTGGAAGAGCCGCTCTCGCTCGATCTGCCGGAGTTCACGGAGCTGCCGCCGCTGCCGGAAGAGCCTGCGGCGGCGCCAAGCAAGAACGACTATCTCGCCAACGCCCGCAAAGCTGCCCAAGCGCAATCGCTGCCCAGGACGCGTCCGGAAAAAGTTGCGGACACGCCGAAGCTCAGCCTGCGCGGATCGAGCCGCGTCGTGTTGTGGGGCGCAGCGACGTTGATTGCGGCGCTCATCGTTGGCGGCGCCTACTACATTCGCAGCCAAGACGAGAGCGCCGAACCACAGCAAGACGTCGAGCCGGCGCCGCCGCCGAGCGCGCAGCCGACGCTGCAAGCGCCGCCGGTGGACCCCTTCGCCGAAGCCCCTGCAGAGGCTGTGGCGCCGGTCGAGGGAGCGGAGACGACGACCGCGCCAACCCCGGGCGCGCCGGTCGCGCAAGCGCAGCCGGGCGGCGCCCAGCCGGGCGCGGAACGCACCGTCGCCGGCCCGCTGCCGGCGCGCAACGTGTCCCTCGAGCAGGCGGCCCAGTCCGGCAATCTCACGGCGCAGTATGAGCTCGCGCTGCAACGCCTGGGCTCCGGCCGCACGGCTGAAGGCGTCACCCTGCTTCGGCGCGCGGCCGACCGTGGCTTCCCGATGGCGCAGTATCGCCTGGCCAAGCTTTATGAGCGCGGCGAAGGCGTGCCTGCCGATCTCACCATCGCGCGGCAATGGACAGAACGTGCGGCGGCGGCGGGCAATCGCCGCGCCATGCACGATCTCGGCGTCTATTTTGCGCGCGGCGAAGGCGCCCCGCTCGATGAGGCGGCGGCGTTCCGCTGGTTCAGGCAAGCCGCCGAGCTCGGGGTGGCTGACAGCCAGTACAATCTAGGCGTCCTCTACCAGCAGGGCCGTGGCGTGAACGCTTCGGCGTCAGAAGCGCTGTTCTGGTTTCTCGTGGCCGCTCGTCAGGGCGATCAGGACGCCGGCGCGCGCGCGACGGCGGTCGAAGCCCAGCTCTCGCAGATGCAGGTGGAGCAAGCCCGGGCGCGGGCGCAGGCTTTCCGCCCACGCGCTGCCAGTGCTGTTGCGAACGGCGAGTTCGGCCAGCGCGCCTGGAACACCCGCACGGGCGCGTGAGACCCCCGCGATTAGCGGCAAACTGGCGTTGCCTCTCCGTGCGACCCTCCTCATAAGGGCCGCGGGCATGGCGCTGCGGCGCTGAGTTCAGAGCAGAATTTTGATCTATTTGCCGATCGCCGAAATGCCGGTGAACGTGCTGCTTGTCCTATTGGTCAGCGGCGCCGTCGGCTTTGTGTCCGGGCTGGTCGGCGTCGGCGGCGGCTTCATTATGACTCCAGCGCTCATCTTCATGGGCGTCCCCGCGCCGGTGGCGGTCGCCACAGGCGCCAGCCAGATCGCAGCCACGTCCTTCTCCGGCATCATGACTCAGACGCGGCGCAGGTCCGTCGATTGGCGCATGGGGCTGTTGCTGTCGATCGGCGGCATGATTGGCAGCATCGGCGGGGTCGCCCTCTTCGAACAATTGCTGCGTCTGGGCCAACTCGATCTCATCGTCTCGCTGCTCTACCTGCTGCTGCTCTCGAGCGTCGGCTTCCTGATGATGCGCGAGAGCTATCGCTTCTGGCGCGGTCGCCCGCCGAAGAGCGTCTCGATCCTGCGGCGGCCGCTGAAGACGGTGGCGCATACGCTGCCCTTCCGGCTGCGCTTTCCGCGCTCTGGACTCTATATCTCCATCCTGCCGCCACTCGGGCTGGGCTTCAGCATCGGCGCGCTTGCCGCAGTCATGGGCATCGGCGGCGGCTTCATTCTGATCCCGGCCATGATCTATCTGCTGCGCATGCCGACCAATGTCGTTGTCGGCACCTCGCAGCTTCAGGTGCTGGTGATCGCATCGCTAATCGTGGTGCTGCAATCGGCTGCGACGAAGACGGTCGATCTTGTGCTGGCGCTGCTGCTGATGGTCGGCGGCGTTGTCGGGGCGCAGATCGGCGCCCGCATCGGCGCCGGCATGAAAGCGGAGTACATACGCGGCGTCCTCGGCGCGCTGCTAATGGTGGCGAGCATCAAGTTCCTGTTCGATCTCGTGATCGTGCCTGAACAACCCTACGTCCTCGGCGGAGGCACCTGGTGAGGCGGCTCCTGCTCATCCTGGCGCTCGCGTTGCTGACCGGCGCGCCGGTTTCCGCCCAGCAGCCGGAGGCGGCGCAACGGCCAGCGCCCGACGTCGCCGCCGATCTCCCGGCGGGCGTCGCCGAAGAGCGCATCACGGTCAGCTCCACCTACGGCGGCTCGTCGATCACCGTGTTCGGCGTCAATCCGGACCGGCGCGGGCGCGGCGATATTGTCGTCGTGCTGCGCGGACCCAATGAAGCAGCCACCGTCATGCGCAAGCGCCGCGTGTTCGGCCTCTGGGTCAACGGCGATCCCGTGCATTTCAGCGAAGCGCCCTCGTTCTTCGCCGTGCTGAGCAACCGCGCCTTGCGCGACATCGCGAGCCCCCAATCGATCTGGCTTTACCAGCTCGATCCAGCGGCATCGGCGCAACTGGCGAGCGCCGTGCCGGCCGGCGGCGATCCTTCCGCCTATCGCGCCGCGCTGGTGCATCTGCGCCGCGAGCAGGGCTTGTATCAGTGGTACTCCCGCCCGCCCCGCGAAGGCGTCCGCGACGGCCTGACAACATATCCGGGCGGACTGTTCCGCGCCGTTATTCGCCTCCCCGCCAACGCGCCCATCGCTCAATACCGGGCGGACACCTACCTTTTCCGCGACGGCCGACTTATCTCGCGCCAGCAGATCCCGATTACCGTGTCGCGCATCGGCATCGAGCGTACGATCCACGATCTCGCCACTCGCGTCTCATGGCTCTACGGCATCGTCACCGTGCTGTTGGCGCTGGCGGCAGGTTGGGTCGCCGCACTCGTGTTCCGCCGCCCATGAGCAACGGCGCGCCTTTTCTTCCGCGCGCCGCACTGAGGTTAGGATTCCTCGGCCTCGCCCCGCTCGCCATCGCGGCATTGATTTCACTCTCGGAGCACGCCAACACCGCGCGCTTGGGCGCGATTGCATTTTCGCTCTATGCGGCGGTGCTGCTCTCCTTTCTGGGCGGCGTACGCTGCGGCTTCGAAATCATGCGCGCGCCGGACGCGCCGAACGGGTTGCGGCTGTTGTTCAGCGCTCTGCCAGCGCTTTCAGGCTGGGCGCTTGCAGCGACGGTCGTCTATTTCACGCCCGTGCTCGGCGCCGCGGCGGTCTTTGCGGGATTATTCGCGGCGCAAGCCGTTTGGGATTATCGCAGCGCGCGCGACGCTGGCGCACCGGCCTGGTATCCGGTGTTGCGCCAAGTGCTGACGGGCGGGGCTATGATCATCTGCATGATCATTCCGTTGGCGACGGCGATGCATCGATTTTGAGCTCAGTCGCCGACCAACCGTTCGTTCGGCGCAGGCAGCACGCGACCCTTGCCGAGCACGAGCGCTGTGGCGCCGTCGGGGAAGATGTTGGCGAAGGCGGCGTCGCAGACATTCAGTCCGCCGGTGAACGCGCCGAACGCGGGCATGACGATGCGTGCGCCATCGGTGGCGAAGCAACGGCGGCGGGTGCTCGTGCCGCGGCCCACGACGCGCGCGCACGGATGCAGGTGGCCGGCGATCTCGCCAGGCGCTGCGGCTTCGGTGGGATGATGACGCAGTACCAGCGAGCCGATGTGCAGCGTGTCCCGAAACGCGCCGCCCAACGTTTCCGGCGCACGGCCATCATGATTGCCCTCGACCCAGACCCAATCGCAGCGGGACATCAGCACGCGCAGCAATTCGCGATCGCGCGCATCCATGCGCGCGGGGCCGGCGGAATCGTGGAAACTGTCGCCGAGCGAGACGACGATCTCAGGCTGCAGCCGCAACATGATGTCGGTAAGTTTCAACAGCGCGGCGTGTGTATCGTACGGCGGCAGCATCTGGCCGCGCACAGCGAAAGCGCTGCCCTTCTCCAGGTGCAAGTCGGACACGATGAGCGTCTTTGCCTCGGCGATCCACAGCGCGCCGTCCGGTAATGCCGTGACGAGCGCATCGCCAAGACGCATTTCCACGGTAGCGCCGACGATCGCCATCGGCGGGACGGGCCGCACGGATCGCGTGCGGCGCGGGCGGGCAGGCTTCGGTGCGGGCTGCGACAACAGCGGCATGGCGGCGGACGCTAACGGGGATTCGCATCAGCGCCTAGCGCGGGCTCCGTCACTCGGAGAAGGCAAGCCCCGCGGCGCCGCCCGTTTGCCACACTACGCGTGCCGTCCGGCGAAGTTTGAGCGTGGGCTCGGAGAGCGTCACCAGATCCGGCAACAGCCGGTTGACGAAGAACTCCACGCGGACGCCCCCATCACTCAAGTCTTTGATCACTACCTTGAGGCGTTCGCCGTCCTCGAAGATGATGACGCCGTTGCGAAACAAGGGTTGGCGCGGCGCGCGCTTGGTGTTCGAACCCGTAGTCGCAACGGGTCTCACGGGGGCGGCTTGTGCGATCTGGCGGACACGGTCCGTCAGCATACCGCCGCGGGGTGGAGACTTGCCGAACACTGCTTCCAAATAACGACGCGACGCCGGTTAAAGTGGAGTTCACCCGCAGAGATTTCCGTGAGCGCAAGCGGTGTCCAATCACCGCATTAGCGCACGTGGGTACGGAATCGGTCCATCATGGCGTGACGACCGCGAAATTTGGATCCGGCGTATCGAAGACATCGCCCAGCCCTTCGAGCGACCGCCGATTTCCTTGAATGCGGATTCGCCCAGCCATCGCCGCGCGCGCCATGCTCTGCGTCGCCATGGCTTGCAGGAATACCGCGCGCGGCGACGTGATGGTGGGCGCATTGGCGATGGTTTGATCGCGTTCATGCACGAGCACGCCGTTGGCGATAATCACGGCGAAGCGTTCGTTGCGTTCCGGGAAAACGAGGTTGAAGGCGTAACGGCGATTGCCGAGGCGTTCCGCATTGAGGCGTACGGCTAAGAGATCGAGGATATAACTCGTCGGCGTCGCGGCGATGAGATCGGTGCTGACGACAGCCGGCGGACGGTCCGGCGTGCCGTGTTCCAACTCCCGGGCGCCGACGAGATAGATGTTGCGCCAGATCGCGCTCTCGGCCTGGTAGGCCATCTGCCGATGCGTGCGCGCGAGAAGTTGGCGTGCGGCGGCGTTGTCCGGCGCCGCGAACACGAGTTGGTTCAGCACGCGCGCCGCCCAGCGATAATCGCCCTCGTCGAACGCGCGCTGACCCTCCGCGAGCACGCGGTCCGCGCCGCCCATGGCGCGAACGAAACGCGCGCCCTCTTCCACCGGCGGCAACGGATTGAGGTTGGCGGGATTGGCGTCGTACCAGCCCATGTAACGCTGATACACGGCGCGCGAATTGTGCATCATGGTGCCGTAATAGCCGTGATTGAACCAGCGCGCGGCGAGCGCCTCCGGCAAGCGCACTTGTTCGGCGATCTCGCGATCGGTGTAGCCGGCGTTCATAAGCCGCACGGTTTGGTCGTGCAGATATTTGTAGGCGTCGCGGTGGCTGGCGATGAAATCGCGCACGCGAACTCCGCCGAAGCGTGGCCAGGCGTGGCTCGTCACCATGATATCAGTGCGCTCGCCGAAGAGGCGCAGCGACTCAGTGAGATAGTCCGCCCATGCCTTCGCGTCACGCACGAGTGCGCCGCGGGGCGTCAGGATGTTATGCATCGAGGCGTTGGCGTTTTCGCTGAGACAAAGGATGCCGAGATCGGGGAAGAAGAAGTTCATCTCCGCCGGGGCCTCGGTGTCGGGCGTCAGTTGAAACTCGATCCGCACCCCATCGACGGTGAGCGCTTCGCCGGTATGCGAGATGGTGCGCGTTGGCGGGATCAACGTGTATGTGCCGGCGGAGACCGCGATGCCGATGCCGGATGTCATCTGCCCTTCCGGTCCCGGCGTGAGGCCGGTGCCGAATTGATACATGGCGCGGCGGCCCATGGCGTTGCCGGCGATGACGTTCTCCGTCACCGCGTGCTCCATGAATCCCTCCGGCGCGATGATCTCGACGCCGGCTGGATCGGTCACAACGCCGCGCACGCCGCCGAAATGATCGAGGTGAGAGTGCGTATAGATGACGGCGCGCACCGGCGCGTCGCCGATGGTGCGCCGCGCCAGCGCGAGGCCGGCGGCCGCAGTTTCGGCGCTGGAAAGCGGATCGATGATGATGAGACCGGTGTCGCCGATGACGATGGTCATGTTCGACACGTCGAAACCGCGAATTTGGTAGACGCGATCGGTGACCCGAAAGAGTCCGGCGCGCGCGAGCAGGCCGGCGTGGCGCCACAGGCTGGGGTTCACGGTGGCGGGCGCTTCGCCTTGGAGGAAATTGTAGGCGGTGAAATCCCAGATGACGCGGCTGCCATCGTTGCTGCGGATCTGCGATTGCTCGCTGGCGGCGATGAAGCCGCGGGTGGCGAAGTCCTCGTCTTCGCGATCGGACCAGGGCAGCGTTTGCGCGAACGCGGTGTTCGCTGCGCGTGTTGCGTCGCTGACTTGTGCGCTTGCCGTGGTGGTCAGCGCGATTGCGAAAAGCGTTGCAGCGATCGTGCGCATCGTTCCCCCCATTGGAACGGGAAAGTGCGCCGGACGAAGATGAAGTGCAACGACTTGCCGCTGCGCCACCCATCCCCGGATTGGCGCGCGGCGGCCAGAATAGATGCAGTTGGGGTTATGGGTCCCGGGCTCGATGCTTCGCATCGCCCTGGGAATGGGTGGAAGGTCAGCTCATCGCCTCAGCAATCAAGCTAGCCGCGTCCTCCAGCACGGCCTCATCCGCGCCGCCGCGGACGCCGACGCGGCCCATCTCCAGCATTACAGGCGCGGCGAACGGCGAAACGTGGGGCAGGTCGCGATGGATGATCTTGCCTTTGACGCGGCGGAGCAGTGCGCCGAGGCGCTTGATGTCGAGATAGCCTTCGCCGGCGTCGGCGAAGGCGGCTTGCATCAGGATATGGTCGGGTTCGTATTGCTTGAGCACGTCATAGATCAGATCGGAGGAAAAGCTGACCTGGCGGCCGGCCTTGCGCGCCGCGCCTGGCGTATTGCGATCGATCATGCCCGCGATAACGGCGCATTTGGCGAAGGTAGACTTCATCAGCGTCGACTCGGCGAGCCAGCTTTCGAGATCGTCGCCGAGCATGTCTTCGTCGAAGAGCCGCGCGAGATCGACATCGTCCATCGGCTCCAACCCCCACACCGCCATGGCGTACTCGCTGGCGAGGAAGCCGATCGGCCGTTTGGCCAGGCGTTCAAGCCGGCGGGTGATGAGGACGCCGAGCGTCTGCTGTGCGAGCCGGCCTTCGAACGGATAGCAGACGAGATAGTGCTTGGTGGCGCGTGGGAAGGTCTCGACCAGCATTTCGTCGGGCGCGGGCACGACGGAGCGCTTTTTCTGCATCCTGATCCAGTCGCGCACCTGTGGTGGCAACGATTTCTGCTTCTTCGGATCGTGCAGCATATGGCGCACGCGATGGGCCAGAAATGTCGAGAGCGGAAACTTGCCGCCGGCGTAAGATGGAATTTTCGGATTCTCTTCGCCCTGCGCTCGGACCACAAGCGCGTCTGTCTCGCGCACGCCGATGAGACGCAGGATTTCGCCGGCGAACAGGAAGGTGTCGCCTGGGGCGAGACCTTCGATGAAATATTCTTCGATTTGGCCGAGGCGGCGACCGGCGACGAGCGGGGCTGGGCCCTCGGTCTTCGGCGTGCCGATGCGGGGCCGGGCGCCCGTGCGGTGCGCAAGCCGGACATTCAACATTTCGGATTCGACGATGGCGCCGACATTCATGCGGTGCTGCTGGGCGACGCTTGCATTGCGTGCGCGCCATCGATTGGTGTGCGGATCTTGCACGATGCGGCGGTAGCGGTCGTAGCTGCGCAAGGCATAGCCGCCGGTGGCCACGAGATCGACGGCGCGGTCGAACTGCGCACGAGACAAGCTGGCGTATGGCGCGCTGCTGACAACCTCCTGGTACAGTTCGTCGCCGTCAAACGGTTCGCCGCAAGCCGAACCCATGATGTGCTGCGCCAGGCAATCGAGCCCGCCGATACGGCGTGATTCGCCGTCGAGCGCGCCTTCCTTCACGGCTTCCTGCGCCGAGCGGCATTCGAGCACTTCGAAGCGGTTACTCGGCGCAAGCAGCGCACGTGAGGGTTCGTTGTAGCGGTGGTTGGCGCGGCCGATGCGTTGGACGAGGCGCGCGCAGCCCTTGGGCGCACCGATCTGAATCACCAGGTCGACGTCGCCCCAGTCGATGCCGAGATCGAGGGTCGAGGTGCAGACGACCGCGCGAAGCCTGCCTTCAGCCATCGCCGCTTCGACCTTGCGGCGCTGAGCGACATCCAACGAACCGTGGTGGAGGGCGATGGGCAGCCCGTCATCATTGATGCGCCAGAGCTCCTGGAACGTCATCTCCGCTTGTGCGCGGGTGTTGACGAAGACCAGCGCGAGCTTGGTGCGCTTGATGGTTTCGTAAAGCTCAGGGATCGCGTGCCGCGCCGTGTGTCCAGACCACGGAATGTTGGCGTCGGAGTCGAGCACGTCGACGATGGGCGCGGCGCCGGGTGGGGCGCGGACGATGACGTCGCGTACCTCTCCCCCGCCCCCTTGCGGGCCGGGGGTCGGGGGGTGGGGGGCGTCGGATTGCGCTTGTGGTCGGGAGTATAGCGCGTCGGCGCGCCCCCCTTCACCCTGCCCTCTCCCCCGCAAGGGGGGAGAGGGTTTCTTACCAAGCAACCACTCGACCAGCCCCGCTTCATCCGCGACCGTCGCGCTTAGACCGATGCGGCGATGATCCGGCGCCCAGCGACGCAGGCGCGCGAGCGCGAGCGCCAGGAGATCGCCGCGTTTGGTCGGCGCTAGCGCGTGGATCTCGTCGACGACGACGGCTTGCAGGTCCTCGAAGAAAACGCGCGCGTGCTCCGAGGCGATCAGCAGACAGAGTTGTTCGGGCGTCGTCAGCAGGATGTCGGGCGGGTGGGCGCGCTGGCGTTGGCGCTTCGACGGTGGGGTGTCGCCGGTACGGGTTTCGATGCGGACGCCGAGCCGCATCTCGTTCGCCGGCGCGTCGAGGTTGCGGGCGACGTCGGTGGTGAGGGCCTTCAGCGGCGAAACATAGAGCGTATGAAGCTTGTGCGGACGGCGCTGGCCTTGCCCTTTTAGCGGCGCGAGTTCGATCAAGCTGGGAAGAAAGCCAGCGAGCGTCTTGCCGGCGCCGGTAGGCGCGATCAGCAGCGTTGAAAGCCCCGCTTGCGCGCGGGCGACGAGTTCAAGCTGATGCGGGCGCGGCGACCAGCCGCGCGCAGCGAACCATTCCGCGAATGGCGAGGGCAAAGCAGGCGCGCGAGCGTCCATGACCGATATGTAGCGCGGGCGCTGCCGGGCCGAACCCTTATCCTGCTGTTGAGCGGCCGTAATCGCCATGGCATGGTCGCCGGATGTTCAAAATTATGAGTTTGCTGACTGCAGCCGGGCTTGCCGCGTTCGCAGCGCTCGCGGCGGCCCAGAGTGTCGTGCCCGCTCTGCTCGCGCAAGCCGTGGCCGCGACACAAGTGGCCAAAGCGGATTATGCGTTCGACCTGGAGCTCGACACCTCCGACATCAACTGGCGCGCGCGTTTCCAGCCAGGCCCAGCGCCGCAGCTCCGGCTTGTTTCACCGCGGCGCGATGAGCTTGAAAACGACGAGCGCCGCGCGTTCGATCGTCTGGCCGAGGACTATGAAGGCTTATCCTGGTGCGCAAGCGAAGGCATGGGGCGCGTCGCCGACGTGCGGCTTGTGCGCGAGGACGCGACGAGCGCGACCTACTCCTTCCAGCCGACGCGTGAGAGCATTCGCGGCGAACAGGCGCAACGTTTCGCCGATCGGCTGCGCGGTGAAGTTACTGTGGTGAAGGCCGCGCCGGATATTGCGCGCATCCGCATCTTTACGCCCGCGCCCTTCGATCCGCTGCCGTTGGTGCGCGTCGAGCATATCAACATCCTCATCACCTGTCAGAGCGCTCCAAACGGCCGGCGCTACGCGGCCGAGACGACGACGGCGATCCGCGGGAGCGCATTTGGGCAGCCGTTCGACGAGCGCTCGGTGCAGCGGGCGCGCAATCTCCAGTGAATACGCTCGACCCCGACCGCATCATAGCGACGCTGGAGCGTCTCAAGCAGCGCATCGAGCAGCGCTTCCCGAACTCGGGCTTGAGTCGCGTCTGCAGCGAACTCACCGCCACTGCGCACCACTCGGCTCAGCGCGCCGCCGAGATCGCCGCGCACAATTGGCCGCTGCGCATCGGCGTCAGCATCGTTATTTCGACGGGGGTGTTGGCGCTGATCAGCGCGGTGAAGCTGCTGCACCTGGAGGACATCGAAACCAATGTCGGCTTGCTGCAGACCCTCGAAGCGGCGGTGAACCTGCTGATCCTCTTCGGCGGCGCCACGTGGTTCCTGGTCGGCCTCGACGACAGGTTGAAGCGCCAGCGCGCACTCGACCAGTTGCATACTCTGCGATCGGTCGCCCACCTCGTCGACATGCACCAACTGACCAAGGACCCATACACGCTGACACATAAGGAAGGCGCCACGAGCGCCGAGGCGCTCGCACGCTATCTCGACTATTGCGCCGAAATGCTGGCCTTGATCGCAAAACTTGCCGCGCTCTACGCAGAGCGCATGCGCGATCCCGTGGTCATCGATGCGGTGACGGAAATCGAGAACCTGACCACCGGCTTGTCGCGGAAGATTTGGCAGAAAATATCGCTCATTGGCGCCATCGACGGGAGTCCGGCGACGTGAAAAGCTTGGACGACGAACGCGTGGCGATCGTCGCCGAACACATGGCGTCGGAAGTGCGGCGCGACTTCGATACAACCATTGCGACCTTCGCCCACCCACGTTACGAACTTTACGGCGGGGGCCAGGTGTTCGACGGCGAAGAGGCGGTGCGCCGCTATTTTGCCGCCTCCCGCCGCGCCTTCCCCGATCAGGCCAACGAGCCCATCCGGCTCCGCGTCATGGAAGACGCGGTGCTGGCCGAGTTCTGGCTAATCGGCACGCATCAGGGACCGATCGCGACGCCGCAAGGCGAGCTTGCGCCCACCGGCAACACAATCCGCGTGCGCATGGCGGCGGTGTTCGAGTTCGCGCCGGGGGGCGCGGGCATAGTCTGCGAGCGCGTCTACTTCGATTCCGCCGAAATCCTGCGCCAACTCACTAACTGACGTTAACCACCACCTCAGCGTCGCAGTTCAGCGATTTTCAAATAATGCGCGTTAAGCTGGCAGGCTGTTGTTGGAGCCGGGGACCGCTTATGCAGGGGGGAGATCATTTCGATCCGTCCAGCCTGACTGCGCTTGTCCTGGACGACAATCACTTCGAACGCGGCATTTCGCTCGATCAATTGCGAGCGATGGGTTTCAAGCGCGCCATTGGCGCAGCGAACACCATGGAAGCCTGGGAGGCGCTGCGAACATCGAATCCAAACGTCGTGCTGATGGAATGGATTCATGGCGCAGGCGGCGACGGGCTCGACTTTGCTCGGCGCGTGCGCAAGAGCGAGGACTCGCCCAACCGCGCCGTGGCGTTGTTCATGCTGACGGCCCGCGGCCTGGAACGCGACGTAGAGATCGCGCGCCTCGCGGGCATTGACGGCTATTTGCGTAAGCCGATCTCGGCGCTGGCGCTGCAGCAGCGCGTGAAAACGGTGATTTCTAATCCGCAGCCGTTTGTCGTGACGGCGAGCTATGTCGGCCCCTGTCGGCGCCGGCGCCGGCCGGACCTGAATTATCTGGGCCCGCTGCGCCGTCTTGACGATATCGCTCCCGAACCGCTGGTCAGAGGCGACCAAGAAGAACTCGATCTCAAGGCCGATCTGGCGCGCGCCTGCGTCGCCGCCTTGGAGGCAGCTGCGCGCAACCTCACGCCCGGCGACGCCAAGCAGGCGCGGGTTGTCTATCGGGCCGTGCAGGAGCTCGTAGATGTCGGCGAGCAGATCGGCGATCCCAGCCTGGCGCTCGGCGCGCGCGAGATGGCGCGCTATCTGCAAGCGCAAGGCGCAACCGAGCGGCTCGATCCGGAAGTGGTGCGCACCCACGTCGCTGCGCTGCATCAGATGGTGCATCTGCCGCACGCGCTTTGCGAAGAACGCCAGCGCGTGGCGGCGAGCCTGAAGCGCATGGTCGACAAGAAGCTGAAGCAGGCTGACGCCGCTTAAGCCGGACGTGGCGGCGGCTTCACAAACAGCAGCAACACCAATCCTGCGACCAGCAGCAGCGCGATCGACGCAAAGCCTCCGCGCAGGCTTTGATACGTCGTGGTGAAATAGGCTACGAGCGCCGGCGCAAGCCACGCGGTGGCCGAGCCTGAGAGCGCGTAGAGGCCGAACACCTCCCCTTCCATGCCCGCCGGCGCCAAACGCGCCATCAACGCGCGGCTCGACCCGTAGGCGGCGGTGATGGAAATCGCGATGACAATGGCGAACGCAAGATACGCCAGCTCCGGCGCCGTCGCGAACACAGGGCTCTGCCAGACTGGAACGCCGGATTCGACCGGCAGGAAGAACACGGAGTCGGGCGACATCGACACCATGAAGATGAGACACAGCAGCGTCACGCCGATCTCGATGACCACGGCGCGTTTGAGGCCGACCGCATGGTCGAGCCAACCGCTGAGCACGCCGCCGTACACAGCGAAGATGCTGAGCAGAATTCCGTAGGCCAGCATCTCCAGCAGATCCCATCCCATGACGCCGGAGGCGTAGACGCCGCTGAAGATGAGGATCGCGGTCTTGCCGTCGGCGTAAAGCATGCGCGCGAGAAGGAAGAGCGCGACGTTGCGATAGTCGCGGAGCTTGCGGATGGTGCGGGCGACATTGCCAACGCCATGCAACATCGCCATGCCGAACCGTTCGCCGGTGGTGGTGAGATCGGGCGTGTAAAGGAGGAGCGGAACTGAAAAGACGATCAGCCAAACTGCACAAAGCAAGGTGACGACGCGGCTGGGTTCATGCTGCGCCGGATCGAGGCCGAACATCGGGGCGTCTGGCAGAAACGGCAGCGGGACTTGACCCGGCAACGCCATGGTGACGAGCACGAACACGAGCAACAGAACCGACGCTGCATTGCCGAGCGCGAGGCCCAACCCCGAAACGCGCGACAGCACTCCCGGCGGCGCGGCGCGGGTCAGCATGGCGTTGTGCAGCACCTCGGTATAGACGAAGGCCACCCCTGCCGCCGTAGTGGCCGCGCCTATCGCCCAAAGCGGCAGGCCCTGTTCGTCCGGCAGCGCAAACCACTTGACGCCGATGAAGAGCGCCAGCGACGCGACGCAGACGGCGAACAGCGGTTTGCGCCGGCCCATCCGATCGGTCGCAGCACCCAGGAACGGCGCGGTGAGAGCGATGATGATGCCCGCCGTCGTGTGCCAGCTCGCGATCAGTGCTTGGCCACGGACGGGATCGCCGATGACGACGTTCGAGATGTAGGGCGCAAAGACATAGATGGTGCCCAAGAGCACCCATGGATTGCGCGCCCACTCGAAGAGCGCCCAGCTCCATGCGCCGCGATCGATCTCTGCAGAACGAGTCGCGGCCATGGATGACGCAGACGCCTCCACTAGCGATTGCCTTTCAGCGCTGCCGCTGTCTCGCGCGATATTTGCCTGATAGCGGCTTCCGCCGCGGGCGCGGCGGACGGAAAGGCGACGAAGCCGTGCGGCAGTGAATCGAACCGCGTGTAGGACACCTTGACGCCCGCTTCTTCCAAGCGATGCGCATAGGCCTCGCCTTGATCCAGCAACATGTCGAAGCCTGCCGTGTAGATCAGCGCCGGCGCGAGGCCGCGCAGATCCTGGGTACGGATTGGCGAAATGCGCGGATCGGCTGGATCGACGTGCTCCGGCAAATATTGCTTCATGAAATAGTCGACCGTTTCCGCCGTCAGCGGCCAGGCGTCGGCGAAATCGTGCATGGATGGCGTTTCGCTGAGAAAGTCGACAGCCGGATAGATCAGCAGCTGCAGCACAGGCGGCTTCGTCTTGCGGAATTCTTGCGCGATGATCGCTGCGAAGTGTCCGCCCATGCTGTCGCCGCCAACGGCAGCCTTGCCGACAGGCGCGCCATAGCGGGCGGCATTATCGACGGCCCAAACGTAAGCGGCGACACAGTCGTCGAGGCCGATCGGATATCTGAACTCGGGCGCCAGACGATAATCGACCGAAAGCACTGGCGCGCCGGCTTCCTTGGCCAACATGCTGCAGAGCCGATGCGGGCTCTCGAGCGAGCCGATCACGCCGCCGCCGAAGTGCAGATAGACCATCAACGCGGCCGAGTTGTCGCGCACTGTCGGCAAGTAAAGCCGGCACGGCACCGAGTGACTGCGGCCGGTGACGTAAACCTTCTCCACCCGCACGCCGGACACCTTGCCCCCGCCAAAAATCTCGGAGCCCGCTTCGGTCTGCGCGCGCAGCGTTGCGACGCTCAACGGCTCGGTGCGTTGGCGCGCCTGGTATTCGAGAAACTGCATGCGCGGATCGAGCGTCATGCCGCGTACGACGCGCGGACTTCCGCCCGAGGCTTTGATCAAAGCTTCGTCCGACCGCGACAAAGCCAAGTGCACCAGCGCTTTGCGCAGCCAGGACAAACGCTACTCCCCGTACTCAGTCCTTACGGGCCGCGCCCTTGAGACCTTTGAGAATGAGGCCGGTCGCGAAGTCTGCCGCGGCGTCAATATCCGGCGGCGAACGGCGCAACATGGCCGAGCCCACCTCTTGCGCGATGCCGATGCAGGCGCAAGCCAGATAATCAGAATCCACGCGCGGCGCATCGCCGTGCGCGATCGCGTCATCCAGGCTCTGGCGCACCTCCTGATAGACCGCCGTCATTTCCGGCGTGTCCATGCGGATCACATGCGGGCGCCGCTCCATGATCGGCCGGCCCTCGAGCTGGTTATCCTGCACGATGAAGTGGAAATAGGCGACGAACGCCGAGTGCAGATAATCCTCGAAGCTCTTGGCGTTCTCGCGCGCCATCCTGAGGATCGGGCGGAAGCGGCGGGCGCCGTCGTCGGCCAGCGCGTCGAAGACCTCCTCTTTCGACTTGAAGTAATTGTAGAACGTGCCGCTCGCGAGGTCGGTGCCGCGGATGATGTCGCGCACGGTCGCGGCTTCGTAGCCGAGTTCGGCGAACACTTTGCGCGCCGCGATCAGGATGGCCTGCCTGTTGGCCACCTTGGTCTTCTCGCGCTTGCCGATCGGCTCGAGATTGGCCGCCGTTTCGCTCATGCACGATCTCCCGCGTGACTGCTTCGTCATATAGCGTCACAAAAGTGACGAAACGTCAATTTGAGTCCATGACGAGGGGCATCGCGGCCTGCTAGCACCGTAGCCTGAATGAGCGACGAACCCGCCTCCTACGCCTCCAGCGACGATCCGCTGGAACGCGTGCGCGCCATGATCCAGTTCACACCGCAAGCCAAGGCGCTTGGCTTGGAGGTGACGCGGATCGAGCCGGCGCGGGTGTGGGGCCGCGCGCCTTATCGCGAAGAGCTGATCGGCGATCCGGAAACGGGTGTGATCGCAGGCGGAGTCATCACGACATTCCTGGATACGCTTTGCGGCACTGCGGCTGTGGCGGCGATGGAGCATCCGACGACTGTGGCCACCATCGATCTGCGCATCGACTACATGCGCCCGGCGACGCCGCCGCGCGACGTGTTGGCGGAAGCGCATTGCTACAAGCTCGGCAAGAACGTCGCCTTCGTGCGCGCGGTTGCGTACGAGGATGACGCTGACAATCCCATCGCCCACGTCGCCGCGGCGTTCATGATCAATTCAAACGCCGGACGAAAATTCGGCGCGAACTTGCGGAAGAAGAAATGACCGACACGCCGCAACGGCGCGTCGCTGGCGCCATCGCGCGCATTCCTTATGCGCGCTTTCTCGGCATCCGCGCCGAGCTCAAGGGCGATGAGCTAACGCTGGTCATGCCGTTCGAACCTCACCTCGTCGGCAATCCGCTGCTGCCGGCGTTGCATGGCGGCGTCGTCGGCGCGCTGATGGAAGTGACGGCGCTGACGCAGCTGGCGATCGCGTCGAAAAGCGAGCGCTTTCCGAAGACGATTGACATCAACATCGATTATCTGCGCTCAGGTAAACCGGTCGACACCTTCGCCCGCGCCCGCGTGGTGAAGATTGGGCGGCGGATTGCGAATGTGCAAGCGGAAGCCTGGCAGGGCGAACGCGGCCAACCGATCGCCACGTTGCACGGTCATTTCTTGGCGGCGGAGACGGAAGACGCGTGAATGGATCGCGGATCCTTCAGGTCCGCATTTCTATAATGCTGGTTCTGAAGACCCGCGTTCCGTTAATTCAGCACCCCAAACAGATACAGCAGGATGATGATCGGCAGCGGGATGCCGATCACCCAGAGAATGCAGCCTTTGCCAAGTCCTTCCACGATGCATTCTCCTCAAAGCTTGGGCGTTGTCTGATAGGCGACCGCATCGTCGAGACGCGGGCGCGTTTCCCATTTTGGATGCGCGGCGCCGAGCCAGCCGCCGGCAATCGCGCCGGCGAGACCGAGCGACAGCGCCCCGACCGTCCACCACGAGAGCGCGGCGAGCGCGTCAGCGGTATCTTCGGCAGTGGCGAGATCGCCGGGGTTTGCGCCTTGCCCGTCGGTGGCGTCGCTCAATTCGCCAATCGTCTCTGCGACGCCTGAGGGGATCGCGTCGCCGCTCGACAGCGCTCCCGCCGCAAACGTGGCCAGCGACACTGCGAACGCCACCGCCAGCGCCCAGACCAGAAAGCCGGTAAGTAAGCCGCCGAAATGATCGGGATAGCGCGCGGCGCGCGCGGCGATGTATGCGCCGATCTGAAACGCCACCAATTGCGCGAACATGACGTAGAGCCCGCCGCCTATGGAGATGGTCTCGTCCTGGCGGTTGATCTCATAGGGGTTGAACGCCGAGGCGCCGATGGCGAGGCCGAGGACGTTCAGCAGGAACCCGATGGCGATGGCTGCGACCGCGCCGGCGATGATGGTGGGCCATTGGATCAGCGGGTGCGCGTAGTGACGCCCGGCGATGGTGTAATCGGGATCGAATCTGTAGGCGACCATGGCGCGTCTCCGGCCGAGAAATCTCTCAAGCCGGTAACGAGGCGCCGCTGCGTTAGTTCCGTGGAACTCGTTGTTACGCCGCGTTTTTCCGGCGCGTTAGCGCCGCGAAGTCGTTCAAGAGCATCTCGCTCATGCTCGCTGGCTTGAAGTTGAGCCCAGCGATTTCGCGCACGGGCGTGATCTCGGCGGCGGATCCGGTGAGGAAGCACTCGCTGAAGCTGGCGAGTTCATTCGGCCAGATCGCGCGTTCGACCACTTCGACGCCGCGCTGCTTCGCAAGCCCGATCACGGTTTGACGCGTGATGCCGTTGAGGAAGCAATCGGGATACGGCGTGTGCAGCACGCCATCGCGCACGAAGAAGATGTTGGCGCCGGTGCCCTCGGCGATCTGGCCGCGCCAGTCCATCATCATGGCGTCGTCAAAGCCTGCGTCGGTGGCGGCGTGACGAGAGAGCGTGCAGATCATGTAGAGACCAGCAGCTTTCGAATTGCACGGCGCAGTGTCGGGCGCGGGGCGACGCCATGGCGCGATCATCAAACGCACGCCCTTCATCTTGTCGGCGAAATAATCGCCCCACACCCACGAGGCGACGGCGACATGCACGTCATCGCGCTTGGCCGAGACGCCCATCTGTTCCGAGCCGCGCCAGGCGATGGCGCGCAAATAGCAGTTCGGCGTCTTCTGGCGCGCGACCAGGTCGGCCTTCACGCGATCCAAGTCTTCGACGCTATAGGGAAGCTTGAAGCCAAGAAGTTTGGCCGACGTATGCAGACGTTCGCTGTGTTCGCGGCTCTTGAACACGGCGCCGTCATAGGCGCGCTCGCCCTCGAACACGGCAGAGGCGTAGTGCATGGCGTGGGTGAGGACGTGGACGCGGGCGTCGCGGTGGGGGATGAATTCGCCGTCCATCCAAATCCAGCCATCGCGATCGTCGAAAGACTGCGCCGCCATGCACTTCCTCCACTATGATCGGCTCTTGCCGATCCGCCGCGCCGGTGGGATTGTGCGGTGCAGCAGGGTTGGTTTTTCAGGGTATTGATGTGTCGCGCGACATGGATGTCAACGAACCTGCTTCCAACGTGGAATTTTCTACCCAGCTTACTCTCGGTTTGGGGTTGAACGCTCCTGCAGTGGGCGGTGTTTGCCGGGGTTGCCGCATATGACTGCCGCGCCCGCCTTCGACGCGCTCGACCGCCCGCCTCATCTGCTGCTGGTCGATGACGATGACCGCATCCGCGAACTCTTGAAGCGCTACCTGGCGCAGGCCGGCGCGCGGGTGTCGGCGGCAGCGGATGCGGCGGGCGCGCGCAAGCTTCTGGACGGGATGGATTTCGACCTCCTCATCCTCGACGTGATGATGCCGGTCGAAGACGGTTTTTCGCTCGCCGAAAGCGTGCGCAAGACGTCGAAAGTGCCGATCGTGCTGCTAACGGCGCGCGGGCTGGCTGAGGATCGCATCCGCGGCCTTTCCATCGGCGCCGACGATTACGTGCCAAAGCCGTTCGAACCGGCGGAGCTGGCGCTGCGCATCAACGCCATTCTGCGCCGCACCATCGCCAATCGCGGCGAGGCGCCCGAAATCGTCGCCTTTGGCCCGTTCAGCTTCAACACCGCGCGCGGCGAGCTTTCGCGCGAAGGCGCAACGGTGCGGCTGACGGAAGCCGAAGTCGCGCTGCTGCGCATTCTCGCGGCGCGCCCCGGCGATGTGGTCAGCCGCGAGGAATTGGCCAAACGCACCGGCGCCGGGCTCGAACGCTCGGTCGACGTGCAGGTCACGCGTCTGCGGCGCAAGGTGGAAGTCGATCCGCGCGCGCCGGTGTTTCTGCAGACGGTGCGCGGCGTCGGCTACAGGTTGGCGGCGGATTGATGGACGCCCCGCGCCCACGCATGCGCTTTCGCGACATCCTGCCGAAGGGCCTTTATTGGCGCACGCTGCTGATCATCGTGGCGCCGGCGGCGCTGCTCCAGCTCATCATCACACTCGTCTTCCTCGACGATCACTGGCAGGCGACGTCGAAGCGCATGAGCCAAGGCGTGGCCGCCGACGTGGCGCTGATCATCCAGCTCTACGAGGCCAATCCGACGCCGGAGAATTTTGAGCGCCTGCAAGAATACGCGATGCGGCCGTTGCGGCTGGACATCGAACTCCAACCCGGCGCGGCGCTCGAGATGCCGCGCTGCGGCGTGTGGGGATCGACGCTCGACAGCTATCTGACGCGCGCGTTGCAGCGGGATATCAATCGCGAGGTCTGGTACGATTCAACCTGCCCCGGCCCCCAAGTGTTGATCCGCGTGCCGATCGAGGACGGCGTGCTGCAGCTCAAGGCGTTCCGTGACCGCGTGCAGGCGCGATCGGGACCGTTGTTCGTGGCGTGGATTTTGGGCGCCACCATCTTCCTCATCGTGGTTTCGGTGATCTTCATCCGCAACCAGGTGCGCCCGATCGAAAAACTCGCGGACGCCATGGAACGCTTCGGCCGCGGCGAAGACACCGGCGCCTTCCGGGTGCGCGGCGCACGCGAGGTGCGCGGCGCGACACTCGCGTTCCAGGACATGCGCCAGCGGATCAAGAAGCACATCGAACAGCGTTCGCAATTGCTCGCTGGCGTCAGCCACGATCTGCGCACGCCGCTGACGCGTCTCAAGCTGCAATTGGCGCTGATGCCGGCGTCGCCTGAAACCGAGGACATCAAGCGCGATCTCGCCGAGATGGAGGAAACGCTCGACGAATATCTGGCCTTCGCCAAAGGTCTGACTGACGAGGCGCCGGATCAAGTCGATGTGGCGAGCCTTGTCGCCACGGTCGTCGCCGACAGCGCGCGCAGCGGCGCCGACGTCGCTATTGAAGGCAGCATGTCGGCGACGACGCCCGGGCGCGCGCGGGCGCTGAAACGTTGCGTCGCCAATCTGATCGATAACGCCGTTGCGCACGGCGACAAAGTCCGGGTCGCCATCGTCAACGACGATGGCGCGATCACGGTTAGCGTCGACGATAATGGCCCCGGGATTCCTGCAGAACTTTACGAAGAAGCATTCCGTCCGTTCTCACGGCTCGACGAAACGCGCTCGCGCAATCAGAAGGGCGTCGGCCTGGGGCTTGCCATCGCCCGCGACGTCGCGCGCAGCCATGGCGGGGATGTCGTGTTGAGCCAGAGCCCGCTTGGAGGACTGCGCGCAGCGCTCCGCCTGCCTCGACCTGCCTGACAACTGTGGATAAGCTCTGACTTTCGGGTGCGCGTCTCTCTGGCTTCGGGGGTGCGGTTGGCGCTAAGCGCGCTGGCGGCGTATAGGGGCGGCAATGGACGATAGCGGCGAGCAGGACTGGACCTCCCGGGCGAGGATCTGCATCGACTTCGGCACAGCTCTGTCGAAGGCGTCGATCTGCCTTGACCCGACGCTGCCGCTGGAAGTGGGAGTCAAGCCGCTGCCGATCGGCGCCATCTCCGGCGCCGAGCATCCGCTGCTGACGCCATCGGTGATCTATGTCGACGGCGGGCGCTTGTATTTCGGCCCGGCGGCGCTCGAGCACGCGCATCGGGGCGTCGACACGGCGCGCGATCCCTTGATCTCGTTCAAGACGGTTCTGGGCGCCACCAATGTGCTGGACGCGTTGCAGACGAAGCTACGTCCTTCAATGGATCCGACCGGCACGTTCAAACAGCGCGATGCGCTCGTGCTCTATCTCGCTTACCTCGATCAGCTGATCCGTGAATCGCTCGATCTCGCGCCAAACATGCCGCGTGGGGTGGCGAACGCGAAACGGCGCTACACGAGCCCGGTGTGGCGGCCCGGCAGCGGGCTCGATTTGACCTTCGAAGGGCTCTTCAACGAAGCCGCTGCGGTGTCGCAGAAGCTGGGGCGCCTTTTCCTGCTGCAAGGCGAAGGCATTTCAATCGCGCAGTGTAAGGACGCGCTGGATAAAGCGGTATCTGTCCCGGGCAACGGCCTGTTGGAAACCGGCATTTTCGAACCGCATGCAGCCGCCGCCGCGGCGCTTGCCTTCACGTCGCAGCCGACACGGTTCGTCATCGTGCTCGACATCGGCGCAGGCACCAACGACATCGCCGCATTCGATTTCGACGAAAGCGTCGAACCGCCATCGCTGACCGAGGTCAAGGAAGCGCGCCAATGCAGCGCGCTCGCCGGCGATGAGATCGACCGCATCCTGATCGAGCTGATGCTGCGCAAGGCCGGGTTCGACCGCAACAATCCCGACGACATGCGCACGCTGCGCGCCGCCCGCCTCACCGCGCGCGAGCTGAAGAAAGACATTTTCCGGCACGGCAAATGCACCATGCGCGTCGGCCGCAAGATGATCACGGTGATCGCCAAGGAATTGGCTGAGGACCCGAACTTCCGCACCTATCAGCAAAGTCTCGCGCAAACGATCGCCGCCAGCCTGCGCGTGGTCGGCGCCAAGGCGCGCGAAGTCGGCGCAAGCACGATTGACGTCGTGCTCGCAGGCGGAGGATCGCACCTGCCCTTCCTGCCGGCGCTCGTTCAGCACGCCGGCAATAGCGTCGCGCCGGGTATGACGCTGCGGGTCGGCCCGCTTTCGCCGGCGAACCCGCTCTACACCAGCATCGACAGCAACCTGCGCGATGTCTTCCCGCAGGTCTCGATGAGCGTCGGCGGTGCATTGGTGGAGATGATGCCAGCGCGGTGAAGGAGCGCGGACCTTCGGGCCCGCAGTTTTGGAGATTTGCGCTTAGTGCGGCCCTGAAGGCGCGCGGTCCAGTTCACCGTGCGCCAACTCCGGAAACACCTTGGCGACCTTGCCCAGCAAATACTCCCCATACGTCCCGCTCCATGCGTGCACATTAGCGCGGTCCCAGCGTTCGCTGCTGTCGTCGCGGGCGTTGGCGTGGGCGGGAAGCGGCACGATTTCGGCGTCCCACCCCGGATCGAAGAAGAACGGGAATGAGAGCCGGCTCTTGCCGCTGAGGTTGCGCACGCGGTGCGGCGTCGAGCGATAAGCGCCGCCAGTAAGGCGGTCGAGCATGTCACCGATATTGCAGACGAGCGTTCCCGGAATCGGCGGCGCTTCAATCCAGCCTCCCGGCGTCTTCACTTGCAGGCCGCCATTATCGTCCTGCGCCAACAGCGTCAGCAGACCATAATCGGTGTGCTCGCCGACGCCCCAGGCTTCGTCGTCGCCCGCTGGATATTCGAAGATGCGGAAGAGCAACGTCGGGTTCGCTGTGTAGGTGCGGCGGAAGTAATGCGCGTCGAGGCCTAGGCTCAAGGCGACGCCTTCCATGATCGCGTGCGCCGACCGTGTGGCCTCCTCCATAAAGCGAAGTACGGCAGGTTTCAGCTCAGGCACGGCGGATGGAAAGAGGTTTGCGCCGTGCAACGGCAGGCCTGCCTTCACGCGAGCATCGTCAGCGCTCAGCTCCTCGCCGAAATAGAGCCCTTGCTTGCGGTCCGGCTTGCCAGACGTGAGTTCGCCGCCGACGGGGAAGTAGCCGCGCCAGGCGCGACCGCCTTTCGCCATCTTGATTTGCATCTTTTCCGCCTCCGGCAGCGCGAAGAACGTGCGGCTTGCCCGGTCGAGCGCAGCGAGCGTGTCCTGGGCGATGGCATGTCCGGTCGCGTAAAAGAAACCGAGATCGCGGCAAGCCTCGCCGATCGCGCGAGCCGCCGCGCCGGCGTCGCCGCCCGAAAGCAGCGGCGCGAGATCGATGAGCGGCACGGCGCCTTGCGAAGCCATGCGCCATCCTAGATCGGGCGGACGCGCCGAAGTCCAGCCCTGCCCTCCCTCCCAAGCGCAGCTGCGGGAACAGTGCCTTGGGAACAACATGACTTGCTCAGGCGTAGTCCACTAACGCGCCTTCCGATGGGGACCCGCCGTGCGCTGCTGGCTGTTTTTCAACCGGGACTTGGGTCCCGACGTGCCTGAAGCGCATGAGGTGCGGCGCTTTCAGGAAGCTGCGCGCGGGCTGGATATCGAATTGCTGGTGCTGAGGCCAAGCGAGTTCGATCTCGTCGTCGATTCCAAGCACGGCTGGTCAGCGATTTATCAAGGCCGCGAACTCTACAAGCCGGACCTGATCATTCCGCGGTGCGGCAGCGAGACTACCTACTTCACGCTGGCCGTCCTGCGCCATTTCGAACGTCAGGGCGTCGCAATCGCCAACAGCCCCGCTGCCGTCGAGTCGGTGGCGGATAAGCTCCATACGTTGCAAGTGCTGGCCGGCGCCAGGCTGCCGATCCCGAAGACGATCCTCGGCAAATTCCCGACCGACGTCGCCTTCATCGAGCGCGAACTGGGATTTCCGGTCGTCGTGAAGAAACTGCGCGGCACGCGCGGCGCCGGCGTCGTGCTCTGCAATAGCCGCGGCGAATTCGACGACCTCGCCAATCTACTCGGCGGCGTCAGCCCGGCGTCGGATTTCCTCTTCCAGCAATACGTCAAAGCAAGTCACGGCCGCGATGTGCGCGTGCTGGTGATTGACGGCAAGGTCGTCGCCGCGATGGAGCGCAAGGCGACGGACGGCGGCTTCAAGTCGAACATTTCGCTCGGCGGCAACGCCACGCCGTTCGCGCCGCCTCCGGAGATGGCGGAGCTTGCCGTGCGGGTGACGCGTGAACTCAAGCTCGACATCGCCGGCATCGACATTCTGTTCGACAAGGACGGTTACCGAATTTGCGAAGCCAACTCGGCGCCGGGCTTTCAAGGACTGGAGAAGGCCTGCGCCATCGATGTGCCCGAATTGGTGTTTTTGGCCATGGGCCGCAAGTTTGGCTTGCCTGTGCGCCATTCAGAACGCTGGGAGAAAGCCATCGAAAAAGCCGCGCGCGTCATGTTCAGCGCTGTCGCTGCGCCTGACCTCGACGAGTTGGCGGAGGATGCGCCGCTCGTTCCCGTGCCTGCGCGTCTGCGCAAACGCACGCGCAAGTCTACGCGCGCGACGCCCGGTTGATCCGCTCCACCGCCAGCGCCGCCAAATCCTGGAGATCGTGCACCGCCGGCGTATCGCGCGCAGGCATGCGGTTGAACGCATCGAGCGCAGCGATCTTGTAGGCTTCGGCAAGCGTTGGATAATTGAACGTGTTCTCGACGAAATAGTCCAGGCCGCCGCCGAGATTGAGGACCGCTTGGCCGATATGAATGAGTTCGGTCGCGCCCTCGCCGACGATGTGGACGCCGAGGAGTCGGCGCGTATCGAGATCGAAGATCATTTTCATGAAGCCGGAATTGAGCCCCATGATGTGGCCGCGCGAGGTTTCGCGAAACCGGGCGATGCCGGTTTCATACGGAATGCGCTTTTCGCGCACCTGCTCCTCTGTCATGCCGATGGTGGAGATTTCCGGCACCGAATAGATGCCGTACGGAAAGAATTCGGGCGGCGCGTGCGCCTCGGCGCCAAACGCGTGGCACGCCGCGATGCGGCCCTGCTCCATCGAGGTCGAGGCAAGACTCGGAAAGCCGATGACGTCGCCGACGGCGTAGATTGGGCGCACTTTGGTTTGGAACGTCGCCTTATCGACGGCGATGCGGCCGCGTTCGTCGGCGGCGAGGCCAGCCGCTTCCAGATTGAGCGAGGCCGTAGAGCCGACGCGCCCAGCCGCGAACAGGACCGTGTCGGCGAAAATCTGTCGCTGATCTTCGAGCTGGACCATGCAGCTCTCGTCTCCGAGCTTCTCGACGCTCACGGCTTTACTGTTGAATCGCAGGCTGACGCCGCGGTCGCGCAGATCGTGGATGAACTCATCCACCAGCTCGCGATCGACGAAGCCGAGTAAACTCGGTCCCGGCTCGATCACGGCCACCTTCACGTCTAGCGCCGAGAAGATCGTCGCGTATTCGATGCCGATGACGCTGGCGCCGATGACGGCGAGTGAGCGCGGCAGGCGCGTCAGGTCGAGGATTTCGTCCGCATCGACGACGCTCTCGCCGTCGAACGGAATGTGCGCCGGACGAAAGGGCTGCGTGCCGACGGCCAGAATAATGCGTTCGGCATGAAAGTGACGCACATCGCCACGGTCGCCGACGACTTCCACCGCGTGCGGCCCGAGAAAGCGCGCCTCGCCCGAGACCCAGCTGACCTTGTTGCGGGCAAACTGGTGTTCGAGGACTTCGACTTCATGGTCGAGCGTGATCTGAAGGCGGCGGCGCAAATCCTCGACGGTGATGTTCTCCTTGTTGCGGTGGGCGCGGCCATAGAAGCCGCGCTCGCGCCAGCCGGAAAGGTTGAGCACCGTTTCGCGCAGCGTCTTCGACGGGATCGTTCCGGTATGTACACAAACGCCGCCGACGCGCCGCCCGCGCTCCACCACCAGAACGCTCTTCTTGAGCTTTGCCGCCTGCACCGCCGCCCGCCTGCCCGCGGGACCGGAGCCGATGACGATGAGGTCGTAGTGCTGCGCCATGGCGCGATGCTGACGTGCGGCGCTGGACAAGGGGTTAATGCGCGCGCCTAATCCGGCGGCGACGGGGGGACCACAATGCGGCTTTTCCTTGCGCTCGTTTTCGGGGCGGTGTTGGCGATCTCGCCAGCGCTCGCGCAGCCTTTGCCGGATAGCCTGCGGGCGGCCGGGATCACACAGGCGCAATGGCGCCAGGCCCAAGGGGTGATCCGTGCGCAAGCTCGCACGCTGGACCTGCGCGAGCGTGCGGTCCGTGCGCTCGCCGTCGATATTTTCGCTGGTAATCCGGACCTATCCTTCGATGCCTGCCTCGAACTGATACGCGACGGCGCCGAACGCCTGCCGCAATTGATCGCCGCCGCGCGCGCGCTCGATCCTCACGGCGATCCAATGCTGGCGAACCTGAGACGACGCGCCATCGCCGCAGCCAGCGCCGGGCGTCTGCGCGAGGCGCTTTCGTTGCAGGACGAGTACGCGGAGGCGTTTCACGACGCGCTCGAACGCGCGGTGGAGCAACCGCGGCTCGATCTTGCCGCAAGCTATGCGGCGGCCGGCGGTACGGCGTACGCGCTGGGCGACTATCTTGCGGCGGCGGAGCGATACGCGCGCGCCGCGGAAGCGGCGCCTGCGGGCGCGATCGAAGTGCGCTGGAGCTACCGGGCCTATCAGGCGGATTCGCTTTGGCGGCGCGGCGACCTGTTCTTCGAGCCGGCCACATCACAGGAAGCCGTGCGACTCTACGAAGAGGTCGTCCTTCCGCTCGCGCCGCGCGACCTGCGGCCCGCAGACTGGGCGGCGACGCAGCAGAACCTGGGCATCGCACTACAGATCCTCGGCGAACGCGGCGCCCCCGATGGGCTCGAGCGATCGGTGGCCGCCTACGAAGCGGCGCTGACGGTGCGGACCCGTGAGGCCGATCCCTCCGGTTGGGCGCAGACGCAGATGAATCTGGCCAACGCGCTACAAATCCAGGGCGAACGCGGTGTCCCGCAGGCGCTTGAACGAGCGATCGCCGCCTACGAACAGGCGCTGGCGATCACGCCGCGCGAAAGCAATCCCGATAGCTGGGCGCGCACGCAGATGAATCTGGGCAACGCCCTCAGCGTCATCGGCAAACGCGGCGCGCCTGGCGCGCTGGAGCGAGCGGTCGCCGCTTACGAGGCGGCGCACACGGTTTGGACGCGCGAGGCCAATCCGGCCGGCTGGGCCATGATCCACACGAATATGGGCGGAGCGCTTCGCAGTCTGGGTCAGAGCGGCGCGCCCGGCGCGCTGGAGCGCGCCGTCGCCTCTTACGAAGCGGCGCTAAGCGTCACCCCACGGGACGCGAGTCCGGTCGCTTGGGCGCGCGCGCAGGTGAATCTCGGCGTCGCCCTCATCGTCCAGAGTGACCGTGACGTCCCCGGCGCCCTTGAGCGCGCGGTGGATTGCTTCGAAGCAGCGCTAACCGCCATCACCGCAGAGACCTATCCAAACGCATGGGCGGTCGCGCAGACAAATCTGGGCGCAGCCTTGTTCGCCATGCACCGGCGCGGCGCCCCCGGCGCGCTGGGACGAGCCATCGCGGCCTATGAAAGCGCGCTGACGGCGGCAACCCGACACACCGACCCGCAAGCCTGGGCGAACATCAACTACAACTTGGCGGAGACGCACAAAGCCCGCGGCCAATACGCCGAGGCGAGAGCGGCGGCTCAAGGCGCACTCGCTGTTTATGAGCAGCTTGGCGATGAACATTACGCCAGTGAAGTTCGAGCCTTCATCCTGGAACTGCCCGCGAACTGAACGCTTCACCACTTGTAGGATTGCCGCCGCCCGCTTCGTCCTCGGGTGAGCCAAGAGGAGAACCCCCATGCGGAAAGTGATCGTCGGCGCGTTTGTTTCGATGGACGGCGTCATGCAGGCGCCTGGCGGGCCCGAAGAAGATCCTACCGGCGGCTTCAAGTTCGGCGGCTGGGTCGCCCCGCTGGCTGACACCGATCCGGTGTTCGGCGAGGAGATCGGCGCGTTGTTCGGCCAACCCTACGATCTGCTGCTCGGGCGCAAGACTTACGAGATTTTCGCGGCGCACTGGCCCTACGCCGAGGGTGGGCCTGACGACGAGATCGCCAAGCAATTCAACCGCATCACCAAATATGTGGCCACACGATCGGGCGACGTCGACACCAGCTGGGCCAAGACGGTTGTCCTTGGCGACGCAGTCAAGGACGTCGCAAAACTGAAGCAGGAAAACGGCCCTGCCCTTGTAACTCAGGGCAGCACCGAACTTGTGCACTCGTTGCTCGCCGCCGGCCTCGTCGACGAGATCCGCACCTTCACATTCCCGATCCTCTTGGGCAAGGGCAAGCGCCTGTTCGATGACACCAGCCAGCCGCGCGCGTTCAAGCTGACGCACAGCAAGGTCTCGCCGACCGGCCTCATCGCGGCGACCTATGCGCCCGCCGGCGAGGTCAAGACGATGACGATCCGCGGCGCAGAGAATCCGTCGAAGGCAGAGCTCGCCAGGCGCGAGCGGATGAAGCGGGAGGGCTGAACGAAATCGACGAAACTACAGCGTGAAGCTGGCGAGCTTCTTCGAGAAATCCATGGCGACGTGGGAGAAGCCGTCGTTCAGGCGGGTCAGTTCGGGAGCGAGGCGCTCTTCGTATTGGATCGCCGCCATCGCCAGCATCATGAAGGCGGCGCCTGCCCAGACGCGGAACTGCGCGTCGAAAATGCTGCGGATATTCTGCTTCAGTTCGATCAGAGCGATCTTGAACATGACGCCCGCGCCTTCTGGCTGAAATGCGCATCGATCTTTGCGCTCGAAGCGTAAACAAGTGCTAACCGAGAAGTTAACGCAAGCGCGCTGTGCATATTGATTGCAGTTGGCGCGGGCTCAATCGTAGCGAACGACGAAGCGCTTTTTCATGGGCTCGATGACGCGCCACACGCCGGCAAATCCAGGCTCGATGACGAAGCTGTCGCCGGCGCCGAAGCGGCGCTTCTCGCCATCGTTCGTCTCGAGTTCGCAGACGCCTTCGAGCACTTCCCACTCATCGTAGCTCACGCGCCATGCGCCGGCCGTCGCACTCCATTCGCCGGCGAACACCTTGCCATCTCGCTCGTAGTCGAGACACGACACGGTGCGCGGCGAGCCCTCCGTCACGCGGTCTGCGGCAACCGGCGCCTCCTCGGACGGACCTTCCCCAAGGACGGCGATGACGTTGTTCATGGCGCATCCCCAGTCTTAGCCTTCGCCCCAAACCCAGCTCAGCGGGCCGGTCGGGCTCAGCCGCGAGAGAGTTCCATAATAAGGATGACTATAAAGCCAACCAAGAACAACACCGGCATGACTCGCTTGAAGCCGAACAGCCAGGCGAAGGTGTGACGCCTCCGCCAGTCGAGATTGCGGCTCTCGTCGGTCAGGGGTTGCTGCGGAAATTTCTCTTCAAGCTCGCGTGCGAACATGATCTTGCGCCATGTCACCGTCGCCAGCCATGCATCGTTCGTAATCCACGAAATGTTCACAGCTATCATCGCGAGTGAGATCCACACAACGAGGTAGGCTGGAAGGTTCGCGTCGGACATCAGAAAGCCCAATGCGCTAACGGCTCCCAGATTGACAGTGACGCACAGATTGGACTGCGCCTGCCGCGTATCTCGCAACCGTGCGATCTCTTCGAGCCACAATCTGTAAAGTTCGAGATTGGCGTTCTCGGTCATCGTATCACGCGTGCACTGCTTCAACTTCGAACGTCTTCAGCCTTCGGCTTCGCCTCGAACCCAGCCCAGCGGCCGAACATTTCCTCGGCGCGCCGAAGGTTCTTGTCGAGCGAAGCCATGGTCTTGGTGAAATCGCCCGCATCGTCGCCGCGCCAGGCCGCGCGCGCCTGGCCGATAATGACGCCTAGCCCTTGCGCGCGCGCCTGGCCGGTCATGCCGTCGGCTTCCAGGCCCGCGAGCGCCAGCACCCAGCGCGCGCAGCGGACGTGACGCTGATGCACGACCGCCATGATCGTTGGATCGCGGTCATTGCCCTGCTCCATCGCCAGCACGGCGGCGCGGTGCGGCTCCATCGCCTCGAAGCGGCGCATGATCAGTTCAAAAAGGCGATCGCGCACGCTTTGCGATGGATCGAGCTGATCGGCATTATCGCCGATGGCGCGGTCGAAGGCCTCTTCGACACAATCCACCGCTTCGCCAACGCTCGCGCCGTAATAGTCCCAGACCGGACGGCCCGCGGCGTCCGCCAGCTTCGTTAGCGTCACCTCCCGCCACGGCGCCGCTCCTGCCAGCGACAACGCGGCGCGGGCCAAATCGCGGCGGAGGGTGGGGTCGAGCAGAACGGACATGAAACCTTCGAAGAGAAATTGAGTTGCGTTTTCATCAAGGCCCGGGTGGACTTGGCCGTCAAGCGGCCGTTTCCGACATGTGGGCGCGAGCGCGAGGAGACAAGCATGCCGGATGGGACTCTCGCCGGACGCCTGCATCCGCACCCCCATCACGATCATGATCTGCAGGCGCGGCTCGCGCATTGGAATCGCGCGCGGCTTGCGCCGCAAACGCCGCATGAAAATTGGCGCGAAGCTTTGGTGCGGGAGCACGAGATGCTCGCCGTGGAGCGCGCCTTCATCGAGACGACGCGCCGCGCTCAGGCCACGCGCGCCGCCAATGCGCCGCGCGAGCCGCAAGGTTTTGTCGCCTGGTTCGAAGCGCTGGATCAGAACGGCCCAGGTCAAGGCGATCCGCTTTTTCCGTGGTTAGCCGAACGCGCGACCATCGCCGAGATGAAATGGTTCGTCGAACAGGAGGCCGCCGGCGAGGCAGGCTTCGACGATTTGGTCGCTATGGCGCAGGTGAAGATGCCGGTGCAGGCCAAGCTCGAACTAGCGCGCAATTATTGGGACGAAATGGGACGCGGCAACGCCAAGGGCATGCATGGGCCGATGCTCGACGCGCTGGTGCGCGCGCTCAAGGTGACGCCGCAGATCGAGACCACGATCGCGCCGCCGCTGGCGCTCGGCAACACGATGGCGGCGCTCGCCACCAACCGCGACTACGCCTACCACGCCGTCGGCGCGCTGGGCGTCATCGAACTGACGGCCCCCGGGCGGGCGACGCAAGTCAGCGCCGCGCTGCGGCGGCTGCGAGTCTCCGCAAAAGCGCGGCACTATTTCGATCTGCACGCTGTCTTGGACATAAAGCACTCCGAAGCCTGGAACCGGGAAGTGTTCGCCTCTATCGTCGCCGATACGCCGGAGGCTGCGCGCTACATCGCCGAAGGCGCGCTGATGCGCCTGCAATGCGGCGCCGATTGCTTCGACGCCTATCGCCGCCGCTTCTGGGGCGGCGACGGCGCGAGCCCACCCGCTTGAGCAGCGATCACGACCGGGCGCTGGCCTCGCTGCTCGCGGTTCTGAAAGCGAGAGACTACCGCTTCGTCGCGCCCACGCCCGCTACACACGCGCGCGTCATCGCCCGTCGCAGCCGCGCGCGGGATTTGCGCGACGTCTTCGGCTGGAGTCTGCCGTTCTCCGGCGACATCGTGGGGCCGGACTTGGCTGAACTGATGCTGGATGCCGGTATTCTCGAGCAGTGCGGCGAGCTGTTCCTGAGCACGGTGCGCATCTCCTCGCTCGGCGACGACTTGTTGCTGCACTCGGCTTACCCGACGACCCAGCAGGACGCGGTGTTCTTCGGGCCAGATTCCTATCGATTTGCACGCTTCCTGCAGCGCGAATTGCCGCGCCTGGCGCCGCGCGCGCATATCGTGGACATCGGTGCGGGCGCAGGTGCGGGCGCGATCGCCGCGGCGCGCATCCTGCCGGATGCGTACTACACGCTGACGGATATCAACCCGCATGCGCTGCGGCTGGCGGCGATCAATTGGGTGATGGCGCATCTGGGGCCAGTCTATTTCGCCGTCTGCGATGCGTTGCCGGACGAACCGCCCGCGCACGCCCCGCCCATCGATTGCATCATCGCCAATCCGCCCTACATCGCCGACACCGCGCACCGCGCCTATCGCGACGGCGGCGCCATGCATGGCGCCCAAGTCTCGCTGCGCTGGGCTCGTCTTGCGGCAGAGCGGCTCGCGCCGGGCGGAGCGTTCCTGCTCTACACCGGCAGCGCAATCGTCGATGGCGAAGATCGGCTGAAGGCCGCGCTTCTCGAAACGCTCAGCGGCTTCGATGTCTCGTATTGCGAGATAGACCCGGACGTGTTCGGCGAGGAGCTGGAGCGTAACGAGTACGCGAACGTGGAACGCATCGCTGTGACCGGTCTTGTCGCAGTGAAACGCTAATAATGGATCGCCGGCCCCTTCGTGTCTTTGTGTTTCTTCGTGTCCTTTGTGTTTTCTCTTTTGCCACGAAGCCACAAAGGAGCACAAAGGACACACAAAGGTGGCTAAGCGCGCACCATTTTCCGCAGCGCATTCGACAATAACGTCGTCGCCTTGGCGCGATCGTTCCAATTCAGCACGACAGCCGGACCCGTGTCCGTCTTGTTGACATCAACCACATAAAGGCGTCCGCTTTCGTGCTCGCGCAGTGCGTCGAGCCCGCCCCAATCGAGTTTCATCACGGCGCAGAATTCTTCCAGCTGTGCAAGTTCAGCAGCGGAGAAGACTTCTTCCGGTGTTTTCACAACCACACTTGTATTCTGGATTGAAAACCGGGCCGTCGACGGTTTCTTCTTTACAAACACGACGACCGGTCGCCCGTTCACACACACCGTGCGCAGATCGTGGGCCCAACCGTCGGCGCCCTCGGTCTTGATCACGCGCTGATACGCCTTGCCCGGTGCCGGCGCGGTTGGGCATTGCACCAGGCGGCCATCGTGCAGGCCATTGCCCTCGCCCTTCTCCACCGCTTCGCCAACGTGCGTCGTCGGATCGACCGCCAGCGGATAGCCGAACGCCTGTTCCATCACGCGCGCGACGGTGCTCTTCGATACATCGCCGACGCCGAAATTGATCGCGTTCGCGTGACGCGGCGGCGGCGGGGCAGCGATGGTCTGATCTTCGAAATAGAACGCGGCGTCGGCGTGCTCCGGCGCGCGCGCGAACTCGAATCCGCCCCACACCATCGCCGCCCAGATGATGTACCAGGGCCGCGGCCGGTACGGCGTGAACCAGATGCGCGGGCCGCGCGGCCGCGTCAGCCGCGCCCAGAAGCCGTGCAAGCGCACGAACAGGTAGTAGGTGAACCAGCGCCAGATATCGGCCCAAAGCTGCCAATCGTTCTTGAAGCGAACGCCGGTCGACTTCACGTGAACGTAGCCGTCGACCAAGCGGAAATCGAAACCCCAGAAGCCGCGCTGCGTATTGCGGCCGGGGGCGAGGTCGATAAGCATCGGCAATAGGCAATAGGCAGTCGGCAATGGGCAGGCAACTCGCGCGACGCCCATTGCCCACTGCGGACTCCCTACTGCCCTTTACCCAGTTGCCGCGAACGCGCAGCAGCCGCGCTGACGGCGCGGCGCAGCAGCGGCCCGAGACCATCGCCAGCGCCCAATATATCGAGCGCCGCTTCGGTCGTGCCGCCCGGCGACGTCACTTGCTTGCGCAGCGCGCCCGGCGCGTCACCCGTTTCCAGCATCAACGCGCCCGCGCCGGCGACGGTCGCGCTGGCAAGCCGCATGGCGGTATCGCGGTCGAGCCCCTCCTGCTCAGCGGCGGCGGCAAGCACTTCTGCAAGCATGAACACGTAGGCCGGTCCTGAACCGGAGACGGCGGTTACGACATCCATCAGCCGCTCGGCGGCGATCGGTTCGACGCTGCCCAGCGGCTCCAACAATTGTTCGACGAGTTGGCGATCTTCGGCCGTGCACGCCGGCGATGCGACGTAAGCGGTGACCCCGCGTCCAATCCGCGCCGGCGTGTTGGGCACGCAGCGGACGACGCGCTGGGCGCCGAATTCGCGCGTCAGCGCTTCCATCGGAATACCCGCCATCACCGACATGATGCGCGTGTCAGGGCCGACGAAGCGCTTCACGCTTTCGACGACGGAGGGAAAAGTCTGCGGCTTCACCGCCAGCACGACGATGTCGGCGGGGCCCGCATCCGGTGGGTTGATGATCGCGCCGACGGCGTCGAGCTCGCGCTCGAGCGCGGGATCGAAATTCGGTTCAACGACGGTAAGAGTCAGTCCCCCGCCCTTGCGCACCGCTTCGATCCAGCCGCGCACCAATGCGCCGCCCATGGCGCCTGCGCCGACAAGAACGATGGATGGGGCGTCGAGACCGCTCACGCTTCTCCGCAGGTCTCGAACAAGGCCGCTTGCGAAGCGTCCTCCGGCGACATGCCGCCAAGGATGAGGAATTGAAAGGCCGGGTTGAAGCGTTCGGCTGCATCCATCGCCGCAGCCAGCATGGCTTGGACCTCGCCGACTGAGATATCGTCGCGCCCAATCATCGGCATGGCGTGGCGGAAAATGATGGTGCCGTCGTCCGACCACACGTCAAAATGCCCGAGCCAAAGATTCTCGTTGATCAGCGCCGCCAAGCGCAGCGACTCAACACGGCGCGAGACCGGCGCCTGGATTTCGAAGCCCAACGTGAACAGCAGCGCCGGCAATTCGTGGCGGTACGAAAAATACCCGACGCTCTCGCCCCAGCTCGTCTTGAAAGAGAAGTGCACGTCGCCGTCCTCGGCGCGTTCGCACATGAAGCGGTCATCCGAGCCGATCACGGCCTCGACCGTCTCCATTGGATCGGAAGGCGTTTCGGCGTCGTCGTCGAGCCAGAGATCCATCAGCGTCCCCTCTGAGCGCTACGGCCGCCATCAGCGGCCTGAATGGTTCTCTTCACTTGGATGCGCGCCTTGAATCGGCGCGTTCGAATCGAGCCCCGCCCGATAGCTAAGCGCCCGGAGTGTTGCGCGATACTTAACGGCGCAACTTGCCGGAACTTATGCACGATCCTTCAGCAGCGCTTCGAGCGCGGCCACGCGCGCCTTCAGAGCATCAGCTTCCGCGCGCGCCTCGGCGGCGAGTTGTTTTACCGCCTCGAATTCGTCGCGGCTGACGAGGTCCATTTCCGCGACGAAACGGTCGGCCTGGGCGCGCATGAAGCTCTTGGCTTCATCGCCTGCGCCCTGCGCCAATCCCATGGCCCCCGTCATCAAACGGGCCAGATCATCGAACACCGAGCTAGTCGTTTGCATGTGGACCGATCCTTTCGGCCTACTTATTAAGCGCCGCGTGGCCGGGCAATGCGGCCAATTCAGCTGAAGGTGGAAGCGGGTGATTTTAGAAGCGATCCAATTCCCCAATATCGACCCGGCGGCGCTGACCATTCCCGCGTTCCCGTTGTTCGGAAACGAAGTCGGGCCGTTTCACCTCCGCTGGTATGCGCTCGCTTACATCGCCGGCCTCGTGCTCGGCTGGCGCTGGATGGTGTGGCTGATCCGGCGCGACAAGCTTTGGTCGCCGGGCCGTCCGGCGCTGAGCGTGCCGCAGGCGGACGACTTTTTGTTCTGGGCCACGCTCGGCGTCATCCTCGGCGGGCGGCTTGGCTACGTGCTCTTCTACAAGCCGGACATGATCTGGCGGAACTTCTTCGAAATCTTCCAAATCTGGCAGGGCGGCATGAGCTTTCATGGCGGGCTCATCGGCGTGGCGCTCGCCGCCTGGTGGTTCACCAAACAGAAGCACGTCAACGAAGAGCAATACGCAAAACTCGCCGCCAAGCATGCCGTTGCGCAGGCGCCGGTCGGCAAGGAGCCCGAGTACACGCGTCTCGGCGAAGACAAGTGGATTCTGAAAACCGAAGCCGAAGCGACGCGCGAAAAAGCGAAAACCGACACGGTCGACCTGCTGCGCCTGGGCGATCTCGCAGCGGCGGCGGCGCCGATCGGCCTTTTCTTCGGGCGCCTCGCCAACTTCATCAATGGCGAACTCTGGGGCCGCACCACCGACGGCCCGTTCGGCATGATCTTTTGCAACGAACACATTCTCGCGCAGAACGGCTTTTGCCCCGCAGGCGAACAGCCGCGCCACCCGAGCCAGCTCTATGAAGCCGTGCTCGAAGGCATCGCGCTGTTCGCGATCATCAACATAGCCACGTTGCGGTTCGACTCGTTGCGCCGTCCAGGCATGAACGTTGGCCTGTTCCTGGTGTTCTACGGCCTCTTCCGCGCGCTGCTGGAAACTGTCCGCGAACCGGATCTGCACATGCCGGAAGCGCTGCGCGGGTTCGTCACCATGGGCATGCTGCTTTCGATCCCAATGATCCTCGCCGGCGCCTGGCTCATCAACCGCGCCTTGAAACAACCCAAACTGGCCGCGGCGTGAGCCTCGAAGAAAAACTCATAGAACACATCCGCGAAAACGGTCCGATGACCGTGGCGGAGTACATGGCGGCGTGCCTCTACGATCCGGCGGACGGCTATTACGCCACGCGTCCCGCCATAGGCGGCGCCAGCGCCGATTTTTTGACTGCGCCGGAAGCCAGCCAGATGTTCGGTGAACTCATCGGGCTCTGGTGCGCGCACGAATGGGATGCGCTCGGCAAGCCGGCATTCAATTGGATCGAACTCGGCCCCGGCCGCGGCGTGATGATGCAGGATGCGTGGCGCGCCACGCAGCGCATCGACGGCATGCACGAGGCGGCGAGCGTTGTGCTTGTCGAGGCCAGCGAGCCCCTCCGCGAAGAGCAAGTTGAACGCGCGCCGGCCGCTGAATGGGTGGCGCGGCTTGAGGATGCGCCGCCGGGCCCGTGCCTCGTCATCGCCAACGAATTTTTCGATTGTCTGCCGATCCGCCAGTTCTTCCGCGGCGAGGATGGCTGGCACGAGAAACTCGTCGGCCTCGACGAGGCAGAGCAGCTCACCTTCGGCCTCAGCGCAGCACTGCCCGCTCCCGACAGCGACGACGACATCGGCGCAGTGCGCGAGATCGCGCCGGGACTTGAAAGCCTGATTTACGAAATCGAACGCCGCCTGCACGAGGCGGCGGGGCGCGTGCTGATCATCGATTACGGCTACGCGCGTCCCGAAGGCGCCGACACGCTGCAGGCGCTGAGGCGCCACAAGAAGATCGATCCGATCGAGACGCCGGGCGAAGCCGATCTCACCGCCCACGTCGATTTCGGCCGCATCGCCCAGCTGTCGAATGCGGCCGGGCTGCAAGTACACGGCCCTATTGCGCAAGGCGCGTTCCTGCGCGCGCTTGGCATCGAGTTCCGCGCCGATGCGCTGACGAAAGCCAATCCCTCGCATGGCGAGCGGCTGAAACGTGAAGTCCGCCGCTTGACCCACGCCGACGAAATGGGCGCATTGTTCAAAGTCATATGTCTGTCGAGCCCCAGCCTGCCGCCGCCGGCCGGATTCTGAACCAGCCACCATCGTGGCAGGCCGGCGTGCTGCGCGACGTGAAGCACGGCTTCTTTGGCCGAGAGGGCGGTGTGTCGGGCGGCATCTATGCTTCGCTGAATGCAGGCACGGGTTCCGGCGACGAGCCTGCCAGCGTGCTTGAGAACCGCCGCCGCATCGCGGTTTCGTTCGGCCTCGCGCCAGATCATCTCGTTGGCGTCCACCAGGTGCATTCGCCGACCGCAGTGTTCGTCGATGCGCCATGGGCCGGCGAGCGGCCGCGCGCGGATGCGCTAGTGACGACAACGCCTGGTCTCGCAATCTCGGTCCTCACAGCGGATTGCGTTCCGGTTCTCCTTGCGGACCTGGAGGCTGGTGTCATTGGCGCTGCACACGCGGGTTGGAAAGGAGCGCTGGAGGGCGTGCTGTGGCGCACGATGATAGCGATGAAGAGTCGTGGCGCCGAACCCACTCGCATAGCGGCGGCGATCGGTCCGTGCATTCATCAACAGTCCTATGAAGTTGGCCCTGAGTTCGAAGCGCAGTTCCTGAACAAGGACGCGAACTTCGCCAGTTACTTTGTTCCCGGCCCTGGAGATCGGCGCCTCTTCGATCTGCCGAGATTCTGTGTGGGGCGGCTTCAGGCGGCAGGCGTCACCAACGTAGAAATCTTGCCGCTCGACACTTACGCGGAACCCACGCTGCTCCATTCGCATCGCCGCGCGGTTCACGAGAAAGCGGGCGATTATGGCCGCAATTGCAGCGCCATCATGCTGGGATGAGCGTTTTCGGACCCCTTGCAGCGCTGCGCGACAAGCCCATTCCGCCGCCCGAGAACGGCGCGCGCGGCTATCGCGATATCTCGATCGCATTCGAGGGCGCGGCGAACGCAGAGCCGCTCCTTGCGCTGAGCGAGTACGGCGTCAGCGGACAAAACTTCTACGCCCAGCCGCGCAATCCGCCCTACTATGCGGTGATCCCTGGCTCGATCGAAACACTGCACCTCCGCAAAGGCGCGGCGGAACGTTTGCGCGATGTGAACGCGCGTCTCGCGCAAGCGGACCTCGAGCTCTTCGTCTTCGACGCTTGGCGCCCCCAAGAAGTGCAAGCCTATTTCCACGATCGTTGGCTGCCGGCCGAGCTGCGACGCCGCAGACCGCATCTCACCGACGAGCAGCTCTCAACCGAAGTGCAGAATTATTGGGCGGCGCCCTCCGCCAGCGCCGAAGCGCCCTCGCCCCACTCCACCGGCGGCGCTGTCGATCTCACCATACGCTGGCGTGGCGGCGATCCGCTGTGGATGGGTTCGCTGTTCGACGACGCCTCGCCGCTCGCGCACACAGCTCGCTTCGAAGCAGAAATTTCCCCCGATGCTTTCAGCTTCTCGGACGAGGAAGCGCGCGCCAACCGGCGGTTGCTCTACTGGCTGATGGTCGATGCGGGATTCGCGTCAAATCCTTCGGAATGGTGGCATTTCTCGTATGGCGACCAGATGTGGGCCAAGCTCCGAAACGAACCTGAAGCGCTCTATGCCGGTGCGGAAGCGCCCGCCTGAGCTAGTGGCGCGATGGCAACGCCCCTGCGCCCTGTCATTAAAGTGCAGCAAAGGCTTTCGCCGCGCCCGACTCGGCGCGTAAAGGGAGGCGAACCAGGAAGCGACGGGGCCGCTCCGATGAAACTCTTGTCCGGCAATTCCAATCAGCCGCTGGCGCAGGCGATCGCCGAGCACCTGGATACGCCGCTCGCGCAAGCCGAGTTCAAACGTTTCAAGGACAACGAGATCTTCGTCGAGATCCAGGAGAACGTGCGCGGCGAGGACGTGTTCTTCGTCCAGTCCACCTCGCACCCGGCCAACGACAATCTGATGGAATTGCTGATCGGCATCGATGCGCTGCGCCGGGCCTCTGCGCGCCGGATCACCGCGGTGATCCCCTATTACGGCTACGGCCGCCAGGACCGCAAGGTCGGAGGCCGCACGCCGATCTCAGCCAAGCTTTGCGCCAATCTGATCACCACCGCCGGCGCCAACCGCGTGCTCACGCTCGAACTGCACGCTGGCCAGATCCAGGGTTTCTTCGACATCCCAACTGACAACCTCTTCTCCACCCCGGTGCTCGAACGCGACATCCGCGAGACCTGCAAGGACACCACTAAGCTGATGATCGTCTCCCCCGACGTCGGCGGCGTCGTGCGCGCGCGTGCTTTGGCCAACCGCCTCGGCGCCGATCTCGCCATCGTCGACAAGCGCCGCGAGAAGGCCGGCGTCTCTGAAGTGATGCACATCATTGGCGACGTCACCGGCCGCGACTGCATCCTGGTCGATGACATCGTCGACAGCGGCGGCACGCTCTGCAACGCCGCCGAAGCGCTGTTGAAGGAAAGCGCGAAGTCCGTCTCCGCCTACTGCACCCACGGCGTGCTCTCGAACGGCGCGGTGAAACGCGTCGACGACAGTATGCTGAAAGAACTGGTCGTCACCAATTCGATCGACCCGAACGGGCGCAAGCACAAGAGCCCCAAGGTCCGCGAAATCTCCGTCGCGGCTTTGATTGGCGACGCCATCTGGCGCATCGCCAACGAACAGAGCGTGTCGAGCCTGTTCGAGTAACTCTCACTTCTTCTTTGCGCGCGCGGGAGCTTTGCGCGGCGTTCGCGATGCGGACTTCGGCAATGCGACCGGCTTACCGATATTGGTCAGCGCCAGTTCGATCTCCTTGGCATCGTGCGTGACCTCCGCTTCCCCGGTGGCGAAGAGATTGCGCGACACGTCCCAGGCTTCGAGCGCATTGGCCTGACTCGACGTCGCCACCACCCAATCGTGAAAGCCGATGCGCGTGCGGAAGACTTTGATGCGCGGGGGAAGCTTGGCCATGAGCCAGACCTAGGCGGCTGCAACGCGCTGCGCCAGCGCCGCGCTGCCTTCACATCGGCCGACTTATCCATGCTATTTTCGCGCTAACGCGCTGATTTCGCTCACGCGAAGCGAAATCTATCCGCCCCCTCTGCAAGCGGGCGTACAATACGTCCATTCCGTTCACGTAGGGGCTTCTGGATCCAGCCCAGTTTGCGAACGGAGCGCTATCGGAGCGAGATTTGCCGTCGGGGCTTGAAACCGCCGGGCCCGGGACTTGAAAGTTGGACAAGCCCGCTCGCCGTTGGCCGAAGCATCACGCGTCGAAGAGGCGCGCCGGCGCCAGGGCTAGCGATAAACCGCCCGCGGGGACGCGGGGCGTCGTGTTCGCCCCTTCCCCTTGAGCTTTCGAAACGCGCCACTCCCGCGTCCCCACCCTCTGCTCGCGTGAGCAGAGCAGAACGAGAGCAGTTTCGCGTGTCGGCCGGCCGATCGCAGACGATTACGCATGCTCGCGCGATCATTGTTCAATTCCGGAGCTTCAACCTTGCGCCTCCAGGTCCCAGTCCCTAATCCCCAATCCCGATGCGCAAACTCCTGATCACGCTTGCGGCCGCCATGGCGCTTTCGGCCTGCGCCGCCTCCATCGGCACGGAAGAGTCCGGCAACGACCGCTTTCCGACTTCGAGTTCCTATCCGCCCGGCACGATGGAACGGATAGACTTCACCGCCGGCGTGCCTGAAGGCTGGCGTATCTCGGCGCTGCAGACGCCAACGCGAGCGGATGCAACCTGGAAGGTTGTCATCATCACCGGCACGCCGTCGTGGAGCGAATATTGGGCCCCGACGATAGCAGCGATGCCGCAGACGCGCGAAATGATCGTCGCCGACCGCCCGGGCTTTCGCTTGTCCGAACCGGAGGACGCGGTGCGCGACCTCGCCAAGCAAGCCGATGCGCTGGCGCCCATGCTGGAAGCGCGCGAGGGTCAGCGCGTGCTCTTGGTGGGCCAAAGTTTCGGCGCGCCGGTGGCGACGCTGATGGCGCAGCGTTATCCGGATCAGGTCGACGCCATCGTGCTGGTCTCGGCCTATTTCGGCGACCGGGGCCCGACGGCGCGGCGCATGTTCGGCGCCGGCCGCATCTTCCACGGCATGCTGCCGCGCGACTTCCAGAACTCGATCACCGAAGTGCGGGCGCAGACCGAACAATTGCCGGCGGTGTGGTCGGCGCTGCGCGGGTTGCGGCAGCCGATCGTTTTCATCCACGGCGATGACGATACGTTCGTGCCGCTCGCAGCCGATCAGCGCATCGCCGCCGAATACGGCCACACGCTGGTCGAAGTTCCTGGCGGCGATCACTTCCTCAACGCCTGCTGCGTGCCCGCTCTGCTCGGCGCGTTCGAACAAGCTATCTCGGAAGCTGAGGGCCGGCAATCAGCGCAGCCGCCGGCGACGCAGCCACCCGATCCCGATCCGCAAGGCGGGCCAAGCTTGCGTTAGGTGGACAAGGCAATAGGGCAGTATGTCCGCTGTCGGACGCCACAACGCGCCGCCCCTATTGCCCTATTGCCCTATTGCCGTATTGCCTCCTCCAATGTCCGTCGAAACCGCCAGCGCCGAAAAAATCTTCGTCGATGTCGGCGCGCACAATGGCGGCTCGATCCACTCGGTGATCGAGGGCGGTTACGCGTTCGACCGCATGGTCTCGGTCGAGCCCGATCCGGAGATGATCACCGCGCTCGAAAAGCGCTTTGCCAAAGAGATCGCCGAAGGCCGCTACCGCATCGCGCCGGTCGGCCTCTCCGATCATATCGGAGCGGCGCAGCTCATGGGCGACAACACCGAAGGCGGCGCCTCGATGATCGCCGGCAAGTTCGGCGCCGGCGCCGGCAATGTCCGCGAGATCAAGCTGATCGACTGGGCGACATTCCTGGACGACTACGGCCTCCGCCGCGCCCGGCTCTGGGTGAAAATCAACGCCGAAGGCGCCGAGATCGCCATCCTCGACAGCATTCTGGCCGAAGGGGGCCGGAACATCGAAAGCCTGGTCGTCTTCTTCGACATCGTGAAGTCGCCGTTTGGCGCATGGAAGAAGTGGCGGGTCATGCGCGACCTTGCCCACGCTGGCATCCCCTATCTCCTGGCCGAAAACGTGCTAATCAAGCACGGCCCCCGCAAGCGATTGAACAATTGGCTCTCCAGCTTCGCTGCCCTGAACACCCCGCCGGTTCCGGCCGATCCGCCTCCGCTCTCCAAGCTCATTCGGATGCACTATCTGGACGCCTGCTCGGCGCTCGGCCTCAGGCTCACTCTGTTCAAACGCCGGACCTGAGGGGCAGGCTTGCCCGGCGGCTGGCTTGCCCCGGTCCCCGCCTTCCGCTAGAAGCCCCGCTTCCATTTTTCCCGGCGCCCCGGAATCTGAAGGCTAACGGCCATGGCTGGCATCGTTCTGAACGTTGAAAAGCGCGAAAAAACCGGCACCGGCGGGGCGCGGGCGACCCGCAATGCCGGCCTCATCCCGGGCGTCCTTTACGGGGGCAAGCGCGGCTCGATCCCGATTGAGGTCAACGCCAAGGATGTCGAAATGGCCATCCGCTCCGGCAAATTCCTGTCGCACATAGTGGAACTGAACCACCAAGGCGAGAAGCAGCCCGTGATCCCGCGCGCGGTCCAATTCCATCCGGTCACGGACAAACCGATCCATGTCGACCTCTATCGCGTCGAGCCGAACGCCGAGATCGCCATCGATGTCGTGGTCCACTTCAAGAACCACGCCGACTCGCCCGGCATCAAGCGTGGCGGCGCGCTCAACATCGTGCGCCACACCGTTCGCCTGAAGTGCAAGGCCGACAAGATTCCGGAAGAGATCGTAGTCGACCTCACCGGCCTCGACATCGGCGATTCCGTCCACATCTCGCAGGTGACGCTGCCGGAAGGCGCGCGCCCCGTAATCCGCGATCGCGATTTCACCATCGCCACCATCGCCGGCCGCAAAGCCGAAGAAGAAACCACCACGACCGCCGCCGCCGCCCCGGCCGAAGGCGCCGAGGGCGTTACACCCGCCGAAGGCGAAGCCGCTGCTGCGGACGAGAAGGGCAAGAAGGAAGGCTGATCCTGGGAATAGGGATTCGGGACTAGGGACAAGGCGCTGAGCCATCCGCGCGTGCGCCAGGTTTTGGGGTATATGTCCTCATCCCGAGTCCCTCATCCCGAGTCCCCATCTAATGCTGCTCCTTGTCGGCCTTGGAAATCCGGGCGCGAAATACGCAGGCAACCGGCACAATATCGGCTTCATGGCCGTGGACGCGATCGCGCGCGCGTACTCGTTCGGGCCATGGAAGAAGAAGTTTCGCAGCGAAGTCTGTGAAGGTTCAATCGACGGCGTGCGCACGCTGATCTTGAAGCCGCAGACTTTTTACAACGACAGCGGCCACGCCGTCGCCGAGGCCTCGCGCTTTTATAAGATTTCGGCAAACGACATCGTCGTCTTCTACGACGAGATCGATCTTGCGCCCGGCCGCTTCCGCATGAAGACGGGCGGCGGCGCGGCGGGAAACAATGGCATTCGCTCGATCTCGGCGTGGCTCGACACGGATGCGTTTCGGCGGGCGCGCCTGGGCACCGGGCATCCGGGCCACGCCGACCTCGTGCACGGCCATGTACTCAGCGACTTCGCCAAGAGCGAACGCGAAGGCGTCGACAAATTGCTCGACGCTGTCGCCAAGGCAGCGCCGTTGCTGGCGCGCGGCGATGACGAGAAGTTTCAGGGCGAAGTCATGCGGCTGGCGCCGGCTGAGAAAGCGGGTGGACGCAAAAAGGCCGGCGACAACGAAGCGCCTTAGCGTCGGCGTCCATTGGTGACGAGCTTGCGGCGCGTGCCGCACAAATTGCTGACCGCGCCTGTCACGCCCGCCTTGCGCATCGCCATTTCCGCTTTCGCCATGTCCCACTGCGGGACATAGAGAATGCGATCGGCGGCGTTGACGTGTTTCAGGCGTTTGGCGGCGCGTTCGAGGTGGCGGGACGAGCCGGTGCGATCGATCTCCTCGGCCTGATCCGCTTCGCGTTCGCGCTGGGCGAAACGACGGCGGCGAACGAGGTCGGGCTCGAAATAGAGCAGATTATCGGGCGGCGCGTCGGCGGCCTGAAGAAAGCGACGATTCCAGCGGTGTTGCGCCATCTGCGGCTCCCGTCTTGTGGATATGTCACCGATTCGCGGTACAGGCGTTCGCGCGGTTAGCCAAGCAAACTGCTGTTTTGCTTCGCAAACGGAACGAACTTCCGTAAGAGACGCGGCGATGCAAACGGTCGCTATCCTTGGCGCGAACAGCGTCTACGGGCGCCATATCGCACCGCGCTTGATACAGAAAGGCCTCGCGGTTCGTGCGCTCGTTCGCCGGCCGGAGGCCGCGGGCGCGGTTGCGGCGTCCGGCGCCAATGTGCGCACTGCCGACATCTTCGACGAGGCCTCCATGATCGCCGCGCTCGAAGGTTGCACCGTCGGCATCAATCTCGCGACCTCGCTTCCAGGCCCGAGCGGACGCGGCAGCTACGAGGCAAACGATCGCGTGCGCCGCGAGGGAACGCCGCTCTGGATTTCGGCGTGCCAGAAAGCCGGCGTGAAGCAGGTGATCCAGCAGAGCATCGCGATGCTGAGCGCATCCGGAAGCGATGCGTGGTCCGACGAAGACACGACGATTGCTCCAAGCGACGATCTCGCCGGGCGCGCCTTTAGCGCCACCATTGCAATGGAAGGCGCAGTGCGCGCGTCCGATCTCGATTGGATTATCCTTCGCGGCGGGCTCTTCTACGGCCCCGGGACCGGGTTCGACGACGATTGGTTCGAGCGGGCGCGGACAGGCAAGCTGCGTCTGCCAGGTGATGGCGGCGACTACCTTTCCCTCCTCCACGTCTCCGACATGGCGGCCGCGACGGCCGAAGCTGTGCTGCGTTGGCCATCTCGCCAGACGCTGATCGTCGCCGATGACGAGCCGGCCACGTGGCGCGACGTGTTCAGCTTCATCGCCCAATCCGCAGGCGCAGCCGCGCCCGAACCGGGCGGACGCGCAGGCTTTCCCTCCTTCCGCGTCCGCAACGCGCGCGCCAAGGCCGCATTGAATTGGGCGCCGTTCTACACAAATTACCGCGTTGGGCTCGCGCGCTGAACGCTCTCTGAGAGGACTTCATGGGTTTTAAATGCGGCATCGTGGGCTTGCCGAATGTCGGCAAGTCGACGCTCTTCAATGCGCTGACGAAGACGGCCGCCGCGCAAGCGGCGAACTATCCGTTCTGCACGATCGAGCCCAATGTCGGCGAAGTGGCGATGCCGGAGCCGCGGCTCACGAAGCTCGCGGCCATCGCCAAGTCAAAGGAGATCATCCCGACGCGCATGAACTTCGTCGATATCGCCGGACTCGTGCGCGGCGCGTCGAAGGGCGAAGGGTTGGGCAACCAATTCCTCGCCAACATCCGCGAATGCGACGCCATCGCCTATGTGCTGCGCTGTTTCGAAAACGACGACATCACCCACGTCGAAGGCCGCATCGATCCGATCGCCGATCTGGAGACGGTCGAGACTGAGCTTATGCTGGCCGATCTCGAAAGCCTCGAGAAACGAGTTTCCAATCTCGAGAAGAAGGCCAAGAGCGGCGACAAGGAGGCCAAGCTCTCGCTCGACCTCATTCTGCGGGCCAAGGCGCTGCTCGAGGACGGCAAGCCCGCTCGTCTGACGAAGCGCGCTGCGGAGGAGCAGAAGGCGTTCGAGATGCTGCAGCTGCTGACCGCGTTGCCGGTGCTCTATGTGTGCAACGTCAACGAAGCCGACGCCGTCGGCGGCAACGCGCACACCGCGCGGGTTCACGAGCGCGCCCAGCTGGAACATGCCGCGTGCATAGTCATATGCGCACAGCTTGAGGCCGAGATAGCAGCGCTTTCGGATGAGGAGCAGAACGAGTTTCTCGAAACCGTTGGACTTCAGGAGCCGGGCCTGACCAAGCTCATCCATGCGGGTTACGACCTATTGGGCTTGCAGACCTACTTCACGGTCGGTCCGAAAGAGGCGCGCGCCTGGACCATTCACAAGGGCTGGACAGCGCCGCAAGCCGCCGGCGTCATTCACACCGATTTCGAAAAAGGCTTCATCCGCGCTGAAACCATCTCCTACGACGACTTCATCGCCTACAACGGCGAAGCCGGCGCGAAAGAGGCCGGCAAGATGCGGCTCGAAGGCAAGGATTACATCGTCAAGGAAGGCGATGTGATGCACTTCCGCTTCAACGCCTGAACCTGCGCTAATTCTGAATGCGCGTCCCGAAGCGCAGCGGGTCGCGCACGTGCAAGTGCACCGTGCCGCGCTCGTAATCGATCGCCAAACCGCGCGTCTGCGACAGCACATCCATGCCCAGCAGCAGAGTCGGCTCCTCGATCAGGTTCCATATCTGGAAGATGTGAAAGTCGCCCACATAAGCGGTGACGTCGCGGACCTCGAGCTCGCCCATCGTCATCCGCGGCACCATGATGGCGTTCTCGAGCACGACCGGATGGCCAGCCGTGTAGGCGATGGTCTGTTCGGCTCGAGGCCGGCGCCGCTGGCGCGCGTTCATCGCTTCCCGCAACGCGACATTCGCCAAAGACGAATCAGATCCTGTATCGAGCAGCAGATGCACGCGAATGCCGCTGATGCTGCCTTGCACCACGACCAGATGCCCAAATCGCATCTCGCCGCGTAGCGTCGACCAGCCGCGCAATCGCCGCGCTTGGCGCGAGGGCACGATCTCGATGCAATTACGTTCGAAATCCATCCGCAAGCGGCGCCCGCTCATGCCGTCGACGCCCAGCAGCCCATGCTCGCCAGCCAGCACGTTGCCGCTGAGCATCGGCAGCGCCAAGGCGTTCAGCGCAACATCGCCATAGCGAATAGAATTCACCGTTACCAAGGGAGCAGTTATGACGCCATGCACTGAATGAACCTGATCGGCGCCCGCCGGCGTCAAGCCGAGACGCGCAGCAAGCCCATCCGAAAGCACTGAGCGGTTGGCGCCGGTGTCGACGATGAAGCGAAACGGCCCTTCCCCGTTCACGGTCACCGGCGCGACGACACGCCCCAAGCGATCCGTCCGGGTCGCGCCCACTGCGAAGTCGGCGGGCGCGGTTTGCTGGTAGGCGGCGAGATCGGGCGCATCGATGCACTCTGCGGCCGCTTGAGCGGCAAATCCCGCGCAAGCCGCCAACACGGCGATTGCGGGAAGACGGCTCTTGAACAACCCCATCGCGCCAGCAAGCATGAGCCGCGCCGTGCGCGCACGCCAGTGACATTCCGCTCAACTTCCCGCGAGGCTCGACGGACGCGGCCCGCTATGCCACGGAGGGCTCATGCCCGACACGATCACGCTCACCAGCAAAATCGACGGTTTTGGACTCACGGCGCTCTCCGCGACGCCGAAACAAGAGCCGATTGGCGGCGTCGTCGTGATGCAGGAGATTTTCGGCCTCACCGAGCATATTGGAGAAATGTGCGATGCGTTCGCGGACGCGGGATATCACGCGATCGCGCCCGGCGTGTTCGACCGTATCGAGCGGAACTTCCATGCCGAGCACGATCCTGAGGGCGTCAAGAAAGGCGTCGCGGCGGTGACGGCCTCGCCGTGGCCGCAGCTCGTTTCCGACATGCAAGCCGCGATCGACGCGCTGCCGAAGCCCGCCTACGTCACCGGTTTCTGCTACGGCGGCGCAGCTGCTTGGGTGGCGGCGGCCCGGTGCAGCGGCCTGTCGGCGGCGTCATGCTTCTATGGGCGATTGATCGCAACCCTGCTCGACCACAAGCCCATGGCGCCGACGATGCTGCATTATGGCGCGCGCGATGCGTCCATCCCGCCGGAAAATGTCGAGAGCGTGCGACTGGCGGCGCCGCACTCGCCTCTCTATCTCTACGACGCCGGGCACGGCTTCTGCCGTGCCGGCAGTTCGGATTACAACGCCGCCGCGTGCGACTTGGCCATGGCGCGCACGCTCGATTGGTTCGCGCGCTGGCGTTGACGGAGGAGCGCATGGGAATCGATCACGTATCGGTGGGCGTCACCAATATGAAGCGCTCAAAGGCGTTCTATGACGCCGCACTGAAGCCGCTCGGGCTCGACCCGGTCTATCCGGTCGAGATTCACGGCCAGCTCGTCGGCGTGGGCTACGGCGAGCCGAACAAGCCGAGCTTCTGGATTCAACTCCCCATCAACGGCCAGCCCGCAAGCATGGGCAACGGCGTGCATGTCGCATTCCGGGCGAATAATCGCGCCGCCGTCGATGCCTTCTTCCTGGCAGCCCTCGAACAAGGCGGGGTCGAAGACGGCCGCCCGGGCCTGCGCACCGAGTATCACCCCGACTATTACGGCGCTTTCGTGCGCGATCCCGACGGCAACAAGATCGAAGCGTGCAGCCACGGGCGCGAGTAACCGTCTGTGCGACGGTTAGCGGAACCTGATCGTAATGGACGCGCGCCGGTTCAGAGGCTCGCGAACGCCATCGGCGGTGGCAAGCGCCAGATCGGTCTCGCCTCGCGCCTCGCTGCGAATAACGCTGGGCGGGATGCCCCGCGCCACAAGGCTGTCTCGCACCACTGAAGCCCGGCGTTCCGAAAGCGCCTGATTGTGCCGTGCAGCGCCGGAGCTGTCGGTGTGGCCGACGACCACCGCTTCGTCGATATTGCACTGGCGCGCACGAGCGATCGCAGCATCTATCGTTTGCGCAGCCTCCATAGTGAGGTTTGATCTGTCCCACTCGAAGTAGACCACGAGCTCCAAACTCGGGCACGCGACGGGCGGAGGAGGAGGTGGCGGTGGCGGCGGCGGCGGCGGATAGGGGCCGCGCGGCGGCGGCGCCATGCTGGCCGGGTTCTGCTGACGCACCAGGTAGCACTGGTCGTCGGACGCATCGGCGTTCTCGCGCGCGATCCAGTAGATGTCGCCATCCGGCTCCCCGCCCCAGGTCGCGCTGTCGAGCGCCCTACGTTCAGGCGCGACATCCGCCAGCGCGCAGCGAACATCGTTCAGAATTGACACATTGTTGGCGTAGTAGCCGTGCCCGTAATCGCCGATATTGATGGCGACATTGCTCGCATCGATGCTGGTGTAATCGGAATCGTCGGCGATCACCGGCCGATTTCCGTTGGTGTGACCGAGGCGCTGCTCGGCATCGCCGCCCTGCAGCATCGCCACGATGCGCGAACCGAACATCGCGACGTCGTTGTTGGATGTGTAGATAGAAATCCGAGGATCAGGCTCCAGCTGCTCGAAGGCGGGAGCGACTTCGTGGAAGATCTCGGTCTCGAGGTCGGCCGCCGCCATGATGATGCGAAACTCGATCGGCGAGATAGCGCTGCCCGCGCGCTCCCTGGCGTAGGCTTCGAGCGCGCGCGTCAAGACGCGATTGCCCATCGAGTGCACGACGATGTTGACGCGTTCGAGCTCTGTATCGCCGGTCAGCAGATTCAGAAACTCGTGCAGCTCCTCGACCGAAACCGCGGCTGCGCTGCGGTCCGTTGTGTAGGCAAGCAAACCGCCACGCGATGGCCAAGCGAACACCACCGGCGCCCCTGGATCGAAAGAACGCTCCGCGTTCTCATAGCGCAGATCGATTGAAAGTTGTGCAGCGCGAATGAGCGCGGGCTCGAACAATGTGTTGAAGCCATGCACGAACAAAAGAATTGATCGCGGGCCGACATCCCCGGCGCGTTCGTCCACTTCGGTTCTGAGATCGCTGAGGAACTGCTCGCGGCCAGACGCCGTGATCCGCGTCACATAGACATAATACTGCTGTTCTGGATCGTCGGGATCGAGGTTCTCGCCGGCGTAATCGAGGTGACCGCGCGGACGCGGCTCGTTCGCGCTGCTGAGGCGCGGTAGCCAGATGTCCGCGCGCCCCAATGTTAGTGCATCGGCTTCGCGCCATCCCGCCCCGCTCACATCGCGCTCGTCGCGTCCGCTGGGCGCGGCGCCTTCTGTTGGAATGAGCCTGCGATTGGTGCCATAAAGCACCGTGACGCAGTCGACGCCCTCCGACGGCGCAATGGCGTCGCAATCGGCGCCGAATCTCGGGTGATGCAGAACATTGCTGGCGCAGCTGGCGATCATCGGCGCACCCAGCGCTAGCGCGCTCCAAAGCATCACGCGCGAACCAAGAGCCCGATCCATCGCCACCCGCCACCAGCAACGCGATTGTCATTATCCGCAAGGCGCATTTGCAGGCAAGGCGAGAGCCGCGCTTGCCGATGTCGGCGCCCCCTGCTAGCTACCCCGCCTCCCATGCCGCAAGCCTCCGCTCTCCTCAACGTGATGATCGCCGCAGCGCGCAAAGCCGCGCGCTCTCTGGCGCGCGATTTCGGCGAGGTCGAGAACCTTCAGGTCTCGCGCAAAGGGCCGAGCGACTTCGTTTCCTCCGCCGATGTGAAGGCCGAGATGACGCTGTTCGAAGAGCTCAGCAAAGCGCGTCCAGGATACGGCTTCGTCATGGAAGAGCGCGGCGTTGTTGAAGGCACCGACAAGACCAATCGCTGGCTGGTCGATCCGCTCGACGGCACCACCAACTTCCTGCACGGCATTCCGCATTTCGCCATTTCGATCGCGCTCGAACGCGAAGGCGTGCTGGTTGCTGGCGTCATCTACAATGTGGTGCGCGACGAATTGTTCTGGGCCGAAAAGGGCGCGGGCGCCTATCTCAACGATCGCCGCTTGCGAGTCGCCGGCCGCAGCGACATGCGCGATGCGCTGTTTGCGTGCGGCACGCCGTTTCACGGCAAGGGCGGACACGAGACTGCGCTCGCTGAAATCCAGCGTGTGATCGCAAAGACCGCGGGCGTGCGCCGCTTCGGCGCCGCCGCGCTCGATCTCGCTTACGTCGCAGCGGGTCGCTTCGACGGTTATTGGGAGCGCAACCTCAATGTCTGGGACATCGCCGCCGGCGCCGTGCTCGTCCGGGAGGCGGGGGGCGTCGTCAATGAAGTCGATGGAGGCGACTTCATGCAGACCGGCGCTGTGGTTGCTGCAAACGCCTCTCTCATCGCGCAGCTCACGCAAACCGTTCGGAGCGGTTGATCACGGCCTCCGCCTCGTAGACAGTGCTTCCAAGAGCTCTCCTCCCCGGAGGATAAGGGCGGGAGGGGAGCGTTGACGCAAACGGCATCGAGCGGACGCAAAGTCTCGACCTGGGAAATCATCGCGTTCGCGGCGCCCGCGGGCCCGTTGCTGGCGCTCTCGCTGCCGACGATCATCTTCATTCCACCCTATTTTGCGTCCGACTTGGGCCTGCCGCTCTACGCTGTCTCGGCAATCTTCTTCGGTGTGCGCATCGCCGACATCGTCATCGATCCGAGCCTCGGCGGCTTTCAGGACCGCACCGAACACCCCTGGGGCCGGCGGCGCTTTTGGCTAATCGTGTCGTGCCTGCCGCTGATGGCGCTGATCTGGTTCGTGTTCATCGGCATGTGGCCAGGCATCTCGATCGCGCTCACGGCAGCCGCCGTGTTTCTGCTCTATCTCGTCTACGCCTCGATGATGCTCGCGCACCTGGGATGGGCCGGCGAACTGGTGCCGACCTATCACGGGCGCACGCACGTGCTCGGCGCCGTGCAGGTCGCCAGCATGGTCGGCCAAGTGCTGATGCTGGTGATTGCGGGCTATGTCGCGCAGGCGCCGGGCGGCTCCGACGCCGCCGCGGTCGCCGCGATGGGATGGACGCTTGTTTTCTTGCTGCCCGCGACAACGCTGCTCGCAGTCGCTCTGGTGCGTGAGGAGCGCCGCCCGCCTCAGCCGCATATGACGTTGAAACAGGCGATCCAGACGGTCGTTCAAAATCGAATGGCTCGCCGCGTGCTGCTGCCCGATTTCCTGCTCGGCATCGCCCAGGGCGTGTCGGGCGGACTCTTCCTGTTCTTTTTCCAAATCATCCTCGGCTTTGAGCGCGAGTCGCAGACATTGCTCGCGATCTACTTCATTGCCGGCCTCATAGGCGTGCCGGTTTGGTGGTTTGCAGCGCGACGCTGGGGCAAGCATCGCGCGCTGCAAGGCGCGCTCATCTACACATCGATCACGACTGCGCTGCTGCTGGTGCTGCCACCCAATGCGTTCTGGCTGGCGGCGCCCTTCATGGTTGTCGCCGGCCTCGCCCAAGGCGGCGGCGTGCTGTTGACACGTTCGCTTATGGCCGATGTTGTGGATGAGGACGAACTCACGACCGGTTCGCGCCGTTCCGGGCTCTATTTCGGCCTGCTGCTGACCACTTCGAAGCTTGGCGTCGCTGCGGGTCCGATCACCTACGCGGTCCTCGGTCTCGTCGGATTCAACGCCGCTGCAGCCGCCGGCAACACGCCGCTGGCGCTGTTGACGCTCGAAATCCTGTTTATCGGCGTGCCGATTGCGCTCTGTGCGGCGGCGGCGTTGACGCTGCAGGATTATCCGCTGGACGAGAAGCGTCAGGCCGAAGTGGCCGCCGCCATCGAAGCGCGCCATTCGGCGAACAGCGAAAACACTTTGGGGCCGGTGACCAAATAGCGTCGCCACATGCGGCTCGGCTCGCTCAAGAGCCGATGCAGCCACTCAACGCCGAGGTCGCGCATCCACATCGGCGCGCGGGTCGCATTGCCGGCGAGGAAGTCCAACGCCGCGCCAACGCAGAGACCTACCCCGCGCGCACCGCCGCGCTGGGCGATGGCGTAAGCGATCATTTCCTGCTGCGGCGCGCCGACGCAAATGAAGGTGAAACGCGAAGGCTGCGCGGTGGCGAATGCCGCCGCGCGCACGACCGCGTCCGGCTTGTGTTTCAGCCCCATCGGCGGCTCGTGCCAGCGCAGGTCACGCAAGCCATAAACCCGCTTCAGCGCATCGACCGTCTCGCGGTCGGCGCCGACAATGGTAACCGGCTCGTATTTGTCGATCACCGTATCGAACAGGCGTTCGGCCAGGTCCGACCCCGGCGCCAGCGGCAGTTCGACTCCTGCTCTGCGCGCCAGGCCTTTCAGCACACGGCTATCGTTCAACAGCATCCAGGCGTTGTCATATAGCGCACGCCTGCCTGGTTCGTTGGCCAGGCCCACGACATGATCGACATTCGGCGTCGCCACGTAGGCGAATGGCAAGGTCAAGCTCGCACGCGCGCTGATTGCATCGAGTGCGCCATCGAGATCCAAGCCGCTGAACTGAATGTCCAAGAAATTCACCGTGCCCGCGGTGCGGAGTCCTGCATCGAACGCCATTGCGATTAACCCAAACGCGGTTTTAACGCCGTTTGAGCGCTCTATGCAGAAAACGGGCCGGATGAATCGCGTCGCGCGCGAATTGGCTCAACAGAGCGGGTTCGCCGCACATTTCACCCGCTAGAACTTCGCCAAGCAGCGGCGCCAACGTGAACCCGCGCGCGCCCAAGCCGCCGATAACGTAAACGCCGGCGTGCGCAGGCGGCGGCGCGCTGCTCTCGATGGTGCGGCCGTGTGCGAGGCCGGCGCGCTGGGTTAACCACGCTTTAGCATCCGGCAGCAAGCCGGCGATCGGCGCGCGATCGGGTGTCGTCGCGCGATCGGATGCGCGCGATTGCAGCGATGCTTGATCGACGCTGGCGGCGATCGCCGGTTCGAGTTCGCGCAACGCGGCGAGATTGCGTTCGCGTGCATCGTCGGCCACCGGTGGTCCTCCCTTGTCGAAGGTCGCGCCAAACAGAATCCCGCCGTCGAATGGCGCCATGTAGCTGCCGCGGGTGATGGCGTGGGCGGGCGGCGTCGCCCTGCCCCATTCGACCTGGCCGTGCGAGCGCGTGATCGGCAAGAATGATGTTGGCTCGAACGTCGTCAGCGCCGCGCCGCAGGCCAAGACGACAGCGTCGGCGCGAAGCATGGCGCGGCCGTCTTGCGCGCGCATGAGCCAACCGTTGGCGTCTGGATCGAGACGCTGCACCGGCGCCTCGCATATTAAAGTCGCGCCTTCGAGCATGCGCCCGATCGCCGCGTGGGGGCGCACCAATCCCGCCCGCGCATGGAGTGCTGCTCCGTTGCCGAGACCTGAGAGCCAGTCGGGCGGCAGCGGCGGATCGGCAAGCAGATCGCTGAGCGCTGCTTCGTGGCCCAACTGCGCGCGCTGCTCAACACCGCAGCGGTCAAAGACGTCGAGCGCCTCGTAAGTCGCGACAGCGTGCAGATAGGCTGCGAGATGGACTTCGCTCAGCACTCCGCCGCGATCGAGGCGTGGCATCACCAGAGCTGCAGGATTGCCGCTTGCGCCTGCGCCCAATTCGCGCGCGGCCTCGAGCGCAATCACCTCCACGCCGCGGCGCGCGAGCGCATCCGCCACGCTCGCCCCGGCGATGCCGGCGCCCAGCACCGCGACGCGCTTCGGGTCGCAAGCTGCATAGGGGTAAATCGTTCTTGAACCGGCTGCCGCCGTCGGGGACGCTGGCGGTCCAAGCAGCCGCGCCTCCAGCCGCTCGCGTTTTTTCCCGAAGCCGGGCCGCTTCTCGACAACGAAGCCGGCCGCCTCCAGGGCGCGGCGCGCTCCGCCGGCAACCGAAAACGTCGCCGCGCGCGCGCCCGGCGCGCTGAGGCGCGCGACCTCCGCAAACAGCGCGGGCGACCACATCGCCGGATTTCGCGCCGGCGCAAAACCGTCCAGAAACCAGGCGTCGAACGCGCCGGTGAGACCCCGCAGGATCGTTTCGGCCTCGCCCGTGAAAAGCGTCAGCGACACCCCGTCTTCGGCGAACCAGAACCGCTGGGGGGCGTAGGCGCGCACCGGCCAGCGCTCCAAGAGCTGCTTGGCTTCGGCCGCGATCTCAGGGAAATGCGCCAGCGCACGCGCCGCATCTGCCCTTGCCAGAGGGAATGCCTCGATGCTTGAGATATGCAATTGTGCATGAGGGGATCGAGCCGTTTTCCAGGCGCGCCAAGCCGCCAAAACGTTTAGCCCAGTACCGAAACCCAGCTCGCACAGGGCGAAACGATCCCTGTTTTTGAAGGCCCCCGGCAATCCCGTTCCACCGAGGAATACAGCCTCGGCCTCGGCCAACCCTCCGTCCTTGGAAAAGTAAACGTCATCGAACGCCGCAGCGCGCAAGGACGCCCGATCGGCGCTCCACTCCAAGCCCGGCAATGGCGGCAAGCGCGGCATGAACAAGCCTATAACGCAAACGAGCCGCCCTTTCGGGCGGCTCGAAGCGAAAACTACGTTGAAACGTAGATTACGGCGTGGTCGTCGCCGGCGGCGTGGTCGCGCCGTCAGCCGGAGGCGTGGTGGTCGCCGCGGCGTCAGCCGGAGCTTCCGCCGGAGCTTCCGCCGGAGCCGCTGTTTCTTCAACAGCAGCCGGCTCTTCCGTCGTCGCCGTCGTTTGGCCACAGGCCGCGACGCCGAAGGCGAGAACGGCAGCGGCAGCAGCAGCCATGCCCAACTTGAACTTCGTCATAGGTTCTACCCCTCGTCTCAGCGTCAGGGTCTGCCCCCAACGCGGGAGGCGACTCCATGCCAAGGATTAACCAGGATGGCAAGCGCCACAGCCCAGCATGACTATGCAAATCTGCATAGCTCGGCGTGCCTAAGTCAGGACTTGGCGCTAGGCTTCAGCGGCTGCTGCCAAGGACTCTTCGAGTTGCGCGAAGGTCGGCTGCAGCGGCGTCGGCACTGAGCCGCGTCCGATCTCGACTGAAACCTGCGCCGCGTTGCCGTGCAAGTGCGCCACGAGCACATCGCGAATGATTTTGTAGAATTGCGCGTCGTGTTCGATCACCGCGTTGAGGCGCGCCGCGATCGGACCAACGATACCGTAGGCCAGGAACACGCCGAGAAAGGTGCCGACGAGCGCCTTGCCGATCATCAGGCCCAAGATTTCCGGCGGCTCGTTGATGGCGCCCATCGTCTTCACGATGCCAAGCACCGCCGCGACGATGCCGAGCGCCGGCAGGCCGTCGGCCATGCCTTGCAGCGCGTGCGCGGGATGCAGGCTCTCGTGATGGTGCTTTTCGATCTGCTTTTCCATGGCGTCCTCGACCTGGTGGGGATCGTCGAGGTTCATGGTCATCATGCGTAGCGTGTCGCAGATGAAGTCGACCACGAAGTGGTCTTTGCAGAGCTTGGGGTACTTTTGGAAGATCGCGCTCTCGTTGGGCTTCTCGATGTGCTGCTCGAGCGCGACGACGCCCTTGGTCTTCATCAGCTTGGTCAGCTGGAATAGGAGCGCGAGAAGATCCGAGTAATCTTTCTTGCCCCACTTCGGGCCCGACATCACTTTGCTGAAGCCGCCGGCGACGCCCTTGAGACCGTTCATATCGTTGGAAATGATGAGCGCGCCAAGCGCGGCGCCGCCAATCATCATGAATTCCATCGGCGCCGCTTCGAGCAGCACTTCGAAATGGCCGCCCGCCAGCATGAAGCCGCCGAACACCATGCCGAAGACAACGACGAGGCCGATAATAGGAAACATGGATAACGCGCGTTTACCGTGAAAGCCGCCGAACCCACGGGCTTTACCGGAATGCGCTTAACGCGCCGTTTCGGTTAGTTGGGAATTTGCCTATTAACGGGCGCACAAGGATTTGCCCATGCCGCTCGATTTCGACAGCTTGCGACCTCCCTCGCCTTTTCTCAGCGAGACGCACCGCCAGTGGCGTGACAGCCTGCGCAGATTTGTCGAGCGCGAACTTATGCCTCACGCCACCGCGTGGGACGAAGCGGGCGCGGTGCCGCGCGAGGTGTTCTTGAAAGCGGGCGCATTCGGACTTCTGGGTGCAGGATATCCGGAGGAACACGGCGGCTGGCGCGAAGGCTATGACCGCTTTCACGGCATTGTCACCTCCGAAGAACTCGCGCGCCTGGGCGCCGGCGGCGTCACCGCGGCACTCATGGTGCACAATATCGGCCTGCCGCCGATCATCGCGCGCGGAACGCCGGAGCTGAAAGCGCGCGTCGCGCCGGTCGTGCTCCGCGGCGAAAAGCAGATCAGTCTCGCTATCACCGAGCCCGATGCGGGATCGGATGTCGCCAACATCGCAACGCGCGCCGAGAGGCGAGGCGATGTCTATGTCGTCAACGGCTCGAAGACCTACATCACCGGCGGCATGACCTCGCACTATTTCACCACAGCCGTGCGCACCGGCGGCGATGGCGCGGGCGGCGTGTCGCTGCTGTTAATCGAATCGGACGCGAAGGGCTTCACCCGCGCATCGCTCAAGAAACAAGGTTGGTGGGCGTCGGATACGGCCGCGCTTTACTTCGACAATGTCGAAGTTTCCGCCGAAAACCTGATCGGCGCAGAGAACCAGGGCTTCGCCGGCATCATGGCGAACTTCAATGGCGAGCGGCTCGGCATGGCGTCCGGCGCGACTGCGCTCGCGCGCGTCTGCATCGAGGAGGCGGCCGCCTGGGCGCAGCAGCGCATGACGTTCGGCCAACGCCTGGCCGATCACCAGGTGATACGGCACAAGATCGCGCAGATGGTGCAACGCGTGAACGCCACCACCGCCTATCTCGAACACTGCGCTTGGCGCGTGCAGAACGGCGAAGCGCCGGTGGCCGATCTGTGTCTGCTCAAGGTGCAGGCGACGGAGACATTGGAATTCTGCGCCCGCGAAGCGATGCAAATCCTCGGCGGCGGTGGATACATGCGCGGCGGACGCGTCGAGCGCATCTACCGCGAAGTGCGCGTCAACGCCATTGGCGGCGGCTCAGAAGAAATCATGCGCGATCTCGCTGCGCGCCAGCTTGGGCTGTGACGGCAAGGATGGAGCCCTACGCCAGCTGAACGAGGCGATAGCCGACGCCGGTCTCAGAGATCAAGTATGTCGGCGAACTCGGGTTGGGTTCGAGTTTGCTGCGCAACTGGCTCATGTAAACGCGCAAGTATTGCACATCGGCGCTTTCGCGTCCCCAGACGGCCTTCAGGATATCGCGATGACGGACGACTTTGCCGATGTGTGCGGCGAGGAACGCAAGAATCTCATATTCCTTGGGCGTCAGCTCGATCTCCCTGCCCCGCTCGGTGACGGTTCGCTTCGCCAAGTCTATCTGCAGCGCACCGGTGCGTATCATCGGCTCGGCGCCCGCGGCCTGCACGCCATGGCGGAGCGCTGCGCGCAGACGCGCCAACAATTCGTCGACGCCGAAAGGCTTGGTCACATAGTCATCGGCGCCGGCGTCGAGCGCCGCCACTTTCATTGACTCGGCGTCGCGCGCAGTGATGACGACTATGGGAGTGAGTGCGCTTGCACGCAATTCGGTTATGAACCCGAGGCCGTCGCCATCGGGCAGGCCCAAGTCGAGCAGAACAAGAGCCGGCCGGTAGTGCGCCATCGCGCGGCTGGCGCCGGTGAGATCGTCTGCTTCAACGGCTTTGTAGCCCGCCGTTTTCAGCGTGGCCACAAGCGAGCGCCGCAGCGAAAGATCATCCTCCACCACGAGGACACAGATTTCAGCCGGCATGGACGGCAATGTCCGACGCCGCAAAGCGGATGGTGAAACGCGCGCCGCCCTCGGGGGCGTTGTCGGCGACGATGCTGGCGCCTTGGGCTTCCAGAAACTTGCGGGCAAGAGAGAGGCCAAGACCCAGCCCCGGCGGGCGCCGATCGCCGGCGGCGCCGCGGACAAAGGGCGCGAACATGCGCTCAGGATCGGGTCCGAGACCTGAGCCGTTGTCGCGAACTTCGATGCAAACGTGATCGCCCTCGCGCCGCGCAGCGACCGCAATTGTGCTTCCCCCATGTCGAATCGCATTGGCGATCACATTTGCCAGGGCGCGCACCGCGAGGTCTGCATCCGCTTTTATCGACGGCAAGTCCGATGGCGCTTCGACGGCGGTGACGCGCTTCGGTCCGGGGCTCGCGGCCTCGATGGCGCGTTCGATCAAGGCGCCTGGGGACAGCAGCGCCAAGCGCACCGGCACTCCTTCCGCGCCGATGCGCGATGCGTCCAACAGCGATTCGACCATGTCTGAGAGGCGGCGTGCTTCACGCTCCGCAAGCGCCAGGAGTTCGGCGCGCGCTTCTTTAGGATGATCGGCGGCAAACCGCTGCAGGCTTTGCAGGTTGAACAAGATGGTCGAGAGCGGCGTGCGCAGATCGTGCGATACGCCCGCAAGCAGATCGGACTTGAGGCGTTCGCGTTCGACTTCGAGTCGCACGCGTTCGGCGCTCTCCGCCGCCGCAACGCGCGCAACTGCGAGCGCCACAAGACCCGCGATTTGTTGGGCGACGCTTTCGGTTTCTGGATCCATTGCAGCGTCCACCCCAACGGCCATGGCGCAAGGGCCGCGCGCTATTGCTGGCCAGAAGCGCCAGCTGGTGTCGTACGGCGCATCAGGCGATGGCACGAACCGCTGTTTGGTCGCCATCGCCCAGCGCGCCGCCAGGTGGGCATTTTCGTCAAAGCCCTCGCCCCAGTGTCTTTCGTCAGCCGCTACGACAAGCCCACGTCCGCCGCCCAAGCGACTCAATGCAGCGGCGGCAGCGCTCGCAACAGCGCCGTCGTCCTGACACGCGCCGAATTCCGACGCGAGTTCCTGGAGAAGCGAAGCCTGTTGCGCACGCTGTTCTGCGCTCCCCGCCGCAGCCCGTGCGCGGGCCGCGATCGCACTGGAAAGTGCCGCAACAAGCGCGAATAGGACAAGCGCCGCGGCATCCTGCGGCCGCGCGACTACAAACGTGTAGCGCGGCTCCACAAACAAGAAATTGACAGCCATTGCGCTGAGGAACGACGCACCGAGCGAGGCCCAAAGGCCGTGCCCGATCGCAACGACAATGATCGGCACGACAAAGAAGAGCGCCAAGCTCTGCGGATCGAGCCAACGCTCCGCGGCGGACGCGACGACAGAAGCTGCGCCGACACCCAGCACCACGCTGAGCGCGGCCCATGCAAGCTCGGTTGTACTCGGACGGATAGGCACGGGCCGCAGGTTCCCAAAACTCATGGCTTAGATGCGCCTCTACGCAACCTCGATCAACCACATGGAATCTTTATGCGCGCCCGTGCCACGCCATGCCGGAATGGAGCCTCCACTGAGCACGCAAACCGCCACCGCAGCCCAAGAAGGCGACGCGATCGCCCATCGCAAAGCAGGATTCTGGTCGCTCGCGCTCGCCGCGATCGGCGTCGTGTACGGTGACATCGGCACCAGTCCGCTCTATGCCTTTCGCGAATCGATACTGCATGTCGCCCGCGGTGGAGCGGTAGAGCGCGAAGACGTCATCGGCGTCATCTCCCTGATGCTGTGGGCGCTGATCGCCGTCGTGCTGCTCAAATACGTCTTCATCCTATTGAGACTCGACAATCGCGGTGAAGGCGGCACGCTTTCTCTGATGGCCCTGGTGCAGCGCGCGATCGGCAAGCGCACGCCGTACCTCTTCGTTCTCGGCATGATAGGCGCCGGCATGTTCTGCGGCGACGCCATGCTGACGCCGGCAATCTCCGTTCTCTCAGCCGTCGAAGGTCTGGCGACCTTGCCGCAACTCACTGGCCGCATCGAACCCTTCATCATGCCGATCACGCTGACGATCCTGATCGTGCTGTTTCTAGTGCAACGGCATGGATCGGGAGGCGTCGGCGCCTGGTTCGGCCCGGTTTGCGTCATCTGGTTTGCGGTGCTGGCCGCACTTGGCCTTTATCATTTGAGCGACGATTGGGGCGTGTTTGCCGCGTTCAATCCGCTGCCGGCGCTAAGCTTCATGGCGAGCCATGGCGTGCTTGGATTCATCGTCCTCGGTTCGGTGTTTCTGACGGTGACCGGTGCGGAGGCGCTCTACGCCGACATGGGCCACTTTGGCCGGAGACCGATTGCGGCGGGCTGGATCTGGCTCGTCTTTCCATGTCTTGCGCTCAACTATCTGGGCCAAGGGGCCATGGTGCTGGCGCATCCGGAGACCTTGTCCAATCCGTTCTTCGTCATGCCGCCTGAAGCGTGGCGCCCTGCGCTCGTGATTCTCGCAACAGCAGCGACAATCATTGCGAGCCAAGCTGTCATTTCCGGCGCCTATTCGCTGACACAACAAGCGATCCAACTCGGCATGCTGCCGCGCATGCAGATTCTGCAGACCTCAGCCAAGAAGTTCGGCCAAATCTACATGCCGCAAGTGAATTACCTGCTTATGGCGGGCGTGCTTGGTCTGACTCTCGCTTTCGGTACGTCGAGCGCATTAGGCGCCGCCTATGGCGTGTCGGTGATCGGGGCGATGATTACGTCGTCGCTGATCGCGGTCGCAGCGATTTGGAAGGTCCTGAAGCGCCCGTTGTGGGTCGCCATTGCGATCATGGCGCCATTCATCGCGCTCGAACTTGTCTTCCTCGGCGCCAACCTCATGAAGATCGCGAGCGGCGGCATCGTACCGCTCGTCATCGCCGCTGGTTTCGTCCTGGTCATGTGGACTTGGGTGCGCGGTTCAACGCTGCTGGAAAAACGCACGCGTCAACCCGGCGGCAGCCTGAGTGGATTGCTGGAACTGCTCGCGCTCTCTCCGCCGCAGCGTGTCCGCGGGACGGCAGTGTTCCTGACGGCCGATCCGGAGGCCGCACCCACGGCGTTGATGCATAACCTGAAGCACAATCAGGTGCTGCACGAGAACATCATCTTGCTCACGGTGAAATTCTCGGGAATGCCGCGGGCGAGCGACGCGGAGCGCCTGAAGATCAAGAGCCTGCGCCCCGATGTTCATCAAGTCACTCTGACGTTTGGGTTCATGGAGACGCCGAATGTCGCGCGCGGACTGGCGCTGGCGCGCGATCGAGGCCTGCACTTCGACATCATGACCACCTCGTTCTTCCTGAGCCGGCGCGCGCTCGTGCCGACGCGAAAGAGCGCCATGCCGTTCTGGCAGGATCTGTTGTTCGTCTTCCTGGCGCGAAATGCTGCAGACGCCACGGAGTTCTTCCACATTCCAACATCGCGCGTGGTGGAACTAGGAGCGCAGGTCACGGTGTAGGCGCCGACCTTCCGTAACGCCAGAGCACTTTCCGGCGCGACCGGTTCGGCGTAGCAAAGCGGGCTTCATGCCCGACACCCAAGCGCCCCTGCCCGACGCCGCGCGCGCCGATCCGCGCGCGCCGATTGGACGCAATCGCCAGTTCCGGCTGCTGTTCATCTGCCTGCTCGTGATCGGCGCCGGCAATTCGATGCTGCTCGCTGTTGCGCCACCCTTGGTGCGCGAACTTAGGCTTCCCGATTCGAGCGTCGGCTGGATATTCTCTCTATCCGCGCTGCTCTGGGTGCTGATGAGCCCAGGCTGGGGACGTCTGTCCGATAGAATCGGTCGCAAGCCGGTCGCCGCACTCGGGCTCGCGGCGTACGCGGTGTCGATGGCCTCGTTCGGCGGCGTCGTGCTTCTGGGCATGAACGGGGTGCTTGCCGGGATGTGGCTGTTCACCTGGCTCATGCTCGCGCGCGCGATCTTCGGCGCGTTCGGTTCGGCTTCATCGCCGGCTGCTCAAGCCTACATCGCCGACCGCACCAGCCGCTTCGAACGCACCGAGCAACTCGCCGGCCTCACCGCCGCGTTCGCACTCGGCCAGGCGTTCGGGCCGGCGATCTGCGCCGCGTTGGCCGCGAAATTCGGCCTTGTGTTTCCGATCTGGATGATCGCGGTTCTCGCCGCGATCGCGGCGTTCCTGATCTGGCGCTTCTTGCCGGAGAACACGCCGCCGCAAAGCGAACGCCCGCGCGGAGAATGGCGCGAGTCGCTGGCGCTGGTGAACGACCCGCGCATCAGCGCTTATCTACTCTATGGCTTTGCGCTCTCGATCGTCGCCGGCGTGACGGTACAAGTATTCGGGCTCTTCACAATGGACCGGCTGAACGCCGACGGCGTGCACGGCTCGGAGCTGACGGCCGCGGGCTTCATGGTCAACGCGCTTGCGCTTCTCGCAACGCAAATGGCGATCTTGCCGCGCTTACGGCTTGGGCCGCGCGGCTTGATGACGTGGGGCGCGGGCCTCTTGGCGCTCGGCGTCGGCGTGCAGATCATCGCCGACACGCTGGCAGCCCTGCTCGTCTCGCAAGCTGTGCAGGGCTTAGGCGCAGGGCTGGCGCGGCCCGGTTTCACCGGCGGCGCCTCTGTCGCTGTCCGCCCTGAAGAACAAGGCAACGCCGCGGGCCTGATCGTCGCCGCCAATGGCGCTGGATTCGTGTTCTCGCCGCTGATCGGCGGCGTCGTCTACGAGCGCGTCGGCATGAACGCGCCGCTGATCGTCATGCTGGTGTTGCTGGTGGCGATGATGGCGTTCGCACTGCGGAGCCGGCGCCTGCGCAACGCGGTCAGCGCAGAGCCGCCGCCCAGCGAGCCGACGCCGAGCTAGCCGGTTGCGGCCCGCGCCCGCTCCAACACGATGTCTGTCGCGCGCCCGCGCACTTCCATCCCTTGCGCGCGTTCGAACGAGCGGATCGCGTCGCGGGTGCGTGCGCCAATGAGGCCGTCCGCGCGCCCGGCGCTGTAGCCCAGCCGATTGAGCAAACGCTGCAATTCGCGAATGCCGCCGCGTCCTAACCCGCGCGGCGTGCGCGGCGGCTCGGACGAGGCGACGCCTGCGCTTTGACGCACGCGCGCCAGTAGCGCCGAGGTGGGGAAGCCGTCGGCGGGCAAACCCTGCGCCGCCTGGTACGAGCGAACGGCGCCGCGGGTGGCGGAGCCGAACAAACCATCGGGATTGCCGGAATTGTAGCCCAAGCCATTTAGCAAGGTCTGCAGTTCGAGTATTTCTTCGCGGTTCAGCGAGCCCGCCGCGCGCGGCCAATCGCGGACCAACGTGCTGCTTTGGCCGTCGAACGCACGCGCGAGCAACGCGACGACAAGCGCATAGCGGTCCGAATTGTTGTAGCGGCGGATAACCGAGAAATTCGGGTGGAGCATGAGCGCGGGGCCATTGGCGCCGGCGGGCAGGAAGAGTTGCGACGAGAGCGCCCACGTCTCGCCCGGCCATTCCGCGCCATCGATTCTGCGAACGCCGCGCTGATGCCAGTCGGCGATCGAGCGCTGCGTGCCGTCGGCGAGCGAATAATCGAAGCCGTCGGGCAGCCGCACTTCGTCGAACACCGGTTCGCCGCGCCGCCAGCCGCGATCCTGCAGATAATTGCCGATTGAGGCCGCGACATCGCCGCGATTGGTCCAGATGTCGCGATGGCCATCCTGATCCCAATCCACGGCCGTGGTGAGATAGACATCCGGCATGAATTGCGGCTGGCCGAGTGCGCCCGCCCACGATGAGCGCAGTTGTTCCTGATCGGCCAAATTGCGCTCCACCATTTCGGCAAGCGCCAGCAGGTAGCCTTCGAACTGCTGGCGGCGTCGGCCTTCGTAGGCAAGCGTCGCCAGCGCCGCGGCGGCGTCGTAATTGAGCGGCGCTTCACCGTAATTGCTTTCGAGCCCCCAAATGCCGAGGATGATGCCCGTCGGCACGCCATACCGCTGTTCGACCGCTTCGAGGGTCGGCCGGATTGCGCTCTTCAGATTGAGCCCGTCGCCGATGCGCCGCTCGGTCACGCGATTGCCGACATAATCCCAGACTGGGCTCACGAATTCTGGCTGGCGCTGATCGAGCTCGATCACGCGCTCGTCCGGGGTAATCCCCGAAAGCAGCCGAGCGAGGACGGCGGGGTCACGCCCCCGCTGTACGGCGCGGCGAGCAAAATCGTCGCGCCATTCGTCGAACGCCTGGTTCCCGGACGATTGGAAGCTGGGCGGCGGTGGCGTCGGCTGCGCGCCCACCGTGGACGGCCCGCAGGCAATCGCCAGCGAAACCGCCGCGGCAAGGATCAAGGCTCGCGCCATCTCGTACCCCTTCGTCATCAGCCCTCGAACGCCCTTATTGTGCGTCGGGCGCCGCATCAACGGTCCCTCGATTGACTTGGGGCAACGCCCCCCTTAGAAGCCCCGCTTCCATTTCGCCCTGGAAAACGGCCATGAAAGTCAAATCGTCGCTCAAGTCGCTCAAAGCCCGCCACCGGGCTTGCCGGGTCGTGCGCCGCAAAGGCCGGGTCTACGTCATCAACAAGGTCGACCCCCGGTATAAGGCCAAGCAGGGCTGAATTAGGCCCCAATTGAAGCTCACAGGCGCCCGCGAAGCCCTCGCGGGCGTTGTGAATTTCAGGTAAGATGAATCCGATTCATCTCGTCATGCGCCGTTTCGTTATCGCTATCGCAGCCGCTCTTTCGCTTGCGGCATGCAACGCCGGTTCAGGCGCGCCCACGCGCGTCGATCCCGAACTCGACAATCTTTTCGCCCAATTGGAGCAGGCCGAGAGCGCCCAGGCCGCTGCCCCGATCGAACAAGCCATTTGGGCGCGCTGGGCCGACAGCGGATCACCGACGGTCAACATTCTGCTGGAACGCGCTACCGCGGCTGAGAATGCCGGCGACGCCGACCTTGCCGAGCGCTTCCTCGACCAGGCCTCCGACCTCGCGCCGGACTACGCCGAGACCTGGAATCGCCGCGCCAACCTCTACTATGCGACCGACGATTATCGCGGCGCCATCGCTGCGATCCAGGAGACGCTGAAGCGCGAGCCGCGCCACTTCGGGGCCCTCGCGGGGCTTGGGCTTATCTACGAAGAGCTCGGGCAACAGCGCCAGGCGCTCGAAGCTTTCCGCGCCGCGCTTGTAATTCATCCTCACTATGAGGTCGCGCTCCAAGGCGTGCGCCGCCTCGAACCGCGCGTCGACGGCCGCGAGGCATGATCTTCTGGCTATTGGCGATCGCCGCGGCGATCGCGTTCGGGGCGTATGCGCTCGCCGTCAATGCGCGCGATTATGTGCGCGACACGGAGGCGCGTTTCCCTCCATCGGGCCGCTTTATCGATGCGGACGGCGTGCGCCTGCACGTACATGAAGCGGGCCTAGAAGGTTCGCCGCGCATTCTGTTGATCCACGGGGCCAGCTCGAACTTGCTTGAGCTCTGGGGACCGCTCGCGGACGAATTCTCCCCGCTCCATCGCGTCATCGCCTACGACCGCCCCGGCATGGGCCATTCTGCGCGCGCCAAGCGCGATGCACAAACGCTTGCGAGCCAAGCCCGCTGCGCGGCGCGCGTGCTCGAACAGACTGGCCAAGGCCCCGCTTTGATCGTCGCGCATTCGCTGGGGGCTGCTGTGGCGCTGCGCCTTGCGCTCGATCATCCGCGCCTGGTCAGCGGCCTCGTGCTCGTGGCGCCGGCGTGTAATCCCTACCCGGGCAAGCCCGCTTGGTGGGCACGGCTTTCGGCGACGCCGATCCTGGGCGACATTTTCTGCGGCCTTCTCGTGCCATGGCTCGGCCCGGTGATGAGCCCGCAGAGCGTCGCCAATAATTTCTGGCCCGCGCCCGTGCCGGTGAATTATTTCGAGACCGCCGGCGTGCCGCTGATCTTCCGCCCACGCGCGTTCCGCGCCAGCGCGCTCGATGTCTGCGCGTCGAACCGGGAGTTTGGCGCACAACACGGGCGTTACGCCGACTTGCTCACACCGACGGTCATCATCACGGCGGAAAAGGACAAGGTCGTTTCGCCCAAGCGCCACGCGCGCGCGTTAGCATCCACACTGCCCGCAGCGGAACTGGTGATCGCGCCCGACACCGGGCACATGCCGCATCGGCTGAGGACGGATCTGGTCATCGCCGCGATTCGGCGTGTCAACGAGATGACGTCAGCGCCCGCTCAGGACTAGCCTTTCCGCAACGATTCGATTCTCGAAACGATGAGGTGTGGGCGCATGGCGGACTTCGGCGGCACGGATAATGTGGTGGCGACCCAATCGCTGACGCAAAGCGCGCAGGAAAAACTGCGTCAGCTCGTCGCGCGCATCGAGCGGCTCGAGGAAGAGAAGAAATCCATCGGCGACGACATCAAGGAAAGCTACGCCGAAGCGAAGAGCACTGGGTTTGACTCGAAGGTGCTCCGCCAAGTGATCCGTATCCGCAAGCAGGACCGCCAAGAGCGCGAAGAGCAGGATCAGATCCGCGAGCTCTATCTCCACGCGCTGGGCGAGATTTAAGGGACGAGGGACTTGCGACGCGGGACTGGGGCAATTGCAACCCTAGTGCCCAGTCCCTAGAACCTAGTCCCTGCAATGCCCCGCGAGATTGATCGCAAGAAGACGCGCAAGGCGCTGCGGATTGTCCGCAAGCTCGCTTCCCAGGGCAGCGCGCCAGAGACGATCGATCCGGAAACGGGTGAAGTGAAACCGGGCGAAGGCGCGGTCGACTATTCGCAGTGGGAGAACGAGTTTCTCACCGAAGTCGATCAGCGCCTCGAAAAGTACGGCAGCGCCTTCGCCGATCTCAGCAAGGGCCGCAAAGACGATGCGCTCTCGATGCTTCAAACGGTGAAGCTCAAGGAGATTGCCGCCAAAGCGCGCGGCAAGAAGCGCAAAGGGCTGACGACGAAAAAGCCGCTGGGTTGGAAACAACGCCAGCGGCCCAATCGTTCAGAAGAATAGCGTTCAGCCTTCCGCCGCCGCCTTCTCTTCGAGCCCATACTCGCGCAGCTTGCGATAGAGCGTCGAGCGGCCGATGCCCAGGCGGCGCGCCACTTCCGACATGTGTCCGGCATAGTGATCGATGGCGAGTTCGATCAGATCGCGTTCGATCTGTTCGAGTTGTCGCAAATGACCTTCGCCGTCGAACACCTTGACCGGCTGCGGCGCGCTTTCGCCGGCGGCGACGACCGCGTCCGCGAACGCGGCGTGCGAAGCCGTCACGTGATGATCATTGGCCGGCGCCGATACTTCCACCGGCAGCGCGTCATTAGCAGCGACGAGCGGCTTCAGGCCGGAGATTTGGGGAAAGTCTTCCGGCTGCAAGAGATCGCCTTCGCAAAGGATCACCGCACGAAATACCGAGTTCTCGAGTTGGCGGACGTTGCCTGGCCAATCGAAGTCCATCAGCATCTGCATCGTTGCAGCCGACGCGCCGCGGACATTGCGGCCCTCTTCCGCGTTAAAGCGGGCGACGAAACGTTGAACCAATGTGGCCAGGTCTTCCTTGCGCTCGCGCAGCGGCGGCGCCTCGATCGGGAACACGTTGAGACGATAATAAAGGTCTTCGCGGAACGCGCCGTCGGCGACGAGCTTCGCCAAATCCTTGTTCGTCGCGCTGATGATGCGGACATCGACTTTCACCGGCCGCTTGGCGCCGACCGGATCGACTTCGCCTTCCTGCAGCACGCGCAACAGCTTCACCTGCATGTCGAGCGGCAATTCGCCCACTTCATCAAGAAACAGCGTGCCGCCGTTCGCTTCCACGAACTTGCCGGCGTGATTGTCGGTGGCGCCGGTGAAGCTGCCCTTCGCGTGGCCGAACAGAATGCTCTCGACCAGGTTCTCCGGGATCGCGCCGCAATTCACGGTCACGAACGGCCGGCCGGCGCGCTCGGAGGCGCCCTGGATCGCACGCGCCAGCAATTCCTTGCCGACGCCGCTCTCGCCGGTGATCAGCACCGGGATGTTGGACGCCGCCGCACGACGGCCCATGCGCACCACCGGCGCCATCACCGGCGCGTTGGCGACCATGTCGTCAAAGCTCATCTGACCGGCAGCGCGCTTCTTCATGCGCACGACTTCGGTCTTCAAATTCGACATCTCGAGCGCGTTGCGGATCGACACCATGATCCGCTCCGGCGAGGCCGGCTTCACGAAGAAGTCTGTTGCGCCCGCTTGCATGGCCTGGACGACCGTGTCGATGCCGCCGGACGCGGTCAGCACGATGCACGGCAGATCGCTGCGGCGCATGCGGATTTCCTTGAGCGCTTCCTGGCCGGTCATGCCCGGCATGACGAGATCCAAGAGCACAATGTCGATATCCGCGTGCTTATCGACGGCCTCGACCGCCTGGTCGCCATTCTCGGCCGCTCGCGTCAGGAAACCGTTGCGCTCCACAGCCGCCTGCAACAGACGGCGCTGCGCCGGATCGTCATCGACGATCAGGATCGTCTTGCCCATGTGTACCCACCAACATCTTTTTCGACGCGTCTCTCTTGGCGGAAACGCTTATCGTTGGCGGGACCTTACGGATGAGACGTTCAAGTCGCGTTAAAATGGCACACTCGAACGCGATTTTCGTAAGGCCTCGTAGGCATTAGATGAATGGCGTGTTCACCAAGTGGCGAATAGCGAATAGCGAGTAGCGAATGGCGAATAGAGGACCGAGCGCAGACCTAGGGACAAGCCAGTCCTATTCTCTATTCGCTACTCGCTATTCGCCATGAGCGAAGCGAAGGACCCCGAACGCAATCGCATCACCGCGCGCATCGGGCGTGTGGCGACGGTCGGTGCGAATATTTCCGGCGCGGTCGCTGCGCGTATGACCGGCGGCGATCAGCAGGCGCTGGCGCGCGCGCTGCGCCAGGCTTTGGGCCGCTCCAAGGGTCCACTGATGAAAGTGGCGCAATTGCTCGCCACCATTCCCGATCTTCTGCCAGAAGCCTACGCGGAAGAGTTCCGCAAACTGCAGGCGCACGCCCCGCCGATGGGCTGGCCCTTTGTGCAGCGGCGGATGCGCGCCGAACTTGGTGACGATTGGGAAACCAAGTTTGCATCGTTCGAACGCGAAGCGGCCGCGGCGGCGTCGCTCGGGCAAGTCCACCGCGCCGTCGCCCACGACGGCCGGACGCTGGCGTGCAAGCTTCAGTATCCGGATATGGCGAGCGCAGTCGAAGCCGATCTCGGCCAGCTCCGCACGCTGCTGACGCTATTCAAGTCGATGGACAAAACCATCGATTCCACCGAGGCCATTGAAGAAGTCGGCGAACGGCTGCGGGAAGAATTGGAGTACGACCGCGAACTCAAACACATGCATTTGTTTGCGGCAATGCTGGCCGACGATCCGCGCATCGGGACGCCAGAGCCGCTGGAGGAGCTATCAAGCAAGCGCTTGTTGACCATGACCTGGCTTGAAGGGCGCGGGCTGATGCATTGGCTCGACGAACCGCAGGAAACACGCAACCGCATCGCCGAGCTTCTGTTCAAGGCGTGGTGGGGGCCGATGACCCAATACGGAATCATCCATGGCGATCCCCATCTCGGCAATTACGCGCTGACCGAAAACGCGGAACGCCTGCATCTGCTTGACTTCGGCTGTGTGCGCATCTTCCCGCCGCGCTTTCTCGACGGCGTCGTCGGCCTTTATCGCGGCCTAGAGGCCGTCGACATGGATCAAGTGGCGCACGCCTACGAAATCTGGGGCTTCAAGAACCTCAACGCCGAATTGATCGATGCGCTGACCATGTGGGCCCGCTTCATCTACGGCCCCCTGCTCGACGATCGCGTCCGCACCATCGCCGACGATGTGCCGCCCTCGGCCTACGGGCGGCGAGAAGCCTTCGAGGTGCGCAAGCGCCTCAAGACTCTCGGCCCCGTGCTGATCCCCCGCGAGTTCGTGTTCATGGACCGCGCCGCCATCGGCCTCGGCGCCGCATTCCTGCACCTGAGAGCGGAACTGAACTTCGGCGCCATGTTCGCCGCAAGCGTCGAGGGCTTCTCGACCGAGGCTCTCGCGAAACGCCAAAAGGAAGCGGCGTCCGCGGTGGGCCTGGCGCCCGCGGCTACGTCATAATTTGCGTCAAGCCGAGGAAGCCGATGATGGCGCAGACTGACGCGGCTTCGCCCGAAAGCCGGTACATGGCGCCTTGGGTTCCGCTCCAACATGAAGCGAGCAACACCATCGAGCCCAAAGTCACAGCTGGCGCGATCCAGAACTGCGGCGCTGACATCGGGAAGACGACCGCTATCGCAGGCCACGCAAGCAACGAGAGCGCCACAAGACCGGCCGCGACTGCGCAGCCGAGCGCGCGCCGATCGACGGCGTCCCGGAAGGTAGCGACCGCCAAGTACGCCGCCAGCGCAAACACCGGGGCCGCAACCAGCATCGGCCACCAGCCCGTGCGGCCAAGGGCGAACGCGGCGCCCAGGCCCGTAAGAACGCCGATGGACGCGCCGCCGACGAGAATGGCGAAACGCTCGTCACGCCGGAAATCCTTCGCGGCGGCAGCGGAGAAGTCGGTAAAGCGCGCGGAATCGTAAGCCATAGTCGATCAGCCCGTTCGATCCCCCACCCGTTGCGGCAAAAACGAGGCGGACGCCGCTTCTGTTCCTTCCTTCGAGAATCTTGGCCCGCTCGCCTTGCGCGTGAGCGCGGCGGTGTGCGTTATGGGCCACAGAAGGAGGGAGCGCCGGAGGAATGGAGCAACACGGGCTCATCACGACCCTCGTTGCCGCGATCGTGCTGGCGTTTCTGTTCGGGTTCTTGGCGTCGCGGTTGCGGCTCTCCCCCATCGTCGGCTACCTCCTGGCCGGCTTTGCCGTCGGCCCCTATTCGCCCGGCTTCACCGCCGACCTCGATCTTGCGCTGCAGCTCTCCGAGATCGGCGTCATCCTCTTGATGTTCGGTGTCGGGCTCAAAATCTCGCTCGAGGACATTTGGGCGGTGCGCTGGATCGCAGTGCCCGGCTCGCTCCTGCAGACGGTACTGGTCGGCATCGTCGGCGCCGGCGTCTGCGTCGCGCTCGGCATGGCCGCCGCCGAGGCCGTGATTGTCGGCATCGCCGTGTCCATCGCCTCAACCATCGTTTTCCTGCGCGTGCTCGAAGACCGGCGGCTGCTGAAAAGTGAGGAAGGACGGATCAGCGTCTCCTGGCTCCTGGTCGAGGACGTGATCATCATCGTCGCCATAGTCGTGCTGCCGGCGCTGGTCGCCGCCATGGCTGGGGGCAATCAGGTCTCGTTCGTGGCCATCGCAGGGGCCGTGGGCATCACGGTGGGCAAGATCGCGATTTTCGTCGTGCTGATGCTCGCCATCGGGGGGCGATTTTTCCCGTGGCTCATCATTCAGATCGCGCACACCAAGTCGCGCGAACTGCTTTCGTTGGGCACCCTGGCGCTGGCGTTGGGCGTCGCCGGCATCGCGTATTTCTGGTTCGACGCGAGCTTCGCGCTCGGCGCTTTCCTCGGCGGACTTGCGCTCAACGGCTCGCGCTTTTCGCACAAGGTCGCCGAGGATTCTCTGCCGCTGCGCGACACCTTCGCGGTGCTCTTCTTCGTGGCGGTCGGCATGCTGTTCGATCCCGGCGTGCTGTTGCGTCAGCCAGTCATCTTGGCCGCTCTCGTGGCCGTGATCATCGCCGGCAAAGCTACACTCGCGTACTGGCCGATGCGTATGCTCGGGCAGTCGAAACGCACGTCCCTGCTTGTGGCTCTCGGCACTGCGCAGATCGGCGAGTTCTCGTTTGTTCTTGCAGGGCTCGGCCGTCAGCTCGACGTGTTGTCGTCGCAAACCTACAACCTCATTCTCGGCGCAGCGATGATCTCGATCGCGGTCAACCCGTTCCTGTTGCGCCTGGTGCCCGATCTGCCGCCCGCCAAGCCAATGAAAATCGAACCGACCGCCAAGGAAGAGGCCGCCTCAGCGTAGCGCCTTGCGGATCACGAGCTTCAAGCCCGACCAGATCTCGTCCACCGCGCACACTTTCACGTCGACAAAGCCCATCGGCAGCGCGACTTTGCGGATCATGTCTTCGGTGATGTCGGTCTCGACCTTCGCGGCCTTCTTCGGCCACGACACCCAGATCATCCCGTCCGGCGCGAGCTTGCTGCGCAGGCTCTCGAGTTCGGCCTCCAGCTTGTTGGCGCTGGTGTGGAAGATGTGCGCCGCAGCGAGCGTCTTGGTCGGCCGCGCCAAGTAGCGAGGGCCGGCCTCCTTATCGAGCACTTTCTTCACCGACGCCGGCATGCCCGACGCCCACAATGGCTCGCCCGGTTTGAAGCCGAGCTTCTTCGCCAGCGGCGTGCCGGAATAGCCCGCCGTCGCCATCAGCTTTCGCGGTCCTTGAGCTTGGCCAATAGTTGCGCTTCCTCGGACTTGAGCCGCGCCCGCTCGCGCCGCTCGGCGGTCTCGCGCTCCACTTTTCGGCGCTCTCCTCTGGCCCAGGCCGCAACACCGACCACCGCGAGCCCGCCTAACGCTCCTAGAAACAGCCAGATCATCGCCTGCCCTTGCTTCCCCAGCCGCCTTCCGCTATCAGCCCCGCTTCGATTTTCCCAGGAATCCGGATCATGAAAGACGAAGGCCACCCCGACTACCACTTCATCACGGTCCAGATGACCGACGGCACGACCTTCAAGACCCGTTCGACCTACGGTCAAGACGGCGCCACGCTGGCGCTCGAAATCGACCCGAAGTCGCATCCGGCCTGGACCGGCGGCAACCAGACCCTGATCGATCGCGGCGGCCGCGTTTCGCGCTTCAACGACAAGTTCGGCGGCTTCATGAAGAAGAAATGAGGCGGCCCGCCTCCCACAAGTTGGAGCGCGGGCCTCCAAGCGCGCTGGAAATGTTCAGCTGCGCCAGCCAGCAGAACTAAAACGCCAGTCGGATGCCCGGCTGGCGATTTTCGTATTTGCGTTTTGGCGACTTCGCGCCCCTGCGTTATCGCGTGAATGCTTGCGTCAGCAGGGCCATCTGCCCAGACACCGCATTGGCAGGTTCGTCCCCGCCATCGTACATCGTCTCGTCCAGCCGCCGGACGCGCTCGTAGATCGCGCCCCCGCGGATGATGAGACTCTTCAGCGCCTCCGGGAGATCGTCGCTGCCGGCAAAGGCTGCGTTCGGCTGCGGCTCGCGCGAGATGAGGCGATATTTTTCGCTCGAGGCCTCGGCCAACTGGATCTCGCCATCGCGCACCGCGCGCTGGACCAAAAGCCACGAGGCCACCTGCATCAGCCGCGTGGTGAGGCGCATGCTTTCACCCGCATAGGCAAGTGCTGCGGCGCGCGACAAGCGCTTCGAGGCCGCGCGGCCGGGGCCGTCCAGATAGGCGGCGGTTTCCTCCACCAGACCCATCCCTTCCTTGAAAGTGCGCTCGAAAAGCTCCGAACGAGCGAAATCAATCGCCCGTTGCGCGTCGAAAGGCGCCCTTAGAGGGGAAGTCTGGTTCGTATCGGTCATGTGCCTGAGTGGGTCGCAAGGCGCGGGCCGTCATAGGCCAAAACCAGACGCGATGGGTTAAGACGGCGGCGCGCCGAACACCGAATCGGCCGCCGCGCGCTGCGCGCGCTTGGCCTTGATCGCGGTCTCGCAAAGTTGAATCTCGGCCTTGAGCTTTTCGATGCGAACTTCAAGTTCGTCGATCGAGGCGTTCTCCAATTGCTGTTCCAGGGGAACCGCCTTCTTCACCGGCGGCGCAAAAGGATCGTCGTCGATCATGGGCCAATCTCCTCGGACGGAGTATAACCCGAAAGAGACCTCAGTTTAAGGGAGGCGCGCGTGCTGAAACCGCCGACAATGCGTAGGGTTATTCACGCTCCGGACAAGCCGCTATCCCTTGTGACGGACGATGTCCCCCGCCCCGGCGCGCACGAAATTCTGATCAGGGTCGAAGCCGCCGGCGTCAACCGCCCGGACCTGCAGCAACGCGCGGGCCTTTATCCGCCGCCGCCCGGCGCTTCACCGATCCTCGGCCTCGAGGTCGCCGGCGAGATCGTCGAACTCGGGTCTGGAGTCACACGCTGGCATGTCGGCGATAAAGTTGCAGCACTGCTGGCTGGCGGGGGCTACGCCGAATACGCCGTGGCGCATGAAGGATCGGCGCTGCCAATCCCCAGCGGGCTTTCGATCACCGAAGCCGCCGCTCTTCCCGAAACAGTCTTCACCGTTTGGGCCAATGTCTTTCAGACTGGCGCGCTGAAACAGAACGAGACCCTGCTCGTGCACGGCGGCGCCTCCGGCATCGGCACAATCGCGATCCAGATGGCCAAGACGTACGGCGCCCGCGTCATCGCCACTGCTGGTGACTCCGCGAAGGCGAAGCTCTGCGAGAAACTCGGCGCTGAACGCTGCATCAATTATCGCACCGAGGATTTCGAAATGATCGTCCGCGATCTCGGCGGCGCCGATGTCGTGCTGGACATGGTTGGCGGCCCTTACATCCAAAAGAACCTGGACGTGCTGAACGACCACGGCCGCCTCATCATGATCGCCTTCCTGCAAGGCCCGACGGCGCAGCTCAATCTGATGCGCCTGATGCTGAAACGCCTGACGATGACGGGCGCGACGCTGCGCTCGCGCAGCGTCACGGAAAAGGCGCGCATCGCCGCGGAAGTGGAGCGCAACGTCTGGCCGTGGATCGCGTCGGGTCGCGTCAAGCCGGTGATCGATTCGACCTTCCCGCTTACCGAAGCCGAACAAGCGCACGCGCGCCTGCAATCGGGCGCGCATGCCGGCAAGATCGTGCTGACGACCTAGGGCTTGGTGTTGGGAGAATCCACGCGCTGACCCTTTTGCGCGCGTTCGGCGCCACCAAAGACATCCTCTTCCTCCACCGGGCGCTTGCCGCCCTTTGGACCGGGCGTGTTCGGCGTTTCACCGGGCTTCACGCCCGACCTGGCTTCCTTCTCTCGTTCGGGCTGACGCTGCTCGGCCATGGAACTCTCCTGTTGCCGGAGCAACGGCGGAGGTCGCGCCGAGTTCCTGGAACGCGGTGTCCCGCTCTCCGTTCACGATAGACGGAGCAATTCATGCACAAAGACCCCGACCACACCGCTCAGATTCAGCGCGACATCCAGCGAAAGGTCGATGCGAAGGACCGAACTAATGGCGGTTCCAACGGCGAAGATCACGCCATGCAGGCAGGCGCTCGCCACTATCCCGAACCGCCGATGCCGACGCAGCACCTGAAGAAGCCTGGCGATGAAGGCGACCTCAATCTGCCACCCATGTACGATGCGCCGTTCTGGAAGGGCTCAGGCAAGCTCGAAGGCAAAGTCGCCGTCATCACCGGCGGCGATAGTGGCATCGGCCGTTCCGTTGCGGTGCTGTTCGCCCGCGAAGGCGCCGATATCGCAATCCTTTATCTGAACGAACACGAGGACGCCGAAGAGACCAGGCGCGCCGTCGAGAACGAAGGCATGAAGTGCCTGCTTTTTCCCGGCGACGTGACCGATCGGAAGTTCTGCCTCGACACGGCCGAGCGCATCGTCAAGGAATTCGGCCGCCTCGACATCCTCGTCAACAATGCGGCGTTTCAGATCCACACCACCGCATTCGAGGAGCTGAGCGAGCAGCAGTTCGACGAGACGCTGAAGACCAACCTCTACGGCTACTTCCATATGGCTCAGGCGTGCGTGCGGCACATGGCGCCGGGAGCGGCGATCGTGAATTGCGGGTCGGTCACCGGCATCGAAGGCAACAAGGACCTGATCGACTATTCGATGACCAAGGGCGGCATCCACGCCTTTACGCGCTCACTCGCCGGCCACCTCATCTCCAAGGGCATCCGCGTGAATTGCGTCGCGCCGGGGCCAGTTTGGACGCCGCTCAATCCCGCCGACAAGCCGGCCCAGAAGGTCGCCGAATTCGGCAAGCACGCTAAGATGAAGCGTCCCGCGCAGCCCGAGGAGATCGCGCCTGCGTTCGTCTTTCTCGCCTCGCCGCAAATGTCGAGCTATATCACCGGCGAAATCCTCCCGGTAATCGGAGGATACTGATCGGGGCAGGCTCATGATTATCGGCGCGCACGCCATGCTGTTCACCAAAGACGCCGACGCCGACCGCGCCTTCCTGCGCGACGTGATCGGTCTCAAGGCGGTCGACGCCGGCGAAGGCTGGCTGATCTTCGCATTGCCGCCCGCTGAAATGGGCGTGCATCCCCACGAACAGAACGATGTCTATCATCTCTATTTCATGACCGATGACGTCGAAGCCGAGATTGGCGGCCTGCGCGCCAAAGGCGTTACGTGCGATGATATCGCGGACCGCGGCTGGGGGCTTATCTCCGCCGTCGCCATGCCCAGCGGCGGCAAGCTCGCCCTCTACCAACCACGCCATCCGCTCGCGCACGGCTAACTTTCACAACAAAAGCGTGGGCCCGGCGGCGCCGGGCCCGCCGCCTCTCAGCCTCCCGGCGCGGGTGCTACGCTTTCGGCTGAGAAGTGCAGCGCCAGGTCAGGCACAAACGGGACATTCAGCGGCACCTCGTAGTTTGCTGTCGCGACCGCGAGCGGAACTGCGCCGGAATCGTCCACTACATACGAAAAGTCGATCTCGGGCGAGCCGATGGCCTCGAGCTGTTCTGCCAGACGTTCTTCGATATCGGCTTCGGTCACCTCCGGATCGATCATGGCGGCGCGCAGGGTGCGCTCGAGGGACCATTGCACCGTCGCGCCTTCGTAATAGGCCATACCGAGCATCAGCATGCCGACGATGCACGTCAGCAGGACAGGCGCGATCATCGCGAACTCGACCGCGCTCGCGCCGCTCGCGTCGTGGGCGATCCGCTTAGCGAATGCGAATCGAGTCATCCGCGGCGTCTCCATAGTCGACGACAATTCCGCCCAAGGTCGCGGTCGCACGCAGCCGGATGTACGCCTCCGGCACCGAGCCGCCGCTGCACGGGCTGCTGCACGCATGTGCGACATTGCTGCAGAGGCAGAAGCGCGTAGCTTCAACGACCGCGTCTTCAGGCATCCCCGTCCATGAGCGGACGACGATCTCACGCGCAGCGGCAAGGTCGCGCCCGCCATTGAGCACGTATTGGCCACCCGAGCGCAGCGCGCCGTGCATGTCGGTGCGCTGGTAGACGATCTGGCCGACCTCGGCGATGCCAAGCAGCGTCACTGCCAGCACCGGCATGATCAAACCGAACTCGACGGCGCTCGCCCCCCGCCGGTTGCGGGCGAAGCGGAAAAGTCTAGCGAGCGCGCTCATTCGACCAACCTTATGGAGCCTGGCACTTCGATGACATCGAGGCCGGCGCCGGTGCAGTCGGTGCCGAAGTCGGAATTGCCGCGCAAGTCGATCGCGCGCGCGACGATGCGCAAGCAGCCGTTGTCGCCGGAAAAATTGCCGCTGTGCGTGACCTCTTGGCTCGGGAAGTAGAGCGCGCCGGTGAATGAGGAATCGGCGGTTCCATTGAAGACATTCTCGGCGTTGCCCTGATCGCGATCGCCGTACATGAGCACGCCGGCATAGGCGCCGGAGGTCGGCGCGGAGAGATCGATGTCGGCGTTGCCGTTGAAATGCACGGTCGCGCCGTTGGTCAGGAAGAACATCACCCCGGATCCGCTGACCGTGGCGTTGGCGTTGATGCGAAAATCGCCGCCGTCGACGACGTAGACGCCGGGATTCAGGTTGAACTCGCCGGAGAGATCGAGCCCGCCGCAATAACGGCCGGGGTCGAGCGTCTTCGGCACGTGAGGATTGCCCCCCGGCACGCTCGCGCAGAGGCCCGAAACCGGCGGTTCAGAGAGATCGGCGTATGGGTCCTGCGCCTGCGGCATCTCCTCCATCGGCGTCGAACAGGACGTCAGCGTGAGATCGGCGCTCACGGACGTGCCGCCAGCTGAAACGATGCACGGCGCGGTCACGTCGGCGCTGCCTGCAATCGTGATGGAATCGTCCGCCAGTGAATTCGACATCACGACACAGCCGCTGAATGTCGCCGTCGGGTTGCCGATGAAGATCACCGCGTCATTGGCCCAGGTGTCGAGCGCGAGAATGCAAGCTTGCTGTTCGTTTTCATAAGCCGCGACCGCGCGCACCCGTACACGCATCGGCTCGTTGGTGAACAAGGCGGTAAAATAGCGGGGCAGATCGCGCTGAAGGAGAACCTCCACCGCCCGTCCATTCTGGTTGGCGCCAGTCGTTGGCGGCGTGTTCACCACGATGGCGCCCGGCACATAACCATTCTCTATCGCCTCAGCCTCGGCTGCATCGGATACGGCGTTGTCGCCTGCTCCGGAACGCAACACGACGGTACCGGCGTTGGCGGCCAAGTCGGCGGCCGTCTGCAAGCGCCTCTCCTCGAAGAACCAGTAGCCGACCTCAACGCCCAATCCGGCGCTGCCGATGATGACCGGCAAGGACAAGGCGAACGTCACTGCGGTGAGACCGCGGCGATCGGCAAACAAACGGGACAAGCGGACACGCATGGCGGACCTCAAGTGAGGTCCGATCTTCCCGCCCGTTTGTTGCTAAGGAATTAGTAAGTTTGGCTAACGCGCGGTTACCGAACCGGGCTCAGTTGCGGGCTTGCTCATCCTGCTTGCGACGTTCGGCGACGAGGCCTTCGAGAAAGTCGCGCCATGCCGCCGCCGCGTCCGGGCGCACCATTCCGGCTTCGGCATTCTCTTCGAGGATGCTGACCTTGAGAGAAAGACTTCGCAACAAATCGTCGCTTATGCGCGCACCCGCATCGAGTAATCGGCGCACGACTGCGAGATTGCCGGCGAACGCCGCATTCATCAGCGGCGTCTTGTCGGCGCCGCCCTTGTTTTCAATGTCGGCGCCGGCGGCGATCAGCAGATCGACGATGTCGCCGTGTCCGCGTTCGGCGGCTATATTGAGCGCGGTATCGCCGAACTCGGCGCGTGCATTGACACCGGCGCCCTCGGCAAATGCCGCGCGTAGGGCCTCCGCGTCGCCTGCGGCTGCGGCGGCGTGCAAGCGTTCGTCAGCGCTGGTCATGGCCGGTCCAACCTGGCCCGCGCACCACGCGTCCCGGCCTGGCGCCCGTATGTTCGCCATCGCGCAGCACCTGTACGCCATTGATGAACACGTCGTGCACGCCTGTCGAGTACGCATGCGGCTGCGCAAACGTCGCGTGATCGGAGATCGTTACCGGATCGAACACGACGACATCGGCGAAATAGCCGACCTGTAAAGCGCCACGCTCACGAATGGCGATCGCCTGCGCCGGCAGCGTCGTCAACCGCCGGATGGCTTCCTCCAGCGGCATCAGCCGGCGTTCGCGCACATAGCGACCGAGGAAGCGCGCGAACGTGCCGTAAGCGCGCGGATGTGGATTGAATTGCAGGAAGGCGCCCTCGGGCGCGAGCGATGGCGCATCCGATCCGAGCATCGTTTGAGGCCAGCGCAGATTGCGTTCTAGGTTCTCTTCGCTCATCAGCACATAAGCGGTGTCGACGCGCGAGTTGTCGGCGATGACGAGATCGATGATCGTGTCTTCCGGGCTCGTACCCCGCGCGGCGGCGATTTGCGCCAGTGTCTGGCCGGTGTAGCCGCGCAGCTCCGGATTACGGAAGCCGATGAGGATGACGTCCTGCGGCCCGCGCGTCAGTTGATAGAGGCTCTCCCAGCCGACAGCCGGCGCGCGCATCTCCGCCAGCACCCGCGCGCGGATCGCCGGATCGCGCAGCCGCGCCACCCAGGCGTCGTGCCCACCTTCCTGCACCCAAGGCGGCATCGCCGCATCGAGCCCCGTGGCGCCGGCGACATAAGTGTACACATCCGCGGTGATATCGAGCCCCTCGGCGCGCGCCGCGTCGAGCCTCGCCAGCCCCGCCTCCGACAAATCCCAGTTCGCCTCGCCAGCCGGCTTCAAATGATAGACTTGCGCACGCGCCCCCGTCGCGCGCGCGATGGCGATCAGTTCGTCAAGCGCTTCGATGTAGCGATCGCCTTCCGAGCGGATATGCGAGATGTAGCCGCCGTTGAACTCGCGCGCGGCCGCCACGAGCGCAATCAGTTCATCGGTGTCGGCGTAGAACGCCGGCGCGTAGATCAGCGAAGAGCCGACGCCGAGAGCGCCCTCCCGCATCGCCTGGCGCACCAGCTCTTGCATGCGTGCGAGTTCCTCGGGAGTTGGCGGACGATCTTCCTCGCCAATCTCGTGAATACGCACAGTCGTGGCGCCGACATAGCTTGCGACATTCGTTGATATGCCTCGCTCGACCAGTTGATCGAGATATTGGCCGAGCGTGGTCCAGGTCGGATCGAAGCGGATGTAGCTTTGCTGGCGGATCATTTCGGCGCGCATCGCCTCGTTGATCGGCCCCATCGACCAGCCCTCGCCCATCACTTCGAGCGTCACGCCCTGACGGATGTCGCTCTGCGACAGCCCGTCCTCGATCAGCGACTCCGTCGCCCACGACAGCATGTTGATGAAGCCCGGCGCCACCGCCATGCCGTGCGCGTCGATGCGCTGCGCAGCGCTTGCGCCGGAAAGATCGCCGACCGCTGCGATACGATCGCCGCGGATGGCGACATCCGCCAGCACAGGCGCGGCGCCCGAGCCGTCATAGACCGTTCCGTCCGCGATGATGACATCGTAGCGCTCGGCGCTCGGCATTGCAGCGCAGGCGGCGAGCGAAAGCGCAGTGAATACGGCGAGAAGCGTACGGCGCAGCATTGATCCCTCCCGGTCGCCGGACGTTAACACTCCGGCGCCGCGAAACCCAGAAATCACACGCGCGGGCGCCTTCCCTTCCGGCGCCTCGCGCGCTATATCGCCAACAACTGACCTAGTCCGCGCCCGGATGCGTCAGCCCGTTGCATCAGATGGCTAGCGCCTGGCGACGACGCCGGGCGCTTTTGCTTTTTTGGAGCCGTCCGATGACACAGAACGTCCTTATGCCGAAGGCCACCGCCGTATGGCTGATCGAAAACACATCGCTCGGCTTCAACCAGATCGCCGAGTTCTGCGGCCTGCATCCGCTCGAAGTGCAAGGCATCGCCAACGAAGACGTGGCCAAGGGCATTCGCGGCGTCGATCCGATCGCCGGCGGCTTTCTTTCGCGCGAAGAAATCGCCCGTGGCGAAGCGGACGAGACCTACAAGCTCAAGGCCCTCGAACAGAAGCGCATCGACCTGCCGCAAATCAAGAAGCGCGGCGCCCGCTACACGCCGATTGCGCGCCGTCAGGATCGCCCGGATGCGATCGCCTGGTTCTTGAAGAACCACCCCGAAGTGCCGGACTCCAAGATCGTGAAGCTGATCGGCACGACCAAGGCCACGATCGAACAAGTGCGCAATCGGACGCATTGGAATTCGAGCAACATCAAGCCGGTCGATCCGGTCACCATTGGCCTCTGCAGCCAGATCGAACTCGACGCCGTCGTGGCTGAGGCCGCCGCCGCAAAGGCGCGCAAAGAGGCGCGCGAAGCCAAGGCTGCCGCGAAGACGCTGAAAGCCGCACAAGAAACGGTGCCGCCGGAAACGTACGAGCAGCCGCGCGAGGAGGGCTAGGTAAGGTGGCGGCTTAGCCGCCGCGCTCGAAGTTAGCGCCGCCACACCTCGCGCAAGCGCGCGTCGCGGCCGCAGCCGGCGCGGTACATGGCGTAGCGGCCGGGATTTCGGCGGGCGAAGTCACGATGATATTCTTCCGCCTCGGTGAATGCGCCGAGTGTCAGGATGGGCGTGATGACCCGCCCGTTCACGCGCCCGCCGTCGATGATTGCACGCTTGCTCGCCTCGGCGTCAGCGCGTTGGGCGGTGGTGACGAAAATCGCCGGACGATAGCTCGAGCCGCGGTCGCAAAACTGGCCGCCATTGTCGGTGGGGTCGGTGTAGAGCCAATAGCGGTCGACGAGCTGGCGATAGGTGATCACGCTCGGATCGAAGCGCACGCGCACCGCCTCGTAATGACCGGGATGGTTCTCGTAGGTCGGGTTGGCGTTGCGACCGCCGGTGTAGCCGCTCATCACCGAGATCACGCCCGGTATCGCGCCCATGTCGTGTTCCATGCACCAGAAGCAGCCGCCCGCGAACACCGCTTCCGCCTGCTCCGCAGGCAACGGTTCCTGACGCGGCTGCGCCCTGCTTTGCGCGGCGCTGGGCGCGGGCGAACAAGCGGCGGCCAAAAACAGCAGGCTGGCGATTAAGGTGCGGTGGATCATGCTCGTGATACGACTGGCCCCAGTGGGCGGTTGCGCTCCATGGAGTATAACTCAGGTTCGCCGCTCGCGTACGCAACCGCGGACCCGGCCCGCGCGTACAAGGCCCTGAACGGAGGCCGCCCATGAGATTTGCGTTTGTCGCTGCCGCACTATTCCTCACGGGAACAGCGGGCGTGCTCGCTTACGCCCAGCAGCGCAACGCGCCGGCTCGCGCCGAGACCGAACGCTCGCCATCGGCTCTGGAGCGGCTGCGCAACTGGGTCATGGATCAGAACGGCACCGAGCGTGCGTTCGACAACGAATACTGGGATCACCACGAGACCGGCATCTATGTCGAAGCCCGCACCGGCGAGGCGCTGTTCGCCTCGACTTCGAAATATGACAGCGGCTCAGGCTGGCCGAGCTTCACCCGCCCGATCGATCCCAACAATATCGTGTTGCGCGAAGATCGCGCCTTCGGCATGCGCCGCATCGAAGTGCGCTCGCGGCGCGGCGATCACCATCTCGGCCATGTCTTCGATGATGGCCCGCGCAATTCCGGCGGTCAGCGTTTCTGCATCAACAGCTGCGCCATCCGCTTCATCCCGCGCGACCGGATGGAGGCGGAAGGATACGGGCAATATCTGGCGCTCGTGGATGGCGACTAGCGGGGCGACTTACCCTGCTCGATCAGCACGCCCAGCCGATCCTGCACGCGCAGGTTAGTCATCCAGATTTCACCGAGCAGCCTGAGCATCAGGATCATCGCCGCGCCGCCGCCCAGCATGCCGACAGCGATCAGGAGCGCGGTGAAGAAGTTTGGCGTGTTGATCGAGGTCAGGACCGCGAGCGCGCCAAGAACCGCGAAGAGACCAATGAAGGCAGACAGAATCTGAAACACCGCCGTCAACACGGCCGGCGTCAACGCTTGTTCGAAGGAGAATAAAGCCCGCACGCGGCGCTCCCGAATTCGCCGGGAACGCTAGCGCGCGGGTCTCGTACGCTCAATCTCGCGCGCCGCAGAGTTGAGCTTTTCGCGCGTCCAAGCGGCGCGAAACGTGGTTAATGGCGCTCCATGCTCTGTCGGAGCTGTTCGATTTCTTCTTTGAGTTTGAGTTTTTGGCGTTTCATCGCCGTGAGCCGCGTCGCATCGACGGAGGGATGCTGGGCTTCAGTCTTGATGATCAGGTCGAGATCACGATGGCGCGCGTCAAGTTCGCGCAGCCGCTGCTCGATAGCCATCGAAGGCGCCTCCTATAGCTTTGGCGAGTCCGAGCATGCGCCTCTTTTCTGGTGTTGTCTGCTTACATCATCAATAAAAATAAACTTTCTGCTGTGCGCCTGATTCTGGCGGGATTTTTCGGCGCTCTCGGCGCTTTACAGCGCCGCAGAGGCGTGTCTTAGCTCGCTTTTTCGTGCACCGGCGGGGGTGCGCGGGAACCACGGACGCGTAGGGTCATGGATTCCGAGGACGGAACCGGCTTCGACATCAACGATACGCCGGAACGACGCGCGCTCAAGGCCCGCCTCATGGAGTACCGCGAGGAGCATCGCGCCCTCGACTCCGCCATTTTTGCCCTCCAGGAACAGAGCGGTGGGGATGCGCTGCAGCTCGCCAGGCTGAAGAAGCGCAAGCTCGTCTTGAGGGACCAGATCAAATGGATCGAGGATCGGCTGACGCCGGACATTATCGCCTGAACGCGTGGCTGAGCGGCGCAGCGCTGATCGCGGCCATGACGCCCGCGGCGGCGTTTGCACAGCACCGCGAAGCCGAGACGAAGGGCGTGTTTTCCCTGGTGGTCGAAAACGACAGCCTCTCATCGGGCGCCGACCGCAACTACACGTCGGGGATCAAATTCGCTTACGTGTCGGAATTCGAAGCCGCGCCGGACTGGCTCGGCGCCACGCGCGGACTGACGCGGACATTCTCCGGCTCCGACCCGGATTTTTGGGGCCTCGCCATCGGCCATTCCATCTTCACGCCGGAAGACATCAGCGCCAATCCCGCCCCGCCCGATCAGCACCCGTATGCGGGCTGGCTCTACATGCAGATCATGGTCGGCGCGGAAGAGGATCGCGAAGACGGCCGCGAACCGCGCTATCTCGACACGTACGAACTCGAAATCGGTCTCACCGGTCCTTCCGCGTTGGGTGAGGAAGCGCAGCGCGGCATCCACGAATGGCTCGGCGCGCCCGATCCGCAAGGTTGGGACAGCCAGCTCAACGACGAACTGGCCTTCGCCGTATCGTTCGACCGCCGCTGGCGCCCGCCTTGGGGCCGTTGGTCGAGCGACGTCGGCGGTCTCGAATTCGATCTGACGCCAAGCGTCGGCGCGACGCTCGGCACGCTGCGCACTGAAGCCCGCGTCGGCGCCGCGGCGCGGATCGGCTGGCGGCTCGACAACGATTACGGCCCGCCGCGCGTGCGTCCTTCGCTCTCGGGCGTCGAGCATTTCAGCGGCGGGCCGCTTTCATGGCAGGTCTTCGCCGGCGTGCAGGGCCGCGCAGTCGCGCGCAATCTCTTCCTGGACGGCAATACGTACGAGAACAGCGCCTCGGTCGAGCGCAATCCGTATGTCGCCGATTTCCAGACCGGCTTCTCGATCAGCGCCGGCGCTTGGCGGCTCGCCTACACCTATGTCTGGCGCACCGAGGAGTTCGAAACCCAGCCCACGCGCCAAGATTTCGGCGCTCTGGCGCTGAGTGTGCGGCTGTAAGGGCTGCCCGGTTCGACTCCGGGCCCCTGCCGCGCTACCCATAGGCCGCTAACGGTGGGGAGCGGTCATGAGCTTCTGGGACAACGTATTCACGATCGTGTTCGGGTCGCGCCGTGCGCCGCAACGGCCGGCGCCGCCGCCCACGCGGCCGCAGCCGCCGCGCCCTGCACCGCCGTCAAACACGACGCCAAGCCAGCCCGCTCCGGCGCCGCCAATTCCTCCGCCCGCGCCCCAACCGCCGCCCGGGCCAATCGCACAACCGGAGCCCGCACCGCCACCAGCGCCAGGACCGCGTCCCGATACGCCGCCACAACCGACGCCGGGGCCAACGACGATGATCGCGCTCGGTTGTGTCGACGCCGCGGTCAGCGACGATCAGTGCACGGCGTATCTCGCAGAAGTCGAGCGCACCACACGCCTGCAGCTTTCAGCCGTGCCGGACAAGCTCGACAAAGTCAGACTCTCGCGCATGCCGCCTGCGGACGGCGCCATGACGGTCGCACAGCTGCAGCAGGCGCTGACGCGGATCGGTTTCTTCCCCGGCGGGCGAGCCGACGGCATTTGCGGCTATCGCACGCAATCGGCGATCCGCCTCTTCCAGGAATACGTGCGCACGATGGAAAACGTCCAAGGCTTCGTCCCGGACGGGCGCTATGGACCGCAGACGCACGAGCACTTGCAGCGTTGGCTCGCATCGGGTCAGCAACCCGATTGGCGCCAGCGACCAGGCGAATACGACTCCTGGCTTGGCTTCCTGGAGCGCGTGAAAACGGCGCGGGCGGCGAACCCCGGGCCGCTGGTGGAAAAAGCCAACGCGTTCGCGGGCTCGAGCGACACGCGCAAGATCGCAGATTGGGATTTCACCGGCCCCGGCAACATCCATCTGATCGGACTGCGGCGCAGCGAGTTCACCAACAAGTCCGACGATATCTTCGTGCTGCTGATGAAAGGACTCGTGTTTAAGTTCCAGGGGTCAACCGACCCTGGCCGGAGCAACCATGCGCAAGGCGCGCCGTACATCGTGCCTGGCCAGCACGATTATCATTTTGGCTGGCATCAGTCGAAATACCTGGCCCTGCGTCCGCTCAGCAATGGCGTGCTGATCGTCCGCAGCGGCGCCGACGGACGGCTCGATGCAGCAGACATGTCGAAAGAGCTGCGGCCCAACGCCACCATCAACATTCACTGGGGCGGCAGAGGTCTGGCCGGCAACGTCAATAGCTGGTCGGAAGGCTGCCAAGTGATCACCGGTTCGGTCTACATCAATCCGGCGGGCGAGCTGGTGAACTGCACCGCGTTTGCAGCCGTGACGCCGGACGAGCCGATGGAGCAGGTCGCAAAAACGCGCGGCGCCTACAATGTGCTGCGCGATGTCGTGACGGCGCTCTCGGGCGACATGCAAAACGGCAACCGCGTCAAGTACACGCTGCTGGAGGAAAGCGATCTCGCTCAATCGCCGGAAATCCAGCAAAGCCTGACCGACGCGCGCGCACGCGTCGTCGATTTCGCGACGTAGCTGTCGCCCTCAGCGAAACGGCCCGGCTTTCGCCGGGCCGTTAAGTTCACGCGCAATCGCTCGATTAGGCGATGGCGAGGATGATCAGCACGCCGATGCCGATCAGTATCCATTCGGTCTGCGTGATGCCGGCCTGATAGGCTTCGGCCTCTTCGGGCGTCAGCGCCACGATCGTGTAGCCCTGCTCCTGCAACTCTATGGCGCGCGTCGCGTCGTCTGCAGCGAGACCGTATTGCTGCAATTCTGCAGCGCTGAACGCCTGCGGTGTGGCGCTGCGGAACTGCGCTTCCTGTGCGTATGCCGGCGCGGCGAGTAGCGCCAAGCTGGCCGCAACCGCGAGACTGGAACGAATCTTCATGGCGTCTCCACCTCCAATGCGCGCCGCACGGTGCGACGCTGAATGAACTCAAAATCCTGCGAACGCCTGCGCCTGAGCGCGGCGCGCGTGCTTTTCGGCGTACATCGCCTCGTCCGCGCGCGCCAGCGCGGCTTCAGGATCCTCGACAATTGCAATCGGATGCACGCCGACAGAAGCGCGGATACGGTGCGGGACGCCCGCATGCAGGATGGCGCTGGAGTTGATCTTGTCGGACAGCGCCTGCGCCTTGGTTTGCGCCTCGGCGGCCGTCGCACGATTGAGGATCAAGCCGAACTCATCGCCGCCGATGCGGCCGACGACATCGCTTTCGCGCACGCTTTCGAGCAAGAGCAAGCCGACATGGCGCAACACAGCGTCGCCGGCGGAATGACCGTACCTGTCGTTGACCGCTTTGAAGCCGTCGAGATCGATGTAGATGACCGCCGCGGGCGTCTTGTAGCGCTCGACTTCCGACATGGTGCGGTGCAGTTCGCGCAGGAACGCGCGGCGGTTGAAGACCGGCGCAAGCGTGTCGCGGTCCGCAAGCGCCTCGGCTGCTTCGAGCTTGGCTTTCAGTGCGGCCAGTTCGGCGGTGAGTCGCGCCAAGACCTCGATCCCGGCCTCCGAAACGTCGTGGCGGCGCAAGCCTAGCTCCTGCAAAAGCCGGCTCGTTTCGCGCCCGAATCTGGCCGATCCAAACAGCATCCTTGCTCACAGGGATGCGCCGGGCGGGTAAAGGGCGGCTTAACTCTGGATTAGGGGCTCGAACATCGGAAGGCCGAACCCCGATATCCGATCCCCGAAAACCGAGCCTCCACTGGACGCCCGCCGCGGCTTCTATTACTTGGCCGTTTTTTAGGAGCAGCCGAAACATGGCTACCCCCCCGCCGTCGGTCGGCCTGATCATGGGCTCCAAATCCGACTGGGAGACGATGAAGGCGGCCGCCGAAGTGCTGGACGCGCTCGGCGTGGCGTACGAAGCCAAGGTCGTCTCCGCCCATCGGACGCCGAAACGGCTTTACGATTACGCCGCGAGCGCCAAGTCGCGCGGGTTGCAGGTCATAATCGCCGGCGCCGGAGGCGCAGCTCATCTCCCCGGCATGACCGCCTCGATGACGCTGCTGCCGGTGCTTGGCGTGCCGGTGAAAAGCCGCGAACTCAAAGGCCTGGATAGCCTCTTGTCGATCGTGCAGATGCCGAAAGGCGTCCCGGTCGGAACGCTGGCGATCGGCGAAGCGGGCGCGGCGAATGCGGGTATTCTCGCGGCATCCATCTTGGCGCTCGCGGACGAAGCACTCGCCAAACGGCTTGAATCTTATCGAGAAGCGCAAACCGAAGCGGTGTCCGAAAGCCCGAGATGAACGAAACGCCATGAGTCCTTTGGCGCCTGGCGGCACGATCGGCATCCTCGGTGGGGGCCAGCTTGGCCGCATGCTCGCAATCGCTGCGGCGCAACTCGGGTTCGATGTCTGCATCTTCACTGATGAGCCGGACAGTCCCGCGTCGCGCGTCGCGGCCAAGACTCTCGTGGGGAACTATCTCGACCGCGCCGCGCTGATTGATTTTGCGCGGCGCGTGCAGGTGGTCACGACGGAGTTCGAGAACGTCCCGGCGGAGACCGCGGAAGCGCTGATCGATGCCGGGGCGCGCGTTGCGCCGACGCCGGCTGCGCTGGCGATCGCTCAAGACCGGTTCGATGAAAAGAGCTATTTCCAGAGCGCCGGCATTTCGACTCCGTCGTTCAAGGCGGTCGCATCGCAGGAGGAGCTGGATGCGGGGATCATAGAGATCGGCGCGCCGGCGATCCTCAAGACGCGGCGATTGGGCTATGACGGACGCGGGCAGATCCGGATCAATTCGGCTGCCGACGCGAAGGGCGCCTATGAGAGGCTGGGCGCGCCGGGAATTTTGGAAGGCTTCTGCGCATTCGAGCGCGAAGTTTCCATCATCGCCGCGCGCGCCGTCGATGGCGCCATCGCGTTCTACGACCTCAACGAAAACGAACACGCGGGCGGCATCCTCTCGCGCACCACCCTGCCCGCCAGCGTCTCGGACCAAAATATCATCGATGCTCAGGCCGCCGCGCAACGCGTGCTGGAATCGTTCGACTATGTCGGCGTGCTGACGATCGAGTTTTTCGTGATGCCGGACGGCGCGCTCATCGCCAACGAAATGGCGCCGCGCGTCCACAACTCCGGTCATTGGACTATTGAAGGCGCGCTCACATCGCAATTCGAGCAGCACATCCGCGCCGTCGCCGGATGGCCATTAGGGCCGACGACGCGCATCGCCGCGATCGAAATGCAGAACCTGATCGGCGAAGACGCCAACGCCTGGCCCCAACTCGCCGCCGATCCCACCGCCCGGCTGCACCTCTACGGCAAGCGCGACACCCGCGCCGGCCGCAAGATGGGTCATGTTACAAAGCTCAAGTCGAGCTAGCGGCGCGGAAACGCCTCATCGCGCGAGGTGAACATCCAGAACCCGATCACGTACAACACGGGCGTGATGAACCAGAGCACTTCGACAATCGCGCCGGGCGTTCTGCGAATGAAGGCGGTGACGTTCTCGCCCCCTTCCATCGCCCCTCCTATTGACACGACAGCCGGATTGGCAAGCACGACGAGCGCAATGAAGCAGACCCAGAAAGCGATAGCCGTCGCCACAATGGGGCTGGTGCGCTCGACGTAATCGTCGGCGGGGTGATCGTCCAAATGAGTCAAAGAGGTCCAGATCGTCAGCGGCCAGGCCGCTGCGTTGAGGAACCGTAACGGGGCTGCAGCCATGAGCGCCTCCACACGGATTCTAATGGGGTCACTATAGCCTCACGAACCCGTGATGTCAGCGAAATGTCAAAAATTTCAGCGACCGTAACGAAAGCGCGCAGCGACGCCGACGGCTGATTGCACGCCTTCGCTCACGGGCTTCAGGCGCGCTTTGAGTTTTTCGAACTGCATTACATTCTCAATTCGTGCGTCGAGAAAATCCCAGGTCGCTTCGTTGTCGGGATCATCGTCGCTGAACCAGCGCGCATAGGTGCTGGCGAGCACGCCGGAGAGGATCGCGCGCTTGGAGTAATAGTTCTCGTCAGTTGAGGTATCGCCGAGCGCGCGCCAGATGTGATCGGCGGTCCGCCACAGGAGCCGCGCCGCTTCAGGCGCCCGCAGCGGGTGGGCGAGCGCGCGCGTCATGGCGCGGGCGGCCTCCTTGTACGGCTGTTGCGCTTCGAGCCGGACCTGCACCGCCGCCCGCACGCGCTGGCGCACCTTCATGGCGGCGAGATCGAGTTCTTCCAGGCGCTCCCGCATCGCTGCATCGGCGCGGGCGGCGAAAGCGTCGAACAGGTCGAACGCTCCCTTTGGGCAGGCGAGCGCAGCCTCGCCATCGCTTAGCCCCGCCTCTGCAACGGCCGCCTTGAAGGCGGCGTCGGTCCAGCCTTCGCGGGCGGCGTAGGCGGGAAAAGCCTCTAGAATCCGGGCGCGGAAACTGTCGGAAGGGGTGTCTGCCATGGGTAAACGCTACGCTCCTCCCTGCCCGCCAGCAATGGACAGCGCCGCGGCCTTTTGCTATCAGGCGCGTCTTCGCTTCAGAACGAGAGCCCGGCGCCACAGGCGCTGGCGGCTCGTTTCGTGTTTGGTATTCGGTTACGGGAGACGGTCCTGGTACAGATTTTCGTCCGCGATAACAACGTCGATCAGGCGTTGAAGGCGCTCAAAAAGAAGATGCAGCGTGAAGGCACCTTCCGCGAGATGAAGCGTCGCAACCATTACGAAAAGCCGTCGGAAAAGCGCGCGCGTGAGCGTGCGGAAGCTGTGCGCCGCGCCCGCAAACTGGCGCGCAAGCGCGCCCAGCGCGAGGGGCTTCTGCCGCGTCCCCCGGCCAAACCGCGCTAAGCAGCCAAGCTTGAAGCGATAGCGTTCAAAAACGCCGCCCTCGCCGGGCGGCGTTTTCGTTTTCACGATAGGTCGGCGATCTTCGTCATGAGCGTCGCTGCCTCCGCCAAACGCGCGCGTTCTTCGCGGGTAAGCTTCGCCAAACGCTTCTGCAGCAACGCGAGCCGGCGCCTGCGCCCCTCCTCCATCAACGCGCGGCCCTTGGCTGTGACTTCGATGCGCAGGCCGCGCCTGTCCTTTCGGTCCGCGCGCTTGGCGACCAGGCCGTCCGCTTCGAGATCGCTGACGAGCTTCGACATGGTCGCCGCCGTCACCTGCTCGGCGCGCGCCAGCGATGTGAGGCTCAACGCGCCGCCGAAGGTGAGCACGGACAGCGCCGAAAGCTTCGGCGCCGACACGCCGGTTTCCGCATCGGTCACGCGCACGGCGCGGAGCAACCGGATCGCGGCGCGATGAATGGCGTTGGCGACATCGAGAGGATCGGCGCGGGCCATGAACATGGATTCTCGCTTGACTTAGTTAGTTAGTCAAACTAAATTTATCGGCGGCATGGAGGCTCCCATGAACACTGCGCCCCCGCTTCTATCCGGCATTTGCCAGATCGCGCTCGCCAGCGCCGATCCCGCGGCACTGGTCGCATTCTACCGCGACACGCTGGGCTTTTCCGTGCTGTTCGAGACCAACGGCATGACCTTCTTCCAGTCCGGTTCGACCCGGCTGATGATCGGCGCCGCCCAGCCCGGCCAGCAGGTCGGCGGCGACGCGGTGATCTATTTCGAGCCGCGCGACTGGAGTGCGGCGGAAAGTGCATTGGAAGCCAGGGGCGTCAGCTTCATGCATCCTGCTGCGCAAAAGCTACAGGAAGCTCCGGGCCGCGAGCTGGTGCTGCGCGCGTTCAGGGACCCCGAGGGTCACACGCTGGCGTTGCTGGGATGGCGCGCCGTGTAGTCAGGCGAGGCTAGCAGGTGTCGTCGCGCCGGCTTGGCCCGGCAGGAAAACGAGCTAGGTTCCTCACCGTTCGTCTGCGTGAGGACGCCACCATGCTCCCGATGGGTAAGACATTCGCCGCGGCAACGTTGTTAGCCGCATCAATCGCATGCGCTCCCGCTCAGCCGCCGTCGGGCGAGACGAACGAGCTGGCCGAAGGCGATGGCAGCGAGACCATCCAGGCGATGTGCACCTCGTGCCACGAGACCAACGTCATCACGCGCAGTAGCGGCTTTACGCGCGCGCACTGGGACGCGCTGATCGCGACGATGGTGGAGCTGCCGGCCGATCAGAAGGACGCGGCGCTGGATTATCTCGCCCGCCACTACCCGCCGTCGCATAACCCCCGGCCCGCGCGGCTTGTCGAGGGTCCGCTTCAGGTTTCCTTCCGCGAATGGAGCGCCCAACAGCTCGGCCAACGCGCACGCGATCCCGTGCAAGCGCCGGACGGTTCGATCTGGTACGTCGGTCAACGCAGCGACAGAATCGGCCGCATCAATCCTCGGACAGGGGAAGTGCGTGAATGGGCGCTGCCTGCCGGCTCACTGCCGCACTCGGTCAATATCGATGCGCATGGCGGAGTCTGGTACATGGGCAACGGCAACGGCACGATCGGCAAGTTCGATCCGGCGACCGGCCAAGCCCGCGAATATCGCATGCCCGATCCCAACGCGCGCGATCCGCACACAGCGGAGTTCGATGCAAACGGCATCATGTGGTTCACGCTGCAGCAATCGAACATGATCGGCCGCTTCGATCCGGCGAGCGGCGACATTCGCTTCGTCACCATCCAGCGCCCACGCGCGCGTCCTTACGGCATCAAGATCGCCGCCGACGGCACGCCATGGGTGGCCTGCAACGGCAGCAATTGCATCGTCCGTGTCGACCCCGCGACGATGGCGTTGACGGAGATCGATCTGCCGCATGAAGAGACGACCGTGCGCCGGCTCGACATCGCCAGCGACGGCCGCATCTGGTACGTGAATTCGGGCCGCGGCCGGCTCGGCGTCTACAACCCGGCGAACGGTGAGATCCGAGAGTGGGACAGCCCGAGCGGGCCAAACTCGCACCCCTACGCGATCGCCGTCATCAACGACATCGTCTGGTACAACGAAAGCGGCGCGCGCCCCGATCCGCTGGTGCGCTTCGATCCGCGCACCGAGACGTTCCAGAGCTGGGCGATTCCGTCGGGCGATTACTATGCCGGCATGGTCCGCCACATGCGCGCCACTCGCGACGGCAATCTGCTGCTGCACCAGGGCAGCACCAACCGCATCATTCTGGCGACGCTGCCGCCGGCGGGGTGACGTAGCGGAGCGCCTTTCGGCAGCGCGGATGTCTGCTAGGCTCGCGTTCGGTGAGGTTTCCCATGCACGATCTGGTCATTCGCGGCGGGACGGTGGTCGATGGCACGGGCGCCGAGCGCTTCATGGCCGATGTCGCAATCGACGGCGGGCTGATCACGCAAGTCGGCGGCGAAATCGGCCCGGCCAAGCAGGAGATCGATGCGGCAAGCAAGATCGTCGCGCCCGGCTGGGTCGACATCCACACGCACTATGACGGTCAGGCGACCTGGGATCAGGAAATGGCCCCCTCCTCCTGGCACGGCGTCACCACCGTGATCATGGGCAATTGCGGCGTCGGCTTCGCGCCGGCCAAGCTCGACAAGCACGATTGGCTGATCGGGCTGATGGAAGGCGTCGAAGACATTCCCGGCACGGCGCTCTCCGAGGGCATGACGTGGAATTGGGGGACGTTTCCCGAATATCTGGATGAACTCGAACGCCTGCCGCGCACCGTCGATATCGGCACCCACGTGCCGCACGGCGCTGTCCGCGCGTATGTCATGGATGAACGCGGCGCCCGCAACGATACGCCCACCGAACACGAAATCGCGCGAATGTCGCGAATCGTCGAGGAAGGCTTGCGTGCCGGCGCGCTGGGCTTCTCCACCTCGCGTACGATCCTGCACCGCTCTGTCGATGGCGAACTGGTGCCGGGCACGACCGCCACCAAGGAAGAACTGATCGGCATCGGCCGCGCCATGGGCCGCATCGGTTATGGCGTGTTCGAGATGGCGTCGGACCTGAAGCGCGACTGGAACGAGTTCGAGTGGATGGGCGAACTCTCGCGTGAAACCGGCTTGCCGGTGACGTTCGCGGCGCTGCAATCGATCGCAAAAGAACTGCCGCTCGACGAGCAGATCAGCGAAATGCGGGCGCAGAACGCCAAGGGCGCCAACATCGTCGCCCAGATCGCATTGCGCGGGAACGGCATCGTCATGGCCTGGCAGGGCACGATCCATCCGTTCCGCTTCCGCCCGGCGTGGCAGGAGATCAAGGATCTGCCGTGGGCCGAGCAGCTGGCGCGTCTGAAGAACCCTGCGTTCAAGCAGCGCATGATCACCGAGCCCAATCAATTTCCGGAAAGCGATCTCATCGGCCTCATCATGGTGGTCGCCGGCGGCTGGACGCTGCAATACGAGATGGGCCCGGCGTTCAATTATGAGCCAGCTCAGAACGAGACCATCGCCGCGCGCGCAGCCGTGGCAGGCGTGACGCCGGAGGAATACGCCTACAATCTACTGATGCGCGACGACGGCACTGGCTTCATCTACTTCCCGATTCTCAACTACGCCGACGGCAATCTGAATTTCCTCGAAGCTTTGCAGGAGAGCAACGACACGGTGAACTCGCTCTCCGACGGCGGCGCTCATTGCGGCACGATCTGCGATGCGGCTTCGCCGACGTTCATGCTGCAACACTGGGTGCGCGACCGCGCCGGCAAGCGCATCTCGCTGGAGCACGCGGTGAAGCGCCAATGCCGCGACACCGCGCGGCTCTACGGCCTCGAAGACCGCGGCGTCATCGCGCCGGGCTATCTCGCCGACATCAACGTCATCGACTTCGATCGGCTGAAGCTCGGCAAGCCCTGGCTCGCTTTCGATCTGCCCGCCAACGGCAAGCGCCTGCTGCAGAAGGCGGACGGCTATGTCTGCACTATCAAGTCGGGCGAAGTGACCTTCCGCAATGGCGAGTACCAACGCGCGCATCCCGGCCGCCTGATCCGCGGCCCCCAGCGCGCGCCCGCCGCGCTAGCGGCGGAGTGATAATTTCTTGGACCGCCAGCGTCCTCGCCGGCATTGTTCGTGATTGCCGGTCGGGCCGTTGAACAGAGACTGCCGGCGAGGACGCCGGCGGTCCAAGAAAATCAGCCCTTAACGCCTTTGCGCCGCCAGCTCGACAGGCTGACTTGATCCACCACCCCCGCCCTGAACACGCGTGCGGCCAGCCACATCACCACGACAACCGTGACCAGCATCATCGCGCCCATGCCGGCGATCTCGACCCAACTCAGGCCCGAAGGCGCGCGGATCAGCAGCAAAAACGGCGTGAACAGTGGAATCCACGACGCCGTCTCAATGATCGGTGCATTGGGATTGTCGAGCGCCGGCGTGATCAGCATCATCGGCATGGCGAGCACCAGCGCCACGGGCCCGAGCAAGGTCTGCGCTTCCTGCAACGACTCGCAAAGCGATCCCAACGCCAGGAAGATCGCCCCGTACATCAGGTAACCTGCGACGAAGCCGATGAAGAACGCCGCCAGCAGCCGCGGCTCGAGGAACGCGGCGGCGATCTGACCGAGCATCGAATCGCTGGCGCGTTCGGCGGCCAGCGACAGGAGCCCGCCGCCGAGCGCGCCCCAAAACAAGAACAGCGTTGCGCTGACCGCAGCGACGCCCAGCAGCTTACCGACCAGCATCTGCATCGGGCTGACACTGGTGAGCAACGTATCCAGAATCTTGTTCGACTTTTCCTCGATCACGCCGTTGAGCAGCATGTTGGCGACCGAGAACACGACGCTCCAAAGCACGAACGCGAGCGCCAGCGCGGCGTAGAATGGCGCGCGCTCACGCAATGTGACGCTTTCGCCGGTCGCAGCACGCGGATCGAACTGCACGATCGCGGGATCGAAACTCTGCAGCCGCTCCGCTTCGCTCGGCGGCAAGCCCTGCGCCGCCAGCGCTTCGCGTTGCATTTCAAGCCGCATGGCCCGATGGGCGATATTGGTCGGCTCGTCGTGACTGAGCGCGGTGCTCCAATATTCGATCACCGGCGCGCCCGCTTGATCGCGGCGAATGTTGAGCGCGCCGTAGAGCGTGCGACCGTCCGGCAAAGTCAGCGAGCCGTCGAGATACGGCTTCATGTCAGCGATAGCCGGCGCCGGGGCCTCCGCGATCTGATAGCGCGGCGAAGGTTGCGGGAACGCGCCGAGCGCCTGTGGCGCCCGCTCCCTCACGATTGCGCGCGCCGCGGCGATGGCAGCGTCCCGATCCGGCGCCGCGTCGAATGCCTCCATCACCGGCGTTTCGAGCGAGGGTGCGGCTGCAGCCAAATATCCGCGGATCTCCCCGCGCGCGTCACGAAGGGCGCTGGCCTCGAACGCTCTGCGCACGGCGGCCGCGTCCTCCGCGCGCTCGGCGACGATCGCCAGCACGCGCGGCGGCTCGGCGCGCGCCAGCAAAAGCGGCGCAAACAGCAGCACGGCAATGATCAGCGGCGCCGTCAGCAACGAAAGCCAGAAGCCCCAGGCGCCGACATAAGCCAGATAGTCCCGGCGCGCGACGAGCAAGACCGGAGACATTAGCCTACTCCGCCGCGTTCACGGCGATCTTGTCGCCGACCAGCGCAACGAATGCCTCGTGCAAGCTCGCGCGCGCCGGCTCGAACAGCGACAGCGGCGCGCCCGCTTCGACGCACGCCTGCAACAATTGCCTCGGGCCGTGACCGTTCTCCAACCGCACGCGCCAGCGCCTGTTGCCGTGTTCGCCCAGCTCTTCCGTCCAGTCGAAACCCAATGGTTTCAGCACCGGGCGCATGTCGTAATCGCCATCTGTCTCCAGCACGGCAAGGCTCGGTGCAAGCGCCAGCGCATCGCGCACCGTGCCTTCGAACGCCGCTTTGCCCTGGGCGATGAGCAGAATGCGATCGCAAAGCCGCTCGGCATGTTCCATGACGTGCGTAGAAAAGAGAATGGTGCGCCCCGCCGCGGCCTGTGCGCGGATGGTGTCTTCCAGCACCCGCTGGTTCACCGGGTCGAGGCCGGAGAACGGTTCATCGAAGATGATGAGCTCCGGCTCGTGCGCGATTGCGCCCAGCACTTGGACCTTCTGCGCCATGCCCTTCGACAGCGTCTTCACTTTCTTGTGCCGGACTTTGCCCAGGCCATGTTCGGTCAAGAGCACATCGGCCCGTTTGAACGCCTTGCCCGCGGGCGTCCCTTTGAGCCGGGCGAGATAGGCGATCGCGGCGCGCGCGCTCATCGAGCGATAGAGCCCCCGCTCTTCCGGCAAGTAGCCGACGCGCTTCATCGTCTCGCGGTCAACCGGGCCCCCGAGCACCGAAATGCGCCCCGCCGTCGGCCGCAGCACGCCCACCAGCATGCGCAAAGTGGACGACTTGCCCGCGCCGTTCGGCCCGAGCACGCCATAAATCGATCCCTTGGGAACGCGAAAGCTCAGGTCCTGCACCGCGGTGCGTGCACCGTAGCGCTTGACCAGCCCCTCCGCTTCAAGCGCAGCTTCCATCGAGGCAGAGGTTTACGAGCCTTTCTCGTGAGATCAAGCGCGTGCGCCTGCTGCGGTTCTTGTTGACCTATCTGGAGAAGGCGCGACAATGTCCGCACGGAAACGGGGGCCCTCATGCTACGGAATGCGATCGGAGTTGCGGTCGGCGCCGCCGTCGGCGCCGCCATCTTTTGGTTTGGCAGTCAGTTCTATCAGCAATACGTCATTGCGCCGAGTGGGGCCGACGCGACGCGGCCGCACGACTACGCCGATTTCCTGGCCAGCAACCCTGTCGCCGCCCTGACAGGCGCGCCGCTGGTATGGAGCGCGGCCGCGCTGGCCGGCGGCGCTGCCGCAGTGCTCATCGCGAAGCGTTCATGGGTTGGATGGATCATCGGTGCAATCGCCCTGCTTTGCGTGATCGCGAACATGATGCTCATCCCATTGCCATGGTGGGCGTGGGTGGCGGGCGTGGCGGGCGTTGCACTTGGCGCCTTTATATCCACTCGCCTAACGCCCGCCACATGAGGGCGTGAAGTTTACGAAAGCTCACAGGCGAGCCCTTGCGGCTAGAAAAATAGAGGCGCTAGCTCTCCGCTTTCCAGAGCGGAGGGCTGAGACATGAAATCGCCCGATCCCGAAAAGCTGAATGCGTTTCTTGGAAAACTGGTCGGCGATCTCGGCGCCGTGGCGAGCGCAGCTTTGGTGCTGCTGGGAGATCGCCTCGGCATCTACAAGGCGATGGCCGACGGCAAGGCGGTGACGCCGGAAGAATTGGCCGACAAGACGAGATTGAACCCACGCTATCTGCGCGAGTGGCTTTCGGCGCAGGCGGCCGCCGGCTATGTCGATTACAATCCGAAAAGCAGGAAGTTCAAACTCAATTCCGAACAAGCCTGCGCGTTCGCCGACGAGGGCGGACCTGCATTCTTCGCGGGCGCATTCGACGTAGCGCAGGCGATGTGGCTCGACGAGCCGAAGATTGCGGCGGCATTCAAGAGCGGCAAGGGCGTCGGCTGGCACGAACATTCCACCTGCCTCTTCCGCGGCACCGAGCGCTTCTTCCGCCCCGGATACAATGCGCACTTGGTGTCGGAATGGATTCCGGCGTTGCGCGGCGTGAAGGAGAAGCTCGAGAGAGGCGCCAAGGTCGCCGATGTCGGTTGCGGGCACGGCGCCTCGACCATACTGATGGCGCTCGCCTATCCGAAGTCCAAGTTCTACGCCTACGACTATCACGAGCCGTCGATCCTGCGCGCCCAGCAGCTCGCCAAGGAAGCAGGCGTCGGCAAACGCATCACGTTCGAGAAAGCCAGCGCCAAGGACTATCCGGCGATGGATTACGATCTGATCGCCTTCTTCGACTGTCTGCACGACATGGGCGATCCCATCGGCGCCGGCCAACATGTGAGAGAGGCGCTCGCAAGCGACGGAACCTGGATGATTGTCGAGCCCTTCGCGCACGACGACCTGAAGGACAACCTGAACCCCGTCGGGCGGGTGTATTACGCAGCGTCGACCATGATCTGCACGCCGGCTTCGCTTTCCCAAGAGGTCGGCCTGGGGCTTGGCGCACAAGCTGGTGAAGCGCGGCTGAAAAAGGTGGCTAAGGACGCGGGCTTCAGTAAATTCCGCCGGGCCGCCGAAACGCCTTTCAACCTGGTGTTCGAGGCGCGCGCCTGACACTGGGTGGGAAAGGAAATAGATGCGAGCTTTGATTTTCGCCGCCGCGCTGGCAGCCGCGGGCGCTGCTTATGCCGAACCCGTCACCTATACGCTCGATCCCGCACACACACAGGTCGCGTTCACGATCGACCGCTTCGGCTTTAACAAGGTGCTCGGCCGCTTCGAGGCGGTGACCGGTGAATTGATCCTTGATGAAGCTAATCCCGCGAATTCCTCCGTGCGCGCGACGATTCAGGTCGCGAGCGTCGATTCCAGCAATGACACCCGCGACGAACATCTGCGCGGCGAGCGTTGGCTGAACGCGACCCAGTTCCCGACCATCGAATTCCAATCGACGGCCGTGCGCCCGACAGGAGAGCGCACCGCGGAAGTCACCGGCGACCTCACCCTGCTCGGCCAAACTCATCCGGTGACGCTCAATGTCACGCTGAACAATATCGGCGCAACGCCCAACCGGCCGAATGATCGCCTCGCCGGCTTTTCGGCCACCGGAACGCTGACGCGCTCCACTTGGGGCTCAACAACGGCGCAAGCGCCGAACATGATCGGCGATATGGTGAGCATCAATATCGAAGCGCTCGCGGCGCGGACGGCGAACTGATGGCGTATTGGTTGGTCAAGAGCGAACCCGACACCTGGTCCTGGGATCAGCATGTGAAGAAGGGCGCCGATTCCTGGACCGGCGTGCGCAATTTCCAGGCGCGCACACACCTGAAGAACATGAAGAAGGGCGACAAAGTCTTCTACTATCACACCGGCGACCAGAAGGCGGTCGTAGGCGTGAGCGAAGTGGCGAAAGAGGCCTACCCAGATCCAACCGACAAGGAAGGCGCCTTCGTCGCCGTCGATCTAAGAGCCCTTGAGCCCTTAAAGGCGCCGGTGACGCTCGCCGCAATCAAGGCCGACAAGAAATTCGCCGACATGGTGCTGGTGAAAGCCGCGCGCCTCTCCGTGCAGCCGGTGACGGCCGCGGAATGGATCGCAATCCGGAAGCTGGGTGGTTTGAAGTGACGCAATATCTCGATCCAGAACTCTTCACCGACGCCGCCATTCCCGAAGAGACCAGGCAGCTCAACGCCGGGATTGTCGCCATGACCAAGGACATGGCGAACTGGTGGGAGGTCGGCGCGCAGAAGGTGCGCGAGGCGCGCGCCAACGGCCAAGGCGTGTTTCCGGCGCCGGTGAAATCCGAACGCGCGACTTGGGTCGAGATCGAGGGACCCGCCGGCAAACTGAAACTACGCGCGATCGCGCCTGCGAAATCGCGCGGCGTCTATCTCCACATCCACGGCGGCGGCCACGTGCTTGGCGCTGCTGATCAGCAGGACCGCCTGCTTGAGCGCATCGCCGACGGCACGGGACTGACCGCGCTCAGCGTCGAATATCGCCTGGCGCCCGAGAATCCCTATCCAGCCGGGCCGGACGATTGCGAGGCGGCGGCGCTCTGGGTTCACGACAATCTGGGCGACTTCGGCGGCGAGGCGCTCGCCATCGGCGGTGAGAGCGCCGGCGCGCATCTCTCCGCGCTCACCATGTTGCGTTTGCGCGACAAGCACGCTCGCACGCCGTTCAAAGCAGCGAACCTCGTGTTCGGCGTGTTCGATCTCGGCATGAGCCCGAGCGCGCGCGCCTTTGGCGACGAGCGCCTGGTCCTGCGCACGATCGACATCAACAAGTTCGGCGACGCCTTCCTGCCCGGCAGGAGCGAACAAGAAAAACGTTCGCCCCAGCTCTCGCCGCTCTATGCCGACTTGCGCGGGCTTTGCCCCGCATTGTTCACCGTCGGCACCAAGGACGCCCTCCTCGACGACAGCCTCTTCATGCATGCGCGCTGGACCGCCGCCGGCAATGCGGGCGAGCTCGACATTTATCCCGGCGCCTGCCACGGCTTCATCGCCTTCCCGTGCCAGCAAACGTTTCAATCGCTGACCAGGCAGATTGCGTTCTTGAACGCGGCGTTAGGCTGACGACGAACAGCGCGCATCGTGCGACGAACGCGACGCGGAAAAATCGTTCACCGCACCAGCGAAGCATCTCGTCTTTCTCGAATTGCGAAGCGCCTCACGGTGCGCGCTGATGGTCACGCCTGCTTTCAACGCACCGCCATGCGTTGAGACCCTGGTGGTCGCGAACCCCCGTAGCCACCAGCCACATAGCCTCCAAACTCGCCCTCATGAGCAAGGAGGTTGGGACGCCGCTCCGGTTCCGAGTGCCGGACGCGGCGTCCCTCACTCTTGCTCGAACTCGGCGACGAGAGCGGTCATGCCATAGACCTCGGCGAGCGCGTCGCGGATGATGGTGGCGGCCACGGTGACCGAGCGGTTGAGGTCGCCGTCATAGAAGTATTCCCCCCCGAGCGAATGGATATTGCCGTCGAACACCGCGCCGACGACGTCGCCGTTGCGATCGAGCAGCGGACTTCCCGAATTGCCGCCGATGACATCGGTCGAGGTGGAGATGTTGTAGATGCCGCGCGGATCGAGCCGTCCTCGCGCATCGATCCAGCGTTGGCTCAGCACAAACGGATCGTGACCGGTCGCGCGCTCGTAGAGGCCATTGGTAAGCGTGAACGGTCCGATCACGCGCCCGCTGGGCTCGGTCCAGCCAACAACCCGGCCGTACGAAATACGCGGGCTAAAGGTGGCGTCGGGATATTGCGCCTCACCGAAGGCGCGGAAGCGGGCTCGAGCAATGCGCTCGTGTGCGCGCGCTACGGGTCCTTCCACCTCTTGGACGTAACGCCCGCGCACCGCGCGCGCGTCGGCGTCCCAGGCGCGGACGAAGACGATCATCGGATCGTCGGACGCCGCTATCGCAGCGGGGCCGCCCTCCCAGAGTTCCATGCGATAGGCCGGATCGGCCAAACGCGACTGCGACAGCCGCAGCGCCAGCGCCTCGGGGCTTTCCTCGCCCAGGATGCGGCGGAAGACGGGATCGTCCACCGTCAGATATTCGCGCAGCTTCGAGAGCCAGAACGACAGATGCAGCTCTTCTAACTGCGGCGTGATTGCGCGGCGCGAGCGCAGACTCTGCAGCACCGACGGCAAGCGCGCGTCCGCGTAGCGGGCCAAGCGCTGGGCATCGGGCTTTTGACGCTCCGCTGCGCCGCGCACGAGATCGCGCGCCCAGTTGAACAGGAACGAGCGCTCGCCGGCGCGCTGTTCGAGATATTGGTACTGGTAGAACATGCTGCGATAGGCGGCTTGCGCCCGCTCGATCTCACCCCAGGCGTCGCCAACCTCGCGCGTAGCGGCGAGGTTGCGACCGACGCGCTGTTGCAGATCCTGTTCGCGTTCCGCCACACGGGCAAAGCCAGCGGGATCCGCCAGAGCCTGGCGCCGGCCAGAGAGGCCCTTGAACGAATTCTCGACACTCTGCAGGTTGCTCGACGCAATGCGCGCCTGATCCGGGCCGAGCGCCGAATAGGCGATCAGGCGTCCGCGCAGTTCCGAGAGCGACGCGATCTGCCACGGCAGCGCCATGTCGCGCTCGAAACCAAGCTCGGCGGCCGTGCGCAGCCGCGACGTGCGCCCGGGATTGCCCGCGATCAGAACGATTTCGTTTTCCTCGAGCGGCGTGAACCGCATGTCGAGATGATTTGGCGTCACCGCCGGCGCCCCGTTCTCGTAGAGCCGTAAGAACGAGAAATCGATGCAGTAACGCGGAAAGTTGAAATTGTCCGGATCGCCGCCAAAGGCCGCCATGCCGTGCTCCGGCGCGAACACAAGTCGCACGTCCTCGTAGGTGCGATAGCGGTAAAGCCCATAGCGGCCGCCCTGATAGAGCGTCACCACTTCGCACCGCGCCGTCTCGCTGGTGCAGTCGCGCGTGAGACGCGCGATCTCGGCGTCACGCGCCGCTACGAAGCCTTCGGCGGCCACTCCCGCGGTCGCGCTCTCGATGTTCTGCGTCACGTCGGTGATCGAGGTCAGCACGTCGATCGCCATATTCGGGCAGCTCAACTCTTGCTCGCGCGCCTGCGCCATAAACCCGTCTTCGATGTAATTCTGTTCGGTCGTTGAAAGCGCTGTGACGCAGGAAATGACGCAGTGGTGGTTGGTGAGCACCAGCCCCGCATCGCTCACGTTCGAGGCGGAACAGCCGGGCATGCGCGCAACGCCGGCCATGACTCGGTCGAGCCAGGATTGATCCGGCGCCCAACCCGTGTCCTCGACCATGCGCCCGGCGGGGAAGTTGTTGAACGTCCACATGCCTTCTTCGGCCTGCGCGGACGGCGCAGCGGCAAGGCTGAGTGTTCCCACAGCGGCCGCAGCCGCGCGCACGTTCTTCATGTTGTCCCCGTCGACTCAGATGCGCGCGAGCAGACGCGAACCGGGCCGCCGGGGCAAGCGCGACAGAAAGTTGCGCTATTCCAGACCCAGCGCGGCGAGCATTTGCGTTTTCACCTCAGCCGAAACGTCTTCGGCGTCGTTGATGAATTCGCGCGCGTCTCGTTCAGAGGCGCCGGTAATCCGCACGTTGGCGCGGTCGTCGGCGTCGCCCGGCCCGCCTTCATCGGCATCCACATGCACAGATCGGCCGGCCGCGTTGATGCGCACTGTTGCGCTTTCGTTGTTCGGATTGTCTTCATCGGCCGCGACCGAGATGTCCACTCCCGGAAAGCGCAGCGCAAACACTTCCGGCTGCGGCTCGGTGTTGAGCGGCTGCATGTCGCCCAGCGATTGAATGGCGCTGGCGTCCAGCAACGCGGAGGCGCCGCCGGTGACGCGGGTCGCCGTCTGACGCCCATCCGGTGCGGTGACGACGTACGTCTGCTGATTGTCATCAGCGCGAACTTCGAGCGTGTAGCCGCCGGCAGCGTCCAGGCCGTCGCCGATGTCTGAAGAAGAATACGATCCGTCGCACGCGGCCAGCACCAACGGGGCGCCGACGGCCAGAAGCAGCAGCCTCATCATGTTCCTACTCCCTCCGCTCGCGGCGGTTCCGATCGACGCGATCATAGCAGTCCCCCCGCTCGCGCGCATCGCTGTTGCGGTCGCACTGATGGCGCGCGCGGCTGTCATAAGCCTCTTCGAAATACGATACGCAGCCGCCCAGCGCCACGGCGGCAGCAAGAGCCAACAGAAAACGTCGCATGGATCTCCCTCCACCGGAGCCGGCCATGGACCACCGCCATCGCGGCGATTTTCGGGCGTTCGAACAAGGCGAGAACTCCGTTTGAACCCGCCGGGCCTCAGGCTACAGTAAGGCGTGCGAATTCTCGGGGGACACGCCAATGAAGCGTATCGCACTGTTCTGCGATGGGACTTGGAACGACGAGACCGATCCTAATCCGACCAACGTTTATTTGCTGAGCCAATCCATCGCGCCGCCCGATAGCGCCGGCAACGAGCAGCTCGCGGAATATTTCTCCGGCGTCGGCACCGAGGAAGGCACCAGCATCCGCGGCGGGGCCTGGGGCATGGGTCTCGATCGCAACGTGCTGAAAGTCTATCGCCGTCTCTGCGAAATCTACGATGTCGGCGACGAAATCTACGTGTTCGGCTTCAGCCGTGGCGCCTACACGGCGCGCAGCCTCGGCGGCCTCATGCGCACGGCAGGCATCCTCGGACGCGAACACCTCTCGGCCACGCCGATGAAGCCATGCGGATCTATCGCCGCCGCGATGCGGGCGGCGCCGACAGCGAGCGGGCAAAGAAATTCCGCGCCGACTACGCCGTGGTCAGCACCGATCCCGAGCTGTTGAACTGCCGGCGCTCGGATGCGCCGAATGCGCCCTCGCGCATGTTGCGCATCCAGTATCTGGGCGTTTGGGATACGGTCGGCGCGCTTGGGATTCCCGAACGCATCCCGCTTTCCTCGCTCATCAACCGCCGGCACCGCTTCCACGATTGCGACCTGTCGCGCAGCGTCGAGTGGGCGCGCCAGGCGCTTGCGATCGATGAAACGCGCATTTCGTTCGAGCCCTCGCCGTGGTCGGAAGAGAGCGTCAACCGCGTCAACGCCATTCATCGCGAAATTCGCGTCGAGCAGGATTGGTTTCCGGGCGACCATGGCTCGGTCGGCGGCGGCGGCGACTTCAAAGAGCTTTCAGGGGCGCCGCTCTTGTGGATCGCGCAAGGCGCGGAGCGCGCGGGCCTTGCCCTGGAGGATCGCCACGGGCATCTGGCCGCCGCCGCGCAAAACGATCCCGTTAACGGACCGCTGCGCAACTCGCGCCGGTCCAGCTGGATGATGAACCTGCGCGGCCAGGGACCGCGCAGGACAGGCATCCCGATGCGCACGAGCGATGAGAGCGAAGGCGCGCTGCGGCGGATGCGCGAGAACAGCGCCTATCTCCACCAGCGCGATCAGCACACGCGCTGGCGGCGCACGACGCTCGGCCGCCTCGTGCAGGCGCTGCAGCTCTGATTTCCGCGACGTACCGTGTGGCACAGAAACACCGTAGCGCTCGCTTCTCCGCGCCCTCGGTTAAAGTCAGTGCGGGCAGGCAACGACGGGAGTAGCCTCGCCGCGCGAGACGCGCGGCTTTCGTTGCCGCGCCCAGCGGACGGGGACCACCATGAAAAAGCTTTTGAGCATCGCCGGCTTGGCTGCGCTTGCAGCGGCCATGTTGACCGTTCCCGCGCAAGCTCAGGGTTACTACCTCGAGGGCAGCGCCGGCATCACGACGCAAGACGAACTCGGCTGGGGCGGTGGCACGTACGAGATGGACGACGGCTGGAACGCCGGCGTCGCCGTCGGCAGACAAATGTGGACCAATTGGGATGTGGAAGCCGAATTTTCCTACGATGAGATGGAATATTCCTGCTGCAATCCCAACAACACCCACGAATACCGGCTGATGGCCAACGCGACCTACAATTTCGCAGTCGCTGGGTTTACGCCTTATCTCGGCGCCGGCCTCGGGGCAGCTTGGGTGACGTACGAAACAGGCGGCGGCTTCGAAGCTGACAGCACGGTCGGCGCCTATCAGCTGATCGGCGGCGTGCGCGTGCCCGTCGGCCAAAGATGGAGCATCTTTGGCGAGTATCGCTACCAGGATCTGTTTTCAGACGCCGAAGACGGCGCCCTGGAGTGGGAGCACAAGGGCCATAATTTTGCGTTCGGCGCACGCGTCAATCTGAACTAGCGCCGACCGCATCCTTCACTCGCGCCTGCGTGCTAGCGGGTGCGTTCGAAGCGCACGACTTTCTGCTCGCGATCGAGATAGGCGACGCGATAGCCCGCCTTCATCCATGCGCGCGCGTGCGAGTGGTGGTCCTGATTGTCGTTGGCCCAGAATGAGCGATGCTTGACCGCGCTCTGCGGCAAGGGTTTGCCGATGATCTCCTCGATATCCTCGAAGCTGAGCATTTCCGGGCGGCCGTTGCGCTTGTTAAGATGTGAGTGCAGCGCTGCGTATTTGCGCATTATTTTTCTCCCGCACTGCATCGCTGCCGGATCGGATGCGCAACGATGCTGACGGGAGAGAAATGTGAACTGATTTGCCCATTATGCACAGGGGCGCGGAACGAACCGGCGCCTGCACGCGCCGCCATTGGCTCGACGCCGAAATAAGCGCAAAGTGCCGTGAGGAAGGCACGCGCATGCGCCAAGTTCTGTTCACCGCACTGTTCGCACTTGGCGCCTGCGCAACAAGCCCCGAGCGCGAACCCTCGCTACGCTACGCCGACGCCGCGAGCCGGGGCGCCTGGGCCTCATTGCTTGCCGGCCGGCCAACACAAGCGCAGGTCGAACGCACGACAGAAAATTGGTCGCGCGCTCTGGGCGACAGCTTCGCCTGCCGCGTGCCAATGCGCGACGTGATCAACGCCGGCCTTGCCGGCGCGCTGGAGATCGCCGCCATGAACGCGGCCGTGAGCCGGGGCGGCGAACGCGAAGTGCGCGAAGGCGTGGCGCGCTACGTGGTCACCATTGCTGCACTCGCGTTGGACCAGCGCGACCGGCCCTCGTCCGAGCGGTGCGCCGCGATGAGCGCTTGGGCGCCGCGCGTGGCGGCGGATGGGCGCGAAGCGGTCGAACGCGCTCGCCGCAACGGATTGATGGATGAGGAATATGGGCTGCTGATGGGACTGTTGGCGCGGTAAATCTTATTTCGTTCCCGGACGCGGAACATCTTATCATCGCCGGCGTTTGCGGCAGTGCGGGTTCCCTCTGCGACATTCCAAGGAGACGATTGTGAGCCACGATCCTGATCACGATGACGCAACCCATGACGCAACCACGATCCGTGCGTCCAAAGGCGGCGGCGCAGGCAAATGGCTGCTCGGCGCACTGGCCGCCGTGGTTGTGGCGGGCGGAGGCTACGCCGCCTGGAAAGCCACCGATCAGGACCGCACCAACATCGATACGGCTTACACAGACGCCACCTATTCCGACGATCCGGTGCGCGCCGGCCCGCTGGAGTCCGAGGAGGATACGCTCGCAGAAAGAGCGTCTGCAGGCGACACCATCGCCTCGCCCGACGAAAGCGAGCCGGCCGCGCCCCCGCCGCGGCGTTCGGCTGCGCGATCCGCGCCGGTGCCTGAAGCCACCATTGGCGTCACGCCCGCCAGCGTCACCGAAGAAGAAATTGCGGTCGAGGACGGCAGCGACATCGTCGTCACCGCCCCGCCCCGCCCAGTCTGGGTGCGCACGCCCAGTGAGCGGCGGCTCACCGCGCTCTATCCCACACGCGCGCTGGAGCGCGGCCGCGAAGGCGAAGCGCGCCTCTCCTGCACCGTGCTTGAGGGTGGCACACTCGATTGCGCGCGCGTCGAGGAAACTCCAGGCGGCTTCGGCACGGCGGCCATGCGCGTCGCCCGTACGCTCCGCCACGCCCCCACCCGCGCCGACGGCAGCAACGCCGCCGGCACGCCGGTGAACCTCCGCGTGATCTTCCGCATCGACGACGACCGCGAACAACGCTTCGCGTCGCGCTGATCGATTGCGGCAGCCAAGCGGCCGCGCAGTGAAAGCTGCGCGGCCGTTTTTCTACTTTGTGCGTCGACGCCGAGGCGCCTTGGCTTTGGCATCGCCGCCACCAAGGCGCGCCAACCTGCGGGCCGCTTCTTTCGCTTTCGCGTTTGATTGGGAAGGAGAGTTCTGTGGCATCTGCTAGCGCCCGAACTTCTGAAACTTGATCCGGCTCGGGATGATCTCCGTCACGCCGAGGCGGCGCATCTTGTCTTCCTCATAAGAGTCGAAATCGCCCTCGAACCATTCGACGTGGCTGTCGCCTTCGAACGCCAGGATGTGCGTCGCCAGCCGGTTCAAGAACCAGCGGTCGTGGCTGATGACGACCGCGCAACCGGCGAAATCTTCGAGCGCAGCTTCCAGCGATTGCAGCGTTTCGACATCCAGATCGTTGGTGGGCTCGTCGAGCAACAGCACGTTGGCCCCAGTCAGCAGCGTCTTGGCAAGGTGAACGCGGTTGCGCTCCCCGCCCGACAATAGCCCTACCTTCTTCTGCTGATCACTTCCCTTGAAGTTGAAGCTCGACACGTAAGCGCGGCTCGGCACCTCGCGGCCATTGATCGGCAGCATGTCGAGGCCACCCGAAATTTCTTCCCAGATCGTCTTGTTGCTATCGAGCGTGTCTCTCGACTGATCGACGAAGCCGAGCTTCACGCTGTCGCCGATCGTGATTGTCCCGGCATCCGGCTTTTCCTGACCGGTAATCATGCGGAAGAGCGTCGACTTGCCGGCGCCGTTGGGGCCGATGATGCCGACGATCCCGCCAGGCGGCAGCTTGAACGTCAGCCCGTCGATCAAGAGCTTGTCGCCAAAGCCCTTCTTCAAACCTTCGAAATTGATGACGTTGTTGCCAAGCCGCGGCCCCGGCGGAATTTGGATGGTCGCAAACGTCTGCTTCTCGCGCTCGGCCGCCGCCGCCATCTCCTCGTAACGCTGCAGGCGCGCCTTCGACTTGGCTTGGCGCGCTTTCGGCGATTGCCGCACCCATTCGAGTTCGCGGCTCATCACCTTCTGACGACCCTCCGCTTCGCGCTCTTCCTGGGTCATGCGCTTGGCCTTGGCTTCGAGCCAGGCGGAGTAATTGCCCTCGTAGGGAATGCCCTTGCCGCGATCGAGTTCGAGCGTCCATTTCGTCACTTGATCCAGGAAGTAGCGGTCGTGGGTGACGAGGATGACGCAGCCGGGAAAGTTCTCGAGGTGATGCTGCAGCCAGGCGACGCTTTCGGCGTCCAGATGGTTGGTCGGTTCGTCGAGCAGCAGCATGTCCGGCTTCGACAACAGCAAACGGCAAAGCGCCACGCGGCGGCGTTCGCCGCCCGAGAGCTTCTCGACGCCTGAATCGTCCGGCGGACAGCGCAACGCATCCATCGCCATGTCGATCTTGGAATCGATGTCCCACGCATCCGCCGCGTCGATCTGCTCCTGGAGCTTAGTCATCTCCTCCATCAGCTCGTCGGTGTAGTTCTCTCCCACCTCCATGCTGACTTCGTTGAAACGCGTGACCAGCTTCTTCTCCGCGCACCAGCTTTCGACGTTCTCGCGCACAGTGAGCGCGTTATCGAGCTGCGGCTCCTGTTCGAGGTAGCCCATTTTCGTGCCGGCCATTGGAAAGGCTTCGCCGGTGAAATCGGTATCCATCCCGGCCATGATTTTCATCAACGTCGACTTGCCCGAGCCGTTGACGCCGACAACGCCGATCTTCGCGTCCGGGAAGAATGACAGCCAGATGTTCTCGAACACCTTCTTGCCGCCCGGATAGGCCTTGGTCAGGCCTTGCATGGTAAAGATGTATTGCGCGGGTTGAGCCGCCATGACTTGTCGGTCCTTTAAGGAAAATCGAAGCGCGATATAGCGACGCCGCCGCCTCGCGTCCATCGCCGCGGGCCGCGACGGAAACACCAGTGCACTTCGTTTGAGGATGCGAGGGCGCCAGAGGAGCTTCGAATATGAAAGAGATTTTCGCCGCCTGTGCGTTCGCGGTCTGCGCCATCGCCGCCGCGACGCCGGCCTCGGCACATCCGCGCAATTGGGATCGGCTCGAAAATCGCTACGACCGCGCCGAGAACCGCTGGGACCGCCGAGAAGATCGCCGCGATGTGCGCGAAGATGTTCGCGACGCACGGCATCAAGGCGGGTGGCGCGATCGGCGCGAGGATTATTGGGACGCCCGCGAAGACGTCCGCGACCTGCGCGAGGATCGCTTGGACCGCCGTGAAGACTGGTGGGATCGCCGCGAAAATCGCCGCGACCGCCGCCGCTGAACCAACCGAAGCGGCGCCTCTAGGCGCCGCTTCTCACGGCGTCACTTCGTTGCAAATCGTCTCCGCGGCGCCGGGGCGCGTCCACCGCGCTTCGCGGCCGCGTCCGCGCAGCTCCGCACCGTTATCGGCATATCTGAATCCAGATCCGGTCACGCGCACCGGCAGATCCACAGTGGTGTAGCCTTCTTGCGCCACGCGTGCGGCATCGGGACCATGTGTGAAAGTGACATTCAGCACCGAACCGTCTTCGCAGCGAAACGAGGTGGTGACCGGCGCCGTGTCAGGCGAGGGGCACGGCGTCTGACAGGCGGCGAGAGCGAAAGCGGCGAGAGCAAGGGCGGCGCGCATGAGGATTCTCCGTCGTGGCGCCACTCATACGCCAATTTTCTGGCGCGACAAATCACCCCCATCGTCCCTGCGCTTGCAGCGCGCGCATCGGGCGCCCATAAAGAATGTCCAGGGGGTGCGCATGTCGGTTGGATTTGTGCTGGCGTCGGAGGCGGACTTCGCCGACGCGCGACACATCGCTGCCGGCTTCGGCTTGGACCCGATCGGCGCGACCGCGTTCGGCAGCCGAAGCGCCGCCATAACGGCGCTGCAAGGCGCCAGCAATGTCGGCATCATTATTAGCCAAGCCGCCACGCGTGACGCCGCCTTCGTCGCACTCGTGCTCGCGCTTTCGGATTCCCTGCGCACGGCGCAGCTGATCCTGGCGGCGCCGGATGCGCGCAGCGCGTTTCCGTTCCTGCCCGAGACATGGCCGACCATGTCCCTGGCCGACGCGAATGCGCGCGCAACTGAACTCTCGCACCGCCGCGATGCGCCGCTCGAACCCGAGCCGCCGCGTGCGCACCCGCTGCCGCCGAACGAACACCCGGCGCCGGCCATGCCCGATCCCGAACAACCCGAGCCCGGCGCACCGGAACTGGGTGGTGACGCCGAACACGACGAAAGCGGCGCGGAAAACGATTTCTCGCTCTCCGAACCGTCGGACGCCAAACCTGATCGCGGCGAAGAACGTGAGCCGGACTCGATTGACACAGATACAGAGCGCGCGCCGCCCGCGCCGCAATACCAGCCGCCGCCGCCCGCCGCCGACCCGCCAGCTCCGGTACCGATGGAGCGCGCGCGTCAACCCGTCGGCGCGGGCGCACACACGAGCGCGCCCGCCGACGCCACCGCCTTCGCGCCGAAGAAGCTGCGCCGCGGTTCTCCCGAACTGGTGCGCGTCGTCATTCACCAACCCGACGATCTCAAAGCGGTGATCAAGGCGGCCAGGCAAGTCGATCCGCATACAGCGGCCGCGCTCAGCGGCGTGAGAATCGGCGAGGTGCCAATCGGCGCAAGCGTCGGCGTCTCGCTCGAAGTCCGCGGCGCCGCATGCGACGGCGCGCTGCAGCGCCGGATATGGACGGGCGAGCCGCTCGACTTCAACTTCTCCGTCGAGCCAGACGCCGACGTGAAGCAAGCCGTCATTCTCGCGCGCGTGTTCGTGGGCGACGCCCAGATCGGCGTGCTCGCGTTCACGCGGCCCGTCGGCGGCGCCAACAATAAGCCGCATGCATTTGGCGATCGCATCCGCTTGAAGCGCCACAAACGCGTCTTCCTCTCCTATTCGAGCAAGGATCGCGAAACCGTCGCCGCTATCGCCACCGCTTACCAGGCCGCCGGCGTTGAGCATTTCTTCGACCGCACCTCGCTCAAATCCGGCGAAGGATGGAGCCCGCGCTTGCGCCGCGAGATCGACCGCGCAGACTTGTTCCATCTGTGCTGGTCTAAGGCCGCCTCCGCGTCAGAGTGGGTGGAAAAGGAAGCCGAGCACGCACTGACGCGCCAGCGCCGCTCCAACGGCAAGCGCCCGGACATCACCGTGCAAATGCTCGACGGCCCGCCCTGGGCCCCGCATCCCGCGCACCTCGACAGCATCAATTTCGACGATTTTGTCCGCGCCGCCATCGTCGGCTACGCGCGCGGCGACGGACGGTCAGTAGTCAATGGTAAGTAGTGAGTTGACGAGGCGGCAAACCATCCGTCCGGCGCTATTGACTACTGACTATTGACTACCCACTACCTCGCAGCCGGGGCGCGTAGCTCAATGGTTAGAGCCGGCCGCTCATAACGGTCTGGTTGCAGGTTCGAGTCCTGCCGCGCCTACCACTTCCCTCGCCGCCGCCAGTCGCTATCTTATCCTTGAACGGAGACGCGCATGTTCTGGGTTTGGATAACGATTGCGGTTGTGGCCATTGTCGGGCTCTCGGTTTTCGTCGGCAAGTCGTTGAGCAGGCCCAAGGGAGAGCCGCTGTCGCGGCACGAGCGGATCACGGCGCTCAAAGCCTCCGGCGCGCTGAAGCACCGCAAGTCGAACCGCGACTGACATGGCCGAAGCCGTTCGCGCGCCGCTGCCCGAAGACAAGGCGCTGCGCTACGCTGCGCTGCGCGCCGAAATCGCTGCGGTGATCGCGGGCGAGCCTAACCGGACCGCCCGTTACGCGACTGCCGCATCGCTTCTCGCGCAAGCCTTTCCGGAGCGCTTCTTCTGGACCGGCTTCTATATCGTCGATGACCTCAAGCCGGACGAGCTCGTTGTCGGTCCCTACCAAGGCACGCTCGGCTGCCTGCGCATCGCTTACGGCAAAGGCGTCTGCGGCGCGGCAGCCGCCAAGCGCGAAACCATCATCGTGCCCGACGTGCATGCCTTTCCGGGCCACATCGCCTGCGACAGCCGCTCCAATTCCGAGATCGTGACGCCGGTGTTCGACAAGACCGGCGCATTGGCAGCGGTGTTGGACGTGGATTCCACCGAGTTCGCGGCATTCGATCACGTCGACCAAGCCGGCCTCGAAGCCATCTGCGGCGACTTGCTGACCATCGATTGACAAGACCGCGGGTCTTCAGACCCGCATTGCTCCAACGGTCGACCGCGCTCCGTTTTGTCGCCCTTGGCCTTGTCTGCCTCGCGCTTTATGACGATGGGGAATTCTGATGGGGCATGACGTGAGCGAAGTATCGACCGGCCTGATCCTCGGCCAAATCGCGCAACACGCGACGGAAGCGGCGGCTATCGCCAGCGCGCAATTGCGCGGCTTCGGGCGCAAGAACGACGCCGACCAGGCCGCCGTCGACGCCATGCGGCGCTCGTTCCAGACCGCGCCGTTCTCCGGCAAAGTCGTGATCGGAGAAGGCGAGATCGACGAAGCGCCGATGCTCTATATCGGTGAAGAACTAGGCGCGGGTGGCGTAAAGACCGACATCGCCGTCGATCCGCTCGAAGGCACCAAGCTCTGCGCGTCGGACGCGCCCAACGCGATGACGGTCGTCGCCCTCGCGCCGCAAGGCGGGCTGTTGCACGCGCCCGATATGTACATGGACAAGCTCGCTATCGGACCGGGCTATCCGGCAGGTCTGATCGATCTCGATCTGTCGCCGACAGAAAACGTCACGCGGCTAGCGAAAGCGAAGGGCGTGCCCGTCAGCGCGATCCGCGCCTGCCTGCTCGACCGCGAGCGCCACCAGCGCATCATCGAAGAATTGCGCAGCGCCGGCGCCGGCATCCGCCTCATCCCCGACGGCGATGTCGCCGGCGTGTTTTGGACCACCGAAGCCGCGCGCTCCGGCGTCGATATCTATTTCGGCTCCGGCGGCGCGCCCGAAGGCGTGCTCGCGGCCGCCGCGATCCGCTGCGCGGGCGGACAGATGCAAGCGCGGCTGAAGCCTGAGACCGATCAGGAAGAAGCCCGCGCGCGCGCCATGGGCCGCGATGTCCACGCCAAGCTCACGCTCGACGACATGGTGCCCGGGCACGTCGTCTTCGCCGCGTCCGGCGTGACGCACGGCTCGATGTTCGAAGGCGTGCATTTCGAAAGTGGCGCCGCGCACGTCGACACTCTGGTCTGGGACAGCTTCACCGGCCGCCGCAGCCGCGTGCGCTCGATCTATCCGGCGCCCTAAGGCGCCGGCGCAACGGGCGCGCTTTCCTCGCCCTGCTGAACATTGAGCGCACGCGTTGTCTCCGCGTCGTCTTGCTCGATCGTTTGCGACGTCTCGCGCACAGCCGCAGCGCGCCGTCGCGCAAACGCGCTCAACCCCGGCACATTGACCGCGCCATCGTACACATCGATCTCCGCGCCCTCGAACGACGCACCCACCGGCTCGACGCGTCCGCTCAGGCAATCGCCGAGAAAATGTTCGAGCACGGCCAGATAGGAGAGCCGGTTCTGAGGCCGCACCAGCTCGCGCCCTTCTTGAGGAAACACGAGATACGTGAGCGCGCCATAGCTCCGCACCGCATTCGCCAGCTGATCGCTTTCGCTCTTGGTCACGCGCGGATCGCGCAGGCCGGATGCGAGCAGAAGCGGGGCGCGGATGCGCGTAGCGTGGAAGAGCGGCGAGCGCTCACGCAACAGCTGACGGCCCGCGTTCGTGCGCGCATCGGCGACGCGCCGATAAAGCGCCTGGCGCTGCGCCAGCGGCGAGACGTCGAGCATGGCAAAGAGGTTGGCAGGTCCGGCGAAGCTTGCGCCGCAGCGGAATCTGTCGCTGAACGCAAGCGCAGAAAGCGCTGCATAGCCGCCGAAGCCTTCGCCGACGATGGCGACCCGCTCAGGCTCGGCGATGCGTTCGCCAATCGCCCATTGCACTGCGTCGAGCAGATCCTCTTGCATGCCGCGGCCCCATTGGCCGTTTCCGGCGTTGAGGAAGTCGTTGCCGAAACCGGAGGAGCCGCGGAAATTGACGGAAAGCACCGCGTAACCGCGATTGGCGAGCCATTGGTGCGCAGCGTTGAAGCCGTAGGAATCGCGCGCCCAGGGTCCGTCATGCGGCAGCACCACCAGCGGCAACGCCTGATCCGGCCGCGCATCGCCGTCAGCGTCTGTGCCGCCGGGCAGCGTCAGATAAGAAACCAACGTGAGCCCATCGCGAGCGGCGATTTCGACTGGCGTCATCGGCTGCAACGCCGCCTGCTGCAAATCGGGCCGATGCGAGAACAAGGATGTGAGTCGCCGACCCGCGGGACCGGTGCGGTCGAACAGATACGACCGCGCCGATATCGTCGGCCCCTGCTCCAGCACGATCCAGCGCGCATCGTCGGCGCTACGCGAGACGACGCTGAAATCGCCGTCGAGCTGGCGCTCGAGAAAATCGATATCGGCCTGGCTGTCGGCGTCGAGCGCACGCCAATCGCGGCGCAGATATTCTGTCGCGAACGCCTCCGGCGCGCCGGTGACGGGATCGAGCCAGACATCGACGACATCTGAGCGCTCGCCTTCGCCGAGAATGGTCCGCTCGCCCGACGCCGCATCGACGCGCACGAGCGCGGTGCGGTCACGCTCCTGTGTGTCGGCCTCGCCCAAGGTGGAATCGAGCATCAGCAGCGTGCGTCCGTCGGCTTCGAATCCGATCAGCCGCGTCGACACCGCGTCATCGAACGGGATCGTGAACAAGGTGGAGGGCCGCCCATGCGCACTCAGCGCGACCACTTCGGCCCCGCCGTCGTTCGCCGGCCGCACGCCGAGACGCACAGCATTGTCGCGGTCGAGCAGGAAGCTCGCAAAGCCGCGCGGCCCGCCATTACGCTGAAGCACCCTGCGTTCGCCGCTGGCGAGACCGATGCGCACCACATCCGGCCAGGCCGGGTCACGCTCGTTCAGCGTGACGACGACCGCGCCAGGATCGCGGTCGCTGACGCCGATAATCTCCGTGCGCGCCCCCGCCGGCGTCAGCGGCCGCGGCGCGCTCCCGGCCGCATCGACGGCATAGAGCCGCCAGTTTTCGTCGCCGCGATCGTCTTGGAGATAGAGCAGCGTCGCGCTGTCGGCGGCCCAGCGGAAGCGGCGAATTCCACGTACGCGCTCATCGGTGACCGGCCGCGCCTCATCCATCGCGTCGACGGAAACGACCCAGAGATTGGTCACCCCATCGCGCGGCGCGAGAAACGCAATGCGATCGCCCCGCGGCGAGAGCTGGGCTCCGTGTCTTGCGGGTTCGCCGAACAGTGCGGCGCGCGTGATCAGCTCCGGCTGGCCCTGCGGCGGCACAGCCAAGCGGTCGCGGGCGCCGCAGGAAGCGACGCCTAGCGCTAGCCACAGGGCTGCCGCCCCGGCCCAAAATCTGCTCGTCCACGTCCCCACACCAAAACCTTACAGGCCTGTCATCCACCCGCCAACTCGCATGGCTGACAGGGTGTTCACCTTTGCGGCATGGGTGCGGCGCGCGCTGTGACCGGAGCTGCCCTGGGCTGTTTTGACACCCTGCCCGGCGCACCCTATTTCACTGCCGCTTTGGTCAATCCGACTCAATCCTCCGCCGCCACCGGCGCGCTTGTGCTCGCCGATGGGTCCGTTTTCTTGGGCGACGGGTTGGGGGCCGTGGGCGCCGCCGAGGGCGAAGTCTGCTTCAACACGGCGATGACGGGCTATCAGGAGATCCTGACCGACCCCTCCTACGCCGCCCAAATCGTTGCCTTCACCTTCCCGCACATCGGCAATGTCGGGACCAACACCGAAGACGTTGAGACCTCTTCACCAGCCGCAGCCGCGGCTGCGCGCGGCGCCGTTTTCCGCACGCTGCCGACGCCGCCGTCCAACTGGCGCAGTGACGACGATCTCGACAGCTGGCTGAAGAAGCGCAACGTCATCGCCCTCGCCGGCCTCGATACGCGCGCGCTGACCAAGCGCATCCGCGAACACGGCATGCCAAACGCCGTCATCGCGCACGCACCCGACGGTAAATTCGACCTCGAAGCGCTGCACGCCCGCGCGAAGGCGTGGAGCGGTCTCGATGGCCTCGATCTCGCCAAGGAAGTCACCACCGCGCAGAGCTACGTCGTCAACGAAAAGCGCTGGCAGTGGCCGATCGGCGTGCCGCCAGTGACCAAGCCTGCCTTCACCGTCGTCGTCATGGACTACGGTGTGAAACGCAACATTCTGCGCGCGCTCGGCGACATCGGCGCCCGCACCATCGTTCTCCCCGCAACGGCAACCGCCGAAGAAGCGCTCGCACACAATCCCGATGGCATCCTGCTCTCGAACGGCCCCGGCGATCCTGCCGCCACCGGCAAATACGCCGCGCCGCAGATCAAGAAGCTCGTCGACAGCGGCACGCCGGTAATGGGCGTGTGCCTCGGCCACCAGATGCTCGGCCTCGCGCTCGGCGCCAAGACCATGAAGATGACGCAAGGCCATCACGGCGCAAACCACCCGGTGAAACACAAAGACACCGGCAAGGTCGAGATCGTGTCGATGAACCACGGCTTCGCCATCGATCCGAAAACGCTACCCAAAGGCGTCAAAGAAACCCACGTCTCGCTGTTCGACGGCTCCAATTGCGGCATCGAAGTCGAAGGCAAGCCGGTGTTCTCGGTGCAGTACCACCCCGAAGCATCGCCTGGCCCGCAAGACAGCCACTATCTGTTCGAACGTTTCGCCAAGCTGATGGCGAAGAAGGCGAAAAGCGCGGCCTGAGTCTCAGACGATACTTATTGTTCTTGCGACATTGCGGCAAAGCTACTCAGAGCCGCCTTTAGCACCCCGGGGGAATAGCTTTCATGAAGCGGGTTTGGGGGACCGTTTTCGCGACTGCCCTCTTGTTGCCATGCGCCGCGGGCGCAGAACCTGGATTGGCTGGGGAAATCTATGACCCCGCGGTCGTGCGCGGCGAGGGCGAATTGGAACTGCGCAGCGGCATACTTGAAGGCGGCGACGCCGACGGCGAATGGCAGATCAAAACCGAAGCCGGTCACGCCTTCACCGATTGGTGGCGGCCGGCTCTTGTTGCGGAATGGGAATACGAAGGCGCGGACGCCGAATTCACCGCATTCGCACTCGAGAACGTGTTCGACTTCACCGCAACGCGCACATGGCCCGTGCATTTCGGCGGATACCTCGAATACGAGTTCGCCGAAGAGGGCCCCGACGCTGTTGAACTCAAGCTCTTGATGGCGCGACGTCGCGGGCCGCTGAATCTTCGCTTCAACTTGATCGGCGAGCGCGAAGTCGGCAACGGCGCCGATAACACTTGGGAACTCGGCTACGCGGTGCAGGCTGGCTATCTGCTGAACGACGATTTTGAACTCGGCTTTCAGGGCTTCGGCGACACCGGCACGGACGACGATTTCGGCAATCTCGACAATCGTGCGCATTATTGGGGTCCGTTCGCGCAATTCGAAGTCGGCGACGTCGGCGCAGGCGAAATCGAACTGCAGCTCGGTTATCTCGCCGGCTTCGGGGAATCCGAAGGTGACGGCCAATTTCGTTTGAAGTTGGAATATGAACTGAAGGCGGCTGATCGATAGACGCTTGAGTATTTCGCCCGAGCACATCGGGACACGGAGCACCGCACGTGATTCTTCGTCGTATCATTCAGCACCTGCGCAAGCAGGAATGGACAGCCATCGCCATCGACTTCGTTATCGTCGTGCTCGGCGTCTTTGTCGGCTTGCAAGTCAGCAACTGGAACGAGGCGCGCGCCAACCGCGGCATCGTCGACCGCCACCTTGCCGAAATCGTGGAGGACTTGGACTCTCACCTGGCGCTCCACGATGCGCTCTACGGCTCCGCGGTCGCGCGCGTCGCGTCGGTGGACTATATCTACGAGCACGCCTTCGGTCGCACATTGCCGCGAACTCTCGTGCTCTCGACCGAGAGCTGGGAAGCGCCGCCGACAACGCCGATCCCGGCGGATCGCCTCGATAATCTCATGGGCTCGATCAACCTCGTGCGCATTACCGTCGGCTCGCGCATTGCCTATGAATCGCTCATCAGTTCCGGTCATTTGGGGTTGATCGAGAACCACGACCTTGCCCGCAAGATCCAGCAATATTACGGCCTCTACGACGACCTGCTCGACACCAACACCGTCTTCCGCACGTTCCGCAACAATGGCGTCGCCGCCAATTTCGCCAATGACGTCTCTTCGTTCGACGAACGACCGGCGGCGGAGATCATCCGCATTGCGCGCGAGAACCCCGAGTTTGCCGCATACCTGCGCACGCAGCGCGAATGGGCCATCCTTCACGCCGGCCTGCTAGAAGAGCTGCGCGTCGAGACGGTCCAATTGCGGGACGCCATCAATGCGGAGCGACAACGCATTTCGTGACCTCGTCTTCGCCAGCCAGGAGCGCCGCCTAGCGCGTCAGCACGCGATCGAGCGCGCTGGCAATCTCCGGCCCGGCGATGGTGTTGAAGTTCGACATCACCACGATCGTCACGTCATCCTCTTCATAACGGCGGAACTCGAACTGGGTGCCGGGTGCGCTGCCGCCATGGCCGTATGAGCCGCGCTGGATGATCAAGCCATAGCCATAGCCGCTTCCCGCCAAGTCGGACGCCGCTTGCAAGCTGCGCATCTGAGCAAACGTCTCGGGCCGCACCAGCGCGCCGCTACGCAGAGCGCGATCGAACGCCAGCATGTCCGCCGCCGTCGATGACGCGCCGCCCGCGCCGCTGCCGCGCGCATTAAGCTCCGCCGCAGCATGGCGACCAATGGCGATGAGGCCGGACTCTATCACGGGATTGTAGGGGCGAGCGTAGTCCGCGCCCTCTTCACTGCGCAGCGGATAACCGGTAGCGCTCATGCGAGCGGGTTCGAAGATATTGCGTTGGAGATGATCGTAGAAGCTCTCCCCTGATGCGCGTTCGACGATTAGACCCAACAGCGCATAATTGGAGTTAGAGTACGCATACGCGCCCGGTTGCGGCGTACCGAAATTGCGCAGCACGTGCCGCAGCAAGTGTTCGTGTCCGGTGATGTTCGCCCAGTCGCGTTCGTATTCGTCATCCCAGTAATCTGGGATGCCCGACGTGTGCGTGAGCAGATGGCGGATGGTGATGGCGTTCGCGCCTGGCGACGCAGCCGCTTCGGGCACAAAGCGCGTGAATGGATCGCTGAGCGACAGCGTCCCGCGTTCACTGAGCTGCATCACGGCCGTCGCCGTGAACATTTTGCCGCCGGACGCGAGGCCGAAGCGTGTGTCGAGCGTGTTCGGCCGCTGTTCGCCGGCGTCGGCCAGCCCGAACGCGCGCTGATAGACGACGTCATCACCACGCGCGATGGCGATCACGCCGTAGAACGGCTGGGTTTCGCGCAAGTTGGCGACGAAACCGTCGAGCCAGGCCGGGAAGCGCGCATCCTCCACGCCAAACTCCGGCAGCGCGTATGGCTCGAGCGCCTGCGCGATGAAGATCAGCTGCAGGCGGTCCTCGTTGGCCTCGTCGACCTGGAATTGGAAATTCTCCCACGCCCCGGTTTCAGCCCGCCGCGCGATCACAAAAACAAATCGGCCACTCGGCAGCAATCGCACCTGCGCCCGCTCCAGTAGCCCGCCGGCAGCGCGCTGGCGCGCGAACACTTCTGCTAACCGCGTCGCGTCGCCTACGCCATGGCGTGCTACAAAGCGCTCCGCCGCCGCGAGTGAACCGTCATTGAACGCCGCGACGAACGCCGCAGCATGCGCGCGCACACGCGCTTCGTCCGCCCATGCCGCACTCGCGCAGAATGCCCATACCAGCGCTGTCGTGATGATCCGCATGCCCGCCCCCTTGTGCGCGGCACGATGACGACGCTCTGTTGCGGCAGTGTTTCAAACGCTGCATGTTCTTACGATGACAAAGCCCGCCCTCCTCGTTCATCCCCCGCTCGGCCTGTTCGAGCTCCGGCTTACCGATTACGACGTCGTGCATTGGCCGACGGAGCGGCGCGACATCCGCGCGGCCGTCACCATCGGCCATATCGGCATTTCGAACGCGATGATCGACGCGCTGCCCGAGCTCGGCTGCATCGTCTGTTTCGGCGTCGGCGTCGACGGCATCGATCTCGCCTACGCCAAGCAGCGCGGCATCGCCACCAGCCATGGGCGCAACATCAATCACGAAGACGTCGCCGATGTCGCCATTGGCCTCATCATCGCGCGGCTTCGCCTCTTTACCGAGGGCGAGAAAGTGCTGCGCGAAGGGACATGGACGCCGCCGCTTGCGGTGCCGCCGCAGAAGCGCTTGCGCGGGCGCAAGCTCGGCATTGTCGGCATGGGCGCCATCGGCTCGGCCATTGCTCATCGCGCGCAGGCGTTCGGCATGGAGATCAAATGGTATGGCCCGCGCGCCAAGCCCGACGTGAAGCATGCTTACGAACCGGAGCTCGTGAAGCTCGCGGAATGGTGCGACATCCTCGCCATCGCCGCACGCGGCGACAAGTCGACCGAAAAAATCGTCAACGCCGATGTCACCAAGGCCGTCGGCGCCGATGGCATCATCGTCAACATCTCCCGCGGCAGCGTTATCGACGAAGACGCCATGATCGCCGCACTGAAATCAGGCGCGCTCGGCGGCGCGGGCCTCGATGTGTTCGTGGAAGAGCCGACGCCGGCGGAGCGCTGGAAGGACGTCCCCAACACCACACTCACGCCCCACCTCGGCGGCGCCACGCGCGAAGCCCTGTGGCAGGGCTCGCAGAACGTCTTGGAAAATCTCCGCCGCTTCTACGCCAATGAACCCCTGCTGACGCCGCTCCACTGATGCGCCAATCGATCGCCCTCGTGTCTCTGGTTGTGCACGACTATGACGAAGCGCTCGCCTTCTTCGTCGGCAAGCTCGGCTTCGTCCTGATCGAAGACACTTACATTCCCGCACAAGACAAGCGCTGGGTCGTGGTGGCGCCGCCCGGAGGCGGCGAGACGCGGCTCTTGCTTGCCCGCGCTTCCAGCGACGCGCAGCGCACGCGCGTCGGCGCGCAGACCGGCGGGCGCGTCTTCCTGTTCCTCCATACCGACGATCTCGAGCGCGACGTGGCGCGCTACAAAGCGGCGGGCGTCGCGTTCGTGCGCGAGCCCCGCCAAGAAGCCTATGGCGTCGTCGCTGTGTTCGAGGATCTCTACGGCAACCTCTGGGACCTGTTGCAGCCGCGGGCGTAGGGCTCCGGCCCCACGCCGCTGCTCTACGCGCTGAACACGCCGTGGGCGGCGTCTCTCATCAGCTTGCGCCAATCCTCCCCGCGCATGTGCACCAGCGTTCTGTGGTCGCCGCCTTCGAAATAGACATCGCCTCCGTCCATCAGGCTGTCGTCCATGACCGTTTCAAGATTGTAGGCGCCGCCAACCGGAGGAATGGCGCCCAGATCGCAATCGCCGAACAGCTCCTCGCTCTCACGCTCCTCGGCGAGCCGCACCGGCTTGCCCAGCCAGCGCTGCAACGCCTCGAACTGCACGTGGCGAGACGCAGGGACGACCGCGAGCATGTATTGCTCGCCCGCCTGCACAAGCACCGCCTTGGCCATGTGATCGTCGCCGACATGCGCGACCTGCGCGGTCTGCGCCGCACCCAAGGCGCGCTTGTGGGGCACCTTCTCGTAATCGACGCCTCGACGATCGAGATACGTCTGGAGTCTGGGCGAAATCGACATCGAAGCCTCCGTCGCGAGAAGGCGCAAAGCGCATGTCGGCGGCGCGCGTCGGCAGGCCCTGCGCCAGATGCGCTTGATCTATACCTGCGCCGATGGCGACGCCACCAAATCAGCTGTTCCTCCGGCGCACCGACGGCAGAACCGCATCGCGTCTCCGCGAGTTCCACGGAACCGCGAGCCGCAGGAACCGGTTTATGCGCCAGGTAGGAATTTTGGAGAGAGAACAATGGCTGAGCGTGAAGGCAGCGGCGGTTCGCCGTGGGTTGCGTTTTTGGCGGGCATCATTCTGATCGCGGTCATCGCGTTCGGCGTCGTCGCCTACACCGGCGGCCTGCAGCCGCGCGAAACGGCTGAGCTCGAACTCAACGTGCCGGACGTCAATGTCGATCCGCCGGACATCAATCTGCCGGAACCCCCGCCCGCGCCGGTGACCCCGCCGAGCGCTGAGCCGGCCCCGGCCGAGCCGCCGGCGAACTAGGATTCGCGGCATCAGAAATAATCGAGGGCGGCGGATCGCTCCGCCGCCCTCTTCGTTGCGCGAGTTCTTCGCCAATTAGCGCAATTCGAACGTCACGTTGACGCTGACGCGCGTTTCGATTTCGCCTGGCGAGATCGGCGTCGACGCCGCGCCGTCTTGCGCCGCAAGGCGCTCGTAGGCGACCGGGATTGGCGGCGCATAGCCGCCGCCTTCGCTCACCGAGACGATGCGGTTGACGCGCATGCCGAGGGCGTTGGCGTACAATTCCGCGCGCCGGCGCGCTTCGGCGATCGCATCGCGGCGGGCGATGTCGAGCTGCGCATCCGGATCGGCGTGCGTGAACGAAACGCCGTTCACAGTGTTGCCGCCCGCGCCGACCGCCGCATCGATGACGCGGCCGGTGTTGTCGATATTGCGCACTTTCACCGTGACGCTGTTGTTGGCCTGATACCCCGTGATGCGCGGGGCCTGGCCTTCGCCATAGACTTGCTGAGGATAGACAGAGACATTCGAGGTCTGAATGTCGCGTTCGGCCACGCCGGCCCGGCGCAGCGCTTGCGTCAACGCCTCCATCCGCCGCGCGTTTTCGGCGAGCGCTGCAGCGGCGGTTTGACCTTCGGTCGTCACACCGAGATTGATCACGGCCATGTCCGGCCGCGCTTCGGACTTACCGTCCGCGTTGACGGTCAACAGCGTGCCTTCTGCGAGCATGATTTGCCCCTGCGTTTGCGCTTGCGCCGCGGGCGGCATGGCCGCAGCGGCCAGAACGGCGAATGCTGCCGCGGCTTTTAACACTTGCATGGATGGTCTCCGTCATCCCTCGCGCTCAAGCCTGCGAGACGAGGCGCCGAAATTACGGCGAGGTCATGCAAAGCCCGCCCTGCTTTCGCGAATGTGAGCGGGGCAACCAATGTTCCGTCCCACGCGTTGATTCCGGGACACAGGAGAAACGCATGCCTCACAAGCAAAGCCATCCGGAACCGAAGAAACAAACGCCGCCGCCGAAACCGGGCAAAGTCCGCGACGCCGGCCCTGACGCCATGGCGAACCCGCCGAAGAAATGGAATGACGTCGACGAAGCCTCCGACGAAAGCTTCCCCGCCAGCGACCCGCCGGCTAAATACTAAGTTGAACCAAGCGCGGCGATGGCCATGTGAGAAACATGGCCAAGCCGCCCACGCCCGCCGCTGACATTCAGCTCATCCGCGACGCCGGTCCGGAGGCGATGGAGAATCCGCCCAAGACTTGGGACGAGGTCGATCAGGCCTCCGACGAGAGCTTCCCGGCCAGCGATCCGCCCCCGCCGCCCGGCCATCACGTCGACTGAAAAACCAAATAGAAACAGCGCGTCCGAATCGTTTCGGCGAATCGCTGTATAATAGGCGCACACCGCCACCGTTCCCTTCAGGCTTTGATGCGCTTCACCGACACCTTGCTACGCCAGGTGCGCGACCGGGTTTCGATTGCCGATTACGCCGGCAAACGCCTGAGTTGGCACAAACAGAAGTCCCGACCCTCGGCTGGTGACTACTGGGCGTGCTGTCCGTTCCATCAGGAAAAGAGCCCGTCCTTCCACGTGCTGGACAACAAGGGTCTCTTCAAATGCTTCGGCTGCGGTGAAAAGGGCGACGTATTCACGCTGGCGATGAAGCTCGAAGGTTTGAGCTTCCCTGAAGCAGTCGAGAAGTTCGCCGAGATCGCCGGCGTCGCGCTGCCGAAAGACGATTACGACAGTCGCGGCGAGACCGATCACAGGAAGCGCCTCTACGCCGTCACTACCGCCGCCGCGAAACTCTTCTCCGCCGCCTTGCGCTCGAGTGGCGGCGCCGACGCGCGCAAATACCTGCAAGGCCGCGGCTTCGGTCCGGAAGAGTGGGAGCGCTTCGCCATCGGCTTTGCGCCAGACGAGTGGACCTGGGCGATCGACAAACTCAAAGCCGAAGGCTTCAGCATCGAAGAGATCGTGCAAGCCGGCGTCGGGCGCGCAGGCGAAGAGGAAAAGCGCGCCATCGACACTTTCCGCGGCCGCATCACCTTCGAGATCACCGACACCGCCGGCAAAATCATCGGCTTCGGCGGCCGCGCGTTGGCGAAGGACGCCAAGGCCAAATACATCAACTCGCCGGAGACGCCGCTTTATTCGAAAAGCCGCGTGCTCTATCGCTTGAAGCAGGCACGCGAGCTGCTGGCGAAAACCAAAGCCGACGGCCTCGTCGTCGGCGAAGGCTATCTTGACGTCATCGCCTTCGAGCGCGCCGGCATCGCTGCCGTCGCGCCTTGCGGCACCGCGCTCACCGAAGAGCAACTGCAATTGCTCTGGCGCTCGGGCGGCGCGCCTGTGCTTTGCCTTGACGGCGACGCCGCCGGCCAGCGCGCCGCCGACCGCGCGCTCGATCTCGCGCTCCCGCACCTCGCCCCCGGCCGCACGATACGCATCGCCTACGCCCCCCAAGGCGAAGACCCCGACGACATCTTCCGCCGCGCCGGCGCCGAAGCGCTCGCCGCGCTGGTCGCCGCCTCGGTCCCCGCCTCCGAAGCGCTCTACGAGCGCGAGAAGGCGCGCCACGGCGTCGCCACCCCGGAAGCGCAGGCCGCTTTCCAGGCCTCGCTTAAGGAAGCTGTCAGCAAAATCGCCGACCGCGAGACCCAGCGCGCCTTCTTTTCCGAGCTGATGAGCCGCGCCAACGCGCTCATCCGCAGCCAGCGCCCGCAGTTCGCGCCAAACCAAAGCGGCGGCTACAGACGCAAGGGCGAGCCCCCGCCTCCAACCGCCGAACTCAAGGCCCACGCCGCCGCGCACCGCCCGCGCCCGGCCGGCGAAAACTTCCTCCGCGCCGCCATCGACATCCCCGCGATCCTGCAGAGCTACGGCAATTGGATCGAGCGCTTGGCGATCACCGATCCCGACCTTGAAGCCATCCGCGACACCCTGCTCGCGCTGGCGGATGACCCTCATGCCTTTGGGGCCATTGACCGGGCCGCCCTGAGCCTCCATTTGACCCGATCGGGTCAGGACCGCGCGGCAGCGCGCATTTCGCGTTGGCCGAAGGCGAAAGCCCCTCCCGAGGGGGCCGACGTCGGCGCGGAATGGCTAGCTTTGGCGACACGGGAAGTGGTGGCGCCGGCAATCAGGGAGGAATTGGCGGAGCTCCGCCAAGCGGCAGCCGATGGGGACGATACGGCCTTCGCCCGCTTCCAGGCCTTGAGCCGCGAAGCGCGCGAGATCGAAGCGCGCGCCCGCGAAGCCAAGCTGGACGATGTGCAAGAAGACGACCCGAGCGGCCTAGTCGCATGAAGTTTGATGCCTATTTCGGATTTGAGTGAATGAGCAAAGCATCGATGAGCAAGACCGAAGAGACGACGGCGGAAGAAAAAGACGCCCCCGAGGGCCCGATCCTCGACCTCTCCGACGCTGCCGTGAAGAAGATGATCAAGGCCGCCAAGACGCGCGGCTTTGTCACCCACGAAGAGCTCAACAAGGTGCTGCCGTCCGACGAGTTCGATTCCGAGGCGATCGAAAACGTCATGTCCCAGCTCAACGAGATGGGCATCAACGTCGTCGACAATGAAGAGGAAGGCGAAGCCGCCGAGGACGAGTCGAAGCAGATCGCCACCCGCGACGAAGCCAAGCCACCCGTCACCAACACGCGCGAAGACGCCGACCGCACCGACGATCCGGTGCGCATGTATCTGCGCGAAATGGGATCGGTGGAACTTTTGTCGCGCGAAGGCGAAATCGCCATCGCCAAGCGCATCGAAGCCGGCCGCGACGCAATGATCCGCGGGCTTTGCGAAAGCCCGCTCACCTTCGAAGCCATCATGGTGTGGCGCGACGAATTGCGCGAGCAGAAGATTCTGCTGCGCGACATCATCGATCTCGAAGCCACTTACGGCGCCGAAATGGGCATCGTCCCGCAATCAGCGCCCGGCGTGAACGCCGACGGCTTGGTCGATCCCGAACAAGCCAAGATCGAAATCGCCGAACAGGAGCGCAAGAAGGCCGAGAAGGCCGCCGCCCAGCGCGCCGCGCTCTCGCAAGCGCCCGCCGCCGCGCCCGCCCCGCAAAGCGACGAAGACGGCGAAGAGCGCGATCCCGGCGAAGCCGCAGCCGAGGCCGACAGCGACAGCGAGTTCGACGACGAACAGGCGATCTCGATGTCGGCGATGGAGGCCGAGCTCAAAGAAGGCGTGATGTCGACGCTCGACGCCATCGCCGAAGCCTTCGGCCAGTTCCGCAAACTGCAGGAAAAGCGCATCGACCTGCGCCTCAAAGGCAAGTCGCTGCCCGGCGCGCAAGCAGAGAATTACGAGATCGCGCAGAACACCATCATCGAAGAGTTGAAGAAGCTCAAACTCAACAACGCGCGCATCGAAAGCCTGGTGGAGCAGCTCTACGCCATCAACAGGAAGCTCATTCAGCTTGAAGGCAAGCTGATGCGCTTGGCCGAGTCGAATGGCGTGCCGCGCACGGAATTCTTGACCGCCTACCAGGGCCATGAACTCGATCCCAAGTGGGCCGACAAGATGGCCGGCCAGAAGAACAAAGCCTGGGGCAAGTTCGTCACGCAGGAAGCCGACGACATCCACGACATCCGCAGCGAAATCGGCGTGCTCGCGCAAGAGACCGGCGTGCCGATCGACGAATACCGCCGCATCGTCCACGCCGTGCAGAAGGGCGAACGCGAAGCGCGTCAGGCCAAGAAGGAAATGGTCGAAGCGAACCTCCGCCTCGTCATCTCCATCGCCAAGAAGTACACCAATCGCGGCCTGCAATTCCTGGACCTGATCCAGGAAGGCAATATCGGCCTGATGAAAGCCGTCGATAAGTTCGAGTATCGCCGCGGCTACAAGTTCTCGACTTACGCGACCTGGTGGATTCGCCAGGCCATCACCCGCTCGATCGCCGACCAAGCGCGCACCATCCGCATTCCCGTGCACATGATCGAGACCATCAACAAGCTCGTGCGCACCTCCCGTCAGATGCTGCACGAAATCGGCCGCGAACCGACGCCGGAAGAGCTCGCCGAGAAGCTTGGCCTGCCGCTCGAAAAAGTCCGCAAGGTGATGAAGATCGCCAAGGAGCCGATCTCCTTGGAGACCCCGATCGGCGATGAAGAAGATTCACATCTCGGCGACTTCATCGAGGACAAGAACGCGATCCTGCCCGTCGACGCCGCGATCCAGTCCAACCTGCGCGAAACCACAACGCGCGTTTTGGCTTCGCTCACCCCCCGAGAAGAACGCGTCCTGCGCATGCGCTTCGGCATCGGCATGAACACCGACCACACCCTTGAAGAAGTCGGCCAACAATTCAGCGTCACCCGCGAACGCATCCGCCAGATCGAAGCCAAGGCGCTGCGCAAACTAAAGCACCCGAGCCGGTCACGGAAGCTGCGGAGCTTCTTGGATAATTGAGGGGAGAGCATGAATGGCGCTGATCAAAGCCTTCGAGCGAAAGGATCTCGAACGCAACAAGGTTCATGATCCAATCGAAGCGTCATTCACTTCCTTCACTGATGGCGATCGCAAGTTCGTCCAGATTGACACGCACGGCCGCCCCACACGGGAAATGCCCGGGAAAAAGAGCCAAACAATTCAGTTGGACGAAGCGGGTGCTCGTGCGCTGGTCGATATTTTGCAGCGTGAATTCGATCTCTAGTGTCACTTCGAACACCCGCCTCCAATAGTGGGAAGTCCCGTGGCGACCGCGCTGGAGACCTATGTTGCTAGTGTGGTGGCTAACGTAGAAAGCAGCTGGCCGCGCTACTCGCAGTTCGCGCGAACACAAGTCGCCACGCACCCCATCCCCTTCTTTGGCGATATCGAGTCTGCCCGCGTGCTAACGCTGGGTGTTAACCCATCCGCGGAGGAGTTTGTCGGACGTAATTGGCCAAGTACACTGGGTGCCGCAGATTTGTCTCAGCGCCTTGTCGCCTATTTCAGGCATGCTACGCCGCCGCATCCGTGGTTCGCCACTTGGAACGACGCGTTGGCATCGCTTGGGGCTTCCTTCTCCAGCGGCGCCGCACATCTCGATCTCTCCCCTCGTGCGACAGCGGCTATGGGGTCGACCAAAGACTGGCGCGCGTTCGCAGAAATGATCGAGTTCGATTCGGCATCATTCTTTGGAGTGCTACCGTTCTGCATCGGTGCGCGGGCTCTCCTGATGTCCGGCTGTGTGACAAAACGATGGTACATCTCGGACTTCGTGGCTCGCATTGCGCCTCAGCACGGATATCGGCTCATTGGTTCCTCAGATCGGTCAGGCGCTGGCCGCGTAGGGTTCTTCAAATTGGAGGGGCACGGCAGAACACTTCCCGTCTTCTTCTGCAGCGTGTCCCCAAGCGCGCGCACAGGAAATATTCTCGTGCAGAGAGTCTTACAGCACCAAGCGCAGATAATGAGTTGGATTAGCCACTAGCTTGCCGTCATTCCGGACGCGCGCAGCGCGATCCGGACTCCAGGAGGAAACGCGCGAAAATACACCTCCCCTCCTATAGGTAGGAGGTCCACAATGCCCGTTCCGCTCCCCGAGACCGACGACCCGTACGGCTTTCTGCGCTATCTCGCCGACCAAATCTGCCAGGCGCTCATCGATATGGCCGCCCCCAACGTCACCGACGCGCAACTCGAAGACGCCTGCGACAGGCTGCACTTCTTCGCCACGGAGCTGTGTCTGATGACGGTGGACGTAAGAAAAGGACGCAACTGAAACGCCCTCGTCATTCCGGACGCGCGAAGCGCGATCCGGAATCCAGGGGATCGTGGAGCGCCGCGTTTGCCCCTGGATTCCGGGTTCTCAGCTGCGCTGAGCCCCGGAATGACGAAGCGGGCGACTTGTGCTAGAGGTTACACACATGCCCGCCGACACGCTCACCGTCTCGCTCACCGGCCAGCTCGCGGATGAAGTCCGCGCCGCGGCCGCCGCGCGCGGACTGGCGCCGGAAGAATACGTCCGCCAGCAACTCGCCTGGAACATCGCCATGGGCGACGATCCGATTGAGATGCCGGGCGTCGAAGAGGACGAAGCGGCGCTCGCAGACTTCGAGCGCACCGGCATGGGCGTGCCCTGGGAAGAAGTTCGCGACTGGATGAAGTCGTGGGGCACAGCCAACGAACTCCCGCGCCCGCAGCCACGTAAGCTGCGCTAGGCGCGTTTGCATCCTATCATCATCACCAAGCGCGCTCGCGCCGACCTCGACAGACTGCATGCCTTCATCGCCAAGAAAAGTCCGCGCTCGGCGGGCCGCGCAGTGCAGCGCATCATCGAAGGCATCGACCTGCTCGCGCTCTTCCCACGATCTGGCGTCGCCGTAAGAGGTGACATCCGCAGCCTCTTCATTCGCTTCGGTCGCAGCACATACGTCGTGCGCTACAAGATCGAAGTCGAACTCGTGATCATCACCCGCATATGGCATGGGCGCGAGAAGAGACCGCGCTAATCAAACCCCAGCCTCGCGCGCCGCCACCAGCGTCTCCGTCCCGGGCATCGCACGCGGCGTGATCAGCACTTCGGCATGTTCGGGTCCGCCGGCCGAGACGCGACGCAGGTTGCGCGGTTCGACTTGCGCCACATCCCAGGCGCGCCCGTCGAGCGCCGCCAGGATCGCTGCGCCGCGCTGAGCGCCGAGCGCGTTGGCGGCGTCCACCGCGACATGCAGCTCGGTATAGCGGCAGGCGGCGACACTGCGCTCGGCCGCGCTGATCATTTCGAGCGCTGTCGCATCGAGGCTCGCCGAATCCGGCGCAAAATAAATGCGGAAGCTCGTCTCCGCACACGGCGCGGCCGGGGAATCGGCCATGGCGGCGCTGGAAACGGCCGCCATCGCGGCAAAAACAACAGAACGCAACAACATCGACGCCCTCCCAGGGTCAAAACTCGGACGCCGAGAACGGGTTCCCAACGGCTTCTCGACGGGAACAACGCCCGAAGCCGCGATGTTCTTCCCTCGGCCGACAAAAATTTTTGTGAAGGGGCGCAAAGGCCGAGGGGCGGGACCGCGCAGCTCCAGCCGCGCCCGCGCTTCATACCATCGCGTGCGGGGGAAAGCGCGCTGGGCGCAGCAGGAGCTGCGCGGTCCTAACCCCATAGAGGTGCGCCACTCTACCCAACTAACTCCGCGCCAGCAGCTCCACTAGGTCCTGCTTCCAGTTCACCGCCCAGGTGTGCGTGCCATGGCCGCGCGTCGAGGCCGTTTCCTCGATCATGCGAAAGCGCGCGTTTGCGCCCATGCGCGCGAGCGCCTGCTGCGGATAATCGAAATTGCGCGGATTGATGAAATCGTCGGCGCTGTTGACCCACATCAAAGGCGCTGTGATGCGCTCGAGTTCCGGCCACGGATTGTAAGTCCGCGAACTTTCGAACTGATAGATCATGTCGTTGGCGTCGAGATTGGGCAAAGCGCGCTCCATACGGGCGCGATATTCGCCCGTCGCCGCTTCCCTTGTCGGCCATTGCTCCTGAAAGTAGAGCGGCGCAGCGCCCGCGATCACCAGAATGGATTGCGCGGCGCGCAAACCCTGCATCGGCTGGGTTTCATAATCGCCGCCATTCCAGGCCGGATCGTTTTGGATGTTGTCGATGATCGCCTGGCGCCACATGCGGTTGAGCCCGGCAATTTCGATCGGTTCGCACGCGAGCGGCATCAGTGCGCGCGCAAACTCAGGATGCGTCTCGCCCCAGACGAACGCATGCATGCACCCCATCGACGTGCCGAGAATCAACCGCAAGCGCCGCACGTGCAGGCCATCGGTCAGCAGCCGGTGCTGCAGCGCGACCATGTCGTCGTAATCGTAATGCGGAAAGCGCGTGCGCAGGCCGTCGGAAGGGCTCGACGAGCGCCCGTGGCCGATATTGTCGGGCATGATGATGTAATAGCGCTCGATATCGAGCGGCTGGCCGGCGCCGAACAATTCGTTCGCAAACTGCGGCGCCAGAAATTGCCGTCCGCTGCCGCCGGTGCCGTGCAACAGCAACACCGCATTGTCGATCCGCCCTCTCCCATCGCGATGCGGACGCCCAAGCGTGTGATAATGGATGCGCACGTCCTCCATTATCTCGCCGGATCGGAATGCGAATTCGCGCGCGACGTAATCGGCCTCCGCCGGCGCGTAAGGCGCTGGCGGCGGGGCCGCACCTTGCAAAGCCAAGGCAAGCACGATGGCGCCGAATGACATGAGCCAACTCCAATCCGCGCAGACTCTAACAACGCCACGGGAGCGTCCCATAGCTAGTAAATGCGGGGATAGAGCAAGCCGCTATCCCACGCCAAATCGCGGTCGCCGCCTTATAAATCAAGCCGCGCACAAAAGCGTATCCGACCGAGTCCAGTCTAGGCGCATACTGAGCGCCGCATATGTCCGCCGAAACAGCCACCGTCATCCGCACCGCCCCGCTCGCGCTTTGGCGCATCGCGGAGGCGTTCCTGCAAACACTCTGCGCGCTTTTCGGCGCGCCGGACGAAATCGCCCAGCGCCACAGTTACGTGCATAAACATTACACGCTGATGCTGTCGTGGTTGCGCGCCGGCGAAGCCATGATGCGCCGCCTGCTTGCCATAGAGGCAGCGGCCTACGCCAAACCAAACACCCGCCCGCTCCTGCGGCCCGCACGCCGACGCGCGCGTCGCGCCGTCGAGTTCTGGCCCGATAAGCCCGACGACTGGCGCGTCAGCTTCCGCTGCTTCTTGAGCCGCCGGCGTCCGCGCCGGCGCAGCGCCGGAGGCCCAAGGAGAGAACAACGTTTCCACGACGCTTGGCCGGCAGCGCTTCGTCTTGAAGCCCTCATCCGCGCCTTCAACGATCCGCAACGCTACGCGCGCCGCATCGCCAACCGCCTCCACGCCAACGTGGCGCGCCTCGCCGAACTCCTGTTCGCGCCGCCCGAGTTTGATCACTGCATCGACCGCAGCGCCGAATTCACCGACGCCGCGCGCGACGCATGGCGGCAACCGGACTCGAGTTGAGCCTTTCCGCACCCTTCATCGATCCAGAAACCTGCATGCGCGGGCGCGCTCCCGCATGCCCGCCCGCCTTGCGTCACCGCAGCGGCGCGCCAAATTGGAGCGCATGTCCCGCACGCTGATCGTCATCGGCCTGATCATCCTCGCTGTCGGCCTCTTGTGGCCGTGGCTGTCGAAGCTCGGCCTGGGGCGCCTGCCGGGCGACATCGTCATCCGGCGCGAGAATGTCGCCTTCTATTTTCCGATCGTGACCGGCCTTGTCCTGAGCATCGTCGCCTCGCTGCTGTTCTGGCTCTTCCGGCGCTAGGCGTAATTGAAGCTCACACTGACGCGCGCCTTCCTGGCGGCGTTCACCGGCACTTCGTGGCGCACGAAGCTCTCCCACATCAGCACGTCGCCGGCCTTGGGGGCGACATAGACGAACGTTCGCTCGCTCTCCGGCGCATCCTCGCGCCGCGGAGGCGCGGCCATCATCGAAACGTGGCGCGGATCTTCGAGCTTGAGCGCCGACGCGTTGGCCGGCACGTCGACATAATACGTCCCCGAAAGCACCGCGTGCGGATGAATGTGGCCGCTATGCGCCCCGCCCGGCTCGAGCACATTGATCCAGATCGAATCGAGTTTGAGCTTGCGGCCACCGAGATCGAAATGCAGTTCACGCGCAAACGCCGCGGCATGTTTGTCGAGCGCCTGCCTCAGCGCGGCAAAGGTGGGATCGCGCTTCGGCAGATCGTCGAGCGAAGCATACGAAGTGTAGCCGCGATAGCCGTGCTCGCGGCTCCAACTCTGCCCCGCCGCATCGTCGGCGGCGATGGCGCGGCAGCTTTTCAGCAGCGCGGCGTTGTCGATGCTTTCGAGCGCGGCGCGATAGAGCTTGGTGACGAAGAGCGTCTTGATCTCCATGCGCGTTGTTTGACGCGCATGAAGCGCCGCCGCAAACCCATTCGCTCAAGAAAATGGCGCCCCCTTCTCAATAAAATGGGAACGAGGGCGCCAGTGTATTCGCGTCCGCGCGGGAGGCGGATGGACGCGTTTCGGGCAGGCTATTGCGCGAGCGACGCTGTCTGCAGCGCCGGCGTGATCGAGGCGATCGTCAGCTCAGGACCGCGCGAGACTTCGCAGCGCACGTTTTGCAGACGATTGTCGCGCCAGACGTCGAATTCGACCCGCACCGCGCGCGGACGCACGCGGACCTGGTCGAACCGCACTGTGGCGCCCTCGCCGGCTTGCGACGTCACTTCGGCGCGGCAAAGCGCGATGGCGCGGCTGCGGTCGGCGCTTTCATCGGCGCTGGCCGCGTTTGGGATGATGAGCACCGCGGTCAACGCCATGGCGGACATAAGGAAATTCTTCATTTTGGACCCTCCGGGGAGTGAGGCGGCCGGTCGGACTATGATGACCGGTCTATTGGCTAGATATCACTAGACCGGTCGTCATACAAGTGCTATTTTCGCGCCATGGCAAAAGTTTCATCGGCTCGTGAGGACATGCTCACCGCCGCCGTCGATCTGTTTGGCGAGCGCGGCTACGAAGGCGTCGGCATCGCCGAATTGCTCGCGCGCTCCTGCGCCCCGCGTGGCTCGCTCTATTTCCATTTTCCCGGCGGCAAGGAGCAGATCGGCGTGGAAGTCGTCGCCCGCGTCGGCGCCGAAGTCGCGGCGCGGTTCCGCGGCTTGCATGACAGCGGCGTCGACATGAACACCTTCATCGAGCGCGTGTTCAAGACCACCGCCAAGGAATGCAAGGATCGTTGCTACACCTCGTCCTGTCCGATGGCTGCGATCGCCACCGGTTTCGGCGAGGGCAATCCGAAACTCGGCGCAGCGGTCGGCGAGGCCTTCGCCTCATGGGAACGCGAAATCGCCACCGCCGCGCAAGCGCGCGGCATGAGCGCCAAGAACGCCGCGGTGTTTGCGTCCGCCATGCTGGCCGCGATCGAAGGCGCGTTCGTCGTCTCCAAAGCGCAACGCTCCTCTGCGCCCCACATAAACGCCTCGCGCGCCATGCAGGCGTTGGCGGCTGCATTGTTGGCGAACTGAACCATTTTACTCAGGCCTTGAAACCGCGGGGCCATGATCCACAATAATCAACGTCCGCAATCACGGGGCCGGACGTTGGAAAAACCACGCATCGTCGACAACGTCCGCCGCTGGCTGCCGCGCACCGGAAGCCTCGCTGCTTATCTTGTCGCCCTGCTCCTGGTGGCGTTCGGCGTGCTCTTGCGCTTTCCGCTCGACGCGCTGAGCGGAGGCCAGCCGCTCCCGCCCTATATCACGCTCTATCCGATGATCGTGATCGCCGCCTTCGCCGGCGGCATCCGGGCCGGCTTCGTAGCGATGGCCGCCTCTGCCGCGACCGCTTGGGCGCTCTGGCTTGCCCCGCCGACGGCTAGCCCCATCGATCCTTTGCGCGCGGCCACAGGGATCATCTTTCTGTTCACCGGCTCGGCAACGGCAGTGATATGCGGCTTTGCGCGATTGCTGCTGGATGATGTCGCCGCCAACGAGGCCGCGCGGGCGCGTTCGACGCGCGAATCCGTGCATCGGATCAAGAACCTGCTTGCGGTCATTCAATCAATCTCGCGCAAGATCAGCAAGGATGCGCCCGATGTCGCCGCCTATCGCGAACGTCTCGAAGCGCGCCTCGGCGCGCTCGCAGTGGCGCAGGACATTCTGCTGAAGCGGGAATGGAGTAATGTCGCGTTGAAAGACCTGCTGCGGTCCGCTCTGGGACCGTTCCTGCCCAATCCGCGCCTCGAGCTTCGCGACACGCCGAACGTCATCGTCCCGAAACAGGCCGTAACCCAACTCAGCATGGCGCTCTACGAGTTGGCGACGAATTCCGCCAAATATGGCGCACTCGCCAATCCCGAGGGCTTGGTGCGGATCGACACCCGCATCCATGACGGTCGCTGCGCGCTCGAATGGCGCGAGGTCGGCTTGACGCAAATTGCCGTCGGCGAAAGCGCGGGGCTCGGCGCCTCGCTCATTCGCACGGCGCTATCGACGATCGAGGATGCCACGGTGGTCTATGAGGTTAGCCCGAACTCAGTTGCCTGCGTGTTCGAATGGCCAGTGAATTCCAGCGCTACATGAATCAATGGGAAGCGCGTTCCACCAGCGCCGCGAAACATCCGCGTCGGGCATAATGGGCATGGATGTAGGCAACGCTGCGGTCGACGAAGAAGCGCTCGATCAGCCCTGCGGCGGCACTGCCTTCGCAGAGTTCTGCCTCAATCATCATATGATCGGCGTCGAAGCCGCGCAGCGACAGCGTGCGGCGCGCAAGCGCTGGCGGAATGGCGCCGATCGCGTCGAAGCGGTGGCTCGAATCCCTTATGAAGATCGGTCCTTGCTGGCGGTACGGCGTGTCAGCCGGCTGGTGAATGTGGTTCAGCAGCACAACGGTTTCGCCGATCTCGGCGTCCTCAAGCGAAATTCGGCATGGGGCGGCGTGCTCTTGTTCAATGCGCACGCGTCGTGCGCCGACTTTCGTGAGGTCGGGCTCCGACAGCGCAAACAGGTGGGCGAACGCCGCTGGGTCGAGGCCGACGATGCGGAAGGTCATCCGGAAACTCCATTGCTGAGATAGCAGCGTGGCGCACAAGCGCCGATCGCGCTGGCCGAATTCGGACCCTGTGCTAGCGTTCGAACATGCGCCTCAACCAAGTCACGGCCGCAGCCAAGGATCTCGAAGCCTCAATCGCGTTCTACCAAATGCTTGGATTGAAGCTGATCGTTAGGAGCCCCCATTACGCTCGCTTCGAGTTGCCGTGCGGGGAATCGACGTTCTCGCTGCACACCGTCGAAGGCGCGATTCCGCGCGAAAACACGCCGCTCATCTACTTCGAAGTTTGCGACGCCGAACTTGTTCCGCTGGTCGAGCGCCTGAAAAGCGCCGGCGTTTCGTTTGAGCACGAGCCGGCGATGCAGCGTTGGCTGTGGCGCGAAGCCTGGCTACGCGACCCGGCCGGCAACGCGATTTGCCTCTATCACGCCGGCGAGGCTCGCCGCTTTCCGCCTTGGCGCATCGAGTCCTAGAAATTCACCGGCCCAAGACCATGCCAGGCGGCGGCGAAGCCCATCGTGCCGACCAAGGCAATCACGGCGAGGATCGCCAGCACGCCGATCGACAGCAGGATGAGCGCGCCGATCCAGGCAATGCGCGAAAGCAGCAGTGCAGTGTCGTCTCGATCCTGCAAGGCTTGGCCGGCGCCGATCACGCCCAGCACGAACGCGGCGATGGTCGGGATCAGCGGAATAACGAAGCCCACCACAAGACAGACGACGCCGATAATGCCGAGGATGCGCGAATTGCTCTGCGGCGCAGCGAATACCGAGGCGGCGCCTGGAACTGCGAAAACTGCGCGGGCCTGACCGCCGTCGTCGATGAAGTCGACGACCTGGCCGGCGATCGGCGTTCCAGCCGAACGCCACTCGCTCAGCGGGAACTCGAGCCGCCGCTCGCCATCGCCGAGAAGGACGCCGCGTCCGTCATGAACGCCGAGAATCACACCCCGCATGAGGCACGCACTTAGGCTGCAACGGGTGTGCAATCAACGTTCGAGTTCAAGTCCCGCGGCGGCAGGTCCATTGCGCGCGGCCGACGCGCCAGACGACCTCGTCGCGCGTGCCGCTGAGTTCGTGGGTGTCGCGGCGCACATAACGAAAGCGGGGGCCATCGCCTTGCATGCGGACGAGACGAATGCTCGGACGCGCAAACGGGACCACAGTGGCGGTGCCGGCGTCTTCATCGAACAACACCCGCAGCACGGTGCTGTTCGAACAACGATACTGGCGCAGAGTCGTCTGCGCCGCGACTGGGTTTACGCCGAACGCCAAGAAGAGCGCGGCCACGAGGATACGCTTCACTGCTTGCTCCTGGACCAATTCCCCGTGCGGGCCAGCAGATCACGGGCGGCGCGCGCGCACCGCTCACACTTTTGCGATTGCGACGAAACGGCTTCATCGGGCGATCAACCGCTCGAGCGCAAGTCTGGGCCCGGCCGACGGAGACGCAAGACCTGACGACGCCTCATTTTGCAACTTTGGTTGACGGGGCCGGAGAGGTTCGCTTGAAGAACGGTATGGAGCACCTGATCGAGGGCTACCGCATCTACCGCGAGCAGCGCTGGCCCGAGCTGCGCAGCTTGCACCGGGTGCTGGCCGAGCGCGGCCAAGCGCCGAAGACGCTGGTGATCGCCTGCGCAGATAGCCGCGTCGATCCCGCCACCATTTTCAATGCGAGTCCCGGTGAACTCTTCGTGGTGCGCAATGTCGCCAATCTCGCGCCTCCATTCGAGGAGGCGCCCGGGTTCCACGGCGTGAGCGCGGCGATCGAATTTGCCGTGAAGCAACTGAAGGTCGAGACCATCCTGGTGCTGGGTCATGCTCAGTGCGGGGGCGTCGCCGCGGCGCTGGAGGAGCGCGAACGTGATCCCCATTCCTTTCTCGACGCCTGGATCAGCCTGCTCGACCGGGCCAAGTCCCGCATTCCGGAAGGCGGCGACCGCATTTCCGAACTGGAACACGAGAGCATCCGCGTGACGCTCGAGAACCTCGCCACATTTCCGTTCATTCAGGATGCGATGAAGACGCGCGGGCTTAACCTTATCGGCATGCGGTACGGCGTCGCCGATGGCGGGCTGGAGCTCT
>JBFWYQ010000007.1:0-181900 GCA_050186235.1 Hyphomonadaceae bacterium
GCTTCAGAACAGAGCGCTTGCATCGATGCTTGCGCTTCATACTGAGGCGCCCACCCTCATCCGGTCGCTCCGCGACCACCTACTCCCGCCCATGCGGGAGAAGGGTTATAGAGTGGGCGTTCATGCGGAATGAGCGGTCGATCCAGCGGACGCGGGCGATGCGGAAGTCACCCGCCAGCGCTGTCCTCTCCCACAGGGGGAGGACCGAGGGCGCTTGCGTCGAGCGCGGCCATTTCCGAGAAGAAAGCCGTGAAGCGGCTGGTGAAATCCGATCGCACGCTTGCGCGCGCCCGGCGGCTGCGTCGCGATATGAGCGACGAAGAGCGCATCCTCTGGATGCTGCTGCGGGATCGGCGATTTCAGGGTTTCAAGTTTCGTCGACAAGTCCCCTCGGGGAATACGTCGCTGACTTTGTGTGTTTCGAGCGCAAGCTTGTTGTCGAATTGGATGGTTCGCAGCACGCGCAGGCCGAACAACGCGCGTTCGACGCGAAACGGAGCGCTGTTCTGGAGGCTGCGGGTTTTCGCGTCTTACGAATCTGGACGAGCGATCTCTTCAAGGAGCGTGAAGGCGTGATGCAGACGATCCTGAACGCGCTGCGAGGCAGGCGCTGACTGGTCTTCCCCCCTTGTGGGGGAAGACAGACCGGAGCGGAGCGACGGTCAGATGAGGGGTATCGGCGCGGGACCTTCAGGCATCTGCGCCAGCACCCCTCACCTGCGTTGGCTCGCGCCAACGCTGTCCTCTCCCACAAGGGGAGAGGACCAAGTTACGGCAACCGGCCCCAGGCTTTCGGCACGATCGGTTGCGGGGGCGAGCCGCCGGGGGAGCGGCGCGTCAGCCCCCCTCCATCCGCTCCTCCACCTCCCGCTCCACCCTGAGCGCCGTCAGCTGGTTGCGCTGGCGGCGGAGCACTTGGAAGCGATAGCCGTGGAAGGCGAAGCGTTGGCCGGGGTCGGGGATGGCTTGGGCTTCGTGGATGACGAGGCCGGCGACGGTGACGGCTTCCTCGTCGGGCAGATCCCAGTTCATGGCGCGGTTCAAGTCGCGGATCGGCACCGAGCCGTCGACATTGACCGAGCCGTCGGGCTGCGGGCGCACGCCTTGGACGGCGATGTCGTGCTCGTCTTTGATGTCGCCGACGATTTCTTCGAGGATGTCTTCGAGCGTGACGAGGCCCATCAGCGCGCCGTATTCGTCGACCACCAAGGCGAAGTGTTCGCGCCGGCGCAGGAATTCGGCGAGCTGATCCTCGGCGCTGGTCTGCATCGGGGTAAACCAGGCGGGGCGCTTGACGTCATGGACGTCGAAACCGTCGCGGCCGTGCTCGGAAATGGCGCGCAGGAGATCGCGCGCGTGCAGGATGCCGACGATGTTGTCGGGCTCGTCCTTCCAGAGCGGGGTGCGGGTGTGCGGCGAGCTCATCGCCTGGGCGATGATCTCGCGCGGCGGCAGATCGATATCGAGCGCCTTGATGGCTTTGCGGTGGATCATCACGTCGGCGACGGTGAGATCGCCCAGATCGATGGCGCCGACGATGCGCTTGGAGACATCGGATTCGATGCGGCCGTGCTCGGCGGAGACGACGACGAGGTCTTCGATCTCGGTTTCGGTCAGCACGTCGTAGTGCGGCGCCTCCTTGACGCCGAGCGCGCGCAAGACGCCGCGCGAGGCGGCGTTCAGGAGCCAGTTCAGCGGATAGAAGATCAGGAATGACCAGTGCAGCGGGTACGCGATCCAGAGCGACACCGGCTCGGGGTTGCGGATGGCGAAGGTCTTTGGGACTTGTTCGCCGATGACGATGTGGAGCGAAGAGAAGACGAGAAAGCCGATCAGGAAAGCGATGAGGTGGATGGTTTCCTCGCCCATGCCGAGCGGGATCAGCATGGGGCGCACGATGGCGGCGACCGTCGGCTCGCCGACCCAGCCCAAGCCCAGCGAAGCCATGGTGATGCCGAGCTGGCAGCAGGCGAGATAAGCTTCGATGTTCTTCAGGATTTTCTGCGTCAGCGCCGCGCCCCAGACGTTCTCTTCCGCCAGCGTGTCGATGCGGAAGCCGCGCGATTTCACCAAAGCGAACTCGGCGGCGACGTAAAACGCGTTCGCGGCAAGCAAGAGAAACGCCGCGATCAAGCTCAAATACGGACTCATTCAGTCTCTCGGGTGAGGAAAGCGGCGAGCTTTTCTGCGTCTGCCGCTTTGTGTGCGAAGGCCTGGCCTATACCGCGGGCGAGGATCAGCGTAATGGCGCCGGCTTCGTTCTTCTTGTCGGCGGCCATGAGGGCGAGAAGTTTTTGCGGATCGTAGGGCGCGCCGGGCAAGGTGCGCAGATCGGTGGTGAAGCCCGCCTGTTCAAGATGGGCGCGGACGCGGGCAGCGTCTGCTGGCGGGCAGAGACCCAGTTCGGCGGAGAAGGCGAAGGCGAGACGGATGCCGGCGGCGACGGCTTCGCCGTGCAACAACGCGCCGTCGTAAGCCGAATGCGCTTCGAGCGCGTGGGCGAAGGTGTGGCCGAGATTGAGCAGCGCGCGCGCGCCCTGCTCGGTCTCGTCGACCTCGACGATGCGGGCCTTGAAGGCGATGGCGGCGGCGATGGCGTGGGCGAGCGCGCCAGGTTTGGCGGCGAGCACGCCAGCAGCGTTGGCCTCGCACCAGTGGAAGAAATCCGCGTCGCCGATCAGCGCGGCTTTGACGATTTCGGCGTAGCCGGCGCGCAACTCGCGTTCGGGCAGCGTCGAGAGCACGTCGAGATCGGCGATGACGAGTTTCGGCTGATGGATGAGGCCGATCAGGTTCTTGCCTTCGGGCGTGTCGATCGCCGTCTTGCCGCCGACGCTGGAGTCCACTTGCGCCAGCAATGTCGTCGGGATCTGCACGAACGCGACGCCGCGTTTGACCAGGCCGCTGGCCAAGCCCGCGAGATCGCCGATGACGCCGCCGCCGAAGGCGATGACGAGATCGCGGCGGTCGACGCCCGCCTGCAGCAGATGGCGGGTCAGCGTTTCAAGACCGGCAAAACTCTTGGCGCTTTCGCCGGGCGCCAGTGCGATGGTCCAATGGCGGAGGCCGGCGGCGTCGAGCGAGGCTGTGAGCGCCGGGCGATGCAGGCGCGCGACATTGTCGTCGGTGACGATGAAGACGCGGTTCGACGGCGCGAACGGCGCGATCAGCTCGCCGGCGCGCGCGAGGAGGTTCGCACCAGCGTGCACGTCATAGCTGCGCGCGCCGAGATTGACGCGGATGGTGGTCATGGCGACTTCGCCAGATGCTGACGCAGCGCCGAGAGGATCAGGCTCACGGCGGTGTTGTGCGGGCCGATTCCGGTTTCGACGGTGAGATCGGCCTCGGCGTAGATCGGATGGCGCTCGTCCATCAGCTTTTGCATCACGGCGCGAGGATCGTCTTCCTTCAGCAGCGGACGGTGATCGCGTTTGCTCACGCGCTTCATCAGCACATCCAGCGGCGCTTTGAGCCAGATCGAGATGGCGCGCTCCTTCACCAACGCGCGTGTCTTGGCATCGATGAAGGCGCCGCCGCCGGTGGCGAGGACGTGGGGCGGCCCATCGAGCAAGCGCGCGATCACCTGGCGCTCGCCGCGACGGAATTCACATTCGCCGCGCTCGGCGAAAATGTCTTCAATGGAGCGTCCCGCCGCCGCAACGATGGCTTCGTCGGCGTCAGCGAACGGTAAGGCGAGCGCGTGCGCGAGGCGCCGGCCGATCGTGGTCTTGCCTGCGCCCATGAGACCGACCAGCGCGACGGTGCGCGTGGGCGCGATGCCGGCGGCCTGCCGGCGCAGCTCGGCGGCGGCATCCGTACGCTCACCGACATCGCTGCTTTCCGGGCGGGCCACGAATCACCTCAAAAGGTCCGGACAAGGTTAAGCGCGGACCGGGCTAGAACTTCGCCACATTTTGTCGGCAATCTCGCCGGCTCGCAACGGCAGGGGCCAAACGAGGCATGTATCGCATGAGACGCAGGCGCTCTTCGTTCGCCCGGCGCACGCCGCCATGGGTGCGCCTGGCCGCGATCGGCGTGAGCGCGGCGGTGGTGATCGGCCTCTTCGTGTTTTTCATCGGTCAGGCCGACAGGCTGGCGCCTCCACAGCAGGAAATCCGAGTCGAAGTGCAGGACGCCTTCAAGGAATGATGAACATGGTTACTCGTTCTCTCGCGCTTTCGCTTGCGGCCGGCGTGCTCTTGCCCGTGTGCGCCTATGCGCAGAGCAACACGCCCGCGCCGATCGAGCAGACGCAGCTGAGCGAACTCAATGTCTGGACGGTCGGTGCGCTGTCGCGCGCGGACGGCGCGTTGGCGAACGATATCTGGAACCGCACCGACCCCGCCTTCCTCGCGCTCGCTTTGGACCGCCTGCCCGCTGTCTACGAATCGCCGTCGATGCAGATGCTGGCGCGGCGCGTGTTGCTGAGCGCGGCGGAGGCGCCGCGCGGCGAAGCGGGCGACGCAGCGCGCAAGCGCTTCGAGGCGCTGGGCAAGATGGGCGCGGCCGACGAGCTCTCGGTGATGGCCGCGGGCGCCGGCGCATCGGCAAGCGACGTGGCGATCGCGCAATATGCGGCGCAGGCCGAACTGGCGCGCGGACGGCGCGCCGACGCGTGCGCGCGCGGACGCAATGCCAATGTCGGCGAACAGATACCGGCGTTCCTGCTGCGCTTGCGCGCCTATTGTGCGGCGGTGACCGGCGATCGCGCCGCGGCCGATCTCGCGCTCGAACTGGCGCGGACACAAAACGCGGCGGACGCATGGTACACGGGCGCGGTGGCGGCGGCCGGCGGCGCGCCGGGCGCGCGCCCGCCGGCGGCGCGCTACGACAATTCGCTCTCGGCCCAGCTTTCTCTCGCCGGTCAGTTGCGGCCCGGCCCCAATCCGCTCGCCAATGCGTCGACCTTGGCGCTGGTGGCGCTGGCGCGCGCGGAGAACGCGCCGCAGCCGCAGCGCGCGCAAGCGGCGGCTTTGGCTTTCCGGCGCGGCGTTTTGAGCGCAGCGGAGACGCGGACAATTTTGGCTGCGACGCCGGCCGAGATCACCTCTGCGCTGCCGCCGATCGTGGCTGCGCTGCGGCAGGTGAGTGCGGCGCCGGGTTCGCTCGAAGCCGCAGCGGCGATCGCGGGCGCGCTCCGACAAGCCACGGCGTATCCCGATTTCGCCGCTGCGGCTCGCTTCTTCAAGGATGATATCGCGGCGCTGCAGAGCGCACCCGACGCAGCGAGCGCGGTTCTGTTCGTGCGCGCGGCGCTGGCGACGGGTGACGCACAACTTGGGCAGCGTCTGGTCGCAAGCGCGCGACAAGCGGGTGGCGATGAAGCGGCGCTGGCGCCGCTCGACATGGCGCTGATCGCGCTTGCCGGCGCGCGCAACGAACAAGGCACGTTGGCGATGAAGCGCCGGCTCGAGAACGCGCCGCGGTCGCAGGCGCGCGCGGCGGCGCGCGATGTGGCGATCCTCGCAGCGCTCGGCGCGCCGGCCGATGGCGCGGTGCAGAGCTTCCTCGTCGCCAACCCGCCGCAAGGCGGCGCGCGCGCGGAGACCGGCGCGATGCTCGCACTCGCATCGTCCGTCGAGCGCGGCGCTGTCGGCGAAGGCGCCCTGCTCGCGGTGGCCGCCGCCGGCGAAGGCGGGCCAGCTCGGCTCGACGCGGAATCGCTCGAACGCATCATCCGCGCGCTGCGCGGCCTGCAACTGGAAGAAGACGCGCGCCGCGTGGCGGCGGAAGCGATATTGGCCGGCGCGCCGGGCTGACTTTCGCACCGTAGCGAACGTTCTAGCGTGATGCCGCCACGAGTTTATCTTTCCGACAAGCGCTGCTTGTACTGACTCCCCTTTCGTACGTTTCGCCGTCGTGTAAGGTCGCAAGCCAGTCCTGGGCGCGTTGCTTTAGGGGGTTCGCGATGGGTGGATGGATCGCGTGGCGCAATGGCTGCCGCGCCGCAAGCATCGCCGCTCTCTTGGTTTGCGCAACGCCAGGCGCCGTCGCGCAGGGGCTGCCTTCCTCGGTTCGGTCTTCCGGACTGACGCAAGAGGAGGAAGCCGAACTCAACCGCCGCGTCGACTACAGCGCCGAGCAGGCGCGGATTCAATCGCTCCTGGCCAATCAAAACGAACGCGAAGCGCGTGTGGCGATTGGACAGATTTTCGCCGAGCGCGCCTGGGCGTCGCTCGGCAATGGTCAATACCAACTGGCTGCACGCTATGCGCTGGCGGGCTCGCGCGTCGCGCCCGAGAATGAAAGCGCCTTTCGGGCCGTGCTGGGGCGGATCCTGTTCGATGCAAACGACTCGATCGTGCTTTCTCAGAGCACACGCAATAGCAATTTCGACAGCCCCGCTTTGGCTGCGTTCAGCCCCGACGGCTCGCGCATCGTTGTCGGCAGCGGCGACGGCATGGTGCGAATGTACGACGGCCAGACCTATGCCGAGATCAGCGCGTTTCAGGCGCACTATCGCCGAGTCGGGCGCATCGTATTTTCGGCCGACGGCTCGAAGTACGCCACGGTCTCCTGGGATGGCGTGGGCTGGGTCTTCAGCACACGCGATGGCGCCCAGATCATGCACATCGAAACTCCCGCTTACGAGGAAGAGGACGAGGACGACTACGGTGGCGCGATCGCCACCATAGGGCCCGATGGCGATCCCATCATCGGCGTTGGATTTACGCCCGATGGCGCAAGGCTGCTGACCACCAATGCGCGCGGCGTCATCAGCACCTGGGACATCGCGCGCGCCCGGGAGGTATCGACGCGCGAAGCCCGGCTCGATCTCGATGTGCATGGCCGCCCCGGTCTCGATCTCGGGTACGGCGAAAGACCGACGCGCGAAGATCTGCGCGAGCTTCGCGAGATGGAGGAGAACGCCACGCATCCGTTCATGCGGGAGGCCGTGTTCAGTCCCGACGGAGCGCTGCTCGCGTCTATCGACGGCGGCGGCGACATACAGGTGTTCCGCGTCCGCGACGGCCGCGAAGTACAACACTTCGATGAGCGCGAGGGCAACTTCTGGGAAATCGCGTTCAGCCCCGACAGCCGCCGTCTTTTGACCGGATTGTGGGGTCACCGCTTCGATCGCCAGCCGGCGAAAGTGTGGGACATCCAATCCGGCGCGGAGATCACCGCCTTGCGCGCACACCGGGGCGCGGTGCTCAGCGCGAGCTACAGCAGCGATGGCCGCCTCATCGCCACCGGCTCCGCCGACCGTACGGTGCGTGTGTGGGAAGCTGCCAGCGGACGCCCGATCGCCGTGCTGAGGGGACACAACGGCGCTATCGACAGCGTGAGCTTCAGCGGCGACGGCCGCCGTCTCGTCACGGTAGGCGACGACCTGGTAGCGCGGGTGTGGAACTCAGCGACGGGCCGGGAGATCGCCGTGCTGCAAGGCGCGCCCACGCCGGACGACATCACCACTACAGTGCAATTCAGCCAGGATGGCCGGCGCATGCTGGCGCCGACATCCGCTGGCTTGCGCATTTGGGATGTGAATGCTCGCCAGCAGATCGCCCTGATCCACGACGAGGAAGGACTTCACCCGCTCGATTGGAGTCCGCAAGGCGATCGCATTGTCGGCGGCCGCAGCCCGCCGCACGACGGAACCGCGGTTGTCGTCCCTTTGGACGGCGGACCGGTTATAGCCTCCATCGACGGCCACCATGATCCACAGCTTTTCGCCGGCTCCCTCAGCGGCGTCGACTTCAGTCCCGATGGGACGCGCATTCTGACCGCTGGCTACGATGCATTCATTCGAGTTTGGGACGCGGCAACGGGACATCTGATTTACGAAGTCCGCGGCCCGAACTCCACCGGCGCGCATTTCAGTCCTGACGGGCGGCTATTTGTAGTCAGCAACGCCGGATGCTTTCCGTCGGACTGCCGCGCTCAGGTGCGCGACGCAACGGATGGACGGCTGCTGTTCGAACTGCGCGGGCACACGGACACGATCGTCGACGAGCAATTCGACGCGACGAGCGGCCGTATCGTCACAGCCGCAGGCGACGGCACAGCGCGCATCTGGGATGCAGCGAACGGACGAGAAATCCTCGCATTGCGCGGACACGAGTCAGATGTAGCCGGCGCGTCGTTCAGCCCGGACGGCGCACACGTCCTGACCTTCAGTTATGATTCTTCGGCGCGCCTGTGGGACGCCAGCAGCGGGCGGGAAGTGACGCGATTCGTTGAAAGCGACGGCATCCATGGCGCCGCGTTTGCGCCAGACGGCGCCACTGTTGCGCTTTCGCTGCCGCGACGCGGCGTGCTGCTGTGGGACGTGTCGCGGTTCACGCAATCGTTCGCCACGCTCGTTCGCGACGCTTGCCAGAATTTCCTCACGCTCGATCAGCAGAATTTTTCGGCGATCGAGGTTTCGTCCGATCCGCTGTTGCGCGAGGCGTGGCTTCGCGGTGCGGCCACACGCAGCGTCTGTGTTTCGTAGCAAAAGGGCGCGACCTAACCCATCCAACCGAACAGGAAGTCCAGCACGCGGTCGTACCATTTCGGGCGCCAGGCGCAGACGTCTTCGCCTTCGCGGCCGCGCAGGATTGGCGCCAGTGCGGCGTCCTCCTGAGAAATGCGGCGCACGCCGACCCAGTTCACGCCTTCGGGCAATTGGCGCTCCATGGCGTCGCCGCGCAATTGCGCGTCGCAAACTTCACGGGCCCAGGTATTGAGGTTGTCGCTGTGGCTCATCCAGGGCTGTAACCAGATCTGCGGCGCGCGCGACTCGCCCCAACTCAGCACGGCCTGGCCGTCCGGGCGCCATTGCACGCCGTAAAGAATGCCCGCGCCCTCGCCTTGCGCGGTGAGCAGCAAGTGAGTCTCGACATCCCAGATCTTGATCTTGGCCGAGGCGGCGTTGGTCTGCTCCATGGTCAAGAGGTAGCGGCCATCGGGCGAAAACGATGCGCTGGTGATGGTCGAGTCAGGCGCCATGGCGAGCCCAATTTGCGCTCCGGTTTCGCGATCCCAGAATTTCACGCCGTCGTCGCCCCAGCTGACGATCTGGCCGGCGTCAGGGGTGAAGCCTGCGCCGACGACGAAGCCGGTGTTGCCGTTCGGCCGGCGTTCGACATGCTGCAGCGTCAGCGCCGCGGTGCGAGATGCGACGTCCCAGACAACGACCTGACCTTCTTCGGTCCACGACACAAGCTGCGCGTCATCCGGCGAAAACGCGGCGCCGCGGACTGCTGAGTCATGCGCCAACGGTTCGCCGAGCGGCGCGCCGTCCGCGTTCCATAGACGAACAGAGTCCTCGCCTTCGGCGCCGATGATCGCTGTCTGCCCGCTCCAGGTCGCGATCTTCGCGCCGTCATGCGCGTATGTTGCGCCTGTCACCACATCCGCGTGGGTCATCGGCGCGCCGATGGCTGCGCCGGTTTCGGCATCCATCTGCACGGCGGCGTCGGCGTTGGCCCAGCTCACCAGACGGCGGCCATCGGGCGAACGCTGGATGCCGAACATGAGCAGCAGATTGTAATTTGGACCCCGGCTGACGTTCGCTGCGTGCAGTTGCGGGATGTTGGCCGGCAGCTGCACGCCGGCGCCAATCTGGGCGCCGGAATTGGCGTCCCATAATCTCAGCGTCTTGCCCCAGTCGATGGTGGCGATGCGGGCGCCGTCGCCGACATAGACTGCATGCACGACCGACTCGCCAACGTTAAAAGCAGCGCCAGCGGGAGCATGCGAACCGCGCGCCCACTGCCGCACCGCGCCGTCGATTCCCCAGGTCATGAGACGCGTTTGATCCGGCGAGACGGCGGCGTCCAGCACGTCGACATGCACGATCGGCGACCCGATCTGCGCGCTGTTTTCGGCGTTCCAGATGCGGACCTGGCCATCGACACTGCGCGACATGATCTCGCCGCCGCCCAGCCACTGCGCGTCCGACACGATCGCGTCGTGCCCCATGCGCGGGGAGCGGGCTCGGTTTGCGTCCAGGTTCCAAAGCGAGAGCGTGGCGCTGTTCGACCACGTCAGCGCGCGCAAACGATCCTCGGAGAGCACGAAGCCGGACCACACCGCGCTGCCGGGAATCGGCAAGTCTGTGCTCAGTCCTGTCACCACATCCCAAGCGCGCAGTTCGCCGCCCTGGTCGAGCGTGAAAATGCGCGACCCATCGGCGCTGAAACGTGCAAAGTTCGCCCACGCCGGCGTGCGCGCCGCAAACAGGGGCGCGCCGCCTTGGTCGAGCCGCCACACGCGCAAGCGCTGGTCCGAGCCCGTAGTGGCGAGCAGGCGTCCGTCAGGACTGAAGTCGGCGTCATAGACGCCGCGGTTAAGAACTGTCCACTGATCGTCCGGCGTTTCGGCGTTGATCGGCCCGGCGTGCGACAGCGGCGGGGTGAGCGGCGCGCCGGTGCGGCCGTCCCAGACGCGAACCGTGGCGTCGCGGCTCAGGGTCACGATGCGCTGGCTGTCGGGAGTGAACCTGGCGTTGCGGACGACGCCGCTGTGTTGCAGCGGCGCACCGATCTGGGCGCCGGTTGCGGCGTCCCAGAGCCGCGCGGCGTTGTCCGTGGCCGTGCTGCCCATCATCGCGCTGCTGTAGGTGAGCACACGCGCGCCGTCGGGTGAGAAGGTCCCGCCATAGATTTGGCCGTTGTGGCGCATTTGCGCGCCGACCGGCTGCAACGTCGCCACGTCGTAAATCTGCGCAAACTCCAAACTGCGCACGAGCACGCGGCGGCCGTCGGGCGTGAACGAGAAACCGCCGATCATCTCGCGCGATGGAATCGGCTCGCCGTGCGCCGCGCCGTCGCTGACGCGCCGCACGACCAGCTGGCGGCGGCCATAATCTTCGTTCGCGCCCGAGCCGACGGCAATGAAGATGAGCGACTCGTCGGGCGTCATGCCGACATTGTAGACTGCCGCCTCGAAATCCATCGGCGGAGGATCGGCGGCAGGATCGCCCGCGACGCTGAAGATATGCACGCCGCCGTTGCTATCCCATGACACGACGCGCTCGCCGTTGGCGAAGAAACGCGCGCCGTTCACCTCGGCGCCGTTCTCGTGCGTGCGCAACAGCGCGCCGGTGGCGGCGTCCCAGATCCGCGTGGCGCCATCGCGGCTCCAGCTCAGCACCAGGCGTTCATCCGGCGACAGCGCCGCTCCGGTGATCTCGCCCTCGTGGCCGACGAAATTCGCGATCAGAGGCGAGGCCGCCGAGGCCGATGCGAGGGCGACGCGCGCTTCCTCGCTCGCCGGCGACAGGAAGGTATTGCGTGAGGCAAGCACGGCGAGCCGCAGCGCGCCGGCGAAATCATTGCGCTGGAGGTAAAGTTCAACCGAACGCGCCAGCGTCAGCGATTGCGAACGAGCGACGTTGCGCTGGCGGTCGATGACGAAGGCGCCGCCGGCCAGGGTGATGACGAGCGCTACGGCGACCAGACCGCCGACCCAGGTTTGCAGCCGGCGCTGGCGCGCCAAAGCCTGGCGCTCGCGCTCGTCGCGCTGGGCTTGGCCGAGGCGGCTTGCATTGAGGAAGGCGACAAGGCTCTCGGACAATTCGGTGACGTTTGGCGGCTTGCGCGCCAGCCATGCCTCGGCTTCGGCGATCTCGGCGCCGCGGAGCAATTCTTCGTCGCGTTCGCCCGAACGGGACCAATCATTGGCCGCTTGCTGCATGCGCGTTTGTTCGCGCAGCCAGGCGACGTCGCGGTCGAGCGCGGTGGCGAGCACGCCGACATTCTCGGCAAAGCCCGCGTCGTCATCCGCGGTCGCATCGATCTTGACGTTGAGCGCAGCAAGGCGCGGCGGCGCGGCGTTGAAATCGATCGGCCGGCGCAGGATGGCGATGACGCGTTTGCCGGTGGCGCGCGCGTATGCGATCTCTTCGTCGCAGACTCTCGAGGAGGCGGAGTCCGGCGAAACCAGGAACACCATGACGTCCGCCGCCAGGATCATGTCCTGCAGGCGCTGCCACCACTCGTCCTCGGCGGAAATGCCAACCTCGACGTTGTCCTTGTCGTGGGTGGAACGGTCGAAATCGGCCAGGAAGCCGCGCTCGGTGAGCGCTTGCGCAAGGCGCTCCACATAAGCGGCGTCTTTGCGCGAATAGGAGAGGAAAACGCGAAGCTTGCGTTCGGCCGCCGCAGCTTGACCTTGATCACCCATGCCCTGCCCCCAAGGCAGTATTGCCCGAGGCGTGCGGCCTGTCGAGCGTCCGGCATGCCGCTTGGCAGTTGTACAGGCGACCCAGGTATTCGAGGAGCCAAGCCGGCGAATAGCGGAATTCGGTTTCGTTCTGCTAGTATAGACCTCGTGTCCGATTCCGCTTTGATCGAGGCGTTCCTGGAAATGCTCTCCGCCGAGCGCGGCGCGCGCGCGAACACGCTCGACGCCTATGCACGCGATCTCGGCGATGCGCGCGAACATGTGCGGGGCGGATTGGCGGCTGCGCGCGCTGAAACGGTCGAGGCTTATGTCGCCGGCCTGAGCAAGCGCGGGCTCTCGCCCGCGACCGCGCGGCGGCGGATTTCGGCGCTTCGTCAGTTCTATCGCTTCCTGCTGCAGGACAATGTGCGGGGCGACGATCCGACATCGCGGCTCGATGCGCCGAAGCGCGCGCGGCAATTGCCGAAGACGTTGTCGCCGGGGGAAATCGCCGCGCTCATCGATGCGGCGGAGAGTGTGCGCGACAAGGCGCTGATCGAATTGCTCTACGGCGCGGGTTTGCGCGTGAGCGAGCTGGTGTCGCTGCCGCTGCGGGCCGCGCCCCGGCCCGGGCAAGATCACATGATCATCGAAGGCAAAGGCGGCAAAGAGCGTCTGGTGGCGCTGGGCGGCGCGGCGCTTCGCGCGCTGGCGGCGCATGTGGAGACGCGCGCGGCGGCCTTGCCCAAAGCGGAGGCGCAGCGGGAGAAAGCGCAACGCTGGTTGTTTCCGTCGGCAAGCGCCGCCGACGGGAAGCTCACGCGCCGGCGCGTGGCGCAAATCCTGGAAGCCGCCGCGGCGAAAGCCGGGATCGATCCGGCGCGGGTGTCGCCGCACGTCTTGCGGCACGCCTTTGCAACGCATCTGGTGGAAGGCGGGGCCGATTTGCGGACGGTGCAGACGCTGCTCGGCCACGCCGATATTGCCACGACCCAAATTTACACGCATGTCGCCGAAGGGCGGCTGAGAACGCTGGTCGAGACGAAACATCCGCTGGCGAAGAAGCCCAAGAGTTGAACGAAGTGAGCACGCGATGAGTACGACGCCCCTTCCCGCCGCGCAGGCCGGACGATCCGCAGCGATCCTGGCTTACGGGCTCTATCTGCTGAGCATTCCCAGTTTGGCCATATTTGCGCTGCTCGGCGTGATCGTGGCGCTTGCAAGCAAGGACGGCGCTTCGCCGCTCGCGCGATCCCACCTCGATTATCAAGTCCGAATCTGGTTCACCGCCTTCTGGTGGACCATCGGATTGGCGATTCTTGCCATTGTGGGCTGGATCACCGCCGTGATTCTGATCGGGTTCGTGCTGATCTGGATCGCCGGCATCGGCGCGCTCATCCTGTACGTTTGGTTTACCGTGGTAAGCCTGTTGGGACTGCTCGCCTTGTTGGACAATCGGCCGCGCTGATCACACCCGTGTTACGGGCTTGAAAGTCGGGGCGGGCTGTTGTTCTTTTGCGGCGAGGGATCAACGCGGAGTTCCGCGGCAACAGGCGAGAGGAATGATGAAGACTTACGTATTGGCGGCGGCCTTCCTTGCATCGGCCGCGGCGCCAGCTTCTGCGTATACCTCGTACCTGAAGCCGGAACAATTTTGGGTAACCGAAAACGAAGTTCAGGTCGAAGGCTCCTACGCGACGCAATTCTTCACGCCTGCGATCGCACTGGGAGACAATCTGACGGTCTTGAATCCCGCCGGCGAGCGTGTTTCTGCCGACCGCATCGCGGTCAATGCAACGGGCGCCACGGAACTCGACGCCGATCTGGCGCGCGGCGGAACCTATCGCATCAGCACGGGCGAAGTGGCGGGCGCTGTGGGCACGCTGGTTGCGGAGAACGGCCAGTGGCGGGGCCTCGCCGCCGGTGAGGCGGCGCCTGCTGGCGCAGAGACGACGACGATCCAGGTCATCTCGGTCGCCGACACCTATGTCACGCGCGGAACGGTCTCGCGCGCCGCGGTCGATCAGCCGATCGGGCGTCTCGCCATTCGCCCAATCACGCACCCGAACCAAGTACTCTCGAGCCAAGGTTTCGAGGTCGAGCTGCTGTTCGACGGCGCGCCGCTCGCTAACAGCGCGATCGTGCTCTACGCCGCCGGCGATGCGGAATCGAAGCTCGACCGTTATGTCGCCACCGACGCGAGCGGACGTGCGACGTTTACCTTCGATGCGCCGGGCCAATACATCATCGCCGCTCGCCATCGCGCCGAACTGCCGCCAGGCAGCCCCGCACAACACGGCAGCTACACGACGACACTGACGTTCGAAGCGCTGTCGCAGCTCTATGCGGAGACCCAGATCGCCGAGGAAGAGCCAGCGGAACGGGCGCAAGAAGCCACCCCGCGCCGTGAGCGCACGCCGGCGCGCCGCCGCGTCGGCCGCCCGGACTATTGAGGCCAATCAAAAGCATGAATTGATGCGGCCCCGGCGAAAGCTGGGGCCGTTTCGTTTCACCCGTCGCTTCCCGGGCAAGGCATCAAACGTCCTGGCTCCAGTGCGACGCGCGCACCGCTGCGAGATGGCGTTCGAATACGAGCTTCTCCAAGTCGTCGCCGTCGCCCGGCAGGAACGCGTGCTTCTGCCAATAGCCGCGGCCCGGACGGCCAGTGTCCTTGCTGACGACGAGCACGTCGAGCGGTGGCTCGCGGCGGCGGCGGCATTGTTCGGCGATGGCGTCGAGCGCGCCCCAAAGCGAATGCTGGTCGAACTCGCCAATCTGCAAATCTTCGTCGCGCGCAGCGGCGCGGAGCGCGTCTTCGGCTTCCTTGTAGGTGAACGGCTCGCCGCCGGCGAGTGCGCGGTCGATCAGCAGCGCGCGCATCAGATCGACCATCGCTTCCTTCTGGCCGCCAGCGCGCAGGCGGCCGTTGCGGGCGATGTTCTTCTTGCCGAGCAAGAGGCCAAGGCGGAGCAGCACCTTTTGCATCTCGGCGTCATCGGGCGCGCCGTCCCATTGCGTGAGGTTGGCCGATTGCAGCGCGTCGAACGGCGGCACGAGCGAACACGGATGGATTATCACTGGCACGAGGATGCCGCGGTCGAGCCCGATCTGGGCTTCGCGCAGCACCCAATGCGAAGACACGGCCGCAAAGCTCCAGCAGACGATCACGGCTCTTGCCTTGTCGATCTGCTCGAGGATGCGCCGCTCCCACTCCATGCCCACTTCGATGCCGGTATCGAACCAGACCGGCACGTCGAGATCGAGCAACAGCGTGTAAAGCGCCTCGACGCGGGCTTTGTCCTCGCGTTTGTAGGAGATGAAGACGTCGCTCACTCAGTCACCGCTTCATCCATCCCCGGATGCGAGCGCAGCGAGGAGCCAGGAACGGATAATGGGATTCGCCTGATTTCGCCGTGCGCGATTGCCGCGAGACCCAGGCGTAGCTGGAAAATCGTGTCGTTCCCGATGTTTAGCGCGGCGCACTGACGGGCCTAGGAAAAGCGTGCGAACCCGCCTACGTGTTCGGCCATGACAGGAGCCTTTTCCATGATCGGTTCGATCACCCGCCTCGACGACGAAGACGACGACAAGAACAAGAACCCGGCGGACGGCCGCAACGCCCCGGACGTGATCGAGAAGGCGCTGTTCGACGCGCGCGTCGTGATGCTGACCGGCGAAGTGAACGACATCCAGGCGCGGCGCGTGACCGAGCGGCTGTTTGCGCTCGCGGCGCAGAACGCCCATCCGATCACGTTCGTGATCTCCTCGCCCGGCGGCCACGTCGAAAGCGGCGACATGATTCATGACGTGATCAAGTTCATCAATGCGCCGGTGAAAATGCTGGGCACCGGCTGGGTGGCGAGCGCAGGCGCGCTGATCTATTGCGCCGCGCCGCGTGAGAACCGCTTTTGCTTGCCGAACACGCGCTTCCTACTGCACGAACCGCGCGGCGGCGTCGGCGGCATGGCGAGCGACGTGGAAATCCAGGCGCGCGAGATTCTGCGCATGCGCGAGCGGCTGAACCGCATCTTCGCGGAAGCCACCGGCCAGCCCATCGACAAGATCAAGCGCGACATCGATCGCGATTACTGGATGCTGGCGGACGAAGCGAAAGCGTATGGTCTCGTCGGCAAGATCGTGAAGAGCCAGAACGAAGTGCGCTAGGCAGCCTTTGCGTTGCTGAGCAATCCGACGCCCGCTAGGCCAAACAGCGCCTGCAGCGCGGTGTTGAGCGCGGCAGTGTAGCTTTCGACGCTTAGATGTCTGGCGGTGAGCACGCACCATTCGCCTCTTTGCGCGTAGGCTCCGATCGGCCACTGCTTCACTGGAATTTCCGGCATGCCTGGCACGAGACGATTGAACAGATCGAGCGTCGCGTCGCGTTCGAGTTCCGGACTCGCGAGAAAGATCGTCTGCAGCTGGCCCCGCCCCTCGGCGATCAGATCGAGCTCCCATTGCACCCCCTCGCTGTGGTTGGGGCACATGATCACGGCGCGCGAAGCGCTGGCGAGGCCACGCACCACATCCTGCCATTTGTCACCGCCGCCTTCGACGAAAACGCGCGCCGCGCCTAGCGGCGGCGTCGGATGGCGAGGGTCGCCGATGGCGATAACGGGCCCGTACGGCGAGCCGTGCTCGAGTAGAATTTCATCGAGCGTGCGGACGCGGCCAACGCCGGCAGGCCAGCGGGCGAACGGATCGGCGCTGCGCGGGCGCAAGGGCTCGGCGTCCTGATCGAATGCGCGCAGGAAGACGATGGGCGCACGCACGTCCCATTCGCTGACGTTTTGATAGAGTTTGGCAGCACGTCGGTCAGCGATCTTGGCGAGCCACGCGCCCGCTCCGATCAGATTCAGAAAAAGCAGCGCACCCATAACAAAGACGACGACCGTTGACTCAGGCATGCGCCGCGCAACATCCACCGACAACGGCATGGCCATCATCATGACCAGCCCAAGGTTCAAAATGGCGACGCCAATGCAGAGCACGCTGAGCATTGCGCGGCGACGGCCCACGGAAGACAAATAACCGGGCAATCCGATGTGGCGCCGCAGCGAAGTCAGCAAGCGCCAAGGCCGCGGGCGCCATCCGCGTATAGCAACAAAGGACTCTTTGCTCACCAGCAACTGCCACCACGCATGCCGAATCAATTCGTAGGCGACAATTGCCGTGACAAAGAAAAATACAGCGCCCGTGAATAAATGGGCAGGCATCGGAACTTCACTGCTCGCTGGCGCGACCGCTGCAACCAAGACGCCGACACTTAGAATTGCGCTCAGCAAGAAAACACCAAGCGAGGTCACGAGCATTACCAAAGCCAGGATGCGGCGGTGCAGCAACTCAATCAAAGCGCCGAAGAGTGCAACCATCAGAAGAGTTGCCAGCGGCATCATTACAACCACGAGCAACAGACCAAGCTCGTACCTCACAAACATGTCGTCCAGGGGGCCCACGCGAGCTAGGATCGAGACTGCAAAGACAGTCATTCCAAACACGACCGCAACGACGGCCGAGGCGCTCAACGCGCGCACAAACCGGTGTCGAATGTAGCCCGACGCGGCCTTGTCAATAGAGCGCATCGTGGCCACGGAACTCCCCCTTAGGTCAGGCTGACCACGGCTGAAGGTGAGTGGCAAATGTAGGTTTGCAGAACAACGCGCTCAAAATGCACTCACCCTCCTTCGCGTCTCGCGCGGACCTTGCCCCGAATTAGCGTTGACTGGCGCGAGTGAAGGCGGAGGCTTCGGCGTGGCCCAGCACTTCAGCGATGTGCGATAGCGTTCCGTTAGGCAAGCAGCGCTTTGGCCCACGAGCGGCGCGCCTCGTCGCGCAGCGCGTCGAAGCTCGCGCCTTCAGCTTCGAGCCGGTGCTGAACGGGGCCTCTCTTGACAGGCGCCGGACGTCGCTGGATGAAGCTGAACCGCAAATGAAGATGCGCTGAGTTCAGATTCTAAACTGGCGGTAATTGAGACATTGCTTGGCTGACTTTGTCAAAGCGCGGTTTCTGACAGATCAGCAAGAAGTACTAGGCCGTTTTTCCCGGTATTCGCCCAGCGCCCGCCTTTTTCTCGCCCTGTGAGCAAGTAGAAAGAGCCACGTGTCCGCACGTGCTGCGAGCGGGTCCACATCCAAACTTTTTCATCAACCACGGCGCCCGCCCCTGGCTGCGCCGCGCGCTGTAGAGAGACCAAGATGGCCGCTCGCTGGGTCGGACTATCGCGTCCGAATAAAGTAAACCGCCGCGCACACGCCGCCGTGTGCACGATCAAACACACAGTGCATGCTGTTAGCACAAGCACCGTTCTCATCATGGCCGCCGCGCTGAACTTCGCGATGTATCCCGATGCGCTGGCCGAAGTTGTCAGTGGCGAACGGGCGATCGTCGGATTCGTTCCGGAGCAGACTGCATCTTTCTCCGATGTGACGCCGGTCGATGTGCCCGAAGTGGTGCTCGACGAGGCCGAGGTGCGCTTGCTCGCCGCCACGGTCTGGGGCGAGGCGCGCAGCGAAGGTGAAGACGGCATGCGCGCCGTGGCGCACGTGATGGTCAACCGCATCGGCGACCGCTTCGGCGAAAGCCTGGCCACGGTAATCCTGTCGCCGAAGCAGTTCTCGGTGTGGAACCGCGGCGATCCCAACCGGCGCATCGTGACGCGGCTCGCACGCGATCCTTCGAGCGTGGCGACGGACGCCGAATGGGTGACGGCCGAGCGCATCGCACGTGAAGTTTTGAGCGGCCAATCGGTCGACCCGACCGGCGGCGCGTTGTTCTACCACACGCGCGCCGTGCGCCCGCGCTGGGCGCGCGTCGGCGAAGGCCGGCAAGTCATCGGCCAGCATATCTTCTATGCGGACGTGCCCGATCCGGGGCGGCGCGCGACGCCGCGCTTGATCGACGTGGCGCAGTATCTGGGCTTGGCGCGCTCGGACGATCCGCAGCGGGTGACGCGCACGGCCTCTCGCCGCGGCCCGCGCGCCGGCCGTGTCAACGGCGTCATCCAGCACGCGCCGGCGAGCGCTGCGCGGCAGCCGTTGCCGAGCGAAACGCGCGATTTGAATGCGGCGGCAACGTCTACCGTGAACGGCGCGCCGCTCGCGCGGCCGCTGGCGGCGGATTCGTTTGCGCCGGTGAGCGCGCCGTAAGCCTCGACATCACGGAAGAAACCAAGAGCGCCCAGCGATGGGCGCTCTTTTCTTATCTGGCGCTCCACGTCTCGGCGAACTCGGCCAGGTTCGGCAGCCAGTCGACCAGCCCGTGCAGCAGAATGACCAGCAGCAGAGACTTTGTGCGCGCATAGATCAAGCCGAAGAGCAGACCGACCGGCGAGAGCACGGCGATGGTGTGGGCGATGACCTGAAGCGGATCGGTCGACCAGCCGTCGACGCCCGGTCCGCCACGCAGGAAGAGACCCGGCGAGTGAACGAGGCCGAAGATGATCGAGGTGAGAACGACGCCGGCCCAGGCGGAGTTGAACCACGCGGTGAAGCGCGTCTGCGCCACGGCGCGGAACAGGAACTCCTCCGTCACGCCGGCTTCGAGCGTCATCCAAAGATAACCGAGCGGCAGCGCCCAGATCATCGTCTCGAAGGTCGGCGGAATGCCGGAAATCTGTTTCAGGCTCGGCGTGATGACGCAGATGAGGCCAAGGATGAGAAGGCCCATGATGATCAAGGTGCGCCAGAATTTGCGGCCGCTGAGACCGAGTTGTGCGATGGGTCCAAGTTTCGCGCCCATGACGATGAGCAGCAGCGCCGGCAGCACGACGTGCGCGAGCAGCTTCAGGCCGAGCACGAGAGTCTCTTGTGCGGGCCCCGGTGGGAACGCTTGGCGCGCCCAGGTCATGCCGAACCCGGTGAACAGGATCGCGTAGAGCGCGAGATAGATGAGGACGGCGCCGCTCTCGATGCGCGGATGCTCGACGGCGATGCGTGGCGCGTTGGCGCCGCGCGTTAGCAGCCAGGCGACGCCGGTCAGGACGAGGCCAAAGATGACGAGAATGAAGACACCCGAGGTCCAGTCGCCGCTGGTGGCGTAGAGATACGCGGTAGAACCGCCCCAGAGCAGTGCGTATGCGGCGACGGCGATGATCGCCGCGCCCTTCCCCGCGCGTTCGCCAGCCATCCAAGTTTCTCCTGGGGCGGAGATGCGCGCGAAGGTGGTGGCGGATGCAAGATCGCGAAGTCGCCAAATCGCAAAATCGCGAATGGTCAAGGGGAAGAGGTACGACAGCGGGCGCCGCGCCATGCCGCTGCTCCGCTATTTCGCGACTTCGCGCCTCAGTGGCTCTCGCCGCGCCAGACTTGCTTGTAGGCGAGGTAGAGCAAGCCGGAGAGCACGATCAGGAAGGCGATCACGACAATGCCCATCCGCTTGCGCTCTTCCATGTGCGGGTCAGCCGCCCATTGCAGGAAGGTGGCGACGTCGGTGGCGTATTGCTCGACGCTGGTGTCCGTGCCGTCAGCGTACGGCACCGCGCCGGCGGCAAGCGGCGGCGGCATGGCGATCCAGCCGCCCGGGAAGTAGCGGTTGTGGTGCAGCGTGCCCTGCGTCTGACCGTCATAGCCGATCAGCAGCGAGCGAATGTAATCGGCGCCGCCGTGGCGCGCCGACGTGATCACCGAAAGGTCGGCCGGATAAGCGCCGCCGTTGGAGGCGCGCGCCGCGATTTCGTTCGGGAACGGACGGCGGAAGCGATCGGAGATGCGGCCCGGGCGATCGGCGAGCTGACCTGAGTTAGGATCGATGTCGCTGATCGTCACCGCCGAGGCAATACCGCGCACATACGGGTTCTCGGTCACGTCGACGAACGTGCCGCCGTGCTCGGGCTTGCCGACGTGCGGCTCCATTTCGCCGGTCTCATGGTTGCGCACCATGTAGAGCGCGAACGGACCGCCTTCCTGGCCGAGATGGCGATACGAGAGGTGATCCATCGAGTGACAGGTCGAGCAGACCTGCTGGTAGACCTGGAAGCCGCGTTGAACGGAGGCCATGTCGTACGTGCCGACGGGGCTCTCGAAACTGAAGGCGTGGTTTTCCGGGTGCTCGGCTTCGCCCGCCGCAAACGCGACGCCCAAGCCGGCGACGATCAAGGCCGCAGCCGCGGAGAGTGCGCGCAACATCAAGAAGCTCCCGCTTCGGCCAGAACCGGCTTGGCGATGGTGTCCGGCACGCGCTCGGGCCGCTCGCGCAGGCCGAGGATCGGCAGGATCACGATGAAGAAAGCGAAGTAGTAGATCGTCAGCAGCAACGAGAAGTTCGTCACCGTGAAGCGCGCCGGCGATCGGCGCTCGATCGAGAAGAACGGCGCGGCCTGACCGACCTCTGCCTTGACTTCGTTGATGTGCTCCTCGAGTTCGTCGGCGTTCTGACCTTCCACCGTGCGCGACCGCGGCGTGCCGCCGATAACGCCCTGGATCACGCCGTCAGACGCGCCCGAGCGGATCACGGCCGTCATCGAGGCGCCCTCCGCGCGCAGCGCAGCGACAGCGGCCTCGGAGGTCTCATCCCATGCCGAAGCCCCGGGGGCGTCGATGGCGCGCTCGGTGAGTTGGCCGCCTTCGACCCAGTTCAACGTCGCCTGGAACGGCGCGACTTTGAACAGGAGCTTGCTGGGGTTTTGGCCGCCGCACCAGCCAAGCGCGATGCAGACCACAACGAAGATGATGAAGAACTGCCGCGCGATCGGGCGATAGCGCATCGAGCGCACGCGTGAAGTGTCGAGCCACGGCAGGATGAAGAGGATGCCGATGGAGGCGAACATCGCCAAAACGCCCGCAAGCTTGGAGTCGATCGGGCCGATGTTGAAATCGAAAGCGCGCAGGATGGCGTAGAACGGCAGCAGGTACCATTCCGGCACGATTTCCGGCGGCGTCTGCAGCGGGTTTGCCGGAATGAAGTTGTCGGCGTGGCCGAGCGCATCCGGCATGTAGAAGACGAACACCGAGAACAAGATCACAAACAACGTCGTCGCGAACAGATCCTTGATCGTTGCGTGCGGCGTGAACGGAACGGTGTCGTCCTTCGACTTCACATCGACGCCGGCCGGATTGTTCTGCCCCGCTTCGTGCAGCGCCCAGACGTGCAGCGCGACGACGCCCGCGATCACGAACGGCAACAGATAGTGCAACGAGAAGAAGCGGTTGAGCGTGGGCTGGTCGATCGCGAAGCCGCCTACGAGCCAGTTGCGGATGCTCTCGCCAACCAGCGGCAGCGCTCCGACCAGGTTGGTGATGACGGTCGCGCCCCAGAAGGACATCTGACCCCACGGCAGCGTGTAGCCGAGGAAGCCTGTGGCGACCATCAGGAAGTAGATGATGCAGCCCAGTATCCAGAGCAGCTCGCGCGGCGCCTTGTACGAACCATAATAGAGACCGCGGAACATGTGGATGTAGACCGCGAGGAAGAACATCGAGGCGCCGACGGAGTGGATGTTCTGCATCAGCCAGCCATAGGGCACGTCGCGCTCAATACGCTGCACCGAAGCAAACGCCATGTTGATGTGCGGCACGTAGTGCATCGCGAGCACGACGCCAGTGACAATCTGCACGACGAGGCAGAGCGACAGCATCGCGCCGAACGTCCACCAGTAGTTGAGATTCCGCGGCGTCGGATAGGCGACGAAGCTGTCGTGCGTCAGGCGCACGATCGGCAGGCGCTTGTCGAGCCAGCGTGTGAAGGCCGATTTCGGCTCGTAGGTCGAAGGTCCGCTCACTTGGCGCGCTCCAAACTTTAGCCGATGCGAATGGCGGTGGGGCCGGAGAAGAGGTAGGGCGCGACCAAGAGATTGATCGGCGCCGGTCCGCGGCGAATGCGGCCGGAGGTATCGAAGTCCGAGCCATGGCACGGACAGAACCAACCGCCGAACTGCCCGCGATAGCCGGGATCGTAGGACGGCAGCGGCACGCAGCCCAAGTGCGTGCAATTGGCTTGCAGGATGAGCCAAGCCGGCTGGCCGGCCTGCCCATCGGCTTGCTGAATGCGTTCGGCGTCGCTCTGCGGGTCCTTGAGCTCGGCGAAATCGTCGCGCTGCGCCGCGGCGATTTCGGCCGCGGTGCGGTGGCGCACGAACACCGGCTTGCCTTGCCACATCACCTTGATCTGCTGGCCTTCGGTCACGGCGGTCAGATCGACATCGGTGGTCGAGAGCGCGCGCGTGTCGGCGGCGGGGTTCATCTGATCGATGAAGGGCCAGATCGTGGCGCCGACCCCTACCGTCGCAGCTGCGGCGCCGGCGATGTAAATGAAGTCGCGCCGGGTGGTCTCCCCCTCGCCGTGCGCGTTGTTCGCTGCTGCTTCAGCCACCGCCTTCGATCTCCCGGCCTTGGTTCGCCGGCGAAGCTAGGCTAGTCCGGGACCGTCAGCGCGTGGCGGGTCGCCGCATGCGCTCCGATCGATTCCCCGATTCTGCCCCGATTCTCCGGCGCGGAGGCCATAACGTGCGGCTCGCCCTCTATCAACCTGACATCCCGCAGAATCTCGGCGCGGCACTTCGCCTCTCTGCCTGCCTCGGGGTGGCGCTCGACGTGATCGAGCCATGCGGTTTTCCGCTCACCGATGCGGCGATGAAACGGGCCGCATTGGACTATGGCGAGAAGGCGAAGGTGAAACGGCATGCGAGCTTCGCCGCGTTCCGTGCAGCGCCCGAACGCCAGGGCGGGCGGCTGGTGCTGGTGGAGACGGACGGGGCGGTGAGTTTCCAGGACTTTGCGTTTTCCACAGGCGACACTTTGATCATGGGACGGGAGAGCGCCGGCTCCCCCGGGGAACTCTACGCGGCGGCGCAAGCGAGCGTCCGGGTGCCGATGGTGCGGGGCTTGCGCTCGCTCAATGTGGTGACGGCTGCGGCCGTGGTGTTGAGCGAGGCAATGCGCCAGACCGGCGCGTGGGAGAAGTTTTGAGGTGATCGAAGAACGCGAGGCGCGGGCGAAGGCCTGGTTCGAGGAGCTGCGCGATCAGATCTGCGCGGCGTTCGAGATGCTGGAGAACGAGGCGCCGGCGGCGCTCTATCCCGGCGAGCCCGGGCGGTTCGTGCGCACGCCTTGGCGGCGGGGCGATGGCGCCAGCGATCACGGCGGCGGCGTCGCCGGGATGATGCGCGGGCGCTTCTTTGAGAAGGTCGGCGTGCATGTTTCGGCCGTGTACGGGGCGTTCTCGCCGGAGTTCGCAAAGAATGTGCGCGGCGCGGCCGACGATCCGCGCTTTTGGGCGAGCGGCATTTCGCTGATCGCGCACATGCGCAACCCGCACTGCCCCGCTGCGCACATGAACACCCGCCACATCGTAACCACCGAATGGTGGTTCGGCGGCGGCGGCGACCTCAATCCGACGCAGACGAAGGATCGGCGCGAAGACGCGCCAGATGCGGTTGCGTTTCATGGCGCGTTTCAACGCGCCTGCGACAAGCATGGCGACGACTTGTACCCGCGCTACAAGCACTGGGCGGACGAGTATTTCTGGCTACCGCATCGGGGCGAACCTCGCGGCGTCGGCGGCATTTTCTACGATCACCACAATAGCGGCGGCGCACGCGGCGACACCTGGGACGAGGACTTCGCGTTCACGCAGGATGTTGGACGTGCGTTTCTCGCGGTTTATCCGGAGATTCTGCGCGGCCGGATGCATCAGGCCTGGAGCGAGGCCGATCGCGAAGAACAACTCGTGCAGCGCGGGCGTTACGTCGAGTTCAACCTGCTTTACGATCGCGGGACCACGTTTGGGCTAAAAACCGGCGGGAATGTCGAAAGCATTCTGAGTTCGATGCCGCCAGTGGCGAAGTGGCCTTGAGCCGTCAGCGTGGCTGCACGTTCTCGCGCAGCCACGCCGCGAACTCCGCTTCGCCGATTTCGCTGGCGGCGAGCGCAAAGGTTCGAACGATCACGTCCGCTTCGCTCGCGACGAAGCGAAAACCGTTGGCTTCGAGAAACAGCGCCGCCGTGAGGAACGCGGTGCGCTTGTTGCCGTCGACGAACGGATGGTGGTTGCGAATAATACCGAAGGCATAAGCTGCCGCTAGCGCCGCCGCATCAGCGTCCGGATCGTACGCATGCAAGTTCAACGGACGCGCCAGAGCGGAGTCCAGCAAGCCAAGGTCTCTGATCCCGCCGGCGCCGCCATGCGCAGCAAGCGATTCAGCTTGGCCGATTAGAACTGTGGCGCGCTCGACCCAAATGGGCCGCTTCATTTCGCAAGTTCACGCAAAGCGTTGCGATAGCGCTTGGCGAGATCGCGCATAATCTCGACCTGGCGCGCGACTTCATCGTCGAACCCGCTGAGCGCCACGCCGGTGGGGGTATCGCTCACCGTAAGTTCGTCGCCTTCGCCGACGCGGAGTTTCGCCAGCACCTCCTTGGGCAGAACGACGCCGAGGGAGTTGCCGATCTTGCGGACTTTCAGCGTGCGGCCGGCCGGCTTCGCGGCGGGCTTTTCCGCTTCGATGGGAGTTTCGGCGTCGCCGACGCCGCGGGGCTTTTTGGTTTCGTCGGTCATGGCTAATTCAATCTGAGTTATAACGTGAGTTATAACAAGGCTGCCAGCGGCCCTTTTCTTGCGTCAGGCGAGCGGCCATGCCCGCGCTCGCCTATCCCCAAGACCTCAAGCCACTGACTTCGCTGCGATTTATCGCAGCGTTCTGGGTGCTTTTGTATCATTTCAAGGACCATCTGGGCCTTGGAATGGGTCAGTTTGGGCTGGTCGCGGACGGGTATTTGGGGGTCGACCTCTTCTTCACCCTTTCGGGCTTCATCCTGGCGCATGTCTATCTGGCCGGGCTGGAGGGCCGCCGGTTTGGCTATGGCGGCTTCCTAAAGAACCGGATCGCGCGGGTTTACCCGGTGCACCTGACGGCCTTGGCCGCGATGGTCGTGCTGTTTGCGGGCGCGACGGCGATGGGCGCAGGCGTCGGTGCGCCGGAGGCCTTCAAGTGGAGCGATCTGCCGGCGCACCTCCTCATGGTTCACGCTTGGGGGACGACCGATGCGGTCGGCTGGAATTTCCCGAGCTGGTCGATCAGCGCGGAATGGCTGGCCTATCTCCTCTTCCCGCTTGTGGCTGGAGCGGTGCTAAGAGCGAAGCGCTGGTCGGGGACGTTTGCGCTAGGCGCGCTGGCGCTTTGTGTCGCGAGCTTCTGGGCGCTGAGCAATTTGCATCAGGTGCTGCCGTGGGTCGGCCGCGACTTTTCGCAGATGACGGCGCAGATCGGGGCGTTGCGGATCCTGCCCTCGTTCCTGTTGGGTGTGGCGCTTTATGCGTTCGGGCGTGAGCACGCGGCGCCGAAGAGCTGGGCCTGGCCGATCGTCGCGGCGAGCGGGGGCTGGATCGTCGCGGTGACGACGTTGGGCTGGTGGGAAGGGCTGATCTGGTTCGGTTTGGCTGGGCTGCTCTACGGCCTGGCTGAAACATCGCGCCATGGCGTCGATGCGCCGATGAGCGGGCGCGTGTTCGTGTTCCTGGGCGCGGCGAGCTACGCGCTCTACATGATCCACTTGCCGATCGACATTGTGTGGTTTCATGCGCTGGAGCGCTTTGGCGTGACGGAGACGTCTGAGATTGCGCTGCGCGTTGGCGCGGTGGCGGGTGTGTTCATCGCGTGCATCGCGGCGTCTGCGGTGGCTTATCTCAGGATCGAGGAGCCGGCGCGGAAGTACATTCGCAAACTTGAGGCGCCACGCCTCCGTAAAGCTCAGATCGCGGAAGCATAGGGAGCGCGCGGCCTCCGGCCGCGCATGCGCCGCTGGAAGCGGCGCGCTCCAACCTTTGAACTAGCTCATCCCCTGCGCCACGGCTTTCAGCCGCTCGATCACGCTGAGTTTGTCATCCGGAAAATCGGCGTCGATCCACCAGTCTTCGACTTCTCGGATGACGGCGCCAACTTTAGGACCTCCAGGCACGCCGGCGGCCATGACTTCGTCGCCGGTGAGCGGGAGCTTCGGCGGCTTCCACATTTTCGCGTGCGCCAAGAGCGCGCGCCAGGCTTGCGCCTTTTCCCCGCCCGAAGCGGCCCAGGCCAGCATGATGCGATCGCCGAAGGCTTGGTTGCCCAACTTGTAGATGGCGCGGCGCATTTCCTTGAGCGACATGTAAGAGGTGATCTTTACCTCGTCGCCGAGTGCTGCGACGAGGCGATCGCGTTCTTCGTTCGAGAGCTTGAGGCGGCGTGAGAGCGCGCGGCCAGCTTCCTGGTCTTCGAGTACAGCGGCGACGCGCGTCATCGGATCGACCGGCAGCATCAGATCGGCTTCGAGATCCATGAGCGCGCGCAGACGGGGATGGTTGTCGAATTCCGGCAGCGCGCGGGCGCGGACTTCGATGGCGTTCATGCCTTCCCACGCCGCGCGCGGGTCGGGCGCGGCGAGCAGTTTCTTGGTTTCACTCCAGATGCGTTCCACTGACAGCGTATCGAGGCCGGCGACGAGATCGGCGCAGGCCTGCAGCCCGTGCGGATCGATCGGCGTCTTCGCGTACCAGGCGTTGAAGCGGAAGAAGCGGAGGATGCGGAGATAGTCCTCCTTGATGCGCGTCGCCGCGTCGCCGATGAAAATGACGCGGCCGGCGCGCGCATCGTCAAGGCCGCCGCCGGTGGGATCGTGGATGGCGCCGCCCGCATCGGCGTAGAGCGCGTTCATGCGGAAGTCGCGCCGCTCGGCGTCCTCCTGCCAGCTTTCGGTGAAGGCGACGGTGGCGCGGCGGCCATCGGTGGAGACATCGCGCCGGAGCGTGGTGACCTCGAACGGCTTGTGATCGACGACAACCGTGATTGTACCGTGCTCGATGCCGGTCGGGTGCGCGGCGAAGCCGGCTTGTTCCGCGATTTCAGTGACGCGATCGGGCGTCAGCTGGGTGGCGATGTCGATGTCCTCGACCTCGCGGCCCATCACCGTATTGCGCACGCAGCCGCCGACGAACCGCGAGCCGCCCGCGCGCGCGCCTTCAAGAGCTGCTATCAGCTTTTGGGTTTCTGGCGCTTTGAGCCAGGAGGCGTGGGTGATGGTGGTCACTGCGCTTCGTCTTCGCGCAGTTTGCTCAAGCCTTCAATCCAGCTTCGCGGCCGCCGCCTCCAGCCGCTCGACGATGCGCGGCCAGCCCCCGCTCATGCTGCGATAGCCGCCCTCGTCTTGCGGCGTGAAGCCTGTGTGCTCCATGCGAAGTAGCGTGCCGCCGCTCTTCGCCGTCAGCGTCCACGTCACAACGGTTTTGAGGCCGCTGTCGGATTCACTGCCGTCGCCCCACGAATAGGAGAGCACGTGCGGGCGATCGACCTTCAGCACGACGCAATTGGTGACGCCGGACCAGCCCGGCACCGGCGTGGCCCGGAAGGTGAAGCGACGCCCCTCTTCCGGCTCGAAATCGTTCGCCATCAGCCAGTCGGCGATGAGGTGCGATGTCGTCAGCGCGCGCCAGACCTTTTCGGGCGCGTGCGGCATGTGGCGTTCGACAACGATGGAACGGATTTCGGCGGCTGCGGCGTTCATTGGTCCATCCTCTTCAGCAAGTCTTCAAGGGCATCGAAGCGACTCTCCCAGAAGCCGGTCATCTGGCTTGTCCAATCGATCAGCGGCGCGAGCGCGCTGAGCTGAGCGCTGTAATGCGTCTGGCGGCCGTCCTGACGGGGGCGCACGAGGCCCGCCTTCTTCAGCACGCCGAGGTGCTTGGAAACCACGGGCTGTGACACGCCTGCCTTCGACGTGAGCGCGCCGACGGTTTTCTCGCCGTCCTTGCAGAGGCGCTCGAAAATAGCGCGACGCGTGGGATCGGCGAGCGCAGTGAAAAGCGTATCGTGCGCCCTGCTCATCAGCAATTCATATCCCGTTGGCTATGCATCAACGTATAGCTATCGGACTATGAATGAGTCAAGCGCCAAATGGTTAGGTGTAGAGCCGCTCCCACAGCGCGCGCACCATGCCGGCGGTGGCGCCCCAGATGTTATGGCCTTCGTACGGGATGACGTAATAGTGGCGCGTGCGGCCTTGCCATCGGGCTTCGCGGACTTCGTGGTTGGCGGGATTAAGGAGAAAATGCAGGGGCGCTTCGAACACGCGCGCGACTTCGCGCGGATCGAGTTTGAGGTCGAAGCCGGGTTCGACGAGACCGACGATCGGCGTGACGCGATAGCCGGTGATGGTGTCGTAGCGATCCCAGGCGCCGAGCGGCTCGATGAACGCGCGCGCGAGGCCGATCTCTTCGAAGGTCTCGCGTAGTGCGGTTTCGACGGCGCTGGCATCGCTCTCCTGCACCCGCCCGCCCGGAAACGAGATTTGACCCGGATGCGCGGGCGTTTCGACCGAACGCTCGGTGAAGAGCATGGTCCAGCCGCCGGCGCGCTTGACGATCGGCGCCAGCACCGCGGCGGGACGCTGCTCGGGATGATTGTCCCAGCCGGGATTGAGATCGTTGTCGCTGCGCGTGCGCGCGGTCTCGCGCGCGATCGCGTCAAGCGGATCGAGGCGGGTGCGGAGGAGGGATTCAACGTCGGCGGACACCCGCTTGACCTAAGCGTGGATGGGCGCGCGCGCAATCCACATATAGACTCGTATGAGTCGCCGCCCAGAGGCACTTATGGTGAAGTTGAAGCGATCAGAGGCTAGAACAATTGATGAGGCGCTCGACATGACGTCGGGCTACGTACTCAATTTTTCGGACCGCACCATTGCTGAGTTCTTCGAGGATGAGTTCGGCATAGAGATTTATGATGAGAAGTACAGTTTCAACGGAACGTCGAAGGCTAAGCGCTTAAGGGCCTTTATCGAAGCCGAAGAAGCGTCGGTGGTGTCTTACGTCTTGCGCGCTCTTTGGGACTATCGAATTAGATTGCCCGGATACGTGGACACGCCGCCCGAGGATGCTGCCAAGGAACAAGCGAAGAAGGATGCCTTCTTTGCAATTCTTCGTCGTATCGAGGGTGAACAAGGAGCTTCGTCGACCGACGCGTTGGAGCGTTTCAAGGCTGATTACTCACTCGAAGAGTTGATCGCCGCCATCGAGCGAGACATCGCAGTGGCTAAGGCCGCCGCTGCTCTAGATCGCATGCACACCTACTGCATGAAGAAGTTCGCGCATCTATTGGAAGAACGCGGACTGACGTGCGACCGGACTGAGGCTCTGCACGCTCGGGTCGGGAAGTATGTCAAGACCGTTGAAGCGGAGCGGCATCTGAGCGAGATGTCAAAGCGTATCATGAAAAGCGCCATCAGCGTCTTCGACCAATTCAACTCAGTCCGCAACGAGCAATCCCTGGCGCACGACAACGAGCTTATCGACGCTGTCGAGGCGAAGTTCATTTTCGACTCCGTCAGCGCCATTCTGCGCTTTTTAAAATCGATAGAAGCAGCCCGCTTTGGTGCTTAATTCAAGGGTTCGCCGGCGTGCGGAGCCGCCGATAGCGGGGGCATCGTCTGCGAGGGCAAGGATCCTTTTGATTCGCGATATGCTATCGCGCGAAGGATTCCTCGGCGCACGCGATCAGCGGCTGCATAGAAGTCGTCAGCAGCGAGCTGAGAGAGACCCAAGCGCCCTAGTTGTCGCGACCCTGCATTCATTACGCGATTTCGGAAATCCCAAATTTCCTGAATGTTTTTCTCGAGCTTGCGGCCGATGAGATTGTGGGCTCGCAATTGAGCGACAGTCTCCATAGGGCGGCGCTTGTTTACAGGCGCTAAGTTCGCTTTTCGAACTGCCTCTTCCAACCCTTCAACCACTTTGCCCCAAGCATTCATCACAGTCGTGTAAGGGTCAGCGGCGTCGGTCAGTGGATTGTTGGCCGAATTCGGTTCGCTGGCAGTCTCCTCATCATCTTCAACGGAGGCTGCGATCTCATCCACGCGTTTCGCAAAACGCATTGTTGCCGGACCAAGGCCCAACTCACCGCCATTTAACAGAGCGTCTACAACTCGGCCCGGCTTGATCATTGCCAATCCTATCAGAGCGATGATCGGCCAGATCACCACCTCGATAAAACGAAGCACGAGATTCCAATCGACGTATTGGGCGATTAGCCAGCGCCAGCTGTTCTCAAGCCACTCCATGGACCCTCCGCCGTAACGAGTCCTATCTTGACGCGCAGCTCAGTCAATCCTGCTTGGTCCCAATTCCCACCACGCGCCTCCACTCCAAACTCCGAGTCTCCCCTCTTTCGGTTCAGCCCATTCCACCAGTTCGTAGAACGGCGCGCGCAGGATGCGTGCTTCCAGCCGTCCGCGGACGTGCACGTAGGGGCGCGGTTCTTCCCCGCGGCGGGCGACGCGGAGCGGGTGCTCGGGGCCGGCGGTGACGATGTCGCCGACATTGGTGGTGAAGACGATGGTTTGATCGCGGCCCTCGCCCACGCGGTCGGCGCGGATGGCGACGAAGGGGGCGTCTTCGACTTTTACAATGATCTTCTCGACTGGGGTGACGAGGTAGATCACGCCGTCTTCGTCTTTTCTCAGGATCGAGGCGAAGAGCTTGACCAGAGACTCGCGCGTGATGCGCGTTCCCTCGTGCTTCCATGTTCCGTCGGCCAGGATTTCCATGCCGATCTCGCCGCAATGGGCGGGGTTCCATTTGTCGACCGGAGGCAGGCTTTTGTCGCCCGATCCCGCTTCGCGCTTGAGCGCAGCGATCAATTGCTCCAGGGACGAGGTGTTTTCAGGTGCGGCCATAATTCAGCCGCCAACTAAGCGAGCTTCGCGCCCATGAGCAATTCCGACAAAGAGTTGGCCCAAGCCTTGGTTGGCGAAGCCGAAGCCGCGGGCGAAACGTTGGCGCGCGTGCGCGCCGAGATCGGCAAGTCAATCTTCGGCCAGGAGCGCGTGATCGAACTGACATTGGCGGCGGTGCTCGCCGGCGGACACGTGCTGCTGGTCGGCGCGCCGGGACTGGCGAAGACGCGGCTGGTCGAAGCGATGGCGCGGGTGCTGGGGCTCGACTGGGCGCGGGTGCAGTTCACGCCGGACCTGATGCCGGCGGACATTCTGGGCTCGGAAGTGCTGGACCAGGACGAGACCGGGAGGCGCCACTTCCGCTTCGTGAAAGGGCCGATCTTCACCCAGCTGCTGATGGCCGACGAAATCAACCGCGCCAGCCCGCGTACGCAATCGGCGCTGCTGCAGGCGATGCAGGAGCATCATGTGACCGTCGCCGGCGCGGCTTACGACGTTCCGGCGCCATTCCACGTGCTGGCGACGCAGAATCCGATCGAGCACGAAGGCGCTTATCCCTTGCCGGAAGCCCAGCTCGATCGCTTCCTGCTGCAAGTCGACGTGCCCTACCCCGACGCGGAGATCGAGCGGAAGATCCTGATCGAGACGACAGGCTTGGACGATCCGCAGCCGCAGCCGGTGCTGAATGGCCAAGCGCTGATGCGCTTGCAGCAATTGGTGCGGCGGATGCCGGTGGGCGAAAAAGTGCTGGCCTCGATCCTGGAGCTGGTGCGCTCGGCGCGGCCGGGCTCGAGCGCCGATCCGCGCGTGAACCAGCACGTCGCCTGGGGACCTGGCCCACGCGCTGGACAAGCCTTGATGTTGGCGGTGCGGGCGCGCGCGCTGCTGCGCGGGCGCCTGGCGCCGGCGATTGACGATGTTGCGGCTTTGGCGCGGCCGGCTTTGGTGCATCGCATGCAGCTTTCCTTCGGCGCACGCGCGGAAGGCTTGGATATCGACACTTTGGTGGACGAACTGGCGCAACGCGCCGCTTGAGGAAGAACGCGCATGGCGTACGTGGACGGTTTTCTCATTCCGGTGCCGACCAAGAACCTCGCGGCGTACAAGAAGATGTCGCAGAAGGCCGGCGTCGTTTGGATGGAGCACGGCGCCCTCGACTACAAAGAGTGCGCCGGCGACGACATGGACATCGAAGGCATGTCCACCAGCTTTAAGACATTCACAAGCAAGTCGAGCGAGACGGTCGTGTTCTCATGGATCGTTTATGCCTCGAAGGCGGAGCGCGCGCGCATTTTGAAGAACGTGATGGCCGATCCGCGGCTCAATGACATGATGAACGCCAAGAACCATCCGTTCGATCCGAAGAAGATGCTCTATGGCGGCTTCAACGTGATTGTCGACATGGCGCCCAATGCTGCGCCCAAGCGAGCGAAGAAAGCCGTGAAGAAGAAACCCGCGGTCAAGAAGAAAGCGCGGCGTTGAGCGATACCGCACGCCTCGATGCGCTCGCGCTGGCGGGCGATCTTCCGGGCGTGTTGCTCGATGCGCGGCGGCTGGCGGCGAGCGCGCCGGGCGTGCATGGGCGGCGGCGCGCGGGCCAGGGCGAAGCGTTCTGGCAATATCGCGATCACCGCGCCGAAGACGGCGCGCGGCTGGTGGATTGGCGCCGCTCGGCGCGCGGCGACCGCTATTTCGTGCGCGAGCGCGAGCGCGAAGCGGCGCAGACGGCTTGGTTCTGGATCGATCCGGACGCGGGCTTCGATTGGTCGAGCAATCCGGCGCGGACAACGAAGCTGCGGCGCGCACAAACCATCGCGCTGGCGCTTGCGACGCTGCTCAACCGCGGCGGCGAGCGCATCGGCGTTCTCGGGCGTTCGCCGCGGACGGGACCGCGCGCGGTGGACCGGCTCGCGCACGACTTTCTCACGCCGCAGAAAGACGCCGAGGCCCCGCCGCGCAGCTGCATCGTCTTTTTCTCTGACTTCTATGCGCCCGTGGAAACCTGGCGCGCGCGGTTGAGCGCGGCGGCGGATGCGGGCGCGAGCGGCGCGTTGGTGATGGTGGCCGATCCGGCGGAAGAAGATTTTCCGTTCCGCGGACGGACGCTGTTTCTCGAACCGGGAGGACGGCGCAGCGAGACGCTGCTTGGCCGCCCTGAATCGGTGCGTGACGTTTACGCCGAGCGGCTGGAGACGCATCGGCGCGCGATCCGCAAGGCGGGCGGCGAGTACGGCTTTCCGGCGCTGCTGCATCGCACCGACCATGGCGCCGCGCCGGCATTGGCGCTGCTGATCGCGCTCATCTCGGAGCGGTTCGCGTGAGCTTCGGGCCGTTCCTGTTCGGAGCGCCGGGCGCATTGCTCGCACTGATCGCGCTGCCGGTGCTGTTCTTCATCATGCGCGCGACGCCGCCGCCGCCGCAGCGCGAGCCATTCCCGCCGGCGCGCTTGCTGGAGGGCTTGCGTACGGAAGATCAGAGCCGCGAACGCGCGCCATGGTGGCTGGTGCTCTTCCGCATGCTGGCGGCCGCACTGCTGATCCTCGCCTTCGCGCGGCCGAGTCTGGCGCCGCAGGCGAGCGACAGCCCGCTCGGCGGGCGCACGCTGATCGTGATCGACGACGGCTGGACCTCGGCGCCGGCCTGGAGCGAAGTGCGCAACGCGGCGAACGCAGCGATCGCGCAAGCCGAGCGCGCGCAAGCGCCGATCTTCATGCTGCAGACGGCGCCCAGCTTGCGCCCGCGCGATGCCGGCGAAGCGCTGACGGCGGCGGATGCGAAGTCGCGCGTGCAGCGCATGGAGCCGCAGCCGTGGCGGCCAGATCGTGCGGACGCCGCGCAGCGTCTGGCGCGCACGACGGGGAATTTCGACCGCATCGTCTGGATCACGGATGGCTTGAGCGATGCGGGGGCGGAGACGCTTGCGGCCGAGCTGCAGAGCCGCGGGGCGGTGACGGCGCGCCTGCCGGCGCAGACGGCGCGCGGGATCGTGTCGGGCTCGGTGATGCCCCAGGGTGTTGTGATCGAAGCGCGGCGGGCGGCGAATGGCTCGGCGATCGGTGCGGTGACGGCGGAAACGGCGGAAGGGCGTTCGCTGGGCGCCGCCGAGTTGCAGTTTCAGGGCGATGCGCTGACCGCCTCGGCGCGGATTGAGTTGCCGCCGGAGATCGCCGCGCGTGCAGCGCGCGTGCGCATCGTCGGCGAGCAGAGCGCCGGCGCGGTGCGCCTGCTGCCGGCGGGCGCGGGGCGGCCGTTCGTGGGCTTGGTCGATCCGGGCGGCGCCGGGCAGCCGCTGCTTTCGGAATTGTTCTACGTCGATCGCGCGCTTCAGCCGTATGCGAGCTTGCAGCGGGGCGGCATCAACGAACTGATCGATGCGCGCGCTCAAGCTCTGATTTTGCCGGACGCCGGGCGCATCGCGCCGACCGATAGCGCCGCGCTGCGCAATTGGCTGGAGAACGGTGGCTTGCTTGTGCGTTTTGCCGGCCCGCGTCTGGCCAACGATGCGGATGAATTCGTGCCGGTGCGGCTCCGGCCCGGCTCACGCACCTTAGGAAGCGCGCTCGCCTGGGAAACGCCGCTGGCGATCAACACGTTTCCCCCGGACTCCCCCTATGCGGGCGTCGCGCCGCCGCAGGACGTGCAGGTGCGCCGGCAAGTCTTGGCCGAGCCGGCCTCGCTCGAGGAAGCTCGCGTGTGGGCGACGCTCTCGGACAATTCGCCTTTGGTGACGGCGCAAGCGCGCGGGCGCGGCCTGATCGTGCTGTTTCATGTAGGCGCGACGCCGGAATGGTCGGACGTGCCGCTCTCGGGCTTGTTCGTGGAAATGCTGCGGCGGACGCTGGCGTTCGCGGCGCGTGCGGACGGTGCGGGCGAGCGCGAGATCACCGGCGGACCGTTCGTGGCGCAACGCCTGCTCGATGGATACGGTTCACTCGCGCCGCCGCCGGCGGAGATGCAGCCGCTTGCGCCGGAGGCGTTCGCGATCGCACAGCCCTCGCCTGCGACGCCGCCGGGCTTGTACGAACGCGCGGGCGTCTCAGCGGCGATCGATGCAGTGCGGGCGGATGAATCGCTGACGCCGCTGCTGCTGCCCGGCGGCATCTCGCGCGCCGGATTGGGCGCGGTGATCGAGCGGCCGTTGGCAGGATGGCTGTTTGCAGCGGCGGGTCTGTTGCTGGCCATGGATCTGCTGATCGCGCTGTTGCTGATCGGCAAGCTGCCTCGGCTCGCGCGAGCGAGCGCGGCGGCGCTGCTGGCGTTTGCCGTGATCACCGGCGGCGACGAAGCGCGGGCGCAGACCGATCCGACTCAGACACTGCGGCTGGCTTATGTCCGCACCGGCGATTCACGGATAGATCGCGCCTCCGAACAAGGCTTGCGCGCGCTTTCAGATGTGCTGACGCAGCGCACATCGGTCGAGCCCGGGCCGCCGATGGCGGTCGATCTCTCGCGCGACGATCTTTCCGCCTATCCGTTCATCTACTGGCCTGCGCCAGCGTCGCCGCGGCGCTTGCCCGATGCTGCGCTTCAGCGCGTGGACCGCTACCTGGCGATCGGGGGACTGCTGCTCGTCGATACGCGTGACGCAGGCGCCCAACAGCGCGGGCGGCCAGCGCAAGCGATGCTGTCGGGCCTCGATGTGCCGCCGCTCGAACAAGTGACGCAGGAGCACGTACTGACGCGCGCGTTCTATTTGTTGCGCAGTTTCCCGGGACGCTCGCAGTCGGCGCAGCTTTGGGCCGAAAGCGCATCGGCTGCGTCTGCGCGCGACGGCGTGGCGGCGATCTTCATCGGCGACGGCGATTGGGCGAGCGCGTGGTCAGGACAGGCAGGCGTCAGCGATCGCCAGCGTGAGCTGTCGCTCCGATTCGGCGTCAACATGGTGATGGTGGCGCTGACCGGGAATTACAAAGCCGATCAAGTGCACGTCCCGGCTTTGCTCGAGCGCATGGGCGAACGGCGGCGATGATCGCGGGTGCGCGCATCGGGTTCGATCCGGCGTTGCCCTGGAGCGTGATGATTGCGCTTGGCGCGATCGCGGCAATCGCGCTCGGGATCTACATCTGGCGCAGCGGCGGCGCGCCGGTGTCGCGCGGACTCGGGCTCGCGTTCTTGTTTCTGGGTCTGATGCAGCCGCAGTGGGTGCGCGAGACGCGCGAGCCGGCGGAAGATGTGGCGCTGATCGTCGTCGATCAGAGCGAAAGCCTGGCGCTGGCCGGGCGTCGCGAAGCGGCGCGCGCAGCCGGCGATGCGATGGCGCAGCGGCTCGCGGAAGAGCAAGGGCTTGACGTGCGCGTGCGAGAGGCGCGCGGCGGGCCGGACGGAACGATGATCACCGGTGTGATCGAAGACGCGCTGAGCGATGTCGCGCGCGACCGCATCGGCGGCGTCGTGGTGATCACTGACGGACAGGCGGCCGATCCGCCGGACGAACCGGGCCGTCTGCGCGAACTTGGACCCGCGCACGTGCTGATCGTCGGCGACCCGGCTCGCAGCGACCGGCGGCTGGAACTGATCTCGGCGCCGACATTCGGCATTGTCGGCGAGCCGATGCGCATCACCGGGCGCGTGCTCGATGGCAACGCTGACGCACCGGTGGCGGTCACGGTAAGTATCGATGGCCAGCGCGCTGTGAACACGACCGTGCGGGCGAACCGCGACTTCTCTATCGACATTCGCCTGCCGCATCGCGGGCGCAACATGGTGATCGTCGAAGCGGCGGAAGGGTCGCAGGAAATCACGCTGGGGAACAACCGCGCGGCGTTCGCCGCCAACGGCGTGCGCGACCGGTTGCGCGTGCTGCTGATCACGGGCGAGCCGCATGCAGGCGCGCGGGTGTGGCGCAATCTGCTCAAATCCGATCCGGCGGTGGATCTGGTGCACTTCTCGATCCTGCGTCCGCCGGACAAACAGGACTTCACGCCGCTGCATGAGCTGGCGCTGATCCCCTTCCCGACCGAGGAATTGTTCGAGCGCCGCCTCAACGAGTTCGATCTCATCATTTTCGACCGCGCGCCGCAGCGCGGGATTCTGCAGGCCTATTATTTTTCGTCGATCGCGCGGCGGATCGAGGAAGGCGGCGCGCTGCTGATCACGGCGGGCGAACAGGAAGCGGGACTCGACGGGCTTTATCGCACCGCACTTGCAGGCATTCTGCCGTCGCAACCGACGGGACAGATTTTCGATCGCCCGTATCGCCCGGCGCCGACGGCGTTGGGCCGGCGCCATCCTGTCGTGCGCGGACTGCCCGCGCCGGACCGCTGGGGCCGCTGGACGCGGCAAATCGATGCGCGGGCGCCAAGCGGACAGACCGTGCTGGCGGGAGCAGACGGGCGGCCGTTGCTCGTTCTCGATCGCGCCGGGCGCGGGCGGGTTGCGCAATTGTGGTCGGATCAGCCGTGGCTCTGGGCGCGCGGTTGGGACGGCGGCGGGCCGCACGGCGAGTTGCTGCGCCGGCTCGCGCATTGGCTGATGCAGGAGCCGGAACTGGAAGACGACAATCTGACGCTCGATCCAGGTCCGCGCGGTTTGCAGATCGAACGCTCGACGCTGGGCGAGGCGCCTGCGCCGGTGGAGATCATCGCGCCATCGGGCGAACGCACGACGGCGGCGCTCGAAGAAGCGGCGCCTGGTCTCTATCGCGGCGCCGCGGCGGCGACGGAGCAAGGCTTGTACGAGGCGCGCAACGGCGATTTGCGCGCGTTCGCCGCGGTGGGTCCGCTCAATCCGCGCGAAGCGGGCGCGCTGGCGGCGGACCCAGATATCCTGCGTCCGTTCGCAAACGCGACCGGGGGCAGCGTGTTCATGACCGGCGAAGACGGCCGGCGCCTGCCGGAGATCCGCCGCGTCGATCGCGGCGCGCGCGCCAGCGGCGGCGATTGGATCGGCATCGAGCGCAATGGCGCCTACGTCGTGCGCGCCGCGGTAGCGTCGCCGCTCGGGCCGGGCTGGCTGTGGGCGCTTGTGGGTCTGGCGCTGTTGATCTGGGGCTGGCGGCGCGAGAGCGCCTAGCGTTTCGGCGCGACCACCTCGCCGTGCACTTTGTCGAGGCCGCCGGGACGCAGCTCGAGCCACAGCAAGCGCGCCGGATCGACGGGGCCGGGCAATCTGATGCGCCCGGCGGGAACAATCGAAAAGCCGACGGGGCGGAAGAAGCGCTCGGCGCCCACCAACACGATGCCGTTGCCGCTGCTGGCGCGGCAGGCGGCGACGCACTCGCGCACAAGCGTGAGGCCCAAGCCCGCCGACTGTTCGCGAGGATCGACGGCGAGCGGGCCGAGAAAGTAGAGCGGCGCGCCTGCTTCGACGCGCCAGATACGGCAGACGCCGACGACTTCGCGCCTATCGTTCAAAGCCACGCGCGTCAGCGCAGGCTCCAGCACAGCGCCGCGTTCGCGCACGCGTTCGCTGGTCTTGGCGTAGCGGCCCGGCCCGAAGGCGCGATCGAGCACCCGCTCGATGGCTTCGGCGCACTCGGGTTTTTCGGCGATGAGCGTGGTGTTCAACGGTCTTTCTCGTAAGGGGCGCGCCTAATAGAGGCGTGCGCGGTCGAGGTCAAAGAGTTTCGAATCCCCGCATGACAGCATGCCGGGAACATGACACCCTTGCGGCGACGGGAGAGCGGGGTTCCGTTATGACGACCGTATCGCCGACCATCAGCCGCGGCCGCATCAGCGAAGCGCAGTTTTTCGTCTTCATGGCGATTACCTGCGCCTTGCTGGCGTTCGGCGGCTTCGCCATCACGTATTGGGCGCCGCTCGCGCTCGGAACGTTCAGAGGCGCGCCTGTCGTGCATCTGCACGGCCTGCTCTTCTCTGCGTGGGTGCTCTTCTTTGCTCTGCAAGCGAGCATGATCGCCAGCGGCCAGCGCGTTCGCCATCGCGCGCTCGGGCTATTCGGCATCGCGCTGGCCACGGCAATGGTGTTCGTCGGGACGTGGACGGCGTTGCACTCGCTGCGGGCTGGCGTGGCGGCCGGTTATGAGGCTGGCGCGCGGGCATTCGCGACCGTGCCGCTTACAGGGATCGCATTCTTTGCGGTCGTCGTCGGTTTCGCCATCGCCAACGTCAAACGGCCCGAGACGCACATGCGGCTCATGCTGCTCGCAACCATCTCTATCCTGCAAGCCGCCGCGGGGCGCATCACGCGCGCCATTTTCGCGCCGGATTCACCGGCGCCGGGCCAGGGCCCACCCCCACCGCTTGCGGTGACCTATCCCGCGGCGATCCTTGTCGACCTGCTGTTGCTCGCGGCGATCATCTATGATTGGCGGACGCGCGGACGGCCGCATCCTGTTTATTTGATCGGCGGCGCGGTGCTGCTCTTGATGCAATTCACACATTCGCTCGTCGCCGAATCCGGCGTCTGGAACGCAGCGCTCGACGCTTTGCTCCGGCTTGCCGGCTAAAAATCGCGGCGCACGCGTTGCGTCTAGCGCGGCGAGCGCGCATACCCGCGCCGCTTGCCTGCGCTGCGCATCCCCTCTCTCGACATTTTCCGCCATCGGCCGTTCGCCCAATACTGGGCAGCGCGTTGGTGCTCGTCGTTGGCCATCCAGATGCAGACCACCGCCATGTTCTGGCAGGTTTATGATTCCGCGCGCGAGCATGGCCAATCGATCCAAGAGGCGGCGTTCGTGCTGGGACTCGTGGGCCTCGCACAGTTCTTGCCGCTCCTCGTGCTATCGCTGTTCGGCGGCCAGGCGGCCGACCGCTACAATCGCCGCTTCATTCTGTTTGCCTGCATCACCTTCAAAGCGGCGATCGCGCTGACGTTGGCGATCGCCTCGCAGTTCGGCGCCGCGATCGTCATTCCCGTCATTTTCGGCGCCGCCATCGCGGCGGGCGCCACAAATGCCTTCCTGCCGCCGGCGGCGAGCGCACTATTGCCGATGTTGCTGCCGCGCGCAGAACTGCCGCAGGGCATCGCCTGGGCTTCGCTGGCGTTCCAGTCCGCGATCATCATCGGCCCGGCGGCCGGCGGCCTACTCTACGGCGCCGGAGCGTTCGTCCCTTACGTCAGTACGCTTGCGTTGCTGCTGGTTTCAGCCGCTCTGATTTTCACGCTGAAACTGCCGCAGCAAGAACCGGTGAAGGATGCGCGCACGTTGGGGCTGATCGTCGAGGGCCTGCGCTACGTGTGGAGCAACAAGATCGTCCTCGGCGCAATCTCGCTCGACCTCGTCGTCGTGCTGCTGGCGGGAGCGGTTGCGCTGCTGCCGGTTTTTGCGCGCGACATCTTGCACGCCGGCCCGAGCGAACTGGGGATATTGCGTTCGGCCATGGGCGTGGGCGCGGCGGCGGTGGCGCTTTGGCTGGCGGTGAATCCGCTGCGAAGGCGCGTCGGCTCTTGGATGTTTGGAGCAACCATTGCGTTTGGCGTCGCGACGGTCGTGTTCGGATTGTCGCAATGGCTGTGGTTGACGGCGCTGGCGCTGTCGATCGCCGGCGGAGTCGACATGATCTCGGTCTATGTGCGCTCGAGCCTCATTCAACTCGCAACGCCCGACGCGATGCGCGGGCGGGTCTCGGCGGTGAGCTTCGTGTTCATCTCCGCGTCGAATGAACTCGGCGATTTCGAAGCCGGGCTGATGGCGCGGATCTTCGGTCCGGTGCTGGCGGTGACGATCGGCGGCGTCGCAGCGATCGGCGCTTCGTTGTGGTGGATGAAGCTGTTCCCGACGCTGGCGGCGGCGGACGGATTCGAGCCGCAGGCGCTTTCGCCGGAGACGCAAAACGCGGTAAGCGTGAACCAAGAGGTGGAGAAGGCGTGATGGGCGTGCTCAGCGGTAAGGTCGTTGTCGTCACCGGCGCGGGCAATGGCATCGGCAAAGAATGCGCGCTGCTTGCCGGACGCGAGGGCGCGAGCGTCGTGGTCAACGATCTGGGCGGCGGGCTGAAGGGCGAGGACGCTGGTTCGGCGGACCCTGCCGAAGAGGTGGCGAAGGCAATTCGCGCTGCGGGCGGCAAGGCAGTTTCTAACTCGGACAGCGTGGCCGACTATGACGCGGTCGCGGCGATGTTCGAGCAGGCGAAGAAGGAGTTCGGCGGACTTCACGCGGTGATCAATCCCGCTGGCATCCTGCGCGACGGCATGTTCCACAAAATGGCGCCGGAAGACTGGAAAGCAGTGATCGATGTGCATCTGCACGGCGCCTTCAACGTGACGCGCGCCTCGATCGAACATTTCCGCGAACAGCAGGACGGCGCCTATGTGCTGTTCACCTCGACTTCGGGGCTGATCGGCAATATCGGCCAAGCGAATTACGCGGCGGCCAAGCTCGGCGTGATGGGTCTATCCCGCATCATTGCGATGGAGGGGCTCTCTAAGAACGTGCGCTCGAACATCATCGCGCCGTTCGCCTGGACGCGGATGATCGCCTCGATTCCGGTGAAGGATGAAGCGAGCGCGGCGCGCGTCGAGCGCATGAAAAACGGGATGCGCGCCGACCAGGTGGCCCAGCTCGCCGTGGCGCTGTGCGCGGACGGCGCCAAAGAGACGACCGGGCAGGTTTTCGCGGTGCGCGGCAACGAAGTGTTCCTGTTCAACCAGCCGCGGCCCGTGCGCGCGCTCGGGCGACTGGAAGGCTGGACGCCGCAAACACTGATCGACCAAGCGCTGCCGGCGCTGAAAGCCAATTACACGGATGTCGGGGCCTCGGCTTCGGTGTTTCCATACGACCCGGTGTGAAGGAGCCGCACATGCGCGCGATGTCGGTTGCATTGCTTGGAATGCTCGTCGCCTGCGTGTCGCCGCCGCCGAGCGAGCCGCCCTCCTCCATGCTTGCCGGCAGTTCGTGGCGGCGCATCGACGACGAGAACGCCAATCCGCACGGCGCTACCCTCGAGTTCTCGGAACGCGGCGCTTCGGGCTACACCGGATGCAATCGGTGGTTCTCCTCGGTCGAACGCCAAGGCGAAGCGTTCGACTTCGGCAATATCGGCATGACGCGCATGGCGTGCCAAGCCGGCGTGCAAGCCGCCACCGAACGCAGTTTCCTGGCGGCGCTAAACGCCACCCGACGGGCGCGCGTAGAGGACGGCGAACTCATCCTCTCCGACGCCGCCGGCGCACAAGTGGCGCGGTTCAGACCGGAAAACTAGGGCGTCGCAGCCGGCGCCGCCGGAGCGTCGCGCGGGCAGCGGTCTGACTCGCGCGGGCCCAGGCAGTGCTCCACCGTCACGCTCTGCGCGCCGGGCGCAAACACGACCAGCCACTTTTCGTTGGGATCCATGCGAGTCATGCTGCGCAGTTCGCCGCACTGAACGGTGAAGACGGCGGCGCCGGCATGCGGCGCATAGATGCTGTCGGGCGCGACGTTCTCCGGAATCGTGACGCGCTCGGTGCTGCGCACCGCCTGGCACGGCGGCGTGACCGTGGGGTTGGCCTGCTGGTAGGCGATGAGCTGCTGATATGCGAACACCGGCTGCTCCGGCGCCGACAGCGCATTGACCTGATCGAACAGGCTCGCCGGAGTGGCGGGCGCCTCCTCCTCGGTCGCCGCCGGCGGGTTGCAGGCGGCGAGCAGCGCCAGCGCGCCGGCGGCTAGAAATGTGCGGATCATGATCTCCCTCCCAAGTCTGGCGTGTTGCACTCCGGCCCCGGGCTTTCGTCAAGCGCAAGCTGGTCTCAGTTTTGTGCCTTGAGGACGAAATGCGATGCGCCACATTGGCGGGTGAAGAGGATTCCCATGATCGAGAAACGCCCGTTCGACAGCCTGGGCCGGTTCGACGCCGATTGGCTGGCCGCCCGCTACCATTTCAGCTTTTCAGGCTATCACGATCCCGAGCGCGTCCATTGGGGCGCGCTCAGGGTCTGGAATGACGATACGATCAAAGCCAAGACCGGGTTTCCACCCCACCCCCACTCGGACATGGAGATCATCACTTACGTCCGCAGCGGCGCGATCACGCACCAAGATTCGATGGGCAACAAGGGCCGCACCGAAGCGGGCGATGTGCAGGTGATGAGCGCGGGGTCGGGCGTGACGCACGCTGAGTACAATCTCGAAGACGAAGCCACCACGCTGTATCAGATCTGGATCATGCCAAAGGAACGCGGCGGCAACCCGTATTGGGGCGCGGCCAAATTCCCGAAGGAAGAACGCGCCGGTTCGTTGGTGACCCTTGCCTCGGGCTTCGCCGGCGATCAGTCCGCCGGCGCTCTGCCGATCCGACAGGACGCACGCCTGCTCGCCGCCACGCTGAAGAGCGGACAAAGCGTCAGCTATGAATTGGACGGCGGGCGCTTTGCTTATCTCGCGCTGGCGAAAGGCGTGGCGCGGGTGAACGGCGTCGATCTCGGGCCGCGCGATGGCGCGGCTATTCGTGACGAAACCCGGCTTACAATCGAGGCCAGCGAAGACGCCGAACTGGTGCTGGTCGACGCGCCTTAGAACTTGAGGCCCGCTTCAAGTTTACCGGTGTCAGCCGCGAAACCTTGGAACCCGTTGCGAAATACTGTGCGCACGCGAGTTTCGTTTCGCGAAACCTTGGAAATTTACGTTCCGTTTGCACTTTCGCGCGCTTCTACAAAGCGCGGATCAGATAGGGGCGGTTCGTTGACGTCGCTGAGCGACATTCACGTGCTGGTTGTCGATGACAACAAGCAGATGCGCTTGCTCGTACGCTGCCTGCTGCGCGCCGGAGGCATCAGCAAGGTCAGCGAAGCGGCGACCGGCGCGGAAGCATTCGAGACCATGCGCACGAAGCCCGCCGATCTCATCATCGTCGATTGGAAGATGGCGCCAGTCGATGGTTTGGCGTTCACCACCATGGTGCGGCGCAATCCCGACAGCCCTAATCCCTTCATTCCTATTCTGATGCTGACGGCGCACACCGAAGCCTCCCGCGTTACCGCAGCACGCGATGCCGGCGTCAGCGGCTTCATCAAGAAGCCGATCAGCGCGCGGCTCTTGTTCGATCGGCTCTCCAACGTGTTGACCGATACGCGCCTGTTCGTGCGCAGCGAAAGCTTCTTCGGACCAGACCGCCGCCATGCGCAGCACCCTGACTATAAAGGGCCGTTCCGGCGCGAGGCGGATCGCACTGGCAATGACAAGCCCGAGAGCTTGGACGTCAACGATCTGCGCTGGAGCGCCTGACGCTGCTGGCTGCGCTTGCCAAGCCAAGCCCGCGCGCGCAGGTTCGCCGCCGCATCGAGGGGAGTGAAATGGTCCGCATTCTTGCAGCTCTGCTGTCGGCTGCACTGCTTGCGTCTTGTGTCGGCACGGTTGTCGGCGCGGCCGTGGGCGCGACGGGCGCTGTCGTCGGGGCCGCAGTCGGCGTCACCGGCGCTGTCGTAGGCACAGCTGTCGATGTCGTCACGCCGGACGGCGACGATGATGACGACGACGACGACGACCGCTAATCGTCGATAGTCTTGACGGGCCCGTGATGTGACGGGAACGTGACTGGCCTTCGCCCGATCGGCTGGCATACTCACAGTTGAAACTGGGAGCCGCCAGATGCGCATTCGTTACCTGATCGCAACCGCCGTCATGTTGGCGATCGCTTCGCCGTCATATGCGCAATCGACGCCGGTATCCTTTTCTCCGGAGTTCCAGGAAGAGCTCGACGAAGATTTCGGCGTGCGCGAAGGCGAGTTTCTGCGCGCGAGCGTCGTCGAGGCCATCGCCGCGGAATTGGCGCGACGCGGCGTCGCCAACGCAAGCGGCATCGAGGTGACGATCGTCGATGCAAATCCCAATCGTCCGACGATGCAACAGCTGAGGGAGACGCCGGGGCTCGACCCGATTCGCAGTATTTCGATCGGCGGGGCGGAGCTTCGCGCAACACTGCCGGGCGGCGAAGTCGTCACCCACCGCCGCTACAACCATTCGCTGGCCGACATCGTCGGTCCGGCGACGACATGGACCGAAGCGCGGCGCGCCATTCGCCAGTTCGCCGTGAAGGTTGCCGACGCCTATATCGCGACCCCGCGATAGGTCGGCCAGCGCTAGGGCGGGCCTCGGCCCCTTTCCCCGTTCGCCCCGCCCGCCCTGGCGCACCCTCGCGCTTCAACGCACGCCTATGATTTTGTGAGTCTGCAGGCTCAGACGCCATTGCGGGTGCTCAAGGCAGTATGCGATGGCGGCTTGCGTGTTGGCCTCGCGCGCAGGGCTATCCATCGGCGAGAGAAAGAAGTGATCGAACGCTAGATTTTGGTAATGCGCGGGATCGGCGCCGGTCTGCGGATAAACCAGCTTCAACTCATTGCCCGAACGCTGCACGAAGTCGGCGTTGGCTTTTGGGCTGATGCAGATCCAATCGATGCCGGGCGGCGCTGGCAGCGTGCCGTTGCTTTCGATGGCGACCTCGAAGCCGCGCGCGTGCAGCGCATCGATCAACGGCGCATCGAGCTGCAACAGCGGCTCACCGCCGGTGCAGACGACGTAAGGCGCGCCGCCGCCGGGCCACTTGGCAATTGCCACATCGGCAAGGGCATCCGCGGTTTCGAACTTGCCACCGCCTGCCCCATCCGTGCCGACAAAATCAGTGTCGCAGAATTTGCAGACCGCTTCGGCTCGATCCTGCTCGCGCCCGCTCCACAGATTGCAGCCGGCAAAGCGCAAGAACACCGCCGCGCGCCCAGCGCGCGCGCCCTCGCCTTGCAGCGTGTAGAAGAGTTCTTTGACGCTGTAGGTCATCTCCCGGCGGCCCAAACTGCCCAACCCTTCGCCCGCAGTTCGCAGGCCGGGCAGGCGCCGCAGCCATACCCCCACGCGTAGCGGTGTGTGCGGTCGCCCACGTAGCAAGTGTGGCTGTGTTCAACGATCGCTTCGACCAGCGCTTCGCCGCCGAGGTCATGCGCCAACGCCCAAGTCTGAGCCTTTGTCAGATGCATCAGCGGCGTTTCGATTTGCATCGGCGACGCGAGACCGAGCGTGAGCGCGCTTTGCATCGCGTCGAGCGTCTCGCGCCGGCAATCGGGATAGCCGGAGAAGTCCGTTTCGCACATGCCGCCGACGAGCGTGGTCGCGCCACGGCGATAGGCGTGGGCGGCGGCGACGGCGAGGAACACCAGATTGCGCCCCGGCACGAACGTCGTCGGCAAGCCGTCCTCAGCTATCTCGATGGCGCGGTCGGCGGTCAGCGCGCTTTCGGCTAGCGCGCCGTAGCCAGCGAGATCGACCACAACATCGCCGCCGAGACGCTGGGGCCAGGCGGGGCTCAAGTCCGAGATCACGGCCCGCAGCACTTGACGCTGCGTCAACTCAACGGCGTGGCGCTGGCCATAGGCAAAGCCGATCGTCTCAACTTGGTCGAAACGATCGAGCGCCCAGGCGAGGCAGGTCGCCGAATCCTGGCCAGCGGAGAAGAGAACAAGGGCTGCACTCACCCGTCACCTATAGAGGCGACCAGCGCGTCGGGGGAGCTGACGCCGCAAAGCGAGACGTTATTCACCGGGCCGGATGTATCTCGCCGGCCGGCGACCTTCCCCTCACGTGAGTGTGACCGCGCCGCCTCAGAGTCAGTGCGCCATGACGCTGGCGTCAAGTTATCCCGCGCCGAGCCGTTGACACACCTCGGTTTCGTCACTGCTATGGCGCCCCTGGACAGGTAGGGCGCGGGGGGGGAGACCGCTCGCCAGCCCGACCATGCCGATGGTCTGCCGCGGACACCCATAGAAGGCATCCGGGCACTGGGAGGACGGCGATGAGCAAGAAGTCAAATTGGGGTCGGATTCTGCTTTCGGGCGCTTCGCTCGCGGCAATGGGCGCGTTCTCGCCCGCACTCGCGCAGGACGCCGAGGAAGTGACCGACGAAATCGTCGTCACCGCAACGGGCCGCGCGGCCGCGATCCAAGACGTGCCGTTGGCCGTGACCGCCGTCACCGGAGATCAGATAGAGGCCTCCGGGGTCGATGACCTTCGCGACTTGACCCAGCTTGCGCCGTCATTCTCGATGGGGACGGGGCAATCGCTCGCCTCGACTACAGCCCGCATCCGCGGCATCGGCACCGGCGCCGACAACGTCGGGTTCGAAGCGGCCGTCGGCATCTTCATCGACGGCGTCTACCGGGCTCGACCCGGCGCGGCCCTTTCGGATCTACCGGAGCTCGAGCGGGTCGAAGTGCTGCGCGGCCCACAGGGCACGTTGTTCGGCCGCAATACATCCGCCGGCGCGCTGAGCGTCGTGACCGTCGGCCCTCGGTTTGAACCCGGCATGTCGATTGAAGGCGAACTTGGTCTCGATGACCTGGAAGGAAACGCGGTTCAGGCAATGGTGAATATGCCCGTCAGCGACACGCTGGCGCTTCGCGTCGACGGCGGCATGCGCGCGCGTGACGGATACCTCACCGACGTCATCAGCGGCGACGACATCAACACCGTCGATCGTTGGACCGGTCGCGCCCAAGCGCTCTGGGACATCTCTCCGGACGCGTCGCTTCGCGTGATCGTCGATGCAAGCGAAAGCAATGAAGTCTGCTGCGGCATCACGCCGTTGGTCTATGGATCAACACAAGCCGCCATGTCCGGGATCAGTCTCGCTCTCATCGGCAACACAGGCTCGCCGGCGATCAACGTCGACAATCGATTGATGAGCGTCACGCCCGGGCTGCCGGGCCTGCCCGCCGGCGTGACTTTCTTGCCAATTCCCAGCGGCGGCGGCGGCGTCGGCATCACCGGCCTGCCCAGCTTCCCTGCGCAACCGGCCGGGCCGGCTCGCAACTATGGCGACGATTCAGAGGACTTCGGCGTGTCGGCGCAGCTCGACTGGGATCTCGGCGGCGTCAGCCTGACCTCGATCACGGCGCTCCGCAATTGGGAGCAAACGCGCAATCAGGACATCGATTTCCATTCTACCGACGTGGCCTATCGCTATGGCGACCAAGTCGGCGCGAACACGTTTACGCAGGAAATCCGCCTCGCTGGCGAGGTAGGCCGCATCAACTGGCTCGCGGGCGTGTTCTACTCCAACGAGGAAACTTCGAATCTTTCGAACATTCAGACCGGCGCCCACGCCACTGGCTTCGTGAACTTGGCTGCAGTCGGCGGGACGCGTGACCCCGACGGGGCCGGACCCGCGCCGGCGCCATTCGCCTTCGCGCCGGCTGGCTGCGAGTTGTACGACTCCACAGCTGGCGACGTCGACGGCGTTTCCGATCCGATCCCATCGCTGTTCTATTGCGCGACCGGCGGCCTGGCGCTGGCCAACGTCTATCTGGCCGGCAACGTGAACGGGCAAGGCCAACAGGGCGATCGGTGGGAAGTTGAAACGCAGAGTATTTCTGCATTCACGCACAACGAGATTGCACTTAGCGACCAGCTCACGTGGACAATCGGCGCTCGCTTCACCGATGAAGACAAGGACATATCGGCTAACCTCTTCTCAACGTCGCGTTCGTGCGACAGCCTGCGGACGGTGGAGACCATCTCCGACCCGGTCGTACCGGGCCCTGGCGTAGGGATTGTCTCGGCGCTGCAGATCAATCCATCGCTCAATCCGCTCATGAACCTGGCCTGCAACCCGGCCGTCAATCCGATTTCAAACGGCGTCTGGGCAGGATCGCAGTCCGAACAGGAGTGGAGCGGCACCACTTCACTCGCCTACAACTTCAATGACGACGTGATGATCTATGGCGGCTACTCGCGCGGCTACAAAGCCGGCGGTTTCAACATGGATCGTCAGGGCTTCGCGGTGACGCCGGCCCTAACCAGCGCGGCGAGTCTCAGTATCTACCAAACTCAGTTCGATCCAGAATTTACCGACGCCTACGAAATCGGGCTGAAATCGACGATCTTGGGCGGAAGCACCACGTTCAATGTGGCCGGCTTCTATCAGCAAATCCACGACTACCAGCTGAACGCCTATAACGGCTTCAACTTCATCACCCGCAACGTCCCCGAACTCATCTCACAGGGCGTCGAAGTGGAAATGACGTCGCGTCCGGTAGAAGGACTCTTCCTGAATGCTGGGGTGACTTGGAACGACGCCTATTACGACAGTTCGGTTTCGTTCAATGCACTTACGCTCGCGGCAAGCTGCCCAACGCCCACGCCTTGCTCAGCCGACCCGAACAGTGTGGTGTCAGGAGATCCGCTCTCTTTCGCCCCGGAATGGACCGTGACTGGCGCAATTTCCTACACGATACCGATCGGCGAAACGCTGCAGACCATGTTCTACCTCGACGGCCGCTGGGTCAGCGAATATCGCACCCAGACCCTGGGACGAGACCCGGCGGGCCGCACCGACAATGAAGCCTTTGCGCTCTTCAATGGTCGGATCAGTCTTGGTCCGCAAGATGAACGCTGGTCGTTGGAATTGTGGGGCCAGAACCTCACCGATGAGCTGTACTATGTCGGAGCGTTTTCGCCTCCGCTGCAGAACTCATACGTCGTCTATCCCAACGTGCCGGCGACATATGGCGTGACCATGCGTTTGCAGTATTGAGAGCTGCATTCGCGAGCCGGCAGGAATCGGCAACGGCCGGAGCGAAAGCTCCGGCCGTTTTGTTTTGGCGCGGCGCGGGGTAAGCCGGTGGGCATGACCACGCTGGCCGATCTCGACGTGCTGATCGTGGACGATCATGAGGCGATGCGCGCGCTGCTGTCGCGCGTGCTGACAAAAGCCGGCGTTGCGCGTGTGCGCACGGCTGCAGACGGGGACGAAGCCTTGGCGCGGCTCGCCGAGCGCCCCGCGACGCTCATCCTTGCGGACCAAAACATGCCCGGCATGGATGGGCTCCGCTTTGTCGCCGCCGTCCGCGCCGACGCTTCGCTGGGCGCGCCGCGCATCATCATGGTGAGCGGACATGCAGGGGCAGCGCATGCGGAGGCGGCGCGCACGGCGGGCGCCGACGCCGTGCTGGTGAAGCCGGTGGCGCCGCGTGACCTGTTGGCGGCGATCGAGGCGCTATTCGCGGTTTAGCGGCAGCGCGCCGCGCAGCATCTGCAGGATGATCGAGAAGTCGCGATTACCGTGGCCGCCGCGGACAAGTTCGCCGTAGAGCGCTTCCGCCGCGCCGCCGAGCGGCGTCGGCGCACCGGTGCTTTCAGCAGCGTCCTGAGCGAGCTTCAGATCCTTCAGCATCATCGCCGCCGCGAAGCCGCCTTCGTAGTCCCGGTTCGAGGGCGCCGCCGGCACCGGGCCGGGCCACGGGCAATATGAGGTGAGCGACCAGCATTGGCCCGAAGCCTTCGACGCGATGTCGTAGAATTTCTGCGCGTCGAGGCCGAGCGATTCCGCGAGCGCAAAGGCTTCGCTGGTAGCGATCATGGAGATACCCAGCAGCATGTTGTTGCAGATTTTCGCCGCCTGCCCCGCGCCGCTGTCGCCGGCGTGAATGATGGCTTTCGCCATCGGCTTCAGCGCTTCCTCGAACTCCGGAAAGTCCTGTTCACGGCAGCCGACCATGAACGTGAGCGTGCCGCCGGTCGCGGCCGCGGTGCCGCCGGAGACCGGCGCATCGGCGGAGCGAAAACCCTGCATCGCGGCGTCGCGCGAGACGGTGCGGGCGGAATCGACATCGATGGTGGAACAATCGATCAGAAGCGCGTCTTTCGGCGCATTGGGCAGGATCGCGTCCATATAGACGTCGCGTACGTGCTGGCCGGCGGGAAGCATGGTGATGACAACGTCGGCGTCCTTGCAGGCCTCGCCGGCGCTCGCCGCGGGTTTCATCCCCTGCTCCTTCGCGCGCGTCATCGCGTCAGCGGAGAGATCGAAGGCGATGACCTCGCGGCCAGCCTTGGCCTGATTGGCGGCCATGCCGGAGCCCATGTTGCCGAGACCGATGAATGCGACGCGGGTCATGGGGTGCTCCTCAATCTGGACGCCGACGCCCTCGCCGGCCTGCGCCATTGGCGCCATGTTTGGCGATCACTTAGACCAATCGAACCATGCCGGCGAGGGCGCCGGCGGTCCGGATTAGAGCGGCGTCCAGTCTTCGCCGGGCGGCATTGGCGCGAAGATGTCGTCAAGCATCGCGTCGGTGACGCCATTGAGCGTGGCGGGCGACCAAGCGGGCTTGTTGTCCTTGTCGATGACGACGGCTCGGACGCCTTCCTGGAAATCGTGGCGGCTGCTGACGCGGCAAGCGATGCGATATTCCTGGCGCATCTCGTCGGCGAAGCTCTCCATCCGCGCGCCTTCGCGCAATTGGCGGAAGGTGACCTTCAGCGTCTGCGGCGACTTGGTGCGGAGGGTGGCGAGTTGGGCCTTGGCCCAATCGCTCGGATCGCGGTCGAGCGCGGCGAAGATCTGTTCGACCGAATCGAGCGCGAAGATGCGGTCGATGCGCTCGATGCTTTCCGGCGTGAGTTCGCGTGGCGGTCCGGGGTCGGAAGCGAAGCGAGAGAGGGTTCGCGCAATGAAGCCCTCCCCCCTTGCGGGGGAGGGTTGGGAGGGGGGGCGTGCCGACGCGCTTGTGTCTGCTGATGTTGGTGCGTCGGCACGCCCCCCACCCCCTGCCCCCGCCCCGCGAGGGGGCGGGGGTTCGAGCGGCGCTTGCTTCAACCCATCGAGCTCCCCCGCTTCCACAAAATGCGTCGCGATGCCGGCGATCATGCAGTCCGCCGCTTTCAGCCGCGCGCCGGTGAGGGCGAGCCACATACCGATCTGACCAGGCTTGCGCGGCAGATACCAACCGCCGCCGACATCGGGAAAGAGGCCGATGCCGGTTTCCGGCATGGCGTAGGTCGTGTTCTCAGTGGCGACGCGAAAGCGCGCGGGCATCGAGATGCCGACGCCGCCGCCCATGGTGACGCCGTCGATCAGCGCGACGATCGGCTTCGGATAGTGGAACAACAAATGATTCAAGCGATATTCGGTGAAGAAGAATTCGCGCGCCTCCTTGCCGTCGCCCGCCCCGCTTTCGGCGATCATGCGAATGTCGCCGCCGGCGCAGAAGCCGCGCGTGCCGGGGGCATGGTCGAGCAGGATGGCGCGGATGTCTGGATCGTCGCGCCACGCCAACAGCGCTTGAATCATGCCCACGCACATCTGTGTGGTGAGCGCATGCAGCGCTTGGGGGCGGTTCAGCGTGATGCGAGCAAGACCGTTGGCGGCGGAGGTCAGGATATCGGACATGGCGGTTCGTCTACCCTCCTAGGCCGCCGTGTAGAAGAGGCGCAGCGCCCAAGAGAGCTGGTGGAGGAACATGGCGACGGCGAACGCGGCGTGGTAGCGCTCATCCCTGACGATGGCGCCGGTTATCGCGGCGAGGATCAGAACAGGGACGGTGATAACGTATTCGAGCCCGAGGCCCACGAAATAGTCCATGCCCTTCAGCGCGGTGTCTATCAGATCGACGCCGAGGAATATGGTGAGCACGCCGAAGAACCAAGCTCTGCGCGCGTAGTAGTAGGTTTTGAAGTCGCCGTACTTGTCGATGCTCTTCGGAAACAGGAAGCCGCACATCAGGTAGAGGAGAAAGGCGAATCCGATCACGAACAGGAAGAGCGAGAACGTCCAGGCTTCCACCTCGCGGTACCTGAACTCCCACCACCACCAGAAGATCGCGAGGATAAAGGCATAACCTACCCAGACAAGGTGAACCCAGTACGCCTTGGTCCGCTCCTGGATCATGTCGAGAATGCCCTGAAGCAAATGCGTCATGCCAAGGCCGACAATGATCGACACCAGCACCATGACGTATTCGAACATAGTCATGCAAAAGCCCTCGCTTCGCGCATCCTATACTTCGTCATTTCGGACGCGCGAAGCGCGATCCGGAACCCAGGGATCATAGAGCTGTGCGGTTGCCCCGGGATTCCGGGTTCATCGCTGCGCGATGCCCCGGAATGACGAGCTTTGCATGTTAAGCGCGTGCGGCCGGTTCAACGTGATGTGACCGAGGCCGTTGGGCTCGGGGGTGAGGATTTCAGACATCTGTCTTTGATGCTCGCGGATGATCAGGCAAGCGATGCACTAGGATCGCCACGAAAGCCACATAGAACAATGCAATCGGACCCACGACCAGCCAAATCATCGCGAGCCCGGGGGTTTCAGGGTTCTGCGCCAGCATCATCGCGATGGGTACACCCAGCACGAAGCAAGGGCCGCAGGCAGCCAGCACTAACGCCAACAGCGGTCGCGCGCGCAAAAGTGCAATTGCTCCGCTCAGAGCAGCTATGACACACGATCCAGTAATGTACGTATTGGAGTCCATCACCGCATCGTCGGAATGACGAAGCTGGAATCGTCGGTCATGCCTTCGGGCCAGCGGGCGGTGACGGTTTTCACTTTCGTGAAGAACTTCACGCCTTCCATGCCGTGCTGGTTGGTGTCGCCGAAGGCGCTGCGCTTCCAGCCGCCGAAGGTGTGGTAGGCGACCGGCACCGGGATCGGGACGTTGATGCCGACCATGCCGACATTGACGCGCGCCGCGAATTCGCGCGCGGCGCGGCCGTTGCGGGTAAAGATGGCGACGCCGTTGCCGTATTGGTGATTGCTGGGCAGCGCGAGCGCCTCTTCGAACGTTTCCGCGCGCACGATCTGCAGCACGGGACCGAAGATTTCTTCCTGATAGGTGCGCATGTCGGTTTTGACGCCGTCGAACAGCGTCGGGCCGATGAAGTAGCCCTCCTCGTAGCCTTGCAGCGAGAAGCCGCGGCCGTCGCGGACAAGCTCGGCGCCCTCTTTCGCGCCGAGTGCAATGTAGTCCTCCACGCGCTGCTTGTGTGCGCTTGTGACGACGGGGCCGTATTGGGCATCGGCGTCGGTGGAGATGCCGACCTTCAGCCGCTCGATCTCCGGAATGAGACGCTCGCGCAATTCATCGGCGGTCTTCTTGCCGACGGGCACGACGACAGGCAGCGCCATGCAGCGTTCGCCGGCGGAGCCGTACGCGGCGCCTACGAGATCCTTCACGGCCTGGTCCATGTCGGCGTCGGGCATGATGACGCCATGGTTCTTGGCGCCGCCCATGGCCTGCACGCGTTTATTGTTCGCCGTGCCGTGGCTGTAGATGTAATGGGCGATATCGGAGGAGCCGACGAAGCTGATCGCCTTGATGTAGGGATGGGCGATGATCGCGTCGACGGCTTCCTTGTCGCCGTGCACGACATTGAGGACACCCGCGGGCGCGCCGGCTTCCATCATCAGTTCGGCAAGGCGAACGGGAACGGACGGGTCCTTCTCGCTCGGCTTCAGGATGAAGGTATTGCCGCAGGCGATGGCGACGCCGAACATCCACATCGGGATCATGGCCGGGAAGTTGAACGGCGTGATGCCGGCTACGACGCCCAAGGGTTGGCGCATCGAATAGACATCGATCCCGGGGCCGGCGCCTTCCGTGTACTCGCCCTTCAAGGCATGGGGGATGCCGCAGGCGAATTCGATCACCTCGAGGCCGCGCTGGATGTCGCCCTTGGCGTCAGCGATCACCTTGCCGTGCTCGGACGAGAGCAAGTGCGCCAGCTCGTCCATGTTCTTCTCGACAAGCTGCTTGAACGCGAACATGACGCGCGCGCGGCGCTGCGGGTTGGTGGCGGACCAGTCGGGCAGCGCCTTCAGCGCAGCCTGAACGGCGGCGTCGACATCGCGGGCCGCGGAGAACGCGACTTCAGCCTGCTGCGCGCCAGTGTTGGGATTGTAAACGCGGCCAGCGCGCCCGCCGGAAGCGGACGCGCTCTTGCCATTGATGTAGTTCTGGATCGCGCGCATCGGCGTGGCCTCCCAAGGGTCGGAATTTGGCGCCGGTTATGGCTCCAAATGCGACCCTGGACAATGCCGCGCCAGGATCCAGCGCTGCGACCCCTTAGCCCCTCCGCGCCAAGCCCATGATCAGCGAGACGACGAAAAGTACGAGGAAGAGGAAGAACAGGACTTGAGCGATGCCAGCCGAGGCCGAGGCGATGCCGCCAAATCCGAACACCGCCGCAATGATGGCGATCACAAAGAAGATAAGAGCCCAACTGAGCATTTAAGCGTCCTCCTGGAATAGAACTGGAATGAAAACGCTTTAGCTTGGCTGGTGTTCCGCTTCAGACCGGGAAGGTCCAGCCGCCTCCGCCTGCGCGCGCCGCTGCGTATTGCGCTTCGGCGAAGCGCCAGTTGGCGAGCTTGGTCAGGAAGGCGTCGAGGAATTTGCCGCGCTCGTTCTTGTAGTCGAGATAGTAGGCATGCTCCCACAAGTCGCACACCAGGAGCGGTTTCACTGACGCATCCGTGATCGGCGTGTCGGCGTCGTGCAGGTCGGTGAGCTCCACTGCTCCCTTGCTGTCGGCGATGAGCCAGAGCCAGCCGGACGCAAAGTGGTTCTCGCCCTTGGACTTGGCTTCTTCGCGGAAGCCGTCGAGCGAGCCAAAGGCCTGCTCGAGCGCGGTCTTGAGATCTCCTCGCGGATCGCCTTGCGTCTCGGGGTTGAGCGATTGCCAGAAGAAGCCGTGGTTCCAGGCTTGTGCCGCGTTATTGAACAGCTTCTTGGCCCCCTCGTCCTTGGCCAGGCGGACAACCGCTTCGAGCCGCTTCGGCGCATCGGCGCGTTCGGCGAGAATGGCGTTCATTTTCTTGATGTAGGCGGCGTGATGCTTGCCGTGATGCGTTTCCATCGTCGTGCGGGAGACGTGAGGTTCGAGCGCGCCGGCGTCGAAAGGAAGATCGGGCAGTTTGAACATCACGCGCTCCTTCAGGCGGGTTCATACTTCTCCCGCGCTTTCTCGGCTGACACAGGCCACAACTCGCCTTTGACGCCCTGCATGATCCAGTCGCCCGGGAAAGCCGCTTGCGGCCCCTCCAAAGTTTGCACGACGACGCGCTGCTTCAAGGTGAAGTAGCGCAAAATTACGTCGGTGCGCTTGCGATAGAGGCCGCCGCCGAGGGGTTCGTAGGTGGCTTCGAAAATGTCGCGGCGTACGACGCTGTGATCACCGGGGCCGTGAGCGAGAATGTAGTCCTTGCCAGCGCGGGCGCGCAGTTTGCCGTGCTCGGTGTCGATCAGTTCGTCATGCTCGCAGAGCCATGCACGCTTTGCAGGCGCAGGCTTTGCTCGCACTTTGCGCATACGCACGCCGGCAGGCGGCGCTTCAAGCGCGGGCGAACGGGAGGATGCGTGCGGCGAACCGAACAAGGCGCGCATGACGTTCATGTCACATCACCGATTTGCCACGCAGCGCGCGGGCGATAAAACTCACGACCAGCAAGACGAGGAAGATGAGAAACAGCACTTTGGCGATGCTCGCCGCCATGCCGGCCAAGCCAAAGAAGCCGAAGTATCCGGCGATGATCGCCAGCAGAAAGAAGATCAACGCCCAGCCAAGCAAGATGGAATCTCCAAACAACCTCGCCATCGCAACGTCCGCCCGCACAGCGATGTTCCGCGCGGGGCGGAACCGCCGCGATCACTTCGGGTTATTCGTGTGCGGAAGCGAAGCCGCACGATTTCAACGCGTTAATGGAGATTTCTGATGGCTCAAGCAATGGATACCGCACGCTCTCGCAAAAATGGTCATGCGCGTGGCGCCGTACGGGCGCGCGCAAACGACGTGCTCGATGACTTCAGCGAACTGCGCAAGGACATGAGCCGGCTGGCCGAGGCGGCCAACAAAGCGGCGCGCGCGGAAGTGAAACACGCCGGCCAGCGTCTCGAATCGATCGGCAAGGATTTGCGCACGCGCGCCAGCGACGGGGCCGACTATGCGGTCGAAAAAGTGCGCGAACATCCCGGCGCGGCGCTCGGCATTTCGCTCGGCGCAGGCCTGTTGCTCGGCATGCTGCTGGCGCGCCGTTAGGACGCGGCTGGCTCAGGCGGGACGATCGCCCATAGCATATGCGGACGCTCGGCGTTTCTGCCCAACGTGGCGCCGAGCTGACGCGCGAACGCGTCGATGAGGCGCGCGCCCGGCCCAGGCGCGCGCGCGGCGGCTTCGTCATCCAACTTGCTGTCGATGGCAAAGCGGGTTTCCCCGCTTTCGTCTTGCTCGAGCATCAAATGAAGTTCCGCGGGGCCCGCGTCGGCAAGCACGTCGAGAGCCGCTGATACGGCCTCACCGATCAGAAACGCCAGCGGCAGCGCGCGGTCGGCGCCGGCGCGCGCCGGCGAGAATGAAAGCACGAGATTGATATCCTTGCCCTGAGGGCCGCGCGATTGCAGCAATTGACGCGCCATCTCGGCGGCAAGATCGTCGAGCCGCAGCTGGCGCAACTCGCCCGAGGAATAGATGCGCTGGTGCACCAGCGCCAAGAGCTGCACCCGATCGTGCGCGCGCGCTAAGCCCCAGGCCTCGCTCTCGTCGGGCGCCGCACGCGCCTGGATGTTCAGCAGGCTAGCGACCATCTGCAGATTGTTCTTCACACGATGGTGCACTTCGCGCAGTAGCGCGCGCTCTTCGGCTAGCGCTTCGACGAGTCGCAACTCGCGGCCGCGCAATGTTTTCGCCATTGCCGCCAAGGTTCGCCGCAGCGATCGGATTTCGACGGGTGCGCTGAGCAAAGCCGGCGGATCGGCGACGTCTTCACCGCGCGCGAAGCCCCGCGCGGCCGCTTCGAGGCTCGAAAGCGGACGCGCGACGAACACTTCGATGGCGAACCAGCCTGCGCCGATCGCCAGCATCCAGATCAGCAGCGGCGCAGCGATGGAAAAAATGACCGCGCCAGCGCGCCGCCACATCGGCTGATCGGGCTCCCAGGTCATGACCGCGTAAATGTCCGGCGCGTAGAGCGGCACGACGACTGCGTCCCCGCCCTCGACCTCCAGAAACGCGGGCTCTGCGCCCAGCTGATCGGCAATCTCGGCAGGCATCGGAAGCGGAGGCGCACCTTGATCCGATACGGACTCGGCGATGACGACGCCCTGCGAGTCGACAATCGCCGCACGCGTGCTGGCTTCAGCGCCGCTGGACCGCCGTTCGCGATCCATCATTGCCGCAAGCCCGGAGGTCGGAATCGATGCGCTCACGAAGCCGATGCGCCTCGACCCTTCGCGGATAGGCTCAAGTGAGGCAAGCGCTGCATCTCCGGTGAGGATGCCGCGATCCACATATCCCATCGTGAAACTGTCGCGAGCGCGGGCGCGGCGGCGGACGTCGCTGTCAGGCGATCGCAAGCCGCGCTCGACTTGCGGGACGCTGCACAGAATGCGGCCATCCTCGGTGGTGACGTCGATCGAGGCGATATAGGGGTAGCGTGCGCCGATCTCGCTCAGCCAATCGTTGCAATCGCCGGATTCGATCTGCTGCAAGGCGGGCGTCGCCGCCAGCACACGCAACATTTCGCGGGTCTCGTCGATGACGCGCCGCTCGATTGCGATCGATTCAAGCGCGCGGCGCCCCAGCGCTTCCTCGTAAGCGGCCTGGCGCGCCGCGGCGGCGTTGAACCCCACCTGCATGGCGATTGCCCCAGCAGGAAGCATCGCCAGGCCGAGGAGCAAGGCGATGCGACCGCGCATCGAGCGCAGGGATAAGGCCTCAGGCCACAGTTTGAAGTCGCCCTCTTCGCGCGGTTTCACACGCTGGCAGTATCCTCAATCCTGTGATCTTCGCTAGGCATGGGCGTATCTTCTTCGTCGAGACCCAAGAGATCGGCCAGCTTGCGGCGTGCGCGGTTCACGCGGCTCTTGATCGTTCCCACCGCGCAGCCGCAGATCTGAGCGGCTTCTTCGTAAGAACATCCCGAGGCGCCGACGAGGGTCAGGACTTCGCGGTGATCGGGGGCCAATTGCTGGAACGCGACTTTGAAGTCTTCGAGGTCGACGGATCCATCCTGCTCAGGACGTGACGACAGGCGCGCGGCGAACTTGCCCTCCGCATCCTCGACCTCGCGCTTCGACTTGCGCAGCTGCGAGTAGTAGTGATTGCGCAGGATGGTGAAGAGCCACGCACGCATGTTCGTGCCCGGTTCAAACCGCTCGACGTTGGCGAGCGCTTTCACCAGCGTGTCCTGCACCAAATCATCGGCGAGAGCCGGATTGTGCGCCAGCGAACGCGCAAACGCGCGCAAACTGGGCAGGAGCTCGATCAAATCGGCTTTGAAAGCGGCAAGGGCGGTCACGACTGATCGTCCTCCCCTTCATCGATCTGCTCCAACAAGTCGAGAAAGCGTTGCGGCACGGGCTCGCTCGCGACTTCGCCGTACGCGAGCCGGAGATTGCGCGTGATCAACCCTTTGTGAGTAGCCGACTTGCTTTTCCGCTTGCCGGCATCGGCCTCATTTTTGTTCAGCACGGCGTCCATGTCGTCGTCGTCTTTCCCGTCCATTGCGCCTACGCCCCCGCGGCTGTCGGCCGGACGGCGTGAGGCGCCATCCAGTCCCGTTCAACGCCTTTAAGTGCACCCTGTTCCGCGCCTCAGGAACTTTTTTCATCGGTGGGCGTTTCAAAGCTCTCGCCGCGTGGGAGAATGACATGCAAGGCATGGCTGCGGAACCAGAGAAATCACCACAAAACAAGGGGTTATATATGTCGCTCGCCCGGGAAATCGCGCCTCATTTGCCGCTGCTGCGCCGCTACGCACGGGCACTGACGGGCGCACAATCCAGCGGCGACGCATTCGTGGCGGCCAGTCTCGAGGCGATCGTGGCCAACCCCGGCGAATTTCCGCGCGATCTCGAGCCTCGCGCCGGGCTCTACAAGGTTTTCCACCGCATCTGGGAAAGCGCCAACATCGAGGTCGAGGGCAGCAATGAAGAGAGCGCCGGCGCACGCAAAGCGCAGGAGCGCCTGCGCAAACTCGCGCCGCTGACGCGCCAAGTCCTGCTGCTGACGACGCTGGAAAACTTCACGCCGCAAGAAACCGGCGAAATCCTCGGCCGTACGCCGACCGACGTGAACATGCTTCTCGATGAAGCGCTCGACGAACTCGACAAACAAACCAAAGCGCGCGTGCTGATCATCGAAGACGAAGCCGTTATCGCAATGGATTTGAGCGATATCGTCACCGCTTCAGGTCACGACGTGTGCGCGATGGAGACGACGGCGTCAGGCGCGGTCGCCGCCGCCAAGCGCGAGCGCCCCGATCTGGTGCTTGCCGACATTCAGCTCGCCGACGGTTCATCGGGCATCGACGCTGTGCGCGATATTCTCGCATCGTTCGAAGTGCCGGTGATCTTCATCACCGCGTTCCCGGCGCGGCTGCTGACGGGCGAGCGTCCGGAACCGACGTTCCTGATCACGAAACCGTATTCACCGGATATGGTGCGCGCGGCCGTAAGTCAGGCTTTGTTCTTCGAAAGCACGGGCAACCTCAACTAATCGCCATAGCCGGAACCAGGAACAGCGGCGCAGGCGCGGCGTTTTACCGTCGCGCGCCGCTACGGCGGTGCGGCGCAATTAGTAGGAGTTGTTTATGCGTAAGATTACGTCGCCCTTGATCGCGCTGGCGCTGCTGGGCGCCACCGCCCTCGCCGCCTGCAACACTGTTGAAGGCGTTGGCGAAGACGTCCGCGCCGCCGGCAACGCCATCGACGAAGAGGCTGAAGAAGCGCAAGACACGCCGGATTAATGGCTAGCCGCCGTCCCGCGCAAAGTGCGCGGGACGGGGCGCGAGCGTGCGGCAACGCTGCCGATGACAGCAGCGGAGTCCGCCGCCATAAACCAGGGCATGAGATCATTCATCGCCCTTTGGCTCGCAATCGCACTTTCCGCGTGCGGCGCACCTGCCCCATCAGAACACGACGCCGATCGGATTGCGGGCGCGCTCATCGTCGAGGATGCTTGGGCCGCGCCGACGCCATCAGGTGTCGATGTTTCGGCAGGCTATTTGATTATCCACAACGCAACCGCGGCTGCGGATCGTTTGCTTAGCGTAACAAGTCCGCGCGCCGAGCGGGTCGAAATTCATGAAATGACGATGGACGGCGCGGTGATGCGCATGCGCCCGGTGGAGTCGCTCGAGATCGCGTCCGGAACCGAGGTCGCGCTCTCGCCCGGCGGCATGCATCTCATGTTCTACGGCGTCGCGCAGCCGTTCGCTGCAGGCGAGGATATCCCCGTCCAACTCACTTTTGAGACTGCGGGCGCCGTCAATATCGTGATACCGGTGAGGCGAAGCGCGCCGCCGACGAGCCACTAGAATCGTCCCGGCTGGTTAACGGTAGCTTCAAGAACACCCGCTATTCCTGGCGATTGTCGTTCATCGAAGCCGTAGGTCTGATGTTTCGCCGGCTGCGCGCCAAGCTCACAGTGCTTTATGCAGGGCTGTTCTGCCTTGCGCTCGGGTTTATCGGCGCTACCGCCTACGCCGTTATTGCCAACAACACGCAAAGCCTCGCGCGCCAGCAACTTGTGAACACACAGCGCGTATTCGCGCAAATCTGGAACGGACGGCTCGCGCATCTGCAGGAAGCAGCGACTCGCACGGCGCGTGACCCGCTGCTGGCAAGCGCGGCCGCGGAACGCAATGACGCAGCCATCCGCCGCTATCTCGCGGAGCTGCGCTTGCTCTCGCACGCCGAACTCGTCTTTCTCGTTACTCGCCAAGGGCTGGTGATCAGCGAGACCGATGCAAGCTCTTCAGTTTCGCCGGGCCTGCAATTCGCACTTGATAGCGGCGTTATCACACCGGGCGTCATGCATCACAACGGAGCGCTGTTTCAGGCTGCAGCCGCGGCCGTGCCGGGCCGACACGGCTGGATTGTCGCGGCGACCAGGCTCGGTCCGCAGCAAATGGCGGACTTGCAGTCGCTCTCGCCCATTCCATTGCAGGCGTCAGCGTTGATAGACGGCGACGACCCCGCGGTGGCGGCGCTCGTCGACCAGACCTTGCAATCGGCCGCGCTCACCGCCGGGCGCATTCGCACGACAGACGGCGCGGCGATCGCTCTGGCCGCGCCGCTGCCTTCGATTGACGGCACGCGCGCTGTGCTGGTGTTACGTCATTCACTGTCGAGCGGGCTTTCGCCGTACGGCGCACTGTTCAACACATTGATCATCATCGGCCTCGCCGGCATAACGTTGCTGATCGCCGGCACTTGGTTTCTCGCGCGCAGCATCACCCAGCCGCTTTCGACGCTCGAAGAGGCGGCGCGCAAACTGCGCGAAGGCGTTTACGAAACGGTCGTCGTCGGCACCAAAGACGAACTGTCGCGCCTGGCCGAGAGTTTCAACGCGATGACCGGCGCCATTCGCGAACGCGAACGCCGCATCACGCAGCTGGCGTTTCATGACGCCGAAACGCGATTGCCCAACCGGGTCGCGCTCGAACGCAAGCTCAATGCGGCCGCGCGGCCCGAGCGGCTCTACCTTGCTGCAATCGGCGTCGATCGCTTCGCGCACGTGCGGGGCGCGATCGGTTATGCGCTGGCGAGCGAATTGGTGCGCCAGCTCGGCGGCCGTCTCGCCCACCTTGCGCCGAATGCGCCGATGGCGCGACTCTCCACCGACGTGCTCGGTGTTGCGTTCATCGCCACCAGCGAAGCCGATGCGCTGAAGCGCGCCGACGCACTGATCGCCAATCTCGAACAACCGGTATCGCTCGGCGAACATGTCCTCGACGTTCATGTCACTATCGGCATTGCCCAGCCTGCAGGCAAGGACGAGACGCCGGCGGCGATGATCGAACGCGCGAGCATTGCGCTCGACCAGGCCCGCCGGCGCAGCCAAAAAGCCGGCATGTACGATGAAGCCGCATACGGCGATCCTTCACGCAATCTGTCCCTGATGGGCGAAATGAACCGCGCGCTCGAAAGCGGCGGGATGTATCTGGCGCACCAGCCGAAATACAATTTCCGCACCGGCAAGATCGACAGCGCCGAATGCCTTGTCCGCTGGCGCCATCCCACGCGCGGCGCAATCGCGCCCGACCTGTTCGTGCCGATGGCGGAGGAAACCGGCCACATTCGCGTGTTGACCGAATGGGTGCTCGATCGCGCCATCGACGATCAGAAGAAGTTGAGCGTCGCCGGTTGGCCGATCAAGCTTGCGGTCAACATTTCCGCGCGTCTTCTGAGCGACACCGACTTCGCAAAGCGCGCAGCGGCCCTGGCGCGCCAGGCGCCGCATCAATTGTGCTTCGAGATCACCGAGACCGCGGTGATCGACAATCCCGTAGCGGCGCTCGAAAACATCGAATTGTTCGCCGCAAGCGGCGTCCACATCGCCATCGACGATTACGGCTCCGGACTTTCCTCCCTCGCCTATTTGAAGCAGCTGCCGGCGCGTGAGTTGAAGATCGACAAGCTCTTCATTCAGAACATCACCAATAGCCAGCGCGACGCGCTGCTGGTGCGCTCAACTATCGATCTTGCGCATGGCCTCGGCATGAGCGTTACGGCGGAGGGTGTGGAAACGCCGGCGTCATTTTCGCTGCTTGCCAGCATGAATTGCGACATGGCGCAGGGCTATCTGGTGTCGCGTCCGGTCTCACTCGAAGAGTTTGTTGCCTTGCTTGGCGATGAGCGACGTTCGCGCTTCTACACGCAAACCGCCGCCGGTGCGCCTACGCTGGCCGAGGCGCCCACACAGCCGCGCACGGCGTAAGCTCAAGCGTCATCGAGCGGCAGTTCGGTAGTGTCCTTCAGGTGTTCGAGAATGATCGAGCTTTCCATGTGCGCGATCGCCGGGCAACGCAGCAGCTTCGATTGCACGATTTCCTGGAAGTGCGGCAGGTCGCGCGCGACGATCTTTATCAGATAGTCGGTCTCACCCGTGGTCATGACGCAGAGCGTCACTTCGTTCATGCGCTCCACCAACTCCCGAAACGTGCGCACCGTGGCGGCCGCGTGATCGCGTAGGCGCACGCGGATGATGGCCGCACAGGTGAGCCCCGCCAGTTCGGGCTCGATCAGGCCGACGACGCCGCGCAGCACGCGGCCCTCCTTCAGCCGGCTCAAGCGGCGCGAGACTTGGCTGGCTGACACCCCGGCCTGCTCGGCCAGCTCGGCTTGCGACACGGCGGCGTCCTTCTGAACCGCGGCAAGCAAACGTCGGTCCGCCTCGTCGAGGGTAATCTTCTCATGTTTCATGCAGATATCACGTTATAGACGCACGATCTTTGCGTATAGTAGCGAAATTCCGCGCTGATTGCACTGATATTGCGCTCGGAATGGCGTATTTTCCAGCTCCATGAGCGCCAAGCCGAAGCCCGCCGCGAAGGCGGCCCCGCACACCGATTGGAAACGCGTCGTCGAACTGGTGCAGTGCTCACGCGCGATGGACGCGATCGAGGAACGCGAACTCGTCCCCGGCAAGAAGATTTTCTATCAGTTCAGCGCGCGCGGCCACGACATGGCCCAGGTGCTGCTGGGCTTGCAGCTGACGCATCCCAAGGATGCCATTTGTGGCTACTACCGGTCACGTCCCATTCTGCTCTCGCTGGGCGTGGCGCTCGAGGATGCGCTCGGTTCGGCGATGGGCCGCGCCGGCGGCTATAGCGACGGGCGCGATATCGGCGTCGTGTTCAACTATCCGAATCCGAACGGCGCTTCCGCTCTGCCCATGTGCGGCGGCGTCGGCGCCCAATATACGCCGACCGCCGGTTACGCGCAGGCGATCGAATATCATCGCAGCACTCTCGGAGACCGCGCATATGACGGCGCCATCGGCGTCGTCCTCGGGGGCGACGCATCGGTGGCGACCAACGGTTTCTGGTCGGCGCTGACGATGGCGACGACGCTGAAACTGCCGATGCTGTTTTATGTCGAAGACAACGGCTACGGCATTTCGACGCCCGGCCGGCTGCAAACGCCGGGTGAGAACATCGCCAAGAACCTGGCGAGCTTCTCCTGCCTCAAAGTGCTCGACGGCGACGGGACCGATCCGATCGTCGCTTCCGAACTGATCACCGAAGCGGTCGCGCATGTGCGCGCCGGCAAAGGCCCTGCCCTTTTGCATCTCACTGTGCCGCGGCTGCAGGGGCATTCGTTTCAGGACACGCAAGCCTATAAAAGCAAATCGACGCTCGACGCCGAATGGGCGCGCGATCCCTTGCCGAAGCTCAAGAGCCACGTCGTGCCGTCGCTGCTGAGCGAGGCGGATTGGGACGCGTCGCAGACCAAGGCCGAAGAACGCGTGCGTCGCGCAGTGCAGATCGCGGATCAGCGGCCGGTGAGCGAACCGTCGCAGGTGACGCGCTTCGTGTTCAGCGAAGGGCGCGCGCTGCAGGACGAAGGCGGGCTCTGGAATTCCGGCTACGAGCCGCCTCGCATGAGCGAAGAGCCGAAGCCGGAAGGCGCGCGCATCAACATGATCACCGCGATCCGGCGGACGCTCGATCACGAACTGTCGGTGAACCCGCGCGTGCTGGTGTTCGGTGAAGACGTCGGCCCAAAAGGCGGCGTCCACGGCGTGACGCTCGGGCTGCAACAGAAGTACGGCGCCGAACGCGTGTTCGACACCTCGCTTTCGGAAGAAGGCATTATCGGCCGCGCCGTCGGCATGGCGATCGCAGGACTGATGCCCGTGCCGGAGATTCAGTTCCGCAAGTACGCCGATCCTGCCTGTGAGCAGATCAACGATTGCGGCACGATGCGCTGGCGAACGGCCAACAGGTTCGCCGCGCCGATGGTGGTGCGGATGCCGGTCGGCTTCTTCAAATGCGGCGACCCTTGGCATAGCCAAACCAACGAAGTGCAGTTCGTGCACTCACCCGGCTGGCGCGTCGCCTGCCCGTCGAACGCCGAGGATGCGGTGGGTCTTCTGCGTACGGCGCTGCGCGGCAACGATCCGGTGATGTTCCTCGAACACCGTAATATGCTCGACGCGGCCAGCGCGCGGCGCCCTTATCCCGGCGATGAGTTTGCGCTGCCGTACGGGGTCGCCAAACGCGTACGCGAGGGCCCTGACATCACCGTCATCGCGTGGGGGGCCATGGTCGAACGCTGCGAGGCGGCGGCCGACGAGGCCGGCGTCAGCGCCGATATTCTCGATCTCCGGACGCTGGCGCCTTGGGACAGAGAAGCGGTGCTCGCCTCGGTGCGGCGCACGCATCGGTGCTTCATCGTGCACGAAGATATCGGCACTGGCGGCTTCGGCGCCGAGATCGCGGCGGTTGTGGCGGATCAGGCGTTCCTTGATCTCGACGCGCCGGTGGCGCGGATGACGATGCCCGACATCCCGAGTCCACATCATCCCGATTTGATGGAATGGGCCCTGCCGTCGGTCGAACGTATCGCGGTGAAGATGCAAGAGCTGGTGGGCTTCTGATGGCGGACACCGCAAACATCGTCATGCCGATGGAGCAGGAAGGCTCAAAATCGGTTGTGCGAGCCTGGCTCAAGAAGGTCGGCGAGCCGGTGAAACGCGACGAGCCGATTGTGGAATTGGAAACCGACAAAGTTGCGGTGGAAGTGCCCGCGCCGACGGATGGCGTGCTGGCGTCGATTGCGCTGAATGAGGGCGACGAAGCCGCGCCTGGAGCGGTGCTCGGCGTGCTGTCGCTGACCTCCGAGGACCGCCGGCAACTTGCCGGCGCTACGGCTCAAATGGCCTCAACGACTGCAGATATTGCTAAGCCGGCTGAGAGCCGGCGGTCCTCGGATCATGCTCTGCGAGAGCAGCGCTTTTCGCCGCTCGTGAAGCGACTTATCTCTGAACACAGCATCTCGGCGAGCGACATCCGCGGCACCGGCCGCGACGGACGCATCACGCACAAAGATGTCGAAGACTTCATTGCTGGCGGCAAAGCAAAGCCTTCGCCGATGAAACCGGCGCCGTCGGCGCCGATCAAGGGCGGCCGCATTCCGCACGACGCCATGCGACGCTCGATCGCCGAGCACATGTCGCGCTCGGTGGCGATCGCGCCGCATGTAACGGCTGTGTTCGAGGCGGATTTCTCCGCCATCGCCGCTCATCGCGCCAAGCACAAGGACGCCTACGCCAAAGCGGGCGCGCCGCTCACCTACTCCGCTTATATCGTGCGGGCCGCCGCCGAAGCGATGAAAGTGTCGCCCAACGTCAATGCGCGCTGGCATGACGACTTCCTAGAGGTCTTCGAGGACGTGAACATCGGCATGGGCGTAGCGCTGGGCGACAAGGGACTGATCGTCCCCGTCATTCGCAGCGCACAGAAGCTGACATTGAAGGAAACGGCGGCGCAGCTGGGCGACCTCACCGAGCGCGCGCGGCGAAACGCGCTCAAACCCACCGACGTCCAGGGCGGGACGTTCACGATTTCCAACCACGGCGTGGCCGGCTCGCTGGTGGCGACGCCGATCATAATCAACCAGCCGCAATCGGCGATCCTGGGCGTAGGCAAGCTCGAGAAGCGCGTCGTCGTGCGCGAGATCGGCGGCGCCGACGCCATGGTGATCAAGCCGATGGCCTACGTTTCACTTACCATCGATCACCGCGTGCTCGATGGCCATCAGACCAATGCCTGGCTCACGCGCTTCGTCGATGCGCTCGAGACCTGGCCGCTGGAGGGTTGAGCCGGACATGATCGAGAACCTCGTCGAGAAGGCGCCCGACCCGCTGTTGAAAATCATCAAGATGTTTCGCGAGGACCCGCGGAGCGACAAGATCGATCTCGGCGTCGGCGTTTATCGCGACGCCAGCGGCAATACGCCGGTGATGAAGGCGGTGAAAGAGGCCGAGAGACGCCTGCTCGCCGAGCAGCAGACGAAAACCTATGTCGGCCAGCAGGGCGATGTCGAGTTCTTACGGCTTATCGGCGATCTCGTGTTCGGGTTGATGTCGCGCGAACTGGTGTCGATTCAAGCCGTCGGCGGCACCGGCGCGCTCCGGCTCGGCAGCGATCTGCTGCGCGAAAGCGGCGCCAGGCGCATCGTGCTGCCGCAACCGTGCTGGCCGAACCATCCGGCCATCGTACGCGCCGCGCGGCTTGAAGTGGTGGACGCGCCCTTCTTCGATGTCGCCGAGCAGCGGATCGACATGGAGCGGCTCATCGCCGGCTTCGCTGAGGCCGAACGCGGCGATGCGGTCATTCTGCAGGCGTGCTGCCACAACCCGCTCGGCGCCGATTTCTCGCTGCAGCAATGGGATGAACTTGCCGGTGCGCTCGAGACGCGCGGACTGATTCCGTTCCTCGACCTCGCCTATCAGGGTTTTGGCGATGGCGTGGACGCGGATGTGACCGGCTTGCGCGCCATCGTGTCACGCTTGCCGGAAGCGGTGATCGCGGTGTCGGGGGCGAAATCTTTCGGTATTTATCGCGAACGCGTGGGCGCGCTGTTCGTGAAGACGCCGGAGAGAGCGCGGACTGCGGTATTCAGCAATCTCGCTCAAATCGCGCGCGCAAACTATTCGATGCCGCCGGATCATGGCGCTTCGGTCGTGCGCACAGTGTTGAGCGACGAGGCCCTGGCGAGGTCCTGGCGCGGCGAACTCGATCAGATTCGCGCGCACATCAAGCACACGCGAACGATGCTCGCCGCCGAGCGCGTGAACTCGATCCCGATGCACCTGATCGCAGACCAAAAAGGCATGTTCTCGACGCTGCCGCTCAACGATGCGCAAGTGACCGCGCTGCGCGAGCAGCACGGCATCTACATGACGGACGCGGCGCGCATCAACGTGGCTGGGTTGCGCGAGGCAGATATTCCGAGGTTCGTCGAGGCGCTGAAAGCGGTGGCGTGAGCGAAAACAGGAAGCCAGAAGTCAGAAGCCCGTAGCCGGAAATCACTCCCGGCGATTCTGATTTCTGGTTTCCGATTTCCGACTTCTGGATCAGGCAGCATTCATCGTCAGCAGATCGTACGCCGCGACGGTTTCTGCTTCCCGGTTCGTTACGACGACGTCCCAGCGCACTTCGCCCTGGTCGGGCTTCCGCAACGTCTTGTCCTTCACCGTGAGCGCAACCTGGATCGCGTCGCCGGGCTTCACCGGCTTGACGAAACGCAGGTTGTCGAGGCCGTAGTTCGCGAGTACGGGGCCGGGATCGGGATCGACGAAGAGGCCGGCGGCGAAGGCGAGGATCAGATAGCCGTGCGCCACGCGGCCGCCGAACAGCGGGTTGGCGCGCGCGGCTTCCTCATCCATGTGCGCATAGAAGGTGTCGCCGGTGAAGTGCGCGAAATGTTCGATGTCTTCGAGTGTGATTTCGCGCGCTTTGGTCTTCAACTGATAGCCGATCGGCAGATCGTGGAACTTGCGCCGGAATGGATGCTCGCTCGCCTCACGCACCGGCATGCCCGCTACATAACGCCTGACGATGGCCGACAGTACGCGCGGATGACCCTGCAGCGCAGTGCGCTGCATATAGTGCGTGACCCCACGCACGCCTCCCATCTCCTCGCCGCCGCCGGCGCGGCCGGGGCCGCCGTGAATCATGTGCGGCATCGGCGAGCCGTGACCGGTGCTTTCCTTCGCACTGTCGCGGTCGATGAAGGCGATGCGTCCGTGGAATGAGCCAGAGCCCAGCACGAGATCGCGCGCGAACTCGGTGTCGTAGGTGAAGGCGCTCATCACCAGCGAGCCCATGCCGCGATTGGCGAGCGCGATGGCGTCGGCGGCGTCTTTGTAGGGCATCAGCGTCGAGACCGGGCCGAAGGCTTCGACATCGTGCACCGCCCGGGCGCGCCATGGATTATCGCAACGCAGCAGCACCGGCGGGATAAAGGCGCCCTTCTCGTTGAACGGGGACGCTTGCGGATCGCCATAGACGATCTGCGCATCCGCCTCGATCTCGGCGATCTTTGCGCGCACATCGTTGCGCTGAGCCGTGCTGACCAGGGCGCCCATGCGCGTGGTTTCGTCGCGCGGATCGCCGATCGTGGTTTTCTCCAGCCGCGCCGTGAGCGCCGCCTGGGCGGCATCCAGCAGCGCTGCCGGGACCATGGCGCGGCGGATGGCGGTGCACTTCTGCCCCGCCTTCACCGTCATCTCCTTGGCGACTTCCTTGATGAAGAGGTCAAACTCCGGTGAGTCCGGCGCGGCGTCCGGCCCGAGCACCGAGGCGTTGAGCGAATCCTGCTCCGCAACGAAGCGCACGCTCTCGCGGACGATCACAGGATGGCTCTTCAGCTTGCTTGCGGTCGCCGCCGATCCGGTGAAGGAGACGACATCCTGTGTCGTCAGGTGATCGAACAGATCGCCGGTCGAACCGACGATCAGCTGCAGCGCGCCTTTCGGCAACACGTTCGATTCGAGCATCACGCGAACCGCCGCCTCGGTGAGATAGGCCGTGGCGCTGGCGGGCTTCACGATTGCCGGCAAGCCGGCGAGGAACGTCGGCGCAAGCTTTTCCAGCATACCCCAGACGGGGAAGTTGAAGGCGTTGATGTGGATCGCCACGCCTTGCAGCGATGTGAAGATGTGCAAGCCCTGGAACGTGCCGTTGCGCGACAGCGCTTCGACGTTGCCGTCGATCAGGATGCGCTCGTTCGGCAGTTCGCGGCGGCCCTTGCCCTGGTACACCGCAAACGTGCCGATGCCGCCGTCGATATCGATCCAGCTGTCACCCTTGGTGGCGCCGGTATTGTAGCTGAGGGCGTAGAGTTCATCCTTCTTTGCGGTGAGCGCCTCGGCGAGCGCCTTCAGCATCTTGGCGCGCTCGTGAAAGCTCAGCGCCCGCAGCGCGGGGCCGCCGTGCTCGCGTGCGAACGTCAGCATCGCGCCGAAATCGAGCCCTTGCGATGAAGTGAGTGCGACGACATCGCCGTTGACGGCGGAGCGCAGTTCGGCGAGTCCGCCGCTGCCGCTTACCCATTTTCCCTCGGCGTAGTTTTGCAGCGTGAGCGGCATCGCTTCACTCCCCATCGAGTCATTCCAGGCGAGCGAAGCGAGACCTGGAATCCAGGGATCGTAGAGCTCGCGTGTTGGCCCTGGACTCCAGATCGGCCTCCGGCCGTCTGGAATGACTCAGGATCCCGAAAACCTCGGCGTGCGCTTTTCCATGAATGCCGCGACGCCTTCCTTGTAGTCACTCGTCCGGCCGAGCGCGCGCTGGGCGTCGCGCTCGGTATCGAGTTGCTCTTCCAAAGAGCGCGCGCCGCTTTCGCGGATGAGCCGCTTCGTCATCGCCAGCCCGCGGGTAGGCGCGGCGGCGAATTTGGCTGCCAGCGCGCCGACCTCGTCGGCAAGCTGATCGTCATCGACGCACTTCCAGATCATGCCCCACGCTTCAGCGCGTTCGGCGGTGAGCGGCTCGCCGGTGAGCGCCAGACCAAGGGCGCGCGCTTGGCCGGCGAGACGCGGCAGCGTCCAGGTGCCGCCGGAATCCGGGATAAGGCCGATATTGGCGAAGCTCTGGATGAACTTGGCGCTTCGCGCGGCGATGACGATGTCGCACGCGAGCGCAATGTTGGCGCCCGCGCCAGCGGCGACGCCGTTCACAGCGCAGATCACCGGCATTTCCAGCGATGTCAGCCGCCGAATGAGCGGATTGTAGCGTTTCTCCAGCGACTCGCCGAGATCGACGCCCTCGCCACCCGGCGCCACGGCGCGGTCGGCGAGGTCCTGCCCTGCACAAAAGCCGCGGCCCGCGCCCGTCAGCACCACGACGCGCGTATCGCTTTTGGCGATCTGCTCGAGGGCGCGCGAGACTTCATCGTGCATCTGGACGGTGAAACTATTCAGCCGATCTGGGCGATTGAGCGTCAAGTGCGCTGCGCCGTCGGCGATCTCAAGCAGAACGGTCTCATAGTCCATGCTGACCTCCTCGCGCGTGCCGGTGGCGTATGATAGAAGCGGCAAGCGGTCAATTCACGAGAGGTGCATGAAGGAAGCGGACGAGCTTGCGCGGCGCGTTGCGGAGACGCTCCTTCAGCGCGAAGGCACGGGGCCCGCGTGGGGCGTCGCTATCGACGAGGCCCGCGAGGGTTACGCGCGCATTCGCATGAGTGTGCGCGACGACATGCTCAACGGTCATCGCATCGGCCATGGCGGCATAATCTTCGCGCTGGCCGACACGGCGTTCGCCTACGCCTGCAATTCGCGCAACGAAAACACCGTCGCGCAGAACGCAACCATCTCGTTCCTCGCGCCGGCGCAACCGGGCGACGTGCTGATTGCGGAAGCCCGGGAACTCTCCCGTTCCGGCCGCAGCGGCGTGTATCAGGTGAGCGTCAGCACCGCGGATGGCCGCACGATTGCTGAACTCACTGGGCTTTCGCGCACGGTTGGAGGGCCAGTGATTAATTGACCGTCCGGTCAGCTAATGCTAGATAAAGGCTTGCAGAGGTGCGCACGTGTACACGACCGACCTGACCGGCAAGAAGAAAGCCGAAGCTGTCGCGGAAGATCCCGCCAAGCTCGCCGCATTCGAAGCGCGCGTCGCCAACGACGAGTTCATCGAGCCGAAGGACTGGATGCCGGAGGCGTATCGCAAGACGCTGGTGCGGCAGATGTCGCAGCATGCGCATAGCGAGATCGTCGGCATGTTGCCGGAGGGCAATTGGATCACGCGCGCCCCGAACCTGCGGCGCAAAGCGATCCTGCTGGCCAAGGTGCAGGATGAAGGCGGGCACGGGCTTTATCTTTACGCCGCCGCCGAAACGCTCGGCACATCGCGGGACGAGATGATCGAGGCGCTGCATTCGGGTAAGGCCAAGTACTCGACCATCTTCAATTATCCGACGCTGACCTGGGCCGACATCGGCGCCATCGGCTGGCTGGTCGACGGCGCGGCGATCATGAACCAGGTGCCGCTGCAACGCACATCCTATGGCCCCTATGCCCGCGCGATGGTGCGCATCTGCAAGGAAGAGAGCTTCCACCAGCGCCAGGGCTACGAGATCATGATGCATCTCGCCGCCGGAACGCCGGAACAGAAACGCATGGCGCAGGACGCGCTGAACCGCTGGTGGTGGCCGTCGCTGATGATGTTCGGCCCGCCCGACGACAAAAGCCCGAACACCGAACAAAGCATGCGCTGGCGCATCAAGCGCGACACCAACGACGAGCTGCGCCAGAAGTTCGTCGACATCACCGTGCCGCAAGCCGAAGCGATCGGGCTCAAAGTGCCGGATGACAAGCTGAAGTGGAACGAAGAGCGCGGCGCCTACGACTTTGGCGAAGTGGATTGGGAAGAATTCACCGCCGTCGTGAAGGGCCAAGGTCCGGTGGCGAAGGAACGGATGCAGGCGCGCGTGAAAGCCTGGGAAGACGGCGCCTGGGTGCGCGACGCCGCTCGTGTCCATGCCGAAAAGCGCGCAGCCGCGAAACTGGCGGCCGAATAGAAGCGAATAGCGAATGGCGAGTAGCGAATGGGGTTCTTCCCTACTCATTATTCGCTACTCACTACTCACTCAGGAGCGAACGAAGTGAGCAATGCATCAAAAGAATGGCCGCTATGGGAAGTGTTCATCCGCGGCAAGGGCGGGCTCTCGCATCGACATGTCGGCAGCGTGCACGCGGCCGACGCCAAGATGGCGCTCGAACATGCACGCGACACGTATACCCGGCGCATGGAGGGCGTGAGCTTGTGGGTGCTGCCCTCGGCGCAGATCGTTGCTTCCGATCCCGGCGATGCTGCAGCGCTGTTCGAGCCGGCGGAGGATAAGGTCTATCGCCATCCCACGTTCTACAAGATTCCCGACGGGGTCACGCACATCTGATGGACGCGCGCACTCCCCTCGCAAGCTACGCGCTGCGGCTCGGCGACGACTCGCTCATTCTCGGCCAGCGGCTCTCGGAATGGTGCGGCCACGCGCCGGCGCTCGAGGTCGATCTCTCGCTGGCCAATGTGGCGCTCGATCAGATCGGCCAGGCGACGCATTTCCTGGCGCTTGCGGGCGAGATCGAAGGCAACGGACGCGATGCCGACGCGCTCGCCTTCCGCCGCGACGTGATGGATTTCACCAATTGCCTGCTGGTCGAGCAGCCCAACGGCGATTTCGCGCAAACGATCGCGCGGCAATTCCTGTTCTCGCACTATCAGGAGCGGCTGTTCACGGCGCTCAGCGCCGCGAAAGATGCACGGTTTGCAGCCATCGCCGCCAAGGCGGTGAAAGAAACCTCCTATCACGCCACCCTGGCGAGCGATTGGATAGTCCGCCTCGGCGACGGCACTGACGAGAGCAAGGCGCGCATGGTCGCCGGCCTCGACTGGATGTGGCGCTTTGCGGACGAATTGTTCGTGATGGACCACATCGATGCGGCCGCGATCGAGGCTGGCGTCGGCGTGGACAAAGCAGCGCTCAAGCCTGATTGGGACGCGCGCGTCGACGCCGTGATGGCGAATGCAACGCTGGCGCGGCCCGCGTCGCATCGGCCCGTTCTCGGTGGCCGTAGCGGTCGCCACTCCGAACATCTCGGTCACCTCCTGAGCGAGATGCAGTTTCTGCAGCGCGCCTATCCCGGGGCGACATGGTGATGGCGGATCGTGAGTTGGAAGGCGGGCCTCCCCCCCGCAGCGCGCCGGGAGTCGCGCGCTCCAACCTGGAAACTCTGGCGCGCGTCTTGGCAAGCGTCCCTGACCCGGAGATTCCCGCAGTCTCTGTCATCGACCTCGGCATCGTGCGCGACATCAGCGCCGATCGTGTTCTGATTACGCCAACCTACACCGGCTGCCCGGCGACGATCGCGATCGAGCGCATGATCCGAGACGCGCTCGATGCGAACGGCTTCACCAACGTCGCCGTCGAAACCACGCTCTCTCCGGCCTGGACCACCGATTGGATCAGTGACGAAGGCCGCGAGAAACTGCGCGCCTACGGCATCGCCCCGCCTCCGAAGGGCGCCGCCGCCGCGTCACTGCGCAACGACACGCACGCGCAGTGCCCACGCTGCGGTTCGATGAACACTGAAGAGATTTCGCGCTTCGGCTCAACCCCGTGCAAAGCGCTGTGGCGCTGCCTCGCGTGCGCTGAGCCATTCGATCGATTCAAGTGTCACTGATGAGCATCGAGTTTCACAAGCTTCGCGTCGCGGAAGTGAAGCGCGAGACGCCGGATGCGGTTTCGGTGCGCTTCGATCTGCCGGAAGAGTTGCGCGAAACGTTCGCATTTCGCGCCGGTCAGCACCTAACCTTTCGCCTTGAGATCGGCGGCGAAGAGCTGCGGCGCAATTATTCCGTCTGCGTCGCGCCGAGCGAAGGCATGCTGAAGATAGGCGTAAAGAAGATCGCCGGCGGCGTTTTCTCGGGCTGGGTGAACGACCAGCTGAAAACCGGCGATATTCTCGAAGTGATGGCGCCACATGGCAGTTTCTGTTGGAATTTCGATCCCGTCGCGAGCCACGAGTATGTGGCGTTCGCCGGCGGTTCGGGCATCACGCCGATCCTGTCGTTGATCAAGACGGCGCTGGCGGTCGAGCCCAATTCGCGCTTCACGCTCTTCTACGGCAACCGCAATTCCATGAGTGTGATGTTCCTGGAGGAGATCGCGGGCCTCAAGGATCGCTACATCGATCGCCTCTCAGTGTTTCACTTTCTTGAAGAAGAGGAAGAAGAAATCGATTTGTTCAACGGCCGCCTCGATCGCGCCAAGACGGATGATATCCTCGCTACGCTCGTCGAGCCGGCGCACGTCGATGCGTTCTTCATTTGCGGTCCCGGGCCGATGATGGATGCGATCGAGGAAGCGCTGACGGCCAAAGGCGTCGACAAACCGCGCATCCTGATCGAGCGCTTCACCACCGGACCGCTCTCAGCGGCGCAAGTGGCTGCAGCGCGCGCGCTCGAGGAAAAGGCGGCGGGCTTGAAGATGAGCGTCACGCTTAACGGGCGGCGCATGCAGGTCGCCTTCGATCCGGAGAAGCACTCGATTCTGGACAATGTGCGCGCCGCCGGCCTGCCTGCGCCGTTTGCCTGCAAGGGCGGCGTCTGCGCTACCTGCCGCGCTAAGGTGACGACCGGCGAGGTCAGCATGAAGCAGAACTTCGCGCTATCGGAAGAAGAGCTGGCCGAAGGTTATGTGCTGACGTGCCAAGCAACGCCGGTGACTGAGGGCGTAGCGCTGACGTATGACGTTTAGCCATGAGCGAAAACGGTTGGGAAAGTTCCGCACCCGCTTGGATTGCCGATCTGGGCGAGCATGGCGATTTCGGCCGTCGTTATGTGCTCGATCCGGTCATGCTGCCCCGAGCGCTAGCGTTGCAACCACGAACGGTCCTGGATGTCGGTTGCGGCGAGGGTCGATTCTGCCGCCAGCTCGCCGCGCACGGAATAGAAACGACAGGCATCGATCCGACGCGTTCCCTCATCGCGCATGCGCGCGTCCGCCATCCGGAAGGACGCTACATTGACGCGAAAGCGGAAGACATTGCGTTCCCCGATGGCGCGTTCGATCTCGTCGTCAGCTATCTCAGCTTGATCGACATCCCCGACGTTGCGCGTGCGATCGCGCAGATGGCGCGCGTGATGAAGCCGGGCGGTGCTTTGCTTATTGCGAATCTCAACAGCTTCAATACGGCGTGCGCGGATCAGGGCTGGGTCAAGACAGCGCTGCGCGAACTCGTGCACTATCCCGTCGACCACTATCTCGACGAACGCTCGATGTGGATCGAGTACCGCGGCATCCGCATAGTCAATCACCATCGCCCGTTTAGTACGTATATGAAACTGCTTCTGGCTCAGGATCTACAGCTTGCGTATTTCGACGAGCCGCCGCCGCGGGCAGGAGCGCCGCTCCCGAAAGCTGCGCACTATCGGCGCCTGCCTTGGTTCCACGTGATGGAATGGAAGAAACCGGCGCCTACCGCGCCGCTTGCCTAATCCCCCCCAGCGCCAGGTTCACAGCCATATTCGCCAGCGCTTCGGCGCTCACAGCGCCATCGGGATTGAACCAGGTATGTGTCCAGTTGATAGCGCCGAAGAACAGCATCGCTGCGGCGAAGCCGGCGCCCGGTGTGCTCTTCAACGAAGGCTCGAGTTCACTCAACAGACTCTGCACTTTCTCGATCAGCCCACGCTGCACGGCAACAATCTCGGCGCGGCGAAGTTTCGGCAATTCTTCGAGATCGTTCAGTAGCACCTTGTGCCGGTCAGCCGCGCCGACATAGAGCGCCATGAAAAGTTGCGTCAGATCGCGCAATTTCCGATCGGGCGGCGCAGCGCCGGCGGTAGCGTCGGCGGCCGCCTCCTCCAGGGCGCGGACGTGACTGATCATGACGTCGTAGAGGATGTCCTCCTTCGACTCATAATAATGGTAGATCAGGCTCTTGGAGGTCTTGCAGCGTTCGGCGATATCGGCGACCGAGGCGCCATTGAAGCCGCGCGCAGCGAACAATGCAGCCGCCGCGTCGACGATCGCCTCTTTCCGTTCATCATAGTTCGCCGCTTGCGTTCGCGCCATGCGCGGCAAGGTACAGCAAGCACGCCCTCGCGCCAGTATTTAAGACGCCGGGATCACTTCGATATCGAGGCCGAGGCCCGTAAGTTGCGGCCGCACCACCGATGCGTCGCCGACGACGACCCAGACGAATTGCGACGGATCGATCACGGCGCGCGACGCAGCGTCCATGTCCGCGGCGGTCATGGCGCGATAACGCGAGGCGACGCTTTCCCAATAATTGTCCGGCCGTCGATAGAGCTGGTTCGAGCGCAAGGCCCCGAGCACGGCGCCCGCCGTTTCGAACGACCCCGGCAGCTGTCGGATATTTCCGTTGATGGTGCGCGTGTGCTCGGCAGCGGTGACGCCGTTGTTCGAATTGAACGCATTGATCTGCGAGATCAGTTCGCGGATGGAATCGCCGGTCCGGTCCGCCTGCACAGGTGCGCTTATGATGTAGGGCACCTGGTTTTCGCGCAGGTTCGGCCCTCCTCCCAAGCCGTAGGACCAGCCGCGCCGCTCGCGGATTTCGGTGTTGACGCGCGAGAGGAAGCCGTTGCTCAGCACCTCTGCCGCCGCGTTGAGCGTCAGCAAATCGTCGGAGCCGCGCACCGGCAGCACGGCGCCCGTATAGATCACCGATTGCGGCGATTGGGGACGGTCGACGATGACGATACGCGAGCGCGGCGCTGGAATCGGCGTGTCGAAATTCTTGCGCCCGACCGGCACAGCCGCGCCGCGCCAGCCGCCGAACCGCGCATTGAGCGCCCGCGTGATTTCGTCGAGCGGACGATCGGAAACAACGAACACGCGCGCCGTCTCCGGCCGTACCCAGGTCTGGTGGAAGGCGATCAGGTTGTCGCGCGTCAGCGGCGTGACCGAGGCTTCGCTGCCGAGGCCGGAGGATGGCCGGCCATAAGGATGGTTGGGTCCGAACACGAGCGCCGGGAACGTGCGTTGTGCGAGACCGTTCGGCTGCGTGCCTTCGGCGGCGATGGCGGCGAGCTGCTGATTACGCAAGCGCTCGACTTCGCCCGCTTCGAAATCCGGACGCAGGATCACGTCGGCGAAGAGATCGAGCGCCAGTCCGAAATTGGCGCTCATCGTCGTGAGCGTGACGGCGGAACGATCGAGCGTGCCGTTGGCGCCGATGGTTGCGCCCAGGCGTTCTTGTTGTTCGGCGATTTCCATCGCATCGCGCCCGCCAGCGCCGGATGTCATCAGCGACAGCATCAGCCGCTGCGTGCCGTAGCCGCCTTGCGGATCGGCGGAGACGCCGGCGTCGAAATCGAAGGCGACATACGTCACCGGCACGGAGGCGCGGCGCGCATAGGCGACCTCGATGCCGTTGGTGAGGCGTGCGTGCTGCACGTCGGGGAAGTCGAGATCGGCGATCGTGCCGATCTCCGGCATCGGGTCGCGCGGCTGCGCAGTCGGCGGGCGATTGTCCGGCGCTGGGCGATTGGTGGCGCTCGCTTCCTGATAAGCCTCGCGCGCGCCCGGATCGACGCGGAGCGCATGCGTTGGCCGCGTCAGCCAACGGCCCATCACGTCGCGCACCCCTGCCGGAGTCACTTCGCCGTAAGCGCGCAGGTTGCGCTCGTAGAAAGCCGGATCGCCCGCAAGCACGGCGCTGTTGGCGAGCGCGACAGTCTTGCCGTTGAAACCGCCCACCTGCTCGATCGAGAGCACGCTGCCAAACACTTGCTGCGTCGCCACGCGTTGAATTTCGTCCTCGGTTGGACCGGAGGCGATGAATTCGCCGATGACCTGATCGAGGCGCGCCGAGACTGCGGCGGGATCGACGCCCGGCTTCACGTCGACGGTGACGAAGAACATGCCGATGCGCTGGAACGGCAGCACGCTCGAACTGACCGATACGGCGCTCTGTTCGTCGCGCACGAGGATGCGGTCGAGACGCGAACTGTTGAGGCCGCCGAGCACTTGTGCGGCGACGTCGAGCTCGACCGTATCATCGTGCGCAAGACCGGGCACCACCCAGGTGCGATAAAGCCGCGTATTGGAGACGCGGTCATGCATCATGTCGTCGATGCGGGCGCTGAGCGTCGGGATGTCGGCCGCGGCGGGGATGTTGTCGGGGCCGCGCGGGATCTGTCCGAAATAACGCTCCACCAAGGGCCGCGCCTCGGCGGCGTTGATATCGCCCGCGAGCACGAGCACGGCGTTGTTGGGTCCATAATTATCGCGGAACCATTGGCGCACCTGTTCGAGCGAGGCGTTGTCCAAGTCCGCCATCGAGCCAATGGTCGAGTGGCGATACGGGTGGCCCTCGGGGAAGAGTCGTTCAAGTATGCGGTAGAAGGTCATGCCGTAGGGCTGGTTGTCGCCCTGGCGTTTTTCGTTCTGGACGATGCCGCGCTGTGCATCCAGGCGCTCTTGCGTGAGCGCGCCGAGGATGTAGCCCATGCGCTCGCTCTCGATATAGAGGCCGCGTTCGAGCGCCGGCGTCGGCACGGTCTGGAAATAATTGGTGCGGTCAAACCAGGTGGTGCCGTTCCAGTTGGTGGCGCCCATTTCCCGGAGCGGCTCGATCAGGTTCGGCACGTGCTCGGTGCCATTGAACAGCATGATGTGTTCGAACAGATGCGCGAAACCGGTCTGCCCCTGCGGCTCATCCTTGGAGCCGACATTGTACCAGGCGGCGATAGCGACGATCTCGGCTTTGCGGTCTTCGTGCACCAGCACTGTCAGGCCGTTGTCGAGCGTGAAGCTCTCATACGGGATTTCGACGCCCTCGAGCAGTTCCGCGACGCTCGCGGGCCGCTCCTGTGCGCTCGGCGCGCTTGACGATGTGGCGCAGGCGCTCAGCGCCACTGCAAATACCAACCCTGCCGCAAGCGCCCGCTTCATGGATGGCTCCCCTAAACCGATCCGCCTCAAGCACCGCACACGCGCGCGCCTGTCCAGCGGATTCGCAGGCGCGTGCGACGAATGGCGGGGATTGTTCGGCTAGCGGCGCACCACTTCCGGCGCGACCGCGGGGCCGCCGCCGAAGGCCCGGTAGGTGGCGATCGCGGCGCGCGCTGATTGCGCTTCCGCGTCGATGCGCGTGAGACTGGCGTCGATTAATTGCTGCTCGGAGCGCAGACGATCGGCCAAGCTCTGAATGCCTGCACCATAGGCGGCGCGCGACCCGCGCGCGGTGGCTTCCGCGGCTTCCTCGGCGGCGCGCGCGGAATTGAGGCGCTGGCGCCCCTGCTCCAAAGCCACGAGCGCATTCGACGCTTCGGCGACGGCTTCGGTCACGGTTTGTCGGTACCGGATCAGCGATTGATCGAATTGCGCGTCGCGCTGGCGCGATACGGCAAACCGGCGGCCCCAGTCGAACAGCGGAATCGAGATGATCGGCGCGGCCGAAGCAACGGTAAGACCCGCGCCTTCCGGATTGCCGATCAGCGCATCGGTGACATTGATCGAGCCGGTGAGATTGAGGCGCGGCAGCAGATCGGCGCGCGCGGCGCCGACCTGTGCTGCAGCGATCAAAGTTTGCGCCTCGGCGCGCGCAACGTCGGGCCTGAGCCGCAGCAGATCGGCCGGCGCGGCGGGCGCCGATGTCAGTTCCAGATGCGGCACCGAGGCATCGGCGCGAACAAGCGCTGCTTGTGTTGGCGGCGCCTCCGTGCCCGGTGCTCTTCCGCGCAACACCGACAGCACGTTTTCCGCGCGGCGCTCTTCGATGACGAGACCAGGCAATCTGGTTCGCGTGCTCTCGGCCAGCCGGCGCGCGTCAGCAGCGTCGGCGTCGGAGGCAAAGCCTGCGCTGGCGCTGGTTGCGAGGATGCGGGCAAGCTCGTCGGACGCTTCGACCGAACGCTGCAACGCCGCGCGGCTTACCTGCGCAGCGCGCAAATCGACATAGGCTTGCGCGACATCGGCGGCGAGCGCGACCCGGGCGCCGCGCAGATCGGCGAGTGCGCTTTGCGTGCCCGCGCGCGCCCCAGCTGCAGTCGCGCCGACGGCAAACAGCGGCAACTCCCACGACACGGCCGCACCGTACGAGCCGCTCGCGCTTTCGCGATCGACTCCCGCCGGCACGTCGCCTTCCATGATGCGCGTGTATTGGGCGCTTCCCGTGGCGCTGAGCTCGGGGAGGAATTGCGTGATGGTGGAATAAGTGAGCGCGCGCGCTTCGCGAACACGTGACACCGCAAGTTGCACGCTCGGGCCTTCCGAGAGCGCCTCGACCACCAGTTGGTTGAGCGCCGGATCGTTGAAGCCCTGCCACCAATCGGTCACGGGCAGCGCCGCCGCTTGGGGGGCGTCACGCCAAGCAGACGGCAGCGGCGGGGCCTCAGCCCGCTCGCCCGGCATGGTTACGCAGCCCGCCGCCGACGCCAGCGCGCCAGCTGCAAGAGCGGCGCGAACGAGGGTTCGGACTGGACTCATTCCTGAAGCTCCACAGGGGCTTACGTGGTTGGAAAGCGGGCGGCGGGAGGATCGGTCAGCGCAAGCGATTTGGGTTCTCAGCTTGACGCCGTCCAGGCTTAACATTTAAAGAACGAACATTCGTTTTATATGCATCGCAGCATGACGACGCAAGCCGTTACGGCATTTTTTCCAGGGGACCCTATTGGCCCGCTTAGCTGATCCCGTTCTGGCCGAGCGCCGGCGCCGGCAGATCATGGACGCCGCGATCGCCTGCTTCCGCCGCCGCGGCTTCCATCAATCGACCATGGCCGAGATTTGTACCGAAGCCGGCGTCAGCGCGGGCGCGCTCTATCGCTATTTCTCCAGCAAAGCTGACATCATTGGCGCCATCGCCGAGGACAAGCGAGGCGAGAGCGACGACGCCTTCATGCGCGCCGCAGAGGAACAAGGCTTCGTGTCAGCCATGTGTCTCGCCGCGCGAGGGTTCTTCGACAAGTTCGCCGACGGGGATGGCGCGCTCATCGCCGACATCTTCTCGGAGGCGATCCGTGACGAGGCCGTGGCCGCGCCGCTGCGCAAGAGCGACGATCAGAGTGTCAAAATCTTCATGCGTGCAATCGAGGCCGCTCAGAAACGCGGTGAAATAGAAGTCACGCTCGACCCTGAAATCGTCGCCGACACCTTGTTTGCAGCGCTCGAAGGCATAGGTCTCAGGCGCGCGTTTCGCCGCGACATCGACACTGAGGCCGCGGTTTCTCAATTTCGTGCGCTCGCGGAGCGCTACCTCGAGCCACGCAGATGAATAAGCCCGAAAGTCCCGAAATCTTCACCCGCGCCGAAGGCTTGTTCAGACAGGCGAAGAGCGCAAGCGGCAAGGCGCTTCGCACCGCGCGCGATGTGGGCAAGCGCCTGTGGGATCGCGCCACCGACGCGCCGGACGAAGACAAGCGTCGTCAGAAAATCCTCTGGCTCACCGGCGGCGGCATCGCCGCAGTGATCGCAGTGCTTTTCGTGCTGAGCCGGCTCGGCGGCGACGGCAATATAGAAGCGCCGGCGCCAAGCGCGCAGGCGGTGAGCGCCGTTGAAGTCCAGTTGCGCTCGTTCGAGACGGAAGTTTCATTGAACGGTGAAGCGCGCCCGGTGCGCGACATCCAGGTCGCAGCGCCCGCCACCGGCGTGCGCATTCTGCAAATCCTGGTCGATGAAGGCGACATGGTGCGCCAGGGTGAGGCGATGGCGCGGCTCGACGCAGCGCTCTCGGCGGCGCAAACGCGCGCGGCGGAAGCATCGGTCGCCGAAGCGCAATCGGCTTCGGTGCGCGCCCGCGGAGAATACGAGCGCGCGGAATCGATCCGCGATTCTGGCGCCTTGTCAGCGGAAGCCATCGAACAACGTCGCGCCGCAGCAATCGCGGCAGACGCACGTCTAGCTGCAGCGCGCGCGCAATTGGCTGAAGTGAACGCCAGACTGGGCGGCGGCTATGTGCGTGCGCCGGCGTCAGGTTTGGTGATCGACCGCACGGCTGAACTGGGCCGTCCCGTTGACGGCCAAGTACTGTTCCGCATCGCCGCCGACAACCGTCTCGAAGTCTCCGCGCAGGTCGCCGAAGGCGACGCGCTGGCGTTGCAGGAGGGCCAGTCAGCGACGTTCACGCTCGTCGACGGATCGACGGTGCAAGGTACGCTGCGCCGCCTCCCCGCCTCGATCGACAGCCGCACGCGCACTGGCGAGGCGCTGTTTGCGTTGCCGGCCGGCACGCGCGTGCGCGCCGGCATGTATTTACGCGGCCATGCCGACTTGCCGCCGCGCGACGTGATCGCCGTGCCGCAAAGCTCGGTGCTCTACGACAGCGGCCAAGCCTATGTGCTTGTCATCGATGGCACCAGCCATGTGCATCGCGTCGATGTGCAGCTCGGTGGGCGCGATGGCGACTGGGTGGAAGTCGTAACGGGACTTGATCCGAGCCAGCGCATCGTCGGCTCCGGCGCCGCCTTCCTGCAAGACGGCGATGAAGTGCGCGTGTTGCAGACGCCGGCTGCGCAACCGCCGGGGCAGCCCGACGCCAACATCGTCGGCCCGAACCCCGACATCCGCGGCCGCAAAGGCTGATCGCGCATGGCCTGGAACATCTCTGCCGGCGCGATCCGCAATCCGATTCCGCCGATCCTGCTCATTCTGGCGCTGCTGTTTGCAGGCTGGACCGCGTACGGGCGCTTGCCGATCAACCAGTTGCCGAACGTCGACTTCGGCGGCTTCACCGTCACCGTCGCGCAGCCCGGAGCGGCGCCGGCGGAAATGGAAACGCAGATCACGCAGCGCATTGAGGCGGCGCTGACGTCGGTCGAAGGCGTGAAACGGATCACGTCTACAATCTCGCCGGGGGTGTCGATCACCAGTGTCGAGATGGAAAGCGACGGCGATCTGGGCCGCGCGGTCGACGATGCGCGCGATGCAATCCAGCGCATTCGCTCGGACCTTCCCGCCGACATCACCGAGCCCGTGGTTCAGCGCATCGACGCCGCGAGCCAGCCGATCGGCTACTACGCCATCGAAGGCGAAGGCATGACGCCGCAGGATCTGTCGTGGTTCATCGACAACGATCTGCAGCGGGAATTGCTGGCCGTGCCGGGCGTGAGCGCGGTCACGCGCTTGGGCGGCGTCGATCGAGAAATTCGCGTCGAACTCGACCCGGCGCGCATGCTGGCCTACGGCGTCTCAGCTGACCAGGTCAATAATCAGCTGCGCGCGATCAATGCCGACTTGCCGGGCGGGCAAGCGCAGATCGGCGGCCAGGCGCAATCGATCCGCACCTTGGGCGGGGCCGAGTCGGTGGAAGAGCTTTCCAACCTGCGGATCGCGGCCAGCGACGGCCGCACCGTTCGTCTCGGCGATCTGGGCGCGGTCACCGACAGCGCCAGCGATATGAACTCGATCTCGCGCTACAATGGCCAGCCCGTTGTCGGTTTCATGGTGCAACGCTCGCGCGGCGCCTCGGAAGTGCAAGTGTTCGACCGCATGGACGAACGCGTCCGGGAAATCGAGGCCGCGCGCCCGAACATTCACATCACCGAGATCGCCTCAACGGTGGAATTCATCCGCGGCATGCACGAAAGTTCGATTCACGCGCTGATCGAAGGCGCGTTGCTGGCGTGCTTGGTCGTGTTCCTGATCCTGCGTGACTGGCGCGCAACGCTGATCGCCGCCGCCGCCATTCCGCTCTCGATCTTCCCGACCTTCGCCGGCATTGAAGTGCTGGGCTTCACCTTGAACATGGTGACGCTGATCGCGCTCGCGCTCGTCACAGGCGTGCTTGTCGACGACGCCATCGTCGAGATCGAGAACATCATCCGTCACATGCGGATGGGAAAATCCGCTTATGCGGCCGCGCTCGAAGCGGCGGACGAGATCGGCCTCGCCGTCGTGGCGACCACCGGCGCCATCATCGCCGTGTTCGTCCCCGTCAGCTTCATGGAAGGCGGCATGGGCGTATTCTTCAAGGAGTTCGGCCTCACCGTCGCGCTCGCAGCGTTCTTCTCGCTCGTCGTCGCGCGCTTGATCACACCGATGATGGCTGCGTTCTTCTTGAAGGATAAAGGCCACGAAGCCGAAGCAAAGCCCGGCGTCTTCACCGACCTCTACCATGACGCCCTGAGCTGGTCGATCCGCAACCCGTGGAAGACGATTGGCGTCGGCCTCGCCGTTTTTATCGTGCCAGTCGGCCTTCTGTTTGCCGGCGCGATTCCTGCCGTCGTGATTCCGCGCTTCGACAACGGCATGATCCAGGCGCGCATCGAGATTCCACCAGGCACTCCGGTGCTGGAAGCCGACCGGGTGTTGCAACGCATGGCATCGCGCCTTCGCGAGAACCCGGAAGTCATCGGCGTGTTCACGTCGCTGAACGGCGCCGACGGGTCGGCGCCCGACGCAAACATGTTCATCCAGCTGACGCAACGCGACGAGCGCAATCGATCATCCTATGCGATTCAACAGGAAATGCGGCCGATCCTCTCCGAGTTTCCAGACTACCGATCGAACTTCGTGCAGGATCAGGGCGGCTCGCAGGGATCTGACATCACTGTGCAGTTCGTCGGCCAGGATCCGGCCGCCGTGAACGCCGCGGCCGACCGGCTCGTCGCGGCGATGACGCAGCTCGATGTTCTGGCGGATGTGCGCTCGACCTCGTCGCTGCGGCGACCGGAAATCCAGGTGTTGCCGCGCCAGGAAGACATGGCGCGCCTAGGCGTGACTTCCGCCGCCCTTGCCTCTGCCATCCGTATCGCCACCAGTGGCGACGCCGAGCAGAACCTGCCAAAATACGATCTCGCCGATCGCCAAATCCCTATCCGCGTCACGCTCAGGCCCGATCAGCGCAGCGATCTCGATGCGCTGCGCTCGCTACCGGTGCAATCGTCGCTTGGAGCACCGGTTCGCATCGACGCGGTCGCCGACGTGCAGTTCTCGCTTGGCGAAGCTACGATCGAGCGACGCGACCGCGAACGTGCGGTGACCGTCGGCGCCAATGTGCGGCCTGGGACGGAGCTGAGCACGGCGCAACAAGCCGTGTTTGCGCTTCCTGAAGCTCAGGGTGGACCCGGCGCACGCCTCGCCGCAGGCGGCCAGACCGAAGATTTCGCCGAGATGACCGCAAGCTTCGGCTCGGCGATGTTGTGGGGCGTCATTCTTATCTACATCGTTCTGGTGCTGTTGTTCCGCGACTTCTTCCAACCGATCACGATCATGACGGCGCTGCCGCTCTCGATCGGCGGCGCGTTCCTTGGGCTGATCATCGCCAACCAGCCGTTGTCGTTGTTCGCCTTCATCGGTCTGCTGATGCTGATGGGGCTCGTCACCAAGAACTCGATCCTCCTGGTCGATTTTGCGGTCGAGCGCATGCACGCCGGCATGAGCCGCAATGCGGCGCTGATGGAAGCCGGCATGAAGCGCGCGCGACCGATCATCATGACGACGTTCGCGATGTCGGGCGGCATGATTCCGGCTGCGGCCGGTTGGGGCGTCGACGGCACGCTGCGCCAAGGCATGGGCGCGGCTGTTATCGGCGGGCTGATGCTCTCGACGTTGCTGAGTCTGGTGTTCGTGCCGGCGATGTTCGTGCTGATCGATCGCCTGGAGCGTTGGGTGCAGGGTTTCCTGCCGAAGCCGACGCCGCATCGTGACGCCGAAGAGAGCGCACGCACGCCGGCTGAGTGATCAGCGGGAGCGACCCCGCGCACTGACGGGCCAGATATCGATCAGCGTGTTGTCACGGACGACGTGGTAGGCGTCGTAGAGATTCACGGTCGGATCGCAGTGCGGCACGGCTAAGCTGATGTGATCGCCGATGCGGAACGCGTGGTCGGGCGAGATCAGCGCGCCGTGCTCGTCGCCCATGAACACGAACATGGCGCCCGCCGGCGCGCCGTCCTTCACCACCGGCAAGCCACCATCGGTGGAAAGCGCCTTGAAGCCGGCGTCGATCGTCGCCATTGACGCCGAGTTTGCGGAGATGACGTGCGCATCGACGTGGAGCGCGGTCTCGAACGGTGCGCCGCCTACTCCGTCGAGATCACAATCATTGTATTGCTTGTCCATAAATACGTATGACCCGGTCTGCAGCTCAGTGAGCACGCCCAGTTCGGCGTCGATGCGGTGCGTGCCGGTGCCGCCACCGGTGACAAGCTCAGGCGCCAAACCCGCATCGGTGAGCGCGGCAATCACGCTGGTGAGATATTCAGTGCGATCGGCAATAGCCGCGCGGCGATCGGCGTAGCTTTCGATGTGCTGCTGCGCGCCGCAATAATATTGAACGCCCCCATAACGCAGCGACGGCGCAGCTTCGATGCGCCGCGCCAGCGCGATGGCCGCTTCCGCCGACGGAACACCAGTGCGGCGGATGCCGGGATCGATATCGACGAGCACGGTCAGCGTCTGCTCCGCCGCCAGCGCCGCCGCCGCGAGCGCATCGATGTTATCCGGATTATCACCCGTGACGCGGAGATCGCCGATGCGAGCGTTGAGCGCGATCAAACGCTCGATTGCTTGCGGCGTCACCACCGGTGAAGTGAGCAATATGTTGTCGATCCCGCTGGCCGCCAGTACTTCGGCTTCGCCGAGCTTGGCGCAGCATACGCCAACTGCGCCCGCCGCCATCTGCAGGCGAGCGATCTCGATGCTCTTGTGCGTCTTCGCATGCGGACGCAATGCCAGGCCGTTGCTGCGAGCAAACGTGGCCATCTTCTCGACGTTGCGCTGAAGCGCGTCGCGATCGATCACGAGCACCGGCGTGTTGAGCTGGAGCCGCGAGCCCTGACGGCCGATCAAGCGCCTATGCAGTTCGATGTCGCTCACGCCCTCTTCCCCTCGATGCCGAACAATTGCGCCAAGTGCGCATTGGCGAACTTGGCAGCGGGATCATGCGCGTTCCGCACTGCTTTGAATTTCGTTGCGTCCGGATAGAGCCCATCCACGTCGGCCGCCGTCAACGTATGACGCTTGGCCCAGTGCGGGCGCCCGCCATGTGCGCGGAAGATCGGCTCAGCTTCGGCGAAGAGACCGCGCCAGGGCATTTTCGCATATTGGTGCATCGAGATCGATGCGCCCGGCGTGCCGTTGAAGGGCGAAAGCCAGATGTCGTCCGCCGCCGCCAAGCGGAACTCGAACGGGAACGTCACCGGCAGCTTGCGCTTCCTGATCCAGGCGATGACCTCCTTCAGCGCCGCCCAGCCGTTGGCGCGCGGGAGTTCGTACTCCATCTCCTCGAACTTCACCGTCCGGTCGGATGGGAAGATCCGATAAGCGGGCCCGACGCGGCGTTGTCGGATGCCGGGGCGCACGATGTACGGCTGCAGGCGAGAAGTGAGAAACGGAAACGCGGCGCACATATCGCAGACGACGCGAAACGCGCGATCGTCCATGTCGTTCATCTGCTTCAGCGGCCCTTCAGCGGTCGCCGGATTGAGCGTTTTCAGAATCGCTTGGTCGCCATAGGGAAAGACGAAGAACTCGACGTGGCGATTCTGCGCGACAAGGTCCGGCCACCGCGCTTCCACTTCAGCGAGAGGATGTGATTCAACGCGCTCTTCGAGGTGATAGGCTGGCAGCACGTCGATCTCAATGCGCGTGGCGACGCCGACGAGGCCGAGGGACAGGCGCGCAGCCTGATAGAGATCGGGCCGTTCGTCTGCGCTGCAAGTGAGGACCGAGCCGTCGGCCTGCACCAAACGAAAGGCGCGCGCAGCGGTCGAGAGCGAGCCGAGTTCGGCGCCGGTGCCGTGCGTGCCGGTGGCGATGGCGCCGGCAAGCGCCTGGGGGTTCACATCGCCCTGATTGATTAGCGAGGCGCCCTCTTCCCAGAGCGCGGCCGTGAGCCTCGCCAGACTCCAGCCTGCCGGCGCCCATACGCGAGACTTGTCGGCGTTGAACGTGAGTTCGCCTTCGAGATCGGCAAGCGAGATCAGCGTGCCGGCGGTCTCGCACAGCGGCATGAAGGAATGGCCCGCGCCGACGACGCGCACCTTCTCGGCGCGCGCCACCAGCGCGGAGAGTTCGGCTGCCGTTTTCGGTCGCGCGATCTCGCGTGGGGTTGCAGCGACGCTGCCTGACCAGTTTGTCCAGCTCATGCCGCGTGCGGCTTAGCTGCTTTCGCGGCAGGAGGAAATGATCGCGGGCGAGAGAGCCGCCAGCGCTGTGCCGGCGGCTCTCCTAACGTCACGGTCCGAAGAAGTAGTCGCTCGAATCGATCGTCGCGCCGTTGACCAGCGTGATGATGTCGTGCACCCGCCCATCGGCCGAATTGATCATCCAGCGCGTGGCGTCGATCTGGGTGAAGGTCGCGCCCTGTTCGGCGGTGCCGTAGCCGGTGAACATCAGCACGTCGCCGGATGCGCCATCGAAGTCATAGATGGAATCGCGCCCGCCGTCGCCGCGCTTGAACACGAACGTGTCCGCGCCTGCCCCTCCAACCAGTTCGTCCACGCCGGCGCCGCCATAGAGGAAGTCGTCGCCGCCGCGCCCGTTGAGCAGATCGGCGCCGGCCAGGCCCTCGAGCGCATTGGCGCCGTCGTCGCCGGTCAGCATGTCCTTGTAGCGCGAACCGGTGAGGTTCTCGATCGAGATCAACTGATCGCCGGCCGCCGTGCCGCCGCTCGCCATCTGCGTCGAGAGATCGACGCTGACGCCGGAGGTTGCATCGTCATAGCGCGCGGTGTCAGCGCCATCACCGCCGTTCAGCACGTCGGCGCCCACGCCGCCGGTGAGCTGGTCATTGCCGGCGCCGCCGATGAGGGTATCGACGCCATCGGCGCCGAGCAGCGCGTCATCGCCATCCTGGCCGGAAAGCGTGTTCGCGCCAGCGTTGCCGATCAGCGTATCGTTGAATTTCGAGCCGCTCAGATTTTCGATGCTGCTATAGGTGTCGCCAGTGGCGGCGGCGCTGTTTTGCGATGGCTTCATCAGGTTGGCCGTGACGCCGGCCGTTGCGGTGTCGTAGCGCACGGTGTCGACGCCATCGCCGCCGATGAGCACATCCGCGCCAGCGCCGCCGTCGAGTTCGTCATCGCCGACCCCGCCGGAGAGGGTGTTCGCCGCATCGTTGCCGACCAGAGTGTCGTCGCCGTCGCCGCCGGTGGCCTTTTCGATCGTGACGCCGTTGGCGATGGTGAAGCCGGTCCACGCGCCCATCGCATAAGAGACCCAGCCGCCGCCGCCTTCCTCGTACTTCAACGTTGCGGCGCGCAGATCGATGTAGGCGTCGCGTGAGCCGACATAACGAATCTCATCCGTGCCCGCGGCATCCCAGATGCACGAGTAGAAATGTCCCGGGCCATTCTCGTCGGCGATGGTGTAGACATCGTCGCCGGTCGCATACTCTTCGTTGACGCCGTACTTGTCCTGCAGCACGGCGATGTCGAGCGCGGTGAGCGTGCCGACCCAGCCGAAGTGATCGACTTCCGTGCCGGTGATGCCGCCCGAGCGCGGCCCGCCATGTCCGAGTGGGCGCGCGCCGTACGGGGCGTCTTCGTTCCAGCCGTCATTGTAGGACATGATGGTGAAGACTTGCTGGCTGAGGCCCCAGTCGCCGAAGCCGCCGCCTATCCCGCCGGTGCCGCCGTCGGCGCCGGGCATGATGCTGGAGCGGCCGCCATTGTCGTGCGGGTGCGCCATGCCGTGGCCGTGACCCAATTCATGCAGCAGGGTCGGGAAATAGAACCCGCCCGGCATGATGCCTTCTTGCGTCCAGCGCACGTCGCCGGCGTTGAACTCCGCCTGGCCTTCATTGTCTTCATTCGGCGGGCTCATGCGCCCGAGCAGACTCGCGCCGACACCAGGCGTACCGTTATAGGTGACGAACTTGAAGTCGGCGTCGTTGCGCTCCTGGACTTCGATATAGATGTTGTCCGTGACCTTCTCGTATTCATCGAGCGCCAGGCGGAATGCGTCCTTCTCCCATTGCTCGAAGCCCTTGGCGATCATGGTGTCGGTCGATCCCGGCGAACTCGGGTCTTCGTCGATGAACACGTCGCCTGTCTTCGCAAAGTAATAGGTGATGACGTTCTTGCCGCTAATGTTGAACGTCGAATTGTAGACAATGCCCGTGTCCGGCGCGCCGTTGTCGCGCGGGCCGTTGTCGCCGTCCGGATTGCGCGAGGTGCGATCGATCTGCGACCCCCAGTCGATCGAGTGCATCGGTTGATCGGGTGAATAGAGCGGCACGTAGGCGGTCGGATCGTTGGTGACATCGCGCACGAATATTTCGTAGTCGCCAACAAAATCACCTTCGGCGCCATCGGGCGTACCGTTATCGAACGCGCGGGCGTTTATGTAGTAGACGCCGGTGTATTCCGCCTCATACGACAACAGTGCATCGAGGCCTGAAGGCGTGTTCGGGCCGCCGCCGTCCGCGCTGACGATCAGGTTGCCAGCTTGATCATAGAGCTCGATGTAAGCGTCGGCGAGCGGCACGCCGCTTGGGCCGCCAGTGACCAGATACTGCGCGATTTCGTAGCGCTGGCCCTCAACGAGATCGATCTTGAAGAAATCGAAGTCGCCGATGGTGTCGATCGTGGACACGACGTGTGGGCCGTTCACGGTCAACACCGCCGTCGTGCTGGTGTCTCCCGGCTGCGCATCGGTCGTTATCAAGACCGGCGCTGTGGGAAGAACGCCATCGCCGGTGCTCAGGCCGCTGCTGAATTCCTCATAAGATTTGGCGCAAGAGGGGCAGCCGCACACAAGCTGCTGCGCCAAGCTTTGCGGTTCGCTGATTGCGGAATGGCCGCCGAGGATGTCAGGGATGGCGGCGCCGGTGCGGAGCACCGCGGCGTCGACACTCAGAGTTTGCTGCCTGCCCAGCGTGACCAATGTCTCCCCAAGCGGATCGAAGCCGCGCCTCAGGCTGAAGTTGTTCCAAATGTCTTGATCAAGCGGTTCTCCGGGTCGCTCGAAGTCGAAGTGGCCGAACCGAGCCATACGAAACGCACCAAACATGCTGGGACCTCCCACTGCGGCGCAAAAAAATGCGACGCTTTGGCCCAGCAACGCGCAACGAGCCCAAAATATTCCGCGCAACCGAAATATTTTTTTTAGGCTGCGTAACCGGAACTACGGCGGGCCACGGGACGTTGACGCCGATTTTGGTAAGTGGTGGTGGCGGTGGACACGACCAGGCTGAATGGATCGCCCAATGCGACGAACGCCAACCCAAATCGATTTTCACACCGCACATATCAGGCGCTCAGGTGTCAATCTCAAGCAGCGAACACTGGTGCTTGAGCTCAGCGACGGCGAACGCATCTTACCATTGGTTCTCCATCAGAAATGCTGACAGAACTGATATCGATCGCGCTTGTGGGCGCCGGTCGGCTGCAGGCCGAATGCGACGAATGCGCCCGAGCAATAGCGCCCGAGCGAATGGGCGTCGTCCGGTCAGGGGTTGAGGTCGTGCTTCGCTTTGACATCGCGCGGGGGATACTCTTGACACCCTCCGCCAATCTGCCCCACGCGGCGCCCACACCTGTGCCGCACCAATCGCAGATGAGATATTGATCCTCTTGGCATGGACGCCGCGTTACGCGCAGTGCGCGGGGGGCCATCTTTGGAAATGGCATTGACGACCAATGGCAACCCCGACGATCCCAGCGCGCTCGCGCCAACCAGGCCCGTGCGGCTTGCCGGCAAGAACGCGCGCGCAGAGCAGCGCGCCGACGGCAGTATCCTGATCCGTTCGACCGACGTGCTCGCGCCTTATCCCGAGAGCTGGAACCCCAAACTTGCGCACTGGACCCGCGAGGCGCCGGCGCGCACGTTTCTCACCGAGGCCGATGGTCACGGCGATCGCCGCGCCATCACTTACGCGGAGGCTCTTGATTCGGTGCGGCGCATCGGCGAGGGCTTGCTGGGCCTTGACCTCTCGCCAGAGCGGCCGCTGGCGATCCTCTCCGAGAACAGCATCGACTGCGCACTGGCTACGCTGGCGGCGCTCTGGATCGGGGTGCCAGCTGCGCCGATATCACCCGCCTATGCGCTCAAAGCGACCGATTACGCCAAGCTCGCCGGCGTGCTGGAGTCGCTCAGCCCTGGCGCCATCTACGTTGCCGACGGCGAACGCTACGGCGCAGCGGTTCGCGCGACCACGGCGCCCGATGCGATCTTCATTTCAGGCGGCGCACCGGTATCGGAGCGACGCTCGATCGAGCTGGATACGCTCCTAGCGAGCGAACCTGGCGCACGCGTAGACGCGGCGAATGCCGCCGTCACCGGCGACACGATCGGCAAGATCATGTTCACCTCCGGCTCAAGCGGCGCGCCCAAGCCCGTGATGCAGCCGCACCGGATGCTGGCGGTAAACCGCCAACAATGCGCGCAAGCCTACGCCTTCCTCAACGATGCGACGCCAGTGATGGTGGATTGGCTTCCCTGGCACCACACTTTCGGCGGCAACAACAATCTGGGCCAAGTGCTCTGGTGCGGCGGGGAATTCCACATCGACGACGGCGGCCCCACGCCGGCAGGCATTGGGCGCACCGTCGAGTTGTTGGCCTCCCATCCGCCCACCATCTACATCAATACACCCGGCGCGTTCGAAGCCCTCCTGCCCCACCTGCGGCGCGACCACAATTTCGCGGCGCGCTTCTTCTCGCGCCTGCAATTGCTGCAATATGGCGGAGCGATGCTGGCGCCGCACATCTGGCGCGCGATCGACGAGATCGCCGTCGCCACGACTGGCAAGCGCATCCTTATGGTGTCCGGCATCGGTTCGACCGAATGTGGGCCGACTCCCGTGCAAAGCACCTGGGAGCAACACCGCCGACCTGAAGCCGGCCTGCCGTTGCCCGGCATCGAAGCCAAACTGGTCCCGTTCGAGGGCAGCTGGGAGCTGCGGCTGCGCGGTCCATGCGTGACGCCCGGCTACTGGCGCCGGCCTGATCTCACCGCGGCGGCCTTCGACGAAGAGGGTTTCTTCAGGACAGGCGATGCGGTGAAGCCGCTCGTCGACGGCGATTTTTCACAAGGCCTGCTGTTCGACGGGCGCATCGGCGACAATTTCAAACTCAGCTCCGGAAGCTGGGTGCAGGCCGCGACGTTGCGCGCACGTGTACTCGCGGCACTCTCACCTGTGGTGAGGGATGCGGTCATTACCGGCCATAACCGCAACGAAGTCGGCGTCATCGCCTTTGCCGACATGGACGCAGCACAGGCGATCGTCGGCGTCGCGCAGACCGGCGAGGAACTGCTGGCGCATCCCAAGTTGCGTGAATGGGTGCAAACACGCCTCAGCTCGCTGGCAACCGGCGCTGCTGGCGCAACGGAGCGCATCGCCCGGCTCGCGCTCGAAGCCGAGCTGCCCACATTCGACAATGGCGAACTCACCGACAAAGGCGCAGCGGCGGCGCGCATCGTGTTGGCGCGGCGAGCGGACGTGGTGGACGCGTTGCATGCGCCCGCGCCGCCCCCGCGCATCTTCGCCGCATAACCTGGAGAAGCCGATGACCGCGATGCGATTGCTGCACTTCGGCTTCCGCGTGCACGATATCGAACGCACCATGCAAGCCTACCGCGACCTCATCGGCATCGAATGGGATCCCGTCGCGGAGTACGCGCTGCCCAGCGACCGCGATTCGAGTCAATTGACGCACAGCAAGGTTACGCATGGCAAGACTGGCGACGGCGTGGAGATCGAGCTGGTGCAGTACCTGGACGGAGCGGCGATCGATGATCGCGTCTTGGCCGGGCGCGAGGGCGTCTCGCACGTGGCCTTCGTCGTGGACGACCTCGCCGCCGAGCGCGCGCGGGCGCAGGCGAGGGGTGTGGCGATTGTCGGCGAAGGCGCGGCGCCGCGCGCCTCGTGGATTTTTCTGTACGATGAGCGCCTGGGCGGTGCGCTGGTGCAGCTGGTCCAGCTCAACGACTGAGCCGCGCATCGTATGGGCGATGCCCATCGCGGCGCGATTTGACGCCTGCGACGGCTGGCCCAAAGGTGGCCGCGCATGTCCGCGCCCGCCGCAGTCGAGACCCAGCTTAGCCCGCTCTTTCAGCCGTTCCAGGGCGGCGGTCTGCGCTTGGCGAACCGCATCGTCATGGCGCCGATGTCGCGCTATTTCTGCCCTGACGAGATCGCCCATGACGGCGTGGTCGACTACTACCGGCGCCGCGCAGCCGCCAGCGTCGGCCTCATCATCAGCGAAGCCACATACATTCCCCATCCCTCTGCGCACTCCTATGCGCACGTTCCGGTGCTGTACGGCGAAGCGGCGTTGGCAGCGTGGAAGAAGGTCGCTGACGCCGTGCATTGCGCAGGCGGGCGCATGTTTCCCCAGCTCTGGCACACGGGCAGCTTCCGCGAACTCGGCATGCATCCCGATCCAAGCGTCCCCGGCTTTGATGCCTCGGAAAACCTCAACACTTTCGAGCATACCACCCACCGCACCAAGGCTATGATCGAGCAGGACATCGCCGAGGTCATCGCAGCCTACGCAACGGCTGCAAAATCGGCACAAGACATCGGCTTCGACGGCGTCGAGATCCATGGCGCGCACGGCTACCTCATCGACAGCTTCTTTTGGTCGCAAACCAATCGCCGCAGCGACGGCTGGGGCGGCGACATCCGCCAGCGCACGCGCTTCGGCGCTGAGGTCGTGCGCGCGATCCGCGCCGCGGTAGGTCCGGCATTTCCGATCTCGTTCCGGTGGTCGCAATTCAAGCAGCAGGACTACCGGGCCCAACTCGCGCGTACGCCTGAGGAGCTGGAGCAAGTACTGCTGCCGCTGGTCGAGGCCGGCGTCGACATCTTCCATGCCTCGACGCGCCGGTACTGGGAGCCGGCCTTCAAGGAAATGTCGCCAATCACGCTTGCGGGATGGACCAAGAAAGTCACGGGCAGACCCACCATTGCCGTCGGCAGCGTGGGCCTGGGCGGGGTCGCCTCCACCGCCAAGACCTCTCCGAGCCATGTCGACCGCACCACCATCAGCTTCGCCGACGCTCCGCTCGACGGCGTGGAAAAGGTCGAAGAGCTGCTGGCGCGCGACGAGTTCGACCTCATCGCTGTCGGCCGGGCGCTGCTGGCCGATCCGGAATGGGCGCTCAAAGTAAAGGAAGGCCGGCTCTCGGAGCGGCGGCCTTTCTCGAAGGAGCTGCTGCGCCAGCTCGAATAGGCCGATTTCGCACCTGCGATTAGTGCGCTGGCGCCGCTGCGGGTGCCCGGAGCGACAACTAGGATCGCGGCAAACCGCGCGCCTCGCGTGGATGAAGTGGAACCGTGTGCCTTGATGCGTGAGTTCGGACGCTTCGATTTCATCATCGTCGGCGCCGGCTCAGCAGGCTGCGTGCTCGCCAATCGGCTGAGCGAATCCGGACGCTACCGCGTCCTGCTGCTGGAAGCCGGAGGCCGCGACTCCAATCCGTGGATCCATGTGCCGTTAGGCTACGGCAAGCTGTTCCGCGACAAGAGCGTGAACTGGCTGTTCGAGAGCGAGCCCCAAGCCGAACTCAACAACCGTCGCATCATTCAGCCGCGCGGCAAGGTGCTGGGAGGATCAAGTTCGATCAACGGCCTCGTCTATATGCGCGGCCAGCGCCAGGACTACGATCAATGGCGACAGATGGGCGCCGTGGGCTGGGGCTATGACGACGTGCTGCCCTACTTCCGCAAGGCTGAGCGGCAATGCCGTGGAGGCGACGATTTCCATGGCGCGGACGGTCCCTTGCCTGTCTCGGATCAGTCGGAAACTCACCCACTATGCGAGGCGTTCATAGCCGCTGCACAAGAAGCAGGCCATCCTCGTAATGACGACTTCAATGGCGCGACCCAGGAAGGCGCGGGTTACTATCAGACCACCTCGCACCGCGGCCTTCGTATCAGCTCGGCGGTCGCCTATCTCAATCCCGCGCGGCGACGGAACAACCTTGCGCTCGTCACGCGCGCCCATGTCACGCGTGTCCTGTTCAACGGTCGCACCGCAGTGGGCGCGGAGTGGCGCTGCGGCGACGAAACTTTCCGCGCGCGTGCGGACGGCGAAGTCGTCCTGAGCGCAGGCGCCATCGGCACGCCGCATCTACTGCAGCTCTCTGGCGTCGGTTCTGCCGAACTCCTGCGCTCTCGCGGTGTCGAACCGTTGCACGATATCGCTGGCGTCGGCGAAAACCTTCAGGATCACCTGCAGGTTCGCCTCGTCTATGAGTGCAAGCGGCCAATCACTTTCAACGACGACATTCATAATCCGCTGCGCGCCGCTTACGTGGGCCTGCGCTATTTGCTGCAGCGCAAGGGGCCGCTCACGGTGAGCGCCGGCTACGCGGGCGGCTTCTTCCGCACCGATCCAGCGCTCGCCTCGCCGGACATTCAGGTCCACTTCATCAATTTCAGCACCTCAAAGATGGGTGATGCGCTGCATCGCTTTTCCGGTTTCACCGCCTCATCTTGCCAGCTACGACCCGAGAGCCGCGGCTACGTGCGGCTCCAGAGCGCCGATCCTCTTGCGGCGCCCGCCATCAATCCGAACTATCTCGCGACTGAGGCCGACCGGCGGACGAACGTTGCCGGCGTCAAGCTCCTGCGGCAGATCATGCGCAGCCCAGCGATGGCGGCCTTCACAAAGGCCGAACGCGAGCCGGGAAATCACATCGAGAACGATGCGGATATCCTCTCCTATTGCCGACAAGTCGGATCCTCGCTCTATCACCCGACCTGCACGGCACGCATGGGCGAGGACAGGGGCGCCGTCGTCGACTGGCGCCTGCGCGTGCGCGGGCTCGAGAAATTGCGCATTGTCGACGGCTCTGTCATGCCGTTAGTGATCTCCGGTAATACACATGCCGCCATTGTGATGATCGGCGAGAAGGCCACACACATGATTCTCGATGACGCGCAGCCGGCCGCAGCGCGCGCGGCGTGAAAGAGGAACCGATGGCCTATCCCCCGCTCCGGCTTCTGATCGACGGCGTGTTCTTGGGCGCCGAAGGGCGCGACACTGAACCGGTGCTTGATCCCGCCACCGGCCGCACCATTACGGAGCTGCCGCACGCCGACGCTGCCGATCTCGACGACGCGCTCGAAGCGGCCGCGCGTGGCTCCGCGCTCTGGCGCAACGTGACAGCAGCTGACCGCGCCAAGGTGATCAAGCGCGCCGCGGACCTCATCCGCGAGCGTTTGGAGACGATCGCTGCAGTGATGACGTTGGAACAGGGCAAGCCGCTGACGGAGTCGCGCGGCGAAGTCGCTTACGCGGCCGATGTCATCGAATGGTATGCCGAGGAGGGCCGGCGCGCCTACGGGCGCATCGTGCCAAGCCGCGTGTCCGGGCTGCGGCTGATGGTCGAGCAGGAGCCCGTCGGCGTCGCGGTCGCCTTCACGCCGTGGAACTTCCCGGCGCTGACGCCAGCGCGCAAGATGGGCGGCGCGCTCGCCGCAGGTTGTGCGCTCGTGCTGAAGCCGGCGGAGGAGACTCCGGCCACGGCGCTCGAACTGGCGCGCGCGTTCGTGGACGCAGGGCTGCCGAAAGGCGTTCTCAACATCGTGTTCGGCGCCCCCGCGGAAGTCTCGCAACACCTCATCGCATCGCCCATCTCCCGCAAGGTGAGTTTCACCGGCTCCGTCTCGGTGGGCCGCCATCTCATGGAGCTCTCAGCCAAACACATGAAGCGCACGACGATGGAGCTGGGCGGCCACGCACCCGTCGTCGTGTTCGACGACGTTGATGTCGACAAAGTGGTCGACGCTTCAGTGGCGGCGAAGTATCGCAACGCCGGACAGGTCTGCATCGCGCCATCGCGCTTCTATGTGCAGGAGCGCATTTATCAGCGCTTTGCCGATCGCTTCGCCGAAGCGGCGCAGGCGCTCGTAGTCGGCGCCGGGATGGACGAAGGCGCGCAGATGGGGCCGCTCGCCAACAGCCGCCGCGTCGAGGCGATGGAGCGCATGGTCGACGACGCGCGCAGCCGAGGCCTGGGCGTCGTCGGTGGCGCGCGCCGCGGCAACCAAGGCTTCTTCTTCGACCCCACCGTGTTGCCCGACGCGCCCGACGACGCGCTAGTGATGTGTGAGGAGCCTTTCGGACCAATCGCGCCAATCGCGTCGTTCAAGGACATGGACGATGTCGTGGCAAGCGCCAATGCCTTGCCCTACGGTCTCTCCGCTTACGCTTTCACCACCTCGAACGCGCGCGCGCTCGCGGTCGGCCGCGCGCTGAAAGCCGGCATGGTGGGCGTGAACACGTTCGCCGTGTCCCATCCGGAGACCCCGTTTGGCGGCGTCAAGGACAGTGGCCACGGGCAAGAAGGCGGCGTCGAGGGCCTGCAAGCGTATTTCGACACGAAGCTGCTGAGTCACGGGTAGTAAAGCGGCGAGCCCGAAGTCGGGCCCGCCAAGGTTTACTAGGAGGAACGCCACTTCGACGTTGCTTCCCGTGCGTGCCCCAGAGCGCGCCGGCCCGTCAACAAGCACACGCCTATCCATCATGACCGCGATGCGTCTCAGCTTGCGCGGGCGCATCTGCCGCGCGAGTGTGCGTCGATCACATGCACCCACGCGTTTTCGCCCGCACCGCGCCTGATCGACCCGCCGTCATCATGCAGAACGGCGCTGTGCTCACCTTCGCCGAGCTAGAAGACCGTGCCAATCAGGCGGCGCAGCTCTATCGTGAGCTTGGCCTCAAGACAGGCGACGGGATCGCCGTCTTCATGGAGAACGCACTCCCCTACTTCGAAGCATGCTGGGGCGCACAGCGCGCCGGATTGTTCTTTACGCCAGTGTCTGCACGCCTGACCGGGGAAGAACTCCGCTACATCATCGAAGACAGCGGCGCAAAGGTATTGATCTTCTCGTCAAAGCTGCGCGAGGCCGCTGCTCCCGTTATCGAGGTTCTGCAAGCGACGGTGCGAGCACTTTACGTGGGCGAACCTGTCGCGGGCGCAGAATCGTGGCAGGCGGCGCGCTCCGCAATGCCCGCGGCGCCGATCGGCGATGAGCGCGCCGGGTCGCCCATGTTCTACTCCTCCGGCACAACGGGGCAGCCCAAGGGCGTGCGCTACAAGCTGGCCGACGAGCCCGCGGAATCGCCACACGGCTATTCGGAGTTCGTCAAACGCGTGTTTGGCTTCGGTGAAGACACCATCTACCTCTCGCCGGCGCCGCTCTATCATGCCGCCCCGCTCAGCTATTGCATGTTCGTGCAACGCAGCGGCGGCGCGGCCGTGGTGATGGAGAAGTTCGATCCCGAGCCGGCGCTCCGCCTGATCGAACGTTATCGCGTCACCCACTCGCAATGGGCGCCGACCATGTTCATCCGCATGCTGAAGCTGCCGGACGTCGTGCGGAACCGCTACGATCTCTCCTCGCACCGCATCGCCATTCACGCCGCAGCGCCCTGCCCCATCGCGGTGAAGCAAGCCATGATCGACTGGTGGGGACCCATCATTCACGAATACTATTCCGGCACCGAGGGCGTCGGCGTCACCATGATCAATTCGCAGGAGGCGTTGCGCAAACCTGGTTCCGTCGGCAAGCCGGTGGTCGGCGTCGCGCACATCATCGGTGACGGCGGCGAAGAGCTTGGCCCAAACCAGGAAGGTCAAGTATATTTCGAAAGCGCGGCCGAATTCGCCTATCACAATGCGCCCGCGAAGACCGCGGCGGCGCGCCTTGTGGGCAAGCCCAATTGGGCGACGCTCGGCGATGTCGGTTATCTCGACGAGGAGGGATATCTATTCCTCACCGATCGCAAGGATTTCGTGATCGTCACGGGCGGCGTCAACGTCTATCCGCAGGAGGCGGAGAACCTCCTTGTCACCCATCCTAAGGTCGCCGACATCGCCGTGTTCGGAGTCCCCAATGAGGAGTTCGGCGAAGAAGTGAAAGCCGTGGTGGCGCCGGTCGATTGGGCGCATGCGGGGCCCGCTCTGGCCGACGAACTCGACGCCTATTGCCGCCAGCACCTCTCGCCCGTCAAATGCCCCAAGTCCTACGACTTCGAGCGCGAACTGCCGCGCCATGACACCGGCAAACTGCATAAGAAAGCGCTGCGGGAGCGCTATTGGACGGGCCGCACAACGCGGATCGGCTAGCGATTCTCGGCCCCGCTGCTAGTGTTGCGTCGCATGCCGTCAGCTCATGAACCTGATCCGATCTGGCCGCCAACCGATCCGCTGACCGCGTCGATCCAGGCGCGCCTGTTCACCCTCTCACGCGCAATCGATGCTGAAATCGGGCGTATCGCAACGGAGAACGGCCTGAACACCGGCGAACTCGTCGTGCTGGGCGCGCTTAAGCGCATGGGACCGCCCTTCCAAAGCACCGCGAGCGATCTCATGCGCATTCACTGGGTGTCGTTGCCGGGGTTGGTGAAGCAGCTGGCGCGGCTCGAGGAGCGCGGACTGATCGCGCGCGAGGTCGATCCCAACGACCGGCGTCGCACGTTCGTGCGCCTCACGCGCAAGACGCACGCCCTGTTCGCCAAGCTCGAGCGCAGGCCACAGGACCGGATTTTCAGGTGCATTGCGGCGTTGCCGGTCAACGACAGGCGCCGCATCCACAACGCACTGGGCCAGCTCATGGCGGCGATGGCTCCAACTCTCGGTAAAGATGGCTGATTTTTCGGCCAATCGGGCACGCGATAAGCGCCGGCCGAGGGTTGGCCGGCATTGACCGAGCCGTCCGGAGGCCGTTTTACTTAACTAGGCAACTAATCGGACGACGGATGCTGGGACGATTGGTGGACATCGCCTTGGAGGCTGGGAAAGCCGTCATGGCGGTCTACGCAAGCGAGGCTTGCGAGGCGCGCGCGAAAGATGACGGCTCGCCTGTGACGCTGGCTGACGGCGCCGCCGAGGCGGTGATCTTGCGTGGACTGACCGCGCTCGCGCCCGAAACAGCCGTAGTGGCGGAAGAAGAGGCGGCCGCCGGACGCACGCCATGCGCGGCGTCGCGCTTTTTCTTGGTCGACCCGCTCGATGGAACCAAGGAATTTCTAAGCCGCAATGGCGATTTCACGATCAACATCGCGTTGGTGGAGGCTGGCGAGCCGGTGCTTGGCGTCGTCTACGCGCCCGCGCACGGCCTCATGTACGCTGGCGAGCGCGGAGCAGGCGCGCGTATGGCGGAGACGTGCGACGGAAAACCGAGTGCGTGGCGAACCATAACGGCGCGTGCGCCCTGCGAGGCAGGTCTCTCCGTCGTCGCCAGCCGTTCGCATATGTCGGACGAGACGCGCGCCTTTGTCGAGCGCTTCACGGTGGCGGACATGGTCTCGGCCGGCTCCTCGCTCAAATTCTGCCGCATCGCTGCAGGGGAGGCAGATCTCTATCCACGGCTCGGCCGCACCATGGAGTGGGACACTGCGGCCGGCGACGCCGTGCTGCGCGCGGCCGGGGGGCGCGTGCGCACCATGGGTGGCCAGGATCTGCGCTACGGCAAACGCAATCAGGCCGCCGACGTCGACTACGCCAATCCCTGGTTTGTGGCGGCCGGCCGCTTCGATCCGTTTCAGGCTTAATCAGCACCGATGGACGCCAGCTCCCTCCTCACGTCAGCCCGGCTCACGCATTTGCAGCGCTTGGAAGCCGAGAGCATTCACATCATGCGCGAAGTGGTGGCCGAGGCCGCCAAGCCGGTGATGCTCTACTCCATCGGCAAGGACAGCGCGGTCATGCTGCACCTGGCCGCCAAGGCGTTCTACCCCTCACCGCCTCCGTTTCCGCTGCTACATGTCGACACGACATGGAAATTCCGGGCCATGTACGAAATGCGCGAACGCATGGCGTGCGAGCTTGGCTTCGAGCTCATTGTCTACAAGAACCCCGAAGCGGAAGCGAAGAACATCAATCCGTTCGACCACGGCCCTTTGCACACCGACATGTGGAAGACAGAGGGGCTGAAGCAGGCGCTCGACAAATACGGCTTCGACGTCGCCTTCGGCGGGGCGCGCCGCGACGAAGAGAAGAGCCGCGCCAAGGAGCGCATCTTCTCTTTCCGCTCAACCAACCATCGCTGGGACCCCAAGGTCCAGCGTCCCGAACTCTGGCGGCTCTACAACGCCCGCAAGCATAAAAGCGAATCCATTCGCGTCTTCCCGATCTCCAACTGGACCGAGCTCGACGTCTGGCAATACATCCACCTCGAGAACATCCCCATCGTGCCGCTCTACTTCGCCGCGCCGCGCCCGGTGGTCGAGCGCGACGGCGCGCTGATCATGGTCGACGACGAGCGCATGCGCCTGAAACCCGGCGAAGCGCCTACGACCCGGAAAGTCCGCTTCCGCACGCTTGGCTGCTATCCGCTCACCGGCGCCGTGGAAAGCAACGCCAACACGCTCACCGCCATCATCCAGGAGATGCTGCTCACCACGACCAGCGAGCGCCAGGGCCGCATCATCGACCACGACCAATCCGCGAGCATGGAGAAGAAGAAGCAGGAGGGCTATTTCTGATGGCCCATATTCACTACGAAGCGTCCAGCCTGATCGCCACCGACATTGAATCCTATCTCTCGCGCCATCAACACAAGACGCTTCTTCGCTTCATCACATGCGGCAGTGTCGATGACGGCAAGTCCACACTGATCGGGCGGCTGCTCTACGATTCGAAGATGATCTTCGAGGACCAGCTTGCCGCGCTCGAAGCGGATTCCAAGAAGGTTGGCACCCAAGGGGCGGACATCGATTTCGCACTGCTCGTCGATGGCCTCGCCGCTGAGCGCGAACAAGGCATCACAATTGACGTCGCCTATCGCTTTTTCTCCACCGATACGCGCAAGTTCATCGTCGCCGACACCCCCGGTCACGAACAGTACACGCGCAACATGGTCACCGGCGCCTCGACGGCCGACCTCGCCGTCATCCTGGTCGACGCGCGCAAGGGCGTGCTGACCCAGACGCGCCGTCACTCCTATCTTGTCTCGCTCATGGGCATTCGCCACGTCGTGCTGGCAGTGAACAAGATGGATTTGGTCGGTTGGTCGCAGGAGATTTACGACGCCATTGTCGGCGAATACGCCGACTTCGCGCAACAGATCGGGCTCGCGCAATTCCGCGCGATCCCGATCTCCGGCCTCAAGGGCGACAACATCGCCGCGCGCAGCCAAGCCGCGCCTTGGTACGACGGTCCTGCCTTGATGGAAATTCTCGAGACAGTCGAGGTCAACGAGGAGCGCCGCGCAGAGGGCCCGTTTCGAATGCCGGTGCAGTGGGTGAACCGGCCCAATCTCGACTTCCGCGGCTTTTCCGGCCTCATCGCGGGCGGAAAGGTGCGGCCCGGCGACCGTGTGCGCATCGCGCCTTCCGGCCGCGAGAGCAGAATCGCGCGCATTGTCGCCAAGGACGGCGACCTGGCGCAAGCCGTCGCCGGCCAGTCAGTCACGCTGACGCTCGAGCACGAGATCGATTGCTCGCGCGGCGATGTGATTTGCGCCGCCGCGGCGCCGGTCGAAGCCGCCGACCAGTTCGAGGCGACCGTCATCTGGATGTCCGACGAGCATCTGCTGCCGGGGCGGCCGTACCTCCTCAAGCTCGCCAGCCAAACCGTTTCGACTCAAATCACGGACATAAAATACAAGATCAACGTCAATACGCTCGAGCACCTGGCCGGCAAGGTGCTTGAGTTGAATGAGATCGCCGTCTGCAACGTGAGCCTCGACCGGCCCGTCCCGTTCGAGCCGTTCACCGACAGCCAGGAACTCGGCGGCTTCATCCTGATCGACCGCATGTCCAACGCTACGGTGGGCGCGGGGCTGCTCCACTTTGCGCTGCGGCGTGCGCAGAATGTGCACTGGCAGGCGCTCGACACAAACCGTGAATCGCGCGCGGATCAGAAGGGGCAAAAGCCGGCCGTACTTTGGTTCACCGGCCTCTCCGGCGCCGGCAAGTCCACCATAGCTAATCTGGTCGACCGCAAGCTCAATGCGCTCGGCCGCCACACCATCATGCTCGATGGCGACAACATCCGCCACGGTCTCAACCGTGACTTGGGCTTCACCGACGCCGATCGCGTCGAGAACATCCGCCGTGTCGCCGAAGTCGCCAAGCTGATGACGGACGCCGGCCTCATTGTGCTGGTCTCCTTCATCTCCCCGTTCCGCGCCGAGCGCCGGATGGCGCGCGAGCTGATGCACGAGGGCGAGTTCCATGAAGTGTTCATCGACACGCCGATCGAGGAAGCCGAGCGGCGCGACGTCAAAGGACTCTACAAGAAGGCGCGTGCGGGCGAGCTGAAGAACTTCACTGGCGTTGACAGTCCGTACGAACGCCCTGAGCATCCCGAGGTTCACATCGACACAACCAAAACAGCGCCTGCGGACGCCGCCGAAGCGATCGTGACCAAGCTGTTCGGAGGCGGCTGATGTTACGCAGCGTCGCCCTGCCCGCTTCGGACCAGCTCACGCCCCGCGCGCGCAGTTATGTGTATCCCTCGTTCTCCGAAGCCGCGCGCAAGATTCTGGAAGACGCAAAATCGGTAGCGCCAGCCGCCCTAGACGCCGATGAACTGAAGAGCGCCGCCGCATCGCGCACCAGCTTGTCGGACTTCGGCGAAGCGCCGCTCGACGAACCGCTCTCCGTGCTTTGCCGGTCGCTCAACCATGAGGTCGAACTGCACGCGCTCGGTCGCACCTACGCGCGCCAGCAATTGTTCAGCTTGTTGTCGACCAGGCTTTGCCTCGTGGACCTGTGGCGACGCCATCCCGAGATCCTCGACGTCGCGATCGAACGGCCGATCATCATCATCGGGCTGCCCCGCAGCGGCACGACTATACTGCACAAACTGCTGGCCCGCGATCCGACCCGCTGCACCTCGCCGTTCTGGGAGCAGGTCATGCCCCTGCCGGTCGCGCAAGGCCCCGACGATCCCCGCCCCGCGTTTGTGCAGGCCTCTCTCGATACGCTCTACACGCTTGCGCCCGAGTTTGTCTCAATGCACGAGATGAGCGTCGATGAACCGGACGAGGATATCAGTCAGCTCATTTTCGGCTTCGCCTCCAAGCAGTTCGAATGGAGCTATGTCGTTCCCTCCTACGCTGAGTTCTACCGAAGCGCCGATCATCGCGTGGGCTATCAGTGGTTCCGGCGGATCTTGCAGACTTCACTCTGGCTGCGTCCCCGGCCAAGCCGCTGGATCCTCAAAGCGCCGCAGCATCTGGAAAACCTTGGCGCCCTCACCACGGCCTTTCCCGACGCTGTGCTCGTGCAGACGCACCGCGATCCAACTGACGCCGTCGTCTCGCTCGCAAGCATGACCTGCTACGGCCAGCGCCGCTATTTCGATCATCCCAACCCACACGTGGCCGGCAGCAACATGGAGCGGATCATCGAACGACTGCTGCGGCTTGGCGAAGAGATGCGGCCATCCCTCAAGCAGCCCCTCGTGGACCTGCTGTTCCAGGACCTGCTCGCCGATCCGATCGCCTGCGTGCGGCGCATCTATGCAGCGGCGGGCGATGAGCTAAGTGCCGGCGCGGAAGCTGAGATGAGCGCCTGGATCGACCGGAACCGCCAGTACAAGCACGGCAAGCATGAATATGCCGCCGAGGACGTCGGCCTCTCGCTCGGTAAGCTGCAGGATCGGTTCGAATTCTATCGGCCGCGTTTCGAAATGAAGGCGTGACGCGATGGCGCCGCAGATCGATCCTTCGCTTTCGACGGACGACATCGCCACCCTCACGGAGGAAGCCTATCTCTACTCGTATCCGATCCTCGTGGCGTACGGCTTCTTTCATCGCCAGGTCGCAGGTCCCGCCGCGCCCGAACGCCAAGCGCTCAACCGCTTCACGCACTTCCGCGAACTCGCGAGCCCCACGCTCAACAACACTATCCCCTGGGTCAACACCGACACGCTCTATTCTGCTGTGTGGCTTGACCTCCGCGCCGAGCCGTTCGTGCTAACGAACCCTGCCTTGGAGCCGCACCGCTTCCATGACATCCAGGCCAATGACTGGTACACGATGTGCTTCGTCACACGTGGCACGCGTGATGTCGGCAACGGCTCGCGCACGTATCTGATCGCCGGCCCCGACTGGCGCGGGGCGAAACCAGATTTCGTCAATGAAGTGATCGTCGCCGAAAGCTGGATCGTGAAACTGTTCGCTCGCGTCGTGCTCGAGAACGACCAGGACACGTCGGCGATTCACAAATTGCAGGATCAGTACCAGCTGCATCCGCTCAGCATCGTTCTGGGCGCGCCTGCGCAAGAGGCGCCGTCGCTCGAACTGCCGGCGCCGGAGAAGGCGCTGTTCGCGGGGCCGTTCTACGAATGCCCCGCGCCAGCCTTCATTCGCGTGGTCAACTCACTGCTGCCCATGGCCGCGGTTCATCCAAGTGAACGCGAACTGTTTAGCCAGTTTGCGCGCATCGGACTAGCGCCTGGCGTGGCGTTCGACGAGTCAGCGCTCACGGCCCAGCAGACGCAGGCGATCGAGCGCGGCATTGAAACGGCGCGCGCCCGCATCGCCGCGCGCTTGGCTCGGCTCGGCGAACCGATCAACGGCTGGACTTACCCGCTCGACCTGCGCGGCGGACGCGATGTGCTGGCCGGCTCCGTCGATGCTTATCTGCGCCGCGCGGTGCTGGCGAAATACGCCATCTGGGGACCGCCGGCGGAAGAAGTCGTCTACATGAATTGCGACGTCGACGCCGACGGCGCGCCGCTCAACGGCGCCGACGCGCGCTATACTCTGCGCTTCGATCAGCCCGTGCCGGCCAAAGGCTTCTGGTCGTTCACCGTATACGACGCCGAGACGCGCCTGCTCTCGCCACACCCCAGCGGCCGCCACAAGCGCGGCGACCGCGATCGTGAGATGGTCCGCGAAGAAAGCGGTGCGCTCACGCTCTACCTGCAACACGAGGCGCCTCCGCACGAGCGTATGGCGAATTGGCTCCCGATCCCGCGTAAAGGCTTCCAGGTGGTCGGCCGCCTCTATTGGCCGGACCAGGACGTGCTCTCGCTCGCCTACAAGCCTCCGCCGATCGTGCGCGCGCACTAACGCACGGCCCGAAACGCTTCTGTTACATCCGCCGCAAACGCCTCCGGCTCCTCGAACGCAGCGAAATGCCCGCCCGCTTTCATCTCCGTCCAGCGCGTGACATTCCAGACTCGCTCCGCGACGCTGCGTGGCGGCGGCGGCAAGAACTCGGCCGGATAGAGCGCAACCGCCGTCGGAACGTTCACACGCAGTCCCGCATGCTCGCCGCGCCTCACCTCCATCGCCGCGCCGACATAGGACCAGATCATCGAGGTCACCGCATCGTTGGTAAGATGGATCATGAGGTTGGTGATCAGCTGATCCTTGCTGAAGCGGCTTTCGATATCGCCGCGCGTATCCCCCCAACCGTGGAATTTCTCCAGCACCCAAGCGGCATACCCCATCGGCGTGTCGGACAGCGCAATCGCAATCGTCTGTGGCTTGGTCATGTGCAGCATCATGTAGGCCGAGGCCTGCCGCTGCACCGCCTCGAACCGCCCCCGCCATTCACGCTCTTCCGCGCTCATCTGATCGGGGGACGCTGTCGGCGGAACGATGAGGTTCAAATGAATGCCGGCGACTTCCGGCGCGCTCGCGCCGAGCCACGACGTTACGGAACTGCCCCAATCCCCGCCCTGTGCGACGAAATGGGAATAACCCAGCGCCTCTACCATCAACTTGCGCCACAGCTCCGCCGTGCGACGCGGCCCTATCGGCGTCGCCGGACGCTGGGAGGGGCCATAACCCGGCAGCGATGGCGCGATCACGTCGAACGCATCACGAGCATCACCGCCGAAACGCGCCGGGTCACTGAGCCGCTCGATCACGCCGAAGAATTCGTACGTCGAACCGGGCCAGCCATGAGTGAGGATGAGCGGAAGGGGCGCGGAACCCTTCCCTCGCACGTAATGAAAATGAATATCGAGCCCATCGATACTGGCCTTGAATTGCGGAAAGCGATTGAGTTCTGCCTCCGCGGCGCGCCAATCGTAACGCGTCAGCCAATAGTCCACGAATTCCCGAAGGTAGCCCACGTCTGCACCGTAGCGCCAATCTTGGTCGTCCGCCGGTGCGTACGTGAACTCCGCCGCCGCGAGCTTGGTGCGGATACGATCTAAGCGCGCCTGCGGCGTGTCGAATTCGAACGGCCGCAGCTGGCTCATGCTGGTCTCCTATATTCCGAAGCGGCGCCGCACCGCACGCGCGCGCCGCGCAATGATCGCCCGCCGCTCGGCCAGCGTCACCACTGGCGTGTCCGCCGGCAAATGCTCACGTAGCTCCTCCAGCTTCACCTTGCGCGCTGCCGGCATCGGATGCCGGTCCGAGACATACCAGCGCCACTGAAACACGCCGGTCTGATTGTCGACCGGATCGATCCAGTTCGGTACGCCGGGATCTCGGCGTGCGATCACGATGCGCGCCCTGCCGTCGCCGTCCAACCGGACCTGACCGCCGTTGAGCGAGCTTTGATGGTAGGCGTAATCGACCGTTTGGAAGAATGGGTCCGCCACCTGCACGCTCCAGAAGCGTGCGTTCGGGATCTCGCTCTCACAGATGATCGCTTCGTCCTCCTCTAACTCGAACAGCATCTTCGGATAGACCGCGCGAGGATTGCCTCCTACATTCTTCATCTCGGCCATGTTCTCAGCCCAGAATCGGTTCTCGCCGCCGCCTTCGGCGATCATGCGCTGCACCAGCTTCAGGAAGAACTCCACCGCGAAATGCGTTAGGCGCCCAATCGCCCTCACGCGCCGCTCGACTTCCGCCTGACTCAGAGCAACCGGCTCGCGATCGTCGCGATCGAGGCACTCGATATGAATGTCGATCCCGGTCTCGTTTTCCCAATCGTACCAAGCCTCACGCAGCATGACGGTGATGTTCGCCGCGGCCGGATCGAGCGCGATCCAATTGCCGTCGTGACGGTGCGGCGAGGCGATGATCTCGAAACTGCCGTCCGGCGACGCCACAAAATCGTCGAAGTCCCAGGTCCCCAGCATGGACTGATCGGGGTCGCCCCAGAAGCCGCGCTGCGCCTGCAGCTCGAGCCAGCGCGTTGTGCCGAGCTTCCCCCAGATGCGATAAGACTTCGCGCCGTCGATGAACGTCCAGCGATAGTGGAAGTCCGGGCACGGCGCGCCGAACCCCGACTCGAACGGCAGGAAGATCGTCTGCATGTAGAAATGCGGGTAGCGCTGGCGCGGCGCCATGTAGACGCTGAAGCCGAACGCCTGCAGCATCTGGATCAGATACTGCCCCTGCGCGCACGCCACCGGATCAGCGGCCCAACGTGAATCAAGCACCAGCGCCCGCGCTCTATCGATTGTCTTGAGATAATCCTCCCAGACCCGTTGCGCTGCCGCGGGCGCGAACTTCGGCGAAGGCGAAAGCTGCATCGGCGCACATTAAGGCATGCCCGCAGCAAGCCAAGCAGGGCGCGGCCGTGGCTCATCGCGGATACGATAGCTCCACCGCCCCGCTCCCGCGTCCTGAACACCCGTTACACTGCCGCCATGCGACGGTTCGATGGAAAAGTTGCGGTCGTCACCGGCTCCACCCAAGGGCTGGGCGAAGGCATCGCCATGCGCTTGGCGCGCGAAGGCGCGCGCGTGGTGATCAACGGCCGCTCGCGGACTAAGGGTGAGGCCGTGCTCGAACGTCTGCGCCAGATCGGCGCCGACGCGATCTTCGTCCAGGCCGACGTCTCGCACGCGGATCAGGCACGCAGCGTCGTCGACACCGCGCTCGCCCGCTTCGGACGCCTCGACTTCCTCATCAACAACGCGCAAGCGCAATCGCCGCACGTCGAGGCGGAAGACCCGACCACCGAACGGTATTTCGACGAAACACTGCGCTCGGGCCTCTATGCTTCACTCTGGACGGCGCAAGCCGCGCTAGCGCCCATGCGCGCGGCCGGCGGCGGCAGGATCGTCAACTTCGCGTCCATCAACGGCGTGTTCGGCGCGAAATACGGTGCGGCCTACAATGCCTGCAAGGAAGCCATCCAGGGCCTCACGCGCACGCTCGCTAACGAATGGGGCCAGCATAACATCACGGTCAACACTGTGCTGCCCTCTGGCATGAGCCCATCTTATGCCGCTTTCTTCGCAGGCGACCTCAAACGCGCCGAAGCCTCCGCCAACGCCATCCCCATGCGCCGACACGGCCGACCCGAAGAAGACATCGGCGCCGCCGTAGCCGGCCTCTGCTCCGACAACGCACACTTCATCACCGGTTTAACTCTGTTCGTTGACGGCGGTCAGAGCCTGCGTGGGCTGCCGCAACTTCACACGCCCGGCTACGACCCGCACCGTAGTGACGCCCATGACTGAGCTCGCCGGCATCACCACCATCATCGCCGGCGCCGACGAGATCGGCCGCGGCATCGCCAAGCGTTTCGCGGGCGCGGGCGCGGCTGTCTCCATGGCGGACGCCACAGCCGAAAACGGCGCGTTCTCATGCGACGTGCTCGTGCTCAACCTGCTTGGTGCGCCCCATCTTGCCGCGCTCGAGCAGCAGGACGACGCGCACTTCACGGCGGCGCTAGCGCGCGTGACGGACACGGCCGCGCTCATGCGCGCCGCGTTACCCGCCATGTGCGACCGCGGCGGCGGGCGGATCATCCTGATCGGCCATCGCTACGGAAAGAGCGTGAACGAAGGTCTAGGGCCGTACAATGCGGCAGCCACCGCCCTCGTCGGCCTGATGCGCACAGCGGCTGTCGAATGGGGCAAATGGGGCATCGCCACCAATCTTCTGCTCCCGTTCGCCGACACCGCCGAACTCCGCGCCGCGCGCGAGAGGCGCCCCAAGATCATTGACCTCTTCATCGGCCAGACACCGCTCAAGCGTGCGGGCGATCCGATCGAGGACATCGGCGGCGCCGCGCTCTTTCTCGCTTCCCACGACGCCGCCTTCATCAACGGCCAAGTGATCTACGCCGACGGCGGTCAGCACATCGCAGGACCGGTGCTCAATCCGATCAAATATGTCGGTTGATGAGCTCTAGCGTTCCTTCGCTACGTTGAACGCCGAGAAGTAATCCGCATAGACGCGGTCGATCTTCTCGAGATCCAGTCCGAAATCATCCAACGCGTACGCGTGCTTCGGCCCCTTCGCGTGCGATGCGCGATCGGCCTCCATCCAGGCGCGCACCGAGGCCTCGCGTTGCGGCGAGAATTCGATGCCGAACTGGCGGTAGCACGCGCGCAGCACGCTTACCGAATCAGCCTGCACGTCGAGATAGTGCGCATCGAAGTAGCGCCCGGCCATCTCCGGCCGCGCGCGCTGAACCGCCAGCTTGCGCAGGCCTTCGGCCTGGTGCTCCATCATGCCGAAATCGCTCGGCTTCACCTCATCCGAGAAGATCCTACGCCAAACCGTGAGATTGTTGGAGAGCGAGGGGATGATCTTCGCCGGATCGCGATGGCACTGCACGAACAGCGCGTCGGGAAAAACCGCGACCAGCTCCTCCATCCACGCAATATGCGCCGGCGTCTTCAGCACCCAGCGCTCGCGCCGCCGCCGCGACTGCAGCAGCTGCAGGATTTCGCGCTCCTCGGCGTACACGTCACGGAAATCGGTGCTGTAGAGCAATCGGTTGTAGTTGGGCACGTCCCACCAGGCCGCGTAATTCACGCTGAGAAACGAGAGCTCCCAAAAGAAATTGCACTCCTCCGGCCGGCGCGCGTCGAATGGATGAATCGCGAGCAGCTCAGGCTCCAGGAATCCCTCGAACGCCATCGCCTCGGCGGCCTGCGCAATGCGCGGATCGCTCTCGTAGCTCTCCTCCTCCGGCGCCGGCGCGGGATACATGATCTCCCACGTCAGCGGCGATCGGTTGACCGGATCGGCGCTCAAGAGGTTGTGAAAGAACGTCGTGCCCGCACGCGGCAGGCCGATCACGAATATCGGCCGTTCAATCTTCTCGGCCGCGATCGCCGGCGATCGCTTGCGCGCGGCGGCGATCTTGAGGCGGGTGCATAGATTGTCGAGCAATCGCCTATTCGCGCGATTTGCGCCCAGCTCGGTGAGCCGCGCTGTCGTGTTCAGATCATCGATCAGCACCTCGAACGGACGTCGGAAGATCTCGCGCCCCCAATCCGAAAGGCCAGTCACCTCCTCCGCCGCGCGCAGCATCGCCTGCGCCGAAGGAAGCTCGTGCGCTCGCCGGCCCATGCGACTATGACCTCTCGCCTTCGTACTGCGCCAGATACGGCCAGATTCCTTCCGGCGCCTCTGCCTCGGCCGGGTCATAAAACGGCGAAAGCACCTTCAGAAGCTCCGGAACCGCCTTCTTGCCCGTGGCTCTGGCAAACTGCTTCTCGCGGGCAACCGAAGCCGCACGCTCGTCCCGCGTCATCCCCTCGCGATCCTTGTCGAGCAGATATTTCCCCACGCGCTTGCCGTAGCCCAGGAGATGCACGACAGCGAACAGGAAGCCGTAGACGCGATAGAGCCAGCCGTTCAGCAAATCGTACTTGCCATAGAGCCGCTGGTAGATCTTGAACGCGACTTCGCGGTGCTCGTACTCCTCGGCCATGTGCCAGCGCCACAGATCGATCGCGTTCTGATCGGCGCCTTCGAGAAATTCGTTGTAGGCGTCGAACCACATCGCCGCGCCAAGCTTACCCAGCGCTTCGAACCCATCCGCATAGGCCAGATTGAACTTGAGCGATTTGGTCTCGAGATAGCGATTGAGGTCGGCTTCGAGCCGCCGCTCGAAATCCTGCAGCTCCGGATAGCCCGACGTGCGCAAGCGCTCGTTGAACGCATTGTGCTGCTTGCAGTGTTGCGCCTCCTGCTTGATGAAAATCGCCAGCTCTTCGTGCAGCTCTTTCTCGCTCGGATCTAGCACAGCCTTCGCCTTGAGCATTACCTTCACAAGGTAAGGCTCGACATAGGACGGAATGGTCGAACTCGCATTGGCGCGCTGGGCGAACTCGATATGGGGCGCCCAGTGCGGGCGGATGTTCGAGAAATCCATGTTGGGGTAGCGGACTTTCATAGGAACTCCCGGCGAAGATCGAAGCGTACGCCCAGGCGCCGCGGCGCGGCGACTGCTGCGTCGAGTCTATCGCCGATGCGATGGGTCCCCGCACGAGGCGCTAGAGCGCAGTGTAATAGCCGCCATCGGCATTGATCACCTGTCCGGTTACATAGCGCCAATAGTCGCTGCACATGGCCACCACGACCGCGCCAATATCGTCCCGCATGTCGCCCATACGCCCGAGCGGAAAACTCTTCGCGGCCTTTCTCGCCCGCTCGGGATCGCGCTCCAGATAGTCCCGCGCGGCGTCCGTGAGCGCCGCCGGCGCCAGGGCGTTGACAGTAATGCCGTGCGGCCCCCATTCGCGCGCCAGCGCCTTGGTGAAGCCGCGCTGGGCGCTCTTGGTCGCGGAATAGACCGGGTTCATGGCTCCGCCATGCAACCCCTGCGACGAGCTGAAAATTATGAAGCGCCCGCGGCCGCTTCGCTTCAAGTGCTCGAACGTCGCCTGGGCCAGATGAAACGGCGCGCCCAGCGCGGTGTCGACCTGCTCGTCCCAGTCTGCGTCGCCCACCTCTTCGAGCGCAAACGACTTGCCCGACAGCGCGCTCGAGGCGTTGTGCACCACGATGTCGACCGCTCCGTACACGGCGGCGGTCTCAGCCACCATCGCGTCGACCGCCGCGCGCTTGCCGACATCACACTCGGCTACCAGCGCCTCGCCGCCGTCCGCGCGCACGAGCGCCGCGGTTTCCTCTCCCGTCGCGCGCCGCCGCGCCGCAATCACGACCTTCGCCCCGGCCAACCCCAATGCACACGCCAACCCGCGGCCGATGCCGCCGCCAGCTCCGGTGACGATCGCCACGCGGCCGGCCAGAAGCGTACGCGCGCCGCTCCAGTCGAACCCGCTCATGGGACCATCCATTCGCCGCCGTCGAGCATCAGCGTCGCGCCGGTCATGGCGCGCCCCGCGTCGCTGGCGAGAAAGGCCAACACTGGCGCGATCTCCGTCGCTGGGTCCGGCGCATGGCCCAAGGCGACGCTCACCGCATCCGGCCTCGACGCCAGCACCACGTCCGCGAACGGCGCGAGCGCGCGTGGAGCGGCCGCAATCCAGTTGAGCGTAACGCCCGCGCCGCCCCATTGTCGCGCCACTGATTTCATGAGCCCGCGCTGCCCCTCCAGCAGCGTGGTCAGCGCAACCAATCCCGGCGTTCCCACCAATGACAGCGAGGGCGCCACGAACACGACAGCCCCGCCCTTCGCCTTCAAATGCGGACCGAGCGCCTGCAGCACGCGCACTGTCGTGCGCAAATCCTCCATCGCCGCGGCGCGCCAGTCCGCTTCCGGAGCTTCGGCAATCGCGACAGGCCGCATGGCCGCCTCGGACACGATGCTGAGCGCGACAAGCTCGGGCATGCCGTGCTCCATCACCGCCGCGTCAATTCCCGCCGCCACGCTTTCGCGTGAGGAAAGATCGAGATCCTCGCCGATGCGCGCCACCTTTGCCCCAAGCCTTTCGGCGCCATCCGCTACGCCACGCGCAAGATCGCAGCCAATGGCGATGACGAACACCTGCTTGTCGTTCAACGAGGATAGGTCGCAAGACACTGCCCGCACTTAATCCTTCTTACGAGCACCCCCTGCGGCGAACGCATCGGTGGATAAACTTTTCGCGATCCGCCCATCGACCATCGGAAACGCGCGCATGTAAAGCTCTATTTCGCTTTGCTGGCTGTCGACCAGCTGGGCGCTGGACATGTCGGAAGCCCGGTCAATCAGCTCGTGAGCGCGCTCGGGCGTGATGGAGGTATCGAGCACGCCTTCAGCCTCGCACCAAGCCACGCGCGCGATCCTTCCGCCGCCCGTGCTGAATAGATTCCCCGTCGCCCGTGACGCGTTGCTGACCAAGTAAAGCGCCACCGCCGCCACTCGCCCCGGCGGCAATTGCTCTCGCATCCACTCCACGAATAGCCGATCCGGCACAGCGTCGATCATGCGACTGTAGGCCGAAGGCATCAGCGCATTCGCCTGAATGCCGAAAGCCGCGCCCTCCTTGGCAGCGTCGAACGTCAGCCCAATCAAGCCGGCCTTGCTGGCGGCGTAGGCCGAAGTGTTTCCCATCCCTAGCGCGGCGTTGGAGGCGATATTGAGGATGCGGCCATAGCGCTGCGCGAGCATCCCCGGCCACACCGCACGGATCAGATGATGCGGCCCAATCAGATTGGTCCGGTACGCATTCTCGACGCGCTCATCACTTACAGCACCGATCGCGCCGGACGCGGAAATGCCGGCGTTGTTGATGAGAATGTCGATCCGCCCGAACGCCGTCAGCGACGCCGCTGCGATCGCGCGAGCCGCATCGGCGTCACCGATCGCCATGTCGCTCGCGATCGCTGCGCCCCCGGCGCTCTGAATTTCCGCCGCGACCACCTCGGCCAAGGGCGCTTTACCCGGCTCGCGGCCAAACATGTCGCCGCCATAATCATTGACCACAACGCGGGCGCCGCGCGCCGCCAGCCCCAGCGCATACGCTCGCCCCATTCCGCCCCCAGCGCCGGTCACGATCGCAACTTGGCCGTCAAAGCGGATCACGTGTCGCCCCGCGCCGGCGGGCGAAGTGCAGAATCGATTTCCGCTGGGGCGTAAGGTGAGGTGTCCACCTCAATCGTGACCGATTCGATGACCCCCGTGAAAGCAAAGGGCCGCAGATAAGACCCGCTCACCGGCACAGAACCATTTCGCCCGATCTGCAAACCCTGCATGGGCCGACCGAAAAGCAGAGGCTCGTGATGCTCCATCGCAATCCGGCGCCCATCGCCCAGAAGCTCGACCGTTCCTTGCCACGGCCTCGACGTCACATCGTGGCGCACACCTAAACGCGATGCGCCAATCGGGGCAGGCGCGCTCGTTCGAATACTGAAGGGCTTGGCCGAGAATTCGTGGATCAGCCTTCCGCGCTGAAGATAGAGCGCGCACCCGAGGAACATGTTGCCCGAAGCATAGAGAACGCCCTCGTCCCGCGCGTTCAATGGCCGGCCAAGCTCTATTTCGACCGAATGCGACCGGCCAATCAACGCAGGCGCCGCCTCCTCCGAAATCAAATCAAGCGGCAGCGTTAGCTCCCAGCGCGAACGTCCGCCGCCCCGGAAGAACGGACCCCACGACTTTTCCTTGATCGAGCGCGTATCGATCGGAAACACGTCGCAGCGATGTGCAGCTTCCAGCCAGCGCCGCTCAAGCTCGGCCACCTTTTCAGGATGTTGCGCCGATAGATCGTTTAGCTCGTTGCAGGCCTGTGACAGATCGAAGAGCTCCCAGCCGTCATCGGGTTGCTGGAAGCGCCCTTTGGAGACAAGCCGCCAGCCGTCCGCATAAAGCGCGCGGGTTCCATTGAGCTCGAAATGCTGCTGCGTTCGCGTCTCTGCAGCATCGGCGCGCGCGAATGTCGAACTGAAGTCAACGCCCTGCACTCGTCTTGCCGGCCGTCCCCTCCGCTCATGCATCGCCGCCGCGCCCGCGCAGGCCAGAACGGTGGGGAACACGTCGCAGACATGAGCATACTGCGGGCGCAGCTCCCCACGCGCCCGAACACGATTCGGCCAATGCACGATGAGCGGGTCAGCCACACCGCCCAAATGGGTGTCGTGTTTGTACAGCCTGAAGGGTGTGTTCGACGCCATCGCCCATCCCATCGGGTACATGGGATAGGTGTTGGGCTCGCCCATCTCGTCCATCAAGGCAATGGCGCTCGCCAGCGGCGCTCCGCCGACGCCGGATGCAAACAGATTTGGCGTGCCGGTCAGCCCACCGTCAGGCGACCCGCCGTTGTCCGAAATAAGCACGATGAGCGTGTCGTCCATCATGCTGAGCTTACCGATTGCCTCGACAAGTACGCCAATGTTCTTGTCCAGGCGAGCGACCACCGCGGCGTAGACTTCCATGTATCGCGCGTAGAGACGCCGCTGATCGCTCGACAACTCATCCCAGGCGGCGACGCCGCGGTTACGCGGCGGCAGCTGCGTCCCCGCGGGGACGACGCCTAATTGGATCTGGCGCGCCAACCTTTGCTCGCGCACGCGATCCCAGCCGGCATCGTAGCGGCCGCTTTGTGCGGCGACATCTTCGCGCGGCGCGTGCAAAGGAGAATGGGCCGCAGCATGAGCAAACGTGAGCAGAAAAGGCCGATCGCCTGCTTGCGCGGCGTGCTCGCGGATGTATCTGATCGCCGCGTCCGTCAACGCATCGGTGGCGTAGTAGTGATTGTCCTCGATCTCGAGGCGCTGATTGCCGTCGAACACGTTGGCCGGGCGGTAATAGTCCAGAGAATGCCCCTGGAACCAGCGCGCACGATGGTAACCCCGCTGCAGCGGCCAGTTGTCGAACGGCCCCACCGCCGTTGCCGAAGCATCCGCGTTTACGTGCCATTTGCCGACGTGGTAAGAGAGATAACCGCTGGCCGACAGCGTCTCCGCAAGCGTGACAGCGTCGGCCGCCAAGTCTCCCCGGTAGCCGGGAAACCCCTCATCGGCAAATGTGAGCCAACCCAGCCCCGCGCTGTGCGGATTGAGCCCGGTCAACAGACTGGCGCGCGTTGACGAGCACACGCCGGTTGTCCGGAAATTCGTGTAGCGCAATCCACCTGCGGCGAGCGCATCGATCGCCGGCGTTTCGATCTCGCCGCCGTAACAGCCAAGATCTGAGAACCCGACATCGTCGAGCACGATCAGGATGATGTTCGGAGCGCCGCTGGGCGATCTCCTCTCTGAGGCTCGGTCGGGGATTGACTGAGCGAATGTCGTCCCGATCCGACCCTCGAACGCCTCCTGCGATCCCACAGTCGTACCTGTTGCGCACGCCGCCGCGCCGCTGGCCGCAATCGTTGCGCCCAACGCCGCCCGACGCGACAGCTGAAGCTCATTAGAATTGCGCGCCATTGCGATCCCAGCTGGCTCCGTCGAAGCGGCGCCGCCGCGCTCACTCAAGCGCGGCGACTGTCCTGCATCGGATCGGGCGTCACTCGTTGAAGCTGTAGCGGAGTCGCACGCCGTAGGTCCGCGGCTCGCCGGGCGAGGCAGAATTCACCGTTGTTGCGCCGAGGGCCAGGACGCCGGTGCTGTAGTCGTTGTCGCCAGCATTGTTGACGAAGAAGGCGAGCCCCGCGTTCGTGCCGAAGACATTATCCCACTCGGCGACGACGTCGAAGACATCGCGAGCTTCATCCACGGTCACACCGGGGATGAACGAGTCGCTCGTGCTGTAGGAATCCTGGTGGAAATACCTGACCCCCACGTTTGCCTCGCCAAGGTTCGCCGGAATTGGAAGGTCGACCCGAACGCTGGCCCCGGCGATGTTCTCGGGCGCTCTGGCGAAGGGGAAGATCGAAAGATCGGCCCCGTTCGGCGCGATGAATTCCGTGAACTCCGCGTCGGTATAGGCGTAGAAGCCTGTGAATTCGAGCCACTCGGTTGGACGATACAGAAGCTCCAATTCCGCGCCCTGAATTGTCGCCTCGCCCGCGTTCGTTGTCACCGTTTGTGGCGGGGTCAACGTCGGATCCGACAACAGACGTTGAATGTCTTGGTAGTCAGCGTAGAAGAGCGCGAGATTCGTGCGCAAAAACTGACCGCCGAAGCGCCAATCCGCTTTTACGCCGAATTCGATGTCGTTCACGATCTCGGGCGTGAAGACTCTGCGCAATCCGGCCTCGGTGGCCGAACGCGCGCCGAAACCACCGGTCCGATAACCGTGTCGGTGAGCGACGTAGTAAAGCACATCATCTGATGCATGATATTCTAGGCTGACGTTGTAGGTTGGCTCAGAGAAGCTATCGCTCAGCGACAATTGGCATCCCGCAAGCCCAGGATTGACCTCCGCTGTCGCGGGGTTTCCGTCGAGGTCGCGCGTAAATCGGCAAGCCGTCGCGGTGCGGTTCTTGATGACGGCTTCGCGCTCATCCCAGTTCTGTCGCGCGCCTACAGTCGCCGTCAGGCCTTCGAAGCCGAGCTCAAAAGTGGCCTGTCCGAAGATGGCGGTGCTGGTGTTTTCCGCCGTGCTCCAGGTATTCGAATAACAGGCATACTGGCGAATGTCCGTGAAGGTCAGATTCTGCGGTGTGGCCCCACAGCCAGCGAACGCCCCCGAACTGAGCCCTTGATCGTCGCCCCTTTCGTGGAAGTAGTAGGCGCCCAAGATCCAGCTGCCCCAACCAGCTTCACCAAGGATCTGGAACTCCTCCGACACCTGATTCTGTTCAGTGATCCGCTGGATCGGAAGCAAGAATGCAGCGCTGCCGTCCGGATCCTCAAGTGTGTCGTTCTGCAATTCCCGATAGCCCACGATGTTCCGAAGCGTGACGTTGTCGCTGATATCGAGACTGGTGCTGTTGGTGATGCTAAAGATGTCGATGTCGCTATGCACCGGTGTTCCACTTGCGGTGTGGAAATGGTCGCGCGCAGCTTGCGCCGCCCCGCCGTTCGATCCTGGCCGCGCATACACACCCGTCCCGCCATCGTCGGTGGAAGCAGATTCGACGATGAGCAAGGAGTTGAAATTGTCAGCAGGATGGAAGTCGAGCGACACGCGCACCGCGTCCTGGTCGACCGAATCCATCTCCCTGCTATTGACGGTGTCGATAACAAAGCCGTCGCTTTCCCGATGTTGACCAGCAACGCGAATGCTCAACGCGTCACCAATCGGGACGTTTACGGCCGCTTCGGTGATGAAGGTGCCGAAATCGGCAATGGTCTGAACGATATGGCCGCCAAGTTCTTCAGTCGGAGTCTGGGTGGTCACAAGCACGGCGCCGCCGGGCGTGTTGCGCCCAAACAGCGTCCCCTGCGGGCCGCGCAAGACTTGAACGCTGCTAATGTCAAAGAGGCCAACGTTTGCGCCGATCGGTCGCGGCACCACGACTTCGTTGAGATACATCGATACAGATGGATCGGACAGGTGAGTCAAATCCTGTTGGCTCAGACCCCGGATCGCAAACACTGGCGTCGTAGCGCCCGAACCCTGACCGGGACTGATCACCAAGTTGGGTACCGTCCCTTGCAAGTCATTCACGCTCGTAACGCCAGCGCGCTCCAACTGCTCGGTGTTCAGCGCGGTCACGGCCGCCGGCACGTCCTGTTGATTTTCTTCGCGCCGACGTACTGTAACGATGATTTCGTCATCAGACGTTTGCGCCTCAGCGATCGCCGGCGCCGCCAGGCTTAGAATGGTTGTCGCCCACAAGAGCGCCTGCTTCGCTTTACTCATCCTATCGACCTCCCCTGGTCCCGCCGCGCAGTACTCGCTTTTCCGAACGTTGTACGTACTTTCGCGACTGGCCGACGCTCTTCTTTGCCGGGGAGGTTTTCAATAGTTCCCACCCGCTTATCGCCGGTGCGATGCGTGACCATCGCCGGGGCGATGTTGTTCGCCGCCAGCCTTGGCCTTTGCCTGTTGCGCCAGGACAACGGGTGCGTTTCCCTCTTCATTGAAGGATGACGAGCTTGGAGCGTCGATACTTTGATCCCATCGAAGCCGCGCCTCGGGAAGAGATCGAGCGGCGTCAACTCCAGCGGCTCCTTGAGCAGGTGCAGCATACCTATCAGCGCTCGCTGCTGGTGCGGCGCGAATGGGAAAACGTGGGCTTGCGCCCAAGCGACATCCGCCACGTCCGTGACTTCACTGAGCGGGCGCCGTTCATCGACAAGGCTGCAATCCAGCGCTACCGGGCCGATACAGGAGACCCGATGGGCGGCGTCCTCGCCGGCAGCCCCGCGGATGTCTCGCTCTACGGCACAAGCTCAGGCACGACCGGCGATCCGACACTGTTCGCCGAAAGCTGGACCGCGCGCGGCGAAATGATCTTCACCCCGCGCGACATCTGGGAAACCGGCCTCAGGCCCGGCGACTATCTGATCGACGTTCAGATGGTGATCCGCTCGATCGGGCGGCTCTACTTCCAGGACATGGGCGGCGTGCCGATCTTCTTCCATCACGACGCCAGCGATGTGCCGCGCATGATCGCGGCGTGCCTGAAATACCGCCCCACCTGGATGTTCCACATCAGCTCGCCGCTGATCTACGCGCTTGAGCGCCTCGAAGCAGAAACGCAAATCGATCTCGCAGATGTGTTCTCATCATTCAAAGGCGTGATCTATGGCGGCGAGCCGATGGGCCGCCACAACCGCGACCTCATGCGCCGCTGGGGCGTGCCGGTGTTCGAGTTCACCAGCCTCGGCGATTGCGGTACGGCCTGGGAGTGCCAGGCGCGCGACGGCTTCCACGCCTGGGAGGACCTTGTCCTCTTCGAAGTGGTCGATCCGGCGACCGGGGCGTCCGTCCCGTCCGGAGGACGCGGCGAGATGGTGTGCACGGCGCTCGTCGACAAAGTCGATCCCCTCGTCCGCTTTCGCTCCGGCGATCTGGTTCGCTGGACCAACCAGCGCTGCGCCTGCGGGCGCACGCACGCGCGCTACTGGCCGCTCGGCCGCGCCGGCGACGAGACATTGGTCAACGGCCGCAGCGTAATGCCGACTGACGTCTGGGCCGCCGTCGAAAGCGTGCCGGAAACGGCCTCCGGCCTCTTCCAGATCATCCGCCCGCAGCGCGAAGTAACGCAACTCAAGCTGCGAGTCGGCTATGACGGCGCGCCCGATCTGGACGATCTCGCGAGCCGCGTCGCGATCGCCGTGGAGAAAGCAATCGGCCTCAAGCCCGAAGTCGAGCTCATGCCCAATGTCGAAATCGTGAAGTTCGGCCCTCCCCACAAGATCCCGAGGACAGCGCGCCAATGAGCACCACAACTCATTACGGCCTGATCGGCGGCGCGCCGAGCGATGCGGACGCAGAGACGCTCGCGCTGCTCGAAGGCTACTGCCGCGGCCTTGCCAAGAACCCCGCCGTCGAAGGCGCCTCCGACCTCTGGGCGATCGGCTGCGCCGAGACCGCCGACGGCCCGATCGACTATCCACTCTCCTGGACCGACATAGCGAGCGATGAGACCTGGGCCAACGACATGCTCGACCTCGCCGGCGTCGACGTCGGCGACTTCGCCTTCTTCTCCTACGTCTATTCGCGCTCGGCGCACACTTGGCCTTGGCTTAAGGCCGGCTTCACGCGCGGCGCGCGCCTCGCCACCGGCATGCCCACGCAATGGGACGCCTATCGCCTCGAAATGTATTGCCGCCTGTTCGACGTAAAGCTCGTGTTCGGCGCGACGCCCGAGGCGCTCGACGGCCTCGAAGGCGCCGGCCACAAGCTCGCGACGGTGTTCAGCGCCGTCCCACGCATCGCCGCCGTCGGCGACGCCTGGCAGCGTCTGCGTGATGCAGGCCTCGCGCCCTGGAAGCTGCATTGGCTCGGCCCCATCATCGCTGTCGATCCCTGTGACGGCAAAGGCGCCCGCTTCGATCATCGGCAGTGGGACATCAGCGCTTACGATCGACAGCTGAGGATCTCGAACAAGACGCCGAGGCAGGCCCACTTTGACCGCACGACACTCGCAGCGATGGGCCGCGTCGAGACTATCGACGGCGAGCCGCGCCTGTTCCTGGCAGAATGAGCCATGATAACCCCCGAAGCGCCGCTTGATCCCGCGCGCTTCGCCGCGTGGGCGGACGCGCACCTGCCCGAGCTGGGTGGGGGCCCCGTGCGCTACAAAATCCTAGCCGGCGGCGCCAGCAATATTGTCCTTCAGATCGCCCGCGACGGCACGCCCGCGGTGCTGCGTCGCCCGCCGCAAACGCCACGCCCCGACAGCGCCAAGATCATCGCCCGCGAGGCGCAAGTGCTCGCGGCGCTCAAGACAACTGACGTCCCGCATCCGGCGTTCCAGGCCTATTGCGAAGACCCCGCCATCATCGGCGCGCCGTTCTATGTGATGGCGATGGTGGACGGCTTTCTCGGCTATCCGCTCGAAAAGCTGCCAGCGCCCTATGACAAGCCCGGCGAAGTGCGCCGCTCCCTCGCGTTTGCGCTGGTCGACGGCATCGCGCGCCTGGCCAATGTCGATTACCAAGCCGTCGGCCTCGATGGATTCGGCAAGCCCGAGGGCTTTCTCGAACGCCAAGCCTCACGCTGGATGTCGCAACTTGCCTCCTACAGCGAGAGCGAAGGCTACGAGCAGCGCGACATTCCCGGCCTCGCCTACGTCGCCGATTGGCTCAAGGCCAACACGCCGCCCATGTCGAAGCCGGGCATTATTCACGGCGACTACAGTCTCGCCAACGCCATCTTCCATTACGGCGCTCCCGCGCGACTCGCCGCCATGATCGATTGGGAGCTCGCCACCATTGGCGATCCGCTCCTCGATCTTGGCTGGGTGCTCTACGCCTATCGCGGACGCGATGAACGTACGCCGCCCTCGGGCTATTTCGACCCCACTGACTTCCCATACCGCGAGGACTTGGCGGAGTATTACGCCGAACGCACCGGGCGCTCGCTCGAGCACCTCACCTATTACATGGTGCTCGCGCAGTTCAAACTCGGCGTGATCATGGAACGCCAATACGCGCGCATCCTGAACGGCCGGCAAAGCATCGACGTGGCCGGCGACGCAGGCGAGTTTGTCGTGCGCCTGATCGGGAAGGCGCACGCCATGGCGAAAGGCGAAGCCTAGAAAGCAGTGCGATGATCGACTTCCAGCTCGATGCCGAATTCCAGGCAAAGGTGGATTGGGCGCGCGCTTTCGTGCGCGACAAAGTCGAACCGCTCGATCACCTCTGGCCCGAACCCACCGCGCCCTACGACCGATCGCTCGCCAAAGCGCGCGCGATCCTGAAGCCGCTGCAGGACGAGGTGCGGCGGCAAGGCTTGTGGGCGTGCCACCTGGATCACGAGCTCGGCGGCCCCGGCTACGGCCAAGTCAAGCTCACCTTCATCAACGAAATTCTCGGCCGCACCAATTGGGGGCCGGTCGTCTTCGGCTGCCAAGGGCCCGACAGCGGCAACTCGGAAATCCTCGCCCGCTTCGGCACGGACGAGCAAAAAGAGCAGTGGCTGAAGCCCCTGCTCGCCGGCGAGAAGTATTCGTGCTTCTCCATGACCGAGCCCGCCGGCGGCGCCGATCCTACGCTTTTCACCTGCAGCGCCACGCAAGACGGCGACGACTACGTGATCGACGGCGAGAAATGGTACTCCTCGCACGCCAATCTCTGCGATTTCCTCATCGTCATGGCCGTCACCGACCCTGGTGCGCCGCCCTACGAGCGCGCCAGCATGTTCATCGTGCCGTCCAGTTCGTCCGGCATCGAATTCGTGCGCGAAACCGGGGTCTTCACCGAGCCGCTCGGCGCTAAAGGCGGCCATCCCTATGTCCACTACAACAAGGTGCGCGTACCGAAGACAGCGATGCTCGGTCCGCGCGGCAAAGGCTTCACGGTAGCGCAATCGCGCTTGGGCGGAGGGCGCATCCATCACGCCATGCGTACAATCGGTCTCGTGCAGAAGTGCCTCGACATGATGGGTGAACGCGCGCAGAGTCGCGTGCTACGCAACGGCCCGCTCGCCATGATCGAAGGCGTGCAATACGACCTCGCCGACACCTGGATCGCGCTGCAGCAATTCCGCCTGCAAGTACTCTACGTCGCCTGGCTCGTCGATCAGGGCCGCGAGGACGAGCTGCGGCTGGCCATCTCCGGGCTCAAAGTTGCAACAGCTAATATCGCCAAAGATGTCGTCTGGCGCGCAATGCACCTGCACGGCTCTCTCGGCGTCTCCAACGAAATGCCGTTCGCGCACATGCTCATGACAGCCGCCATGCTTGGCCTAGCCGACGGCCCGACCGAAGTGCATCGCTCGGTCGTAGGCCGGCTGGTGGCGCGCCAGTACGTCGCCGCTGACGGCCCCAACCCCACCGAACATCTCCCCACGAGGCGCACCGAAGCACTGCGCCTGCATCCTGATGCATTGGACTGACGTGATGAGCTATTCCATCGATCTCAACGGCAAGATCGCGCTCGTTACCGGCGGTAGCCGCGGTCTGGGCAAGGCCATTGCCATCGGCTTCGCCAAGGCGGGCGCAGACGTCATCGTCTCGAGCCGCAAGCAGGATGCGTGCGACGAGGTCGCCAGGGAGATTGAAGCACTCGGAAGCCGCGCCTCGCCGATGGCGGCGCATGTCGGGCGCTGGGACGACATCACGCGGCTGGTCGACGCTGCCTACGCCGCCTTCGGCCGCATCGACATTCTAGTGAACAACGCCGGTATGTCTCCGTTGGCGCAATCCAGCGTCGAGACCAGCGAAGAGTTGTTCGACAAAGTCGTTGGCGTAAATTTCAAGGGTCCGTTCCGTCTGACCGCATTGATCGGCTCACGAATGGCCGCGGACGATGGCGGCAGCATCATCAACATTTCAAGCATCGGCGCGCTGAGGCCAAATCCGAGCGTCGCGCCCTATTCGGGCGCCAAGGCGGCGCTCAACGCCATTTCGCTCGCTTTCGCGCAGGAATACGCGCCGAAGGTGCGCGTGAACGTCATCTCGCCCGGCGGATTCCTCACCGACGCCGCCAAGGAATGGGCAACTGACGAGGAAGCCCGCGCCGTCACCGCCCTTTCGCGCTGGGGCCAAGTCGACGAGATCGTCGGCACAGCGCTCTATCTCGCCAGCGACGCCTCCTCCTACACCACGGGCGCCAACATCCGCGTCGACGGCGGCGCGTTCTGGGACAGAAGGCCATGAGGCTCGCTGGCAAACTCGCCGCCATTACTGGCGGCGCCGGCGGCATCGGGCTTGCCGTCGCGCGACGTTTCGCGGCGGAAGGCGCGCACGTTGTCATGCTCGACCTGCTCGAGGAGGTCGGCGAACGCGAAGCCCGCGCCATCCGCGAGGCCGGGGGTCGCGCCACGTTAATGCGCCTCGACGTCGCCGATGAGATCGCCGTCAATGCCGCTATCGAAGCAATCGAAACAAAGTTCGCCCCGATTGACGTGCTTGTCTCTTCGGCTGGCGTCTCCGGTGCGCCGGGGCCGTTCTACACCACCGGGCTCGACGTCTTCGAGCGCACTTTGCGCATCAACCTGATCGGCCCGTTCCTGATCGGTAAAGCGGTCGCGTCGCGCATGGTGGACGCGAAACGCACTGGGTCGATCGTCAACATCTCTTCCGTCGGCGGCCAGCTGGGCGTTGCAGAATCGTGGCCCTATTGCACCAGCAAAGCCGGCCTCGACATGCTCACCAAGACCATGGCGCTCGCGCTCGCCCCGCACGGCGTGCGCGTCAACGCCATCGGCCCCGGTCCCACCGACTCGCCCATGACCGCGCACCTGTCTGAGAGCGCGCGCGAGGTAATGCTCTCGCGCACCCCGCTTGGACGCTTCGGCACAGCCGAGGAGATCGCAGGTGTTGCGCTCTTCCTGGCAACGGAAGAGTCCTCCTACGTCACTGGCCAGACCATCTATGCCGACGGCGGACGTCTGGCCCTCAATTACGTAATGCCCAAGCGTTAGACGATGGTTGCGCCGCCATCGACGCACCAGGTCTGGCCGGTGACGTAGGACGCGCGCGAAGACAACAAGAACGCGGCCACTTCACCGACCTCCGCCCATTCTCCCGGACGCTGCATCGGCATCTTCAGGGTCCCTCTCTCGAACACCCGCCCCAGCTTCACGCCGATCAGACCCGGACTGATCGCATTCACCCGAATGTTCTTTGCCGCGCACTCGACCGCCGCCGTCCGCGTCAGGCCCAAAATCCCCGCCTTCATCGCACTGTAGGGCGCAATCGTCGCCACGCCGCGCAGTGCCGAGTTCGAGCTCACATTGACGATCGCGCCTCCGCCCGCGCGCTCCATCTCCGGGATCTGATGCTTCATGCACAGGAACACGCTGAGCAGATCCACCTCATAGACCCGCCGCCATTCCTCGGCCGAGTGTTCGACCAGGGACTTGAGTGGCGGGCCAGCGCCCGCGTTGTTGAAGGCGCAGTCGATGCGCCCGAACGCTTCGACTCCACGGACGATGAGCGCCGCAACGTCCGTCTCACTCGAAACGTCGCAATGCACAAAGACGGCCTCGCCCCCCGACGCGCACACCGCCTGCGCCGCCGCCTCGCCGCCGGCATCGTCGATGTCTGCAAGCACCAGGCGCGCGCCCTCCCGTGCGAAGACGTCGGCCGCGCCCCGGCCGATGCCGGACGCGGCGCCGGTGATGACCGCAACCTTCCCACTCAACTCGCCCTGCATGCGCGCGCTCCTGCCAGCGCAGCAATTGTGAGCCCCGGCGTGTTCCTCGCAAGTACGCAAGCATCGTCTCTGCGATTTGGGACGATCGGCCGGCGCCTGCGCCGCCAAATCAGCGTGACCATGGCTACAATGCCTCAAACAGCGGTCCGCAAAGTGCCGCGGGAGGATATCGCGTGAGCTTGCAATCCAATGCGGAGCGCGGCGGGGGCTACCGTTGGTACGTCCTGGGTGTGCTCGTGTGCGTCTACATGGTCCATCACCTGGACCGCATGGTCATCGCGCTGCTGCAGGAGCCGATCAAGCACGAGTTCGATCTGAGCGACAGCCAGCTGGCCCTGCTCACCGGAACCGCATTCGCTGTCGCTTTCGGCATCGCTGGCCTGCCGCTCGGCTATCTCGCCGACCGCATCCATCGCGTGCGTCTCATCTCCGGCCTGATCACGGTCTGGAGCGTGCTCACTGCGCTCGGCGCGGCCAGCGCCAACTTCACTCAATTGCTGCTGATCCGCGCCGGCATCGGCGCCGCCGAATCCGGCTCGACGCCCACCAACCTCTCCATCGTCAGCGACTATTTCAAGACCAAACGCTCGACCGCGATCGGCGTCTACATGATGGGCCCGCAGCTCGGCACCTTGGTGGGCTTTGCCATCACCGGCATCGTCGCCGCCACTTTCGGCTGGCGCGCCGCATTGCTGGTGGCGGGTCTCCCCGGCCTGCTGCTCGTGCTTGTGCTGCTCGCCACAGTGCGCGAGCCGCCGCGTCAGGAGGAGAAGCCGCCCACGCCAAGCGACGCCTACAAGGCAATCTTCGCCAACAAGCCCCTGGTCCATCTCATCGCCGCGACTACGATTGTCAATGTCGTCGCGCCCGGCTTCATGATGTGGTTTCCCTCGCTGCTGATCCGCAGCGGCGGCCTTGAGATCGGCTCCGTCGGTCTCGCTATCGCCTTCACGGCAGCGCCGGTCGGCATCATCAGCACCATCCTCGCCGGCCATATGACCGAAAAGATCGCCACCGACCGGCCCGAACGCATGGCACGCTACATGGCGCTGTTCGCCGTTCTCAACGTGCCTTCGATCATGCTCGCGGTGGCCACCAGCAACGCCGCCTGGCTGCTGGTCGGCTTCGCCATTCACCTGCTGCTGCACATGTTCATGAGCACGCCCGGCTACGCCATGTGCCTCGGCCTCGTTGCGCCCACTGCGCGCGGAACCACCGGCGCTCTGATGCAAGTGCTCTCCAATTTGATCGGCTTCGGCCTCGGGCCCATGGTCGGCGGCGTGCTGAGCGATCTGCTGCGTCCCCAGTTCGGCGCGGACTCGCTGCGCTACGCGATGGCGATCTACGGTCTCCTCAGCCTTTGGGCCGCCTATCACCATCTGCGCGCCGGCGCGCTCCTGGCCCGGGCCAAGAAAACCGCTGCGCCTTTGCCGGAGGCCGCGCCCGCCTGAACGCCAGTTGCCCCTGCCGCGCTCCACCGCTAAGGCGGCCCTATGAGCACGGCCGACAACAAGAAGGACACCGACGCGTCCGGCCCTCGCGCGATGTCGCGCGTCATAAAGCTCATGAGCGTGCTGGCGAAAGCGCCCGAGGGTCTCTCGCTCACCGATCTCGCTTCGGCCCTCGACACCGCCAAGAGCACGTTGCTGGCCAGCCTGAGGCCGCTTGCTGCGGACGACTTCCTGGTCGCCGAAGGGAATCTCTACCGCTTGGGTCCGCGCGCCTTCCGCCTGGCCGCCGAGATCAGTTCCGCCTGGTCGCTGCCGCGCACGCTGCGCGGCTATTTGCGCACACTGGCGGATCGTAGCCACGAAAGCGTGGGCCTGGCGGTGCTCGATACTGAGATGCGGCGCATCGTCTATGTCGACGTGATCGAGAGCCCCCGCCCCGTCCGCTACGCGCTGAAGATCGGCACGAGCGGGCCGTTGCACTCGACCGCAGCGGGCCGCGTGCTGCTCGCCCATCAACCCAAGGAGTATCAACACGCCTTCCTGAAAACTGGCAAGCTGACGGCCTTCACTTCGCGCACAACCACCGACGTGAAGAAGCTTACGGCGCAATTGGAGGAAGTGCGCCACGACGGATACTGGCTCAGCATCGGCGAGTCGATTGAAGACTCCGCCGCGATCGCCGCCCCGGTGTTCGGCCCCAATGGCGAAGTGCTGGCCGCGCTCACGATAGGCGCGCCATCGGATCGCCTGCAAGCCAACGTCGAGGAGATGCGCGCCGCCCTCCTGGAAGTTGCTGCGCACGCTTCCGGGAGCGCCGACGCTTAGACCCCCAGCCCCATGAACCGCATGCCGTTCTCGTACATGATCTTGCGCGTGTCGGCCTGCGAAAGCCCCGCGCATGCCTCCTCCGCAAACAGCCGCGGCTCGGCCACGCCTTCGGAGTGCGGATAGTCAGACCCCATCAGGATCCAATCAGCCGAGCCGGTCTGCCGCACCAGCAGCTCCAGATCGTCCTCGGGATAGGCAACCACGCCGACATGACGCATGAAGATGCGGCTCGGACGCTCCTTCAGCGGGCCGCCGGGCCAATGCCCGTTCTTGGCCATGCCCCGGCACTTGTCCATCTTGACCAGCATCGATGGCGCCCACTCCGCGCCATTCTCGGCGGACAGGATCTTCATGTTCGGAAACCGCTCGAAGAAGTTCCAGAAGATGAAGCTCGAAATGGTCTCGATCACCGGCCGTTCGCTGTAGCCATGCATCCACACAAAGGCACTCTGGCGCAGCCGCGAGCGCTGCATCGGCTCGCCCCAGACAGCCATGTGATCGCTCATGTAGATGGCTTCCGAGACGTGGAAGACCACGCTAATCTTCGCTTCGTTCAGGATCGCCCAGAAGCGATCATGATCGGGATGCGCCGGCGGCTTACCGTTCACCGGCCCCATCGGCATCAGCACAAGCCGCGCGCCGTTCTCGACGGCCCATTCTGCCTGATCGCAAGCGCGATCGAGATCGGCGAGCGTGAGCACGGGGCAGGAGAAGATGCGGTTTTCGTAGTTCAGCCCCCACTGATCCTTCATCCAACGATTGTAGGCGTGAAACACCGCGTGCGCCGCCACCGGCTCGTCGAAATAGCTGATCGTGCTGACGAAGTTGCCCGCAAACAGAATGCTCGAGCGGACCTCCCACTGGTCGAGCCGTTTCACCCGCTCGGCTGGCTCGGTCATGTCGGCGCTTATGGGTACGCGCAGATCGATCTCCGCCTTGCCTTCCTTCTGCGCGCGCAACCATTCGTGCAGCTTGCCCGGCGCAGGCACTTTGAAGTCCTCGGTTACATACTCCGCGCTGATTTCCACCTTGCGCGGGCCGACATAGAGCGCGAACTGGCCATCATCGCCGCGCCGATAACCGACGCCGTGGCTGGCCTTGTACTTGTCGGGCAAATAACGCGTGAACGCGTCTGGCGTTTCGTAAAGATGCGTGTCCGCATCAAAGATGGGTCCTGAGTAAGTCGCTCTCTTCGCATTCGCCATCGCGCGCTCCTAGCGCTAAAACCCAAATCCCAGCTCGCGCAGCTGACGCGCGATCTCGGCCTTCTGCTGAAGATCGCCAGTCTCGAGAATGTTGCGCGGCACCCTGTAGCCGGCGTCGTCACAAACGGAACGCCATTGCGCCTGCAGCGTCTCGGAAGTGAACGCCGCGCCTGGCATCGTCACGCCTTGCGTCTCGCCGATGAACACGCGCCCCACATGTCCACCGCCAGCGACGAAGATCTCGCCGCTCGCAGGACACGCATCGTGCACCAGCAGCGCCGCGGCCGGCGCCACCAGCTCCGGCGGCTGCACCATGCGCAGCAGCGCTAACGCGCGTTCGTCTCCTATCGTCTGTTCGGTCATGCGCGTGGCGGCCGCTGGCGCCAGCGCGTTCACCTTGACCCCGCTCGGCGCACCCTCGTGGGCCAACGTGCGCATGAGGCCAAGCATAGCCGCCTTCGCCAGCGCGTATTCCGACAGGTTCGCCATGCCATAGAGAGCGGCCTGGGACGTCGTGAGCAGAACTCGGCCGCGGCCCCGGATCGTGAGTTGCGGCCAGGCCGCCTGCAGCAGCGACCAGGTCCCGAACACGTTCACGTCCAGCATTGCGCGCACGTCGGACGGCGCAAGGTCGACAAACGACTTGCCGCGCCCGTTGATCGACGCGTTGGCGATCACCGCGTCGACGGAGCGGAACGCCTCGCAGGCGCGCGCAACCAGCATCCGGCACGTTTCCGCGTCCGCAACATCTCCCGCCACCGCGATCGCGCGCCCGCCGGCTGCTTTGATCTCATGGACCACTTCGTTGGCCGGCGCCGGCGAGATATCGTTCACCACCACGCCTGCGCCGCGGCGGGCCAATTCGAGCGCGTGCGCACGGCCGATGCCGCGCCCCGCCCCGCTGATCACAACACAGCGATCATCAAAGCGAAGCTCGGCTCTCCCTGTCATGAAGGCACAACCAGATCGGCGATCGCATCACGCTGCTCTTGGCTCAGCGATACGGGCCTCCGCGTTGCGCGGTCGACATAGACATGCACGAAATGCCCCACCGCCGCCGGTTGCTCGCTACCTTCGCGAAACAGGCCAACCTCAAAGCGCAGGCTCTTGTCGCCCATGCGCCCGATGCGCACACGTGCATCGATCGTCTCGGGAAACTCCACCGGCTGCAGGAACTCGCACCTGCTCTCCACGCAGAGGCCGATCGACGGCGAATCCGGCAGCCAGATCACGCGCCGCTCGAGCAACATCTTCGTCACCGCCGTGTCGAACCAGGAATAGTAGACCACGTTGTTGACGTGACCGTACGGATCGCCGTCAGCCCAGCGCGTCGGGATGTCGACGCGCCAGAGATAGTTCTCGCGCCGCTCGTCCTTGCTGGTCATGCCTTCTCCAGCACATGCACGGCCGAAGCCGTGCCGAGGCCAACCACATGCGTGAGGCCAACACGCGCGCTTTCGACTTGGCGCGCGCCCGCCTCGCCGCGTAGATGCAGCGACACTTCGTACATGTTGGCGATACCCGTCGCGCCGAGCGGATGGCCTTTCGAGAGCAGACCGCCGGAGACATTCACGGGAATCTTGCCGCCCAGCGCGGTCGCACCTTCGTCGATGAACTGGCCTGCCCTCCCCTCACCGCACAGACCGAGGTTCTCGTAATGGAGGAGTTCTGCCGTCGCGAAGCAATCGTGCAACTCCACAAGATGCAGGTCCTCCGGTCCAAGTCCCGCCTGTTCGTACGCGGATTTCGCGGCCAGTCGCGTCACCGTGTTCACGTCCGGCATCACCGGATTGGAAGGGTTCCACGGATCGGACTGCAGCGCCGAAGCGCGCACGCGGACGGCGCGCGCAAGGCCCAGTTTGCGCGCCTTGCGCTCCGACACAAGCACGGCCGCGGCGGCGCCGTCCACGTTCACCGAACACATGAGCTTGGTGTTTGGATAGGCGATCATCTCCGCGCCCATCACCTGCTCGAGCGGCGTCTCCATCTGATAGAACGACTTGGGATTCATGGTCGAGTGGTGATGGTTCTTCACCGAGACCTTGGCGAATTGCGCAAAGGTCGTGCCGTACTTTGCAGCGTGCTCGGTTCCGGACTCCGCGAACACTGCGGGCATGGAGACCGAGCCGAACAAGCCCTCCAGCGGAATGCCGGTTTCAGCGCCGCCGCCCAGCATGCCCCGCGGCGTCTTCTCCACGCCCACAGCGAGCGCGACTTCGTAGACACCGGACTTGACCGCAAGCCACGCTTCGCGGAACGCGGAAGCCCCGCTGGCGCATGCGTTGACGATGTTGGTGACGGGGATGCCGGTCTGGCCGATCTCGCGCATGATCGCCTGGCCGGTCATCTCATAGGCGCCGAACACGGTGCCGCAATACATGATCTCAACATCGCGCGCGCCGAGCCCGCAATCGTTGAGCGCCATGAGCACGGCCTCCCCGCCCAGCTGGGCGAAGGTCCGCTCCGGGTAGCGGCCGAAGCGTGTCATATCGATCCCGATGATGTAGACGTCCGACATGACTCAACTCTTCTGTGGTTCGAACTGGTAGCCGACGTAAGCGCGGCCTTCCTTGTCCGTTCGGCCAAGCGCGTTGTTGAACCGAAGGCGGACCTTGAGATGTGGCGGGATGGCGTCAGGCTCGAAGCCGGCGCCAACGAGGTTCGCCTTGAGCGTCAGCCCATCGTCGAGTTCGACCACGGCCGACACGAATGGCGTGGGAATGCCCGGATAAGAACGCTTCACGATGGAATAGGCCACGAGCCTCCCCGTCTCCTTGGCACGTACCGCCTCGAATCCGTCGCGCCCCGCGCATGCTGGGCATGCAAGCCGCGGCTCAGCTGTCATCGCGCCGCACGCGCGGCACCGGTGCGCCTCGATGAAGGGCTTGCCGCTCTCATCGAATTTGATGTGGGCCAGAGCGGGCCGCCGTTGATCAATTGACGTCAAAGCTCAGGCTCCTGTGAAGACCGGCGTGCGCTTGGCTATGAAGGCCTCCACCGCTTCCTTGTGATCCGCTGTCTCATGAGCGAGCGCCTGGAACGCGGCAGAGAGTTCGAGGATGTCGCTCAACCGCGCATGTTGCGCCTCGCGCAGCAGCCGCTTCGAAAGCCGAACGCTGCGCGGCGGATTGACGGCGATGCGCTCGGCCAGCGCGCGCGCTTCGCGCATCACTGCTTCGGGCGCCGTCAACTTGTTGACTAGGCCGATCGCCAGCGCTTCCTCCGCCGTGATGGCGTCGCCGGTAAGGATGAGTTCGGCGGCGCGATTGTAACCCAGCACGCGCTGCAGCACCCAGGCGCCGCCATCGCCCGGAGCGATGCCCATCTTGATAAAGCTCGCCGCGAACTTCGCCGCGTCAGAGGCCACGCGCAGATCGCACAGCGCCGCGATGTCAAGGCCAAGCCCGATCGCATGGCCGTTGATGGCGGCGATGGTGGCGATCTCGAGTTCGGCCAGCACGCGCGGAATCTGCTGCACGCCGTGCCTGTAATTGGCGCGCGTGTCCGCTGGCGTCGCCAGCGGACCGATGCCGTTGCGGTCGCGCATGCCCTGGATGTTCCCGCCGGCAGAGAAAGCCGTCCCCGCGCCCGTCAGGATCAGGACGCTGACGCCGGAATCGGCATCAGCTTCGCGCAGCGCATTGATCAGCTGCTCGCAGTCGGCGTGTTCGCCGATCGCGTTTCGCGTCGCGGGCCGATTGAGCGTGACGGTAGCGATGCGGCCGTCTCGCTCGGCGATGACGAATGGATCGGACATCCCGGATTTCGCGCGCCCTTCCCGCGGCTGCTTCACTTGCGCAATCCGAACCGGTCCGCGCGCCCGCGATCAAGCGAGCGGCAGGACATATCGGCCCCACGATACCACCCGCTGGGCCCGCCTCGTGCGCTTGCCGGCGCCGTTGCTTTCCAGACATGCAAGAGGCTCAAGAGATTGAATGAGGCGGCGGGAATGCCTTCGCAGGCGCTATCTGGAGTGCGGGTGCTCGATCTCAGCCGCGTCTTGGCCGCCCCGCTCGCCGCACAAATGCTCGGCGACCTGGGCGCCGAGGTGATCAAAGTCGAGCGCCCCGGCGGCGGCGACGAGGCTCGCGATTATGGCCCGCCGTTCCTGAAGGACAGGGACGGCGAACCCACGCGTGACGCAGCGTTCTACCTGAGCGCCAACCGGAACAAGAAGTCGATCACCATCGACCTCGCGCATCCCGACGGCCAGCAGGTCGTCCGCGATCTGGCGGAACGCTCCGACATTCTTATCGAGAACTTCAAGACGGGAAGCCTGCGCAAATACGGACTCGATTTCGCGAGCCTGAAGAACATCAACCCGCGGCTCATCTACTGCTCCGTCACCGGCTTCGGCCAGACCGGGCCACTCGCGGAGAAGCCGGGTTATGACGGCGTGTTCCAGGCCATGAGCGGGCTCATGAGCGCGACCGGCCATCCTGATGGCGCGCCCGGCGGCGGTCCGATCAAGATCGGCATTTCGATGGTGGACATCCTCACCAGCCACTATGCGGTGAGCGCGATCCTGGCTGCGCTTTATCACCGCGACCTTCACGGCGGCCCTGGCCAATACATCGACATGGCGCTGCTCGATTGCGGCATCGCCTCGCTCTCGCACTATGCGATGAACTATCTAATCTCCGGCGTGCTGCCGCCGCGGCGCGGCAATGGCGGATTCGGCGGCGTGCCATCGCAATCGTTCCGCTGCGCCGATCGCGACATCTTCCTGGTCGCCGGCAATGACGCGCAGTTCGTGCGCTATTGCGACGTACTCGAACGACCGGACATCGCAACCGACCAGCGCTTCTCGACGACGCGTGCGCGCATCGAGAACCGTGAGCCGCTGCTCGCGATCCTGGACAAGGAAATGCGGCGCCGTCCTGCGGAGGAATGGCTCAAACGTCTTGATACGGCGGATGTCCCTGCGAGCCTGGTCAACGATCTTGCTGACGCGCTCGACCATCCCCAAGTGCGCCATCGCGAGATGCTGCAGAACGTGGAGCATCCTGTCGCCGGCGATCTCAAATTGCTACGCAATCCGATCAAACTCTCGGAAACGCCCATCGGACCGTGCACGGCGCCGCCCGTAGTCGGCCAGCACACCAACGAAATCCTGAAATCACTTGGCTACGACGAAGCCGATATCTCCGCGTTGCGCCGCACTCGCGCGATCTAGCACATGGCCGCCTGACGGCAGGAGCGAACCCATGACCGAGAAGATCATCACCGAAAAAGACGGCGCCGTCGGACGGCTCATCTTCAACAATCCAGAAAAGCTCAACGCCATCTCACTTGAGATGTGGGAGGGACTCGGCAGGGCTGTCGCCGTGTTCGAAGAGGATCCCGACATCCGCGTGATCGTTGTCTCGGGCGCGGGCGGCAAGAGCTTCATCGCTGGCGCCGACGTCTCCAAGTATGGCGATGAGCGCATGGGGCGCGAGGCGCAGGAGCACTATGCGGCCACCGGCGAGAAGTCCCTCAAAGCGCTCTACAACTCCAAGAAAGTTACGATCGCCGCCATTGACGGCTGGTGCATCGGCGGCGGCATCTCGGTGGCTGTGTGCTGTGATCTACGCTACTGCTCCGATAAGTCGAAGTTCGGGCAGCCGGCCATGCGCTACGGGATTGGCTATCGTTACTCGAGCTTGCGCCGGCTGGTCGACATCATCGGCGTTCCAGCGTGCAAGGACATGTTGCTAGGTGGCCTGCAGTTCGACGCCGAAGAGGCGCTGAAGAAGCACCTGGTCGGCCGCGTCATCTCCGAGGCTGAGTTCAACGCCTGGATCGACAAGACCGTGAAAGGCATCGCCGAAGGCGCGCCCCTCACCGGCTATCAGATCAAGTACACGCTGAACGAGATCTGCAAGGACGCCGCAGACCGCAACACTGAATGCTGCGAGGAGCTGTTCCAGATCTGCTATGCGTCCGATGATTACAAGGAAGGCGTGGCGGCGTTCGCAGAGAAGCGCAAGCCCGTCTTCAAGGGCAAGTAAGCAAGGACATGGATCTCGAGTTCTCACCGCAGGAGCATGCGTTTCGCCAGAAGGTGCGCGCGTTCATTGACGCCAACCTGCCGGCCGCGACACGCGCCAAGGTGATGGGCGACCGCCCGCTCGAGAAGGAAGACATCGTTGGCTGGCAGCGCATCCTAAACACGCGCGGCTGGGCTACGCCTTCGTGGCCGCAAGAATACGGCGGCCCCGGCTGGAACGCGGTGCAGCGCTACATCTTCCTGGACGAACTGCATCAGGGCGGCGCGCCCGAGCCGCTGTCATTCAACGTCGCAATGCTCGGTCCGGTTGTCATCGCCTACGGAACCGAAGAGCAGAAGCGGACGCTGTTGCCAAGACTGGCCAATGTCGATGATTGGTGGTGCCAGGGCTTTTCAGAACCAGGCGCGGGCTCCGATCTCGCGAACCTCTCCACCATCGCCCGCCGCGAGGGTGATCATTACGTCGTCAACGGCCAGAAGATCTGGCAAGGCATGGGCCACTGGGCCGATTGGGGCTTCTTCCTCGTGCGCACCGATCCGCACGCGCCCAAGAAGCAGGCCGGCATCACGTTCCTGCTGATCGACATGACGTCGCCGGGCGTTTCGCTTTCCCCGATCATCACGCTCGATGGCCGCCACGAAGTGAACTCGGTGTTTCTCGACGACGTGCGCGTGCCGGTCGGGAACCGGATCGGCGAAGAGAACCAGGGCTGGACCGTCGCCAAATACCTGCTCACCAACGAACGGACCAATATCGCCCGCGTCGGCGTCACCAAACGCATTCTCGCGCGCACACGTCGCGCCGCTGCGGCGACGGGGTTAATCGACACGCCCCTCTTCGCGGCGCGCTTGGCGCGCATCGAGGTGGCGTTGCAGGCGGTGGAGACGCTGCAGCTGCGCGTGCTTGCGGCACAGATCAAGGAAAACAAGGCCGATTCACGCGCCTCGGTTCTGAAACTGCGCAGCGTCGAGGTGCGCCAAGCAGCCTCGGAGCTGCTGATGGAAGCATGCGGCGCGCAGGGATTATCGTTCGTGCGCTTCGAGGCGGGCGAACGGCCGCCGTTCGATGAGGCCGATGAGGGCTGGTCGGCCAGCGCCGTCTGTTTCAATCTGCGCGCGGCGTCGATCTATGGCGGCGCCAGCGAAGTGCAGCGCAACATCCTGGCCGACGCAGTGCTGGGATTGGGGCGCGGCTGAAGGGCAGCGCAATACCGATGAATGCCGAACTGGCCGAACGCATAGAGCGCCTGGAGTCGATCCACGCGATCCAGCAATTGGCGGTCCGTTACGCGATCGCCATCGACAGCCGCGATCTCGACGCGTGGCTTGCGCTGTTTCCCGACGACATCGATTGCGGCAAGCGCGGGCGCGGGCGCGAGGCGCTGCGTGGCTTCATCGCGCCGCTGCTCAGGGACTTCTATCGCACGGTGCATCTCATCTGCGGACACCAAATCGAGTTGGTTGACCGCGAGACGGCGACCGGCCGCGTCTATTGTCGCGCCGAGCATGAGCGCGGCGAAGAATGGATCGTCCAGGCGATCTGCTACTTCGATCAGTACGTCCGCCGCGATGGGGCCTGGTATTTCAACCGCCGCGAAGAGGACTTCTGGTATTCCGCCGATCTGCTCGAGCGACCGCAACAAGCTGCCTTTTCGCATTGGCCGGGACCCGCGCCCAGATTCCAGCCCAAGATGATGGTGTCGCGCTTCCCGACGTGGCGCGCCTTCTGGGCCGAGGGCTCGGCCGACGACCTGGGCCAGATCACTGGTCAGCCCGGCCCGACTTAGGCGCCATCATCCTCCCGATCATTTTTATCCCCTTGGTTTTGCTGTTGTTTTATGAGGTAATGACCTCAACGCTGAAATTGACCGCGCCGTTGGGACATACTATTTTCCGAACATTGTTCGATTTTCTGTGACCCGAGGCCAGGCATGAGAAAGTACTTGCGCAGCACCGACCACGTCCTGTTCGAGACCGTCGACCGCATCGCGCGCGTCACCCTCAACCGCCCCGAGAAGCGCAACGCGCTGCACCCGGCGATGCTGACCGAGCTGCGCGATGCGTTGCTCGAAGCTGACGCGTTGGTCGACGTGAACGTCGTCATTCTCGAAGGAGCAGGAAAAGATTTCTGCGCCGGCTATGATCTCGCCGACGCATATGCCGGCTATAAGGAAGGCGAAACACCCGGCTGGGACGAGAGCCAATATCGGACCACCAACGCTTCGCTGGATGACGATTGCTGGAACCTGGAGCAGACGCAGAAGCTCACGCTCGCACTGTTTGACATGCACAAGCCAGTGATCGCCAAAGTGCAGGGCAACTGCATGGCCGGCGGCACCGATCTCGCGCTCATGTGCGATTTTATCATCTGCAGCGAGGAGGCCAAGATCGGGTTTCCCGCTACGCGCGCCAACGGCACGCCGCCCAACCAGATGTGGGTCTATCATGTCGGCCCGCAATGGGCGAAGCGCCTCATGATGACAGGCGACTGCCTATGGGGCCGCGACGCCGCGCGCATCGGTCTCGTGCTCGACGCCGTGCCAGCAGCGGAGCTCGATGCAGCCGTCAATGAACTGGCGCGCCGGATCAGCTTCGTCGACGCCGAGCTTCTCTCGGCGCACAAGCGCATCGTCAACGCCGCGCTCGAATTGCAGGGCGCCAAGACGCTGCAACGATTCGCCTCGGAAATGGACGCGCGCGCTCACCTCTCAAAGGGCCCGCGCCGCACCCAGTTCAAGACCGACATGGCCGAGCACGGCCTGAAGGTCGCGCTCAAGAACCGCGACGGGCCATTCGGCGACGGCATGGTGAGCGCGCATTGGCTGAAGAAGTGATGGGGGAAATCAAGGTGTCCGAAAACTTCCTGCTCGACGAGCCGATCGAAGGCGTCAAGCGCATCACGCTGAATCGGCCGGACTCCATGAATGCTTTCACCTTCCCGATGTATCAGGAGTTCATCGACATCCTGAACGACATCAAGTTCAACCCGAACATTCGGGTCGTCATTCTGACCGGCACAGGCAAGGCGTTCTGCACCGGCCATGACCTTCGCGCCGGCGGTGCGCCCGCGTGGGTCGATCCCAGCGTCGGCAAAGCCTACAACACCAAATACACGATGAGCGTGCTGGCGCAGATTCCGCCGCTGATGCGCGCGCTGCCGCAGCCAATCATTTGCGGCGTCAACGGCACCGTGGCCGGCATGGGCTACGCGCTCCCGCTTGCCTGTGACATCTCGATCGCCGCTAGCTCCGCGAAGTTCGTGAACTCGATTCACAATGCTGCGACGGGCTGCGAGTTGGGCATGAGCTACATGCTCCCCCGCGCAGTGGGCGTGCAGCGCGCTGCGGAGCTGCTGCTGACGGCGCGGCCTGTGCTGTCGGATGAAGCCGAACGCATCGGGCTCGTTCTGAAGACGGTTCCGGACCAAGACCTGCAGGACGCGTGCCTGGAGCTGGCGAAAGCGATCATGGTCAACGTGCCGCTCGGAATTTGGACCACCAAGCAATCCATGTGGCTCAATCAAAGCGCGGCGAGCCTCGAGCAGGCGATGGAAATCGAGACGCGCGCCGTGTTCATGGCGCAATCGACCGAAGACGCCGCCGAGAAGCGCAAGTCGTTCTTCGAAAAGCGTCCGCCGAAGTTCACCAACAAGTAGCACTCGCTCGAGGAGAGCGCCTTGACGTACGAAACCATTCTCTACTCGGTTGAAAACGGCGTCGCCACGGTAACGCTCAACCGACCCGAAGTGTTCAACGCGATGAACCTGCAGATGACCGACGAACTCATCGCCGTGTTCGACGATATCGACCGCGACGACGACGTGCGTGCGGCGATCGTCACAGGCGCCGGGCGCGGCTTCTGCGGCGGCGCCGATCTCTCCCAAGGCGCCTCAATCTTCGACAAGAACAGCCGCGCCGACTCGCCGATGCGCGAGGACGGCACCTTCGACTACAGCAAGGAATCCGCCCGCGATGGGGGCGGCCGCCTGGCGCTGCGCATCTTCCAGAGCCTGAAGCCCATCATTGCCGCGGTGAATGGGCCGGCCGTCGGCGTCGGCGCCTCGATGATCCTGCCGATGGATATCCGCCTCGCCAGCGAGACGGCGAAAGTCGGCTTCGTCTATGCGCGCCGCGGAATCGTGTTCGAGTGCTGCTCGTCCTACTTCCTGCCGCGCATCGTCGGCATAAGCCGCACGCTGGAATGGGCGTTCAGCGGACGCGTCATGCTGGCGGAAGAACTGAAGGCCGGCGGACTCTTCCGCGACGTGCTTGCGCCAGACCAGTTGCTGCCCGCCGCTTACGCGGTTGCGCGCGAAATCGCGGAATTCACCTCCCCCGTGTCGGTGGCGCTGATGCGTCAGATGGCCTGGCGTGGACTCTCGATGGAGCATCCAATGGAAGCCCATCGCATCGAGAGCCGCGGCATCTGCACGCGCGGCAAGAGCGCCGATGCAAAGGAAGGCGTCGCCTCCTTCCTCGAGAAGCGGCCGCCGCATTTTCCGGGCAAGGTCTCGAGCGACATGCCCGACTATTTCCCGTGGTGGGAAGAGCCGAAGTATTCTTGAGGACCGCGCATGAAAACGGCCATCACCGAACTCTTCGGCGTCAAGTATCCCATCCTGCTCGCAGGCATGGGACGTGTGGCGCTGCCGCGCATGGTGGCGGCGGTGTCCAACGCAGGTGGCCTCGGCGTGCTGGGCGCGGGCTCCACCCCGCCCGAGCAGACGCGCGAATACATTCGCGAGATCCGCTCGCTCACCGACAAGCCGTTCGGCGTAAACGCTCCGCTGTTGATCCCGAACGGAAAGGACAACGCTGAAGTGGCGCTCGAAGAGAAGGCGCCGATCATCAACTATTCGATGGGGCGTGGCGATTGGATCGCCAAGCGAGCCCACGCTTATGGCGGCAAGGTGATTGCGTCCGTGACCAACGTCCATCTTGCGCAGCGCGCCCAAGCACACGGGGCTGACGCCGTCATCGCGGCGGGCATGGAGGCGGCCGGGCATGCCGGCGACGTCACCACGTTCGTACTCCTCCCACGCCTCGCGGAAGTGCTGAAGATTCCGGTGATTGCCGCGGGTGGGGTCGCCAACGGCGCAGGCCTGATGGGCGCGTTGGCGCTGGGCGCGGCGGGCGTGTCGATGGGCACGCGCTTCCTGCTGACGCAGGAGAGCCCGCTGCACGAGAATTTCAAGCAAGCCGCCCTCACCCTGGACGTGGGCGACACGATCTTCTCCGACCGCTTCGACGGCGTCTACAATCGCGTGATGCGCACGCCGGCGGCGGTGCGCGCCGAGCGCACCTGGATGAACCCGTTCCAGGTGCTGCGCGACTCGTTCGGCATCGCGCGCGAGCTACGCACGCCCTATCTCAAGTTGTTCATGCAGGTGATCACAGCCGGTCCCGCCAAGACGCTCGAGCTCATGCGCATGTCGCAGATGCTCAAAATGCATACGATCACGCTAACGACCGGCGATCTGGATACCGGCATGACCGCCAGCGGCATGTCGGTCGGGCTCGTTCATGACGTGCCCACGATCGCGCAGCTCATGGAGCGGATGGTCGCGGAGGCGCAGGCGGCGCAGGCGCGACTGATGGCGGTCATGGCTAACGAGACGCCAAAGCGTGTTCCGCCCGCGGTGGCGGGAGCTGCGTGAGATGGTGTCCGGACCATCACGAATGCGATGCTGAACGCGCCAGCCGATATCGCCGCTGGCGAAGGCTTACGTCCTGTCGAACTCTTGTGCGCTCAAAGTGAGGCCGATCATGACCATACAAGTGACGCGCCTGGCGCCCTTCGGCTGCGAAGTCTCGGGCGTCGATTTCTCGAAACCCCTGTCCCCGGAGGACAAGGTCGCGGTGCGAAGGGCTTGGGTCGATAACGGAATCGCCGTCTTTCCCGACTGCCCATCGCAAGAGGCCCATCTCGATCTCAGCCGTTGCTTCGGCGATCCGCAGCCTTCGGCCACCAGAAAGCTTAACCTCGAGAGCAACCCTTACATCATGGCGCTCGACCAGGACGAGAGAACGCCGGTCAATATCTATGAGATCAATGGCGAGCGCCGCACGGGCTGGCTTGGCTGGCACTGGGACCAGGCCTTCATGCCAGAGATCGTGCGCGGCGCTGCGCTGCGCTCGGTCGAGCCGGCAGCGGTGGGCGGCGAGACCGGCTTCATCCATGCCGGGGACGCCTATGACCGGCTGTCGCTGGCGATGAAGGAGCGCATCGAGAATCTCGACGTCGTCTACCACTTCAACGGCGCGCAAGAGCAGAACCGGTTCGGCTATCCGAAGTCGCTGAGACTCGTGGAGCGCGACGCCGAACAGGCAGCGTCGATCGAGAAGTACTCGAAGGAGTTTCCCCCGGTCGTGCACCCACTCGTGATCACGCAGCCGGAGACAGGCCGGCGCCTGCTCAAGCTTTCGCCCATGCACGCACGCTACATACTCGGCATGGAGCGCGCGCAGAGCGACGACGTTCTCTGCGAGGTTGCCGAGCATCTGGTGGATGAGCGCTACGCCTACTTCCACAAATGGCGCAAGAATGACGTCGTGGCGTGGGACAATTGGTCGGTCATTCACAGCGCCAAGGGCGTCCCGCCCGGCGTGATCCGCCGCGCGCAGCGCACCACCATTCTCGGCGACTACAAACTGGGCCGCTATCTCGATCCCAACGCGAAGCTGGAAAATCATGCAACGCGCCTGACCGATTGAGCGCGATCCTGGAGACGGCAAATGTCGGTGCGGCACGAACTGCTGGAGGCCATCCTCGAACCGGGCGTCTTCGATCGACCTTATCCCGATCTGGAGGCCAAGCAGCTCGCCGCGGCGCGAGAGCTGTTCGCCGAGCGCAAGAGCCAGATCGGCCTGCTGCGCCGCCGCGCCGAGGACGCTGGCGTCAGCGAGATCGGCTCGCTGCAGGATCTCGTCCCCCTGCTCTTTGCCCACACGGCCTACAAGTCTTATCCGCAGAGCTTCATCGACCAGGGCCGCTGGGATCGCATGCTCCAATGGCTGCAGACCCTTTCGGTTGAGCGCACCGACAACACGAACATCGATGGCGTACGCGATGTCGATGACTGGATTCACCGCCTGCGCGAGGCGGGTCACATGGTGCTCGCGACCTCCGGATCGAGCGGGAAGTGCTCATTCCTCAATCACACGCGCGGCGATAGCGCCAACAAGCGACGACACGCGTCGGTTGCCGTGGGCTGGCCGTTCGTGCGGGGCGCCAAGGACCGCGCCTGCTTCTTCCTCGGACCTAGCGAGGGACCGAACAGCGCCATCGAAGCATCGCAGAACAACGCCGCAAATTTTGGCCGCCCCGGCGACGTTCATTTCCTGACCGATGAGCCGCTGCTGATGAGCGAGATCAGCCGGGGTGCGGCGCTGCGCACGCGGATGGCGGACGGTACGGTCACGCCGGGCGAGATTGAAGCTTATGAAACGGAAGCGAAAGCCAAAGCGCAGCGCATGAATGCGGCGCTAGACGCCATGACCGACAAGATCCTCTCTCGCCGCCATGAGCCGATCTACATCACCGGCATGTGGGCGCAGCATATGATGATCATCGAGCGCGCGCGCAAACTCGGGATCCCTGACGGTGATTTCAATCCGCTGTGCATCGTGAGCGCCGGCGGCGGCGTCAAGGGCGTTGCGCTGCCGCCCGACTACAAGGAGCAGGTTGCACGCTTCTACGGCGACGTCATCCGCCCGACCGCCTACGGCATGACCGAGATGGCGCAAATGATGCCGCGCTGCGAGCACTTGCGCTACCATCGGCCGCCTGGGCTCATCTGGCTCTTGCTCGACGCGACAGGCGAACGCCTGCTCACGGCTGAAGAAGGGCGCGATGGCGTGGTCGAGGGCCGCTTCGGCTTCCTTGATCTGCTGTACGAAGGCCGTTGGGGCGGGCTCATCAGCGGCGACAAGGTTGCGATCGACTTTGCGCCGGAATGCCCATGTGGCCGTCCGGGACCCACCATCCTCGATACGATCACGCGTTTTGCGCAGGCCGGCGATGACCACATCGGCTGCGCCGGCACCATCGATTCATACATTCGGAGCTCGCTCACCCAATGAACACGCAGGCGAACCCGCCGCCCTTGCCCGTGCCACACGTGATCAAGGGCGAGACTGTGTTTGGCGCTGATCAGAATTACGGGCGCTTCGCCACACCTACGCTCGACTTGGACGCGATGGTCTGGCCGCGCAGCGAACCGGCGCCGGCTAGAGACGTGCCTGTCGCTGAGATCATGGATGTCCTCGTTGAACTCGGCGATCGCCTGACGCGCGATCCAGATAGCTCACTTACCGAGGCACTCGAGCGCAGCGTGAAAACGAACCCGCTGCCGCGCGATGTGCTGGAGCGCTCCTATGCAAGCCTCGGGCGTATCTTCAATCGCAAGATGATGGAGTTCCAGGTCGAAGAGGAACTCGGCGGCGCCGATGTGATCGATGGCTGGCGCGATGTGAAGACCACGTCCGGCCGCCCTGCGCGCATCCGCGCTTTTCCGACACGGCTCGTACACATCATCGCCGGCAACGCACCGGGCGTTGCCGCGCAATCGGTGATCCGCGGCGCGCTGACCAAGTGCGTGAATCTCTTCAAACTGCCCTCGAACGATCTCTACAGCGCAACCGCCATCCTGCGCGCGCTCTCCGCTGTCGCCCCCGGGCACCCCGTCGCAAAGTCCTTCTCCGCCGCCTATTGGCGCGGCGGAGACGCCGGCGTCGAAGGCATGCTGTTCCGCCCGCAATTCTTCGACAAAATCGTCGCCTGGGGCGGCGAGAGCACAATTCGCGGCGCGCTGAAATATGTGGGCCCGGGCTTCGAACTCGTGGCGTTCGATCCGAAGACGTCCATTTCCATGATCGGCCGCGAGGCGTTCGTGTCGGAAGAGACGTTGGAAGCGGTCGCCACGCGCGGGGCCTTCGACGCGACGATCATGAACCAGCAGGCCTGCACGTCGAGCCGCTTCCAATTCATCGAAGGCACGGTCGATGAAGTCGATCGCTATTGCACGAAGCTGCAAGCCAAGCTCGGCGAGGAGCGGCCTACATCGTCCTGCACGCCCATCCCCATCCCAGGCAATCTTCGCGACGAACTCGACGGTCTGCGCGCGTTCGAAAACGAGTACCGCGTGTTCGGCGGCTATGAGGGGCGCGGCCTCGTGGTGCGCTCGGATGCGCCGGTCGATTTCTATCCCGACAACAAGATCGTCAATGTCGTGCGCGTCGCGGATCTCCGCGACGCCATCCGCCATGTCAGCGTCGCGACGCAAACGGTCGGCGTTTACCCGGCCACGCGGCGCACGGAGCTGCGCGACGCATTGTGCTCGGCTGGAACGCAGCGCGTGGTCGCGCTGGGCCTTGCGCAACCGGAAGGCGGGTTGCCGCATGATGGCTTCTATCCGCTGCACCGTTTCGTGCGCTGGGTCACCGATGAAGGCGGGAACGATTGAGGAGCATGCCGCCATGAAGACGAAGCAAATTGGCTCATTCGGCGTCGAGATCACCGACCTCGACCTTTCCGGCGATCTCGATAACGCGACGATGAAAGAGATCGTCGAAGTCGTCGCCAAGAACGGCGTCGCCATCTTCCGCGATCAGCATCTCGACAAACCGGCCTACGCGCGCTTCGGGCGGCTCTGGGGTGATCCAGTCGATTTCTTCTTCACGCCCGATCTCGATCCGGAATTTCCCCATCTCATCCGCATCTCCAACTCGCCCGACCTCGACCCTGGCCGCCGCGACGGCGCGGCCTTCTGGCATACGGACGGCTCGTACGAATACATTCCCGCCGCTTTCACCATGCTGCTCGCGATCGAAGCGCCGGACGTCGGCGGCGAAACGCGCTTCGCGGATCTCGCCGGCGCCTATGACGCGCTGCCTGCCGAAACCAAGGCGCGCATCGACGGACTCGCCGTCCGGCACATGCTCGTCGGCGGCAAGCGCGGCGCGGACGAAGTGAAGGTCAAACTTGACGCCGACGACAAGGATCGCGACGGCGGCATCCGCGCGCGCAAGCGCGCCGCGGAAAAGCCGGAGCATCCCTTGGTGATAACGCATCCAATTACGGGCCGCAAAGGGCTCTACGCCGTTTCCGGCACGCCGATTGGAATTGTTGGTATGGATGAGGCCGAAGGCCTCGCGCTGCTCGACGAACTCAAGCGCCACGCGCTGCAGCCGCAATTCCGCGTCGATGTCAAAGCCGGCGCCGGCGACATCCTGATCTGGGACAACCTCGCCACGCTGCATTCGGCGACGCCGCTTGAGTACAGCCATGCGGACGGCAAGCGGCGCGTGCTCCTGCGCATCAGCACGAATGGACTGCCGCCCACGCATGCGGATCGCAAGCCCGTGTTCGTGAAACCGGAAGGCGCGACGTCGCTGAAGTTCGCCTAGCCCTTCTCTTCCGCGGCGATCCATTCGCGGAATTTGGCGAAGTGGCGGGCCTGATCGCGCATGGCGAACTCGCCATGGGCGCGGGCGAGCACGGCGCCGGTCGAGATGAGCGACAGTTCGCCGGCATTGATCCAGCGATTGCCTTCGATGCGCTCGCGCCACGCGACGAGTTTCAGCGGCCGCTCGATCGGCACGGGGCGGACAAACTCGATGCTGAGCTTCGCGGTCACCGTCATCTGCCCGCACATGAGCGGTAAGTGGCCGAGAGCCTCGTCGATGACGGACGCCGTCCAACCGCCATGTGCGACGCCCGGGCCGCCTTCGTGGTCCTTCGGGCACATGAGCAGCGTTTCGGTGCGATACTCGCCCGCCAACCGCTCGTCCGTGATGCCGAGGCGGCAATCGCCGCGGCGCCGGCACTCCTCGCAGAGAATGACGTTTCCATCTGCACGGATCAACACGGGCGGCGCCGAGCTGGCCGTATGTCTGCCGTCAGTCATGCCGTTATACGCCCCGACGCGGTGATTTCACGACGATGTCGCCCCGACCGCTCACGATCACCTCATCCATTTGCGCCCGCAAATGCCGGCGCCACCACTTCTCCGCGCCCTCGCGATCGCGCTCGCGCAGCAGCTCGATCAGCTTCTCCTTGGCGCGAATGTGAGCGCGCCGTCCACGCACGGCTTCCTCGCCGCCGTACATGAGCGCATTCCCGATCAGCTCGGTTTGCGCGTGCATGAGTTCGCGCAGGATGAGCACGAGCATGGAAAGCGTCGTGTTGGCGCAGATCTCGGCGAGTGTCTGGTAGAAGCGCTCGTGTTCCTGAGTGAACCGGACAACATCGTCGATGAGACCGGCCTGGCGCTCGACCGACGCGGCCAGGCGCTGAATGTCCTTCATCGCCACCGTCTCGGCGATGAAGCCCATGATGCTGGGCTCGATGGTGAGGCGCGCGAGCGAGAAATCGGCCTGTGTCGCGCCATGCGCTTCGAGATAGACGCCCGTGTGCTCCGCCACCATGCCGGCGCCGGGCACATTGTAGCGGGCGCCTCCAGCCGCCCCGCGCGAGATGCGGACGAGGTGCTTGGTCTCCAAGATGCGCATGGCCTCGCGGACGGTGGGGCGTGAAGCCGCGAAGCGCTGGCGGAGTTCGGCCTCAGACGGGAGCGCGTCCCCCGACCGGAGGTTGTTCCGACGCACGTAGTCGCGCACCCATTCGGCGATCAACTCCGCCGTTTTGGGGACTTTTAGTCCCGCTCCGCCCTTGGAAACGGCTGAAATCGCTGCGCTTGGCGCCATGGCATCGTCCTGTCGATGGCAATTATATATATAATTGACAACCTCGCCAAGAGGGCGTGTATTCCGCCCAGCGTCTGGAGCCCTGCCAATGACCGCCGCCGCCAAGAAAATCTGGGTCAATTCCGCTGACAGCCACGTCTGGGAACCGCCCAAACTGTGGGAAGAGAACCTGCCGGCACGCCTCAAATCACGCGGGCCCCGCATCGAGCGACGCGAAAAGGCCGACGTCTACATCGTCGACAATGAAGAAGTGATCTTCATGAAGCCGGACATGCTCGATGCAATCTCGCCCCCTGGCATGCTCAACCTCGACCTGCGCATGGCGGATCTCGACGAACAGGGCATCTGGGCCGAGGTCGTGTTCGCCTCGACCGGGCTCTGGATGACGGTGATGCAGGACCGCGAGCTGCAACGCGAGAGCGCGCGGGTCTGGAACGACTGGGCGCATGCGGATTTGATCAAACGCTCCGAGCGCTACCTGCCGGCTGCGATGCTTTCGTCCGTTAGCGCCGCAGATTCTGCTGTGGAAGCGGCCCGCGTCGCCAAGCTCGGCTTCAAGGTGCTGGCCTTCCCGACGACGCTCGTCAACAATGGCGAGTACAACAATCCTGAGTTCGAGAAGGTGTGGGCCGTGGCCGAAGAGGCGGGCATGGTTGTCTCCTTCCACGTCGGCACCGGCACCAAGGACCTAGTAGTCACCCGCGGGCCGGGCGGGGCAATCATCAATTACTGGGAGACCACGGTGCCGGCGCAGCGATGCGTCGTTCACATGGTCGCGAGCGGCGCGCTTGATCGCTTCCCCAAGCTCAAGGTCATGACCGCCGAGGCGGGCGCCTCCTGGCTGCCGGCGCTTGGCGACCGGCTCGACGAGGCCTACCGCCAACATGGTCGTTGGATGCGCCCGAAGCTGGAGCGCCCGCCCAGCGAAATCCTCAAGGCGCAGGTCTATTCGTCGTTCCAGCATGATGTGACCGCGGTCCCGACAGTGATCCACAGCGACTACAAGAACATCCTCTGGGGCTCGGACTATCCCCACCTTGAGGGCACGTTCCCGCGTACGCAGCAAGTGCTGCACGAATTGTTCGACGGAGTTCCCGACGAGGTCCGCCACCGCGTAACGCTCGGCGCGTTCGAGGAATTGTTCGGCGTCAGCATGCCGGCGGCGCTCGCAGCATGAGCACTCGGCCGCGCCAGGCGGCGATCGTGGGGCTCTACGTGACCAAACAGGCGCGCCGTCTGGAGGGGCGCGCCACGCTCGACTTGCTGATGGAGGCCGCCGACGGCGCGCTCGCGGACGCGGGCGTAGATGCGCGCGACGTCGATGGCGCCGCGATCGCTTGGCCAGGGCCGGGCGGCGTGCCGGGCGAAGTCGCCAGTTGGGCGCCATTTTTCAAGAGCCCGCTCGCCTTCACCAACGAACATTGGAGCGACAGCGCCGGCGCCCGCGGAATTCTGAAAGCGGCGGCGGCGATAGAAGCAGGCTTGTGCGATACGGTCGTACTGGGCAGCGGCGCGGCCGGCCAGTTCACCTCCGGCTCGGTCGGCGTCGGCGACGGCATCGAGTTTGCCGATGTATACGGTTCGACGGCGATGGCGCAGTTCGCGTTGGTCATGCGCCGGTACATGCATGAATACGGCGTGGGACCTGAGCCCTTCGCGCATGTCGCAGCAACCATCCGAAATCACGGCCACATCAATCCGGAGGCGGTGATGTTCGGCGCGGGGCCCTACACCGCCGCCGACGTGCTGGCTTCGCCGCTGATCGCGGCGCCACTGCACCGGCTTGAATGCGCGCTGGTTGCGGAAGGCGCCTGCGCCATTGTGATGACGACGCTCGAGCGCGCGCGTGACCTGCCGCATACGCCGGTCCTCGTGCTCGGCGGCGGCATGGAATTTCACGGCGCGGCCTACGCCAATCCGCCCCTGCTCTCGGAGATGGGGCTCATGGGGCAAAAAGCGGTCGAGCGGACCTTCCGCACGGCCGCAGTGAAGCCCGAAGACGTCGATGTCTTCTGCCTCTATGACGCGGTGGCGTTCGAGGTTGTGCGGCAACTTGAGATGCTGGGCTTTTGCAAGCCCGGCGAGGGCGCTGCGTTCACCGCGGGTGACCGGCTCACGCTAAAGGGCGGCTTCCCGACCAACCTCGACGGGGGGATCCTCTCCCACTCCTGGATCGGCACAGGGCAACTCACCTTGAAAGCGATCGAGTGCGTTCGCCAACTCCGGCGCAGCTGCGGGGATCGCCAGGTCGAGGGCGCCGAACTTGCCCTCGCCACCAACGCAGGGTCCGGCGCTGGCCATATCGAAATGGCGTTGTTCGGCCGCGCTTGAAGCGCCCGGGCAGCCAGTAATCGAATTGCCGATGAGTTCGCTCCCCGCGCGGTTTGCGCAGCTTTCCCGTTCGCGTGCGGCGCGCGGGCCGGTAGGATGGCGCCACGACAAACAAGGTGTGGCATGAGCAGCGACTTGCACGAGCATTCTTTGCCGGGCGTTTTGGAGGAGCTGTCACGCAGCCGAGGCGGCCACATCGCGTACGTGGACGGCGCTGCGCGCATTACCTATCGCGAGGCGCTCGACCGGGCGCATCGGCTGGCCAATGCCTGGGAAGCCATGGGCGTCGGCCCCAGCGATCGCGTGCTGTGGCTTGGCCAGAACTCCTATCGAATCGTTGAGGGCGTATGCGCGGCTTCGCTGCTCGGCGCCATGATCGCACCGGTCAACTGGCGCCAGACCGCCGAAGAGCTGGCCTTCGTGATCGACGACTTCTCGCCCAAGGTCATCATCTGGCAGGACGAGGAAATTGGCGCCGCCGTGCGCGGCGCGCGCGAGCTGGCGACTTGGCAAGGCGCGCAGTGGATTCAGCAGGACGGAGCTGACGAATACGAGCCGCTGATCGCCGGCGCCAGGGGCGATAGGAAGGCACGCGCGGTCGATCCGGCAAGGTCGGTACTCGTAGTCTACACGGCCGCCTTCGACGGCGTTCCGAACGGCGCCATGCTGAGCCAGCGCGCCATTCTCACGCAGAGCCTCGTCGTGCAGTTCATCCAGGACCTGACGCCGAGTTCTGTTTTCTTGAACTCGGGGCCGATGTTTCACGTCGGCACGCTTATGTCTACGTTCGCCACGTTCACGCAGGGCGGAACCAACGTCTTCGTCCGGCGCACTGACGCCGAGCAATTGTGCCACATCATCCACGAAGAACGCTGCACGTTCGCGTTCCTGATGATGAAGGTGTGTGAGGACATCGTGCGCCTCAACGCGTACGGCCGCTATGACCTCAAATGCCTCACCTCCCCCTCCTTCTTCCCGGAATGGGACGCGATGGTAACGATCAATCCGCGCGATACGCGAAATACTGCTTATGGCTACGGCCAGACCGAAGTGAACGGACTCGTGACCTGGACGTTCTACAATGCGCCCGGAGACAAAGGCGTGAGCGGGCGCCCAGCGCCCGGCACGCAAGTGCGCATCGTGGATGCGGAGGACCGTGAAGTCGCTCCGGGAGATGTCGGCGAAATCGTGGTGCGTGGGCCGACCGTCATGTGCGGATACTGGAATCGTCCGGAGCTCAATGCCGAGCGGCAGCGCAACGGCTGGCACCACACCAATGATCTCGGCCGCCGTGAGGCGGACGGCTCGATCTCCTTCGTTGGACCGAAGACGCAGATGATCAAATCGGGCGCCGAGAACATCTATCCGGCGGAAGTGGAAGGCTGCCTGCGCCGTCACCCGGCCGTTGCGGATGCGGCCATCATCGGCGTGCCGGACCCGTCGTTCACACAGAGCGTCAAAGCAATCGTGCAGCTGCGGAACGGCGCAGATTGCACGGCGGCGCAATTGATCGAACACTGCCGGGCGCATCTTGCCTCGTACAAGAAGCCAAAGGCGATCGAGTTCATCGATGCGCTGCCGCGCACGAAAGTAGGCGCGATCGACTATCGGGCGCTCGACGGACGCTTCGGCGGTGGAAATTATCCCGGCCAAGCCTGGCAGAGCACGCGCCGTGCTTGAACCCCCGCTCGCCACGTATGAGCTGGCCCCGACACCGCTAACGCAACCGTTCTGGGACGCCGCGCGGAACCACAAGCTGCTCGTGCAGCACTGTCGAGGCTGTTCACGGAAATTCTTCCGCCCCGAGATCGCGTGCCCGCATTGCCGCTCGCGTGATTGGCAATGGGTGGAGAGCAACGGCAAAGGCAAGCTCTACAGCTTCGCCATCATGTATCGCTCCCCCTCGCCGGCCTTCAAGGCGCCGTTCATTTTCGCGGCGATCGAAATGGACGAGGGCTGGACGCTTTTCTCCAATCTCATCGGCCTCGAACTGGATGAAGCGGCAATCGGCATGCCGGTCGAAGTCTGCTTCCACGCCGTGTCAGATACATTGACGACGCCGCTGTTCCGGCCGGCGAGACCATGACGACGCAGGTTTCGGTGCGCATCGAAGGACGCATCGCGTTCGTGACGATCGACAATCCCCCGGTCAACGGATTGAACCACGCGGTCCGATCTGGGCTCCGCGACGCTTTCGACCGCATCCGCGACGACGACAACGTCGACGGGGTCGTTTTGCATGGCGTCGGCCGCTGCTTCTCCGCGGGCGGCGACATCCGCGAATTCGGGACGTCGGCGGCGAACGCGTTTCCCGGTCTTTCCAAGGATGTGCATCCCGCGATCGAGTCGTGCGGAAAGACGGTTGTGGCGGCCATTCAGGGCCATGCGCTCGGCGGCGGCCTCGAGACAGCATTGGCGTGCCATTATCGTGTGGCGACGCCAGACGCGCAGCTGGGGCTGCCGGAGGCGAAGCTGGGCGTCATTCCGTTATCCGGCACGCAGCGATTGCCGCGGCTGATCGGGGTCGAAGCCGCGATCGATATGATTATCAGTGCACGCGCGATTCGTGTGGATGAAGCGCCGGCCGCGCTCGTCGACGCTGTCGCGGATCAAACCAGTCTGCTCGACGTCGCCGCACGCTTTGCTCGCGGCCCCGCGCCAATGCTGGTTCGCGACCTGCCCTTCCCGACGGATAGCGCCCCTGCGTTGGCGCACGCGCGCGCGGAAATCGAAGCTCGGCGTTACCCGCTCTTCGCCACGCACCTGCTGGATGCCGTGGAATGCGGCGCTGGCGTCTCTTTCGAGGAAGGCCTGCGCGGCGCCCGCGCCATCTACGACGCGGTGGTCGACTCCGCGCACTCGCGCGCAGCGCGCGCCGCGTTTCTCGCCAGCCGTTCGGCGCAATCGAGGAAGAACTAATGAATGTTGATCTTTCGGGGCGTGTGGCGCTGGTGACGGGCGCCTCGTCGGGGCTGGGGGCGCACTTCGCGGAAGTGCTTGCAGCGTCGGGCGCGAAGATCGCCGCCTGCGCGCGACGCACTGATCGCCTGCAGACCCTGGCCGAGCGTGTGCGCAAACAAGGCGGCGTGATCGAGCCAATCGCGATGGATGTGGAGGATCCTGGCGCCATCATCGCGGGCTTCGACGCCGCGGAGGCGGCGCTGGGCCCCGTCGACATCACTATTGCGAACGCTGGCCTCAACGCACAAGGCGCGTCGATCGAGCTTACGCCCGAGGCGCTGGCTCAGCTGGTGCGCGTCAATATCCAGGGCGTTTATCTCACCGCGCGCGAAGCGGCCAAGCGCCTGATCGCCGGCGCGAACCCGGAGCAGGGTCGCGTCATTCTGTTGGGCTCGGTCGGCAGCCAGAAGCCGCTTGCCGGGCTGACAGCCTATTCGATGTCGAAGGCCGCGGTCGCCATGATGGGCAAGGGCTTCGCGCGCGAATGGGCGCGCTACGGCATCACGGTGAACACAATCTGCCCGGGGTGGATCGCGACCGAGCTCAATTCGGACTGGCTCGCAAGCGAAGCTGGCCAGAAACTGGTGAAGACGTTTCCCCGTCGCCGCACGATGGCGCCCGAGGGACTGGACGGAGTGGTGCGCTTTCTTGCTTCGGACGCTTCCGCTTCGATCACCGGCGGCGTGTTCGCCGCCGACGAGGGCCAAGTGCTCGCCTAGAGCGGCGCGGCCTCTTCGTCGTTGCGCCCCGCCGCGCTCTCGGCGAAGCGGGCCAAGTGCTGGTCCGAGGAACCAAACAAACCGCGCGCCAGCGCCAGCCGCTTGAAATAGTGACCGACGATATATTCCTCGGTGACGCCGATGCCGCCGTGCAGCTGCACCGCCTGCGCGCCGACGAAGAATCCCGCCTCCCCGATCTGCGCCTTTGCGGCCGACACGCCGCTCTGTCGCGCGGCCGCGTTCTCGAGCAAAAGCGCGGCGATGCCGCGATAGAGCATCGAACGCGCGAGCTCAGTTTCCACCAGCATGTCGGCCATGCGGTGCTGCAGCGCTTGGAACGTGTTGAGCGTGACGCCGAATTGCTTGCGGGTCTTCAGGTAGTCGCGCGTGATCCAGAGCGCGGCGTCCATGGCGCCTACCGCTTCAGCGCACAACCCGATGACTCCGCAATCCAGAGCGTAGTCGATCGCCTCCCGCGCCTCGCCGGCCGCGCCGATCAGAGCATCGGCGCCTACCTCAACACCCTTGAGCGCGATATCGCTGACGCGACGGCCGTCCACTGCGTGATAGTTCACGCGCTCCAGCCCCGGCGCATCCACCGGCACCGCGAACAGGCTGACGCCTGCGCCGTCGCTCGCCGAGACAAGCAACACGTCCGCTGCCTGCCCGCCCAACACGAAGCTCTTGCGGCCATCCAAGCGAGAGCCGGCCTTGGTCTTCACGACCTTCGTGCTGAGCTCCGGCGCGAAGACATGCTGAGGCGACTCACCGTGCGCCAGCGCCGCGATGGTTTCACCGGAAATCAGGGGAGCGAGCAGAGACTCCCGTTGCTCGGGCGAAGCCAGGCGCGCAATCGCCTGCGTCGCGATGACGGCGCTTGAGAGAAACGGCGCCGCAACGAGGGCGCGTCCCAATTGCTCCAGGATGATGGCGTTCTCGATCGGCCCGCCGCCGAAGCCGCCTTCGTCCTCGGAAAGCCCCGCACCGAGCCAACCCAGCTCGGCGAAGGTCGCCCAATGGGCGCGATCGAAGCCATCTTCGGTGCGCAACAGCGCTTGGCGCTTCTCAAACGGATATTCCCGTTCGCAAAAGCGCTTGACGCTGTCTTGTAGGCTTTGCTGCTCGTCGGTTAAATCAAAATCCATGTTCTGCTCTACAGCCCCAAGACGGCTTTGGCGATGATGTTGCGTTGGATCTCGTTGCTGCCGCCGTAGATCGTCGTGGCGCGGCGAAACATGGCGCGCGCGAGCCATCCTGCGGCATAATCAGGCACAGGCGGGCGCGGCGCCGGATGATCGGTGGCGTCGTGGCCGGTGGGATCAGGGTTGACCGCAAGCCCTGCCGCACCGAGCGCCTCCACCCCCAACTCCGCCACACGCTGGCGCAATTCCGCGCCGCGCAGCTTGAGCACGGAGGCCACCGCATCCTGCGCGCCTTCCTTCGCGTGGAGAACGCGCAGCACGGCGGATTCGAGCGCCATCAGGTCGATCTCAAGCTTCGCGACCTTCGCCGCAAATATCGTGTCCGCGCGCTCCTCTACGGCGAAGCGCTTGAGGCTTAAGAGATCGGCGCGCGTGTGTGCTGTCTCAGCACTCATGGCGCGTTCGTTCGTGAGCAGGAACTTGGCGTAAGTCCAACCCTTGTTCGCCTCGCCCACCAGATTCTCGGCAGGCACGCGCACCTCATCGAGGAAAACCTCGTTGACGCTATGGCCCTCGTCGATCGTGTAGATGGGCCGCACGCGCACGCCGGGCGCCCTCATATCAATCAGCAAAAACGAAATGCCTGCTTGCGGACGCGCCTCTGAGTCCGTGCGCACGAGTGCGAACATCATGTCGGCGCGCTGAGCGTCGGACGTCCACGTCTTCTGGCCGCTAACGACGTAATGATCGCCGCTCAGAACCGCCCGCGTGCGCAAGGACGCGAGGTCGGACCCCGAATTGGGCTCCGAGAACCCCTGGCACCAGAACGTCTCGGCGTTGAGGATTTTGGGCAGATGGAGGCGCTTCTGCTCTTCGCCGCCAAACGTGTAAATGACCGGTCCCACCAGCTCCATGCCCGATTGGTCGGGCACCGGCGCGCCGGCTGCGCGCAGTTCGAGTTGAAACAGATAACGCTGCAGCGGCGTCCAATCGGCCCCGCCATACTTCCTCGGCCAAGCCGGCGCCGCCCAGCCTTGCGCATTCAGCAGTCGCGTCCATGCCTCCACATCCGCCCGCGTTGCGTGGAAGCCGCGGCGGCCCCGCTCGGCGATCTCCGCCGGCAGGTTGGCGCGAATCCAGGCGCGCTTGTCGCGACGGAACGCGTCGTCTTCCGCGGCGAGGGCGAAGTCCATTGCCAAATCCTAGCCGAACGCTCGGCGGGCCTAGTCCAACCGCTTCGGTCGCCCAGGTCAAATCGCATACATGATTGACCTTGGCGGCGCCGCGAGCCTCGTGCCGCAATCGTAAGGACGATTTGTCCGCCGTTGCGTCGCCGCCGCGGATTGGCAGGCCCATACTGGCGGCTAAACCACAAAGACCATCAGCTGGAGTGTCGCGTCGATGAGCGTGGATTATGCGGTGGCGAACGGCGTGGCGGTGCTCACCGTCAATCACCCTCCGGTGAACGCCTTGAGCCTTGTGGTTCGCGAAGGCCTGATGTCCGGCATCCAGAAGGCGCTGGCCGACGACGCGGTGCGCGCGATTGTCATCAAGGGCGGCGGCAGCACGTTCATCGCCGGCGCCGACATCAGCGAATTCGGCAGCGAGAAGAGCCGCCAGGGTCCGCGCCTGCACGACATCCAGCGCGCGCTCGAAGGAAGCGCCAAGCCCACCGTAGCGGCCATTCACGGCACGGCGCTCGGCGGCGGCTTCGAGATCGCGCTCGCCTGCCACGCACGCGTCGCCGTGGCGGGCGCAAAAGTCGGCCTCCCCGAGGTGAAACTCGGCATTTTGCCCGGCGCCGGCGGCACCGTGCGCACGCCCCGCCTGACCGGCCCGGAGGTCGCTCTCAGCATCGTGACCTCAGGCGAGCATGTCCCTGCGCCGAAGGCGCTGAGCTACGGGCTCGTCGACACGATCGTGAAAAACTTGGACGAAGACACGATCTCCTATGCCCGCGATCTCGCTGCGCGCGGCGCACCTCCCCCGGTCATCGAACGCAACGACAAGGTCTCTGGCGTTGATCCGGGCCTGTTCAAGGCGTTTCGAGAAAAATCCGCGAAGAAATTCCGCGGCCAGCTCGCGCCGGCGAAGATCATCGATTGCATTGAAGCTGCGTGCACGAAACCAGCGGCGGAAGCGCTGGCCTTCGAGACTGCCGGCTTCCAGGAGCTGTTCCAGAGCGATCAGCGCAAGGCGCTGATCCACTACTTCTTCGCCGAGCGGGAAGCGCGCAAGATTCCGGACATTCCTGAGACGGTGAAGCCGCAGAAGATCGCCAGCGCCGCAGTCATCGGCGCCGGCTTGATGGGCGGCGGCATCGCGATGGTGTTCGCCAATGCGGGCATCCCCGTGACTGTACTCGATGTGAACGATGCCGCGCTCGCGAAGGGACGCAGCGTCGTGGAGAAGAACTACGCCAATTCGGTGGCGCGCGGGTCGATGACGCAAGAGCGCATGGATCAGGCGCTCGGGCGCATGCGTTTCATCACTACCTACGAGGAGATCGGCCCCGTCGACATTGTCGTCGAGGCCGTGTTCGAGGACATGGAGCTCAAGAGAAAGATCTTCGCCGAACTCGATCGGGTGACGCCCCCGCACACCATTCTTTCGAGCAACACTTCCTCGCTCGATATCGATCAGATAGCATCGGCGACAACGCGACCCGACAAGATTGTGGGCGTTCATTTCTTCAGCCCAGCCAACGTGATGAAGCTGCAGGAGAACGTGCGCGGCAAGGCGACTTCGCACCAGACACTGGCGACAGTGATGGCGATGGCCAAGCAGATCGGCAAGGTGGCGGTCCTTGCCGGCAATTGCGACGGCTTCATTGGCAATCGCATGCTGCAATACTACACGGGCGAAGCCGAGTTCATGCTCGAGGAAGGCGCCACGCCCGAGCAGATCGATCGCGTCGCCGAGAGCTTCGGCATGGCCATGGGCCCGCTTGCGATGCGCGATCTGGCCGGCATGGACACCAGCGTCCGCATTCGCACGATCCGCCGCAAGACGCTGCCGCCGGACGAGCGCATGAGCGACATCGTCGAACGCCTCGTGGAAGCCGGCCGCATCGGCCAGAAGGCCGGCAAAGGTTATTACCGCTATGAGGGCCGCGAGCGCATCCCCGATCCCGAAGCCATCGCGATCATCGAACAAGCGTCGCGCGCCGCGGGCGTCACGAGGCGTCGTTTCAGCGACGAGGAGGTGCTTCATCGTCTCTTCTTCCCGATGGTGAACGAAGCGGCCAACGAGCTCGAAGAAGGCATCGCCATCCGCGCCAGCGACATCGATGTGGTATGGGTCAATGGCTATGGCTTTCCCGCGCACCGAGGCGGGCCGATGTTCTGGGCCGAGCAAGTAGGGCTGCACAAGGTGCTAGCGACGGCGCGCGAGCTTGCGCCGCGCCGCGGCGTGCGCTGGTCGCCTGCGAAGCTGCTGGAGCGCTTGGTTGCACAAGGCAAAGGCTGGGCTGATGCGTTCTCGCTGAAGGCGTGACATGGCGCTGAGCTATACGAGCGAGCAAGAGCAGATCCGCAACGAAGCGCGTCGGTTTCTGCACGATAGGTTCGATGCGGACGTGCAGCGCGATCTGCTGCGCCGCCAAGGCGCATTTGACACGCGCTTCTGGCAAGACTGCATCGACATGAGCTGGACTGGCGCCGGCGCGCCCGAGGCGTACGGAGGCTTGGGCTTGGGTCCGCTTGATGTCTGCATCATCGCTGAGGAGTGTGGCCGTTTCGTCGCCGGCGCGCCCTTCCCGGCCGCCAACTACGCGGTGATCACGGCGCTCGTGGAGTACGGCGATGAAGCGCAACGCGCCGCACTGATCCCAGGCATCGTCAGCGGCGACATCCGCTTCGCGCTTGCCCTTTTCGAGGATGAGGACGGACTACCCGCGAAGCCGAAGACAGTTTTTTCGAATGGAGTTTTGAACGGGAGGAAGATCGCGGCCGCCGGTGCGGCGGCGGCGACGCACGCGCTGGTGTCGAGTGACACTGGCCTAGTCCTGACCGATCTGAGCGCAGGCGGCGTGAAGCGCGTTGTGGTTGATGCGATAGACAACTCCCGCTGCGCGGCCGACCTTAACTTCCGTAACGTTCCAGGGGAGGCGCTCGCCGCAGGCGCGGACGCACTGCGCATCCTCGCCGTCCAAGCCATGGTGACGGCATTCGAGCAGATTGGCGGCGCTGAGGCTGTCATGGCGAAGGCGCAGCTCTACGCCAATACACGCGAAGCGTTTGGACAGCTCATCGGCCGCTTCCAAGCGATCAAGCATCGTATCGCGGAAATGTATGTCGCGATCGAGCTGGCGCGCGGCAATGCGCTGGTTGCCGCAACTGGGCTGGCTGAAAGTGCGGCGGATTTCGTGGCCCGCTCTGCTGCGGCGCGGCTGACGGCAAGCGCGGCGTTTGAATTCGCCGCGGCAGAATCGATCCAAACGCACGGCGCCATAGGCGTCACCTGGGAGCATGATCTCCACCTCTATCTCCGCCGGGCCCGCGCGCTCGCGCTGGAGCTTGGCTCGCCGCTCTATTGGGAGGACGTCGTTGTCGACGCGATCGCCGGCGCATGAGCGATCTGACTGACTACCGCCGCCGCGCGCGAGCATTTCTGGAACAGCACGCGCCTGCCTTCGGCTGGGAGTCGCGGCGCGGCCTTTCTCTGGCTGAAGAGGTCGAACTGGCCAAGAAGTGGCAGGGCGTGAAAGCGGCTAACAACTACGCCTGCATCACGTGGCCGAAAGAGTACGGCGGCGCCGGCGGCACAGAGCTCGAGAAGATCGTCTTCTCAAGCGAAGAAGCAAGATACGGTTTCCCCGCCGGGCTGCTCGCCATCACGCTTGGCATGCCGGTGCCGATGATGCTGCACCACGCAACGCCGGAACAGAAACGGCGCTATGTGCCCCCCGCTGTGCGTGGCGAAGAGATGTGGTGCCAGCTCTTCTCCGAGCCGGGTGCGGGCTCCGATCTTGCCGCCGGGCGTCTCCGCGCGCGCCGCGAGGGCGACGAGTGGGTGCTCACCGGGCAGAAGATTTGGACCAGCTATGCCCAGTTCTGCGACTTCGGCATCCTCGTGGCGCGTAGTAATCCGGACGCGCCCAAGCACAAAGGCCTCACCTTTTTCTTCGTCGATATGAAGGCGCCCGGCGTCACCGTGCGTCCGATCAAGCTCTTGCACGAGCATGAGGATGTGAACGAAGTGTTCTTCGACGATGTCCGCATCCCCGACGCCAATCGCCTCGGGGCCGTCAATGATGGCTTCCGCATGGCGATCCTCACTTTGATGATGGAGCGCTATGTCGCCGCCGCTTCCGATGACGGCCCGCCGCTCTCGTCGCTGATCGATCTGGCGCGGCGGCGGCGCCTGCTCGGCCGGCCTGCGCTCGAAGACGGGCGCGTGCGCGCGGCGATCGCTCGCGCCTACGCAACCCGGCGCGGCCTCGCCGCTATCCACGAGCGCGCGCTGGAAGAACTCACCGCCGGGCGCGAGCCGGGGCCAGAGGGCTCGATCCACAAATTGGCGGCCTCTCGCGCACGCCGCGCGATGGCGACCTTGGCGCTCGATCTCAGTGGCCCGGCAGGCGTGGCATATGACGGCGCGGCGAAGACACGCACGGACTACATGATGTCCTGGATCGACGGCCCCACCCTGCGCATCGCCGGCGGTACGGACGAGATGCTGCTCAACACCATCGCCGAAAAGATCCTCGGCTTGCCGCAGGACCATCGACCAGACAAGGCTCCCAAGTCGAGCGCCTAGCTCGCCGCGCCGGTCGCCTGCTGAATCATGGTCCAGTAGTCCGCGCCGTCGCGCGGCACGCGCAGCCGCCCCGTGTCGCGAATGTCGCCCCAGCGCGCGGCGACTGTTTCCGGGGTGTACGCGTCGAGCGTGACGCCATCATTGACCGCGATAACCGTGCGACTCACCCAGCCGCAGCCCGCATTGAAAATCTCTCCGGAAGCCGGGCAGCTTTCATGCGCAAGCGCAAGCACCAGCGGCGAAACGCGCCGCACCGACATTGCGTCGTCCTTCGGATCTGCGTTCGGGTTTACCTCGCCCGGCACACCGGCCGAGGCCGTCAATTGCGTCGCGGCGGTTGGCGCCAGTGCATTGATTTTGATTCCTGCCTTCGCGCCCTCGATCGCCAGCGTTCGCATCAGCCCGACAATACCCATCTTGGCCGCGCAATAATTGGCCTGGCCGAAACTGCCGAACAGACCCGACGGCGAAGTCGTCACGACAATACGCCCGCCGCCGTTCTCTCGCATCCAGTTGAATGCGGGTTGCACGGTGAACACAGTCCCACGTAAGTGCACGTCTAAGATGATGTCGAACTCTTCGACGCTCATCTTGGCGAAGCTGCGGTCGCGCAGGATCCCGGCGTTGGCAATCACGACATCCACGCGGCCGAACGCGTCGAGCGCCGTCTTGGTGATGGCGGCGCCACCTTCGGGCGTCGCCACCGAATCGAAATTGGCGACCGCTTCGCCGCCTCCGGCTCTGATCTCCGTCACGACTTTGGATGCGGCCGCGTCCGGACCCCCTTTGCCCGCGAGATCATTGACCACGACCTTGCCGCCGCGTTCGGCGATCTGCAGCGCATAGGCGCGGCCCAAGCCGTTGCCTGCTCCAGTCACGATCACGACCTTGCCGTCGAACCTCATGGCGTCCATTCGTCTTCCCTTCAATGTCCCGTCTCGCCGATCAGCGCGGCAGTCCGAGCACGCGCTCGGCGATCAGCGTCTTGATGATTTCGTTGGCGCCGCCGGCGATGGTCCATGCGTAAGAGCACATGAAGTCCTGCATGCGATTGCCGGTGATCTGCCCGCCGCCGGTCAAGAGCGGCGCGTGCTTCTGAGCCTGTAACCCGCCCGCTGCGAGCCAGAAATCGGTGTGGCGGCGCAACAGCTCGGACCATTTGATCTTGATGAGCGGCGGTAGCGCGGATGCGCCAGTTTCGGCGTTCTCTTCCAACTCGCGCAGCATGCGCCGGATCAGCGCGCGCAACGACTGCAATTCGGCATGGTGCGCAACGAAAGTGCGCCGCAATTGATCGTCGGCCCACCAGGCGGGCCTGCTCTGTCTGGCGGCAGCGATCTCGCGCGTGAACGCGTCGTGCATCCGTTCGGCCAGATCGAACACGATCAGGCCGCGCTCGGCCGACAATGTGGATTGAGCGATCGCCCAGCCTGCGTTCTCCGCCCCGATCAGGTTCTCCGCCGGAATCTCGACATTGTCGAAGAAGAGCTCGCAGAACTCGGCCTGGCCCGTCATCTGCTTGATCCGGCGCACAGTGACGCCGGGGGCTTTCATGTCGAGAATGAAGTACGAAATGCCCGCTTGCTTCTTCGGCGCGCTTTGATCCGTGCGCGCTAGCAGCAGGCAGTAGTCCGCATGCGCCGCGAAAGAGGACCACACCTTCTGGCCGTTCACGACATAGACATCGCCGCGCCGCGCCGCGCGCGTGCGCAGACTGGCGAGGTCCGAGCCGGCGTTGGGCTCGGAGAAGCCCTGGCACCAGATGTGGCCGTGCTTGATGAAGCCGTTGAGATAGCGCTCGCGCTGCGTGGGCGAGCCGTGCGCGAACAAGGTCGCCGGCAAGTGGAAGAGCGAGACGACATAGATATCCGGGCTTGGCGCCTGCGCGCGGACCATCTCTTCCGAGACGATCACTTGATGGCGCAGCGAAAGGTCTTCACCGCCCCAGTCCTTGGGCCAATGTGGCGTTGCGAGACCAACCTTCTGCAGCTCACTCAGCCACCAGCGCTGGAAGGCGAGATACTCAGCCTCCGCCGCACCGGCGGATCGCGCGAACCACCCCCGCGGCACGATAGCCTCGAGCCAAGCCCGCACTTCGGCGCGGAAAGCGTCGAGATCACCGCGATGGGCCAGCGGTGCAAAGTCACGCCGTTCGGTGCAGGTCTTGGGGGCCATCTCGATCCTCACACCACCAACAGCTGCGCCGCCCGGTCGTGCGGCGCAGCAACACCGCCGAGCAGAGCCTGATTGAGTTTGGCGCGCTTCAAATAGAGGTGGCAGTTGTGCTCCCAGGTGAAGCCGAGGCCGCCGTGCAGCTGTATGGCGTCCGTCGCCATGGACGCATAGGCCTCGCATGCCAGCGACTTAGCCAATAGCGCATAGAGTTCGGCCTCTTCGTCATCCCGATCCCAACGCGCGACCGCCTCCTCCAGCAACGCATCCACCGCTTCGATCGCCACCTTGTGCTCTGCACAGCGATGCTTCAGCGCCTGGAACGAGCCGATCGGCTTGCCGAACTGTTCGCGAGTCATGAGGTACTGAACTGTGAGCTCCAGCACCGCCTTGGCGCCGCCGACGGAATCGCAGGCGATAGCGAAACAGGCGTGCATGCGCAGGGTTCTGGCTATGGCCTCCGCTGCGCCCGGAAGCACGGCCGCTGGAACAGAGTCCAGCCGCGCGGAGGCCAGGCTCCGCGTCCGGTCTACCAATTCGCCGCGCTGCACGGCCACGCGGCTTGTCTCCGTCAACGCCCAACGCATCCCGCCAGCCAAGCGGACGGGCGTCAGCAGCAGCGCTGCTTCCGCGCCGTCGAGCAACTCGTTCGCATTGCCGGTCAGCCCATCTTCTTTCAGGCAAAGCCCCGCCCAGTCTGGCGTCAGGTCTTCAACGCTGAACGTCGCGGTCTCGCCTGCCGCTAAACGCGGCGCCCACAATGCCTGCTGCGCTTCGTCGCCGAACGCACTCAGAATTTCCGTCGCCGCCAGCGCGCCCAGGATGGGCAGCGGCGCCGTCACACGCCCCAGCTCTTCGTAAAGCACTGCCGCCGCGGCGCGGCCAAGTCCCAGGCCGCCATGCTCTTCTGGCGTCAGCAGCGCGAACCAGCCCAGGCCGGCAGCTTTGCGCCACAGCGGCTCGCAGCGCGCAGCGCCGGCATCGACGTGACGGCGGATATCGCCCGCAGCAGCGATATCGTCGAGCACTTCGCGGAAGCTTGCGCGCAATTCTTCGGATTGAGACGCATCCGTCATCAGAAATAGGTCTTCGCTGGAAAATCCGGCGTCGCCTTTTCGTTCATTGCTTTGATGGCTGCCTCCGACTCTGCCCCCTGAAAGTTGATCATTTCGAACGCCGCCGAGAGGTCGAAGATCGCCTGGTTCTGCCGCAACCAGTGATTCATGACGTATTTCGTCATGCGCACGGCAGTCGGCGCGCTGTTGGCGAGTTTAGTCGCGATCTCAAGCGCTCTGCCCTGCAGCTCACCTGCGTCGACCGCAAGCGACACCAAGTTATGCCGCTCGGCCTCCTCGCCCGTCATCGTTTCGTTGGTGAGGAGGAAATACTTCGCCTTCGCCATCCCGCACAGCAGCGGCCAAATCAGCGCGGCATGATCGCCGGCTGTGACGCCGATACGGACATGGCCATCGATCAGCTTGGCTTGACGTGCAGCAATCGAAATATCGGCGAGCAGAGCGATGGCAAGGCCAGCGCCCACCGCAGGGCCATTGATGGCGGAGATGATCGGCTTGGAGGCATTGATCATGCCCATCACAAGGTTCGTCGCCGTGCGGAAGCTGCGCGAAGCCTCCTGGTTGGGATCGAGCTTGCCCGCCGACGATGGCATCGAAGTGAGGTCGCCGCCGGCGCAGAATGCCTTGCCCGAGCCAGTGATGATCGTGACGCGCGTCGCCTCATCAGCGTCGATCGCCGCCCACACCCGCTCCAGCTGCCCGTGCGCTTCCGCATCGACCGCATTCATCTTGTCGGGCCGGTTGATGGTAACGCGCAGCACATGCGGCGCCGGGCGCTCGAACATGAGCCGGTCGAATTGAGCGTAGCGATCCGCCATCATGGCACCTCGAACAAGCCGGCCGCGCCCATGCCGCTGCCGACGCACATCGTCACCACAGCCCATTTGGCGCCGCGGCGGCGGCCCTCGATGAGCGCGTGTCCGGTCAGGCGTGAGCCGCTCATGCCGTATGGGTAGCCGATGGAAATGGCGCCGCCGTCGACATTGAGCCGCCCCTGAGGAACGCCCAACCGATCGCGGCAATAGACGACCTGCACCGCGAACGCCTCATTCAACTCCCAAATATCGATGTCGTCGACCTTCAGCCCCGCGAAACCGGCGAAGCGGCCGAGCGGCTGCAGGCCGCGCCGTCCGGCCTCGTCCTCGGCCATGACCACGCAGACGCTGGCGTCATCCGAGAGCTGGCTTGACGGCGAGACGATCACTGCGGTTGTCATTTGGATCGTCCTCTAAGGCCTGTGTCGCCGCGCGCTGTCAGGAAGGGCCATAGCGCATCGGCGCCTCGGCCGCAGACGCCGCGCCCGATTTGTTCCGCCCAGAAACGCTCGCTGCCGAATTCTGAGCGCCACGTTATGAGACGGCGCGTGAACCGGTGCAGGGTGTGCTCCTGAGTGAAGCCAATCGCGCCATGCACCTGATGGGCAGTCGCGACGCCCACTGCGGCAGCCATGTTTGCACGCAGCTTTGCCGCGGCGATCTCAAACCCAGCGTCGCCTCGGTCAGTCGCTTCCGCCGCGGCCTGACCAGCGCAATTCACTGCGGCCGCCTCTTCGGTGAACACCGCGAGCGATTGCTGCACCGCCTGAAACGTGCCGATTGGCTTTCCGAATTGGATGCGTTGGTTCGCATGTTGGATCGATAGCGCGAGCGTGGCATCGAGCGCGCCAGCAATCTGGGCGCCGCGAACGAACGCGCCGGCTTCAAGCACACTCATCCGGCGTTCGGCGCATTGAACGGCGGCGCCTTCGAAGATCAGTGTATCCCGCGCCTCGCCGGCGGGACTGGAACGACGCTCGATGCTTCTGGCGTCGGCCGTCTTCGCACAAACAATTTGCTCGCCCAGATCGAAGACAACCTGCGCCGGCTCGCGGCCCCATGGAACCGACGCAATGTGGCCGGCGAAGCGACCCTTCGCATCGACTTCTCCGGCCGCGCGCGACGCGATGGTCGCCAAACCGGCGTCAAGCTCGAGCCCCGCATCCGCCGCCAGCCGCGCCGCGACGATCGCTTCACCCACCGGCAGGGGCGCAGCGTGAGAACCGGCGCAGCGCAGCACCGCGAATGCATCGCCCCAGTCACCGCCGAAGCCATCCCTATTCTCGGCGACAAGCAGCGACGGCAATCCTGCGGTCGCCACCTCGCGCCACGAAGACGTAAACGGCGCCGTGTCGCTCAAGCCGGCGAACAGACGCTCGGCGGTCTCGAGCAGAAGGCTCCGGCTTTCGCTCATCTAAGCCCAAGCCCCCGTGCGATGATACCACGAAGTATCTCGCGCGTGCCGCCGCGCAGCGAGAAGGACGGCGACACCTGCAGCAGAAACGCCAAAGCTCGCGCGAAATCTGTGTCCGCGGACAGATCGAAGTCGTTCATCGCCTGAACGAGGCGCGGCAGCGCTTGCTCAAAGCTGTTGCCGAGATCCTTCACGATGGCCGCCTCCAAGGCGGGATCTTCGTCAGCTGCGAGCTTCGCCGCCGTGGAACGTGACATCTGCCGCAAGGTCCACAACTCAGCAGTCAACTGGCCGATCAACGCCGTCGCAGCAGGATCAGGCTTCGTGCCGACAACCCTGATGAACTCTATGAGCAGCGCATAGCTCGAAAGATACCGCTCCGGTCCCGATCGCTCGAGCGACAATTCCGCCGTAACTTGTTTCCAGCCCGCGCCTTCTTCCCCCACGCGCAGCGAGTCGGGCACGAGCACGTCTTCGAGAAACACTTCGTTGAAGTCGTGGCCGCAAACGAGATCGATGATTGGCCGCACGGTCACGCCGGGCGCCTTCATGTCGATCAGGAATTGGGTGAGCCCCTCCTGGCGCTGACTGCCCGCGCCCGTACGCACGAGCGCGATCATGTAGTGGGCGTTGTGCGCATTCGTGGTCCAGACCTTCTGCCCATTGATGCGCCAGCCGTCCGGCGTGCGCTCGCCGCGCGTGCGCACCGAGGCGAGGTCCGAGCCGCTGCCGGGCTCGCTCATGCCGATGCAGGTGTAGAGTTCGCCCGCGGCCATGCGCGGCAGCAAGTCCTGGCGCTGCGCTTCGCTGCCGTAGCGCAACAGCAGCGGCCCGCCTTGCCGGTCGGCGATCCAGTGCATACCGACGGGCGCGCCAGCAGCCAGCAGTTCCTCGAGCACGATGTAGCGCTCGAGCGGATGACGCTCTCCCCCGCCATAGCGCTTCGGCCAGACCATGCCGACGTAGCCGGCCTTAGCGAGCGCGCGCGTGAAGGCCTTGTCGGCTACCGCCCAACTGTTCGAGCGCGATGTCGCATCGCCCTTCGGCTGATGCGCGGCCAGGAACGCGCGCACCTCGGCGCGCAACGCCGCCGCGTCAACGGGCGGCTCGAACGGCCGGATCGAGAACGTCTGCACGGACAAACAATGCCTGCCGTGGCGCTGCGAACAAGCCGCCACGGCATCGCGGCTTCCCGGCTATCGCAGCCGCGATATGGCCTGAACACTGGCCTGACGCCTGTCCCCTACAGGCCGATGATAGTAAGCACGAAGCGGCAGAAACCGGAGCAGCCGAATGGGCATCGACTACAGTGTTTCCGACGGCGTCGCGACGATCACCATCAACCGGTCCGAGCGGAAGAACGCCATCCTGCTGGCGATGCGCACGGACATCCAGCACGCCTTCGAACGGGCGCAGGACGACGACGAGGTCCGCGCGATCATCCTTACGGGCGCGGGCAACGACTTCAGCGCCGGCGCCGACGTCAGCGAAATGGGCGGCGGCGGCACACGAGGCTCGCTCATGCGCATGCGCCACATGCACCGTATGTGCCGCGCCATCGCGCAGACGAACAAGCCTGTCATCGCCGCGGTGAGAGGCGTTTGCATCGGCATGTCCTGGGCCATGGCGCTGGCGTGCGATGTCGTGGTCGCAGCGGAGGATGCGCGCTTCCAGTTTGCCTTCCGCCATATCGGTCTCGCGCCCGACGGCGGCGCCGCGTTCCTACTTACGCGGTACGTGCCGCTGCAACGCGCGAAAGAGATTCTCTTTTCTGGCCGCTTCGTCAGCGGCGCCGAGGCTGAGCGGCTGGGACTTGCACTCTACGCGCTGCCTCCCGAGGAGGTTCTGCCCAAGGCTCTGGAACTGGCGCTGGGCTTCGCCCAGTCGCCTACGATCGCCATCGGGATGGCCAAGCGTCAGCTCGATGCGGCGCCGGCACAGACCTTCGAACAGGCGCTCGATTTCGAGGCCAACATCCAGCCGCTCATGGTGACGACCGAGGATTTCAAGGAAGGCACGACGGCCTTCAAGGAAAAGCGCAAGCCAAGCTATCGCGGGAACTGAGGCATGGGCGACTCCGGACCGGACAAGCAGTTCAGCGATTTCCTGCGCGCGGGCCGCTTCATGATCCAGCGCACGACCGATGGCCGATACGTCTTCTATCCGCGCGTCGCCGCGCCAGGTGATGGCGCGGAGCTCGAATGGGTGGAGGCGTCTGGCCGGGGGCGCGTGTACTCGACCACAATCGTGCGCAAGAAGCCGCCCGAACCGAGCTACAATGTCGCGCTGATCGATCTTGCCGAGGGGCCGCGCATGATGAGCCGGGTCGAAGGTATCGCACCCGAGGAAGTCACGATCGGCATGAACGTGCGCGCCAGGGTTGTCAGTGGCGACGAGACGCCGTTCGTGGTGTTCGTTCCCGAAAACGCAGCGCCATGAGCGATCGCTTTCCACGCGGCGAGACCGCCATCGTCGGCGCAGCCACATTCGGCATCGGCAAAGCGCCCGGCTTCGAAGCGTCCGATCTCGCTGCGAAGGCAAGCTTTGCCGCGCTGGCGCAGGCTGGCCTTCGGCTCTCGGACGTCGACGGCCTCTTCTTCTGCCACCCGACCGATACGCTGGGCGGGCTTTCATTCGCACAATATCTTGGCATCCAGCCCAAGATACTCGACAACAACAGGCTCGGCGGCTCCTCATTCGAGGTCTATGTCGAGACGGCCGCATGGCTGCTCACCGCAGGCGCCGTCGATGTCGCGTTGATCGCCTATGGCAGCAACCAGGCGACCGCTGCGGGCAAGCTGGTCAACACCGTGCGCCCGATGGCCCACGAAGCGCCCTACGCGCTGCTCAATCCGGTTTCCTCGTACGCGCTGGCAGCCGCACGCTACATGCACGAATTTGGCGCCAGGCGAGAGCAACTCGGCGCGGTGGCGCTCGCGGCGCGCGCGTGGGCCCAGCTCAATCCCGAAGCGTACAAGCGCGACCCGTTGACAATGGAGACCTATCTCGCCTCGCGGATGGTCTCCGATCCACTCTCTGCACTCGATTGCTGTCTCGTGACCGACGGCGCCGGCGCGCTGGTGATGACGCGTGAGGATCGTGCGCGCGACCTGACGCGGCGGCCCGTCTACGTGCTCGGCGCAGCCTCGGAGACAACGCATCGCGAAATCGCCTGGATGCCTGATCTCACGACAACCGGCGCGGCGCGTGCCGGCGCACGCGCCTATGCGCAGGCGGGTGTGAAGCCCGAAGACATCGATGTGCTGGAGCTCTACGACGCCTTTACAATCAACACGATCCTATTCCTCGAGGACCTTGGGTTCTGCGCCAAGGGCGAAGGCGCGAGCTTTGTTGAAGACGGCCGCATTGCACCGGGCGGAGCGCTTCCGGTGAACACGCATGGTGGTGGACTCTCCTGTGTACACCCCGGCATGAACGGCATCTTCACGCTGATCGAGGCTGCACGTCAGCTGCGTGGTGAAGCCGAAGATCGTCAGATCGCCAACGCCAAACTCGCGCTCGCGCACGGCAATGGCGGCGTGCTGTCCAGCCAGTCCGTCATCGTCCTGGGCGGCCCAGAAACCGTCTGAGCCGCCTCAACGGTTCAGCCCATCATCTGTATCGGCGCACGTTCGCTCGGACGCGACGGCGCATAACGCTGAGGCGGCGTCGCCGGCGCCAGACGCGCCACCGCGCCGCGCAAAGCCTGCACGAAGTACTCGCGGCGACTGTCGTGCTGTTCTTCGGTGAGCAGCAGGGCGAGCGCCAATCCCTCTTCAGGTCCGCCCTGCGAAACCAGCATGGCGATCATCCGCCCGCCCTGCTCGTTGGCGGTAGCGTAACCGCGTGAACTCGCTTCATCGCACTCGTGTGCGATCGTCTCGAACGGAACGCGCATCCCCTCAGCGCTCTCGGCGTTCACGCGATGCATCAGCTTGCGCATGTAGTTGCGATCCATCGCAGCGAGCGCCGCCTTGCCCATGGCCGAATGCGCCAGCGGCGCCGAAGCGCCTTCTGCCACACTCAGATCCGAGTCCGCCGGCGAGGAACAATGGATGTATTGGACGTCAAGGCCGACGCGATTGCCGAGCACCACCGTTGCGCCGGTTTCGCTGGCCAGCTCATCCATGGTCGAGAGCAGGCGCCCGTCGCGGAAGAGGCGCGGCTGAACCCGCGCGCCGAGGACCGCCACGCGCGCGGTTGGCCGATAGGTGCGGGCAGCGCGGTTGCGCGTCAGATACCCAAGCGCCACCAGGCAGCTCAGCAATTCCGAGGTGCTGGACTGCGGGTAGCCCATGGATCGAGCGATATCCATAACCGTCGCCTCAGTCCGATCTCCTTGAAAATATTCGAGAACTTCGAGCGCTCTGCGCGCAGACTTGATCTTCTTCGGATCCAGCGACCGGGCCATGAGAAGTCCTCCCTTAATTATTATGATGACATGTTGTCATAACAACTATGATCCCGCAAGGCACTTGTGCACTTTTTCGGAACGAAGCTCAATTTTCCGAACGGCCAGATCAGATCGGCTTTGGCCGGGCCACGAAGTCGATCGAATAGCGGTAGCGCTCCGGGTGGTTGCGCGCGACGATCATTTCCACGGGGGCGCCACTGGTGTCGTAGTAGATGCGCGTCACCTTGAGCACGGGTGTCGCCTCCTGCAGCCCCAGATGCTTGGCGGCGTCGGGCCCGGCGACATCGGCTTCCAGGAACTGCTCCGCGCGCACCACGCGCACCCCCAGCTTGTCTTCCACCATGCGGATGACGGGAAGCTTCTGGCCGACCTCGGCAGCCTTCACGAGCCGCCCCACGGATAACGGTAGATAGAGATTGTGATGCCCTAGCGGGGCGCCGTCCAAATAACTCAACAGCTCCAGCCGCGTGCAGCGTAATCCGGGTTCCAGCCGCAAGCCCCGTTCTGCCTCTTCCGGCGCATCGACCTCCTCCATCGAGAGGGCCTCGGTGGCAAGGGCGCCGGCTGAAGCAAGGAACTCGTCCAGCGAGCCCGACAAGCGCACCGAGCGCACGCCGCCCGCCGACGGAGGCGTCACAAACGAGCCGACGCCGCGGCGTTTGGTGATCAGCCCCTCAGCAATAAGCGCATCCAAGGCCCGCCGCACTGTGATGCGGCTCACCCCGTATTGCACGCAGATGCGCTCCTCGGTTGGCAGCGCCTCCCCCGGCTTGAACTCGCCACGCGTTATGCGCTCACGCAGCTGGCGCTCGAGCTGGTGGTAGAGCGGGATTGGCCCGCCACTGAGCGAGGAATGCTCTCGCACGGTTTTCATCACTCGTTCTCGCGTCCGCCTGTCATCTAGGTTAACCCACCTCCTCCGTCGAGCCGAACCGGATCGCCGATCCATCGCATCGGCGATTGGCGTATTGGCCGCCCAAACGCCAGGATCGCGAGGCATTGACCGAGATCAATGCAGACCTGTGGAAAGGACATTGTGGGGAGCGGCGATCAAAGACTCGTTGATGTGACAGGCGCCGCCATTGAAGGCGCCCCGCTTGCGCTGTTGCTCGCAGCGCAAGCGAAACGAAGTGCGAGCCGGACAGCCCTCACGCTAAGCGATCGAAGCCTGACCCGAGCGGAGATCGAAAAGCGCTCCAATCAGCGGGCATGGCAGTTGCTGCAAGCTGGACTTGGACACGACGAAGTCGTCGTCCTGGCTCTCCCCAACGGCGCGGCCTACTACGAATTTGTCTATGGCGTCTGGAAACTCGGCGCCACGCCCATCCACGTCTCACACAAACTTACGCAACGGGAGTTCGGCGAGATCGTTGCCCTGGCGCAGCCGAAACTCGTGCTCGCGACGGACGGTCCGCTGATGACGGATGAACTCAGCGTGTTTCCCGATACGCCCCCGCCGCTCAAAATCGCAAGCCGTTGGAAGATCTCGACCAGCGGCGGCAGCACCGGCCGGCCAAAGCTGATCATTGATCCTAATCCGGCGCTCTGGAGCATCGAAAAGCAAGGACATCGGCGGACAGCGGATTCGACGATCATCAACCCCGGGCCGCTCTATCACAGCGCGCCGTTCGGCATGATGATCCCGGCGCTTGGCGAGGGCTGTCATGTCGTCGAGATGGGTCGCTTCGATGCGGAATCCTACCTTGCGCACGTCGCGCGTCATCGAGCGACATGGGCCTATCTCGTGCCGACCATGATGGCGCGGATCGCCAAACTGCCTCCGGACGTGCGCACGCGTTACGACATCTCGAGCTTGCAAACGTTGCTGCACATGGCGGCCATTTGCCCACCTGCTGTGAAGCGGGCCTGGATCGATATGCTAGGTCCCGACGCGGTGTGGGAGATCTACGGCGGCACAGAACGCATTGGCTCGACGATTATCGGCGGTGCGGAGTGGCTTCTGCATCCGGGCTCCGTCGGTCGTCCGCGCCAGGGCATCGATGTCAGGATCGTCGATGAGAACGGCGCGCCGCTGCCGACAGGCGAGATCGGCGAAATCTATTTCCGCCGCGCTGGCGGCCCCGAATCCACATTCCGCTATATCGGCGCCGACGCTCGCCGACGTGGCGAATGGGCTTCGTTCGGCGACATGGGCTGGCTCGACGCGGACGGTTATCTCTACATCGCCGACCGCCGCACCGACATGATCGTCACAGGCGGCGTCAACGTGTTCCCAGCCGAGATCGAGGCGCAGATCGATGCGCTCGCAGGCGTGCTTGACAGCGTTGTCGCCGCCGCACCACACGAGGACCTCGGCGTCGTGCCGCACGCTATCATTCTGCTCCAATCTGATGCTCCGAAGTGGACGGAAGCGTCTTTGCTCGAGGCGTTACGCGAACGCGTGGCGTCGCACAAAATGCCGCGCGCCGTTACGTTCGTGGACGAGCCGCTGCGCGATGAATCAGGCAAAGTCCGCCGCGCGGCTTGGCACGAGCGGCTCCGAGTTCAGTCAAGCTGAACCAATGCCTCGCCCTTCAGCGTCGTGGTTCCATCCGGCAGCATCGTCTTCAGCGAGATCCGGGCGCAAAGCTGGCCGTTCACCTCGCCAATCTCGGTCACCACGCCGCTGCAGGAGACGACGGCGCGCAGCGGCGTAATTGCAACGAAGCGCGTTGAGAAATCGCGGATTCGCTCCGGCGGCGCCCAGTTCGAGAGCAGCCGCCCGAGATAGGCCATCGAAAGCATGCCGTGAGCAAACACCTCCTCGAATCCATTCGCGGATGCGAATTGGCGGTCAAGGTGTATGGGATTGTGGTCGCCTGATCCGCCTGCGAACAAGGCAAGCGTCAGCGGGTCAATCGGGGGCGTTACTAGCGGGGGCAATTCGGACCCGACAGCGGCGTCGCGGTAGGTGGCGGCGGTTGGCATGCGTCCTAGTTCCGTAGCACGGCGACGGTGCGCATTGTTGCGCAGAGTTCGTCGTCTTGATTGGTGACGTTGGTTTCCAGCGTGACGAATTCGAGCGCACCATTCTTCTTGTCGTGGATGTCGGCGATGCGCTGGCGCAGGCGGATACGGTCGCCGACGAAAATGGGCCTGAACTGAGTGAAGCCCTGCTCACCGTGCAACATGCGCCCAAGATCGGCGCCCAGCACGCCAAGCACGAGATCAGTCGTCGACGGCGCCAGGTTCGCCAACACTGAGGCGTAGGTTGGAGGCGTGGGAATAGCGCGATAACCCGCGTTGCGAGCGATCTCTTCGTCCTGATAGATCGGATTGGTTTCACCAATCGCCTGGCAGAACAAGCGCAGCATGCCCGCCTCGACCACGATCTCGCGCTCTTCCGTCTCCGTTCCGATTCTTGCCCTGTCCAGCATCTCAACCCCACGCCACGGGCAGTTTCACTCTGCCCCAATGCATCCACGAACCAATCCGCTGCGTCGGCCCGTCCAAACGCAAATTCGGCAGCGCCTGGATCAGCTTGCTGAACGCGATCTTCGCTTCGAGCCGCGCCACCGGCGCGCCCAGGCACAAGTGCACCCCTGAGCCGAACGAGAGATGCTTGCGCGCCTGCGCCAACGGCCGATCAATGCGGAACGTTTGCGGGTTCTCGAACACCGCCGGGTCGCGATTGGCGCCCACAATCGAGAACATCAGCTTGGTGCGCTCCGGCAGATCCACGCCATGCATACTCGTCGGGCAAAGGCTGGTGCGGAAGTGCGCCAGCACTGGCGGGTCGAAGCGCAGGCTTTCCTCAATCGCGTTCTCGACCAGTTCCGGCTCGCGTTTCAGCTTCTCCCATAAATCCGGCGTTTCGAGCAGGCGCCACATCAGATTGGCGATGAGCGAAATTGTTGTTTCCTGACCGCCGGTCAGGAAGGCAAGGCAGATGTTGAGCTGTTCGTCGCGCGTCAACGGGCGACCCTCAACGCGAGCAATGATAGCGCGCGACATGAAATCATTGGGCAGCACGCCGCCAAGCATCGACGCGTCCGGCTCGCTAATTCCCGCCGCGTCCAGCTTGGCCTGACGCGCGTCGAGATGGCCGTTGAAGTGAGGATATATCTCCTTAAGGATCGGTTCGAACGATCCGGGCGTGGGGTCGTGGAACAGCATGTCCTGCAGAATGTCGGCCCAGCGCTTGTAATGGAGGTTGTCTGCCTCCGGCGCGCCCAGCATGACGCACATAATCCGCGACGGCAGCGGCAGCGCGAACAGCTCGTGAAAATCCCCACGTGACTCAGGTATCGCGAGCATCTTGGCGACGAGTTCGTCGCAGATGCGCTCGATGTCGGTCTCGTATGTCTTGAGTTGCTTCGGGGCGAAGCCCTGCGCCAGCGCAGCGCGAAAAGCCATGTGGAACGGCGGATCGGTCTTGAAGCCGACATCGCTAATCGTGTCTTTCGCCGCGTTGCCGAAGCGAAAGCTCCATATGGGACTATCCTGCAGGATCTCTTCCTTGATCTCGCGATAGTCGCTGGTGATCGCGAACTTGAAGTTTGGCCCCTCATAAGTGTGGAACGGACACTCCGCGCGCAGCTTGGAATAGGCCTCACCCGGATTCTCCAGGGTCTCGGGCGCCATCGGATCGAATTTCATGAGATCACCGTCGATGCTGCGAGCCCGTCGCGAACTCTTGCGTCGGTCAGGCGCGCGTTGAACCATTTCGGATAGATCGGGAGAGGCGCTGTGAGCCGATCCAGCTCCAGCAACGTCTCGGCGCCCAGACGCAAGTCAGCCGCGCCCAGGTTGTCCTCGAGTTGGCTCATCTTGGCCGATCCTACCAGCACGCTCGTCACCACACGCTTCGAGAGCAGCCAAGCCAAGGCGAGCTGCGCCACAGTGCAGCCTGCGCGTTGCGCCATCGGTCGCATCGCCTCGACCAGCGTGAAGCCTCCCTCCCGATCGAACGGCACGATGTCGAACGCCGCGTGTCGGCCTTCACGCGCAATGTTGTCGCGCGTGTACTTCCCGCTTAGGAAACCCCCACCCAGCGGACTCCAGACCAGCATGCCAAGGCCGCTGTAACGCAGGAACGGCTCAAGTTCGTGCTCCACATCGCGATTGATCAGCGAGTAGTGCAGCTGCCCCGATGCGAACCGCGCCCAACCGCGCTCGCTCTGCATCTGCAGCGCCGTTGCGGCCCGCCAGGCCGGCCAGTTCGAAAAGCCGAGATAGCGCACCTTGCCGGCCCGCACGAGGCGATCGAACGCTTCGAGCGTTTCATCGAGCGGCGTGAACTCGTCTTCCTTGTGGGCTTGGTAGAGATCTATGTAGTCAGTGTTCAGTCGTTTGAGGCTCGCGTCGCAGGCGGCAATAATGCGCCGGCGTGACAGACCCGCCTCGACCATGGCTGGCCCTGTGCGGAACCCGAGCTTGGTGGCGATCACCACATCTTTCCGCCGCGACCCGAGCGCTTCGCCCAGCATCTCCTCTGACTGACCGCCGGAATAGATGTCCGCCGTGTCGAAGAAATTGACGCCAGCATCGAGCGCGGCAGCGACCATTCGCGTCGCGCCAGCCTGATCCACCTTGCCGAGCGCCGCATTGGCGGTGTTCACCCCGAACGTCATCACGCCCAGGCACAGGCGCGAGACGATGAGCCCCGTATCTCCCAATCGGGCATACTGCATGCGCAACTCCAGGGCTGGTATGCCCTCCGCTTGAACGTGGCGCTACACAGCATCCGGATGATCGCATTGACGATACGCTGGGCGCCGCTGACGACACCCACGCCTCGTTACGATTGCGACTGGGCGCAAGATAGAATGCGCCGCGCAGTCCGTGAACGTACCGCGGCTTGTCTGCACATCTGATTTCGCCACGAAATTCCACGGGTCGCCGCGCGTCGTGCGCAAGGCGCGCCGCTTAACGCTTCAGAAGGAACGATGCGATGGCGATCGGGCGCGAGGAAGACAAGGCTGAGGGAGACCGCTCTGCAACGTTCCCATCATAGCTATCGCGTCACCAAGCGGGCTCGCGCGGCCTGGTTCAACCGCCCGCGCGTAGCGGACGGGTCAGGCTCGCGCCCGTGCGCGCGCCTGGCAGTCAGCGCGTGGGCGTTTCCCCGCATCTGCACGAAACGCTGCACCAGGGGCGTTGGAACCAATTGGTGGTGGCGGGTGGACTTGAACCACCTACCTTGGGGTTATGAATCCCACGCTCTAACCAGATGAGCTACGCCACCGAAGGGCGCGATGCATACGCGCGGGCGGCGGTGCGGGCAAGCGTTGGGACGCGAGATTTGGCCGCCATACCGCCGTTTCAGCAACTTTCATCCACTTCCAATCCATTGCAGCCTTGCGAATACGGCGCATCGTGCGCAAGCTTGGGACAACCTGCCGCCATCCGGCCCCTGGGAGGCAATTTTGTCCGAGCCGCTCGACGCCGTCGACGCCCGCATCCTGGAACTGCTGCAGCAGGACGCCAGCCTCTCTATCGCCGACATTGCCGACAAGGTCGGGCTCTCCTCTTCTCCGGCCTGGCGGCGCATCGAGCGGCTGAAGAAAGCGGGCGTGATCACCAAGCAAGTGATGCTGCTCGACCATGAGAAGCTTGGCCTCACCTTCGAAGTGTTCGCGTCGGTGAAACTGCAATTGCCGTCGCGCGAGAACCTCGAACGGTTCGAAGCGGCGGTGGCGACGTGGCCGGAGGTGGTCGATTGCGCGACGGTGACGGGCGCAGTCGATTACATGCTGCGGGTGATCACCACCGACATGCATGCTTACGACGATTTCCTGCGCGACAAGATGCTGGCCTTGGGCCTCGTCTCGGACGTGCAATCGCGGATCGTGATGCGCGCGGCCAAGCGCACGACCGCGGCCCCGCTCGAACTGATTTCGAAGCATCTCGCCGGTTAGCGCGCCGCGCGTTCGGCTTGGCGCAGCATGGTCGCAGCGCGGGGCCCGACGAAGATCTGCGGGTTCGACGGCGGCGAAAGATTCTGCTCGCGCTCCCATTGCGCGATCAGGCGTTTGGCGTCGTCGAAGGCGCCGATCATGTCGCCGCCGTCGCGAAGGCTGCGGTTGAAATAAGCGTCGCCGAAGAAGGTCCACTCGTTCTGCGGCTGGCAGCCGAACGAGGAGCGGTCGGGCGCAGCTGCGGCCATGACGATGGTGGCGTCGCTGGCGAGAGGCGCGATGAAGGCGCCGGCGAAGCAGGACGACATGATCACGACGCGATTGCGGATGTTGGCTTGTGACAGCATCACGCCGAGATGAACTGGTCTCAAGTTCGCCCACATGCGGTTGTGTTCGCGCATCGCCGCGGCGCCGTCGGACTGGCCGTGGGTGGTGACGAAGATGACGACGAGATCCTCGTTGGCGTCGATCAGCGAACCAACCTGGCCGATGGCGGCGGCGAAATTGTCTGGCGTGGCTGCGGGATAATTGCGTTGCCCGTTGCCGCCGGCAGATAGCAGAATCGAGCGGCTGGGCGAGACGCCGAGATGTTCGCGCAAAATCGCTTCCGCCTGCGTGGCTTCGCGTTCGAACACGGGATCACCCCAGAACGACGCGGTGATCAGATACACATCCTGCACGCCAGGACGCTGCGGTTCGAGCGAGTCGAGCGCATCGCCCATGAGCCCGGCCAAACGCGCAGCGTCGCTCGGGGTAGGTGCGATTTCGAAAGCGCCGAACTGGCCGTTGAAAGGATCGCGGGGCTGTGGTTGCGCGGACACAGGCGCCGCCGCAAACAACAGCGCCGATAGCGCAACGATCAGTCCCCAAGCCCGCATCGTTCCTCCCCTTCGAACGCGCGCACCATCCGCTGCTGCGCGCGTCTATGCAACGGGGTTCGGCATAGCGCCTGGGCGCAAGCTGGGCTAGCACTGGCGCCATGTCTGAGGGGACGCCGCCGCGGCGGGACGGTTACATCGCTGTGCGCAAGGCCGAGCTGGCCGAAGCCATCGCCGCGGCCGCGCCGCCGGGCGACTCGCAGACGATCGCCGAAGTATTGAAACTGTTGGGCGCGCTCATGCATCACGAGGCGCACGCAAAGCTCGAGCAGCTCAAAGCGCGATACGATCCGCTCGATCCCGACGCACCGCCCTCGCGCCGCGATGCGAGCGTCGCCGCCTTCGACGCGTTCGAACGCGAATTGAGCGACGCCTTGGCGCGGGCGAATTTCTCCGAGATCGATCCCGACACCGTGCAGACGCGCGCAGCGACGAAGCAGATTACGGGCCTCTCGATCAAGCCCTCCTCCGCCGGCATTCGCCGCGTGCGTTTCTTCGCGCGTGGCGCGCGCAACGACGTCATTGCCGTGAAGCGCTGGTTCGGCTTGCGGCGCGAGCTCGTCGAAGTGCAGTCGATGAACGACGTCGTCGTGCTCGTCGGCTTCAAGGCCGAGGACGAGGCCGCCGCGGGCGCCGATCGCCGCGCGCTGAAGCAGATGCGCCGCGGGGTGCGCCAAGGCGCGGCGCTGATCAAGCATTTCCGCAACGTGGCGGGGCCCGAGCTGGTCACGCTGCATCCGGGCGCGAAACCCAGCATGCGGCCGCGCGATCAGGCGATGCTGGCCGGACCGGCGGTGGTCGCCGGCGTGCCGGTGCTGCTCAATCTGTGGCCGGCGCTGACGGTGATCTTCGCGGTGCTGGCGGCCTATTTCGGCGCGCAGGGCGTGATCGAAGAGAGCGAATTGAAGCGCGCGCTGGCGGCGGTGTCGGGGCTGGTTGCGGTCGGCGCGTTCGTGATGCGCCAGCGCCTGAAGTACGAGGCGCAGACTTTGCGCTACCAGAAGCAGCTCGCCGACACGGTCTATTTCCGCAACCTCGCCAACAATGCCGGCGTTCTGGATTCGCTCGTCGGCGCCGGCGAGGAGCAGGACGCGAAGGAGGCGTTTCTCGCTTACGCAGTGCTGCGGCGCGAAGGCCGGCCGCTGGTGAAGGCCGAACTCGACAATTTCTGCGAGTCGTTTCTGCGCGAACGCTTCGGGCTCGACATCGATTTCGAGATTCACGACGCGCTCGGCAAGCTCGAACGGCTTGGGCTGGTGCAGCGCGAGGGCGAAAGCTATGCCGCGATTGGCCCGCAGGACGCGCTGGCGAAGCTCGACGCCGCCTGGGACGGGTTGTTCAGTTTTTCGGCGCGGCGCTAGACGCGCGCCGGCGCCCGCGGCGAAGCGTTGCTTCGCGCGGCGGGATTTTGGCTCCGAGGACCGCCGGCTTCCAGCCGGCATGGGGTGCGCGCAAACGTCGAAGGTTGGAGTGCGCAGAGGCATTTGCC